>CBDDKR010000001.1:0-1140038 GCA_965230345.1 Saprospiraceae bacterium
ATTGATTTCCAATATTGATCATTGAAATTCAGAGGACCGTTGGACTAGGTCAAAACGAACCATGATTTTTAATCAATAAACTATATGAACTACTTTTTACGGATCTTGTCTATTTTTATATACTTAAGTGTAGAGTTATTGTCCATTCGATGACTTACATCGAAATCATCAAGAACGGCGTCCAATATTTGATATTGACCTCTATTATAACCTTCTTTTAAATCGTAAGTGTAAAGTTTAGAAAACTGATGCCAGTAAAATGCTGAAAACCTCCCTTTCAAATCTCTTAAGATGCGATACATAGATCTGTCCGTCTCTTTTTCGATCATCTTTATCATTATTTTACCTTGTAGTTTGGTTAATTTTTTAAGTGGTTCTTCAAATTCTGTCTTCAACTCTTTTTCGAGAGCTTTTACTTTTTTCTTCCGTTGTCTTTTACTCAGGTGTTGTGAAGCATATTCCCATTCTCTATATATACGGATGGCTTCTTTCGCATAAGGGTAAACTTTTACTGCATACCTCCTGAATTTCATATATTTTTTGTAGTCTTCGTCACTGTCAAATGTCCGAAAAGAAGTCACACTGATGTCGTCAAGGTCTGCCAAAATGAGGGTGTCGCCATCTTCTGTGATCATAGCAGTGTAGATTTTACCATCAAGAGAAAGTTTTGTGGTGTTTAGCTCGGCATCAATTCCCTTTTTCGTGATTTTGCTTAATGCAGTGCTGTCTTGTCCAGTTTGAGCCAAGCAAAAAGATGGACCAATTAAGAACAGTAGAAGAATAAGCCTTTTTAAAATGTGCATAATTAAGTCTCTTATTTAAAGGTATGACGGTTTTATCATAAGTAAAAATCTTAAAGAAATTATAAAACTGCGATAATTTCGTATTTTTATTGACTTTACAATATCAAACGTAGGAAATCATGTTTTAGGTTCCTATAGTTTAATGTTGAATTAATTCTATAAATATATATGAGTATTAAAAAATCATCCTTTCAGTTTTTAAGGAATATTCAGGAGAATAATAACAAAGTGTGGTTTACAAATCACAAAAAAGATTATGATGATGCTAGAGCAGATTTCAAAGAGTTTGTTTTAAAACTTCAAGGAGAATTGGAAAAAGAAGATCATATTGAAAAATATAAGATATTTCGTATTTATAGAGATGTACGATTTTCAAAGGATAAAACACCGTATAAATCGAGTATGAGTGTTGGGTTTACTAGAGCGACCAAAAAACTTAGGGGAGGATACTATTTTCATATGGAGCCAGGTGGAATTTTTGTAGGAGGCGGATTTTGGGGACCTGAGAAAGATGATTTAAAGCGAATACGAGATGAGTTCGTTTATGATCACCATACCATAGAAAAGATCATAACTGAAGCCAATTTTGTGAAGCATTTTGGAGCATTGCAGGGTGATGAATTGAAAACAGCTCCGAGAGGATATGATAAGGAGCATCCTGCTATTCATCTGATTAGAAAGAAGCAGTTTATTATTTCAGAACAGTTCGAAGAAAAGGAGATTTACGAAGATGACTTCTATTTAAAAGTGATGGATTCGTTTAGAGCGATGCGTCCATTTTTTGATTACATGAGTGAAGTGTTGACTACAGATTTGAATGGAGAATCAATAATATAGAATTGATATATACATCGGTTTGATTCGTATCTAAATTGATCACATGTGATAATGAGTAGTAACCCATTATAATTAAGTAAGAATTTTAGAATGGCAGCATAAAAAAAGAGGAACAAATCATTGTTCCTCTTTTTTATCTCTTCGTATTAAATATCTTAAAGTATTAGCATGGCATCTCCATAACTGAAAAATCTATACTTTTCTTTAACAGCTTCTTCATAAGCCTCCATGATTAATTCGTGACCACCAAAAGCAGAAATCATAATCACCAAACTGGTTTTAGGAAGGTGGAAATTGGTAATCATACAATCTGCAATGTTAAAGTTGTATGGAGGATATATAAACAAGTTGGTCCATCCCTCTGCCGACTTTAACATGCCATTAGCAGATACTGCCGATTCAATGGTTCGCATAGAAGTCGTTCCTACGGCACATATTTTATGACCACTTTTTTTCGTAGTATTTACCATTGATGCAGCTTCTTGCGTGATTTTGAAGTATTCAGCATCCATTTTATGCTTGGACAAATCCTCAACATCAATGCTTCTAAATGTTCCTAGTCCAACATGAAGTGTAAGCTCAGCAAAATTAATCCCTTTGATCTCTAGACGCTTCATTAATGGTCTGCTGAAATGAAGGCCTGCAGTTGGTGCAGCAACTGCCCCCAATTCTTTTGCATAGACGGTTTGATATCTTTCAGTATCAATGTCTTCCATTGGCCTATTAATGTACTTAGGCAATGGTGTATTTCCTAATTTATAAAGCGCTTCGCGATATTCTTCATCGGTACCATCAAAGAAAAATCGGATCGTTCTTCCTCGACTTGTCGTGTTATCAACAACTTCAGCTACGATGACATCATTCCCTTGGTCATCTTGAAAGTACAGCTTATTTCCAACACGAATTTTTCTTGCAGGATCTACTAGTACATCCCATAATTTAGCACTAGCATTCAATTCTCTTAACAAGAAAACTTCAATTTTAGCACCAGTTTTTTCTTTGTTCCCATATAGCCTTGCAGGAAATACCTTTGTATTGTTGAATATAAAAGTATCTTCTTCGTCAAAATAGTCCAAAACGTCTTTAAAAAGTTTATGTTCTATTTTTCCAGTATCTCGATGTACAACCATCAATCTAGACTCATCTCTTTCCTTTGAAGGATATTGAGCAATTAACGATTCAGGTAGATCAAAATTAAAACTTGATAGTTTAGTCCTCATATGAATATATACTAATGTGTACTTTAAGGGTGCAAAAGTAAAAAAATGATAGAACAAAAGAATGCTCTTTTGGTAAAATCACATTTCACACCATTAGTAAACCTGATTTTCGTGAAATTGTTCGTCTCGAGATGGAAGATAAATTGACGGCTAACTATGCTCTTATGGCTTCTACTGGATCCATTTTAGATGCCTTTATCGCAGGGAGGACTCCTGCTATAATTCCTACAATTACGGACGCCAATAATCCCAGTAATAAATTGATGAAGGATAAATTCATAGTCATAGGAGCAACACTTGATATTCCTAGTAAACTTAGATAAACCAGTACTAAGCCAATGATTCCTCCCAGGACACATAGAATTACAGCTTCGATTAGAAACTCCAAGAGAATGATATTGCTTTTGGCACCTAGGGCTTTTTTTACTCCAATAATATTGGTACGTTCTTTAACGGAGACAAACATAATATTGGCTACGCTGAACATCCCAACGATAAGAGCAAATATCCCGATGATAAATCCAGCAATATTAATGACACCAAAGACGGAATCTAGGACCTGTGAGAGCATGGATAGTTCATTAACTGCGAAATTATTTTTTTCGATAGGTTTAAGTCTTCTATGTGCTCTAAGAATTCCGGTAAGTTCGCTCTTAAATTCTTCCATTTCGACGTTTGTCTTTGCTTTGACGGAAAGCATTTTTCCAATCCGACTATTGTCTTTTGTGCTTACAAATTTTTTAATGTTGTTGAATCCAACCCATATAACTTCATCAAAATTCATGAAATTAAATATGTTCTCTCCTTCAGCTTTAAGGACGCCTATCACGGTGTACTCTTGACCAAATAGTTTGACCTTTTGTCCCGTCGGTTCTATGACATTAAAGAGCTCCTTGGCAATTGTGGCTCCCAATACCATTTTATTAGATCCACTTTCGTATTCCTGATTAGTGAAGAATCTGCCTTTTTCAAATTCAAAATTTTGAACTTCGGGGTAGTGGTAGGTTGACCCCATGATAAAAGCATTACTAACTGAATTGGATTTGTATTTTATTGTTTTTCCGCCAGTAAAAACCGTGAAAGCTCCAGTCCTTGCCAGCTTAGATTTTTCCAAAACAACTTCTAAATCTTGGTATGATGGGTCCGGTCTTTTGGCATATTTCCAATAGTTTTGATCTGGGTCTTCATTCCAAGGAGTTTTATCGATGTAGACAACATCAGTTCCAAGCTCATTAAATCCAGAGATGATGTTTTCTTGAAGAGAATCAACGGCAGATTTCACTGCTATAATGCAAAAAATACCAATAGTAATTCCAAGCAACGAAAGAAAGGTGCGCAGTTTACTTCCTCTTAAAGATTCTGTCGCTTGCCGTATGGATTCTAGAAGTATTTTAAATAAAAACATTCAATATTTTTCAATTAAATCAAAGCTAAGAATTCTATATAACTTAGAATACTACTTTAGATGAAAGCAAGAAATAATTCGGTAAAGCTACTATTTCTTTCTTTTTAGAACCATGCGACCTGTCTTATTTCTATGCAATTGGGTGTAGTTAGACTTTAGTGAATTATAATCAGCATCGAAGCAAACAAAGTAATCATGAGTGTCTTCGGTTTTAATTCTTTTGGAATAGGGTTCAATTTTTAAATTGGTAAATTGGGTTTGACTATAAAACGATAGAGTAGGGTGGAACATCCAGTGGCATCCTACAGAAGAATTCCTGCCTTCAGAATCCTGATTAATTAGCAAGGCAAAGCTCTTTGTGTCTCTATCATACCACCATTCTCTAATTGTATTAGGTCTGAAAACAAGTGCAAGGTGGATAGTTATTGCCGCTGATAATAAATAAGAAGTAACGTTTTTAACTTGCGAATGATGGTCAAATAAACTGCCAACAACTAATGCTATAAGGGGAATGAAGATAATTGTTTTTCGATCTACAGGGTAGTATGTGCCTAATGCATACTTAGTGAATACCATGGTAAGAATTAATAGTAGAAACGCAATTAGTGCAGGAGCTTTAACGAGATGTGGTTTACTAAGGTTTTTAGAAAAAAAGTCCTTTAAGTTAAGCCCTAATAAGAGAATCGTAACAAAGACACAAAATGCTAGAACGAAGTGATAATTAGGAATTAGTTTATTGCTGTAATTGCAGTGGAAAGCAAGACTTTGAAAACATTCGTAAAGTGTTTTGGCGCCCCACTTAAATTCTGCATTCGATGAAAGGCGATGAAATGGAACCCAGATTAATACAGCGGTAATCAAGCCAAATCCTGAAGCAATAAGTAATGGAGTAATAAGTCGAGTTAATGGGATCTTCTTTATCCAAATCAACAAGAAAAATATTGAACCTAAATAAACAGGAAAAAATATGACGGATGAAAATAAGGATAACGTGGATAATAATAAGACCAATAATCCTGTAATCAGATGTTTTATTCTTAATCCACTGTAAAATTGCAAAAAGTGATAGAATGAAAATAGACTAAATGACATACTTACGCCATAGCCTCTTGCCACACTGAAAAAATCTAGAAAATATGGATTCCCGACTAAGAGCAAAAAAGTGAGGAGATTGGCTGATTTTGTTTTCATCAGGTTGGACAATTTGTAAGATGTCCAGAGATAAAGTACGAATGCCAAGATGTTGAATAATCTGATACTCCATTCTGCATGACCAAAGATTCTGCTACTTATTTGAAATGCAATTGTGTTTAGCCAATGATTATTAGCATTGTTCCATTTTGTAGAGTCAAATAAGTCAAATACTATATTTCTTTGATTAAAGTAGATAAAACTTGCACTTTCATCATGGGTCATTGAAGTTACCACCGCCTTGTAGACGACTAAACTTAAGAGTAGTATTCCAAGTGTAATTTTAATAAGATTGAATCTTCGGATTTGTTCCATGCGACTAAGATATTTATTTAGAGTATTTTGTTGAGGTATGAATCTGTTAAATTTTTAATTGAGGTTGTTTAAATCACTTCTATATTTATAATGAAATTAGCATAGCGGATTGTACTAAATTTCAATAAGAATTCGGTTTGTTATAATCATAATGGGTCTCGCATTTGACGCTTTGTTTCAGTGCTTTTGAATAAGGAATAATTTACCTCATATGATGAAGTTTATTTGCTTAGGAATTCCCTTAATCATCAAGGATACAAAATGCAAAGTGATTTTAGTGTAAAATATACATTATCAGTGTGTTAGTGTATTGTGTAAAAAAAATAGAGATTAACATTAATTTAAGTTTGGAGATGTAGTAACTTCTTTGCAATTTTGCAATGCATTACATTCATTTAAATCGATAGATTTACGTCTTAAATAGAAGGTGGAATAGCGTTGCTGATCTAAATTTATAATGTATGGTCTACTCACTTCACATTTTTGGCGTTCGTTTGTTGATTTTAAGTTCTTTTTGTTAGTTCTAAATTCTTTAAGGTTTGCTAGTATTTTTTAAGACCATAATTCAGGGTAGATTAGATTTTGGTACAAGGAAAAGTTACGATAAGATCGTAAAAATGTACCAGTATAGGATTGAAACCTATTACAAAAACGATATCATTTTCAAATTTGAGGACGTATTCAATGAAGAAGAGCTGTCCTTAGAAATTCCAAGGTTTGTTGGAAATGTCACTGAAAAAAGTTTTAAAAATACAGTAGATCTCTTGTCTTATTGTGTTCAATTTGCAGTAAATGGAACGGTAAGAGCTTGGTTGCTGGACAATGGAAATATCCTTCACTTTGAGTTGATGGAGCCAGAATCTGATAAGGCTGCAGTCCAACATTTTTTAAGAGGACGGTCATTGGTGAAGCAAGAAGGGCAACAAGATGCAGCTATCAATGATTTAACAAAGGCAATTGAAATCCACGATCGTCATGCTCAAGCTTACGAGAGAAGAGCTAAGACCAATCTGATATTAAGAAAATATCACGATGCGGTTAGAGACTATACAAAATCAATTAATATTGATCCATCAAATCCTTCAGCTTATTTTGGTAGAGCTCGAATTGCTTTACTCGAAAAGGATTGGAAGAAAGCCTCAGAGGATTTGGATTTTGCGATTAAAAAGTCTATTGCTTTAGAGCCAATTCATTGGAAGGCTAGAAGATTAAAAGGCCTTTGTCATTTGTATTTAAAGGAATATAGAAAAGCCATTTTTGAGTTGAAACTCTACACACATCGTAAGTTTAAGGATGGAGACTCTAACATCATGTGGAAGAGGCTAGGATTCTTTAGTTATGGTAAAGCTTTGTTGGAAATAGAAGAATATCAAGAAGCGCTGGCTGCATTCAATCAAGCATTAGAAATGGAAAAAGTGCATGAGGATGGTGTGGAACAGTATGAAATTCTAAGATACCGTGGACTTGCTAAAAAGCATTCTGGTAAAAATGGTTATATCAAGGATATCAAAGAAGCGGCCAAACTTGGTGACAAGAAGGCAAATCAAATTCTTGAAGAGATAAGGTAGAATTCATAATTCCTCGCAATTTTAGGAGAAAACTAGGCGTTTTGCGTCAAGCTAATTAAGCTCTCCCACATCGACTTATTGTAGAAATATTGTCTAGAAGTATATTTCCCATATGGGAATAGGAGCCTTCTTTGTGAAAAGCTTCGAAGATGATGTACTTGTATGTTTTTTCATCTGTGTTGAACTTGATTATGTAATCTTTCCAATCCAGGTGTTCAACTAAAGGACTTTCATAGATAAGTAAATCCTTTGAG
Source organism: Saprospiraceae bacterium (assembly GCA_965230345.1). Classification (GTDB taxonomy): domain Bacteria; phylum Bacteroidota; class Bacteroidia; order Chitinophagales; family Saprospiraceae; genus JADKBO01. The sequence goes on from CBDDKR010000001.1 coordinate 7,594, forward strand.
CACTTAGAACTACCTAACCAAACTCTTAGTTTTATAGGTTTTTTATATCCCGCATATAATCCTGCTTTTGCCAGAGCTATTTTAAACCCATAACAAGAAGAGGGATCTAAATGGGTGCTAAGTCTTTGACCGATACTTTCTGAAGTGCTATTCGACCTTGTAATCAATCCGAGATAAGTGTCTCCGTGGTCGGCTTCCATATATTGCCCCCAGTAACCTGGTAGTATATCTGGAGTAGTTCCTGAGTTGCAAGCTAACCAACCTTTTGGCATGGTTGCGTCGCTGGGATCGTCTTCGAAGGAGGGATTTACTAAGCTGGCTTGAGCAATAATTTGGGAAAACCCACAAGTGATGGTAAAGATCAGTAAGAAAACCTGCTTCATATAAAGTATATTTATAATTTTGTTCCGTTTAATCTTATGAAGTATCACTAATGCTTTTTAGGTAGCCGGATGGTTTTAAATATTTTGAGCTCGATTAAGAGAACAAAAAGAAATCATCTGATCAACTTTTGAAGTGCTTTATGTTTCATTAAGAAATACTTCTGACGTTAAATATAACGATCTATAGTAGTCAAAAGAATCAAAAATAATACTATTTAATATTAATTTAAGTAAAATTGGCAAGAACATCTAACAATAAAACTTCCGTCTTATACGCCATCGTTTCGCATACGATTGTATTGATATTAATTGGTCTTTTTCTGATGTTGTTTTTTCATTCGAACGCCATATCTTCTATTGTCAAAGAAAGAATTAATATTATTGTTGAATTGGAAGACGGTCTGTCATCCGATAGAATTAAAGAAATTGGTAGATACATTGCTGATTTGCCGGAAGTTAAAGATGCTTCGGTAGATTTCGTTTCTTCTAAAGAAGCCATCAAGATTATGGGCGGATCTTTAGAAATTCAAATAGACGAAGAAGAGTCGCCATTCATGGATGTTATAGTCTTTAATGTTTTGCCAGATTATTATGTAGAATCTGAATTGGTGCGACTGAAAGGAGTTATAAAGGATCAAAATGGAGTAGGAGATGTAGTGTATGAAAATGTCATAATTGATAATATTAAATCCAACTTAAATAAAATCTCTCTGGTCTTACTCGTGCTTAATGTGTTTTTTCTTATTCTCGTCATTGTGATCATTTACAATACGATCAATTTGAGTTTATATGCAGATCGTTGGGAGATTAAGACCATGGAAATTATTGGCGCGCGAGATCGATTTATTAGGCAGCCTTATTTAAAGATTGCGGGAAGAATTTCGCTGACATCTTTTTCATTGGCTACGGTTTTCATTTTATTAATTATTGGCGCATTATACCTGAACTCTGATTTTATTGCAAGCGCTTTTAGGTGGTATTTTTTAGTTCTTAGTTTGGGAATAATATTTATCATATCGTTTATTATTACCATCGTTGCGACCATTCGAATTGTCAATAAATATCTGTATACAGAGGAAGGTGCGTTGTACGAGTAATTCACAAAGTACGACTTTCAGTGCATGTAAAGATTATGTGGGAAGTCTGGTTAAAATTTCATTTGTCGCTTCATAATTTGAATTTGGAAAAGAGCGAGATTCTCATTAACTACATTGATGTCGCCATTGTTGAAGTGTATGGTTGGTTGACCAAGATGAATTCCAGGTTCGAGTCCTCCTTTAGATAAGGTAAGATAGAAGATGTCTTTTTTTTCGTTACCATTAAAACGAATTTTACTACCTAAAAAGCCTCCTATACTAATCGAAGTTTCGCTATTTTCATTATGATCTAATTCTACATAGTGAAAGGGTTTAATGTAAGACTTGATTTTATTGATTTTGCATTTTATTGATTTTGAGCTTCTAGTTGGATGTCCAAATAGATATATCTTGTCTGAGGGATAAAAAGCTTTAATAGTATTGCGTTGATTTCTAGAGACAGCATAGATGTCGAGAGTGACATTAATTTCAGAAGAATCATCTTCTATGGAGGAAATACGGTACGCATTTGCACCTAGTTTGTTACCTTTTTTTCTGAGTTTCTTGAAAAGCGTTGGTAGATTTGATTTTTTATTGGAATTGCACGAAATTGTTGCAACATATGTTAAAGTGTCCACAGAAACATCTCTACTTATAAACAAGAACGATTTTTGTTTTTTCTTTTTAACAAAATCATTGTTGGTTTTAATTATTTCAACTTTTTGTCCAAATGTTAATATTGTACAAAAGCAAAAAGCAAGGAGGAATAGTGCATTTTTCATAGGCAAGGTTTAACATATGGGCCTAAAGGTAAGAGTTTGTCGGGTTATACAAAAAAAAGGAATGGATCAATAATTACCCATTCCTTTCTATAGTAATACTTCGAGTAAGAACGATAGACTACATTCCCAACAAAGTCTTTACCTCTTTTACGACGTTTTCTGGTGTGAAACCGAATTTTTCATCTAAAACAGTGTATGGAGCTGAATAACCAAAGTGATTAACTCCAAATACTTTTCCATTCGAACCTACAAGCCCTTCAAGGTTTAGGGATAAACCTGCTGTTAATCCAAATCTCTTTATACTAGGAGGAATAACAGCATCTTGATATTCTTGGCTTTGTGACCTGAACAAACCTTCAGATGGAACTGAAACTAATCTTGCCCTAACATTTGCTTCATTAAGCAATGGAAGTGCTGCCGCACATGTAGACACTTCGGATCCATTTGCGATCAAAACGATATCTGGAGTCCCTTCGCAATCTATAGCTATATAGCCTCCCATAGAAGAAGACGTTGCAACTTCGTATCTTGAATTTGCAGTAGTAGAAGGTATTTGTTGAATATTTTGCCTAGAAAGCACCAAACCACAAGGCCTCGATTGTTCCTCTAACATGAATTTCCATGCATTTACTGTCTCGGGACCGTCAGCTGGCCTTAATGCAACAAAGCTGCTCTTATGAGAATGGTTGTAAACTTTTTCTAGTAGCCTTAGTTGTGTTTCTTGTTCGATTGGTTGATGCGTTGGTCCATCTTCTCCAACACGAAAGGCGTCATGAGTCCACAAGAACATTACTGGTGTTTCCATGAGTGCAGCAACTCTAAGGACAGGCTTCATATAATCTGAAAACGCAAAGAAGGTTGCGCATACTGGAAAAACACCACCATGCAGAGCCATTCCTGTACACATTGCTGCCATAGTCAATTCTGCTACTCCGGCCTGAAGGAATCCTCCGGAAAAATCTCCTTTGACAAATGCCTTTGACTTTTTAAGGAAGCCATCGGTTTTATCACTATTAGATAAATCAGCCGAAGAAACGATCATGTTCTCTACATTATCCGCTAAAAATGATAATACTTTTGAAGAAGCATTACGAGTCGCGTCATTTTCTTTTGTTTCGATTTCTTCCCAATTCAATTTAGGGAGCTCTCCGCTTAAGAACAAATCAAGCTTGTTAGACAAATCAGGGTTATTGGCTCTCCATTGTTTTTCAACTTCTTTTCTTTCCGCTACGATAGATTTTTTCTTTGCTAGCACATTTTCGTAGTGAGATTTAACGTCTTCAAATACTACAAATGGATCGTTAGTATCACCACCTAAATTTGCTACTGTTTTTTCGAAGGAAGCGTTAGATTTACCCAATGGTTTACCATGAGTCTCTACCTCACCTTCATATGAAGATCCTGCCTCTGTAACAGCACCTTTGCCCATGATCGTCTGACCTATGATTAAGGTTGGCCTATCAGTTTGAGCTTGTCCTTCTTTGATTGCATTTCTTATAGATTCTGGATCATTACCATCAATCGTTAATACATGCCAATTCCAACTTTCATATTTTTTGGCAGTATCCTCACCTGTAACTTCACCAACCGTAGTTGATAATTGAATGTCGTTGGCATCGTAAAACATTATTATTTTACCTAGACCTAGATGTCCAGCGATTCTGCCCACTCCTTGCGAAATTTCTTCCTGAATTCCTCCATCGGAAATATACAAGTATGTAAAGTGGCTCATCCAATCGCCAAATCTTGTTCTTAAGAATTCTTCGGCAATTGCAGCACCAGCACCAAAAGCATGACCTAGCCCAAGAGGACCAGAGGTGTTTTCTATTCCTCTTGCGAAATCTACTTCAGGGTGTCCAGGCGTAGGGCTTCCCCATTGTCTAAAATTTTTCAAGTCTTCCATAGAAAAACTTCCAATCAAATGTAATTGACTGTACAACATGGCAGACATGTGCCCTGGATCAAGGAAGAAGCGATCCCTAAAGGGCCAATTATGATCTTCAGGATCAAAATTCAAGAATTCCGAATATAAAATTTGAATAAAATCTGCGCCTCCCATTGGACCTCCAGGGTGTCCTGAATTGGCATTTTCTACCATTGCAGCTGAAAGAATTCTGATGTTATCTGCTGCACGAGTTGCAATATCCTTGCTCATTCTAAATTAATTAAAGTGGTTTGGTGAAATGAATTTTTTGCAAAGATGAAATTTATAGTCTAATTATTGGATTTTCTAATTGAAAAATGACAATTATCTTGGTATAGAAATAAATCACCAAAACCATTGTCAAGTATATTTTCAAAATCAAGGATAGGTTTGCTACAAAATGATCTAATCTTATGATGGTATAATGTTAAAATTATCAGATTGTTAGGTGCTTAACCAGCGAATGATATTGGAACTTAATGTGGAGCATTTAATTGGGTAATCTGGAGAGTTAGATCTTCTACTATAGGTTGTTATAAATGTAGAAATATTATATGTATGATGGTGGTGAATGGGAATAAGTACGGTTTTTAATCATAACTCCTAATAAATCATGTGTTTATATTTAATAAAAATACTTCTATTTTAAAAATTAAGTTTGAAATTTTCAAATATTGTTGTACTTTTGCGGTCTCTTTTGAGTAAAGGGAGCTAAAACATTGAATTAAAGATAATAAATTTAAGTACATAATATGCCAACTATCAATCAGTTAGTAAGAAAAGGTAGAAAACAAATTATCGCCAAGTCAAAGAGTAGAGCACTTGATTCGTGTCCTCAGAAAAGAGGTGTGTGTACAAGGGTGTATACTACGACACCAAAGAAGCCTAACTCAGCTTTGAGAAAGGTTGCTAAGGTTAGGTTGACTAACGGTATCGAGGTGATTGCATATATACCTGGTGAGGGACATAACCTTCAAGAGCACTCTATCGTGTTGATTAGAGGAGGAAGGGTTAAGGATTTGCCTGGTGTAAGATATACTATCGTAAGGGGAGCTTTAGATACAGCTGGTGTTACAGATAGAAAGCAAAGTAGATCCAAGTACGGAACTAAGAAGAAATAATAAATAGTCATTTTATATTTTAAATAAGATATGAGGAAAAGAAAGCCAAAAAAACGAGTAATTCAACCAGATCCGGTATTTGGTGATCCAATGGTAACGCAGTTCGTTAATAATATGATGATTGACGGAAAGAAGAGTACTACATTTAAGGTCTTCTATGATGCATGCGACAAAATTGCCGATAAGACTGGTGAGAGTGCGCACGATGTGTGGAAGAAGGCACTTGAAAATGCGATGCCTGGTGTTGAGGTTAGGTCGAAAAGAATTGGTGGTGCAACTTTCCAAATTCCTACTGAAATTAGACCAGAAAGAAGGCAGTCTATTGGTATGAAGTGGTTGATTAGATTTGCAAGAGAGAGAAGTGGTAAAGGTATGGCTGAGAAGCTTGCAGCAGAATTAATTGCAGCAAGTAAGGGTGAAGGAGCTTCTGTGAAAAGAAGAGAGGATACGCATAGAATGGCTGAAGCGAATAGAGCATTTGCACACTTTAGAGCTTAATTGAAATTAAATAAAGAAACTTTTAAATTGTAATCGTTGTAATGGCTAAAGATTTAAAATACACTAGAAACATTGGTATTGCTGCTCACATTGATGCAGGAAAGACAACAACTACTGAAAGGGTGTTGTATTATACTGGTATGAGTCACAAAATTGGAGAGGTTCACGATGGAGCTGCTACAATGGACTGGATGGAGCAAGAGCAAGAAAGAGGTATTACTATTACTTCTGCTGCTACTAAGACAAAGTGGATATGGAAGGATCAAGAGTATCCTATGAACATTATTGATACTCCCGGTCACGTGGATTTTACCGTTGAGGTAAACAGATCGTTGAGAGTATTAGATGGTCTTGTATTCCTTTTCTGTGCAGTATCTGGTGTAGAGCCTCAATCAGAAACGAACTGGAGATTGGCGGATAACTATAAGGTGCCAAGAATTGGGTTTGTTAATAAAATGGATAGATCTGGAGCAGATTTCTTTTCAGTAGTTAAAGATGTTAAGGAAAAACTAGGTTCAGATGCAATTCCTCTTCAAGTTCCTATTGGTGCTGAAGAAAGATTTAAAGGTGTGGTAGACTTAATTACCAACCAAGCTATCGTGTGGAATGAGCACGATATGGGAATGACTTTCGAAGTAATCGATATTCCTGCAGATTTGGAAGAAACTGTAATGGAGTGGAGAGAGAAACTTTTGGAAGCCGTTGCTGAATATGATGATACTTTGATGGAGAAGTTTTTCGAAGATCCAGATAGTATTACAGAAGAAGAAATGATTAATGCTGTAAGAGGTGCTGTATTGGACAATAAGTTTGTTCCAATGATGTGTGGATCAGCATTTAAAAATAAAGGAGTTCAAGCAGTATTGGATGCGGTATGTGCATTCTTGCCATCTCCATTGGATGTTGATGCTGTAAAAGGTACACACCCTAAGACTGGAGAAGAAGAAGTGAGAAAGCCATCTGTTGATGAACCATTTGCTGCTTTGGCATTTAAGATTGCTACGGATCCTTATGTAGGACGTTTGGCATTCTTTAGAGTTTATTCTGGTGCATTGGATGCAGGATCTTATATCAAGAATACAAGATCTGATTCAAAAGAGCGTATTTCAAGGTTATATCAGATGCACTCTAACAAGCAAAATGCAATTGATAGAGTAGAAGCAGGTGATATTGCTGCTGGTGTTGGATTTAAAGACATTAGAACTGGTGATACATTATGTGCTGAAAGTGCTCCTATCGTTTTGGAATCAATGGTATTCCCAGATCCAGTAATTGGAGTGGCGGTTGAGCCTAAGAGTCAAAAAGATTTGGATAAGTTAGGTATGGCTTTAGCGAAACTTGCTGAAGAAGATCCAACTTTTAAGGTGAGATTTGATGAAGATACTAACCAGACTGTAATTAGCGGTATGGGTGAGCTTCACTTGGAAATTATCTTAGATCGTCTAAAGAGAGAGTTTAAAGTTGATTGTAATCAAGGAGCTCCTCAAGTATCATATAAAGAAGCGCTTACTGCTACAGTTGATCATACTGAAAGATTAAAAAAGCAATCAGGTGGATCTGGACTTTTCGCAGAAATGTCTTTTGAATTAGGACCTGCAGATGAAGAGTTTTTAGAAAGCGATGACTTTAAGAATGGTAAGACAAAACTTCAGTTTGTTAACAATATTTTTGGAGGATCTATTCCTAAGGAATACCACGGAAGTATTGTTAAGGGATTCAATGCAATGATGGACAATGGTATATTGGCAGGTTACAGCATTGATAGTATGAAAGTAAGAATTTACGATGGTAAGACCCACGCAGTGGATTCTAAACCATTGGCATTCGAACTATGTGCTAAAGAAGGGTTTAAAGCTGCTTCTGCAAGTGCAAAACCAGTATTGTTGGAGCCAATCATGAAAATCGAAATTACTACTCCTGAAGAATACGTAGGTAGTGTGATTGGAGATTTGAACAGAAGAAGAGGCTTGCCTAAAGGTCAAGATCAAAGACCTGGTGGAGCAGTTTCTATCAAAGCAGAAGCTCCTCTTGCTGAAATGTTTGGATATGTTACAGAACTAAGGACTATTACTTCTGGTAGAGCTAGTAGTACAATGGAATTCTCGCATTTTGCTCCTGCACCAAAGAGTGTTTCTGAGGATGTAATCGCAAAAGCGAAGGGTTCTGTAAATGTTGATTAAATAAATTAGGATAATTCAAATTAAATGGTTACTTTTGCAGCCGTTTAATGAAACAATAATAGAATTTAAAGGGTCATGAATCAAAAAATTAGGATCAAACTTCGTTCTTACGATCACAATCTAGTGGATAAGAGTACGGAGAAGATCGTAAAAACGGTTAAGAATAGTGGTGCCGTAATATCGGGACCGATTCCGCTGCCCACTGAGAAAGAAATCTTTACAGTTTTGCGTTCGCCGCATGTAAATAAGAAATCTCGTGAGCAGTTCCAAATGAGAACACATAAAAGACTTATTGAGATATTTACTCCTACCCAAAAGACGGTGGATGCGCTTTCTAAACTGGAACTTCCAAGTGGTGTAGATATCCAAGTCAAATTGACTTAATTTTTAATTGAATAATAAATAAGAGAATTTTCTACTTCTGTCTTGTGCAGAGGTAGGATTATTCTTCGCCAAAATAATAAACTATGAATGGTTTAATTGGTAAAAAAATAGGTATGACCAGTGTTTTTGATAGCGCTGGGAAATATGTAGCATGTACAGTGCTTGAGGTAGCACCAAATATTGTTACGCAAGTAAAAACTATGGATTCTGATGGTTATTACGCGTTACAATTATCAACTGGTGAGGCTAAAGAGAAAAGAGTTTCTAAAGCTCTTAACGGGCACTTTTCAAAAGCCAATACTACTCCTAAAAGAAAAGTTGTTGAATTTCGTGATTGCTCTTTAGAAAAAGCAATTGGAGATCAAGTAAGCCTTGAAGATGTTTTTGCAGAAGGAGATAAGGTGTCTGCATCTGGAAAATCTAAGGGTAAGGGTTTTCAAGGGGTTGTTAAACGTCATGGCTTCCATGGTGTTGGTGATGCTACTCACGGTCAGCACAATAGATTAAGAGCTCCTGGATCAATTGGTGCATCTGCAACGCCTTCTAAGGTTATTAAAGGGATGCGTATGGCCGGACAAACAGGAAACAAGATGGTAACTACCAAGAATTTGAAAGTGTTCAAATTGTTACCAGAAAAGAATATAATGTTGATTAAAGGTGCAGTACCTGGTCACAAAGGTTCATTTGTAATTATTCAAAAGTAATACGATGAAAATAGATATATTAAATATACAAGGACAAAGTACAGGAAGGTCAGTTGAATTGTCAGAAGATGTATTTGGTATTACTCCAAATGAACACAGTGTATATCTTGCTGTAAAGCAATATAATGCTGCGCAAAGACAAGGTACTCATAAGGCGAAAGAGAGAGGTGAAGTTAGTCGTACTACAAAGAAGTTCAAAAGACAAAAGGGTACAGGTGGAGCAAGAGCTGGTTCCTTAAGATCTCCTATTTTTAAAGGTGGTGGTACTATTTTTGGACCTCGCCCAAGAAAGTACAACATTAAATTGAACGATAAGGTTAAGAAATTGGCTAGATATTCTGTTCTTTCTGATAAGATGAAAAATGGAAAGATCAAAGTAGTTGAAAATTTCAGCCTTGATGCACCAAAAACAAAAGAATTTACTGCAATTCTTACAAATATGGGAATAGCGGATTCTAAAACGCTTTTTGTTGGTGGTGAGTATAATAATAATGTTTATTTGTCTGCTAGAAATATTCCTAATACAGGATATATTAATGCAAAGGATGTTAATACATACGAATTGTTGCATGCAAATGAATTGATCATCCTTGAGGATGCTATTAATAAACTGGCATAATTAAATACGATGAAAAAGAGTATTATATTAAAACCAATAATTTCTGAAAAGGCGGACAAATTGTCTACTAAATTAAACCAATACAGCTTTGTCGTTGAAAAAACAGCAAATAAGATTGAAATTGGTAAAGCATTCTCAGAAATGTTCCCTGATGTAACTTGTATTGCGGTTAATACGATGAGAACACCTGGTAAGGTGAAAGGTAGAAATACCAGATCAGGATATTTGAAAGGAAGAGTCAGTTCTTACAAAAAGGCAGTGATTACACTTGCTGAAGGTGATGAACTTGATATTTATGGAGCAGAAGCTCAATAATAATAAAGAGTAAAGAAAATGGCAGTTAGAAAATTCAGTCCAGTTACTCCTGGTACAAGATTTAGAGTTGGAAATGCTTTTAACGAAATTACAAAAAGCACTCCTGAGAAGTCACTTACTGTTGGTTTAAGTAAGAGTGGTGGTCGTAACCATAAGGGAAAGATGACCATGAGACAAATCGGTGGTGGTCATAAGAGAAAATATAGAGTCATCGACTTTAAAAGAGATAAAGAGAATATCCCTGGTAAAGTTGCTGGTATTGAATACGATCCAAACAGAACAGCATTTATTGCTTTAATCAATTATGTTGATGGAGAGAAAAGATATATTATCGCTCCGGACAAATTGAATGTAGGTGATACCATTATGTCTGGTAAGGAAGCTACGCCTGAAGTAGGTAATGCATTATATCTTTCGGATATTCCTTTAGGATCAAACATCCACTGTATTGAAATGACTCCGGGTAAAGGAGCAGCTTTAGCGAGAAGTGCTGGTACAGTTGGAACTCTAACTGGTAAAGAAGGAAGATATGCTATCGTAAAATTGCCTTCAAGTGAAGTAAGAAGAATCTTACTGACATGTAAAGCAACAATGGGTGTTACTAGTAATATCCAACACGCTCAAACAGTTGGTGGTAAAGCTGGTAGATCTAGATGGAAGGGCAGAAGACCTCATGTAAGAGGTGTGGCAATGAACCCTGTTGATCACCCAATGGGTGGTGGTGAAGGTAGAGCTTCTGGAGGACACCCAAGATCAAGAACTGGTATTATGGCTAAAGGTCAGAAAACTAGGAATCCTAATAAGGCATCGAATAAATTAATCATCAGTAGAAGAAAGACTAAATAATAAGTAATGGCTAGATCAGTAAAAAAAGGACCATACGTATTTCATAAGCTTTTAGCTAAGGTTGAAAAAGCAAATGAAAGTACTAAGAAGTCAGTAATCAAGACTTGGTCAAGAGCGTCAATGGTAATTCCTTCAATGGTGGGACATACAATTGCGGTGCACAACGGAAAGACATTTGTACCTGTATTCGTTACTGAAAATATGGTAGGACATAAATTGGGTGAATTTTCTCCTACACGTACATATAAAGGTCATTCAGGAAATAGAAAATAATTAAAAAAAAGAATATAATTCGTAATCATGGAAGCTGTAGCTAAATTAAGGAATTGCCCTATGTCTCCTAGAAAGATGAGACTTGTGGTAGATGCCATAAGAGGTAAATCAGTCATGGATGCTCTTAATATATTAAAATATACGAAGAGAGAAGGTGGTGTATGGGTTGAGAAGCTTTTACTTTCTGCAATCGCAAACTGGGAGTATAAAACAGAGGGAAGTAGTAGCGCTGAAGATCATGATTTGTATGTGAAGACTGCTTTTGTTGATGGTGGTACAATGTTGAAAAGATTTCAACCTGCACCTCATGGTAGAGCACATAGAATTAGAAAAAGATTTAATCATGTCACTCTTGTTGTGGATAACAGAGTGCCAATCGAAGAAACAGAACAATAATTACTAAATAAGCACTCATGGGTCAAAAGACAAATCCAATAGGCAACAGGTTAGGTATTATCAGAGGATGGGACTCTAGCTGGTACAGTAATAAAGGTTTTGCTGATAAAGTTGTAGAAGACGAGAACATCAGAAAATACCTTAAAGCCAGAATATCTAAAGGAGGAATCTCTAAGATAATTATTGAGCGTACTCTTAAAAGAGTAACTGTAACTATCAATACTTCAAGACCTGGTATTATTATCGGAAAAGGTGGTTCAGAAGTAGATAGAATTAAGGAGGAGTTAAAGAAATTAACTGGTAAAGAGGTCCAAATCAATATCGTTGAGATCAGAAAGCCAGAACTTGATGCGGCTATCGTTGGAGAGACTATAGCGAAGCAAATTGAGTCTAGAATAAATTATAGAAGAGCTATTAAAATGGCGATTCAATCTACGATGAGAGCTGGTGCTGAAGGGATAAAAGTTAGAATTAGTGGTCGATTGAACGGTGCAGATATGGCAAGAAGCGAGGAGTATAAAGATGGTAGAACACCTCTTCATACTTTTAGAGCAGACATCGATTATAAATTGAGTGAAGCACTTACTGTTTATGGATTGATAGGTATCAAAGTATGGATCTGTAATGGGGAAGTACTTGGAAAGAGAGATTTATCGCCAAATGTAGGTGTTCAGACTAAAGGAGGAAGAGGAAATAATAGAGGAGGAAGAGGAAATAATCGTGGTAACAACCGTGGTGGAAACCGTGGAAATAATCGCGGTAATAGAAGATAATTAAATTTGAATTTGGTTCATAAAGTTCGGTAGAACATTATAATATATTTAAATCATGTTACAACCAAAAAGAACAAAGTATAGGAAACAGCAGAAAGGAAGAATCAAAGGTAATGCTGGTAGAGGTTACACCATCAGTTTTGGTTCTTTTGCACTAAAGTCTTTAGATTCTGCTCGTATCACCAATAGACAGATCGAGTCTGCAAGGATTGCAATGACTAGATATATGAAGAGGGAAGGTAAAGTGTGGATTAGAATATTTCCAGATAAACCTATTACATCTAAACCTGCAGAGGTAAGGATGGGTAAAGGTAAGGGAGCTTTAGATCATTGGGTAGCTAATGTTAAGCCTGGAACTATAATGTTCGAAATGGATGGTGTGCCTATGGATGTAGCTAAGGAAGCTCTTAGACTTGCAGCTCAGAAGTTACCTGTGCACACTAGTTTTGTGGTTAGACATGATTATGTACAATAATAATATTTGCGAAGATGGCAACTAAGAGAACAACGGAGCTTCAAGCAATGGATCAGGATACTCTTTTGAATGAGTTGAATGAGTTGAATGAAGAGCTTAAAAAGATGAAATTTGATCATGCTGTAAGAGGAATTCAAAATCCTTTACAAATTAGAAGCATGAGAAAAGAAATTGCAAGAGTAAATACTGAACTTAGAGCTCGTGAAGTGAAAGCAATGGGTGAAGAGGAACTTGCAAAGAGGTCTAAAATTAGAGAAAGAAGAAGATAATATTTAAATATTAATACTATGTCAGAGAAAAAGGCGATCCGTAAACAAATAATTGGACTTGTTACAAGTGCAAAAATGGATAAGTCAATTACAGTTTCTGTAGAAAGAAGGATTAAACACCCTATCTATGGAAAATATGTAAAGAAGACAAAAAAATTCATGGCTCACGATGAGAATAACCAATGCCAACAAGGTGATACGGTTAAACTAGTGGAGTCAAGACCTCTAAGTGCAAGAAAAAGATGGCGTTTGGTCGAAATTTTAGAGAAAGCTAAATAATAAATCGCTTAAATTTTTTAGAAAATGATTCAACAAGAGTCTAGATTAAAGGTAGCAGATAACAGTGGAGCAAAAGAGGTACTTTGTATTAGAGTACTAGGCGGTACTAAGAGAAGATATGCTTCAGTAGGTGATGAAATTGTGGTTACTGTTAAAGATGTTGCTCCAGGTGGTGTCAAGAAGGGTACCGTATCAAGGGGAGTAATCGTAAGAACAAAGAAAGAAATCAGAAGAAAGGATGGTTCTTACATTAGATTTGATGATAACGCAGTTGTATTGTTAAATGCTTCAGGTGAGCCAAGAGGTACACGTATATTTGGACCTGTTGCTAGAGAATTGAGGGATAAAGATTATATGAAAATTGTATCATTAGCACCAGAAGTGCTTTAATATACTAAATACGAATCATGACAAATAGTAATAATACAAAGAGGTTCGCACCAAAACTTCATATTAAAAAGGGTGATCTTGTAAAAGTGATTTCTGGTTCAGCTAAAGGACAAGAAGGTAAGGTGATCGATGTATTTAGCCAAACAAATAGAGCAACTGTTGAAGGACTAAATATGGTTAAGAAGCATACTAGGGCTACGGAGAATAATCCTGGTGGAATCAATGAGATTGAAGCTTCTATCCACATTTCAAACTTAATGCTAATTGATCCAAAATCTGGAGAACCTACTAGAATTGGTAGAAAAAAGGTGGACGGAAAGAATGTCCGTTATTCAAAAAAATCTGGAGAAATTATTAAATAATGGAATACGTAATCAGACTTAAAGAGAAGTACGAGAAGGAGATTAAAGAAGCGCTTCATGAGAAGTTCAGCTATAAGTCTTCTATGCAAATACCTAAATTAACAAAGATTTGTTTAAACCAGGGTGTTGGTGGAGCTACTCAAGATAAAAAATTGGTTGATGCTGCTTTGTCTGAAATGACAACGATTTCTGGGCAAAAAGCTGTACCTACTAAAGCACGTAAGTCAATTTCTAATTTCAAATTGAGAGAAGAAATGGTTATTGGTGCTAAGGTTACGTTGAGAAGAGAAAGAATGTACGAATTCTTAGACAGATTAATCACTGTTGCCTTGCCAAGAGTTAGAGACTTTAGAGGTATCAATGATAAAGGATTCGACGGAAGAGGAAATTACACTATGGGTATTACTGAGCAGATTATATTTCCTGAAATTGATATCGATAAGGTAAACAAAATTACGGGTATGGATATCACTTTTGTTACGACTGCTCAAACTGATGCAGAAGCATATGAATTATTGAGATTATTAGGCTTGCCTTTTAAAAATATAAATAACTAGATCATGGCTAGGAAAGCAATTATCGCAAGAGAGAAAAAAAGAGAGAAGTTGGTAGCTAAGTATGCTGAATTAAGAAAGCAACTTAAAGAAGCTGGTGACTACGAAGCTTTAGATAAATTACCTAGAAATAGTTCGAAAGTTAGACTTCACAATAGATGTAAGTTGACTGGGAGACCCAAAGGGTATATGAGAAAGTTTGGCATCAACAGAGTTATGTTTAGAAAGATGGCAAATGAAGGACTTATTCCTGGTGTGACTAAGGCAAGTTGGTAATTAACGTTAATATTTAAGCTGTATAAAACTATGATGGTTACAGATCCAATAGCAGATTATCTTACAAGAATTCGTAATGCTCAGAAAGCGGGACATACGATAGTAAATATTCCTGCTTCTAATTTGAAAAAGGCGATAACAGAAATATTGTATGATCAAGGTTATATTTTAAAGTATAAGTTTGATGACGATGCAACGGTTCAAGGTGAAATATTAATTGCACTTAAATACGATAAGAAAACGAAAGAACCTGTTATTAAGAAGTTAGGTAGAATTTCTAGACCTGGTCTTAGAAAGTATTCAAAAGCAAATGATATTCCTAGGATTGCAAACGGTCTTGGAGTTGCTATAGTTTCTACTTCACAAGGTGTTATTACTGACAAAGCAGCTAGAGCGGCTAACGTTGGTGGAGAAGTACTTTGTTACGTATATTAATTAATAAAAAAGAACATTAAAGATGTCAAGAGTAGGCTTAGCACCTATAGAAATACCTTCTGGAGTTACTATTGATATTAGTAAGAGTAATGTGGTAACGGTAAAGGGACCTAAAGGTGAGTTAAATGAATCTATTGATCAGGATTTAACAGTATCAATTGAGGGTGGTGTACTTTCTGTCGCTAGACCAAGTAATAACCCAAAGCATAGATCTTTACATGGTCTATCAAGAGCTCTTATTAGCAATATGGTTGAAGGTGTAACTAATGGATACACTAAAACTCTTGAGTTGGTCGGTGTTGGATATAGGGTTACTAATACGGGAAATCTATTGGAATTAATTCTTGGATATTCTCACCCTATTTATTTTTACGTTCCTGATGAAGTTAAAGTGGAGACTAAGACTGAAAAGGGTAAAAATCCAATGGTGATTTTATCTTCAATAGACAAACAACTTCTTGGTCAAGTTGCAGCTAAGGTAAGAGCATTCAGAAAGCCTGAGCCCTATAAAGGGAAAGGTGTTCGTTTCTTAGGAGAACAAATTAGAAGAAAGGCTGGTAAGACAGCTAGTAAATAATCTATATAATTTAGTAAAATGTATAGTAAGAGAATTCAAAAAAGTAAGATTCGAAGAAGAATCCGTAAAAAAATCAGCGGTACTGCCTCTAAACCTCGTATGAGTATCTTTAGAAGTAATAAGAACATATATGTTCAATGTATTGATGATGTTAATGGTGTTACTCTAGCTTCTGTTTCTAGTAAACAAGTTGATGCAACTGGAAGTAAATCTGAGATTGCAAAAGAAGTGGGTAAAGCTATTGGAGAAAAAGTTAAGGCTGCGGGTTTTGATTCTATAGTATTTGATAGAGGTGGAAACCTTTACCACGGTAGAATTAAAGCACTTGCTGAAGGCGCAAGAGAAGCTGGTTTATCTTTCTAAATTAATTATATAATTATATTATAATGGCCGAAAATACGAAAAGGGTTAAACCTACAGATACTGAACTTAAAGATAAGTTAGTAAACTTAGCAAGGGTTGCTAAAGTAACGAAAGGGGGTAGAACGTTTAGTTTCTCTGCTCTTGTAGTTGTTGGTGATGGTGAAGGTACGGTTGGATATGGTCTTGGTAAAGCAAGAGATGTATCTGAGTCCATTGCTAAAGCAGTTGATGATGCCAAGAAGAACTTGGTTAAGGTTCCTATTATTAATGGTACAATTCCTCATGAACAAAAAGGAAAGTACGGTGCTGGAAAGGTTTTAATCAAGCCTGCAGCAGATGGTACTGGGGTAATTGCAGGTGGTGCAATGAGAGCGGTATTGGAAATTGCCGGAGTACACAATGTATTGGCAAAATCTCAAGGATCTTCTAACCCTCATAATGTGGTGAAGGCTACTGTTGATGCATTAGTTAAGTTAAGAGACGCTAAGGAAGTTGCTCGTCAAAGAGGAATATCATTAGAAAAAGTATTTGAAGGTTAATTCAAACAATAAAAAGAAAGCTCCATGGGCAAGATTAAAATAACTCAAGTTAGAAGTATCATCGATAGACCTAAGAAGCAAAAGGATACAATCAAAGCTTTAGGTCTTCGTAAGATGCATCAATCAGTGGAAAAAGAGGCAACTCCTCAAATTTTAGGAATGGTAGCTAAGGTTAGTCACTTAGTTACAGTTGAAAATTTATAATCTAGAAAAGGATAATTCTGATGAATTTAAATAGTTTAAAACCAGCAAAAGGATCTGTAAAGGCTTCAAAAAGAGTTGGACGTGGACAAGGATCAGGAAGAGGTGGTACTTCAACAAGAGGTCATAAAGGTGCAAAATCTAGATCTGGTTATAAGTCTAAGAGAAATTTTGAAGGTGGTCAGATGCCACTTCAAATGAGATTACCAAAAAGAGGATTTAAGAATTTCAATAGAGTTTCTTATGTCCCAATGAATGTTGGTAGGCTTCAAGCTATTGCAGAAAAATACAACGTAACTGATATTTCTAAAGAAGTTCTTGTAGATTTGGGTATTGTTTCACCATCAGATAGAGTTAAGTTCTTAGCTGACGGTGATATTACTGCAAAACTATCTGTAAAAGCACAATACATTTCTGAATCAGCAAAAGCTAAAATCGAAGCTGCTGGCGGTTCAGTTGTATCTGAATAATCATTATACTTTTTAAGGCATGAAATTTGTTGAAACAATAAAAAATATTTGGGAAATTAAAGAGCTTAGAGACAAAATTCTCTTTACTCTTATGATCCTAGCTATATTTAGATTGGGCTCTTTTATAGTATTACCAGGTGTCGATGCTGATGCTTTAAGTAATGCTGTTAGTGATAGAGGGACCAACGATATATTAAGCTTAATTAATAATTTTACTGGAGGAGCATTTAATCAAGGTGCCATTTTTGCACTTGGAATCATGCCTTATATTACCGCATCCATTATACTTCAATTATTGGGATTTGCGGTTCCGTATTTTCAAAAGCTTCAACAGTCAGAAGGAGAATCAGGTAGAAAGAAAATTACTCAATATACACGTTTACTTACTGTGTTCATTACCTTGGTTCAAGGTGGTGGATATTTAGCTTACCTTGCTAATACTCCTGGTGCGATTGACCCTGGTGTAAGTAAGAACGTATTTTTCTTGAGTAATTCAATCATCCTATCTACAGGTACTATTTTCGCAATGTGGTTAGGTGAGAAAATAACTGATCGTGGTATTGGTAATGGTATTTCTTTATTGATCATGATTGGTATTATTGCTACTTTACCAAGATCGTTTTTTGGAGAGATACAAGCACAATTGGCAAGTTCTGGATTCTTTATATTAATTCTTGAATTGGCTGTATTGTTCTTAGTTGTTTTGGCATCTATTCTAATTGTACAAGGAGTACGTAAGATTCCTATTCAGTTTGCTAAAAGAATGGTAGGTAGGACTTCTGGTGAAATGCCTGTTCAGGGAAATAGAGATTACATTCCTTTAAAGGTGAACGCTTCTGGTGTAATGCCAATTATCTTTGCTCAAGCTATTATGTTTTTACCAGTTACCATAGCTGGTTGGTCTGCCGCGAATGGAGGTGAGCAAAGCAATTTTATGATTCAATTAAGTGATTGGAAGTCTATTCCTTACAACATCATCTTTTTTATTTTAGTTGTTGTATTCACTTACATTTATACTGCTCTTATTGTTAATCCTAAACAATATGCTGAGCATTTGAAAAGACAGAATTCATTTATTCCTGGTGTGAAACCTGGTGACGATACAGAAGAGTACATTGATGCTTTGACTACTCGTGTAACATTACCTGGTTCTATTTTTCTAGGAATCATATCTATATTCCCTGCCATAGTAGCAGCATTTGGAGTCAGTGATTCTTTTGCACTATTCTTTGGTGGAACTTCTTTACTTATTCTTGTTGGTGTTGTTCTTGATACATTGCAACAAATTGAAAGTTACTTACTGATGAGAAAGTATGATGGCTTGGTAAAATCAGGTAAGTTGAAAGGAAGAAGTGGTGGAGGAATGCAAATTGGAGCAAGCTTCTAATTAAAATTCAATGATTTTTAAAACCAATGATGAAATAGAACTAATTCGCGAAAGTTGCTTATTAGTATCTAAAACATTGGCTTATGTAGCATCATTATTAAAGCCTGGTGTAAAAGGTGAAGATGTGGATAAAGCTGCAGAAGAATTTATTAGGGATCACGATGCTGTTCCAGGTTTCAAAGGTCTTTATGGTTGCCCATCAACATTGTTGATTTCGGTAAATGAACAAGTTGTTCATGGTCTGCCTACAGGTAGAGTATTTCAAGAAGGAGATATTGCTTCTATCGATTGTGGTGTGTACAAAAATGAATTTTACGGTGATGCGGCTTACACATTTATGTTCGACGGTGTTGAAGACGAAGTAATTGATTTATGTAGAGTGACAAATGAGTCATTATATTTGGGAATCGAAAATGCTGTGGCTGGGAGAAGAGTTGGTGACATTAGTCATGCGATTCAGTTTCATACTGAGAAGAAACACAAGTATGGTGTAGTTAGAGAATTGGTAGGGCATGGATTGGGAAGGAAATTACACGAAAAGCCAGATGTTCCCAATTATGGAAGAAGAGGACAAGGACCTTTACTAAAAGAAGGATTGGTCATAGCAATAGAACCAATGATAACTTTAGGTTCGAGAAAAGTAAAACAAGAGGATGATGGTTGGACCATTTCCACTCAAGATAGAAAAGCTGCTGCTCATTACGAGCATTCAGTAGCGATAAGAAAAGGGAAAGCTGATATTTTATCTGATCATTCTTTTTTAAAGGATGAAATAAAAAAAAGCAGCTATCTTATTGATATTTAGGTATTTTTTTAGATATTTGCACTCCAATTTAAAAAATGAGTAAAAAAAATCTTATAACATTAGATGGGACTATCGAAGAAGCGCTTTCTAATGCGATGTTTCGAGTTAGATTAGAGAATGATCATTTGATAGTAGCTACTATATCTGGAAAAATGAGGATGAATTATATTAGAATTCTTCCGGGTGATAAAGTGTCAGTAGAAATGTCGCCGTATGATTTAAGTAGAGGGCGTATAACTTATAGATACAAGTAAAAGCTAAAAATAACTTAAGAATGAAAGTTAGAGCATCGGTTAAAAAAAGATCTGCAGATTGTAAGATCGTTAGACGAAAAGGGAAAATTTATATTATAAATAAAAAGAATCCTAAGTTTAAACAACGTCAAGGATAATTATTAGAATATGGCACGGATAGCAGGTGTAGATTTACCAAGAAATAAAAGAGGTGTTATTGGCCTTACATATATCTACGGAATAGGTAGAAGTAGAGCGGCTGAAATACTTGAAAGAGCTGGTATTGATATTAATACAAAAGTTCAAGACTGGACTGACGAAAACGTTAAGTTTATCTCTAAATTATTGCAGGATGAATATACTGTAGAAGGAGAGCTTAGAAGTGAAGTTCAATTGAACATTAAGCGTCTTATGGATATCGTTTCATATAGAGGTTTGAGGCACAGAAGAGGTCTTCCTGTAAGAGGGCAAAAGACCAAAACTAATGCTAGAACTAGAAAGGGTAAGAAGAAGACTGTAGCAAATAAGAAAAAAGCAACTAAATAATAAGTTATGGCTAAAGGAAGGAAAGTTAAAAAGAGAAATGTTCCAATTACGGCTGACGGATTGGCGTACATTCAAGCTAGCTTTAATAATATTATTATATCAATCTGCAATAATCAAGGTCAAGTTATTTCTTGGGGATCTGCTGGTAAGTCTGGATTTAGAGGTTCTAAGAAAAATACGCCATTCGCAGCTCAACAAGCTGCTACTGGTGCAGCACAAACTGCCTTCGATGCTGGTGTGAAACACGTTGAAGTATTTGTGAAAGGACCTGGATCGGGAAGAGAAGCTGCTATTAGAGCAATTGATGCTGTTGGTATTAAAGTAACAAGAATTAAGGATACTACACCTATGCCACACAATGGTTGTAGACCTCCTAAGAAAAGAAGAGTATAATCTTATAAATATTTATTTGTAATGGCGAGATATACAGGTTCAAAGACCAAAAAGGCTAGAGCTTTAGGTGAAGCTATCTACGGACATGATAAGTCTTTCGAAAGACGTAAATATCCTCCTGGACAGCACGGAACTGGAAAGAGAAGAAAACAAAAGTCTGATTATGCAATCCAGTTGATGGAGAAGCAAAAGGCTAAATTTACATATGGATTATTAGAAAGACAATTTAGAAATCTTTTTGATAAAGCAAATAGTAAGTCGGGTGTAACTGGTGAGGTTTTACTTCAGTTATTGGAATCTAGATTAGATAATACTGTATTTAGATTGGGAATAGCTAAAACTAGGAGTGCTGCGAGACAATTGGTTACTCATAGACACATATTGGTAAATGGAGTACTGACTAATATTCCTTCGGTTTCTCTAAGACCTGGTGATGTAGTAACAGTGAGAGGCAAATCTCAAGGAAAAGATTTTATCGCTGATGCTGTAGCTGCAAAATCAGATGTTAGGAACTTCCCTTGGTTGGAGTTCAATCCAGAAAGAATGGAAGGAAAATTCATAGAATATCCAGAGAGAGATAAGATTCCTGAAAAGATCAACGAACAATTGATCGTTGAACTTTACTCGAAATAAAATTAAACTTACCATAGCTGCTTTAATCCTAGAGCAGCTATGGTTTATTTATTATAATATAATAACTCGCTAAAATATGAGTATTCTTAATTTTCAGAAACCAGATAAAATTAGATTGCAAAAATCCGATGATTTTGATGGTACTTTTGAATTTAAACCTTTAGAGCCTGGATTTGGGCAAACCATTGGAAACGCATTAAGACGAGTACTTTTATCTTCATTAGAGGGTTATGCTGTTTCTGCTATTAGAATTGGAGGAGTGGACCATGAATTTGGTACAATAAAAGGAGTTGTAGAGGATGTTGTTGATATTATTCTTAACATTAAGCAGATTCGTCTTAAACCAGTACTTGAAGATTTCGATAGTCAAGAAGAAAAGTTATATCTTACGATAAGTGGGAAGGAAGAGTTTGTTGCTGGAGATATCGAAGAGGCTACTAATATTTTTAAGGTAATGAATCCTGACCTTAAAATTTGTAGCATGGAAAATAGTGTCAATTTGGAAATAGAATTGACAGTTACCAAGGGACGTGGATATGTTCCTGCTGATGAAAATTTACCTAAGGATGCACCTATTGGTGTGATTCCTGTTGATGCAATTTATACTCCTATAAAAAAAGTAGCGTATAAAATTGAAAACACTAGGGTAGAGCAGAGAACGGATTACGAAAATTTAATGATTAACATTAAAACGGATGGTACTATTCACCCTGAAGATGCTATCAAGGAAGCATCTCGAATAGTTATCCAACATTTGATGTTAATCACAGATGAGAATATCACATTCAATGATGCTTCAAGTAAAGAAGAGAATATCGTTGATGAGCATATTCTTCATATGAGAAAGTTATTGAAGACTTCTCTAGAAGATCTTGATTTATCTGTAAGGGCCTACAACTGTTTGAAGGCTGCTAAGATTAATTCTTTAGGAGAATTGGTTAAGTTTGATACTCATGAGTTATTGAAGTTTAGAAACTTTGGTAAGAAATCGTTAGTTGAAATTGAGGAGTTGCTTAACTTAAAAGGTCTTACTTTTGGAATGGACCTAAGTAAGTACAAACTTGACGAAGAGTAATAAATATTAAAGCCGCATCGATCTATAGGCATTTTTAACGCATATTACATTAGTATCTTAGGTTAAGGTCGAAAATACTGGATACTCATTGTGATGCAAAATAATTTAAATGAGACACGGAAAGAAGTTTAATCATTTGGGTAGAAAGAAAGGGCACAGAAAAGCACTTCTTAAAAACTTAACAATTGCTCTTGTTGAGCACAAGAGAATTAATACTACATTGGCTAAGGCTAAAGCTCTTAGAGTTTTTGTGGAGCCTATAGTAACTAAGTCTAAAAAGAATGAGCAACACTCAAGAAGAGTTGTTTTCTCTTACCTACAAAATAAGTATGCCGTTAAGGAATTATTCGATGTAATTGCACCTAAAGTGGCAGATAGACCTGGTGGTTACTTAAGAATAATTAAGACTGGCTTTAGAAAGGGTGACGGTGCTGAGATGGCAATGATTGAGTTTGTTGATTTCAATGATGTTTACAAGAACTCAAAAGCTGAGTCTAAGTCTAAAACAAGAAGATCAAGAAGAAAATCTTCTGGTAGTAAGGCTGCTGCTCCTGTTGCTGAAAATACTGCAAGTCAAGAAGAAGAATAGTAGAGTACTAAATATAAGGATAGAGGTCATTTACATTGTAAATGACCTCTTTTTGTTTATATGCTGATGTTATTGTGATTTTGTGTAGTGAATTATACTGAATGGTGACCTGATTGAGGACTTATTGATTCTAGGAGTAGAATAAGTATTTATTGTGTTGGTGTATACCTGAAAGAGCTAAAGTAACGCGATGCTTTACTTGTTTTGATGTGTTATGAAGGAATCTGAATGGTCAATAAATAAAAGCATAGTGCATTATGGGAATGTGGTAGAAGACTTGAAATTGACACAAAAAAAATGACTTTCCCCCCAGAAAGTCATTTTTTAATTATAATCCCATGAACATATTTAATCTTTAATTGATATTTGTTTATGCTCGATCTAAATACCAATTATTTTTTAATCAATTTTATTTTTCTCAATTCTTATACTACAAAGATAAAGCAAAGATGGAGTTGAGTAAACAACAAAATGTCACGAATGATACATATGAAAAAATATAATATAAAATATAGTTGAACAAATAAAAAAATGACTTTCTCCCCCAAGAAAGTCATTTTTAATTATAATCCCATGAACATATTTAATCTTTTGCTTAACACTTATTGTGTATTGCAAAACTCAATTTATTTTTAGTAGGTCTAGAAATCCATCGATTTCTATTTAATCCTTGACCTTAAACTCAATTTGTAATACAAATATCGGAATGTTTACTTAGTTGTTAAAGCACAAAATGACTCTAATGATATATATGAAAAAAAGTAATATAAAATTGATGCTTTAAAAGGAAAGAGAGTGGAAGTAAGAAGTTTATGTTTGGGCGAATTGATCCTATGTACTTATACGTTAATAATTAACATGTTATAGTTAAACATTATGTTTTAGTTATGTGCTCTTAAACTCAGATAGTTGATAAACCAATACCTTATATGGATTACGTTTATTGATTGCGATAATTTGTTCTTCTTGGTAATGAGTTTGAACTAGTGCTTTGATTTTATGATTGAGTTATACATAAATCATTATGGTCAAAATGGATACAGTAATCCTTTTTTAAATTATTTCTAGGGGTATTAGGAAAGTTGAATGTTTAAAGATTAACGAATTGAGTAACATCATAGAGCAAGGTAATAGTAATTGTTTCTGACTTTTAAAAGTAGTAGTTAATATTGTCATAGGCCTTAAAGGGTGTTAGGTCACTTAGTGATATCGAAAAAGTGATGTGATCTAAGAGCCTTTTGCTTTGACTATTTAATACCTGGTTGATTTCGTCTGAGTTAAGAATCGGTAATGCGAGTACAATGCGTTCATCAAAAAAGGACAATCGAAGACCTGCATTATATAAGAGATTAAGTTCTTGATCGTTGTAATCTTGATCGTAGTATCCTATATTTATAAAGACTTGAAGTGGAACATATTTTGAAAAGGCTAATGGTATATCACAGAATAAATTAAGGGCGGAGGCAAAGTTATTGCTTTGACCTAAAGAAGAGTTTTTTAAATGTGAATAGAACTGTCCACCATCTGAGAAAGTTTGAGCTATCGAATGATCCATTCGATCTATTGCCAGCATTTCGTATGTGTAATCATTGCGAGAAGAGTAAATCAACCCAAGAGATCCTTTGGAGAATATATTATTGTATGATAATGAGGCTCTTTGAGAATTGATAAGGAAGTATCCTGCCCATAACCTTAATCCATACTTATGTTTGCTATTATAATGTGACCGATACTGATATTCCGTTTCCAGCCTTAAATGGTGTTGATTATCAACTTTTGGAAGAAAGTTTGCCCTGTTTTTCCATATGGAAAGACTCTTACCATTATTTTGACGGCGTTCATGTTTAAGTTGAATGATGGTGTAAGGTTGATTCTCTAACCCTAAGTATGAGCCATCTAAACCGAATTCTGCTCTTTCTTCAGTTATATAGTGATAGGATAGCTCTATTTTATTTTTTATTCTTGGGAATACTTTGTAATTCGGCGAAATGTATCTAATCCCAATCGATGATTTAGAATAAACTCTGTCGTATTTAAAAAGTTGATTGTATTCAAAACCAAATCGTTTATGCGCTGCAAACGCTTGAATAAAAGAGGGAGTTGTGTCATCCAAAAACATTTTATAGCTAATATTCGCTTGGCCTCTTAATTCTTTGTTCTTTATAGTATACGAAGGAGCAATAGAAAAAGCGAAATCTTTTGTTGGTATAGAGTGGTTGGAAATGAATAGACTTGGCATAAATAGATCCGTAGTAGTATACCTTGCAAAAGGCAGAACAAATATCCTATGATTTGTATGGTTCGAGTACTTTGGTAACAACCCAAGACTTAAATTCTTTCCATAATGGTTGTTATAATAGGAGCATTCGTTATAGACAGCATATGGGTTTAATTCAATATGCTTAGTGTTTGTTTTGTTTATTTGGAAATGTTCCTGATTCGAAACAATAACAACGGTGTCTAATGCCCGTAGATATGATTTCGGTTTGTACTTGAACCGTAGAGGAGTTGGTAGACTTGAATTACTAACTACTTTAAACGAATCTTTAAGTGTTTTTAACTCGAACTCAATTTTGTCACCATTTATAATAGGGTAGACCCATTGCATCGATAAACCAGACTCTTTTTCTATATGCTGAAACAAATCTTTCCCACTTATGTGTTTATTGATATAGGTTTTATAAAAAGATTTTATACACTTTCTGAATAAAACTTCACCTAAGTAAGCCTCAATCAATCCGAACATCCTTGGAGCTTTTTCATAATTGTTTATGCCATAGTTTGCTAAAGTTTGTCTGACTACTGGTGTATTCAACGATTGGTGGTGTCTTTTGCAACATTGATTATGATGAAAGATGCTTATGTAATGTTCAGAGCTTGTACCATCTAAAAAATGAGGTAATTGGAAGTGCTCATACTTTTTACCCAATATTTGATAGTGATATTTACGCTCGTAAAAGGTTGCTAGTCCTTCATCTAGGTAAGCTTCTTGTCTTTCATTGAACCCTAAGGCAGCATAAAAATATTGATGTGCGATTTCATGAGCGATGTAGTACTGAAGTTGCTCGATATTTTGATCGGCATTAATTACAATAACTCCAGGGTATTCCATAGCGGATGTGCCATCTTTTTGTCCTTGGACAATGTGTAATTCCTCATAAGGAAAAGGACCGATCTCATTCTCATAATACTTAATCACCTTTTTGGCTATTTCTGTACTTGTATTCCAAATAAGTGAATCATGGTAGAAATGGCTATAGATTGTGATATCATGGTGCTGAACGGACTTGGTAGTACTACTTTTTGAATAAATAAATATAGGGTAGTCAATCACCTTTTTGGCAGATGCATGATAAAGGTTGTTATCTTGATTTCCATATAGTCCGATGCCTGTTTGGTCTTCTGGTAATTCTAACTCAATCCTGAAATCGGAGTATTCACCATAATATTCTCCCCACTGTAGATAAGGCATTTTGTGCCACCCCTTTTGATCAAATACTGCTATTCTGGGATACCAATGAACAAGTTTGACCAGATCATTATCGTAGCCAACTCGACCATGTAAGGGAGGAAGGGTTATTGAGTAATTAAACTCAAGTTGGATGCTTTCGTTTCGGCCCAGAGGATTGGACAATACGATATAGCCTATCTCTTTATTAGATCCTTGGTGATAAATATTGTATTCTTTTTGATCAGTATGTACCGATATACTGCGATATCCAAAGCTCGGATCAATAGATTTAAAATATGATTCTAGAGCGTTCGAACGCAATAATTGATTTGCATATTCGGATTGTTTGGAATGAAAGGCATTCATCCACTGGTGAAAAAAAATGGTGTCTATATTGGATGAACTATTATTGGTATAATGAATAGTACATTGAGCATCTAAGTTATGCAGATTATCCAGTGATGCTTTAATCGTGTATTGTACATCTTGCTGAAATGAGGATTGACCTTTGCCTTGGATGAAAGTGCATATCAATAATGCTAAAACAAGGCAAAGGCATCCATAGTAATGTTTTGATGTTTTGTGGATCATATAGACATTTCAGGTACATGATCAGGAACAATAAGAGTGCCAGCAGTCGCCTCTTTAATTTGTTCGACACTAACTCCGGGAGCTCTTTCGATCAGCTTAAATCCTTCCTGTGTTACATCTAATACGGCAAGATTGGTCACAATTCTTTTTACGCAGTTCACACCTGTAAGTGGTAGAGTACAGTTGGGTAGTAGCTTAGATTCGCCTCTTTTATTGGTGTGCATCATAGCAACAATAATGTTTTCAGCAGAAGCGACAAGATCCATTGCACCGCCCATACCTTTAACCATTTTACCTGGGATTTTCCAGTTGGCAATGTCTCCATTTTGAGAAACTTCCATCGCTCCTAGTACAGTCAACTGTATGTGTTGACCACGAATCATTGCAAAGCTTAATGAAGAATCAAAAAGTGCCCCTCCAGGCATAATTGTAACCGTCTGTTTGCCTGCATTGATTAAGTCGGCATCTTCTTCACCTTCATATGGGAAAGGCCCCATGCCCAGAATTCCATTTTCAGACTGAAATTCTACATTAATATCTTGTGGTATATGATTGGCAACCAAAGTTGGAATCCCAATTCCAAGATTGACATACCATCCATCTTTTAATTCTTGAGCGATTCGTTTCGCAATACCATTTTTATCTAACATATGTTAATTTTCTTTTGATCTGACTGTTCTTTGTTCAATTCTTTTTTCATAATCTTTTCCTTCAAATATCCGTTGGACGAAAACACCCGGAAGGTGAATGAAATTAGGGTCCAATGCTCCAGGTTCAACAATCTCTTCCACTTCTACAATGGTTATTTTGCCTGCCATTGCCATTACTTGATTGAAATTTCTAGCAGATCCTTTGAATATGATATTTCCAAATCTATCACCTTTCCATGCTTTGACTAGAGCGTAATCGGCAGTAAATGCAGTTTCCAGAATATGTGGTTTGCCATTAAATACTTTTACTTCTTTGCCTTCAGCCACTTCAGTCCCATATCCAGCAGGAGTGTAAAAAGCAGGTATTCCCGCTCCACCCGCACGACACCTTTCTGCTAAAGAACCTTGAGGCACTAAGTCGACTTCCAACTCTCCATTTAACATTTGTCGTTCAAATTCAGCATTTTCTCCAACGTAAGAAGAAATCATTTTTTTTATCTGCTTGTTTTGCAATAATAAGCCAAGTCCAAAATCATCTACTCCAGCATTGTTAGAAATACAAGTCAATCCTGTTACTCCTTTGTCTACTAAAGCTGAAATGCTATTTTCAGGAATTCCACATAGACCAAATCCACCTACCATCAAAGTCATATTATCTTTAATTCCTTCAATGGCTTCTTCGGCATTTTTATAAACTTTATTCATTTTAAAAATTTAATGATGCTCTTGAAATGTTTAAAATTATGATGAAATCAATTTCTACTGAAATGAAGTACACGGAAATATTCTAAAGATCCCTCTATTGCATTTGATACAAGTTTATCGACTAGCTCTAATCCATCAAGTACAACATTTCAATTATAGATTTTGATCAAATCTCTTTAGTGTAAATTTAATTAATCTTACTACATAACTGCGAATAATATTCCTTAAATATCCGTTGATATTGATAATGCCTTTGGAGTCATTCGAATATGATAAGGTGTATTTACTTGCTTAATAATCTAAAGGTGATGTATATATAAATTAGGTGTGGTTTTATCATCTGCAAACATATTTTTCTATCTTCGATCTTGAATTCAATCTATAAACAGAAAGAGTATGGTATTTTTAGAATTTGAGAAAGAGCTAGAAAGTCTTTATGATCAATTAGAAAAGATTCAAGACATTGAAAAAGAAGGCGATATTGATGTCAGTGATAAGATAAAAGAATTGGAGAAGAAAATATCTTCTACAAGAAAAGACATTTACTCTAATCTTTCTGGATGGCAAAAGGTGCAATTATCTAGACACCCGGAAAGGCCGTATACCTTGCATTATCTAGAAAATATGTGTTCGAAATTTGTCGAACTTCATGGCGATAGAACTTTTGGTGATGATAAAGCCATCGTTGGTGGACTTGGTAGACTGAATGGCCAAACTGTAATGTTCATAGGTCAACAAAAAGGTGTCAATACTAAGTTGAGACAATACAGAAACTTTGGTATGGCGAATCCAGAAGGATATCGAAAGGCTCTTCGTCTGATGAAGATGGCTGAACGTTTTAATTTCCCTGTTGTATGTTTGATTGATACTCCGGGGGCATTTCCTGGATTAGAAGCTGAAGAAAGAGGCCAAGCTGAAGCAATAGCACGAAACTTATTCGAAATGGCTCAGTTAAATGTGCCGATTCTATGTTATATTATTGGTGAAGGTGCATCTGGTGGAGCCTTAGGAATAGGTGTGGGTGATCGGGTGTTTATGTTGGAAAATTCTTGGTATTCTGTGATTTCTCCAGAGAATTGTTCGACGATTTTGTGGAGGACATGGGACTATAAAGAAAATGCAGCTGAGGCCCTTAAGTTGACAGCAGACCATATGTTGGAAAATGGGTTGATCGACGGAATTGTCAAAGAACCTCTAGGTGGCGCACACAGCGACCCTGCAAAAATGGTAAAACTACTGAAGTCTCATATCCGAAAAGAACTGAGTGAATTAACCGCTCAAGATGCTGAAGAAAGAAAGTTGCAGCGTATTGAGAAGTACAGTAAGATGGGGGAATTCATAGAATTAGATGAACAAGAGCTCAATAACTAAGCAAAATGTATCCTGACTTATCCTATTTTTTTAATGATCTATTTGGGACTGAAGTAGATAACTTTACTTCTATTTTTAAAAGCTTTGGCCTGATGCTAGGGCTTGCCTTTTTTGCATGCGGACTATTACTTAAAAGTGAATTGAAAAGGCTTGAGACCGAGGGGAAGATTAAGCAGATAGAATTGGTCGATAAGTCGGGAAGTATCACATGGAATGATCTATTGATTAACGCAGTAATCTCCATGTTTTTTGTAGCCAAGCTTCCAATTATTTTTCAAAATTTTGACAGTTTTAAAGGGAATCCTGCTGGTATTCTCTTTTCGTCAGAGGGCAGCTGGCCTTTAGGAATTCTAGTTGGTGCATTGTATGCAGGATATCTTTATTATAGGAAGTCCAAAGAGCCAGCAAATACAGTGAAAACGCGATTGGTATCTCCTCATGAGAAAACGATAGATATCATTTTTGTGGCGGCCATTAGCGGCGTTGCTGGGGGAAGATTGTTTTCAGTATTAGAGAATTTTGATTCCTTTATTAAAGACCCGATAGGTCAATTATTTTCTGGCAGTGGATTAACGGTATACGGAGGTATAATACTAGCATTTTTCTTCGTGTATCGCTATGTGAAAAAGATTGGCGTTAAACCGATATATATGATGGATATTGGTGGAATGGGAATTTTACTTGGATATGCTATTGGAAGAATGGGATGCCAAATAGCTGGTGATGGAGATTGGGGAATAGTTGCATCAGAAATGCCATCATGGTGGTTTTTACCTGATTGGGTGTGGTCGTACAATTATCCAAATAATGTAAATAATGATGGAGTATTGATGAGTGGGGTAGATGTAGAAACATTTCGAAGTACATTGGGCACGGTCGAGCAGAAATGTAAGGCAGCTTCAGGAATGAGGTATTGTCATGAACTTAATCCTAAAGTTTATCCAACTCCAATTTATGAAATTGTAGCATCATTATTTGGGTTTCTTCTGTTGTGGTTATATCGCAAAAAAGTCAAAGTCTCGGGGACATTGTTTGCATTATATTTGATTTACAATGGCATCGAAAGATTCTTTGTTGAGGGAATAAGAGTCAATGAACGATATGAATTTTTAGGATTGAACTGGTCTCAAGCTCAGTATATTTCTATTGGATTTGTCATTTTAGGAATTATTGGATTGGTGTATTTGTATAAGACAAAAAGAACTGATGCATCCGTTGATACGGAATAATTCATTTTAAGATTCTTTAATTCTTAACCACTTCTAAATATTGAAATTTAGTCATAATACTCGAAGTGGATGTTCTTGTAATTTATAAGGTTACTTCAGTTTTTATCTGTTATAAGTGATTTGTGAATTAAACATGGAGTTTAAAATAAGATTACTATTATTTAGCTTAGTTGTTTATGGTTGTACTGATCTAAGGGAGGAACGCATAGGACTGCCTTATGAAGAAGGGTTATTAAAGTGTAAGCTCTTAAAAGAGAAGGAGTCATATGAAAATTCAGTTTCACTGACTGATTGCATGTGTGGAAGCCTATTGCCAGAGTTTGAAACAACAACCATTACAGGTGAACGAATAAAAACAAGTGATCTATTAGGTAAACCTACACTAATCAATTTTTGGTTTTCAACATGCCCACCATGTATTGATGAAATTCCTGGATTTAATGATTTGGTCAAAAAGTATGGCGAAAAGAGTATGAACTTTATTTCAATCGCTAGAAATTCAAAATCAGAAATTGAAAAATTTCTTCATGATAACCCATGGGATTTTAAGCATATTTCTAATGATTCAAATATAATTGACAGCTTGTTTAAAATTCAATTTGGATACCCAACAACATTTTTATTAGATAAAAAGGGAATAATCATCAAATCATTTGTAGGTGGAGCAATTGGTGAAAATGCGGGCTTTTATTTAAAGAGGAAATTGATTTCTTCAATTGAAGAAACACAAAGACTTACTCCAATAGAATCTAGGAAAAAATACCCAAGGCATGTTGGTGATATAGAGTATGATCCAACCATTGACAAGGATTCTTTTAATCTATGTAATAGTGAAACCGAAATACACCAATATTTTAATGACAGTAATGGTTTGGAGTATAAAGGCGAAAAAATTGAAATAGAGAGGAAGTTTGAAAATTTATATAAACCGAGCAATTCCTCTGCCGACAATGGACTTATCAATGTAAGATTTGTCGTGAATTGCAAGGGAGAGACTAGTAGATTTAGATTTTATGAAATGGATTCTTCTTATAAAGAAACAAATTTTAATAAAACAGTTGTTGAGCAAATTTTAGCAATAACTAGATCTCTAAATGGATGGAACCCAAAAACTATCGATGGAAAACCCGTGGATTACTATCAAGTTTTAAGCTTCGTAATTGAAAATGGACAAATAATCGATATTTTACCATGAAATGGATTCCGATAATGTTTTTTTTGCATTGTAGTCTTCTAGTAAATTCACAGAATTGCAATTATTTAAAAACACAAGGAGATTCGGCTAAATATAAGGCTTGTTTGATAGGTGAAAGTGCAGAGCAATTTTACAATCAATTCTCTAGAGAATATCAACAGATGTATGATTCAGCCATTGAGTCTTCCCCGAATTATGCGATTGCCTACCACGCTAAATCTGTAGCTTATTTAAAAAGTGGGAACTTCATAGAATGGAAAAAACTAATTGACAAAGCGGTTGATCTATCACCACAGGAATATTTAGGTTATCGCGCCTCTTGCAGATTTCAGTTTGTACATGATTTTAAGGGAGCAATAAGAGATATTGAAAAACTTAAAAGTCTTGTAGATTATGATATTGGATATACTGCAAACGGAGATTATCATCTTGAAATAGTAAACGCGATATGTTATAAAAAACTTGGAGATCATAAAAAAGCCATCAAATTGTTTGAGTCGAAATTAAATGAAAAAAATTACGATCCAGGTATGTATGACTATTATCATTTAGGTGTTCTTTTAATAGAAGAGAACCAATTTATGAAAGCAATTGATGCGCTTCAGAATCAGATTAAATTGAATAAATCAGCAGAGGTTTACTATCAATTGGCTCTAGCATATAAGGGGATAAATGAGATGGAAACCTATTCAAGTAATTTGTATAAGGCAAAAAAGAATTATCTGAGAGGAAATATCATGAAAGGAGTTTACACATCATATATCGATAAAATATATTTAAAGGATATAATGGATGAAATTGAAAAGGACTTATAATAAACAGTGTTAATCTTAACAGGATTAGTGCCTACCAATCAACTGAGAAGTGTGTTCAATTCAAGAATTATAATCTATTTGCTTTGGATAACAAATTGTTTAGAAACGATACAACCTGTTTAATTTACTTAGAAAGGAATGATTTGTGTTTGAGTCATTGATCGAATTTTTTAAAAGAGCCTGATTTGTTTTGTTATATCTCGAATTGGAACAACTGTTAAAAATGAAATATTGGTGCAGTTGGTCAGTTCATTTTAGCCTAATTGATCTAGGTTTAACCCATTTCCAATATATGGATTTTTATAACTGTTTTTATCAGTCTAAA
This sequence comes from Saprospiraceae bacterium, assembly GCA_965230345.1. GTDB lineage: Bacteria > Bacteroidota > Bacteroidia > Chitinophagales > Saprospiraceae > JADKBO01. The sequence goes on from CBDDKR010000001.1 coordinate 41,051, forward strand.
TATATGTACAAGTAAGGCTCAGACCATTGTCATGTGTGTTCTCGTAGTCTGTCGAGTAGAGGTGACAAAAAAAAGAGGAAGATTTGATTCAAATCTTCCTCCTTTTCAAAATAGTATGTGTTTTACTTATAGAGCAGACTTAACCGCTTCTTCTAAGTTGTATCTTGGATCTACTGCAGATATTTTACCATCTCTACCCACTAAGAATGTTTTCGGTATGCTGGATACACCATAAGTAGCAGCTGCTGTAGAATTCCATTTCTTCAGATCACTCACGTGTCCAGCCCACGCCAACTTATCTTTCTCAATGGCTTGGATCCATCTTTCTTTTTGACGATCTGTTTGGATTTTGATTTGAGTTGGATCATTTTGTAATCTTTGCTTAGATCTGTCATCCAAGCCATCTAATGATACACTAAATACATCAAAACCTTGATCTTTGTATTTGTTGTAAATTTCTACAACATGAGGATTTGCTCTTCTACAAGGTCTACACCACGAAGCCCAAAAGTCAATCAATACCACCTTTCCTTTGTAATCAGAAAGCTTCATTACATTTCCCTGTGGTGAAGGAAGTTCTATTTCCGGAGCATCCATTCCAACCTTAATTTTCGCTTTGGCCATTTTTCTAGAATAAGCTTGTTCTAGTTGGTTGACCATGCTCGTATACTCACCAAGAAAGGAGAGGTCAGGGTAAGATTCTTTCAATCTTGTTAAAACTCCTTTATGCACGTCAGCAAAATCTTCTCGAAAAGAAAAAATTCTTGATGCAACCATATATGCTACTAATGGTTCTGCTGTTTTAGCTTTTTCTCTCAGTTCATTTGCTCCGAGTTCTCTACTCATTGCTTTTTTTAGAATAGATTGATATTCTTCATTTAAAGGTGATCCTTCGATGGTATACTCTCGATTTTGTAGTGTGTTTAGATCTCCATTTATGGCAATTGCTTTTTCCTTTCCATCTACGATAAATTCGATGGATTTGGCTCCTACTTTTAGATTGTAAATGCCGGCGTCAATTCCTTCAGGAAGTTTGATTTCGTATTTTCCATCTTTTTCAAACTTTCCAGATAACAGTGACTCTGCTCCATTCTTGTTTACACCGAGTTTTTCTAGGTAATAAGTTAAATCATCCGCATTGGTTATTGTACCACTTATTTTGGTTTCATTTGGATTGCCACAAGACCAATATATTAGCGATGTCAGCAGTGCAAAAAATAGAATCTTAAATTTTGACATATTCAAATTTCTTATTGTTTTATTTACGAATACTAATAAACATTGAGAATCTTCAATTTAATAAAGGATTCAATGGATGCAAATATAAAACATCTGTAATCATTATAGACTCATTATGAACTGAAAACCTTGGCGAAATACATAATTATATATGTAATATCAAGGTTTTGTACTATAATTTATTCAAATTGGATGATATAGGCTGCTATTTAGTTTATAAGTGAACTTACCAACTTTCTCTCCTCTTTTGATGCTACAGTCATTGATTCTTGGTTTTCTATTGAATGTTGATATGGAATAAGGAAACATCGGGTGATAATTGTGTATCCCAATTTCATTAAAGTCTAAGCATTCGTAATGCATATTTTTCCAAGGAAATTATATCTTCTGTGTTGATGGTATAAATTGATGTGAATTAGGTTTTTAATGGTGTTAGTTGTAATTTGGGGTGTAAATAAATATCTCTAAAGAAAACGAACAAAATATGAAACTTAAGAGCCTTTTCAATGTTGTACTATTTATAGTATTACCTTACGCTATCTTTGCACAAGTAGAAGATACCATTCGTTTCAAAAATTATAAGCCGAATTGGGTTCACTATGTTCAGCCGGAAGGATTTGAGTATGAATCATTGTCCGTAGGCACAACCCCATCTCCAATATTTGATGGGAATAAGATGTATTATTATGGTAATATCTGGAATTCATCTCCTTTTCAAGGCTTTGTAAGCGAAAGGATCGATGTTGAAACGGGAAATCTTGATTGGTCTACAACGTTTTATTTTGATTCGTTGAATACTAGAGAAATGGCCTCAGACCATCGGATAGTAGATGGATTGTACTCTGTGTTGATTAATAAGGAGGCACGTACACCAGATATATTTGGAGGGAATTTGTTTTTCTGGTCAAATTCTGTACTGGGAGAGCGAAAGCTGGACACATCGGATGGTAGCTTAGTAGAAAGTTACTTGACGGACTCCACAGATGCTAATAATTTAATGGTGCAAATACCAAAAGGCTTTTTGGGTACATCAACAATTTATTCACGGAATAAAGAAAGTACATTAGGTGTGAACTATAGTGGTTTTTCTTGCAGTATTACAACCATTAATAAATTAGGATATCATTTGGATACGATACAGTTTGAGAATGATGTGCCTTCTGGTTTTACATTGAATTTGAGTAACGTAAAGAGCATTGCTGATGAGAAATTTATGGGAATCTGCCACTTTACGAAGTCTGATAGTATTGGGACTATACTAGAGAGTAAGGTTATACTCAATGTATTTAATAAGGATTTGTCTTATTTAACAGAAGTTGATATTACGGATAAGATGCCCAGTAATCAACATTACATAAATTTTTTAAGTTATGATGATGGTGGGTTGATATTAAAAACCAGAGAGAATGTTTTTAATGTGGAACAACCCATCACCATTTTGCACTTCGATTACGCCGGAAACTTGAAGGAGAAGGTAGTGTATGACAATCATTTGTTTGGTGTATTTTCAGCCAAAGCATTGCCAAATGGAAGTGGGATGGTCGTGTATAGAACGATCACCGAAGACCACAATGATTACAATGTCATAGAATTATTTAAGACTAATGGACAAGGTGAAGTGACGAGGTCCAGAAGCCTTACTGTCGATATGAAAGAACACTATGCTTGGTTGGGAGATGTAATCTTCAGTCCCAATAATGATGTGATTTTATTGTTTGTCCAATATCGAAAAGATGAACTCAATATTGACGACAAGCAAAGGGATAGATCATATCTTCATTTCGATCCTGGATTTTTGGATTTATCCGATGTCAAAAAGAGTCCTGATATTGGAAGCATAGAACTGTATCCTAACCCTTGTCAGGATGAACTTCACATTGGCCTAAAGCGACAAAAAGGTAAGGTGAGTGTTTTGATATACGATAATTTAGGGCACTTAGTGAAGGATGAAGTTGTTGATCTTGGTACTTCACATATAGATATGCAAGGTTTAGTAGAGGGCATTTATTATGTAGTTATAAATGATGGATTACATGCTACGATATACAAAGGAAGTATATTGGTACAGAGGTGATATCCTATTGAAATAGTTGATAGATCAAATTGTCCACTTGTGAGTAAAGATACTTTGTGGATAATTTGATCTTTTAAGATCTTGTTTTAAACTGTTTATTGCTTTTCTACTAATGAGGTGATATAAAAAACTAAATTTTACTGCTAGAACCAACTCATTGAAATCCAATATCTGTCCCCAAAATAATATCCGTAGTTTAGGTTATGTAAAAGAATTTTCGGATTGATCTGACTTCCAATCAATTAATTCCGCTATTGAACACAGTGTTAAAATCACTTCAACGAATTTGCTCTCCAATGAGCCATTTTTTCTTTCATTTTTCTCCAATCTTCTCCGAGTATTTTATTCATTCCTTTATCTACCAAAAAATGTCGAGCTATATTCAATACTCCTTTGGTCTTGGTAATATAACTATTGTTGGCTCTTTGATTCATCGAAAAGCTCGTTTCAGTATATTCTATATAATGCCAAAATCCGCTCGGCATAAATATAGTTTCTCCCGGTTCGAGATAGGCTTCATATCCTTGTACACCTCTTAGAGCGGGATATTTTGAATAATCGGGGCTATTTAAGTCAACATAACTCGCTACTGTAAATGGGTGCTGATACAGACGTTTGGACATTGAGGGAGGAAAAAGAATAAACCTTTTTATACCATGGAATTGACTTAAAAATATATGGGATAAATCGATGTCATAGTGCAGTGCAACCTTAGAGCCAGTGCTACCAAAAAACAAGAAAGGAAATTCATTATAAAAACCGTTCATAAGGTTGGGTGTTCGATAATCTTTACTGAGTTGAGGAATCTGCTTCATCAGATTGAGCAAAAAAAGACGATAATCACTTTTCCCTTTTTCTATTGACTCTATATAAGATTTAAATGTGATGGTAGTCTGAGGTTTCATATATTGACTGCCAGATTGAGAACTCATACTGGTGTAAACAGGTACTTCTAGATTGCCATAGGTGTTTTTGAAAAAGTCTAATGACCATTTATCCTTGGCAGGCCAGTCCTTCATAAGATCTTTTAAGATTACAGGTCTTTGAGGATTTAAATATTCCTCTTGAAAATCTAAAGGAGATAGATTGGACCGTCTCTCAATTTTGTTGAGTTTAATCATAACTTTTCATTTTAAAGTGAGTTTCGTATTCGGCTCTCTTTGCGTTCAGAATAGCATAATACTGATGTAATTAGAAATTATATGGTTACATACATGTTCTTAAAATTACACACTTCATGATGTGAAAGTCAAGACTCCAATATTTTTTAAATGCATTTTAATAATGCTTAGGAAATTTTAACATCTTTTCAGACATTGTGAAGCGTTGTAACTGTAGAATTGAAGATTAGACGTTTATTGTGGATATTTTGTCACTTAATATTCTTTGTTGTCTTATTTTTGCACCTCATACTCAAATAGTCAATTATGGAATGGAATTATAATGAGTTTTTGTGCTTTTTACTGATTTATGTATCTCATGTAGACATAGACTTTTCTGATGAAGAGAAAGATCGAATTAAAAGAATGTTTGATGAAGATCTATACGATAGGGTATATAATGAGTTTGATAATATGAGTGATTATCAATCACTAAATCATATTATGTCCTTCAAGGAGCAGTATTACAATGATGAAAGCAAGAAGAAAGAGTTATTGGATAGCATAAAAATTCAGTTTTTTGTTGATGGTGAGTTTTCCGTAATGGAAAAAGAAGTCTTTCATTTTTTAGAAAAAATGCTCTAATGCAATTATCAAAAGATTTAAAAGTTATTTACGAAGACAATCATTTGATCGCAGTAAATAAACCTAATGGATTGTTAGTACATCACGCTAAGGGATCCATAGATACGCTGGAAGAACAAGTGAAGGCCTATATCAAAATCAGATATAAAAAGCCAGGTGATGTTTATTTGGGTACACTTCATAGAATTGATCGTCCAACTTCTGGTGTAGTTATTTTTGCCAAAACAAGCAAAGCAGCAGCTAGAATGAGTAACCTGTTTAGTAAGGGATTAATCAAAAAGAGGTACTTGGCCATAGTTGACAATATTCCTAATCCGCTTGAAGGGAAATTGGTGCATTACTTGGTTAAAAATACTGAGAAAAATGTAGTAAAGGCTTACGATAGAGATAATAAGAGAGGTTCGAAGAGGGCAGAACTTAAATACACGATGGTCGGTGAACTGAATAATATGGTACTACTAGATGTAGATATCCTTACCGGAAGACCGCATCAAATCAGGGTTCAATTGAAGAAGATTGGAGTCCCAATTAACGGTGATGTAAAGTATGGAAGTGAGTTGGTATATTCTAATGGATCGATTGGTCTGCATTGTAGAAGAATGTCTTTTATACATCCGGTTAAGCAAGAGCCTGTTGAGATCATTGCAGATATTCCAACCAATATTGTGTGGAAACATTTTAATGATTTGATCCATCAGGAGAATCTATAAACCATCCTTAATTTAGTATATTTTAAATAGTCAATGTAATCTTCAAGGGGCATCAAGTAATAAAACCTAATTATTGTATATTTGCGTCCTTGAAATTTTAAAAAATTGTATTTCGATGTTTGATAGTCTTAGTGAAAAGTTAGAAGGTGCGTTTAAGAATTTATCAGGTAATGCTAAATTAACTGAAATTAATATCGCTCAGTCGATTAAGGAAATTCGAAGAGCATTGGTAGCGGCAGATGTCAACTATGGAATTGCTAAAGAATTTACCGATAAGGTGAAGGCTGAAGCAATGGGTACAAGAAATGTACTAGAGGCGGTAAAGCCAGGTGAGTTGATGGTGAAGATTGTCATGGATGAGATGGTACAACTCATGGGTGGCCATGTGGAAGGTATTAATTTCAAGGGGAATCCTGGAGTAATCTTAATCTCAGGGTTACAAGGGTCAGGTAAAACTACTTTTACTGGAAAGTTAGCTAAGTTCTTAAAGGATAAAAAGAAGGTCAAAGTGTTGGTTTCTGCTTGTGATGTATATCGTCCTGCAGCAATAGATCAATTGACAGTTGTTGCAGAATCTGTAGGAGCTGAGATCTATAAAGAAATTGAAAATAAGAATCCAGTAGAAATTGCCAAAAACGCCATTGCTTACGCAAAGGAACAAAAAATAGATGTTGTCATCATCGATACAGCAGGTCGATTAGCTGTTGACGAGGAAATGATGGACGAGATTTCAGCGATTAAGGATGCCATTCAGCCAACAGAAACATTATTTGTTGTTGATTCGATGACTGGTCAGGATGCTGTAAATACGGCCAAGGCATTTAACGATAAGATCGATTTTGACGGTGTTGTTTTGACCAAGTTGGATGGTGATACCAGAGGTGGTGCGGCACTAACAGTTAAGTACACCGTTGGTAAGCCGATCAAGTTTGCGAGTACTGGGGAGAAAATGGAAGACTTGGATGTGTTCCACCCTGATCGTATGGCGCAAAGGATTCTTGGAATGGGAGACATTGTCTCACTGGTTGAAAAGGCTCAAGAACAGTTTGACGAGAAAGAAGCTAAAAAGCTTGAAGCTAAGATTAAAAAGAATAAGTTTGATTTTAATGATTTCTTGAGTCAATTGAATCAAATCAAAAAAATGGGAGATATTAAGTCTTTGATTGGTATGATCCCAGGAATGAGCAAGATGACCAAGAACTTGGATATCGATGATAAAGCATTCACCAAAGTGGAGGCAATCATACTCAGTATGACTCCTAAAGAAAGGTCTCATCCCGAAGTACTCAATATGAGTAGAAAGAAGAGAATCGCAAGAGGTTCTGGCAAAAGCATCCATGAAATCAATATGTTTATCAAACAGTTTGATCAGATGAAGAAGATGATGCATATGATGAGTACTGGAAAGGGGATGGCAAATCTGAACCGGAATATGAATAAATTCAGATAATTTATTAGGACTTGGTTCTATATTTTGTTTGACATTCATTTTTGTTCTTTGAATAAAAATGGAAGTTGCCCTTCTTCATAAAGTATCTCTAAATAACGACTTGGTATTTTTTTGTTCAATTGTTTGAGTTGAATCTTTTCCCCGTGAAGTGATTTTGAAACTAAATCCTAATGCTGGAATCAACTCATTGAAATCCAATCTCTGCCCAAAAATTAGTTTCCGTAGCTATGGCTATGCAAAAGAATTTTCGGATTGATCTGACTTCCAAGCAGTTAATTCCGCTATTGAACACAGTTTTTTAATCACTACTGTATAAATGATGTTTTAGGTTTGGGGTGATGCAATTTGTCGATTGCAACTAGAATTGGTACGTAAATAGGTCGATTTTGCCCAAAATCATTTTTTGACATGGGTGAAGCTCATATTTTTAGGCTGAACTTAATGTTGTTTATGCTTAATGGTCAGCAGTTTATATATTTTAATATAATTATATTTGTAAAATGTTGATTTTTTGAATAAAATATATTTTTATTTTAAGTAATATGTAGTATATTTGTGTTACCGAAGAGAAAATGACCAACCTAGTTTATTGCACAAATGGAATCTTTTTGTGCATTATCACAGTTAGAATAGATATATAGATTTAATATTTGATAAGAATTAACTTTAATCGAGTTATATATATTATAAAATATAATGTTTGGCACGGTTATTGTTTTTAAGATAAATGAGTTTTGGTTATTAAATTGAGTAATGCCCGTGATTGGTCTCGCGGGCACTCTTTTTTTAGGCTATTATGTAAGTTTTGTTTCCTGAACTTCCTTCCTATTTAGATTTCTTTTAGTTTGATAAACTCCAAACCCTAACTTTTATAGTGCTCGTCTATACTTAAAGCGTATGTGTTCACGAAATATAGAGTCAAATACAGAATAATTGTCGAACATAAAGTTCACTATATTACAGCCATACATTAAGTGCATTATTAGCTTGATAAAAAACTGATTTCTTGATTTAAAGGAACAAAGTCTATGTGTTAATTGTTGATATAATAAATCGTTTTATTATGGCAGTTAATCTAATTAAAGTACGTTCATTTGGTAATCATTTTGATGCAAATTTAGCCATAGCATTATTGCGAGATCATGGCATTACGGCTGTTCTAAAAAATTCTGAAACTGTCTTCGTTACTGGAGTAGAGGTAAGCGTTATGGTGGAAGATTATGATTTTGAAAAGGCAAATACCATCCTAAAAGAAATGGCCTAAGATGATTATTGCGTAAGCAATGGCATCAATAGTTTTTTGAGTTTTAGTTCTTCGTTTTGCCAATTCAGCAATTTATGAGATTCTAAGCTGTTTTTTCGAAGTTCTGCATAGGTATGAGGTTGAGCATCCAGCTTTAAAATAACCTTTGACAATTCTTGGGCACTCAAGTTCTCCATAGTAATTCCGCATTTGTATTCTTGACAATACTTTTGATATAAAGGGAAATTCATGTTAATGGATGGAATTCCATGAGCCATATAATCGAAAAACTTGTTAGCCAAACTATGATAGTAATTTGGAGAAAACGCCTCGAGTAGATTTAATCCATATCGAGCAAGAGGCGTGATTTGATCTAATTCTTGGGGAGTTTTTTTGCCTAAGAACTTTATTCTTTCTTTTGCTTCACTTTGCTCTGTTAAACTTATTAATTGATCCTTGATGTCTCCATCGCCAATGATCCACAATTGGTAGTTTGGTAGTAATGACATTGCATCAATATATGTTTCCAATCCTCGGCCTACATTAAGTACACCTTGGTAGATTAGAATTTTATTGAATATTTCGTTATTGTTTCGCTTAATCGAGTTTTCTGTTTGTGGATGGATGAAGGGGAGATTACGTATTGCCCGAAAAGGCTTTCTTAATCTTTTGCCAAGGATATCTACAAGAGATTCATTTACTGTGAAAAACAAATCCATTTTGGGTGCAAAGATCCGTTCGATTCGATTCCAAATAAATTTTACAACCTTTCGATTGGTAACTTCTGGGGTCTCGTCGAAGATTTCATGGGAATCATAAATGCCCTTTTTTTGTTTTAGGACTTTAGCCGAAGCACAGGCTAATATGGTGTCGGCATCACAAGAATAAATGATGTCAAACGAAGAAAACATCAAATAGAGAAATAGACGTATGTTATACTCAAGGTAAAAAAGAGGACCAGAGTTGAATAGGCAATGAAAATGATGTACTTCTATCGGTAACTCATGCTTTGGTGGACTTGTATCAAGTATTCTACCAATTATTTTGACATCATGCCCCATGGATTGGATGGATTTTCCAATACGTAACATGCGTTGATCGAAATAGATGTCATTGGTAACAGAAATGATTATTTTCATATAGAATTACTTGATTTTTATTCGACCTTGATTGTCAGGATAAATGATATTTTCTGATTCTAAATCATCTAGGCATTTTAGCACTCTCTTCCTTTTATTGTATGGAAACCGAAGTATGATGTCACGTGCTTCAATCCCTTTTGCTTTGTCTTTGATAAGATTTAATATTGACGTTTTTAATTGGTTGTTATAATTCGATTCATTACTTCCTAAGCAATGATCACATTGGCCACATGGCATGGTCTCGGTTTCATCAAAATAATCAAGAATAATTTGTTGACGGCACTTTTCTAATGTATGGTATTCAATCATACTATTTAAGCGATTCCATGCTCCTTCCTTCAGGTCGTGGTAAGACTTTTCATCGATTTTAAAGGATTCATTGGATGGTCTAGATTTATGAAATATCAATCTTGGTAAATCTTGGGATTCGTTGTATAGAATCATTGCTTCATTTCGTAATACTTTGAGAAGTCCTACAATTTTTGCTCGTTCAATATTTAAAATTCTCGATAATTGAGCCTCATTTATGGGGACAAAATCGGAAAAGATCCCTTCGTAGCTTCTTAGTAATTGGCTAAGTAGGAGGTACCTTTGATCATCTTCTTGATAGATGTCATTGACTTGTCTCGGATTACAAACTACATGTACTTTACTTGGAACTTTTAAGCCTTCAGATAATTGTAGCCATTTTTGTTTTTCCAATATTTGCAATGTCGTATAGACCTTCGCTAGATTAAATTTATACTTAGTACAGAACTCGGTAATGTCAAAGAAATACTCCCTCCCTTCTCCCGATCCAAAGGCGATTTTTAAGTACTGATTGATCGCTATATAGACTGATTTTATTTCATTCAGAGAAGGATGATAGTTGTCAAAATTCTTAACTGAGGAAATAATATCTTGATTACTGATCAATGCAATGGCAAAAGATTGACGACCATCTCTTCCTGCACGTCCTGCTTCTTGGTAGTATTCTTCTATGCTTGGTGGGATGTCCATATGAATGACAAAGCGCACATCACCTTTGTTGATTCCCATCCCAAAGGCATTGGTCGCCACAATGATACGACATTTGTTAGCCATCCATGTCGATTGGTTTTTGGCACGTTGTTCTGCATTCATTCCTCCATGATAGGGTAGGGCTTTGATCCCTTTTTTTTCTAGCCATGATGCAATTTTAATGCATCCAACTCTACTTCTTGTATAAACTATGCCCGTTCCATTTAGCTTCAATATAAGTTTTTCGAATTCGACGGATTTGTTTTCGGTACGTATCGTGGAGAAAGAAATGTTTTCTCGGGAAAAACTCTTTCTGAAAATATTGGTTTCTTTTAAATCTAGCAGAGTCTCAATATCGTCTACAATAAGTTTTGTAGCTGTAGCGGTTAAAGCAATAATAGGAACATTGGGTTTGAGTTCACGAAGCATGTTGATATTAAGGTAACTTGGTCGAAAGTCATGCCCCCATTGGCTAATGCAATGAGCCTCATCAACTGCAATTAAGTCAACTTTGGCCATGTAAAATCTAACTTGAAAACGTTCCGTCAAAATTCTTTCTGGAGATACATATAAAATTTTCAAAGGACCATGAACAAAGGAGTCGAGGATGCCCTCAATTTGTCCTTTACTCATGCCAGAATAAATAGCACGTGCCAGAATGTTTTTCTGTTCTAATTCATTGATCTGATCTTGCATCAGAGAAATAAGTGGTGAAATAACCAACGTTTTTCCTTTAAATAGGAGTGAAGGGAGTTGATAGCATAAAGATTTGCCACCACCAGTAGGTAACAAGGCTATGGTATCCTTTTTATTTAAAACAGAAGTTATAATGTCCTTCTGCGGTGGTCTGAATCTATCGTAACCCCAGTAGCGTTTTAAGAGTATTTCTATATTGGATGTCATAAGAGAATGCCAATCAATGAAAGATCGAATGTCAAATTTAAGCCCTTTTAATGAGCTACGCAATTTAAGATTTTATTCTACCAATTCTAATGTTAGAATAATTTATATCAGATTAAATACTGAGGAGGTCTGAGCGTTTCTGCGTGAAATCTTACTTCTAATTATGGAATCCAAGGGTGTAGAAATCTAGGATAATTGTATGAATAGGTGGTTAAAATTTAGGACATTCGATACTCGATTTGCTTCCTTTGAAACCACCACGATTAGATAAGGCGATTGAGAATGATATGATACCAGTGAAGTAATAATCTCTAACACTTGAACCTCCCCTTTGATTTCCGGTTTGTCTTATGAAGGGCTCTCCAGTATTTAGATATTCCCCAGTTCGATCCGCTAGTGCAGCGGCCAAAGTGCCATTTAAAGATAGGAGCTCATTGTAATTGACATAACTTCCACTTACATCATCAATGTAATCCGTATTTGTTCTTTTGCAAAGCAAAGTGCCATGAAGGATGATTCGATCATTGATTTTCCATGCAATTCCGCCACCAAAGGAAAGTGCTGCAGCGATACGATTATATTTTTTAGCAAAACCAGTATTGCCTTGTCCTTCTGTTCCTAAAGGCTGTAATTCGTATTCTTTACCATTTAACGATGCCTTAGGATTGAACCTGAAACCAGAAACTCCCAATGCGATAAAAGGGCTAAAGTTGTAGTACTTATATTGTGGTGTAAATCGAAGAGGGTAGTATTCGACATGGGCACTCAGTTCAACTAACGAAGATTTGAAACTCAGATTTCTTCTTTTTTGCCATTCTTCTGTCGAATTGCTATCATTTCCTCTGAATTGACCATATGTCAAAGTACCACTTGCTGCGAAGTAATCATTAATGTGATGACGTACGAAGCCTTGGATAGCGATACCATTGTTGTTAAATAGATTGTCAGAAAATGAACTGCCATTGAGATCTCCCCAATATAGTGCTTGTCCAATTCCAAGACCATAATATGTTGATTGTCCCTTTAATCCAAGACAGAAAACTACAGCAGCTATTAAAACACTAAACTTCATCATGTACAATTAATCGATCGAGTCTTTGGGGGATGGATCAATAATTTAAGCTCAAAGCTATTACAAATTTATATATAAAAGAAATAATTAATACGTAATCTGCAAGGATATATGTATTTGTGTAGGTGTTAAGGGGGTGTTAAATATATTTTTAACAGAAGTAATTATAATTTTCATTTGTAACTACATACTTCTTATTTTTGTAACGTTTAATATTAGAGAATTAACATAAAAAAGTAGTAGAAATGAACAAAATTTTTCAAATCTTGATATTGTCGGCTTTTGTGACATCAATGGTCGCTCAAAATAATCCTCCAAAAGATTGGTGGTTAATGGGACCAGAAGATGGTTATAATGGTGTTATGGCATATAAAACGCACGACGAATTATTAAAGGATAAACCAAGTAAGACTGTTGTAGTTGCCGTAATTGATTCTGGAATTGATGTAGAACACGAAGATTTAAAGGATAATATTTGGGTTAATTTTGATGAGATTCCTAATAATGGTATTGATGATGATAACAATGGTTACATAGATGATATTCATGGGTGGAATTTTATCGGTGGTGCTGATGGATCTCATGTTGGTCCCGATACTTATGAAGCGACTAGATTATATGGAAAGTATCATAAGAAATATGAAAATGCTAATCCAGATAAGCTTAATAAAAAGCAGAAGAAAGAGTATGCTATTTATGCAAAAACGAAAAAGAACGTGGAGGAGAGCATAGAGAAGGCGAAAAAAGGAATGCAAAGAATGGATGATATAAGAGATAGAATTTTAGGCAATTTGAAGGAAGTTGAAGGACTTTTGGCTGAAAAAGAAATGTCTTATACTGATATCAATAAATTAGATGAGGCTAATGAGTCTGTAGCTACAGTAATTCGTGTTACAGGACAATTGACTTCTGACGAAAATGGATTTAAAACAGCTGAAGAGTTTAAAACAGCTTTGGTTGACGCTCTTAATGGAGACAAAAAAAGATATGAAGATCAATTGGAATATGCATTCAACCCAGATTTTGATCCAAGAAAAACTATCGTGAAGGATAATTACATGGATGCTTCGGAGAAATATTATGGTAATAATGATGTAGAAGGGCCAGATGCTGGACACGGAACTCATGTTGCAGGAATAATTGGAGCCGTTCACGGAAATGAATACGGAATTGAAGGCGTAGCTAGAAATGTTAGGTTGATGTCAGTAAGAACAGTTCCAGATGGTGATGAAAGAGACAAAGATGTAGCAAATGCAATTAGATATGCAGTAGATAATGGAGCGAGTATTATAAACATGAGTTTTGGAAAGGGTTTTTCATGGAATGAAAAAGTAGTAGAAGATGCTATTAAGTATGCTGAAAAGCATGATGTTCTTCTTGTACACGCTGCAGGGAATTCAGCACAGGACAATGACATAGAAGATAATTTCCCAAATGATTCTGTAGATAAAAGACATTTATTGTTCTTTAAGAAGAAAAAGCCTGCTAAGAATTGGTTAGAGATTGGTGCGTTGTCTTATAAGGATGGAGAAGATAAAGTAGCTGTATTTTCTAATTATGGACAAGATAATGTAGATATCTTTTCTCCAGGTGTGAAGATTTATTCAACAATACCTGGTAATGAGTATGCTTCTTTCCAAGGAACAAGTATGGCAGCTCCTGCAACAGCTGGAATTGCAGCTGTGTTAAGATCTTATTTCCCAAGTTTAACAGCTGCGCAGGTTAAAGAGATTATAATGCAAAGTGGGACACCTTTTACAGATACAGTTGTTGTGCCTGGTACGAAAGGAGAAAAGAAAGTTAATTTCTCTGAATTAAGTGTGAGCGGTAAGATTGTTAACATGTATGAAGCAGTTAAGCTAGCACAAAAAACAAAAGGTAAAAAGAAGGTGAAAAAATCGAAGGCAAGAGCATAATTATTTTAGGTTCTTGAAAGGTAGAAAAAGGAGTGCCGGATCGGTACTCCTTTTTTTGTGGATGTAATTAAAGAAATCTAAATGTTGCTCTTGTCAGTAAACTGTAGTTGTTGTGCATTAATTAGAGTTGAATTGCTCAGGTGCTGTGGTAATGCGATCTTTTACTTCGAGATGAATGTGATTTTAAGATGACTAATTTAATCGTAGTTAGGCGTGATATAGAGAACCTAATTGTAATTGTTCAAATTTTCGACTGAATTAGTGATGTTTCATATGTGTTTCCAGAATTAAATTTATTCATGTTGTTAAGGGCATAATAATTGTTATAATTCTTGCGTTTTAACAAACATAATTTTTTAACACGTTATGTGTAGTCGCTTACTATTGTGATTGGTGTTTATATTTATGATTTAAACGAATTGTGGGAGATTTGCGAAATAATTTTGCGCTTGAAGCTTAATTAATTGTTAAATCTTTTTTGAATCACTCAATACTCTTAGCGTATCGCAATAATATTTTGTGTTGTTGAGTTAATGTAATGCTTTGATTATGAAATGTTTATAAAACATGGGTAAGTTGGCTGTTTGTTGCGTAAATATTGTGGAAATTTTATTTATGTAAAATATTCATAACATTGTATCGCTAATTAGGGAAATTTTATTTCCTTTGCGTAATATTTATAACTATACTAAAAGTAAAAGATATGTCAGACTATAAGTTAGACAAGACTGATCTTAAAATCTTGAAACTATTACAAGAAAATAGTAAAATAACTAATTTGGATTTATCCAAGAAAATTGGATTATCTCCAGCTCCGACTTTAGAAAGAGTTAAAAAACTTGAGCAATCAGGTGTTATCTTGAGTTATCATGCAAAAGTTGATACTAAAGCCATAGGGTTAAATGTAAGTACTTATGTATTGGTATCCTTGGCGTGGCAGAAACCTAATGCATTGGATAACTTCATTTCAAAAGTGAAAAAAATCAATGAAATTACGGAGTGTTATATTATTACAGGTGACGCCGATTTTATATTAAAGATCATTTGTAAGGATATTGAAACGTATGAGAAATTATTGTTTAAGACGTTGTCTCAAATTGAAGAGATTGAAAGGCTTAAAACTTTAATGACGTTGAGTAAGGTTAAAAAAGAAAAAGTGCTTCCTTTTGATTACGAGAATGGAATGCTCTAATAGCTCAGTTGCTAGAAAGAAAAGAGAAAAGGTTGTCATTGATTTGACAACCTTTTTTTTGTGCATTTATTCCTGAATGTCTTTACATCTTCAACCTTGAAAGCTTTATGCTGAGCATTATTCCATTCGTAGTCAAGGAAATTAACCAAATTGGTGAACTCAACATCACTCAGTTGTTTCTTGAAAGAAGGCATTACCTGCATAGCCATCCCTAAGCTATCTGCATTGACACCTTGCGAAACAATACAAATAATATTCTCGATAGAGTGGTTTGGTATGGATTGGGACATTGCTGGAATCATATTCTTTAAACCACTTCCGTCCTCCATATGGCAATTACTACATAGCTTCGTATAAATCCTTCTTCCTTGATGATAAGGATTTTCATCGCAAGAATATTGAATACATATCAATAACAGTAATCCCAGTCCCCAGCCTATGTTATTTTTCATACTCCTTCAAAAGGGTTTTAACATCCTTGATTAGTTTAGGAGTAGTAGAAGGGTCTGTGCCATCGCTAAAAGATCTCACATGTCCCATCTTGTCTACAAGAACGATGGTTCCACTATGATTAAATCCGCCTGGTGCTTTTTCGTCTTCCATGGCTACCACAAAAAAATCACTTGCAAGTTCTAACGTGTTGTCTTTGTCTCCTGTGAGAAATAGCCATTTGTCAGATGTTACTTCAAGATTGGTCGCATAAAGATTTAGTTTGTTGGGGGTATCTCTTTTAGGGTCCAAGGTGAACGATACAATTTTGACTTGCGGAATTGCTTCGAATTCCTCATAAATTTTCAGCATTTCTTTGGTTACCTTAGGACATATAGAAGGGCAAGACGTAAAAAAGAAATCTGCTATGTAGATATACTCTGATAATGATTGATTTGTAATCCATGTACTGTCTTGATTGAGGTATTTAAAATCACGGATTTTATGATTGACCATCTTACCTTCGGCGTTTTCAATTTTTTGACCCAAATATGGAAGTGGTCCGGTGTCTTCGCAAGAGACAAAAAATAGTATTCCAATTAATGTTATGTATTTTGTGATATTCATAAGAAATGTCATCCAATCGTTTAAAATATGTGTTACTTAAGATATTCTTCTGCTAATCGAATTGCATCATCCGTAAGAGTTTTAACCTTGTTGATTTCAATTTCTTGTTTTTTGAGGTATTCCATGTTAGAGTCATGATCAGCTTTTATGTCGACGATTTTATATTGGTCCATCCACACCATCATAGCTTCATCTGCTTCATTAAGTTTAGCTATAATATCATAAACCTTGGAGGAGTCTGAAGTGGAAGACAAAGAAGATTTAAGACGTTTTTTTATTTTGAATAAGCCATTTGTTTTTACCATGACCTCATCGTGGATGTCGATTACATGTTTTTCATAATCTTTAACTTCTTGGTTTTTGTTAGAACAGTTTGCAAGAAACAGTGTTATTATAATACACGTAAACAGTCTATAGATATTTGACATAATCGCAGTGAAATTGATGTAAAGCAAAAGTACGAAGACCAATTGATTTAAACTTTTTATGTCTTGTTTAACTTTACGAAATCTGACTTAATTGTGTTATTTTAATCTTGAAATGTTAACTACTTTTATGTTGATATTAAGTGGCACTTTTTAAAGCTTAATGTTGGAATTTAGTTAGTCAAATAAAAACAAGAGAGAGTTGAAAATCGTTTTTTTAGATGCTTATACAACGAATCCAGGTGATATTTCTTTGAATGATTTGGAAGGGTTGGGTGAGTTTAAAGCATTCGATAGATCTAGTAAGGTTGAAGGTATTCAACGCGGGAAAGATGCCGATGTAATTATTACCAATAAGTATGTGGTGGATAGTGATGTTTTGAAATCTTGGAATAAGTGCAAGCTTATTTGTGTTGCAGCTACGGGGTATGATAATGTTGATTTGGAGTCTTGTGAAAGGCATGATGTGCAAGTCTCAAATGTGAGAGATTATAGTACTGCTTCTGTCGTTCAATACGTGTTTTCTACATTATTGAGTGTGATCGGAAGATCGAGTCATTACCATGATGAGGTGAGAAATGGACGTTGGCAGAAATCAATTGATTTTACATTTATGGATCACTCTATTGAAGAGCTAAATGGGCTGACTCTAGGAGTGTGGGGCCTTGGAACAATCGGACAGAAGGTAGGGCAAATTGCCAATGCCTTTGGGATGAATGTTATGGCGATCAATAAATATCCAGAGGTCTTGATTAATGGTATTCGGAATGTTTCAGAGAAAGAATTTTTTCAAGAATCAGATATTGTAAGCCTTCACGTGCCTTTGAACTCGTCAACACACCATATGATTAACTCGAAAGTACTGTCACAATTGAAAACGAATGTTAAAATAATCAATACTAGTAGAGGAGGTGTCATAGATGAATTAGCCCTTGCTGATTTTTTACGGTCGAATTCCAATGCAGTTGCAATTTTGGATGTACTTTCTAATGAACCTCCTCAAAATGATAATCCATTGATAAATCTTGCAAATTGTTTTATCACTCCTCATATAGCTTGGGCTAGTAAAAATGCTCGGATGCGGTTGGTTGAAGGATTGGCTATGAATATTCAAGCTTTTGTTGATGGTCAGCCTCGAAATGCTTTAATTAGTTATTAACCCTGATCGTAGAATTTTTAAGAAACTTTATAACTGAATGTTAAATCGTAAGCATTGGAAATGATGCTGATGTAGTGGTATTTAAAATGTCAAAAACGGTCGAACTGCTTTGTCAGGAAAAGATTTGAATGCTTTCCTGTGGGCTCCTGAGCGTCTGGATTGATTAGAACTGAAAAGATAGTGTATATGAAGATTCAAAAATTAGAATTGATATCCAATAATCTGGAGAAGCAAAAAGAGTTTTATCGTGAAATATTGAGTCTAGAGATTATTGAAGAGGCTATTGATTTTGTTTCTTTTCGAATAGGGCAATCTATTTTGATTTTGAAGAAGGGGAGAGTAGATGCCCCTTATCATTATGCCATTAATATTCCTTCGAACCAAGAACAGGAAGCTTATCAATGGCTCAAGGATAGGGTTGAGGTATTGAAAGATGGACGTAATGAATTACAGTATTTTGATTTTTGGGATGCTTATGCCATTTACTTTTTAGATGCAGATCAGAATATAGTGGAATTGATTGCGAGACGGACACTAAATTCGTACAGTAATGAAGAGTTTAGTCAAAAATCTATGTTGGGAATATCAGAGATTGGCATTGCCACAGAAGACATAGGTAAGGTATATGAGTGGTTGAGAACTACCGTTGGATTATCTATATATTCTGGGTCCGTAGATCGATTTTGTGCTATTGGCGATGAGGATGGGATGTTTATAGTAGTGAACAGTATACTTAAGAAGAAGTGGTATCCGACTAACGTTGAACCCGTAGGTTTGGATTTTCGAATTAAATTAGAAAATAACCAAGAGCTGCATTCGCTCGAATATTCTGATGGGAAATGGAATGATTTAGAGTGGTGAGAATAGGCTGAATTCAATTACTTTGGAAAAGTCATTTTCATTCAAATATTAATTATTAATCACAATGGTTAGTTTTTAAATCACTTCTATTCTAAAGGTTAATGAATATTCCTAGATGTCTATAATTTAACTCTAATCTATCATAGTAAGATTCAATCGTGCGGAATACATATGGAGATTAAATTTAATGTGTATTTTTGCAAGAATGAATCTTGTATGGCTTTAGAGTAAGTTGTACAAAAGTTAATGAGATATCTATGGTGTTCGAAAGGAAATATGTTTATCTGCTGTTTATAGGTTTACTTTTGTATACCGGTGTGATGTGTTTTGATCATTTGATAAAGGAAAATCCTCAAGATTCTTTATCTCATTCGTTTAGTAAAATAGAACAACTTTATATTCAAGACTCATTAAGCTTGATTGTTGATTATTTGGAAAATGGTCAACTATCGGAGGAGCTTGAGCAAGCACCATTTGCAATAGAGGTTTATGATAAGAATGACTCGTTATTATACTGGAACGAAACATTCGCAAAAAAGGACTCAGGTTATAAAACACATTGGCAAAGAAAATTTGAATACAAAGACAGAGCCGTTGTTTTCACCTTAGATCTGTTCAATGAAAATACTCTAGATTTAGGAGTGATTTTGTCAAGGACGGACCTTCCTCAGTATGCATACGTATTCGATAAGTCAGGAAAAATAGAGCTTCCGATTAAGGGCAATTCAATTCATTTGTCTGTGGTCTCCTCGAATATTACTAGTGAGTGGCACGATTATATGGTAATGATATGGTTGTTTTCCATAGTACTGGTTGGTATTTCCTTATTGTATTTTCACAAAACATTGAGTTCGTATTACAAAAACCTCAGAAGTTGGAGTTGGTATATGCTAGCTATTGTTGTATTCTTTGGAGTTTCTGCTAAGCTGGCTACACCATATATTTTTGGCGCTCATCCATTGGTTGAGACGATGGCAAATCCAGTAGCTATAAGTTTAATGGATTTTATCCTTCTTGGAGTCTTTGTGTTCTTTTTTGCGGAGGGGCTAGCTATTGGAAGTATTAAAAACCGTTGGCTAAGGATTCCAGTAATCGCTCGTTATTCTGTTGGGAGTTTGGTGTCTAACATGTTGTTGTTCTCGGCTTTATTTCTAGGAGAAAGATTTATTCTGGGGGGAGATGTTCCGATCAATATCGAAGAAGTTTTGAACCTTAATACGAAGGCGTATATCTTGATTTTTGCTTTAGTAGCATACTGCTTTCTTTATTATTTGTTGACTTCTATCTTGTACAAATACAATGATAAAGGTAAGATCGCTCATAGAATGATAGCACATGCAATGGGTTTGATATGTGTAGCATTGGTCTTTGTTGGATTGGGAATGCAGTCTTCCATTGTAGTCTTGGTTTTCTTCGTTGTCGCTTATTTCCTTTTACATGATGTTTTTGAAGATTTTAATGTTCGGAATATTGTTTATGTTTTATTCAATGCTATTCTTTTTTCTGGTGTATTATCTTATATCATATTCTATTCAGCATTAAGGAAGGATAAAGAGGAGAGAAAACAACGTATTGAAAAAGTGTTTACGTTTTTATCTGAATCAGACAAAGCTAATGTAATTGCAATTAGAGATAGTCTGATTAAGTCTGATCTGACTCCAAGTATTGCCAGCTTACATTTTCCATCACCTTCAGAGAGCTTGACTTATCCTGCTCCGATGGATCGAAAAGAGCTTCTTCATTACATTAGAAGCATTATTCAAGATGCTGATTCTACAAAACTATTTGATCTTATTGGTGTGGAGTGCTATGATCAATTGGGTAATTCACTTTTTTTTAATTACGTCAGTAATTATAAGAAAAACAATGAGTTAATACAGAATTCTTCGAGAGTCGATGATAAAATTTATCATCTCCCTATTGGATCCGTCACTTCTATATTTTTTCAAATTAATAATGAGGAACTGTCATATGGTCCTATAAATCTCATAATAAAGCTTAAGAAAAAGAATAGTGTATCTGATTTAGAATTAGAAGGCAAAAATTATTTGATATATAAAAACAATGACTTAATCTATAGTTTCTCTAAGGACTTTATTGATATCAATAATATAGAGCCCTCAACCTTGGATGTTGATATAGAGGTTGGAGATATGTCATATGTGGTTTATTCTCCAGGTGGGAATTATAAAATTATCGATTATCATAAGGTCGCTGGAAATATAAAATTAAGTACATTCTTCTCATTGATTTTTATTCTAAGCATAATTTGGTTGGTGTTTTTGGTGACGCTCAATTCAAGGGTGAAATTTTTATCTGATGAATTCAGTTTCGCATTATTTACACAATCGTCTCTAAGTACAAAAATTCAACTCACTGTTATCACGTTATTTATTATCTCATTTTTAATAATTGGGATGACAACAACGGTCTATTTTAAGGATATAGTTCAGAATAATGATCGATCCAAATTTAAGACTGAGTTGAAAACGATTATTAACGATGTGCAAAATAAACTTACTGAAACGATAGATACAGAATCCGCTTACAATGTCATGTCAAAGGAGTTCAGTACGTTGGAAAATGTATACAGTAGAAGATTTGCATTTTACAATGAAGAAGGAGACCTGCTGATTCATTCAGACAATTATGAGAATGTCTTTAGAAGGATTCCATTCAAAGTATTAAAGTCATTTTCCCAATTTCCATCTCGATCTTTAAAACTTGTCAGTCAAGAATTAGATAATAATCAGGTGTTGATACCAATATATCTAACAAAATCCAGTCCATTGGGATACCTTTCTATGAATTATGAATCCGAAAAAAACATCAATAGTGGGATATTTAATCATTTAGGAATCTTACTTAACTTGTATGTATTTTTCTTTTTCTTGGCAGGTGCCTTGTCAATAATGATTGCCAATTCAATAACGAAGCCTCTAGCAGAATTAAGAGAGGGCGTAAAGCGGTTTAAACTAGGACGTAAAAATGAACCCTTGAAGTATCAATCAAATGATGAGTTAGGAGTTTTGATCAAGGAGTACAATAGTATGACTAAACAATTGGAACACAGTGCAAATATTATTGCTAAAACCGAAAGAGATATGGCTTGGCGTGAAATGGCAAAGCAAGTAGCGCACGAGATCAAAAATCCTCTTACTCCAATGAAATTGCATATTCAGCATCTCAAGAATATGTCCAGTTCGTCTCCAGAAAGAGCACAAGAAATGATCGGTAAGGTGTCTTCCACATTGATAGAACAGATCAATAATTTATCAAGTATAGCAAGTGAGTTTAGTAATTTTGCCACATTGCCAAAAGCAGACAATAATCGAACTGAACTGAATGAAGTCGTAGAACATGTCCACGATTTATTTAGAGAAAGGGATGACATGGATATTTTTATGAATGAGCCAATCGATGATCTGATTGTTTTTGCGGATAGAAATCATTTGGTGAGAATATTTGTGAATATCATTAAAAATGCGATTCAGTCCATTCCTCAGGGTAAAAGAGGGCGGATAGAAATCGAGTTGTCTAAAGAAATAAATACGGCACAAGTTCGAATTGCTGATAATGGAGTAGGAATTCCTGAGTCCATGAAGGACAAAATTTTTACACCCAATTTTACTACTAAAAGTTCTGGTACAGGATTAGGTTTGGCAATATGTGTGAATATGTTGGATACAATGAATGGAAAGATATATTTTACCAGTGAGGAAAATGTTGGAACTCAGTTTTTTATTGAAATACCTATTATGAGAAACACGAATGAAAATAAAAGTGAAGATATTTATTATGAATAGTGGTTTGAGTTGTATTGACGAGACCGGTATAGTTCATAATATTCATTTGATGGGTTAATTAATTATCATTGCTAAAATATATCTCGTGAACGATAATAAAGAACAAAAATTTCATCTGGTATTTGGTCCACAAGGTGCAGGTAAAACGACTCATTCTAAAAAGTTAGCTAAAGAATTTGGTGCCGTTGTAATGTCCATTGATGACTGGATGTGGAAACTTTTTGGAGATGATTTGCCTAAATCTATGAATTATAATTGGATTAAGAAACGGGTAGCAAGGTGTGAAGCTCAGATTTGGTCTGTGTCTAAGCAAATCGTATTATGTGGTGGAAGTGTAATACTTGATCTTGGGTTCATGAAAGAATCAAGTCGAAATGATTTTATTCGTAAAATACAACACCTCAATGAAGAGGTTAATTTACACTATGTATCGGCTTCTAGGGAAAAACGCAAGGAGAGGGTCTTAAATAGAAATGTGGAAAAGGGAAGCACTTTTTCCTTTGAAGTAACTTCAGGAATGTTTGATTTTATGGAAGTCGAATTTGAGCCACCTACAAGTCAAGAACTTGATATTTGTAATATTGTGAAAACGTAATAAGTCGCGCAGGAAGTGAAAATGATGTAATTGGTTTTTCTCTGCTTTAAATCATCAGCAATGAACCAAATGATAAGTCTTTTGAGATTTATTATAAGACGAGTAAATACTTCTTTTGTGATGACTTATTACGAGATGGTTTGCAGACATCATAAACTAAAGAAAATGAATGCACTCTCCATTAAATAAAAAAAAAGGAGTATCCTGTTAAGGACACTCCCTTTTTATATCAGTATAATAAAATTACTTTACTACTATAAATCGTTGAGAAGCAATCTGATTTCCAGACTTTATACTTAAGAAGTACAATCCAGCATCAAATTGACTAACATCAATTGATGTATTGAGATTAGTTATTCCATTGAAAGTATTACTATAGGTAATTTGTCCTAAAGCATTGGTAATGTAAACATTCAAGTCTTTTTGACCATTTAAAGAAAGATCTAGATTTACATTAATTGATGCAGGGTTAGGGCTTAATACAAAATTGTTAACAAACTCTAATCCTTCAATATTTGAAGCACTCTTAACTTCGATTGGGTCTAAGACTACGCTACAATCATTTTCATCTGTAAGTGTAGGAGTGTAGAACCCAGCTTCAAGATCTGAAATAGCACTTCCTGTCATTCCATTGTCCCAAGAAACTGAAATTTGTCCTGTTCCACCACTTGGTTCAATTGTGATCGAACCATTTGCTTGACCTGCAGATGCATCTGTTGTAGAAGTGTTTAAATTAACAATTTCAGCTGGTTGATTGATTTCAAAAGAACTCTCAGTAGTACATTCATTCATGTCAGAAACGATTAAATCGTAAGATCCTGCTTCAAGTTCTGTTGTGTTGATATTGTATGTATATGGTCCAACTCCACCAGTTACTACTATATCCACCATGCCATCATTGCCACCAAAACAACTAACATCAATTGCATTTACGGTAGAAAGAAGTTCATCTGGTTCTCCAACAGTAAAACCTTGCATGATTTCATTACTGTCAGAATCTTTTAAAATCATTGTATATACACCTGGCTCTAGGTCCGATATAGATAATTGATCACTTTGATAACCATTTGGTCCCGTCCATGTAATTTCATATGGAGATAGTCCACCTGTAGGAGAAACATCTATTTGTCCATTGCTATCACCAAAACACAACACATCACTGGTGCTCGATTGTAAACTCATAATGGTTACAAACTGGATATCTTGACAAATTTGGTTTGGTCCACACTCATTTTCTACGTTTACACAAATTGTATAAATTCCAGTTTCGTCAAAGTCAACCTGAACGGTATCACCTTGTGCTGTTTCACCATTTCCTAAGTCCCAAGTTACATTGCCATCAAAATTTAATGAAGTATTGTTAAGTGTTAGTGATCCAGGTGTAGCATCAAAGTCAAATGATGCCATTGGAAGAGATACATCAGCTGTAACATCAATAGTAACTTGCGATGTACATGAATTACTGGTATTGGTGACTGACATTACATATGATCCACCTTGATCTACAGTTGGAGTAAGCGTATTTTCACCGTCTACAATGTTACCATTAGAAGTTGTCCAAACAATCGTATGTCCCATAATGTCTCCTACTAAACTTCCTTCCAACATTATTTGAGGAGTTGTACAGGTAATCATTTCAGGTGTTGCAATCGAAGTTTGTGGTAGGTCAGCAGACTGAGTAACACTAGATGTGTCTGTTGCAGAACATCCATTGGCTCCAGTTGCTGTAGCAACGTACATGCCCGCTGCTGTAACCATAATACAACTATCCGTAACTGTGCCATCAGGAGTACTCCAAGAAATAGTAGATCCAGCTCCATAAGAAGCACAAATTTGTACATCGGTTGTAGAACATGTTAATTCCGCATCTGAAGCAGAAACACTTGGTTTAGCATAATCTGAAGGCACTACAACTTCAGACGTTGTTACACATCCATTAGTCGAATTTGTTACTGCAAGAGTATAAGTACCAGCTTGATCAACAGTTGGAGTTAAAGTAGTTTCATCGCTTACAATATTTCCATCCATTGTTGTCCATAGGTAAGTATAATCACTCCCTGTATCTGAACTACTACCATCTAATACAATAGATGTTACATTACAAGTTAAAGTAGAAGCTTGTCCAGCATCAGCATTAGGTGGAGAAACTAGCTCAACAACAGAGTCCGAAGATTCTTCCGAACATCCATAAGAACTATTCGTTACTACCAATTTATAGTCACCAGGCTGATCTACGGTGATGTCTATTTGTGTTGGATCAGATGTGATATTTCCATTAGTGGTTGTCCACATGTAATCATATCCAGAACCTGTAGAAGACCCGGAGCCAGATACAGTGACAGAATTATTTGAACAATCTAAGTCACCTTGAGCACTTGCTACGGCAGTAGGAACGCCAACAAGTTGAACTTCGAACTGGTCATTGTAGATACATCCGTTAGCATCTGTATGAATATAATCATATGTTCCAGCCGTAAGGTCAAAGAAATTATCTACTGGCTCAGGTCCATTGCCTATATCGAAGTAATGAGGAGCTGTTCCCCCACTAGGAACTAAGAATACCTCTCCATTTCCAAGTCCACAAGCATCATCTGTTACAATAGAATAAGAAAAAAGTATCTCTGGTTCATCAATGGTTACTTCAAATTCTTCAGTACATCCTTCAGCGTCAGTGATTGAGACAGTGTGGTCACCTGCTGGAAGCCCTGAGATATAAGATCCAGTGGTTCCATTTTCCCACTCGTAGCTATAACCATAATTACCGTCTACGCCTTCAACTTCCGCTTCTCCAGACCAATTGCCGTTACAATCAACATTAAGAAGTGAAACTATATTCATACCTAGAGGAGCTCCAGAAAAAGGACCATCTACAGTATATTGTCTTTCAATGTAATATCCATTACCATCGGAGATGGTTACAGTATAAATTCCTTCACTTAAATCAGAAATAATGCTTCCAGAGGCACCATTGTCCCAATTGTAAGATAAGCTACCAGAGCCACCCGTTGCTAAAATTTCAATCGAACCATTATTCCCACAAGTAGAAGGAGTGATGTTGGCAGTAGCTTCAAGTGCAAAAGACTCCAAAAGCCAACTCTCCCAAGTAGAATAACTTGCTTGACCTACTTCCCATGTTCTTCGATCTGGAGAGATACCATAAATCGTAGGATAGTAAGTGACATTATAGTCTGATCTAACAGAAAGGTCAGGACCAATTAGGTCGATGATTGGATAGGGTGTTCCTGTTACCCAATCACCTTGCGTTCCTCCGCTACAACCAGCAGAACCATAAAGGCAATTTGTGTTTGTACTTCCATCAGCTTCGATGTAAAATACTCTAATTTCATCCGTTCCAGAAGGTCCATAATCATGATAAAGATCTTCCATGATTCCACTAGTGTGATAGCTCCAACAAGGACCACACCACGTTGCGGAGAAGTCAATAATTACGGGCATGCCAGCATCTAGATGAGTGTAAAGGTTATGAGTAGTCCCATTTAAATCTGTAAGGGTCCAATCTTCGGCATAGGAACCATCTGGTAACGCTGCATAAGCATTTTGCCACCCGAATAGCAATAATGCAAAGAATAAGAGTAGGTTTTTTTTCATTTTTTAATGTTTGATTAAAGAAAGTAGTATTAGGTCATTTGTGCCATTAAATGCTGGTAATCTTATTGCAGATAAATCTTAAATTTTTGTAGATCAAAACTTTAACAAAAAATCAATTATGTAAAGCATAAATTACAAGTCTATAGCACTAAACTCAAAAGTAATAAAAGAATTTAATTTTTTAAAATAATCGTAATGTTGATTTAATGTAGGTTGTACTTGTTTTTTGAAGACTTTATGGCATGTTTAGTGTTGTGAAGAGAAATCTTTCATGGCTTGGTGAGAAAATATTATTTTGTATTATGACGCTTGACAATATTCTTTGGTAATATGACGTATTATTAAATATTCCGCTCTTCGTTTTAGCAAATTTCTTTGATCATTGACTGATCAAGATTTGTTGAGATTTTACTCTAAATATTTCTGTAGAAAGATTGTTCAACGTTCTGTTGTGTCTATGGATTATAAATATTGGATAATCAGTAGTTTTTATATACTTATAAAAAGTAATATTTTTGTGTATTAATATTGTGAAGCATGGGTTCGAAAAAGAAAAAAGTTGAAGATGTAGTCAAGATCAATTGGGTTAAAATGATATGGATAGGAGTTTTAACCTTCTTAATATTGACGGGTTTAATATTCTTATTTATTTCCAAATTTTTACTACCAGATACGAGTGAATTGGAGAGGCCAAAATATGATTTGGCTACTCAAGTCCTTTCTTCGGATGGGAAGGTGATTGGAAAGGCTTATACCCAAAATAGAGAATGGTTGTCTTTTGATGAGATTAATCCCAATTTGGTTAATGCATTAGTTGCTGTGGAAGATGAACGTTTTTTTGAACACAGCGGAATTGATATTCGCGGCTTAGGTCGAGCTTTTTTCTACTTTGGCAAGAATGGCGGAGCAAGCACGATAACACAGCAATTAGCAAAACAGTTTTTTACTAAAAGATCGAGAACATTTGTTAAGCGTGTATGGCAAAAATTAAAGGAATGGGTAATTGCAGTAGAATTTGAAAAGAGATACACGAAAGGTGAAATCATAGCAATGTATCTCAATAAATATGATTTTATCTATGAATCTATTGGTGTTGCTACAGCTGCAAAAACATACTTTGGAAAAGATCAAAAAGACTTAACCATCGATGAAGCCGCCGTTTTAGTTGGAATGTTGAAAAGTCCAACATTGTATAATCCAAAGAGGAATATGGAGCGAGCGGTAAAGAGAAAAGGTATAGTCTTGAATCAAATGTTTCGCAATAAATTTATTACTCAAGGTGAATTAGATAAATTGAAACAAAAACCTATAGATCTGAGTAATTTCAAAAGAGATGTTCATTACGATAATGCTGCTCCATACTTTAATGCTGAGTTGATTAAGACAGTGAAGAAAATTCTTAATTCGGGAGAAATTAGTAAACCCGATGGATCAAAGTATAATGTCTATACTGACGGACTTAAAATTTATTCTACGTTAGATTCTAGGATTCAAGAGTATGCGAATCAAAGTATGAGGCAACATATGGCTCATCAGCAAGAAAAATACTTCAAGGTGTGGAAAAATCGTGATCCATGGTTATACAATAATGAAGGTAGAGCATCAAAACAAGAGATTAAGGATAGGGAACGTCAGTTGCAAAGAGACATAAGGTCTAGTGAACGATTTAAGAAGCTTCGTACAAGTTATTTGAGTAAGGTCAGCAATAAGATATACGATGAAATCCCAGGCAGTACCTTAAGTGATACAGATATTTTTAGATTATTTAATGCGGAAAAGAATTCAAAGTTTATAGCAACTGGAGCTAAAAAGAAACAGTTTTCTAAGGAAAAAGCGGCAATGTATCAGGATATTCTGGACTCCAAGTATTGGTCAGAATTAAAGAAACAATGGCAAAGTCTTCGTGCTCGAAGTAAGAAGGTTTTTAATAGTCCAGTTAGCATGAAGATTTATGATTACAAAACGGGTAATGACAAAAAAGTAAAGTTGTCTCCACGGGATTCGATAAAGTATCATCAGCAAATTCTGCAAATAGGTTCAGTCGTGTTAGATTCAAAATCTGGAGACGTAAAAGCTTGGGTTGGAGGGGTGAAGTATAAGCATTTTCAATATGACCATGTGACATCCAATCGTCAAGTAGGGTCTACTTTTAAACCATTTATATATGGCACAGCAATTATTGATTTGGCGTTGAGTCCATGCTCGAAATTCCAAGATATTAAAACATGTATTCCTGCAGGTGATCCTAAGTTTGGGTTAATGAAAACATGGTGTCCGAAAAATTCCAATAATATATATAGTAATGAATTGATGACAATGAGAAGGGCACTTCAAAAGTCTACAAATACGGTGTCAGTACAACTCATAAAAGAAATTGGTAATGTAGAGCGAGTTCGTGATTTTGTTGGAAATATTGGCATTAATAAAAAAAGAATCCCTAGTGCCCCGTCTATTTGTCTAGGAACTCCAGCACTTTCTGTATTGGATATGGCTGGTTCGTACACCGCTTTTGCAAATAATGGTACTTATAGTAAACCTAGATTGATTAGCCGCATTGAGGATAAAAATGGTAAGATTATTTATGAAAGTGTTCCTGAGCAGAAAAAGGCGATCAATCCAGCATTTAATTTTGTAATTGTCGATCTACTAAAATCTGTAGTACAAGGTCATCAAAGTAGATATAATAGCACTATTGCTGGAAAGACTGGAACTACGGATGACTACCGAGATGGTTGGTTTGTTGGGTTTACTCCAAATCTGATTATTTCTACATGGGTTGGTGGTGAAAGAGAGATCGTACATTTTTCTCGCCTAGGTGATGGGGCTGGTTCTCAAATGGCTCGACCAATGTTTTTCTCATTATTATCCAAAATTGAAAAAGACAACTCTCTAGGTTACGATTACAGCCTTGAATTCGAAGAACCAACGTCTCCTATTGTGGAATTGGATTGCAGCAAATATGATGATATAATAAAACAGGATTCAATTCAAGATTCGATCGATGAACAATTCGATGAAGAATTTTAGTAATGGAGTAAAAAAAGACAGGGTATCATTACGATACCCTGCATAACCCCAAAAAACCAATTGAAAACTTCTTTAATGCAATTAATTCTGCATTGTTTTCTTTAATTTCTATAACGTTTAGGTCGCAAATATAGTCTTTTGTTTTTTCTAAAAAAATATTTTTTCAGAAATAAAACCCATGGTTAAATTATTAGTTAGTCAATTTAAATCTAATGGAGTTTTTATCTTGTTGAAAATGAGTTGGTTGTGATGGATGTGCTCCGAATGTTAAAGTATTGTCAAGATGTCTTTGTGTAACATTGGTTACTAATCGGTGTGATTGGTTGGGTATGTGGTAGGTTGTATTGTTTAGTCTAGTGGTGGTGGCTTGAGGTGACCTGCATGATAGTGTTATTGGTGGTATGTTATGTGCTGTAAATGTCTTGGAGTGGACAAAAAATAAAAGGTGTCAATGGACACCTTTTAATCTAAAAAACCAATTCGAAAACAATCTTTATCTTCTGTCAATTCAATAAATGATTGACTATTCTATTCATTAAATACGCAAAGATTATTGTAAAAAGGAGAAGTGCCTATAGACACTCCTCCAAACCTCAAAAAACCAATTGAAAACAATCTATGCAACCCTTTCGGGCCATTACGATTTTCTTAAAATATTACTCACTTCTGAGCTTCATTTGTCTTTAAGACGGGGTAATTTTTTTCAAGTCACAAAAAAATATTTTAATTTTTAGTATTTATTTAGATCCCGAGTATAATCGATTGAATTAGAACTAGAAGGGGAATGCAACGTTGTGAATATTTTGTTGTTTAGGTGCTGGTTTTTGAATAGTCAATTGTATTGAAATGTTATTTACACACCTAATAATCTTAAAATGTTTAATCAACTCTTCTTAAGAATGAATTGTTAACTTTGTACATACTACATTAAAGAGTAAAAGGGATTTTATGAGTTTGAACACCGAGGATTTATTGCAGAAAGGATTGGAAAGAGAGTTTCTTTCTGTTGAAGAAGGATTGCATCTTTTTGAGAATGCAGCTACTGCTGATTTGATGTATGTTGGAAATCGTATACGCCAATATCATGTTCCAGGTAATACAGTAACTTGGATTATTGATCGTAACAGCAATACTACGAATGTTTGTATCGCAAATTGTAAATTCTGTAATTTTTATAGAAGACCAGGACACGACGAGTCATATATAACTTCTATAGATGAATACAAGATTAAAATTCAGGAAACATTTGAATTTGGAGGAAATCAATTGCTTTTACAAGGTGGGCACCATCCAGACTTGGGATTAGAGTATTATTGCGACCTATTTAAGGAGTTGAAAGAATTGTTTCCTGATTTAAAATTACATGCGCTTGGTCCACCTGAAATCGCTCATATTGCTAAACTCGAAAAAGCATCTCATATTGAAGTCTTACAAGCCCTAAAAGATTCAGGATTGGATTCTTTACCTGGTGCCGGTGCAGAAATTTTAAATGATAGAGTAAGGAGATTGATTTCAAAAGGTAAGTGTGGGAGACAAGAATGGTTAGACGTTATGCGAGCGGCTCACCAATTGGATATTACAACTTCTGCTACAATGATGTTTGGACACATTGAGACCAATCGAGAGAGAATGGAACATTTTGTTGATATTAGAAATGTACAAGCAGAAAAACCAGAAAATGCCAAGGGATTTTTAGCATTTATTCCATGGCCTTTTATGGATGAGGATACGATATTGAAGAAAATTAAAAGAGCGAGAAATACATGCACTGGTGATGAGTATGTAAGAATGATTGCAATGAGTCGGATAATGTTGCCCAATATTATCAATATTCAAGCATCTTGGTTAACTGTAGGTAAAAAGGTGGCTCAAACTTGCTTGCATTCAGGAGCAAACGACTTTGGGAGCATAATGATTGAAGAGAATGTCGTTTCGGCTGCCGGAGCTGCATTTAGATTTACAGCGAATGGAATTCAAGAAGCGATTAAGGAAGCTGGTTTTAATCCTCAATTAAGAGATCAACAGTATAATTATAGAGACCTTCCTTCAACGATAAAGCAACAACAATTAGATACTACAAATATGATCGTAGATTAATGAAAAATGTAGATTCTGAAAAAGTAGAAGAAGCCGTAAATTTTATAAGATCGGTCACAGATTTTATCCCAGATATATCCATAACATTGGGGTCAGGTATGAATAGTCTTTCAAAATTATTGACTTCTAAAACGATCATCCCGTATAGTGATATACCTAATTTTCCTGTTAGTACAGTTCCAAGTCACGATGGCTTTTTGATATTTGGTGAGTTAAAGGGAAAAAATGTGGTTATTGTTTCTGGGAGATTTCATTATTATGAGGGTTATGAAATGTCTGATGTTACCTTCTATATTCATGTACTTAAAAGTTTAGGTGTAAAAACATCAATTCTAACTTCTGCTTCTGGAGGGTTGAATCCACATTACAAGGAAGGAGAAATTGTAGTACTAACAGACCATATAAACTTGTTTTCATCTCATCCTTTGAGAGGAATGAATGATGAGTCGAATGGGCCAAGATTTCCCGATATGATGAAAGCTTATCCTGAACACCTAATTAATTCTTGTATAAATTGTGCTCATGATCTAGGAATCAATATTAAAAAAGGAGTTTACTTGGGATGGCAAGGGCCTACACTTGAAACCCCAGCAGAGTATAAGATGGCGAGACTATTGGGAGCAGATTTGGTGGGAATGTCCACAGTACCTGAAGTTATAATTAATAAGTATTGTGAAATAGAAACGTTGGCTTTGTCAATCGTGAGTAATAAATGTTTCCCATCATCTGAATTGACTGAAACAACCTTGGAGGAAGTGATCGAGACAGTCAATTCAAATGCCCTTCGTTTACAAAGAATTATTACCTCTTTTCTTGGGAATTATAGTTTTAGTTAAGATTTAGTTGTATTGAGTTGTTTTGCAGGGGCTTGAATATTATAAAAATATTTAATATTTTTGCATCAAAATCGATTTAAATGAAGCTGTTAGTTCTTTTGGCTTGCTTGGTTACTTCTTCATTATTGGTAGCTCAGCAAGGTTTTGATATACGTACTCAATCGTTTGATGTGTTTTTTGATGAGTATGAAAATCCTGTAATTTTTTACGAACATAATAAGAATTCATCTTTATATAAGATGTGTAAGTTATTTCATGCAGATGTGAATGCTGTTTTGAAATATAATGATTTGAAAAACGATAAGGAATTGGATTTAGGAGACCGAGTTAAAATTCCTGTTGATTTTGAATATATTTTTCGTGGAAACTCTATAAAATCTTTTAAGAATACAGCTTTTGTTCCATTGGAGTATAAAGTGAAACCCAAGGAGAATTTGTTTAGAATATCTAAGGTTTATTGTGGTGAATCTATTGAAGCGATGATGAAAAGAAATAATTTAAGATCAAAAGATTTAAACATTGGTCAAAAACTAATTTTGGGGTGGCTTCCAGTAGACGAGGTTTCTAAAAAATACATTACGAGTACTGAGATCAAAGAGCATAATCGAAATGTTTTTCTTGATGAAGAACACGAAATTGCGAGAAGAGTGGCAATGTACGAAGATATTGATGTGGACACCTTGGCATTGGATGATCAAAAAGATCTTAATCTTACGAAGGAAAAGGGAATTGCTATTTGGACTAAACAATCTACAGGTCACAGCAAATTTGCACTGCATTCTTCGGCTAAATTAAACAGTGAAATTGAGCTGTTCAATCCTATAGTACAACGAAGGGTTAAGGCCAAGGTAATAGGACGTATTCCTGATGGCGCGTATTCAGAAGATGTTTCGGTGATTATTTCACCAGCTACGGCTGTCAGTCTAGGAGCACTAGATAGTAGATTCAGTGTTGTGATGACATATGAAGAATGATATAGCGAATAATTGACCTTGTATTTGGTTTATTTCTCAACCAATAAATAGGAGGAGGATCGGATGCCATTATCATCCATTAAATTGCAATAATAGATTCCCTTAGGGATTTCCTTAATTGGTGCTAGATAGATGTTACTGTTATTATTTCTAAGGTTTACAAATGCTATCCTTTTTCCAAGATAATCATATATGTTGAGGCGATAGTCAGCGTTTTTGAAATGGGTTAGAATTATTTTTCTCATCGTCGAATTTTCCAATTTAGTCATTTCTAGATGAGGTTGATTATGACCAATAATTGGAATACTCTCTATTATGTGTCGTGATCTAATTCTAATATTTTTAGCTCCCTTGCCTTTGAATTCATAGCTGAACAAAGGAAATAATTGATTCTTTTCGAAAAATGCATATTCTGTTTTAGGAACCTTAGATGCCCATGAAACCAGCATTGGAGGTAGATCTGATACACGATAGTCGTATGCATACCACAACTCGGATTGTGCATACTTTATATCAATCTTTAGATTAGTCCGAGTCGTTGTAATGATTAAAGTCGTATTGTGAGTACCATCATACAGCTTAATGGTTCCGTTACTATTTATGTTTTTTCGAACATCGTACTCTACAGATATGCGGATACTGTCTGTATTTTTTGGTAAAGAATTAAAGGAATGGCTAATTTGATTTCTAGCTATAGTAGAGGAAAGGGTATAGGAGGACCTTTGTCTTTTATTTTTGTTTTTTCTTAAAATATAGTTTCCTGATTGCATTTTGAAATGTAAGAATGCTTGATCTGTAAAATTGGATTCTTGATCGATACCTTTTAGCTTTAATTGATCTTTTTGAATGGTATAAAAGTCTTTGGAGTATAGTCCTTTGTTGATGCTCAATCTTTGGTTAACTTGATCGATTGGTTGATTTACATAGACATAGGGTGTAAGCATACTGAAATCCCAGTGAGGGGCATTTCTCATTGAGAAAATTTCATTTGAGCCAGACCAATCAACCATTCCGTAGGTTATATGCTCAGGTAGTAATGCTTCACTTTTTTGTGCCTTTAGCAGGAAAGGAATTAATATGAAGTATATAAATAATGTGATAGATCTCATGAAAATTGATTTTTAACCATTTCTTGGTAAAGCTCATTTTGTAGTAATAGTTGGTCGTGCCTTCCTTGAGCTTGCACTCTACCTTGGTTTATTAAGACAATCTTATCCGAATTTACAATAGTAGATAACCTATGGGCGATTACAATCAATGTTTTGTCTTTGGATAGTTTATCTATGGCATCTTGAACCAACTTTTCCGAGTTACTATCCAAAGAAGAAGTCGCTTCATCAAAGATCAGTATTCTTGCTCCAGATAAAATGGCTCGTGCAATAGATAATCTTTGCTTTTGACCTCCACTTAACTTCATCCCATTATCTCCTATGACCGTTAGAATTCCTTGATCCATTGTTGAAACAAAATCCCATGCATTTGCTATACGTAAAGCATCCTCTATTTGGGTATTTGTATAATGGGATTTGCCCAAAGTAAGATTGAATTGAACAGTGTCATTAAATAGAATGGATTCTTGTGTAACTAAAGCAATGTTTTGTCGTAAATCTTTATTTGATATCATATTCAGATTTATACCATCAATTAGTAATTGTCCCGTAGTAGGAAGGTAGAATCTGCATAATAGATTTGCAATACTGGTTTTACCAGACCCAGATGGACCAACAAGGGCTATTTTGTCCCCTTTATTAATGGTCAATGAAAGGTCTTTAAGAACAGTGTCATTGCTATTCGGGTATTTAAAACTGACATTGGATATCGTTATTTGCTTCTGGAAAAGATCCCAATCCAAAGGATTGATAGGATCTTTAACATCAATTTTAATCTGAAGAATTTCATTTATTCTATCCACGGCTGCCATGCCTTTTTGAATATTGAAGTAACTATTGCTTAATGCTTTGGCTGGCTCAATAACTTGATAAAAGGCGAAAATGAATGCAAAAAAAGACTCAGGACTCATTTTGCTTTCGAAAACATGTTGCGTACCCAAATACATAAGTATGCCCACTATGGACATTCCCAATGTTTCTGATAAGGGGCTTGAAATATCCTTGATTCTTAATGTTCGAGTAATGGCCTGTTTATAGTTTGTGTTTTCAGTGTTAAACCGTTTTGTTGATTCTTTTTCAGCGTTGAAACTTTTAATAACTCGAACACCATTAATGGCTTCTTCAATCATTGAAGTAAGTATACCCAATTTTGATTGTGCTGCTCTAGAACTTGAACGTAGCTTTTTGCTCGAGAATTGAAGGATTAGAATAATACACAGGACAAGTCCAAATACAATAAGGGTTAGTTGCGCATTGATAAATATCATTAATGCCAAAGCACCAATTAATAGGATAGGGGAGCGAAAAACTGCTTCAATAACATTCAGTATTGACCATTCTACTTCCTGAACGTCTGCTACGGATTTGCTAATTAGGTTTCCTTTTTTCTCTTCAGAAAAGTACCCAATTGGTAGGTCAAAAATTTTTTGATAAATGGATAACCTTAGATCAGCGACTATACCATTTCGTACAGGGGCCATTATGTAGAGAGAGAGGTACTTGAAGATATTTCTAATCGCAATGGTAGTTACAAAAGCTATACACACAATAATCAGTGCCTTGGACTGGCCGTATTGGTCCAGAAGCCATTGAAAATTGGATTGCATAAATGCTTCAAACTTATTGCTGGCGGTATCCTGTGGAGTACTAAATAATAGCTGAAAAAAAGGAATGATTAGCGGAATGCTAAAGAGTGTAAATGCCGCGTAGAATATATTGCTGAGTGAACTAAAAAAAATAGGTGTACTATATTTTTTAATATAATACACCCATTTTTTATTAGAACTTATCATATGAAACTTAATGCTTAAGCAGTCTCATCTTTTTTAAGATCGAAGTTAGCTAAGAATCCTGTATGGAAGTTTCCACTTTTGAATACATCATCCTTCATTAATTGTTGATGGAAAGGAATCGTAGTTTTAATTCCCTCAACGATGAATTCATCCAAAGCTCTTTGCATTTTTTTAATACACTCTTCTCTTGTTTGAGCTTTACAAATTAGCTTGGCAATCATTGAATCATAAAAAGGAGGTACGGAATATCCAGAATACACATGAGTATCTACACGCACGCCATGTCCTTTTGGACTATGAAACGAAGTGATTTTACCAGGACTTGGTCTAAAATCATTGAATACATCCTCGGCATTAATTCTACACTCTATTGCATGAGTTTGAGGGATGTAATTTTTACCAGATACCTTAATACCAGCCGCAACTTTGATTTGCTCTTTAATAAGGTCATGGTCGATGACTTCTTCGGTTACGGTATGTTCTACTTGAATTCTGGTATTCATTTCCATGAAGTAAAATTCGTAGTATTTGTCAACCAAAAATTCTACAGTACCTACACCTTCATAATTTATGGCCTTCCCTGCTTTTATTGCAGCTTCACCCATTTTAGCACGAAGCTCATCCGTCATAAATGGAGAAGGGCTCTCTTCTACCAATTTTTGATGTCTTCTCTGGATGGAACAATCTCTTTCAGATAAGTGAACAACTTCTCCATATTGATCACCTACAATTTGTATCTCGATGTGCCTTGGCTCTTCGATAAATTTTTCGATGTAGATTCCATCGTTAGCAAAAGCAGCCTTGGCTTCTTGTCTAGCCTTTGTCCATGCTTCTTCAATTTCGTCTTCTCCCCATACAACTCTCATCCCTTTTCCACCACCTCCAGCGGTAGCTTTCATTATTACAGGATATCCAATTTCCGAAGACACTTTTTTGGCATCCTTAATGTCTTTTATAAGGCCTCCTGATCCTGGAACTACAGGAACATCAGCTTTGATCATCGTTTCTTTAGCAGTGATTTTATCACCCATTTTACGAATCTGATCTGCAGAAGGGCCAATAAATTTGACACCGTATTCGTGGCATATTTCCGAGAAATCTGCATTTTCTGCTAAGAATCCATATCCTGGGTGGATAGCATCCGCATTCGTGATCTCTACAGCGGCCATGATTTTTGGTATATTCAAGTAGGATTCAGAAGAAGAAGCTGGGCCTATGCATACAGCTTCATCCGCAAATCTTACATGAAGACTATCTTTATCCGCAGTTGAATAGATGGCTACTGTTTTTATACCCATCTCTTTACATGTTCTAATGACACGCAAAGCTATTTCACCACGGTTGGCGATTAGTATCTTTTTAAACATAATAATTAAACTTTGAGTCTAAAACTAAGGTTCTACCAAGAAAAGAACTTGGTCGTATTCTACTGGAGTTGCATCTTCAACCATGACTTTTACAATCTTTCCAGTGACTTCACTTTCTATTTCATTGAAAAGCTTCATAGCTTCAATAATACAAACTACTGAACCGTTTTGAATAGAATCACCAACAGATACAAAAGCACCTTTCTCTGGACTTGGAGATCTATAGAATGTTCCAACCATAGGTGATTTAATCTCAATCAAGTTTGAAGCAGTTTCCTCCTTAGGTGCTTCAGCTTCACTTTTTGCAGGTGCTGCTACTGGGGCACTGGCTTGAACCGCAGGTGCTACTGGGGCAGCCATAGGCATAGGAGCGGCTTGAATTACTTGTTGATTTTTACCCTCAAAGTATTTGTTATTCCTGATTTTTAATTCAACGTCTTTATTCTTGAATTGTAACTCTGCCAAATCAGAGTCATCCATTAATTTTATTAGGTCTTTGACTTCTTTAATTGTCATTGCATTAATTGATTTTGGTCAAATGATTATTTCTTTTGTCTTTCTAAATACGAACCATCTCTCGTATCTATTTTTATTACATCTCCCTGATTAATAAAAATGGGAACTTTTATTTCTGCACCAGTTTCTATTGTAGCTGGCTTTGTGACATTGGTTGCGGTATCACCTCTTACACCTGGCTCAGTATACGTTACCTCAAAGTATTCTGATTGAGGCATTTCACTTGTAAGTGGAATCTCTTTTTCAGAATGGTAAAGAATGTCAATTTCCATACTTTCCTTTAGAAACTGAGGATTTTGTAAAAACTCCTTTTTTAAAGATATTTGATCATAAGTTTCTGTATTCATAAAATGATATCCCATATCGTCGTTGTACAAGAACTGAAACTTTCTTCTTTCCACACGAACAGTGGTGATTTTATGACCTGCGGGGAATGTGTTATCTAAAACCCTCCCTGTGGTTAATGATTTTAATTTAGTTCTTACAAACGCAGCTCCTTTGCCAGGTTTAACATGTTGAAACTCAACAACGGAAAAAATGTCATTGCTGTGCTCAATACATAAACCATTTCTAATATCTGCTGTACTAGCCATTTAATATTTTTTAATGTACTATTTAATTTATTGCGAATGCAAATATACAAAAATGGACCACTTGATCCTCATTAATTATCAATGAATTAGGGCACAATTGAAGTGCAAAATGTTGTAATGTGTAATTCCCTGATGATTAGATATTGTCAAGGGCAGTACTAGAGAATCAATTCTTGTGATCAATTATTCATGACCATCGTAACCCCAGGTAATTAATGTACTTCCCCAAGTAAATCCTCCTCCAAAAGAAGTAAGTATTATCTTATCTCCTTTCTTAAGTTTCCCTTCATAATCATTTAAACATAGGGGAAGAGTACCTGCGGTTGTGTTGCCATAGTTTTGAATATTGACCATTACTTTTTCCTTAGGGAAATCTAACATTTCAGCTACTGAGTTTATGATTCTGATATTGGCTTGATGAGGAACCAACCAATCAATATCGTCCATTGTCAGTTGATTTCTATCTATGATTTCTTTGACAGTTTTACTCATTGCTGTAACAGCCGCTTTAAAGACAGGTCGACCTTCTTGATATACAAAGTGCTCTTTTGAGTTTACAGTTTCTGTCGAAGTTGGTCTAAGTGATCCTCCAGCCTTCATATGTAAATGCTTTCTACCAGCACCATCAGCTTTCAATATGCTATCTTCAATACCATGGCCTTCATTGCTTGGCTCCAACAAAACAGCACCACCTCCATCACCAAAAATTACACAGGTAGTTCGATCTGTATAATCTATAATACTGGACATCATGTCAACACCAATTACAACCACTTTTTTATGCGTACCTGATTCTATAAATTTTGCACCTGTGGTAAGCGCGTATAAAAAGCCTGAACAAGCTGCGTTGATATCATAACCAAATGCATTTTTTGCTCCAAGCTTATCCAAAATAGTATTGGCTGTATCAGGGAATACCATGTCTCCCGTAATAGTTGCACACAACAATAAGTCAATTTCTTCTGGAGAAGTATTGGTTTTACTTAGTAAATTCTTTACTGCTTCCGTTGCCATATCTGAAGTGGCAAGATTCTCTCCTTTTAATATGTGTCTTTGTTTGATACCCGTTCTACTGGTAATCCACTCATCATTGGTATCCACCATTTTTGATAGATCGTCATTGGTCAACACATCTTCAGGAACAAATGCTCCAACACCCGTGATTGCTGCTTTCATTTTTGACATGATCTTCGATTTAAATTTGAGATTGCAAATATATAATTTATCTCAACTTAAGATTTATTATCAAATCCAAAAATGGCTGAATTGAATCACAAGATTATGATATGGTATTTTTTTTGAAGATTTATTTTGTTGTAAAACAGTGTTTTATGTATGTGTAAAATGTGTTTTTTATAGACTTTTGATAGTTTGGTATCCTTTTTGTTTTAAGATAAGTGTCTCGATTATAATTGTTTAAAAATTGTAAAAATTATTAATGTAATAATTATAGTTGGGTAGGGGGATGCCTATTAAGTCTTTATGAAATGAATTTGTAAATATAGAGATAATGAATTCATTGATAATTGACTTCAATTGCATGCTTCGCAATAACAGTAAATTTTTAAATTTTAGATCAAATGAAAAGGACAATCTGTTGGTTATTCTTATTGGTTTTCAGCATTAGTTTTTCCAGTGCAGAAAAGGTAGAATTCATCGAATTTGAAAGAGGAATTTTAGAGCGTGCGAAGGTGAAAGCAGCTGAAGAAGGTAAGTTGTTATTTATTGATTTTTATGCCAAATGGTGTACCCCCTGTAAATGGATGGATGAGACCACTTTTTCAGACCCTAATGTAATTAAGCAGTTGGATAATAACTATGTCGCAATAAAAGTAGATATTGATGACATGGAAGGGTTTGAGTTGAAAAGTAGATTTGATGTAAGGTATTTACCTACTATGTTGATCTTTAATACTGATGGTAAATTGGTAGAACGTATCGAAGAGACTTTGAGTCCTTCTAAGATGCACAATATTTTGGGTAACTATATTGTCGATGAAGTTGGAAGTATTCCAGAACACGCATTTAACACTTCCCCC
The DNA here is from genome assembly GCA_965230345.1 of Saprospiraceae bacterium. GTDB lineage: Bacteria > Bacteroidota > Bacteroidia > Chitinophagales > Saprospiraceae > JADKBO01. Next base: position 82,598 of record CBDDKR010000001.1, read on the forward strand.
TTGGATATAGTTACAGAGAAAAATACTGCCAAAGTTGAGGAACCCAAAGAGGAGATTGTAGATTCGAGTATTGATCAAGGTTCTGAGAAAGAACAGATTAAAGAAGAGGAGCCTGACTTTAAATTGCAAATGGGTGTGTTTCGCAATAGGCAAGGAGCAGAAACAAGATTAAAAACACTTGAGTCGAAATTTGTCGAGCCTTTGGAAATTTTAGAGGTAGATCATAGTGAAGTGCCCATGTTTAAAGTCGTTATGGGTGATTTTGAATCGATTGAGTCAGCTAAAGAGTTTAAAAGTATTTTATATAAAGAATTTGAATTAGATAGTATCGTTTTGATCCTATAAACAATAGAAGTTTTCACGATTCGTAGGCACTTCTTTAAATGCGTATGAATTAAAATTGAGTTCCAAAAACAGTAAAAGAGTCTTCCAATATCATATGTAAATAGGGAGGCTCTTTTTTTATTAACGATCCGATATTGTTATAGCGATTGACTGAATTCAATCATGGATTGAGAAAAGGTTTCCCAAGAATATTTGACCTTATCTTCAGCTACATGTCTTTCGTAATCCACGTCTTTAGAGTTGTAGAATTCTACTATTTTAGATGCGATATCATCTACATTAGGTTCTGCGATATGTCCGTTTCTTCCGTTATCAATTATTTCTCCTAAGCCTCCTACATTAGTCACAAGAGATGGTCGATTGAAATGGAAGGCAATTTGAGTAACTCCACTTTGACTGGCTGTTTTATACGTTTGCGCTATCAAATCAGAAGCTCCAAAGTAATATTTGATATCGTCAAGTGCTACAAACCCATTCGTAAATAGAACAATCTTTTCCAGTCCAAGGCTCGAGACCAACTTGTCGTATTCATCTTTAGAATCGTAAAACTCACCAGCAACAACAAGCTTAACATTTAGTTTTCTAATTCTTTCATCAGACATAGCTTGAATGAGTAGGTCTAATCCCTTGTACTTGCGAATTAATCCAAAAAACAAAATGTGTTTTTGATTGGAATCTAAATTGAGATGTTTTATTGCCTCAGTTTTATCAATGTGGTTACCCAAATTGTCATTAATTGGGTGGGGTAGGTACATAACTTTTTTAGAACTAAATTGCCTTATCTCATTTTTTACCTTCTGAGATAGCGTAACGAATCCGTCAAAGGGTTTGACAAAATAAGATGTTAATGTGTGATCTCCTATACGATTTTCATGTGGGATGATATTATCACAGAAAGCCAGTTTTGTACAAGATTTTAGCCTTCTAGCTATAAAGCCTAAACTGGGAGCAAAAAAAGGCATGAAATAACGTATAACTACTATGTCTGGTTTGATTTTATTGATGTGTTTCGCTGCACTAATCCAAGAAATAGGATTGATCGTGCTTATCTTTCTCGTAATTGGTGTTGATTTAGGAGGTGCATCCTCGCTAAATTGAGTTTTCCCTGGAAATAAAAAATTAGGATATTGGAGAGTAAATGTAATGATTTGAGCTTCGTGACCTAAATTGATTAATGAACGACAAAATGATTCATTCGTGTCGGCAATGCCTCCTCGAAATGGGTAAGCTGGTCCAATAATTACAATTTTCATACATTAGTTTAATATGTGCGACAAATCTAACGATTTACATTTATTAAATCATCTCAATTGCAATACATCGTGCAAAGTGAATCACGTTTTGTCTATTTTTGTTTTTAGGTAACGATAATATTTTGATTTATGGCATTCCAATTGACGTCTTCTTACAAGCCAACAGGTGATCAACCGAAGGCAATTGAAGAATTGGCAAAAAATATAGATGAAGGAGAAAAATCTCAAGTACTTTTAGGAGTCACAGGTTCAGGTAAGACATTTACTATGGCTAATGTGATTCAAAAGGTTCAACGACCTACGCTGATTCTTACTCATAACAAGACGCTCACCGCTCAGCTCTATGCTGAATTTACTGAGTTTTTCCCTGATAATGCCGTTGAGTTTTTTGTTTCGTATTACGATTACTATCAACCAGAGGCTTACATTACACATAGTGATACTTATATTGAAAAAGATCTTCAGATAAATGAAGAAATCGATAAACTGAGACTTAGAGCAACCACGTCATTGCTATCCGGTAGAAGAGACGTAATCATCGTATCCAGTGTTTCTTGTATTTATGGTATGGGGAATCCTGAAGATTATTCGACAGGAATTATTCGCCTAGAAAAAGGACAGACCATTACGCGTAATAGACTATTATACAAACTTAATGATAGCCTATATTCGAGAACTGAAACAGACTTTAAGAGAGGAACATTTAGGGTGAAAGGAGATACTGTCGATATCAATCTACCTTATTTGGATATCGGTGTGCGCGTCGTCTTTTTCGGAGATGAAATTGATGAGATAGAACAAATTGATGTCAACAACGGAAAGAAAATTACCTCTTTAGATCATACAGCCATCTTTCCAGCAAATCTATACATTGCTCCTAAAGATAGGCTTAAGATGATCATTAGAAACATTGAAGATGAGTTGGTTGAACATGAAAAGTTCTTTGAAGCAGAGGGGCGATATATTGAAGCAAAGAGAATAAAGGAACGCGTTACATTTGATCTAGAAATGATGAGAGAGCTAGGGTATTGCAGCGGAATTGAGAACTACTCAAGATTTTTTGATGGAAGAAAGCCAGGTAAACGTCCTTTCTGTTTGTTGGATTATTTCCCAGACGATTTTCTAATTATTGTAGATGAAAGCCATGTGACTATTCCTCAGGTTCGAGCGATGTGGGGAGGAGATCGAGCCAGGAAAATAAACTTGGTAAATTTTGGATTTAGGCTTCCTTCGGCATTAGACAATAGACCATTGGAATTTAATGAGTTTGAACAATTGACAAATCAAATAGTATATGTAAGTGCTACACCTGGAAATTATGAGTTGGAGCAAACTGAAGGTACAGTGGTAGAACAAATTGTCAGACCGACAGGGCTGTTGGATCCTCCTATTGAAGTTAGGCCTTCTATAAACCAATTGGATGATTTGTTGGATGAAATTCATAGAAGAATAGAAGTTGATGAGCGGATTTTGGTTACAACATTGACTAAAAGAATGGCAGAAGAGTTGACGAAATATTTAACAAAATTGGAGATTAAAGTGCGTTACATCCATTCAGAGGTAGATACCTTGGATAGGGTTGAGATTATACGCGATTTGAGATTAGGAGAGTTTGATGTCTTGGTTGGTGTAAACTTATTGAGAGAAGGATTAGATCTCCCGGAAGTCTCATTGGTTGCGGTTTTGGATGCTGACAAAGAAGGATTTTTGAGAAACAATAGGTCTTTGACTCAGACAGCTGGACGAGCAGCGAGAAATTCAAATGGATTGGTTATTTTCTATGCGGATAAAGTTACTGATTCTATGCAAGTGACGATTGATGAGACTAATAGACGTCGTCGAATTCAAATAGCATACAATGAAAAACACGGCATTACTCCTAAAACAGTAGGTAAGTCTAGAGAACAAATTCTAGCTCAAAAATCGGTGTTGGATATTAGAGGTAATAAACCGAAGGCATATGTAGATGACGAGACCTTAGATATGGCTGCAGACCCTATAGTCGAAATGATGTCTAAAGATCAAATTAAAGAATTGATTAAAGCGACAGAGGCTAAAATGAAAAAAGCTGCAAAGGATCTCGATTTTATAAGTGCAGCGCAATTCAGGGATGAAATGTTGTTATTGAAAAAGAAATTGTAAAGCAAGGTTTTAAATATTATATATATTTGTAATATTATAAACTAATATAACCATTATGTCTTCATTGGTGTCATCATACATTGATTATTTGACTTGGGTAAGGAAATATTCAAGTGCGACTATTAAATCGTATGAAACCGATTTGACTCAATTTCAAGTTTATTTGAAGGAATATTACGATTCCGACAATATTGATGATGCGAATGCCTCAATGATAAGATCATGGATGGCATTTCTTAAAGTAGATAAAAAGGTGTCATCTAGGTCAATACATCGAAAAATTTCATCACTTAACGGATACTATAAGTTTTTGAAAAAAGAGGGAACAATTACCTCCAACCCAGTTCAAAAGATTGTCCTTCCTAAGATGAAGAAAAAACTTCCTGAATTTGTGAGTTCTTCTGAAATGAACCGTTTCCAAAATGGTTGGGAGACTTTTAGTGATGATATAAAAACGGCAAGAAATACGTTAATCATAAACCTACTCTATCAAACGGGGATGCGTCGTTCGGAACTGATAAACCTGAAGTTTAAAAATGTAGATTTTTCGAGAATGGAAATTAAAGTATTGGGGAAGGGCAAGAAAGAGCGAATAATTCCAGTTCAAAAAAGATTGTTAGAAGAAATAGAAAACTATAGAAATCTATGTGCTGAACAATTCATAGATAATGAGTTGTGTGATGCTGTGATTCTTTCTGATAAGGGAATACAGATGAATCCCAAATCCCTTTATAATATAGTCAAGCAGTTTTTAGAATCAGCACGAAGTACGGACAAGAAAAGTCCACATGTGTTGAGACATAGTTTTGCAACACATTTATTAAATAATGGAGCAGATATAAATGCAATAAAGGAAATTTTGGGTCACGCTAATTTATCTGCTACCCAGGTCTATACCCATAACTCTATTGGCCGGTTGAAAAAGGTGTATAGAAATGCCCATCCGAAAGCATAATAGATAAAAAACTGAGAATCAACGTGGTGTTCGAATCGCAAGAATAAGGATAGGAAAACTTTAATAAAATTTCGTTTCTTGTAGAACCATTTTAGTATAATTCTCGTTTGAATATTTGAAGCAAAATGAAATACTAATTACCAATGCCTATTATGGTTTATTTCCTTTTACTTTAAGTATATGTAAATGATAAAGATCATTTAGAATTTAAGTGTGGTTTAAGCGACTTAAGTTCTTCGTTTTATATAATTAAACTTGTAAAGTATGACAGTAAGAATTAATTCAATCCATTTCACTGCAGATGCGAAACTTAAAGAGTTTATAGAAGAAAAAGTGAATAAGTTGACTCGATTTTACGATCGAATTATAAATGTTGAAGTCTTTTTGAAGTTGGAGAATTCAGGACAAGTTAAAGACAAAATCGTTGAAATGAAAACTAGTATTCCGGGTGCCACTTTAATTGCCAGTTCTGTAGACAAATCTTTTGAGTCGTCCATGGATGCAGCAAATGAAAATATGATTCGACAACTAAAACGAAAAAAAGAAAAAATGAAAAAATAATCGAAAGGAGCCATGTGCTCCTTTTTTTTATGGGTAAAACATAAGAAATAGAAAAAATTGATTTGTGAGTTTAGATGATAATGAAAAGATGCTAATCAATTCAATATTAAATTATTACAATTGGACCTTGAAATAGCGAGGTAGAATACAACGCTAGCAAATGAAGAAAAATATTTATTTTTTTTGAAAAAGAGTTTTGCAGAAAAGAAAAAAGCTATACATTTGCACCACTTTTGGAAAATACTTGTTCAGAAGTAAGTTGTTTGGAAACGTAGATTAAGAATATTTAGGGATTACCAATTGTTATTTAATACTTAAATATTTGTAAAATATATTGCCGATGTAGCTCAGCTGGCTAGAGCAGCTGATTTGTAATCAGCAGGTCGGGGGTTCGAGTCCCTCCATCGGCTCCATATTTAAAAGAGAGTCTCTATTTATTGACTAGAAAATAAAGGAGGGGGTGCGCCACAGTGGGAGAGGTGGGCTGGACTGTAAATCCAGTGCTTCGGCTGAGTAGGTTCGAATCCTACCACCCCCACCATTTTTATGATATAAGTCGAGATTAATAATAAAGAATAATATTAGCGGGAGTAGCTCAGTTGGTAGAGCATCAGCCTTCCAAGCTGAGGGTCGCGGGTTCGAGTCTCGTCTCCCGCTCAATTTTGTTTGAGCGAACGATGTTATTTGAATTTTTCTGGCCAATGTAGCTCAGGGGTAGAGCACTTCCATGGTAAGGAAGGGGTCGGGGGTTCAAATCCCTTCATTGGCTCAAATTCTATTTGATAATTATATTTTAAATCTGAAAAAAATCTTAAGCGATGGCTAAAGGAACATTCGAAAGGACCAAACCGCACGTAAATATCGGTACTATTGGTCACGTAGATCACGGTAAGACTACTCTTACAGCTGCAATTACTTACACATTGTCAAAGGACGGATTGGCTGAGAAAGCTGATTACGATTCTATTGATGGTGCTCCAGAGGAAAAAGAAAGAGGTATTACTATTAATACTGCTCACGTTGAGTACGAAACTGCTAACAGACACTATGCGCACGTTGACTGTCCAGGTCACGCGGATTACGTTAAGAACATGGTAACGGGTGCGGCTCAAATGGATGGTGCGATATTAGTAGTTGCTGCTACAGATGGTCCTATGCCTCAAACAAGAGAGCATATCCTACTTTGTCGTCAGGTAGGTGTTCCAAAAATCGTTGTATTTATGAATAAAGTGGATCTAGTTGATGATCCAGAAATGTTGGAACTTGTTGAGATGGAAGTTAGAGAGCTTCTTGATCAGTACGGTTTCGAAGAAGATGGACCAATTATCCAAGGTTCAGCTCTTAAAGCTTTAGAAGATGATGCTTCTGGTACAGGCGCAATCAAAGAACTAATGGCGGCTGTTGATTCTCATATTCCTGAGCCAACAAGAGAAGTTGACAAAGACTTCTTGATGCCAATCGAAGATGTATTCTCGATTACAGGTAGAGGTACTGTGGCAACAGGTAGAATTGAAACTGGTGTTATTAATGTTAACGAACCAGTGGAAATCATCGGTATGATGAAGCCAGGTGAAAAGCCTTTGACTTCAACTGTAACAGGTGTGGAAATGTTTAGAAAAATCTTAACTAGAGGAGAAGCTGGTGATAACGCTGGTATCTTGTTAAGAGGTATCAATAAAGAAGATATCAAAAGAGGAATGGTAATCTGTAAGCCAGGTTCTGTTAATCCTCACTCTCACTTCAAATGTGAAGTATATGTATTGTCTAAAGACGAAGGTGGTAGACATACACCATTTTTCAACGGTTATAGACCTCAGTTCTACTTCAGAACAACTGACGTAACTGGTGATGTTAAATTGCAAGAAAACGTTGAAATGGTAATGCCTGGTGATAATGTAACTCTAGAAGTTAAATTGGTTTCTCCAATTGCGATGTCTAAAGGACTTAGATTTGCGATTAGAGAAGGTGGTAGAACTGTAGGTGCAGGTCAGGTTACTGAAATAATTGAATAATAAAAGTTTCAGAAATATAATTTATCGGAGTAAAAATTAAGCATTCCCTAGAGTGCTTAATTTTTCTCTTTAAATTATTTAACAGATAGGGGAGTAGTTCAATTGGTAGAGCAGCGGTCTCCAAAACCGCAAGTTGCAGGTTCGAGTCCTGTCTCCCCTGCAGATAGAATTAATTTCATCAACAATGCTTAGGCATTAAAAATCATAAGACTATGAATAGTTTGAGATTATATATTAAAGAAAGTTTTGACGAGTTAGTTCACAATGTTACTTGGCCAACTTGGCCAGAATTAATGTCATCTACAAAGGTGGTTTTAATTGCATCGGTAATATTTGCGTTGGTAACTTTCTTAATGGATACTGTTGCAAATGGTGTGCTTTCATCAATTTACAAACTGTAACCATTACAATATAACTTTTAGGAAAAATGAGTGAGGTTAAAACAAAGTGGTATTCACTTAGAGTAATAAGTGGAAAGGAAAAAAAGATCAAAGAATATATTGATCTTGAAATCCTTAGAAACGGATGGAATGAAGTCGTCACTCAAATTGTAGTTCCCATTGAAAAAGTATTTAAAATGCGAAATGGGAAGAAGCAAACCATAGACCGAAATATCCTGCCAGGTTACATCTTGGTCGAAGCAGTTCCTGAAAAGTTTTCTGGTGAAATGATTCAAGCTATTTCTTCGATTACTAACGTGATGCATTTTTTGGGAAGGACTAATCCTATTCCAATGTCAGAGGCAGAAGCAAATAGAATGCTCGGTAAAGTAGATGCATCTGAAGAAGGTGGCGCTCAAATGATTGATCCATTCTTGGTGAATGAAACCATTAAGATCATTGATGGACCATTCAAAGACTTTGTAGGAGATATCAAAGAAGTGAATGAAGAAAAGAAAAAATTGAAAGTTATTGTTAAGATATTCGGTAGAGGTACTGAGGTAGAACTCAACTTTACCCAAGTCGAAAAACAATCTTAAATATAAAATTACTTTAGATCTGTTTTAGATTGCTTCCCTAAGGTTGACTATAAGTACTTTTTAAATTTTATTAAAAAAAGCTAAGATGGCAAAGGAAATAGAAACGTTTATCAAACTTCAAGTTAGAGGTGGTGCTGCAAATCCAGCTCCTCCAGTTGGACCTGCACTTGGTGCGAAGGGTGTTAACATCATGGAGTTTTGTAAAAGATTTAATGCTGCAACTCAGGATAGTCAAGGAAAGGTATTACCAGTAGTTATCTCTGTATACAAGGATAAGTCTTTTGATTTTATCATCAAAACTCCTCCTGCTGCAGTTCAACTTTTAGAAGCAGCTAAATTAAAAAGTGGTTCTTCTGTTCCGAACAGGGATAAAGTTGGATCAGTAACTTGGGATCAAGTAAAAGCTATTGCAGAAAACAAAATGCCTGACTTAAATGCATTTACAATAGAATCTGCAATGAGAATGGTTGCAGGTACTGCTAGATCAATGGGTATTACTGTTTCAGGTGATGCACCTTGGGCTACAGAGCAAGCAGAAGCATAAGAATAAATTTATTTTAAATAAATGGTAGGGAGTTTGCATGAATAATATGCAAACGTTATTTACCTCAAATTTTTAAATTCATGGCAAAACTTACTAAAAAGAGAAAAAGTGTTGAGTCAAAAGTTGATGCGAATACGCTTTATGCGTTAAGCGATGCGGCAGCACTTGTAAAAGAAGTTAATACAGCTAAATTTGATGCATCGGTTGATATTCACGTAAGACTTGGTGTAGATCCTAGGAAAGCTGATCAAGCAATTAGAGGTACAGTTACACTTCCAAACGGAACAGGAAAAACAAAATCAGTATTGGTATTGTGTACTCCTGATAAAGAGGAAGAGGCTAAAGCCGCTGGTGCGGATTACGTTGGATTGGAGGAATATATCACTAAGATTAAAGGTGGTTGGACAGATGTTGACGTGATTATTGCTACGCCTAATGTAATGGCAAAGGTGGGTCAGGTAGGTAGAATACTTGGACCTAGAAACTTAATGCCTAACCCTAAGACTGGTACAGTTACACTTAATGTGCAAGCTGCTGTGTCTGATGTGAAAAAGGGTAAGATTTCATTTAGAGTAGACAAATATGGTATCATCCATTCTACAATAGGAAGAGTTTCATTTAGTGCAGAGCAAATCTTAGGAAATGCTCAGGAGTTAATAACAACTTTGGAGAAAATGAAACCAAGTACAGCTAAAGGTACATATATGAAGTCTATTACAATGGCTTCAACTATGAGTCCTGGAATCAAGATTGATCCTAAAAAAGTTTAGTTAACTTCTTAAAAGTAAAAAAATGAAAAAGTCAGATAAAGGTCTTGTAGTACAAGAACTGAAAGAAAAATTCGAAAAATTCGATTATATATACGTAGCTGATTCTTCAACATTGACTGTAGATAAAATCAATCAATTTAGAAGAACTTGTTTTGAAAAGAATATTGAAGTAAAGGTTGTAAAAAATACCTTGGCTATTAAGGCAATGGACCTTCTTAAAGAGGAAAAAGATTTGACTCCTCTTGTTGAAGTGATGAAGGGACCAAGTACTTTGATGTTTACAGAAACAGCTAACCTTCCAGCGAAGGTAATTAAAGATTTTAGAGATAAAGATGAAAAGCCGTTAATTAAAGCTGCATACATCGACTCAGGAATCTATATTGGTGATGATCAAATTGATGCATTATGTGCATTGAAGTCAAGAGAAGAATTGATTGGCGAGATCATTACACTACTAGAATCTCCAATCAAGAATGTTGTTGGTTCATTGGAATCGGGAGGATCTACCATCGCTGGACTTATTAAGACTCTTGAAGAAAGAGCAAGTTAAATTAGGCTTCCAAGACAACGCCATATAAAATATTTATTAAAAACTTAAAAAAAACGAACAATGGCAGATATTAAAGCATTTGCAGAACAATTAGTAAACCTTACTGTTAAAGAAGTAAGTGAATTAGCAACAATTTTGAAAGAAGAGTACGGTATTGAGCCTGCTGCTGCAGCTGTTGCAGTTGCTGCTGGTCCTGGTGGTGGTGGCGGAGATGCTGCTGCTGAGAAAACTGAATTCGATGTAGTATTGACTTCTGCAGGAGCTAGTAAATTAGCAGTGGTAAAAGAAGTTAAAGGTCTTCTAGGTTTAGGTCTTAAAGAAGCTAAAGAGCTTGTAGACGGTGCTCCTTCTACTTTGAAAGAAGGTATTGCTAAAGATGAGGCTGAAAGTATTAAAGCATCACTTGAAGGTGCAGGTGCTTCAGTTGAATTAAAATAATTGACTAGTATAAGGGTCTTAATGCATAACATAAGGTCTTTATCATCATAAATGACTTTGGCTTATTGGTATATTCTACCAATAAGCCTATTGTCGTTTGTCTTGTAAGTATTGATCTCAATTTTAAACAATTGTTAGAAACAGCAATTGTTAAACTAAATCTAATTTTAGAAGATGGCTTCAACAGGAATTGCTACAGAATACCGAAAAGAACGGGTTAACTTTGGAAAGATTAAATTACCATCTTACTACCCTGATCTGCTAGAAATACAATTAAAGTCATTTCAAGAGTTTTTTCAATTAGAAACAACTCCTGAAAATCGAATGAACGAGGGACTGTTTAGAGTATTTCAAGAAAATTTTCCAATTACAGATGCGAGAAATATTTTCGTATTAGAGTTTTTGGATTATTTCATTGATCCTCCGAGATATACCATCGAAGAATGTGTACAAAGAGGACTTACTTATAGTGTTCCACTTAAGGCGAAGCTAAGATTGTCTTGTAACGATGAGGAGCACGTTGATTTCCAGACTATCGTACAGGATGTATTCTTAGGGAATATTCCATATATGACTCCGAAAGGAACGTTTTTGATTAATGGCGCTCAGAGAGTTGTCGTTTCTCAATTACACAGATCGCCAGGGGTGTTCTTTAGTCAAAATTACCATCCAAACGGTACGGCGCTTTTCTCTGCTAGAGTAATACCTTTTAAAGGTGCTTGGATGGAATTTGCTACCGATATTAATTCGGTAATGTATGCCTACATCGATCGTAAGAAAAAGTTTCCTGTTACTACTCTTTTAAGAGCAATTGGGTTTAACTCGGATAAAGAAATTCTTAACATATTTGACCTTGCTGAGGAAATAGAAGTTACAGATGCAAAGTTGAAAAAAGCCATTGGTCGACGATTGGCAGCAAGGGTCTTAAGAAAATGGATTGAGGATTTCGTAGATGAAGACACCGGGGAGGTTGTTACTATAGAAAGAAATGAGATCATTATAGAAAGAGATGTTGTCCTAGATGAGGAGAATATCCAATTAATAAAAGAAGCTGAGGCTGAAACAATCATTCTTCAGAAAGAAGATTTAGACATTGACTATACGATCATTTACAATACACTTCAGAAAGATCCATCTTCATCTGAATTGGAAGCTGTAACACAGATCTATAGACAGTTAAGAGGAACTGATCCACCTGATGAAGAAACAGCAAGAGGAATTATTGACAAATTATTCTTCTCTGATAAGAGATATAATTTAGGTGAAGTAGGTCGATACAAGATCAATAGAAAATTAGAGCTTAATACGGATATAGATACCTTAGTATTAACAAAAGATGATATCATTCATATCGTAAAATACTTGGTAGAATTAACGAACCAGAAAGCTGAATTGGATGATATTGATCACTTAAGTAATCGTCGTGTTAGAACGGTTGGTGAACAATTATACGCTCAATTTGGTGTAGGATTGGCTAGAATGGCACGTACCATCCGTGAAAGAATGAATGTTAGGGACAATGAAGTCTTTACTCCAATTGATTTGATCAACGCGAGAACACTTTCATCTGTAATCAATTCATTTTTTGGAACATCTCAGCTGTCTCAGTTTTTGGATCAAACAAATCCACTTTCTGAGATTACACACAAAAGAAGAATTTCAGCTCTTGGACCTGGAGGTTTATCTAGGGAACGTGCTGGTTTCGAGGTAAGGGATGTTCACTATTCGCACTATGGTAGACTTTGTACAATTGAGACTCCTGAGGGCCCAAACATTGGTTTGATTTCTACTCTTTGTGTACATGCTAAGGTGAATAAAATGGGATTCTTAGAGACTCCATATCGAAAAGTAACCGATGGTGTGGTACAGTTGGAAGGAGATGCTGAATACTTGTCTGCCGAAGGTGAAGATTATAAGAGAATTGCACAAGCAAATGCTCCAGTAAATAATAAAGGGGTATTTGAAAGTGATCGTATTAAGAGTAGGGAACACGGGGAATTCCCAGTATTAACTCCTGAAGAAATAGAGTACATTGATGTCGCTCCAAACCAGATTGTGGGAGTGTCTGCATCGTTGATTCCTTTCTTAGAGAATGACGATGCCAACAGGGCCTTGATGGGATCTAACATGCAGCGTCAGGCTGTACCTTTGGTAAAACCACAGTCGCCTATCGTAGGAACAGGAATCGAAGCGAAGGTTGCGGAAGATTCTCGAATGTTGATTAACGCAGAGGGTGACGGAATCGTTGAGTATGTTGATGCAAATCAGATTACCATTAAATACGATAGAACGGATGAAGAACGATTGGTATCTTTCGTAGAAGATAGCAAGGTGTATAATCTTACAAAGTTTGCAAGAACTAACCAGGGTACATGTATCAACCTTAAACCTATTGTAAGAAAAGGACAAAGGGTGACTAAAGGATCATTGCTTTGTGAAGGATATGCAACAGAAAAAGGAGAATTGGCACTGGGTCAAAACCTAATGGTGGCATTCATGCCTTGGAAAGGGTATAACTTTGAGGATGCAATCGTACTTTCTGAAAGAATTGTAAAAGAAGATATATTCACTTCTCTACATATTGAGAATTTCGAATTAGATATCAGAGATACAAAGCTTGGAGAAGAAGAATTGACTTGTGATATTCCTAACGTGAGTGAGGATGCAACTAAAGACTTGGATGAAAATGGTATTATCCGAGTTGGAGCATGGGTTAAAGAAGGAGATATCTTAATTGGAAAGATTACTCCAAAAGGAGAGACTGATCCAACACCAGAGGAAAAGCTTCTAAGAGCAATTTTCGGTGATAAAGCTGGTGATGTTAAAGATGCTTCGTTAAAAGCACCTCCATCGTTGAAAGGTGTAGTAATTGACAAGCAGTTGTTTGCTAGAGCTAAGAAGGATAAATTCCAAAAAGTTCAGGAGAAAGAATTGTTGTCTAAGCTTGATGATGAGCATGCAATTGTAGTTAATGAGCTTAAGACATTGCTTATTGACAAGTTGATGATATTACTAAATGGTAAGGTATCTGAAGGTGTAAGAAGCGTATATAAAGAAGAGTTGATTTCCAAAGGGACTAAGTACTCTTCTAAGATGTTAAAGGACTTAGATTTCTCTTCTGTAGATTATAGCAATTGGACGAAGGATGCAGATACGAATAAATTAGTAGCAAGACTTCTACACAACTACAATATCAAGTTGAATGAAGAACTTGGTAGATACAAAAGAGAGAAGTACAATGTAAGTATTGGAGACGAACTTCCTGCTGGTGTTCTTAAACTTGCTAAAGTTTACCTTGCGAAAAAGAGAAAACTGAAGGTTGGTGATAAATTGGCCGGAAGACACGGAAACAAAGGAATTGTATCAAGGATTGTAAGAGAAGAAGATATGCCGTTCCTTGAAGATGGAACTCCTGTGGATATAGTATTGAACCCACTTGGTGTACCTTCTAGGATGAACCTTGGACAGATATTCGAAACTGTTTTGGGTTGGGCTGGTAAGGTGAAAGGTGTGAAGTTTGCCACTCCAATTTTCGATGGAGCATCATTAGAGGAAATTAATGATCACGTCATTGAGGCTAACCTACCTACTTTGGGACAAACTTATTTGTACGATGGAGGAACAGGAGATAAATTCCATCAGCAAGCGACAGTAGGGGTTATCTACATGTTGAAGTTATCTCACATGGTTGATGACAAGATGCACGCAAGATCTATAGGACCTTATTCTTTGATTACTCAGCAGCCACTTGGTGGTAAAGCTCAGTTTGGTGGTCAGAGATTTGGTGAGATGGAGGTTTGGGCACTTGAGGCTTATGGAGCATCTAATATCTTACGAGAGTTGTTGACTATTAAATCAGATGATATTTTAGGTAGAGCAAAAGCTTATGAAGCAATTGTGAAGGGAGACAACCTTCCAGAGCCTAGTATCCCTGAATCATTTAATGTATTAGTGCACGAATTGAGAGGACTGGCTCTTGACGTAAAATTTGAATAATTGTTAAATCCTTGATATCATATAAACAATGGCATTTAAAAAGAAAGTAAATAAAGTAGCAAAAGCATTCGACTCAATCACTATTAGCTTAAGTTCTCCAGATGATATTTTGGAGAGATCCTATGGTGAGGTGCTTAAGCCAGAAACCATCAATTATAGATCTTACAAGCCAGAAAGAGACGGTTTGTTTTGTGAGAGGATTTTTGGACCAGTTAAGGACTATGAGTGTTACTGTGGTAAGTATAAAAGAATCCGATATAAAGGAATCGTATGTGATAGATGTGGGGTAGAGGTAACTGAGAAAAAGGTTAGGAGAGAAAGAATGGGGCACATCAAATTAGTTGTTCCTGTAGTACACATTTGGTTTTTTAAGAGTCTTCCTAACAAGATAGGTTACCTATTAGGAATGTCTTCTAAAAACTTGGAGTCTATCATATATTATGAAAAATACGTTGTTATTCAACCTGGAGTAAAAGAAGACTCGTCAAATAAGTTTGACCTTCTTACAGAGGAAGAATACTTCGAAATTTTAGATACACTTCCAAAAGACAATCAATTGTTGGATGATACTGATCCAAACAAGTTTGTTGCTAAAATGGGAGCAGAAGCTGTATTTGATTTGTTAGAAAGAATCGAATTAATGACACTTTCTAATGAGTTAAGACACAAAGCTTCAGTAGAGACATCTCAACAAAGAAAATCAGAAGCCCTTAAAAGACTGAGAGTTGTTGAGGCATTTAGAGAAGGAGCTTTAAATATTGAGAATAAGCCAGAGTGGGCTATCATTCAGTATTTACCAGTTATACCACCAGAACTAAGACCATTGGTTCCTTTGGATGGTGGACGTTTCGCTTCATCAGATTTGAATGATCTTTATAGAAGGGTAATTATCAGAAATAACCGTTTGAAAAGGTTGTTGGAGATTAAGGCACCAGAAGTAATTCTTAGAAATGAGAAGAGAATGCTTCAGGAAGCCGTTGATTCTCTTTTTGATAACTCTAGAAAATCAAATGCAGTAAAAGCAGAAGGTGGTCGAGCATTGAAGTCTTTGAGTGATATCTTGAAAGGTAAGCAAGGTCGTTTTAGACAAAACCTTCTGGGGAAAAGGGTTGATTACTCTGGTCGTTCTGTAATTGTCGTAGGTCCAACCTTAAAACTACACGAATGTGGTCTCCCTAAAGGAATGGCTGCTGAGTTATTTAAGCCTTTCGTAATTAGAAAATTGATAGAGAGAGGAATCGTTAAGACGGTTAAGTCTGCTAAGAAATTAGTAGATAGAAAGGATCCTGTAATTTGGGAAATCCTGGAGAGCATATTAAAGGGACATCCGATCTTATTGAACAGGGCCCCAACTCTTCACAGACTTTCAATTCAAGCTTTCCAACCTACATTGATTGAAGGAAAGGCGATCCAGCTTCACCCATTGGTGTGTGGAGCGTTTAACGCCGATTTCGATGGTGACCAGATGGCTGTTCACGTGCCTTTAAGTCACGGTGCTATATTGGAAGCACAAGTATTGATGCTTTCTTCTCACAACATGTTGAACCCTCAGGATGGTTCTCCTATTACACTTCCTTCACAGGATATGGTATTGGGACTATACTATCTGACTAAGGCTAGAAGTGAGAATGTGAAGGGGACAGGTATGACCTTCTATTCAGCGGAAGAAGTCATTATTGCTTTTAACGAAGGGGCTGTTGATTTGCACGCACCAATTAAGTTAAAAGCTAAAGTTGAACAAGAAGATGGAAGCCTTGAATTAGAAAGAGTTGAAACAACTGTTGGTAGAGTTATATTTAATGAGGCTATGCCAGAAGCAGTTGGTTATGTTAACTTAATATTGACCAAAAAGAATCTTAAGAAAGTAATTTCTTCCATCATTGGTAAGTACGATTTTGGAGAAACTGCGATCTTCTTGGATAAGATTAAAGAGATGGGATTCTACTGGTCGTTTAGAGGTGGATTATCATTTAACCTTGGAGATTTAATTACTCCTTCTGTTAAAGAGACTACTCTTGTAAATGCTCAGGCTGAAGTAGATGAGGTTTGGGATAACTATAATATGGGACTAATTACGCCAAATGAGCGTTACAACCAAATTATTGATAAGTGGACCTTTGCGGATAATATGATTACAGACAATCTTATGCGTGAATTATCTCAGCATAAGGATGGGTTCAACTCTGTGTATATGATGTTGGATTCTGGTGCAAGGGGATCTAAACAACAAATTAAGCAGTTGGCAGGTCTGAGAGGATTGATGGCAAAACCGAGAAAGTCTGGTGATACTGGGGGAGCAATTATTGAAAACCCAATCCTAGCGAACTTCTTAGAAGGTCTATCAGTACTTGAGTACTTTATCTCTACGCACGGTGCGCGTAAAGGTCTTGCCGATACAGCCTTGAAGACGGCGGATGCTGGATATCTTACAAGAAGATTGGTCGACGTTGCACAAGATGTAATTATTAACGATTACGATTGTGAAACACTTAGAGGTAATGCAACAACTGCATTGAAGGATAATGAAAATGTAATTGAAGATCTTGCTAGTAGAATCAAAGGAAGATATACATTATACAATATTTTGGATCCGATTACAGATGAAGTAATTCTAGAATCTGGTGAATATATTTCTGCTGAAATTGCTCAAAAGATAGATGATGCTGGTGTTGAATCGGTTACCATAAGATCTGTGTTAACATGTGAGACCAGAAATGGAGTCTGTACAAAATGTTATGGAAAGAACTTAGCAACAGGTAGGATCGCAGAGATCGGAGATGCTGTAGGAATTATTGCAGCACAGAGTATTGGTGAGCCGGGAACACAGTTGACACTGCGTACCTTCCACGTGGGTGGTATCGCTGCAGTTACCAAGACGGAATCTGAGATTGTCTCTAAATTCTCAGGAAAGGTTGAATTTGACAACATCAAAACAACTGAATCTGAAGATGCTGGAACAGTTATTCTTTCGAGAGCTGGAGAGGTAAGAATTGTTAATCCAGAGACAGGAAAAGTATTTGCAGCACACCATATTCCTTATGGATCAGAAATAAAGATTAAAGAAGGAGCTACTATTGAAAAAGACGATGTCATTTGTCAATGGGATCCGTTTAACAACGTAATTATCACGGAATTTGGTGGTATTGCTAAATTCGAATCGATAGAGGAAGGTGTAAACTTTAGAATCCAAAGAGATGAGCAGACAGGTTATGCGGATAAGGTTATTGTAGAATCTAAAAATAAGAAGAAGATTCCTACCATTAAAGTTCTATCACCAGCTGGCGAAGAACTTAAGAGCTATACACTTCCTGTTGGATCATATATCTCTATCGAAGATGGAGCAGAAATTCACCCAGGACAAAAGATTGTAAAGATACCTAGAAATGTAGGTAAGATTCAGGATATTACAGGTGGTCTTCCTCGTGTAACTGAACTTTTTGAAGCTAGGAATCCTTCCAATCCAGCAACCGTTGCAGAAATTGATGGTATTGTTAGTTTTGGAAAGATTAAGAGAGGTAATCGTGAAATCTTTATTGATGATGAAAAGACAGGACAAAGACGAAAGTACCTTGTTGGTCTAAGTAGTCACATCCTTGTTCAGGAAGGAGACTTTATCAGAGCTGGTAATCAAATATCTGATGGGGCGATTGCACCAAACGACATATTGAATATTAAAGGACCATTTGCTGTTCAATCATATTTGGTAAATGGTGTCCAAGAAGTATACCGTTCACAAGGTATCGATATCAATGATAAACATATCGAAGTGATCGTTAGACAAATGATGAGAGATGTAAGAATTGTTGATCCAGGTGATACATCATTCTTAGAAGGTGAAGCTGTAAACAAACATGATTTCTTCGAAGAGAACGATAACATTTTTGATAAGAAGATAGTTGTTGATGCGGGAGGATCGGATAAAATGAATATTGGACAAGTTGTAACTATTCGAGAATTAAGAGAAGAAAATTCTAGCTTAAAGAGGAATGACAAGAAGATCATTGAAGTTCGAGATGCAATATCGGCGACATCGATGCCATTGCTCCAAGGGATTACTAGAGCTTCGTTAGGAACATATAGCTGGATTTCGGCGGCATCATTCCAAGAGACGACGAAAGTTCTTAGTACCGCTGCAATGGGTGCGAAAACGGACTACTTAAATGGATTGAAAGAGAATGTTATTGTCGGGAAATTAATTCCTGCAGGTACAGGTTCTAAGACATTTAGAAGTCTAAAAGTAAAGACTGTTGAAAAAGTAGAAACTGAAGAATAAGATCAGTGTAAAACTTAATATTTAAAAGGCGTGGATTTCTAATTCACGCCTTTTTTTGTAATTTCAAATGAGTGTATTGAATGTCTCAGACGTTAAATTAGTACAGTGTTCAATTGTAATAAATGAGTAGATGAGGTTGAATTAATGCAGATGAATAAGAGGTCCGTAATTAAGGATGATCGATAAGTGTTTGTTAGGACATTTAATTTTATAATCTTTATCGTAATCTTGTATGAATGTTAAAACTATTGTATTATTGCATACACTCTTTTCTAAAGTTTGGGAATGAGGAAATTTATATTTAATCAAAAATAGAATCAAATTATGATGAGAACTTTTACACAAAGAATTCTTGCTTGTGTAGCAGTAGTTGCTCTTATGAGTAGCGGAGCTATGGCTCAGACTGAGTCCTTTATGGTCGTGAATTCTCCGGATGACATTGCTGGAGATTATAGCGTTCGTCTTGCAGCATTTGGTGCGCAGGATGTAATGACTTTGACTGGTGATTTATTACTAGGAGAAGATGGTACAGATCCTGTAAATGATGGATGTGAGGCTTTGGTTAACGATGTTAGTGGCAAGATCGCTGTTATTGACAGAGGAACTTGTGCTTTCGTTGATAAAGCAAATAATGCAAATGCAGCTGGAGCAATTGCTCTATTGGTATGTAATAATCAAGATGGTGATCCTATCGTAATGACGGGAGATGCTCCTGATGTTACTATTCCTTGTTATATGGCTTCTCAAGCAGATTGTGAAGTAATAAAAATGAGTATGGCTTCTGGTACAGTTAATGTTACTTTCGAAGAAAGAGCTAGAGAGTGTCCAGTGACTTATGGTCCAGAGGTGTTCTGGGGACATGAGCCAGGACAAGGGGATTTCTCTGTTCCTTTTAGTGAGTCAGGATGGCAATCAGTAAATACTGAGCCATTAGATAGAGATGACGTACAATGGTCAAATGAAGCTGATGGTACTCCTTTACACCCTGAGTATTTCGGTTCTGGAGATGTTTTGGATTCTCCGTCTGAATGTAATGGTACAGCCCAATTTAGTTTTGTTGGTTATGCTGTAGCAGATGGTAATTTGTCACAACCTTATACAACATATGGTGCAGAGTTAATCTCTCCAATCATCGATTGTTCAGGTAAGGAGTTTGTTGTTTTAGACTTTTACCAAGCTTATAACAGATTGAATGGTACTTGCAGGTTCGCATATAGTATTGATGGTGGTGATACATGGGAAACTATGGATGTTGAACATTTAGGAGTTGTTAACGAAGAAGTGGATATGAGAAAAGTTAGCCTTCCTCTAGGTGCTTTGGATAACCAACCTAACTGTAGAATTAAGTTTATCGCAAGTGGTGATTTCTACTACTGGAATATTGATGATGTAGTAATGAAATCAGGTAAGATTTATGATATTAGAGCAGAGCCTGATTTTTACGCAACTGCGCCTAACTATTTAGCTCCTTATCATCAAGCGGATGCAGTTCCTTTCTTAATTGATTTGAGAAATACTGGAAACCAAGATTTAGATGTTGAAGTTAAAGTTGAGGTATCTAAAGATGGAAATATAGTACACGAGCAAACATTGCCTTACGGTATTGTAGAAGCTGGTGCTGATGCAGATAATAGAGCTTTCCCTCAGATGTATACTCCAGATGCAGGAGTTGGGGAGTATACAATCAAGTATACTGTAATCTCTAATAGCGGTGACGATGATGATGCTAATAACACACAAGAAACTACCTTCATTCTTACGGATGAAGATCCTGCTGGAACAATTATGTCTAAACTACCTATTGATTATGCAAATTTAGGTAACTGGGGTATTCCTGGTGAGCACAATAGATCTTTTGGAAACTTCTATAGATTCCCTAATGGTACAGCTGAAAATGGTGCTATGTATACACTAGATACTGTTTATGCTGGTATTTCTCAAGATGAGGATAACATTGATATGTTAGGATTCTTAGAAGCTCATGTTTATAAGTGGATTGATCTTAACGATGATAGAATCTGTAACCCTGCTGAAAGAACTCAGATTGGTACAGGTACTTTGTTTGATATTGCTAACGGTGTAACTGCAATTCCATTAAACGATGTGAATGATGAAGATGCTAAAGTAATGTTGGACTTACAGGATGGTGAAGGTATTATAGTAATGCTTCATATGAATTCATTCAATACTGGTGTAACTTGGAGACCAAGAGCAATCTCTGCTCCAGGTGAAACTTTAAATAGTGTTGCTACTGTTTTAGCTTATGATTCATTAGGAGTATTCAACTTTATGAGTATGGATGCTACAGGAAGTAGCTTTGATGACGTTGCTACAAGAAATTTTGAAGCTTCTGGACAGTTAACTTACTATACTCCAATTTCTTTAAGTACTGTTAACTCAACAAGTAATGAGTTTAATGAAACATTCTCATTAAATGTATTCCCTAATCCTACTGCTGAGTTGTTAAATGTAAACTTCAACTTTGAAGAGCAAATGGATTATGCAGCAATTCAAATTACTGATAATACAGGAAAATTTGTTAGAGGAATGAAATACGATAACATTAGTGCAAGAGAAGTATCGATTGATGTTTCTGACCTAAATGCAGGTATGTACAATGTAGTAATTCAAACACCTAAAGGATTTACTTCTAAGCAATTTACTGTTGTGAAGTAAACACAAGTTTTAATAGAATAGTAATCGAGCCAGTTCTTTTGAACTGGCTCTTTTTTTTGTAGTGTATATGATCTTAATGGTTAAAAGAAGAATGAACAATTTAAGTATAGAACCTAGCGTACGTTGTTCTTATACAAAGAAGAAAAATTTCGATTGTAGAGTTATCTAATGCAACTAATCCTTAGGTAGATCGCTATACTTAGTTATTCCCTTTGCAAAGACTTGAAAAAGAATAGAGAAGCCTACCTTTCCTTTTGATCGTTTAGGGCCGATTTTGAAGGTCTTAAGAGCTGAATTAAGCTCTTTTCGTTTTCGTAAGATATAGGGAATTAGGCTGTAATAAGAAAAATGTGCTTTGATGACGGCCCAGGTGTTTTTTACTTCTCCACCTAAAAGAAATTTTATTCCAGCAATTCCATCCAGCATTAACCTTAATGGTATTACATAGATGAGTGCATTCGGACTAAAATTTTTAGTGATGCTCAAAAGATTATTCCTAAAATTAAGAAAGGTTTTTCTAGGGTTGGCATACGAAAGAGTTGCACCACCCAAATGGTAGACAACGCTATTTGATTTGATCATACATTTGTATCCTGCCTTTCTAACTCGCCAACACAAATCTATTTCTTCTTGATGTGCAAAATATCGCTCATCAAAACCTCCAAGTGATGTGAAGATTTCTTTTCTGATAACAAATGCTGCTCCACTTGCCCAACCAATCTCAATGTCAGTATCATATTGCCCTTTATCAGCTTCAATGTGCTCAAATAGCCTTCCTCTGCAAAAAGGATAGCCAAGCCAATCATAGAATCCACCAGAAGCACCTGCATACTCAAAATAATCTGGTTGTCTGTCGGCTCTAATTTTGGGTTGAATGCATCCAATGCTTTTGTCTTTATCAAGGAGTTCAATAATTGGGTCAAGCCAGTTTTTAGTTGCTCTGATGTCACTATTGACTAATGCTACATATTCATATTCCAACATTCTCAATCCATGGTTGTAACCACCAGCAAAGCCAAAATTAGATTCTAGAGTTATGGTTTTAACCATTGGATGAAACTTTCTAAGATATTCAACTGAATCATCGGTTGAGCCATTGTCTAATACCACTAGATTGTAGTTATACTGACTCGAGGAATCTTTTAAAGAGTCAAGGTAAGTCTCTAGTAGCTTTTTACCATTATAGTTAAGTACAACTATTGCAATACTTGTATCTGAATACGATTTATTAGTCATGATTTAGTAATCTTAAGGTGCTTATTTTATCCTCACCCAGTTGCAGTTTAAGATCCTCTAGACTTTCAAATTTTTGCTCTCCTCTAATTCTTTCAATAAATTCAATTGTAATACTCTTATTGTATAAATTGGCTTCAAGGTTGAAAAGATTTACTTCAATGGATTGTTGAGGAGTTGAATAATTAAGACTTGGTCGTTTCCCAATATAGGTCATGCTTTTATGCGGTCTTTTATTTATATGACATATAGTTGCATATACACCATCATTAGGAATAAGCTTATAGTGTTGATTTGGGCGTATATTAGCTGTAGGGTAGCCTAATTTTGTACCGAGTTTTTGTCCATGTATTACTTCACCTTGTAAAAGATAGTTGTATCCAAGGTATTTAGAGGCTTTTGATACTTCTCCGTTTGCTAAGAAGTTTCTGATTTTTGTAGAACTAATAGCAATATCGTTGACTTCTTCTTTATCAATTTTAATGAGATCAAAATGCCCTTTATTTGCGTAGCTTTGAAGTAATTCAAAAGTTCCTATTCTACCTTTTCCAAATTGATGGTCATATCCTACAACAAGTGTATGCGGTGAGAATGTATTCAGCAGAAAATTCTCAATATATTCAGTTGGTGTTTGTTGAGCAAAATTTTCGTCAAACGGAACAATTACTAAATTGCTTACACCAATAGATTTTAATCGATGAATTTTTTCATCCAAGGTTTGCAACAATTTAAGATTGTCATCTTTAGGGAATAAGAAATGTCTTGGATGCGGATCAAATGTGACAACTACATCCTCTCCATCAATGCTATCAGCAATTGTTTTAATTCTTTGTAGCAATTGTTGATGCCCTAAGTGCAATCCGTCAAATGAACCTATGGTTACAATAGGTTTTTTCAGCGATGGAATATCATTAATATTTGAGAATATGTTCATTTACTTATCCGAAATTAAAACTTAGATCTATGATCCTGTATTCGTGGTATAAACTATATTTTATCAATAATCTTTAAAACTAAAAGTACCAATGGAATTACGAAGACAAAGCTATCGAATCGATCATAAAATCCACCATGACCAGGCATTATATTTCCAGAATCCTTGACATTGCAATGTCTTTTTATTGAAGATTGAATTAAATCTCCAATTACACCTCCAATACCGATTAAAAATCCAAGAATCACCCAAATGTTCCAGGGAATGGTGGTGATGAAAGTCGAAATAATGACACTGATAAGAATCGAAAAAACCAAACCTCCAAGAAAACCTTCAATCGTTTTATTAGGTGATAACTGTGGGGCTAATTTATGCTTTCCTAGTTTTCTTCCAACAAGATAGGCCATAGAGTCATTAGTCCAAATGATAATGATTGAACCAAGTATTATAGAAGATAAATGCTCTTTATCTAAAAAAGAAACTAGAAGTATTAATGGAAAGAAAGGGTAGAGTAGGGATAATAATGTACTATATTTTAATACAGAATAGTACTTTCGTAAAAACAAATATGCTATAAATACGTACGAAATGGATGTGATTGCAATACTCTCAATTGTTCCGAATAAAGTAATTGAAAAGAAATATGTCGTCATTAATAATGTAAGACAGAAAAAGAGAATTGTTGTTCGAAGCTGCTTAGAAACTTGATTTATTTTAAGAAATTCATAAGTCGTTCCGAGTCCAATTAGAGTATAAAGGAACAATTGTGTGAATTCATTCCGTAAAAGAAGTATTAAGAATAGTATGACAAATATAAGTCCTGAAATCCCCCGTGTTTTAAGTTTTTGATCCATAAATCTAATGTGCCATCGTGCAGAGTTCAAAAGTAATCAATGTATTAGAAGGATTGATGAAGAGGTGTTGTTTTTTTCCAACATCTAAACATTAGAAAAATGTTATATATGATGTAAAACTAAAAAAGGCCATTGTTATTCAAAACAATGACCATCTTTATTTTTAAGAAAGATTTACTATCTTCTTCTTTCTTTAATCTTAGCTTTCTTCCCTACAAGATTTCTCAAGTAGTATAATTTCGCTCTTCTCACTTTTCCTCTCTTTAATACTTCAATATTGGTAATTGAAGGAGAAGAGTATGGAAAAATTCTTTCAACACCTACTCCATTAGACATCTTTCTAACGATAAATGTTTTTGTAGATCCTTCTCCACTAATCGCAATAACATCTCCCTTGAAAATTTGGATTCTTTCCTTAGATCCCTCAACGATTTTATAACTTACTGCTACATTATCACCTGCTCTGAATTCAGGGTAATCTTTTTTAGGAGTCAATTGCTCGTGAACGTAGTTGATTAAGTCCATGATTTCTATTTTTATGAATCATTTTAAATTTGGAATGCAAAAGTACGTTTTATTATTGATTTAACCTATTCTTTTTGTCTTAAAATTGAAATATTATTATTGCTTCAAATATGTACTTTTTTATCTCAACAATGTGATCGTATTTTGAAATTCTTTTGTTTTTCCTCGGGCTTCAGTGTATTTAACTGTAACGGGATATACGCCTTGAGGAAGGTGAGAACCTGAGTTTTCATGTTGGCCATTCCACCCAGAATAAGGATCTGTTGATTCGAATATTTTACCACCCCATCTATCCCAAACGATCATTTCGTATTGCTTTAATCCAAGGTAAATTCCCTCAGGTTTGAAGACATCATTCAAGCCATCATTATTTGGTGTAAATGCATTCGGAAAGTGCATTGCATTTACAGGTTGAACATCTATCAATTGTGTAATTGTGTCAGAACATCCTAGTTCATGAAACCCAATTAGCGTCAATTGGTGTAATCCCGTATCTTGGAATGTATAGGAAGTGTGTTGATCTAAAGAAATCAATTCATCATTGCAATACCAATTCCAGCCTGTGACATTTAAAGAACTATCGCTCAATGAAACCTCATTTTTCAAATGTGTTAGTATCTCAGGATAGTATTCAAAATTTGCTATTGGTGATGGTTGTATTGTTATTAAGGAAGGGAAATCTCGAATAGTTTCGCAACCTTCTGGAGACAATATTCTTACATGAACATCATAGATACCTGCTTTTGAGTATACATGATCAGGATTTATTTTATCACTGATCTGACCATCTCCAAATTCCCATTCAACAGTATAAGTTGTATCGACAGGATTAGATAGATTTGAAAACGAAATTAATGAAGGTGCACAGCCTAGTACATCTGAAGGTTCTATTACTACAACCTCAGGAGCAGGTTGCCATAATATTTGTTTATTAATGGTATCCTTACAATGATTGTTATCTTCAATAATCAATTGAATGTTTTTTTCTCCAGGCTCAGAAAAACTATAAACTGGAGATTGAGTAGAGCTAATAGATTGATTGTTGTATATCCAATCCCAATCAATTATACTCTTGGCATCGACCTGAGATTTATCTATAAAAGATACGGGGCCAGCAATACATGAATCATAGGTCGACGAAAAATCAGCATTTAATTGTGGTAGTATTCTTACCTTTATAAAAGCGGTATCCGAACACTCGTTTTGAACAGGATTGATAACTAAATACCCTGTATATGATCCTGTATCGGGAAAAACAATCTCTAAATTTTCTGATGAACTTTGAATGGTATTGTTCTCACCTAGATCAAATGTCCACAGAAAAGGCTTTGTACCTATATTTGATGTGCTTTCATTTTTAAAATAGAAAGTGTCTAATTCACAACTTTCCAATACCAATTCTTTACCGTTTAATTGCGAACTATTGATGTTGTCTGGAGGCAGAACATCAGCACTTACTTGTTGAGTGCATGCTGTTACATTGAATTGAAAATCTCTTGAGATTTCACTAAGTAACATTCCGTTTCTATATTCTTGTACGCATAGTCCAACTACAAATTGACCAGTAAGCCGTGGGGTTGCTGTTAAGAGTCCAGAAACTGGATCAAGATTCATGTTAGCAGTTGCTCCAAGAGGAGCATTTTGATTGTATGTTGGAGTCGCGAACGTTGCTGTTCCAAATGGAGGTAAACAATCGATTGGTTCAGGAATGACAGAAGTACACCCCGTTCCGGCTTCACGTCCTCCAGAAGACTTCGGCGTGCAAAAAGAATAAACCAATTGGTCTCCGTCTTCATCTGTGGCAGAAACATCCAAGCTAAGTGGAATGTTCGCACAAAGTGCAATTGGTGGAAAACTATTAAATGTAGGACTATTATTACATGATCTTTGTGCTTCTGGTGTAATATCTACTTCAAATACAGCTCCTGTACCTTCAGGGTTGATCAAGTTTGTAATTGTATTATTACGACAGCATCTTTGGTATGCAATTTTGTAGTTTTCATTGCTCCAAGGTAAGGTGACTTGAAATTCGTATCTCCCAGATTGAACACCTACATTAGATGGTACTGTTACACAAGGGTCATCAACATTGTTTAAGTTTTGCTCTTGTGAAGGTGAAATTCTCCTAGTAGGGCCGACGAACTGCCATGAATTTCCTGATCCACGATACAAACCAAATCTTGCAGGATCATCAAAGTCGGCTCCACCACCTTTAGAGTCTCTATACATCGTTACAATGATATTAAACACCGTAACCTGATTTACACTATCAATACTTACGCATTGATATGTCATATCTCCACCTATTATGTGGGCTGCTTGAACTTGGTTAAGAATTACCCCTAGGGTAAATGCTAAGAGTAATCTTAGTTTAATTTTCATTCTGAGTTAGTTTTCTTTTTTACCTTATAAGGGTAATATGTCCTTTATTATTTTTGGGCTCTCCTCTAGGACTTATGTATTTAATCGTATATACATAAACACCCTCTTGGTTAAGAGTTCCATTATTTTTATACTCTCCGTTCCACCCAATATTTGGGTCTCTAGATTCGAATATCATTTCACCCCACCTATTCCAAACGATCAATTCATAATCCCTAATTCCATCCAGTATTCCAACAGGCTTAAATACATCATTTAGTCCATCATTATTTGGGGTGAACGCATTTGGAATTTGAAGGGTGACAATAGGTTTTATATCTATGACTTGAGTTGCCGTGTCAGAGCAACCAAAATTGTTTACAACAATTAAATCTACATTGTAAACACCTGTATCAGGAAAGTTGAACGTGGGATTCTGTATGAATGCGGCTCCAATATCATCAAATCTCCATGACCAATTTATGGCATCAGTAGATTGATCATTAAAAGTTATTTCTTTTCTAAAGCTACTTGGAAAATCCGGTGAATAGGTGTAGTCAGCCGTTGGTTTAGGTTTTATTTCAATTAGATCTGTATATGATCTTGATATTTTACAACCAATTGGTGAAGTAATCGAAACATTGACAGAGAATATACCTGTATTTGTGTATTTATGAGTAGGACTTATGGCCTCCGTTGATTCACCATCACCAAAATCCCATTCGACAATATAATCTTCATTTATGGGACTGGACAAATTGTTGAAGAATATACTTGATGGATTACATCCAATAAACTGAGAGGGATCAATTATTATGGCATCTGGAGTGGGATTCCAAGATATATCCTGCATTATAGTGTCAGCACAGTTGTTCTGATCTGTTACGGCTAATGTGACGTTTTGATCGCCTGGGCTTTGTAATTGAATTTGGGGGTTTTGATCTGAAGAAGATTCTCCATTTCCAAAGTCCCATTCCCAAGTTGTTATCATTGATCCACTAGTAGTAGAAAGGTCCTCGAAGTCAATCGGACCAGCAACACACGTGTCGTATTGAAAATCAAAATTTGCGTCAATAGATTCATGTATATTAACTACTAGGTCAGCAGTATCACTACAAGCCGCAATGCCAGGGTTTAGAATCATTCGACCATTATATTTTCCTAATCCAGGAAAACTAAATGTAGCATCTTTTGTGGTTAATGATTCGGTTTGTCCATTTATATCCATCTCCCATAGGTAGGATATAATATTTTCTTCTTCGGTGGAAGTGTTTTTAATGAAGAGTTCGGTTGGACCACAAGAGA
The DNA here is from genome assembly GCA_965230345.1 of Saprospiraceae bacterium. Lineage (GTDB taxonomy): Bacteria > Bacteroidota > Bacteroidia > Chitinophagales > Saprospiraceae > JADKBO01. The sequence goes on from CBDDKR010000001.1 coordinate 111,304, forward strand.
TGATCTCAAATGATTTGGCAGTGACGTCGCCCAGCTTTGTCTTCTCAGTTTCGGGGATTAGTCCAGCTTGAACAGCAATTTGACATGTAGCTACATTAAATTGAAAATCTCTTCTAATCTCGCCTATTAATTTGCCATTTCTAAATTCTTTAACACAAACGCCTACAACAAACTGGCCTACGAGAGAAGGTTTACCTGTGAGTAATCCTGTATTCGGATTTATTGTTATTCCAGATAATGTACCCATAGGGTTTGTCGGTGTATAAGTTGGTGTAGCAAATTCCACTTCTTCAAAAGGAGGGCGGCAATTTACAGGATTGGGCATAACACCTGTACAACTTTCTGGGTCTCCACTTGTCGTCGCTCCATCTGTACCTCCTGCTTGTATCGGAGCACAAAATTCGTAGATAAGTTGATCTCCTTCTGAATCTGTAGCAGATTGAGATGCATTCAAATTAACTCCTGCGCATACAACAATTGGAGGAAAATTATCAAAGGTAGGACTGTTGTTACAAGACTTTTGAGCGTCTGGTAAGATGTTAACTTCAAAAACTGCACCTGTTTCACCAGGATTGACAAGGTTGGAAATCGTATTGTTTCGGCAGCATCTTTGGTAAGCAATTTTATACGTCTCATCTGACCATGGTAAAACAATTTCAAATCGATAAACACCTTTCTCCACACCAATATTACTAGGAATGATTATGCACGGGTCGGCAGAATTTGTAATATCTTCTGCAGACTCCAGAAAAATGTTACGACTTTCTATATGTTCCCAGTTAAGACCAATGCCTCTAAATATTCCAAATCTGGCAGGATCGTCTAATATGGCTCCACCTCCCTTACTGTCTCGATAAACCTGCATAGTGATTTCAAAAGTTGATCTTTTTAAATCACTATCAATCATGATGCATTTATACGTGATATCTCCACCAATGATGTGCGCTCCGTAAATAATATAAGGAAAGATCACAAGGGCTAATATGGTGTATAGTTTATTCATTTCAAAGTTCATATAATTCCAAAAGTAAATCGAATAATAAACGTCTTATTCGGTAAATATCATATCTAATTGTTGAGAATATTGAAGTGCTTTTCAATATTTCCTATAAAATCAATGATAAAATTACTACAATGGTTTATATTTTGTAGATGAAATTAATATGCAAAACGCTGCGATTCAAAATTAGGTGATTAGGTGTTTTTTTATGAAGTATCTGATTAATAATAGATCACAATGTCTTCCAGATTATAAATTGAACTTATTAAGTTCAATTTATTCACACTTCTACAGGTTGTTGGACTAGGATTTTATTCAGAAATTGGAGATAAATATTAAGGGTTGAAATATACCATTCTACAGAAAGAATAGCCTTTTTTTATAGCACAAATACAAAAAAAAAGGCCATCTCTTAGTAGAGACAGCCCTTTTTCACTTTCGTTATTCTATAAGAAGACTTTTAGTTTTTGTCCTCTACTTCTTCGAATTCTACATCAGTAACATCTTCCACTTCTTCTCCATTCGCATTTTGATCAGTGGCTCCTTCAGCAGGATTACCTTGAGCTTGTTGTGCCTGATAAATATCTTGGCTTGCTGCTTGGAAAACTTGAGTAAGTTTTTCGGTAGCAGTATCAATAGAAGGAATATCTTTTGCTTGATGAGCTGTTTTTAATTCGGCTAAAGCATCTTCGATAGGCTTCTTCTTGTCTTCCGGAATTTTATCTCCAAATTCTTTTAACTGTTTTTCAGTTTGGAAGATCATAGAGTCTGCCCCGTTTAATTTTTCAGCAGTTTCTTTAGCTTTTTTATCTGCATCTGCATTTGCAGCAGCTTCAGCTCTCATTCTATCGATTTCTTCTTGAGATAAACCAGTTGAAGCTTCAATTCTAATGTTTTGCTCTTTACCAGTTCCTTTATCTTTTGCAGAAACGCTTAAAATTCCATTCGCATCAATATCAAATGTTACTTCGATTTGTGGAACCCCTCTAGGAGCAGGGGGAATACCATCAAGGATAAACCTACCAATTGGCCTATTGTCTCTGGCCATTGGTCTTTCTCCTTGAAGGATGTGTATCTCAACGCTTGGTTGATTATCTGCTGCTGTAGAGTAGATTTTAGACTTTTTGGTCGGAATTGTAGAATTTGCTTCAATAACAACATCATACATGTTGTTCATGACTTCAATTCCAAGAGATAAAGGTGTAACATCTAGTAAAAGTACATCTTTAACATCTCCACTTAATACACCACCCTGAATCGAAGCTCCAATAGCTACAACTTCATCAGGATTTACACTCTTGTTAGGCTTTTTACCAAAGAAATCCTCTACTGCTTTTTGAATTGCTGGAATTCTTGTAGAACCTCCAACTAAGATTACTTCGTCTATTTCGCTTTTAGAAAGACCAGCATCGTTTAATGCTTCTTCACAAGGCTTTAAAGTCCTTTGAACAAGGTCGTGAGCAAGTTGCTCAAATTTAGATCTTGATAGTTTTAAAACTAAGTGTTTAGGAACACCGTCAACTGCTGTAATATAAGGTAAGTTGATTTCGGTTTCAGCTGAAGCTGACAATTCAATTTTTGCCTTTTCACCTGCTTCTTTCAGTCTTTGTAGAGCCATTGGATCTTTTCTCAAATCAATGTTCTCTTGATTTTTAAAAGTGTCTGCTAAATAATCAATTATAACTTGATCAAAATCATCACCACCTAAGTGAGTGTCTCCATTCGTTGATTTTACTTCAAAAACACCTTCACCCAATTCTAAGATAGAAATATCAAATGTTCCACCACCAAGGTCATAAACCGCAATGGTAACATCTTGATCTTTTTTGTCCATACCATATGCCAATGCAGCAGCGGTAGGCTCATTAATAATTCTAGATACTTTCAATCCTGCGATTTCACCAGCTTCTTTAGTCGCTTGACGCTGAGAATCATTGAAGTATGCTGGAACGGTAACTACTGCTTCAGTAACTTCTTGACCTAAGAAATCTTCTGCAGTTTTTTTCATTTTTTGAAGAATCATTGCAGATAATTCTTGAGGAGTATAGTGCCTACCGTCGATTTCAACTCTGATGGTATCATTGTCCCCCTTAACTGTTTTATAAGCGGACCTATTTACTTCGGTACCCATTTCGCTGTATCTATTCCCCATATACCTCTTAATAGAAGCTATTGTTCGAGTAGGGTTAGTAATGGCTTGACGCTTGGCAGGATCACCAATTTTTCTTTCGCCATTGTCCATAAAAGCTATGACTGAAGGAGTAGTTCTTCTTCCTTCTTCATTAGGTATAACTACAGGGTCATTTCCCTCCATTACTGCAACACAGGAATTCGTAGTACCTAAATCTATACCAATAATTTTTCCCATTGATTATAATATGTTAAATGTTATTCTAAATAATTATGACAAATAGAATAGATCAATCTATGTGCCAATAGGAAAATATGACGTTTTGTACTGGATTCTCTCAGAAAGTCGAATATTATGTCAGCCTTAATCTTTAAATGGCAAGACAAAATGACATAATGTAGGTTGGAGTTATTTTTTGACTGCTTTTATTGTACAACCAATGGCTTTAGTATACTCTGGGTTAATCTCTTTCTGCATTAGCATATTGTTTATTGCGTTGGCAAGGTATCTGGATTTTACAGATTGAGCATCTTGCACATTGTCGTCGATGGCCCCAATATATCGGACGATTCGTTCTTTGTCTAAAAGAAATACATGCGGAGTTCTGGTTGCACCAAATTTTGGGTAAATCTTCTGCTGATCATCAAATAAGTAAGGGAAGGTAAAGTTTTTTTCTTTTGCCCTGATGACCATGTTTTCATAAGAGTCACCTGGAGATGCTACGGGATCGTTGGGATTGATTGCAATAATTTGAATTCCTTTTGGAGCATATTCGGCATTAAGATCAATAATCCTGTCTTCATAAGCTACAGAATATGGACAATGATTACATGTGAAAATAATTACAAATCCCTTCGCATCCGGATAATTGCTCATGGATATTTTTTTACCATCTATATTGATGAGATTGAAATCGTCCGCTTGGTCTCCAATTTGGTAGCCTGATGATAGTGGAGGGGAGAGTATCGCTTGTGAAAGCATTAAAATAATACTAATAAGAGTCATGATGTGAATTAGTTTAGATTATGAATTTGAGTGATAAGTTCTTTATAGCTGTGGTATTGTTTTTCGGCAAAAATGCTGAGTCCTTTTTTTACAAAAAGGGTCGCAGGAATAGCTCCAGACCAATCCTCTGATATTTTGTCAATCCATAGGTTGTAATTTGTATCTGATAGAACTACGATGTTGCTTTTTAAATCTCTTTTACTTACGAAAGGTAGAACCTTAGATTCGATGTTTTTATGGAAATCAAGACTGACAAGAGTGACATTGATCCCTTCTTCATTTAATTGCTCAAAATAGGGGAGTTCTTCTATGCATGGTTTACACCAAGTAGCCCAGAAATTGACAACGTTCAAATTAGTGTCAGATTTCATTGGGTTTAAGATTTGAGCCTGAAAAGAGTCAAATTCCTCGAATTCTTCAACCTGCGCAAAGCATTGAGAAGTAACGATCAAAAGATAAAGAAGAACAAGAATTAATGATTTTCTCAATACAATTTGATTTTAAGTCAAATTACTAAAATAAACAAAGGTAGACTCGTGTTCAACAAGCCTACCTTCGAAATGTGTTATTTGTACGACATAGATTACTTCAATGCTTCATATTTCTTTTCGACAACATTCCAATTAACCAAGTCTAGAAAAGCCTTAACATAGTCTGGTCTTCTATTTTGGTAATTTAGATAGTATGCGTGTTCCCAAACATCAATTCCTAGGATTGGAGTTCCTCCACAACCTATCCCAGGCATTAAAGGATTGTCTTGATTTGCAGAAGAGCAAATTTCTACCTTGCCCCCTTTATGTGCACAAAGCCAAGCCCAACCCGATCCAAAACGTGTTCCAGCAGCAGCAGCAAATTGAGCTTCAAATTCTTCTTTAGAACCATATTGCTCAACAATAGCATCTTTAAGAGAGCCACTAAGATATCCTCTATCATTAGGGTTAAGAATTTCCCAATATAAACAGTGGTTGAAATATCCTCCACCATTATTTCTTACGGCTGAATTTGACATGTCAAGATTTGTAAGAATATCTTCTATAGACTTATTATCTAAATCTGTTCCTTCAATTGCAGCATTAAGTTTGTTAGTGTATCCGTTATGGTGTTTTGTGTGATGGATTTCCATCGTTTTAGCATCAATTTTTGGTTCTAGAGCATCGTAAGCATAACCTAATTCTGGTAGTGTAAAAGCCATCTTTTGTAGTTTAATTTGATAATTTAAAAGTTGTATTTCTGTCCTTAAATTTTAACCATAATAATAGTTCAGGGTTATAAAATTAACACAATTTAATGTTAATTGTTTTCAGTAATCAAAAGTATAAAAAATAAAACAACCGTCCTTCAAATGAAAGACGGTTGTCCATAATATAAAATACAATGATATTTATTTTACTACAGAGAAACTCTGAGTTGAAATTCCTTGATTTGTTGTAATCAATGCTCTGTACATTCCTTCATTTAACATACTTACATTTACTGGTATTTTATATAATCCCTGTAGCGTTCCATGATTTGCTTCACCCACCAATGAACCGGCTGAGTTGTAAATCTGAATTGAAACAGGAGAAGATTTTTCTAATTCCAGTTCAAAATTTACAATATCATTAGTTGGTACTGGGAAAGTTTTGACATTGTTTAGAATCTGAGTGATGTTTGTACTATTGATTCCTTTGGTTATTGCATCTTCAAATGAAACTTCCTCAGCATTAACATACTCATCACCTTTCATGATTATAGCAACTAAATACATGTTGTTTACATCTTGACCATTGGCAACAGTATGGCTAAATCTCACACTCTTAGAGTCGTTTGTACTTGATGGTCCACTCATCGTATTGTAGTCTTCAGCATCAATTCCAATAAAAGCTCTACTTACATGATCATAGACCATTTGTGATGCTGGAACAGGATGTGGTAATAATTCATATCCACCCATTACGCCAGCTCCACCACCAGCATATGCATTTGATTGAGCATATCCACTTTCTGTTCCTCTTACACCATCTTCGATCAAAATAAAGTTAACATGAACATCGTCATCAATATCATTGATGAAATTGACAGTAGTTTCTACAATCATTTCTCTAGAACTGTCATCATAAGTTGCACCAATTTCTGCCGTAGCATCAGGAGCAGATTGAATATCGTTCAAAAATGGATTTTCCATTGACCCAATATTCGGAATTCCTGTTGCAAATGATCTATTGTAGAATATACCAGGGAAACCTCCAAATCCAGGTCGAGAAGTGACATATGAATCGTGTTCCGAAACGGTCATAGGATCACCGTTATGTACGGCTATCCCTATGAACAAATCTCCATACATTTCTTTCATTCTTTCTAGGAATACTGCTCCTCTTGGACACCATTGACACCAAGTACCTGTAGCCTCTTCAACTACGATTCTTTTTCCTGGTGCAGGAGTTACTGCAGTGGCAGTAAAAGTTCCCTCGTTGTTGCAAGTTTCATCATCGCCATTTTCTCCATTAACAGAGACTAGTCCAATGTTGATGTTATTTTGTCCATTAACCATAGTTACTGGATTGTCAAGTTGAACTGTTGTAGATTGACCTGCTGCTAATGAAAGACCAGAAAGTGTTTTTTCTTCCTGAGTGCCGTTAACATCTATAGATAAAACAACTTCGGTAATTTCATTCTTACCATTATTAGTAAGAACATAGGATAAGTTTCCTTGATTGCCAGTTAGTCGTCCTCCATTATAAGATAAATTTGTGATTCCAATATCATTATTGATTTCAGGGGCATCAACTTCGTATTCAAACGAAATATCGTCAACATAAAATTCTGAATCTCCGTCAACAGGATATAGGTTAAGGCTAGAAACTCTGTTAACGCCATTAGAAAATGACCCCATGCATTCTCCGTTCATCCATACCTTCCAAATTTGTGCATCTAAGTTGATTTCGATAGCAAGGTCTAACCATTCTCCTTGAGTGTAAGTACTGGTAAATACAGCATCATTGTCTGAATTTGTTAATTCAAAACTTCCGTCTGCTCTCAACCACCCATTAAGTGTCCATACCTGACCTGGAGTTGCTGTTTCTTGGTAGTTGAAGTAAGCATTTTTTCCTTCTGGAAGGTAAAGTTTCATTGATTGAATAAATCTTCCAGAGTTGTAGGTGCCTTTGAAAGGCAATAAGATATCCATTGGACCTCCACCTGAATTAGTGGCAAAAATCTTTAATGAGTTATTTCCACTCGCAGCATAATCATCGCTTACCTGAGCATCTGTGGAAGTACCTGGAGCATTATCCCACGTTGTCCAATCTGAAGATGCTGAACTTATGTAGTCTCCTACAGAATAAGACTCAAAATCATCCGAAAAGGATGCCTGAGCAACACAGAAGTTAGTGAGTAATAAAAGGGTTAAAAATGTAAAAGTTTGCTTCATACTTGTAAATTATTTTGAGTGAGGTGATTGAATAAGTCTTTCCATGGAAAAAATTATGTAAGATTGGAATAATTCTATACCTGGAAAATGTCCGCTAATGTAATTAAATATTGTTAAATCTAGAATTGTGATTATAAAAATCGGTAATCTTTGTTTGGTGTAAGTCAAACTATTGATGAGGAGATTTAAAGGTGTGGAGTTATTCTATGTATTCATGTTTTATAACAAGTGCGTATAGATCTTTTTCTATTTGAAGATAGCCTTGTTCGTAACAGAATCGGTAAACTTTACCAGTTTTAGTTACGTATTCGTTGGTGAAATAACTAAATCTAAATCCTTCATCCAGTAATTGTGCTTTCGTTACTTTGGCTTTTCCATGTGGGTTTAATGCTTCTAGAATTCTTCGATTTTTACGCAAATAATTATTGATATTGGTCATGAATTTCGAACGATCACTATTGAGCTCATTCCAGTGAGCGACTCTGCACTGATCACAACAAAATTTTTTGTCGCGTCTTCCTTTCATCGCATCACCACAGTGCAAGCATGTCATCTTTTTTGTCACAGTATTCATTATATATTTCAGCTATGAATATAAACAATAATGAATGAATTAGACCTTAATAGATGTAAAAACTAGTATTAGAGGACCATTGAGTTATATTTGTATTAGTAACTTTTAAGGACACTTATGACTTTTGAAGAATATGTAAAGCAGACTAAGACTTTTTTTTCGGAATTGTTTAGTCTACAGAATGATAAGGCTAATGAGAATGAAACTGTAGCACAACTACGAAGGGGAGTAGAGTTTAAGGGAATAAATGTTTGGATTTTAATTTTTGCAATTTTCATTGCATCCATAGGGCTTAATGTGAATTCTACTGCGGTGATTATCGGAGCCATGTTGATTTCTCCTCTTATGGGTCCAATAATGGGAGTAGGGCTGTCATTAGGAATCTATGACTTTGAGTTGTTAAAGAAGTCTGTTAAGAATCTTTCGGTCATGGTGGTGTTAAGTATATTAAGTTCGGCTTTATACTTCTTAATTTCTCCTTTAAATGACGCGCAGTCTGAACTAATTGCTCGTACTACTCCTACGATATGGGATGTTTTTATTGCGTTGTTTGGAGGGCTAGCTGGAATCGTTGCGGGATCTTCCAATGAAAAAGGAAATGTGATTCCAGGTGTTGCAATTGCAACAGCATTAATGCCTCCACTTTGTACTGCTGGTTACGGGTTAGCCAATTTCAGTGCCAAGTTTTTCTTCGGGGGAGCTTACCTTTTTATGATTAATACGACGTTTATTGCATTGACAACTTATACAATGGTCCGATTTCTGGGATATAAAAAGCGAGATATCCTCGATCCCGTAAGAGAAAAAAGGGTCAATTGGATTATTCCTGCTGTTGCTTTATTGACTATTATTCCGAGTGTGTTTCTTGCGGTAAATTTAGTGCGAGAGAATGTAGTTCAGAATCATGTAAATCAGTTTCTAAAAGAGGAATTTAATTACAATAGAAATCAAATCATTTCTTCAGAGTTGAAGCAAGGAATTAATAAGGCCAATGATACATTGGTGGTTTTTTTAATTGGAAATCGCATAGATGGAAATCAGATAGAATTACTCGAGAAAAAATTGAAGCGTTATCAAGGCAATCTTGAGCTTGAGATTAGACAAAATTTGATTCCAGAACAGAAGATTGATTTTAATGTATTGAAGACAGATGTAATGAAAGATCTGTATAAAAATAACGAAGCCATTCTGAAAGATAAAGATGCGCAGATTGAAGAAATGCAGAAAAGAATTTTGGATTTTGAAAGTGATCAAGTTGATATTGTGCAAATATCGAAAGAGGCTAATAGCCTCTTTGAAGGATTGGACGCACTGGCTTTAAAGCAAATGATGTTTTACGATATTGAAGATAGTGAAGTTGATACTGTAATGGTGGCCTTGGTAGGTATCAATAGACCTAAAAGAGGAGTCATGGAAAAATTGGAGGTGTGGTTGAAGTCGAGACTGGATCAAGATAGTGTGGTTGTACAAAGAATGGACTAATTGAAGAAGAAACCAGAGCTAAAGTATTAGTTTCGTGGTTGTTTATAATTAATTAGAATTAGTATAAATGGGGTGAATGTTTAGATTTAAAGTGTATTTATTAGGTATAAAGTAATATTTTGTGCCCTGTTTTTTAACCTAAAATATTATAAATGAAAAATTTTTTATTTGCCTTTGCGCTAGTGGGACTGTTTTTAGTATCATGTAGTGATGATGATAGTTGTAGTGCATCTGATTGGGTAGGAGTGTATGAAGGAGTTATGGATTGTAACGGGTCCGTGGATTCGGTTTCCATAGAGATTAAAGAGGGCTCTGAAAGTGGAACAATTGAGTATATTGTGGATGGGGACTCTGAAGTTGTTGATGTGAATGATTGTTCAGTTGAGGTAATGACAGAGGATGTTACTTTTGATACTTCTCTTACAGTTAAAATGGAGTTGGATGGTGATAAGATTACCCAAACGACTACTGGTAAGGTGTTTGGTATTTCAATTGCTGCATGTGTAGTTGATTTGAAAAGAAAATAAGATCATCTTATTATAAATTAAATGAGGGGTAGGTAGTTTATTCGACTTGCCCCTTTTTTATTTGGTATCGGGTCGGGATTTGGGAAGTGAATTTAATGTTCCAAATTGTGTCAATGAAATGGAGGAGAAAAAAACAAAAAAAAGCGATCTTTAATAAGATCGCTTTTGTGACTTGGCTGGGATTCGAACCCAGGACCCACGCCTTAAAAGGGCGTTGCTCTACCAGCTGAGCTACCAAGTCGTGTACAATTGTTTTAATTGCGGTGCAAAAGTAATACTAATTCAATTTATTTGCATAATATTTATTGAATTATTTTAATGTTTTTTTTGATTTATATCTTAAGTCTTTGTTTGTCATTTGTTTATGGTTTAGGATTTTTATCTTAGAATTTGAATTGTATTGTTTTTTGACGTCTGTAAGTGAGTAGTAAGTCCTGTTTAAATGCATTCATATTAAATTTTAATCAATATATTTACCATTGATAAAACATTTATAATAATCAATCTCTTAGTTGAACCAATCCTTTTAAATAGAAATGACAAAACGACTTATTCCCCATATTAGTGCTGTACTTGCGTTCTTATTAATATCTGTATTGTATTTTATGCCTCAGTTGGAAGGTAAGGTTATCAAAGCTTCGGATACCGTTCAGGTTAAAGCTATGCAGCAAGAGGTCAAAGAGTTCCAAAAAGAAACTGGAGAGAAAACGTTGTGGACGAACTCTATGTTTGGAGGAATGCCTACGTATCATATCTCTACTACGACAAAGCCTAATGCTCTAACTTATGTTAAGAAAATAATGACTTTAGGTTTCCAATTTCCGATTGGAATGTTTTTGTTGGGGATGATAGGATTCTACATTATGCTGTTATTGCTTGGCGTTAATCCTTGGCTATCCCTTATTGGTGCATTGTTTTTTGGATTTTCTACCAATAACTTGGTGCTGTATGAGGCAGGTCATACCACAAAAGTCGCTACTATAATGACCAGCCCGCTTGTCATTTCAGGGATGATTTTACTCTTTCGAAAGAAATGGATGATCGGATTATCCGCATTCAGTTTAGGAATGGCTTTAAATATCGCCTCTAAACACCCTCAGATGACGTATTACTTAGGAATGGTTATGGCGATACTAGTGATATTGTATTTAGTAGATGCTATAAAGAATAAGGATTTGGTCAACTATGCCAAAAGTATGATGTTTGTTTTACTCGGAGTAATTCTCGGGGTAGGGTGTTCTGCTTCGGTACTGTGGACAACATATGAATACTCTAAGGATACCATGAGAGGAAAACCGATTTTGGTTTCTGAAAGCAGTAATACAAATTCTTCTAGTGAGGTTGAGGGACTTGCTTGGGATTACGCCATGGCATGGAGTAATGGTACTATGGACTTATTTTCAAGTTACATTCCAAAAGTTGTAGGAGGAGGATCGGCCGAAACAGTGAGTAAAAATTCTAATTTTGGTAAGGTAATTAAGACAAATAAGGATACTCAAGCTCCCTTGTATTGGGGAGGATTATCGTCTACTGCTGGACCTATTTATTTTGGAGCGTTGGTGATGTTTTTATTCTTGTTTGGAGCAATTAGTGTTAAGTCACCTGTGAAATGGTGGCTTGTCCTTGGTGTTTTATTGACATTGTTGATGTCTATGGGCAAGAATTTTGAAATACTGAATAGATTGTTTTTTGATTACTTGCCTTGGTTCAATAAATTTAGAACGCCCAATTCGGTATTGAGTATTACTGTAATATTGATGCCTATTTTGGGAATCCTTGGTATTCAGCAAATGGTTAAGAGTGAGGATAAGAAACCTTACTGGAAGGCTGCTCTTGTAAGTGCAGGAGTATTAGGCGGAATTGCTCTTATCTTTGCATTATTAGGTGGATCAATGTTCGATTTCTCTGCTACAAGTGATGCTCGTTTGGCGGGGATGGTTGGAGATCCAAATCAATTGGAAAGAATTCTGGATGCTTTATATGCTGATAGAAGTTCAGCAATGCGATCTTCTTCGTTTAGATCCTTGATTATTATCTTAATGGGACTAGGAATGATTTGGGCTTACATCAATGCTAAAATCTCATCAAAGGTGCTGTTTGCTTTAATTGGAATAATTGGATTAGGAGACTTGTTACTGGTGGATGCTAGATATGTTAATCATGATGATTTTGTGTCCCAGAGAAGATTTAAAAGCTCTTACGATTTGAGACCGGTTGATAAGAAAATCTTAGAAGATACGGCACCATATTACAGAGTACATGACTTGACAGCTGATCCATTTAATAGTGCGATTGCTTCTTATCATCATAAAACAATTGGTGGATATCATCCAGCCAAACTTCAGAGATATCAGGATGTCATCGAAAGATACATTTCTAAGAATAATATGGCGGTCTTAAATATGTTGAATACGAAGTATTTTATTCTACCAAATCAACAAGGCCCAGGAGGTGATGCAACTTATCAATTGAATCCTGCTGCCCTTGGAAATGCTTGGTTTGTAAATTCAGTGCAAGTAGTAGATAATGCCAATAAAGAAATCGATGCACTTGCAGATCTTGATCCAGGCCTTGAAGCTGTTATTCATAAAGAGTTTGAATCGTATATAAAGTCCAACACTTATGAAGGAAATGGTACAATAACACTTCAGAGCTATGCTCCAAATAAATTGAGTTATACCTCAGATAATGTCAACAATGGATTTGCTGTTTTTTCTGATATATGGTTCGGACCAAATAAGGGATGGAAAGCATATGTAGATGGGGAAGAGGTTGAGTTTGTAAGAGCGAACTATTTGCTAAGAGCTCTGAATATACCAGCAGGTAAACATGAGATTGTATTTGAATTTAAGCCTCAGTCTTACTTTACTGGCTTGAAAATCAATTACGCTTCTTCAAGTATCATTTTATTGTTATTGATTTATAGTATATACAAGTCTTTCAAACGAGAACCTGAGGCTTCTTAATGGGAGTAGACTAGAATTCTTTTTGGCTCGAAAATTGCAGTTCTATTTTGTAAATAATAGAATAAGTTGCCCAAAGCAAAAAAATCTAATAGAGGGCCATTGGATTATGGTATATGTTTTCTTTCTTCTATTCCTATAAGGAGAAAACCAGAAGATCAGTCTGAGATGATCTCTCAACTTCTATTTGGAGAAAGGGTAACTATAGTTGGACGAAAGAATAAAAGCTGGATCAAAGTTGAATGTGATTATGATGGTTATATAGGCTGGATTGATCCTAAACAAATTATATTAATTGATATTGATGAGTTTCAGAAATTCGGTGAACGAACTGGGGTATGTCTTGATTTAACTTCGAGTTATTCGAATGGCAATATGTCTTGTCCTATTTTTATTGGATCTTCATTGCCCAATTTTGATGGAATGTCTTTTTTGATGCCTAATGGAAAGTGTATTTATAATGGACAGGCGATAATGACCAATGATCGAAAACCTTCAGTCGATTTATTGATAAAGATTGCAAAAAAATACATGAATGCGCCTTATTTATGGGGTGGAAGAAGTCCAGCGGGAATAGATTGTAGTGGTTTTACTCAAATGGTATTCAAACTTATGGGGGTTAAACTCCCCAGAGATGCGTATCAACAAGCAGAGAAAGGAGACATTGTGGATTTTGTAGAATTGAGTAGGGAAGGTGATCTTGCTTTTTTTGAGAACAAGAATGGAAATATTCACCATGTAGGAATTATGTATGGTGAAGGTTATATCATTCATGCATCAGGACATGTAAGGGTGGATCGATTAGATCATGAAGGTATTTACAATGAAGAGATCAAACGGTATACTCATCGGTTAAAGTTTGTTCGTCGAATAAGTGAGATTTCATCGCCAATGAATGACAGCAACGTTTCTTTAGAATCAGTTTCATAGTTGTATGCTAAACTAAATTGAAATCAGTTTATATCTTTTTGATGAATATATCCTCCGTATATTCGATTTTGTGATTATAATTACCTAATATGTAGAGTGTTGCCTGCATTTTTTTAATTGTTTGTAAAGATGGTATAGAGGTTGTTTAGAAGTCTATAAATGAGTCATTTTACCCTTCGTAGTTAAGCATAGTTTTGTTTTAAAACTTATGCTAATGAAACCTAGTCTCACTTTATTGTTATTCTCAATATTGTTAAGTAGTTGTACGCACTCTTACTATATAGCAAATGTGCCTATTACTCCTTCTTTCAATGGTAAAAATGAATTGTACCTAAAAGGTGCTTATAATATTAGTGATGAAATAGAATCCTTTGATGGTCAAGTTGGATACTCAATAACAAATAATTGGGCAGTTTCTTCTGCTTTCTATTTCGCACGAGGGATTGATAACATAAAAAACAATAATGGATTTGGCCAATATTTAGAGTTGAGCCTAGGTTACTTCAATGAATTAAATGAAAATTTTTATTTAGAGACTTATTTTGGACTTGGAAAGAATAATCAATTACATCGTTATAGTGTAAATGAGCAAGGTAGATTTAAATTCAATAGATATTTTGTACAACCTACATTTAAATTGGATTTGGATATCATTGAATTTATAGTTGGAACAAGACTCTCCCGCTTGAATTTTTACTACGTAGAACCCCAGTTAAATTTGGGTTATTATGAACAGAATAATATTGATATTTTGCGAAACAGTCCCGTTACCTATCAATTTGATAATTATATTGGTGGGAATATTCATTATGAACAATTTAGATTTGACTGTAGATTTGGAATGTCAAATTATTTAACAAGAAGAGATGTTCCATTTGATAAATTCAACATAAATATAGGAATACAAGTTAATTTAAATCTCAAGTCTTAAAAACCTCCCAGTGTGACTTTCCTCAACTTTTATCAATTCTTCTGGAGTCCCTTGAAATAATATTGTACCTCCAGATCGCCCTCCTTCTGGACCAACGTCTATGATGTAATCTGCAACCTTGATTACGTCCATATTGTGTTCAATAATTAATACGGTATTTCCCTTCTCTACAAGGCGATCAATTACGGCTATCAGATGTTTTACATCTTCAAAGTGAAGCCCCGTAGTAGGTTCGTCCAAAATATAGATGGTATTCCCCGTATCCTTTTTAGAAAGTTCTTCCGATAATTTGACTCTTTGAGCTTCTCCTCCTGACAAAGTTGTTGCCTGTTGACCCAAAGTGATGTATCCTAGACCGACGCTGTCCAATGTTTTTAACTTCCGATATATAGAAGGAATGTTCTGAAAAAATATTGTAGCTTCTTCAACACTCATTTCTAATACATCATAGATGCTTTTTCCCTTGTATAAAATCTCTAGTGTCTCTCTATTGTACCTTCTACCGATGCAGTTTTCACAATCGACGAGTACATCAGGAAGAAAGTTCATTTCAATCACTTTTTTACCAGCACCATGACAAACTTCACATCTTCCTCCTTTGACGTTAAAGGAGAATCTTCCAGGTTTATAGCCTCTTATCTTTGCTTCAGGAAGGTTGGAGAATAGTTTCCTGATATCATCGAATACACCAATATAAGTTGCTGGATTTGACCGTGGTGTTCGTCCAATTGGTGATTGGTCTATCTCAATCACTTTGTCAAAATGTTCTAGGCCAGATATTTTCTTGTACGGTAAAGGTTTTTGGAGACTTCGGTGTAAATGTTGCCTCAAAATAGGATACAATGTATCATTGATCAATGTGGACTTACCACTTCCTGATACACCTGTGATACAAGTCAAAGTACCTACAGGAATACTGATATTCACATTTTTAAGATTGTTGCCAGAAGCACCTTTGAGGCTAAGCTTTTTCTTATTTTTCCTTCTCTTGGAGGGTACTTCAATTTGTTTTCGATTGGACAAGTAGTCGGATGTTATTCCTTTAGATTTTAAAAATTCATCAGGTCTACCTTGAGTTACAATGTGTCCACCGTGAATTCCAGCTCCAGGGCCAAGGTCAACTAAGTAGTCAGAGGCAAGCATGATATCCTTATCATGTTCAACAACAATTACAGTGTTTCCTATCGTGGTAAGGTTTTTTAAAGCATTGATCAAGCGATGATTATCTCTCTGATGCAATCCTATACTTGGTTCATCCATTACGTAAGTAATGCCAGTAAGCAAGGAACCTATTTGTGTGGCTAGACGGGTCCGTTGTGATTCACCCCCAGAAAGGGTACGAGTAGGTCTGTCTAAGTTCAAATAATCTAATCCAACTTCTAAAAGAAAACCTAGTCTCAGCTTTATCTCTTTAAGTATTTCGCCAGCTACAATGTTTTGCTTATTGTCCAGATGATTGTGGAGCTGACCAATCCAATCATGCAGTTGATCGATGTCTAATTTTGCAAGTTCACCAATGTGTTTTTCTCCCAATTTGAAATGTAAAGACTCTTTTTTAAGTCTATATCCGTTGCAAGAAGGACACTGAATGATTGACATAAATTCTTCTGCCCAGTTTCGGGTTCGAAGGGATGTGGTCTCAGCATACCATCTTTCTAGCATATTTGTTATCCCTTTTGCTCCTACGTCAAATACCATTTCATGAGGACTATAGGTCGTGGCTTTATTGCCAGTTGGTTCTCCTCCGTATAGTAAAATGTTAAGAGCCTTTTCAGGAATATCTTTAATTGGTGTGTCAAGAGAAAACTTATATTTTTTCGCGATTTTCTTGATCTGTTTGAAGGTGAGATTGTCTCTTGGTGTACCAAATGGCTTGATTCCTCCTTCATTTATAGATGCATTGTAATCTGGAATGATTTGATCTAAATCAGCCTTGTAAACCTCTCCAAGACCCTTGCATTCTGGGCAAGTTCCATAAGGAGAGTTAAATGAAAAGGTATTAGGAGAGGGCTCTTCATACGATATTCCAGAAACAGGATCCATCAGCTTTTTGCTGAAAGGCTTGATTTCTCCTTTTTCCAAATCTAATACCATGATAAGCCCATTACCCAACTGAAATGCAGTAGAAATTGAAGTAGAAATCCTACTTTTCTTTTCTTCACTTACTTTGATTCGATCTACTACCACTTCGATATCGTGTGTTTTGAAGCGGTCCAGTTGCATTTTGGGTTCAATATCTACAATGACACCATCCACTCTTACCTTGGTGTATCCTTTTTTATTGGTTTGTTCAAAGAGCTCTCTATAGTGTCCTTTTCGACCTCTTACAACAGGTGCAAGGATTACAATTTTTTGATCAAAGTAATTAGAGAGTATATGACTTATGATTTGTTCCTCAGTAAATTTTACCAAACGTAGTCCAGATTCATAGGAATATGCTTCTCCAATTCTGGCGTACAACAGTCTAAGAAAATCATATATTTCTGTTGTAGTTCCAACAGTAGATCTAGGATTCCATGCGGTCGTCTTTTGTTCAATAGAAATGACAGGGCTTAGTCCATTGATTTTTTCTACCTCTGGGCGATCCATAGTTCCCATAAACTGACGAGCATAGGAGGAGAATGTCTCCATATACCTTCTTTGTCCTTCAGCATAAAGCGTATCAAAGGCCAATGAAGATTTCCCACTTCCACTTAGTCCAGTAATTACAACAAGCTGATTTCGGGGGATATTGATGGAAACATTTTGAAGATTGTTTTCGTTTGCCCCAATTATTTCAATGAATTCGTCGTCGGTAAACCTATTCTTCATATTAGATATAAGTAATATTTAGATACTTCGTTCGTGTATGTTTTATCTGGTGAAAATCATGTGTTCTTTTGAAGAAAGTTCTTCATTGAAACAATAGTCTTCATAGTCAAACCCTTTAAGATTTTCGAGTTTTTTAATGTTGTTTTTAATGATATAATGACACATCATGCCTCTTGCTTTTTTAGCACTAAAAGATATGACTTTGTAACGATCGTTTCGCCATTCTTTGAAATCAATAGTAATGATTGGTACATCGATTTGTTTCGGATCAATAGCACTGAAGTATTCTTTGGATGCTAAATTAATTAGGTATTGATCATTAGATTTTACCATCTCCGAATTAAGTAAGGTACTGACTTTGTCCTTCCAAAATTTTACGAGGTTATCCTTTCGACCAACCTTTAATTTTGTACCCATTTCAAGTCGATATGCCTGTATGCTATCCAACGGATTTAAGATGCCATAAAGCCCAGAAAGAATTCGAATCCTATCATTTGCTAAAACGCGCTCTTCTTCGTTGAAATCATTTGGATTCATCCCTGTATAAACATCACCATTAAATAGATACAAGGCTGCCTTACTTACGGTGTATTCGTCATTGTAGTCAAGATACCTTTGTTTATTGAGCTTGGCTAAGTCATCTGATAGATTCATCAACTCTTTAATCTTTTTCGTAGAAGTCTTTTTGAGCTTATTTATAATGGTTTTTGCTTCTTTCTGAAAGTAGGGGAGTGTCTTTTCAACTTCGAAGTCTAATGGGGTCTCATTTAAACTCTTGGCTGGACTAATAAGGATTTTCATGAATATAACGATTAAATCAGAGATGAAAGTAAACAAAAAAAGCTTCGAATGAATATCCATCCGAAGCCTTTTTAAGTTTATTAATGTTTCAAATTAATTTCCTCCTTTGATTATAGAAGGTTCTTTCTCTGGAACATTTTTTTCTTCTTCTTTCTTAAGTACTTTTCCTACTACGCTAATCACATGTTGCTTTTCTTCATTAGTAGTAATTGTTACTTTCTTGTTTATTTTACCAATTCTATTTGTGGCATATCTAATTTCTATTTCAGAAGTTTCACCAGGAAGAATAGGTTCTTTTGGCCAAGTAGGAACTGTACATCCACAAGAACCTCTAGCATTTTTGATGATTAATGGTTCAGTTCCTGTGTTGGTGAATTTAACAACTCTTAATGGGTCCCCATTTTGTTCAAGGGTCCCAAAATCAACAGTAGTATCATGATTTCCATCTTCGAAAGTCATAATCGCTTTAGTTGTAGGAGCTGCAGATTCATCCTGTTGTGCATTCATTCCAACTACAAATAGAATCAGACTAGCACATAAGAATAAAGCTTTTCTCATTTTAATCTTTTTAGAATTTTCAAAAAAATATTTAATACAAATATACTCTTAATACCATTTTTAACTCAAAAATGATTCCAATTATTCAGTTAATTAAGTGTTAATGACAAATACTGGGTAGATGTCTGATGATAGATGAATCTATAAGATTTAAATTTCCTCAAGCAGTTTCTTTAGTTCATGAAGTTTCATCATACACTCAATCGGTGTCATAGTATTGATATCAGCTTCTTGAATAACTTGTTTGACTTTTCCGATGGATGGATCCACCGTCTCAAAGATGCTCAATTGATAAGCAGGAGCAGATATATTCGAAACTTTATTCTTTAGTTCATGGTCCATATTAATGCCATCCGAGGATATGGATTTTTGCTCTAATTGATGAAGTATTTCGCTAGCCCTTTCTATGATTATTTTGGGCATTCCTGCCATTGCTGCTACATGAATACCAAAGCTGTGTTCGCATCCTCCTTCTTGAAGTTTTCTCAAGAAAATAACCTTATTGCCTACTTCTTTTGTTGCAACGTTGTAGTTTTTAATTCGGTCATATTTATTTGCGAGTTCATTTAATTCGTGGTAGTGTGTAGCAAAGAGTGTTTTAGGTTTGGCAACAGGATTATTATGTAAGAATTCTGCCAATGACCAAGCAATAGAGATACCATCATACGTCGATGTTCCTCGTCCAATTTCATCAAGAAGGATTAGACTTCTTTCTGAAATATTATTCATAATACTGGCAGTTTCATTCATCTCTAACATAAAGGTCGATTCTCCACTGGATATATTATCCGAAGCACCGACACGTGTAAATATTTTGTCCACTAATCCAATAGTGGCAGACTTTGCAGGTACGAAACATCCAATTTGAGCCATCAATGTAATCAAGGCTGTTTGCCTAAGAACGGCAGATTTACCAGACATGTTAGGTCCGGTAATCATCATGATTTGAGTCTCTTCATTGCTTAATAAAATGTCATTCGGAACGAATTCTTGATCGATTGGGAGCTGTTGTTCAATAACAGGATGACGGCCTTGTTCGATGTTAATAGCGAAACTTTCATCCACAACAGGCCTTGTATATTTATGTCTTGAACTGATCTTAGCAAATGATATCAAGCAGTCTAGTTGTCCCAGAACTTGTGCATTGAGTTGGATGGGTTGAATGAAGCTTTGTAGGGCATGGACTAATTCGAAATATAGCTTTTCTTCCAACGCAGAAATTTTTTCTTCTGCACCCAGTATTTTGCCTTCAATCTCCTTGAGTTCTTCAGAAATGTATCTTTCTGCATTCGTTAAAGTCTGTTTTCTAATCCAATTGTCAGGGATTAGCCCTTGGTTTTTATATTTGTTAGTTACCTCTAGGTAGTATCCAAATACATTGTTGAAGCCTATTTTAAGATTGGTTATTCCTGTAGCTTCGCTTTCCTTTTGCTGGATGTCCAATAGGATTTTTTTGCTATTACTTACAATATTTAAGTATTCATCCAATTCTTCATGATGCCCTAATTTTATGACTGATCCTTTAGAGAGGACAGCGGGAGCATCTTCATTTATGGCATGTTCAATTAATTGGATAGCATGATCACATGGATTGATTTGGTCAGCTATTAGTTTAAGCGTAGGTTGATCAGCGCTAGTGAGTGTTTTTTTGACGTGAATAGAAGCTTTCAGTGCTTTTTTTAGTTGAAGCAGTTCTCTAGGATTAATGCGTTCCATGGATACCTTTCCTATTATCCTTTCTAAATCACCGATACCTTTTAGTACGTCATCTAATTCGAGCGTAGAATCATTGTTACTCAGAAAAAAATCTACCGTTTCGTGGCGAGTTGTGATTTTGGGGATAGACAAAAGAGGCATCAAAATCCATTTGCGCAACATCCTAGCTCCCATTGGAGAAGCCGTATGATCTAAAATCTCTAGTAAGCTCTTACCTGATTCATGGACACTATTGACCAATTCTAAATTGCGTATGGTAAATCGATCAAGCCAAACGAATTGATCAGATTGGATTCGATTGATGGATGCGACGTGGCCTAATTTCTCATTTTGAGTAGTGGTCAAGTAGTGCAGAATACTTCCAGCCGCTATTTGCCCTAACTCATATTCTTCGACACCAAATCCTTTAAGGTTTTTTACAGCAAATTTATCCAGAAGTTTTTCCCTGGTATAATCAAAGGAATATACCCATTCGTCAAGACCATACTGATAATACTTATCACCTATTAATGAAAAGAGCTTCTTCGAAAACGATTTGCTATATATTATTTCTGAAGGGTTAAAACTTTCGATCAGTTTCACTAAGGTATCAACCGTTCCTTCACTAATTAAAAATTCACCTGTAGAAACATCAATAAATGAAATGCCATGCCTTCCTTTAGTAGTGAAATGTATACTTGCTAAATAATTATTGGATTTGTTCTCAAGTATGGAATCATCGATGGTAACTCCAGGTGTTATGACATCAGTAACCCCTCTTTTGACAATCTTTTTTTCTTTAGAAGGCTTTTCCAATTGTTCGCATAAGGCAACCCTAAATCCTGCTCTAACCAATTTGGGTAAATAGATGTCCAAGCTGTGGTATGGAAATCCAGCTAATTCGATGTCTGAGCCACCATTATTTCTACTTGTGAGCACGATTCCTAAAGCTTGAGAAGCCTTGATGGCATCTTCACCGAAAGTTTCATAAAAATCCCCAACACGAAACAGCATAATAGCATCTGGATTTTTGGCCTTTAATTGAAAGTACTGAGTCATTAAAGGCGTTACCTTGGTGCTTTTCTTTTTCGATTTACTCACTCTGCTCAAATTTTAGGTCGATCGGATGCCAAAGGTAGAAAATGAAAATAACACTTCAATTTAGACGATTGAAAAATAGTGTGTAGAGCTTGTAATATTTATAAAAAAGAAGCTGAAGCGATGATAAAGGTGATGAATGTTATTCATTGGATTTGGATTTTTGGTTGATGTAATCTTTCCATTCTTGTGAGTCAAAAAGTTTTTCTTCTTTGCCGAATATTTTTTCCCAAGTGGTAAGCTCTATTTTGGGTTCGATGGGACGAACAGAAGCTTTAATAGATTGTTTGATATCTTCAATTTCTTTTGGATCAATTTTATGATCATAATACCTTTGGTTAAGATCAATAATGATGGAGTCAAAACACATGCGCAACTCTTGGCGTTCATGACATTTGTTTTGAATAGCTCCTAAATATCGCTTTTGGAAATACTCTTCCTTAACTTCATAGTTACCGTCTAGAAGCCATCGGACTACTTTAGGGTAAACTTCCTTGTGAGCGATGTAACTTAGTTCTGATAAAGTATGAGGATCGTATTTGTTAGATTTAAAAAGATTTCTGTCAATTAGCAATGAGTTGTTAAGTAAAAAAAAATGCCATTTTCCATCTATTTTATTTCCTCCTATATCACTAATGTTATCATTAGTCGCATGTTTCCATTGTTTTTTACTTCTATTTAGAGATGCATATAATAAGGTTGTATCTTTGTTATAAACAATGAATCTATCAACATCCCAATCATTACTAAAGAAAAAAGGTTTTGTTATTGCTAAACTATCTTTTTTCCATTGAACAAGCTTGTTTTTTATTTCAATTGCTATAGGGTCATCAGTTATTTTGTAATCAATAATTCTCATTTCTCTTTGGCATCCTAAGATTATAGCTAGAGAACATAAAATAATTGAATTAATTTCTTTTTTGAACATAGCCATTTTCATTTTCATCTACCTTGGATAACACCCAACCATAATTAGCCACATAATGAGCATGCAGAAAGTTCTTATTCTTCTCCAGTCCTAGGAATCGGATTCGCCCATATGAGTCAGATTGTGAATCAAATTCAAGCCCAGGGACCGCACATTGTGGTGCAATACCGTCTTGTATATAGTCAATGTCTTCTCCTTCATGGCTGCCATATTGCCACACTTCTTCGAAGTCGGATAGTAGGAAATTAGTTTTATTCATTGGATTTGGATTTTTGGTTGATGTAGTCTTTCCATTCTTGCGTCTCGAATAATTTTTCTTCTTTACCGAATATTTTTTCCCAAGTGGTAAGCTCTATTTTGGGTTCGATTGGGCGAACAGAAGCTTCAATAGATTGTTTGATATCTTCAATTTCTTTTGGATCAATTTTATGATCGTAATACCTTTGGTTAAGATCAATAATGATGGAGTCAAAGCACATGCGC
The DNA here is from genome assembly GCA_965230345.1 of Saprospiraceae bacterium. Lineage (GTDB taxonomy): Bacteria > Bacteroidota > Bacteroidia > Chitinophagales > Saprospiraceae > JADKBO01. The sequence continues at coordinate 134,630 of CBDDKR010000001.1, forward strand.
AACTCTTGGCCTTCATGACATTTGTTTTGAATAGCTCCTAAATATCGCTTTTGGAAATACTCTTCCTTAACTTCATAGTTACCGCCTGGAAGCCATCGGACTACTTTAGGGTAAATGTCTTCGTAACTTATGTATTCCAGCTCAAAGAAAGAATAGGGATCATATTTACTATTTTTATAGAGGGTCCTAGAGACATATATTGGACCTTTAAAAAAGAAATACCATTGATCTTTTATCTTACTTCCTCCTATTTCTTCTATCAAATCTGCCGAACTATTTCGATGAATTCCTTTTCTATTAAGTGTTGTGTATAATAATGAGCTGTCTTGATTAAACACAATAAAATTATTGACTCTAAATGCTTCATTGTCAAAAAAAAGAGGTTTAGTCTTAGCTAAAGAATCGCTAATCCACTTTTGTAAAGTGTCATTTATACTAGCTTGGATTTTTGGTTGTTTTGTAAAGTTTAATCTCCTTATTTTATTTTTATCGCTACACCCAACTAATAGTACTAGAATAAACCATACTAAATATATTCTGCTATCTTTTTTTGACATATCCTGCATCTTGATTTGAAATATTAGATAACACCCAATCATAATTAGCCCCATAATGCGCATCCAAAAAGTTTTTATTCTTCTCCAGTCCTAGGAATCGAATTCGCCCATATGAGTCAGATTGTGAATCAAATTCAAGCCCTGGGACAGCACATTGTGGGGCAATACCGTCTTGTATATAGTCAATGTCTTCTCCTTCATGGCTGCCATATTGCCACACTTCTTCGAAATTGGGTGTTTGGACGTCAAGTTTTTGACTCATAAAGTTTTTTGTTAAAGAACGTTTTTGATCTAAAAGAATCTGTTCTAAGATAAAATTACTCAAATAAGAGTATGACTTTAATAGGATTTTACTATTAATCATCATACATGAGATGTTTTATTTTTTTATTACTTGAATCAATATCAATTTTTAAGGATTTATCTAGACTAAATTTACAATTTTTAATGGCCATTTAAATGGTCTTTTGAAATAAATCTACAATAAATAATCTCAGATTATAAAGTATTTATACTTTTGCAAAAAGTTAAAATCTTATACAATGACTGAATACTTTTCTACTATTTCGGAAGGAGACTTTAGTAAGCTTAAAGATGCCATTCCATTGATCACATTATTAATTGGTGGAGCAGATGGAGAATTGGATAAAGATGAAGTTGCATGGGCAGAAAAGGTGACTAAGATTAGATCTTACAAAATGTCGAAGGATCTTATTGGTTTTTATCAAGAAGTAGGAGCTGATTTTTCTACTAAGTTGGACACATTTTATAATGACCTCCCAAAGTCTGTAGAAGATCGTACCAAAATCATTGCAACAAGACTAGAAGCCTTAAATCCTATATTGGCTTCATTGGATCAACTGGTTGCTTACCATCTATACAAAAGCTACTTGTCTTTTGCAAAGCATGTTGCAAAGGCTTCAGGTGGAATTTTTGGCTTTTTTAGTGTAGGACCACACGAAGGTGAATTGATCGATCTTCCGATGATTGCTCCTATAGAAAGACCTGAAGAATTAGAAGAAGAAGAGTAACTTCTCACTATATACTTATTGGCCTCGTAGTTCAACTGGATAGAATATCAGATTTCGGCTCTGAGGGTTGAGGGTTCGAATCCTTCCGAGGTCACAAAGGCGGCTATTTTGGTCGCCTTTTTTATGTGTTAATGCCATTGTATTAGAGCGTGTTACAAGCGGTTTTATTTGATTTTCCTGAGTAATTTCCAAAGTTTTAGACCCTACAAGGTTTATAAAGGAATCCCAACTACTATAATAAGTACATGGGTGTGTAACTTCAAAGAGAATAGACTATTTCATGGTTAAATGCAAGATTTAGTCGTGCTATGATTACATTTGTACCGAAATATATAATTAATGACAAGATTTATGATCATATTATTTGCGAATCGACTGGGTTGTCCTGTACAAAATCACATGACTTCAGTTGGAGAACAATATTTATATTTAGGACGAGAAAGCATAGAATTACTATGAAGTAAAACATATAAAAAGTTATCGAAATAGCGTCCTACGAAAGTGAGACGCTATTTTTTTTTGAATTTTTTTTTAAAAAAATATGAAGTTTTAGATTGGACATAGAAATACTACTTAAAGATTGAATCAATTGATATACAGGAGATTGAGAAAATTGAATGATTTGCAGTATTGTGAACTGGGATGTTTATGTCTGTAATTGAGCTTAAGTATTTGATATTCAGTATTTTAAATGTGTTTTTATTTGGAAATATTAAGATTTTGTTATTACCTTTGCATCGTCAATTAAAAGTTGAGTGTTTGATTAGACGAATCAACTTATGATTTAAAAATTACAATTATGAAACATTATACATTACATCAATTTCAAGAATGCTTTATTCAGCATGAAATAATTGGGGTAGAACCAAGTGTTAGCATGAGAGATATTCAAGCGTGGAATCTGGATTTCAGATGTGTAATGATAAAAGATATGGTATTTAATATGGAGTAATGATTAGATTATTATACTTCATTTAAGAAGGCATCATCTTTTATCAAGGTGATGCCTTTTTCATTTTATTGTGGACTGAAGTGGCTATAATGACACTTCAACAAATCATTTCATTGGTAAGGAAACCGATTAGGTTTTGGAAGGTCGAGGGATTGCATCCCATCAGTCCTATCAATGTATTGTTCCTGAGGCAAATTGGTTAAGCCATTACTCTTTCACAGCAAAGGTGGGTGGTTCAATTCCTGTCAGGAGTACAAATTGTCTAGTGGTCTAAAGGTAGGATATATGACTTTGATTCATAGGGTAGGGGTTCGATTCCCTTCTAGACAACAGAATTGCAGAAATGGCGGAAAAGGAATACGCAGTAGTCTTTGAAACTATGCCATTGATTGGTTGAGGGTTCGATTCCCTCCTTCTGTACATAAATACCTTTTTAAGGTTTTAAAAAGAATAAAATTATGAAAACAACTATAGCGGATATGTATTACCTCAAAGCTTTAGATCAATATGATTATTGCCTTGAGATGGTCATTGAAAATTTGAATTACGCCTTGGCTTACGATGAATATCATGTACAAGCTCATGCGCTAATGGGTAAGGTGTATATGTATCATTTAAAGGATTATAGGTTAGCGCAAGAATGCTTTACTAGGGTCTTACAATCAAATATTAGATATGTCGATGTATACGAACATTACATATTGTTGAAAATATGGCTTGGAGATTATTCTGGAGCAGAGAGAATAATGGTTTTTGCCAAAAAGATAAAAGGAATGAATACGAGTAAAATACTTTTTCTTCAAGCAAGAATGTTGGAAGCACGAGGACTTTATAAGGAAGCATTACTTAGTTTGGAATTGGCCTTGATGAATTGTTTCAATTCTTATGAAGTTTCAGAAATCGAATGTAAGGTGAAGAGCTTGAAAGTAAAGATGAAACTGCATAAAAAACAACGAAAACGAATGGAGAAGAAATCTAAACTTAATGTTGAATAACCTAGCTACTATGGTGGTTTTAGTTTAGTAGGCAAAACACCTCACTGTGGATGAGGAGAGCAGAGTTCGAATCTCGAAGCCACCCTGTTTTAATTACGCAGAATGATTGCGTAGTGTTAAAATACCTTTGACATATCAATTAGCAATATGTTTTTAAAAGACGATCAATACTAAAAGTAGTAGGGGTAATTGTAATAAGAAATATAATCATAGATTATAAAGATGAATTTAACTTCTTGCGTCGTCGTTTCTGAATAGCGACACAGTATCAGCCCATTGGTAATGATATTCTTGAAGTTAGAATCTCAGGGATCTGGGAGTCGTGGGTTCGAATCCCACCATGGCTAAAAAGCTATGTAGTTCAGTTGGCTAGAACACCAGACATTTACGTGACGTAGGTTCGAGTCCTACTCTTAGCTTCACTCTAAGATAGCTCAGTTGGTAGAGCAGTAGATTTTTAATCTATGATAGAGGACACTCTATAAAATGTAAATCGGAGATGATCATAGTATGGTCACGGTAAGAAATTGCCAGTTATGCATATTCTTACCACCTTTTTATCGGCTTTGAAAAAGGTAGGATACCGATGATGGGACATTGTAATAATACTATTGTTTTTGTACTACTACATCTAAATGAAGAAATTCAATTATGCGCAGTAACTACGAGTACATATGGTGTTGTGTTGTGCATATGCAATAAGATTTACGAACGCCATGAACTTATTGCTTTTGTGAGAAACTACAATTGAACTATCATCTTAATACTTTTTCCGCTTATATCAAGAGACGATAAGATGATGTCTCCTTCTTTTTTTGAATTATTTATTGACCATAGAAGTATATGAATAATATTCATTTGCTTCATAAAATTTTAAACTATGAGACGTATTACAGTTAATGCAAATCAAAAAGCATTGGTGACTAAAAACGAAAGACTTATCTATGTATTAGATGAAGGCAAACACTGGATAGGTTTCGGATGTAATGTAAGTTTTCATGCGATTACCCAACCTATTCAAGTTAATCAAGATTGGGACTTGCTTTTAGAGCATGACGCCCTTCGAGATGCAATGGAAATTGTAGAGATAAAGGAAGATGAAATCGTACTGGAGTATAAGAGTAATCTTTACAATCGAGTGCTGACACCTAGTCGGGTGGCCTACTGGAAAGGTTCTAAATTTGAAACAAGGCGATATGACGTTAATGAAATGATTGACACAAATGCTATTTCTTCACAAGTACTTAGAAAATCATCTGTTCTTGTTCATTTAAATGCTTACAAAGTGGCTTACTATGAAAAAGGTCTACTTTTTGTAGAGGGCAAATACATCAAAACGCTAGATCCTGGAGTATACTATGCGTGGAAGGCTGGTAAGTCGATCGAGGTGCGATTGGTTGATCTTAGAGCTCAAACGATTGAGGTGAATGGACAAGAGATTTTGACGAAGGATAAAGTAGGTGTACGTGTTAATTATACTGCCCAATATAAGGTAGATAATGTAAGTCAAGCCTTGATTGAAACTAAAGATTTCAGAGTTCAAATGTATGCAATTCTACAATTGGGATTAAGGTCTTATATCGGTACGTTGACCTTGGATCAACTTTTGACCAACAAGGTTGTGATTAGTGATCAAGTGAGAAAGGAGACGGAAGATGTGTTGAGGTCAATGGGTGTTGAGTTTCTCGGAGGAGGGATTAAAGACATCATTTTGCCTGGTGACGTTCGAGATATTATGAACCAAGTTTTGGTTGCTCAGAAAAAGGCACAGGCAAACACTATTATGAGACAGGAAGAGACGGCTTCGACTCGTAGTCTTCTTAATACGGCCAAATTGATGGAAAACAATACGATGTTGATGAAATTGAAAGAAATGGAATACATGGAAAAAATTGCCAACAGCATCGGTGAAATTACAGTAAATGGAGGTAGTCAAGTAATGGATCAACTCAGGGATCTTATCTTGACAAAATAGGTAATGGCTGTCATATTAATTTTGACAGCCATCCTTATTTATGAATCATCAATCTTTGTATCTTCCCGAAAAGATGCTTACCTCTTGACCAGATCTTTAACTCTCAAAACGTCATTCCCCCTCACCTATATCTGAGAATGTTTTATCTTACAAATCATAATCTTTGCTGCATTATTTAGCAATTTATAAACGTCTTTTATCACAAGAAGATCCTTAATAGAACACTCCAGACCAAACTTCTTGTGAAAACATTATTCTGATTTTTTTGATGCAATTAGAATGAATGAAATAATTAGACCCCCCCAATACCTACAAAACGTATTTCAAACAGAGATTTATTCTTAGAATACACATATTTTGGAATAACCTGACCTTCACTTAGTAAAGCTTGATATTGCAGACTCCTCTTTTCTCTTATTCAAATATGGGATAAATTGACAACAACAGAGGAAGTATTGATTACAAGAGTCGATGCATCTGAATTCATCTTTGTAGTATAATTAATTACCTTTTTTATTAAAACAAAATACATATAAAAATGAAAAATACAGCATCATTAATCATTCGAATATCGCTAGGACTTTTATTCGTTTGGGGAGGTTTAGAAAAGTTTATTGAGGGCTTTTTAGGTGGTGTCGGATTGCAAAATATGGCCGACTTTCTCAAAGCCAGTGGATTAGCCTTCTTGGGTGATACGGGAACCTATGTCATGGCAATTGTTTTGGCACTAGTTGAGTTGGTCGCAGGAGTATTATTAATTGTAAATAAAAAGCTCTTTTATGCATATGGCGTATTATCATTGATAATATTAATGGCCTTATTGTTGGTTTGGATTCCTAAAGTAGATTGGATGAATATAATGATCCACATTGGTCTGTTTGGGACATTACTCGGAATGACGGTAGAAAATAAAAGTGAATATTAAATAAGGCTATAATGAACGAAATCAAATTATACGGAGCGGATTGGTGTCCAGATTGTCGCAGAGCAAAAGCATATTTAAAAGAAAACAACATCACTTTTGAATTTATTGATGTGGATTTGGATAAATCTGCTACGAAATTGGTGGAATCGATTAACAAGGGTAAACGTATCATTCCCACAATTATCATCAATGGTAAATCTTATTCTAATCCAACTAATGATAAGTTAGCGTCAGTCTTGGGTATCAATGAAAATCATCGAGTTGTCCTATATGGAGCGGATTGGTGTCCAGATTGTCGTAAATCAAAAGCATTTTTAAAGGACAATAAGGTCAATTTTCAGTATATCGAAATCGATAAAAAAGAAAATGGATGGGCAATTCCTATCATTACAAAAGTCAATAATGGTAAGCGTAAAATTCCTACAATTTTTATTAACGATGACGTTGTCTTGGTTGAGCCAGAAAACGAAGAATTACGGAAAGCCCTTCAATTGGATGAAGTCAAAGAAGAAAGGATATTTGATACGATCATAATTGGAGGAGGTGCGGCTGGGCTTACGACATCTATTTATGCACAAAGAGATAGATTTGATACGCTTATCTTAGAAAGAAAAACCATAGGTGGAAACGCTTTTTTAACTGAAAAAATTGAAAATTATCCTGGATTTACTTCCATTTCTGGCCCAGCATTAATGGATAAAATGGAAGAGCAAGCAAGGGTGTACGGAGCAACGATTAAAACAGGAGAAGAAGTGGTTTCGATTGAAAGAAATCGAGATGGTTTCAAAATAAATACGAAAACGAATGAATACGTAGGCAAGTCTGTCGTATTGTCTACTGGGTCGACGTATCGTAAGATGAATATTCCCGGTGAGTCAGAATTGATAGGCTCTGGTGTTCACTTTTGTGCTACCTGTGATGGTGCTTTTTATAGAGGTAAGGATATTATTGTAGTTGGAGGAGGAAATTCGGCTTTGGAAGAAGGTATATTTTTGTCGGGCTTTGTGAAAAGCGTTAGAATTGTCAACATCATGCCTGAATTTTCTGCATCTGAAACCTACGTAGAAAAACTGCAATCGATTGATAATATTTCAAGTTATATGAATAAAACCTCTGTGGAATTTATAGCGAATGAGGAAGGACTTTTCAAAGGATTGGTTATTGAGGATAACGAGACAAAAGAAAGGGAGTTATTAACTGCAGATGGAGCTTTCATATTTATAGGTTTGGTTCCCAATACATCTTCATTCAAAAATTTGGTTGAGCTAAATGATCAAGGATTCATCAAGACAACGGGTTTGGCAGAAACGTCGGTAAAGGGAATCTTTGCGGCTGGTGACTGCCGTGAAGGTGCTATTGCTCAGGTAGCGGCGGCAACAGGTGAAGGCGTATTGGCGAGTTACGGGATAAGAAACTATTTGAAGTAATGCAGAGCCAAAGCGCACATAGAAGGAACAGCTATTGTTCAAATTTTACTTATAGAATAATAGTAATGAATATGATGAAAGTTATTGGAGTGCATTGAAGCGATTCAATACTTTATTAGAGTCAGAGTAAATTTATTAGGATGGTTTTGAATAGTATGATTTGGATTTCGCATCAATATCATTCTTCTAGTAAATAAAAAGAGCCTTGTTGTCCAATCGATTGTACTTAATCTGGGCAACAAGGCTATCTTTATTGGAAGATTTAGATTAAAACCTCCAAACTATCCCGTCGATAATTGTTAATTTATTCAGTTATAAAAATGAAACTTCTCCTGAACTTACATCATACATTGCACCAACTACTTTGATTGCATTTTCCTCAATCATTTGATTAAGAACAGGGCTATCAGCTTTTAATTTTTCAATTGTTTGAAATACATTCTCAACAGCCACTTTATTGACAAAGTCTAAATTTTTAGAGCTTCTATCGACACCATCTTCAGTTTTTACCTTAGAAAGGGCAGGAGTGATGTTGTCAAGCATAGCAGTAAGATTGCCTAATTTTGCATGATCACATGCTCCTTTGACTGCTCCACAAGAAGTATGCCCCATAATGACTATTAGCTTGGACCCCGCTAGTTTACAAGCAAATTCCAAACTTCCAAGGATGTCCGTATTAACAAAATTTCCTGCAACACGTGCATTAAAGATATCACCAATTCCTTGGTCAAATATAATTTCTGTTGGAATCCTAGAATCGATACAACTGACTACGGCAGCAAAAGGGTATTGGCCAGATGTAGTCAATTCTATTTGTTTGTCAAAAGATCGAGAGACTGTTGATTGATTTAAGAATCTTTTATTCCCATCTTTTAAAAGTTGTAATGCCATTGTATGATCAACTGCTGCTTGAGATTCAGGTGTATGCGTATGGTGTTTTAATAAATTCTCCATGATAATAATTGTTTTATTTTTGATAATAAATGGAATTAATGTTTGATGTTACCTTGAAACATCTCCTAGAGTTTTATACAAAACTGTTTTTGGTGACAACTTGAAAAATTCCAAGTAACTTGGTGGATTCTCGACTATCCCTCTTTCTGATACCAATTTGATGGTGATATTTCTAAGGTTGGCCTTGTGAGAAAAATCGTCTAAAATCTCTATTATGTCATTGTCTAGATATCGAGTTTTTCTAACATCTAATTCTAAAAATGAATCGTTTGGAAGATTATCCAACTCCTTCAAAATGGCACCTTTGTGGAAAAAAGTTACCTGCTCTGCCAACGTCATTTTTATCTTTCCATCGTCTACATCCTCTCCCTCAATATGAAGAAAATGCGAATTCTGATAACTCTTGATTAAAACAACGACAATACCTACCATCAATCCTAGTCCAAGACCAACAAGTAAATCGATGAAAATAATTCCCAAAACCGTTACAATGAAGGGTATAAACTGTTTCCAACCCAATTCGTACATCGTCTTGAAAAGTTTTGGCTTGGCTAGTTTGTATCCTACAATAAATAATATTGCAGCAAGTACAGATAAAGGAATCATATTTAACAATCTCGGAATCAGGATAACAGATCCTAATAAGAGGAATCCATGTAGAATGGCAGACATCTTAGTTTTATTTCCAGATTGAATATTAGCAGAACTACGAACAATAACTTGTGTAATCGGAAGACCACCTATCATACCAGAAAGTATATTCCCCGTACCTTGAGCTAAGAGCTCTCTATTGGTAGGTGTTACTCTCTTTTCTGGATCTAATTTATCTGTTGCTTCTACACATAATAAAGTTTCCAAACTTGCGACTAAGGCAATGGTAAATGCCACTACCCATACCTCTGGATTGGTTATCGCTCCAAAATTGGGAAAGCTAAATTGTGCTAAGAAAGATGAAGCATCTTTAGGTACGGGTACACTTACCAATTGATCCGAGTTGAACCCAAAAGTCCCATTTCCATTGTTGAATGCATAAAAGATTATTCCGACTATAACCGCAACTAAAGGTCCTTGAATCAATTGGAAAATCTTGGCTTTTTTCGATAAAACATTGTTCCATAATATCAAAATACCTAAAGCTATCAATGCTATAACCGTTGGTCCTAAACTAATACTATTTAGAGCATTTAATATTTCAGAAAAGGTATTTTCTCCATCTACTTGTATAAATGCAAAATCACCTTCTGGGTCAGAATCATACCCAAAAAAGTGAGGTATTTGTTTTAGAATGATAATAATTCCAATTCCAGTGAGCATTCCCTTTATGACTGAAGAGGGGAAGTAATACCCAATAATACCGGCTTTAAGAATGCCAAAAAGTACCTGAATTGCGCCTCCTAGTACAACGGCCAAAAGAAAATTCTGATATCCTCCTAAACTGGCAATAGCAGCTAATACTATGGCAGCAAGTCCTGCTGCAGGACCACTTACTCCTACTTGAGATCCACTAATCCAACCGACTACGATACCTCCAATTATTCCTGAGATAAGTCCTGAGAACAAAGGAGCTCCACTAGCTAGAGCAATACCCAGGCACAATGGGATAGCTACAAAGAAAACAACAATACTCGCAGGGAAGTCTTGCCTTAAACTTGATATATAATTTTTCATAAAAATTTATTGTGAGGCGCAAATATAAGTATTATGTTTACATTTGTTAGTAATACTCACAATTATGATATTAATCGTCTTATTGGCGATAGTAAAAATTATCTTTAAATGTGTAAATCTTTTGTAAATTAGTCTTATGTATATCATCACAGACATTGGTATGCCTGATGGATTATCTCTTCGTGATCCACTTAGGACTGAATTGGGTAGGAATATTATCAGTCATAGTATTGATTTGATAGATGAGATTGGTTTTGAGTCGTTTACATTTAAAAAATTGGCAAAACATATGGGGTCTAATGAGACTTCATTGTATAGGTATTTTGAGAACAAGCATCGCTTATTATTATATTTAGTTGTATGGTATTGGAATTGGGTGACTTACTTGATTGAGTACAATTCTAAAAATATTTCAGATCCAGTAAAAAAACTAAGTATCATCTTAGATAATTTTGTAGATGCGACAAAAGAGAACCCATCAATAGAGTTTGTAAATGAATACAAGCTTCATAAAATAATAATATCTGAATCATCGAAGGCTTACCACACAAAAGATGTAGATACCGAAAATGAAAATGGGTTCTACTTAAGTTATAAAGCACTGATTCAAAAAGTTGCAGATGTTATCCTTGAAATAGATAAGACTTTTCCATTCCCTCATTCTTTTGCGAGCAATCTCTTTGAGATGGCCAACAATCAAATCTTCTTTGCAGAACATCTGCCAAGACTCACCGATGTGAAAATTATGAAAGATAATTACGATGAGGTTAGAAAATTGTTGGAGTTTTATGCTCAACGGATGTTGGGTTATTGATAAATCTTGAATAGAAGATTTGAGAAGCTTTATGCTCTGAAGAGTATTGGAATTATAGTTTGATTGATTTTTTAACAGGATTAACTCATCAGTTATGAATTCTGAGCACAACAACTAGCTTCTTTCTCTAATGGGAATCCATATCTCTTCTTCTGAATCGGGATCTGCATTTTTGTATTTATCTCCTAAAACTTCAAAATGAGGTCTGTGGTCTAGATTATACTCTGAATTGGGAATCCAAGTTCCATAGATATAGTGATATATACTTTGGTCCGTACTTAGACCTTTGTAATCAAATACAGCATAAAGACCACCCGAAAGTAGAAATGTTTCGAAGTGATCAGGAATATATTCAAAGCTTGAGACCTCAATTGTAGCCCATTTTTCGAAAGAGTTGCTTGGATTGAATTCTTTAAAATAAGTAGGTTGATACACTTGCATTGAGATCAAATCACTGCTTTTGGTATTCGGTATTTGATCACGGTGAGACATGAAATTCTTCCATAAGATGGCAGTTTTGTTTTGTGTTAGGCTCATCGTAAGTCTTTTACCGATCAATTTTTTCTCCATAAGATGGATTATTCTAGGTTGGAGGTTAATCATTGTCATAGATTTTGATTTGGTATTTATGCAAAAGTCCTGATACTTGGAGGAGAGAAAACTTTGCTCCTTTTATTCGATTTTGATCTGGGTCTATAGAATAATTGTAGGACGAACGGAAGTCTACATGTTCGAGAATGGATTGGTCAAAAGTGGCTTCGATCAGATCGCAATTCTGAATGGATGAGTTCGTTAGATCAGATTCGGAAAAATCTACACCTTGTAATTGAGTGTTTTCGAAAGTTGTATTCTTAAGCTTAGTTTTATGAAATATGGAGTGGTTTAGGATACATTGATCAAATGCTACAGACAGCCCTAATGGATTGCAATATTCAAAATTAAGCCCTAGCATTTTGCAATGTTTGAATTTTACATTGCGCAAAGCCGCGGATTGTAATTGAACTAAACTCAAATTACAACTGAAAAATTCACAATCAATAAATCTGTAATTGGATAAATTAGAATTAGAGAAATCGCAGTGATTAAAAATGCAGTTTTCGTATTCTCCTATTATCAAAGATTTAGAGGTGAAATCATTATGATCAAATGTTTTATCCTCTATGTAAGAAAGTTTCATGTAAGTAGATTGCTATTTGTAATCAAAAGTATTGATCTGTCATGAATTGCACTTGTTCAATCTTGCTATGGTTAATTTTTTCGGTAAAACGTATGAAAATAATCATTAAATGAAGCAGGCTGAGGGTGCAAATATGTTTTAGAAATAGAAACGTTCGAAAGGAAGCAATGTCCTTATCGAATGTGGATTAATAGCTTTAACCCATAATTTGGCTAAAATGGCTAAGAATTAAACTAAAACCTAAAATCAGCACAGAAAACACCATCAACTCTAGCTATTCTCAAATCAAGAATATCAAATTATAAATTTTCTCTAACTATCATTATGCAACACATCCCCCTATGAAAAAAGGCCATCTCTAAATGAGACAGCCTTATTGTTCTTATTTAATTATGGTAAATTGTTTAGAAATGAAGTCACTATCTGTTCTTAAAGAAAGGATGTATTGTGCAGGGGTAAGTGTAGATACATCTATGTTGAATGATGCATTGTTTTGTACTTCTTTATGATATACAACTTCACCCTTCATATTATATATGCTTATTTTTCCTGACTTTATAGCTTGATCTAATTCTAACGTTACCATGTCACTGGTAATATTGGGATATAATTTTATTGTCGATTCTTCTTTAGAGAGTTGTGACGACGAAGTCTCAGTGTCCGAAATGTAGTGATATATTGCTCTATCCCCTGTGGTTACAATAGCATCTAAATACAAATCTTGGTTAATATCAGTAAGTGAAGGATCTGTGAATCTACCATATAGTTTGCTTCCAAAAGGTGCATTAGATGGATTAATCAATTCAAAATCTCCGTTATTGTTTTGAAATACATAAAGTGTCCCATTTTGAGAGCCGCAGATGATATCAATGTCTTTGTCGTTGTCATAATCATATAGGGTAGGAGTAAAGTATCTGTTATTAGAAAAATTGTAAGAACAGATTGGATTGTCCGTGTACTTTTCATATACGCCATTGTTGTTGATGTAACAATCGAGGCCATCTCGATCACGTGATCCAAGAACTACATCGAGCACCAAATCTTGATTTAAGTCGACTAGTACAGGTGAAAATTTTTGATTAAAGGGGTGCTCTTCTTTGATGAATTTAAATGGATTCTCGGAAGAGGAAGTAATGTCTTGAAAAGTTCCATTGTTGTTTTTATATAAATGGATGTTTGACTTACTACCACCAAAAATGTCGTCGTCTCCATCGTTATCGAAGTCCACAAAGTCGAAATCAAATTCAAAAGCATGGATCTGATTCACTATATCTATGGAGTTACTTTCTATATATTGATTGTCTTTGTTCTCAAAGTATTTAATTCCTTCCGAACTGGATATGAACATGTCCTCATCGTTGTCATTGTCGTAATCGTAAAAGGTTATTTTATTCTGATTAGAAGGAGAAACAATGGGAATGTCATTGTATGTGACATATTTGTAATCGCAGTCCCCATGGTTGATGTATAAATCAAGGATGCCATTTTTACCTGAAACTACAAAGTCTATGTAAGGATCGTTGTTGATGTGAAAAAGCGCAATGTCATCTCCAGCTGTATATTTAACGTTTTTGATTTCTACTTGATTGGTTTTGGTAAATGTACCTCCATTGTTTTCAAATACCATGAGTTCTCCATTATTGTTTCCAACTACAATGTCTAAATCGTTGTCGTAATCTATATCTCCAATTGCTGGAGAAGATCCATTAAAGTTGCCACCAGTAAGTTCAGCCCGAAATTCCAACAATCCATTTTGGTTAATGTATATTTTAACCGATTTGTCATTGGATATTACAAAATCCGTTCTTCCATCCTTGTTTAAGTCTCCAGGCAGGATCTTAGTGCCATAAGAATTTGTCAAATTGGGTAATGGATTAACGTCGTCATTCATTACGGTGAAAGTTCCACCATTGTTTTCTAGGTATTGAGATTGTCCATCTTTCACTAAAAAGAAGTCAAAATCATTATCATTATCGAAGTCAGCTACAGCACCATGAAAATTGCCAAATATAAAATTGGGAAATATTTTGAAGTTGTTGTTTAAGTCCCATCCTCCATTATTGTATTCGTAGTAATAAATGGTAGAATTCGAACCAAATAAGAAGAAATCCTGATCGCCATCTTTATCATAATCGATGAAAAAAGGTGTTCCATCTGTCAGTTGTATGCCTGCATATGGATGTGATGTATGGAGATAGAATTTTTGAGCAGTTACTTCACTAGTAAAAAACATCAAAAATAATAGAATGATTAATGATTTACCTAGGTAGAAATTTTTGGAGTTACGCATTCGTATGATTTTTATGTTAAAATAATGGGGTCGATTATTGGGTGCAGGGTTATGTAATCTGGTGAAAGATACAAAAATCTTGCAAATAGATAAAGTGAAAGGGGGCAAAGAAACTTTGTAGGTTGGTTAATGGTATAAATTGGGGATTTTGTTATTGGTAATGGAATCTCATGAGGATGAGGTGTCAATATAAAAGTATTCGATAGAAATACACCTGAATACATGACAGTTATAGCCTTCTTTGTAAATGTTTCCTATGCGATAGGGATAGTAGTGATGACAACAGTCCTAAGTAAAACGAAGGACCGCAACGAAGTGGAGTCACGAATATCCCGACCGGAGTAGGCGAAGGGATCGCCCTGATCATCAACACGATGAATCAAAATAGGGCCTTAATGTCTCTTGAAAGAGGCATTAATCGTGAGGTGTTATTTAGTTATGAATTATTTGAGCGCCTCTGACATGACGTGATATCTAGGATCATCAATATTTTTCTCGATGACGTCTGCAAGAATAGGAGAAGCTTTGATCATTAATTCTTGGCACTCCTCACTGAGGTGTTGGACGTGTATGGTTTTGCCCGCTTCACGATATTTTGCCACCAAATTATATAATGCTTCTAGTGCAGAATGATCACTTACTCTTGATTCCATGAAGTCAATAATGACGTTGTCGGGATCATTTTTTACATCAAATTTGGCATTAAATTCTTGGACGCTTCCAAAAAATAATGGCCCCCAAATTTCATATACTTTGGTACCATCAGCTAAGATGGATTTTCTAGCCCGAATTCTCTTCGCATTCTCCCATGAAAAGACAAGTGCTGAAATGATAACTCCAGCAATCACGGCAATTGCAAGATCAAAAACTACAGTAAGCAAAGATACGGCTATCAATACCAAGGCATCACTCTTGGGGATCTTATTTAAGATCCTAAAACTACTCCAGGCAAAGGTCCCTACGACCACCATAAACATTACCCCTACTAAAGCCGCTATTGGAACTTGCTCAATTAAATTACTTGCAAAAAGAATGAATATTAGTAATGTTAAAGCAGCTATTATGCCTGATAATCGAGTTCTTCCTCCCGATTTAATATTGATTATGGATTGACCGATCATAGCACAACCACCCATTCCTCCAAATAATCCGGTAACAATATTTGCTCCTCCTTGGGCTACGCATTCACGGTTTGCATTTCCTCGAGTTTCGGTTAATTCGTCGACAAGATTTAAGGTCATCAAGGATTCAATAAGCCCAATGGCTGCAAGAATCAACGCATATGGGGCAATGAATTCAAATGTTTGCCACGAAAACGAGACTTTGTCAAATAGGGCAAATTGAAACTGAGGTAGTCCACCTTTTAATCCTTCACCTCCACCATCTCTAATAAATGAACCAACCGTAGCAACATCAAATTTGCCTACAATCGCAATAGTTGAAACAACTAAAATGGCAATCAAAGCTTCTGGGAGTTTTTTATTCCATTTTGGTAATAGCCACATTATGAGCATGGTTAGGGAAACCAATCCAATCATTAAAAATAGATCACTTCCGTGCATCCAGACTTTTTCGCCTCCTACATATTCTTTAAACATATTGAGTTGTGAAAGGAATATAACGATGGCCAATCCATTTACAAATCCCATCATTACAGGGTGAGGGATCAGACGAACAAATTTTCCTAACTTAAATACTCCCGCGAATATTTGAAGTATTCCCATTAAAATAACTGTAGCAAATAAGAAGTACAAACCTAGATTTTCATCAGGGCTTCCCATGGCATTTCCTTCAGAAACCAAACTTACCATTACGACTGCAAGAGCTCCAGTCGCCCCACTAATCATGCCTGGTCGACCTCCAAAAATAGAGGTGATAAGCCCAATCATAAAGGCTGCATATAACCCGACTAAAGGATCAACTCCAGCAACAAAGGCAAATGCAACGGCCTCAGGAACTAAAGCAAGAGCAACCGTTAATCCACTTAAAATATCGTTTTTGGCGTTTGCAGCTCTTTTTATAATGAAATCAGTCATTTATTTTGTCTTCAAGATTTTCAAAAGGGCAAAATTAATATTTGTTTCAAGATAAAAGCAGTTCTCGTAGTTTTATTCTGTTGTTTTGTTTTATTCGCGGTGCTTTGCAATAAGAAGTGTTTATCTAAAATTTGGATGGAAGAAGTTCTTGCATATATAGTGGATAAAACATACTTTTGCTATCCTAAAATTAAACGATAGTTCGGCATGACAAAGGTATTAACTCTACGTGACGCTCTAAATGAAGCCATGAGTGAAGAAATGAGAAGAGATGAGAATGTGTTTCTTCTTGGAGAAGAAGTCGCTCAGTACAATGGGGCATACAAGGTAAGTAAAGGTATGCTTGATGAGTTTGGTCCTAGAAGAGTTATTGATACGCCTATTGCGGAACTAGGATTTGCTGGAATTGGAGTTGGTGCGGCTATGAATGGATTGAAACCAATAGTTGAGTTTATGACTTGGAACTTTGCTGTTCTAGCCTTCGATCAAATCGTTAATAATGCTGCTAAGACTTTGACTCAATCAGGAGGCCAGTTTAAGTGTCCAATAGTTTTTCGAGGACCAACAGGCGCAGCAGGTCAATTAGCACAACAACATTCACAAACCTTTGAAAGTTGGATGGCCAATGTGCCAGGCTTAAAGGTGATTTCATGCATTGATCCTGCAGATGCGAAGGGGTTGTTAAAGTCAGCCATTCGTGATGAGGACCCTGTATGTGTGATGGAATCTGAAATCATGTATGGTTTAAAAGGTGAAGTACCTGAAGGTGATTATACCGTAGAAATAGGTAAGGCTGCCGTGCGTAAAGAGGGGAGTGATGTAACTATAGTGTCTTTCAATAAGATGATGGAGGTGTGTAAAAAGGCGGCTGAAGAACTTGAAAAACAAGGGATCTCTGCTGAGGTTATTGACCTTAGAACAATTCGTCCATTAGATCATCATACGCTTGTTGAGTCGATTAAAAAGACGAATAGAATGGTCGTTGTGGATGAGTCATGGCCTTTCGCTGGTGTAAGTGCAGAAATAGCATATGAAATGCAGCGATATGCTTTTGATTATCTTGATGCTCCTGTGGTTCGAGTAAATAGTGCCGATACTTCTCTTGGTTATGCTCCAACATTCGTAGAAGAGTACTTGCCTAATCCTGACCGTGTCATTAAGGCAGTTAAAGAGGTTATGTATAGATAGAGTACCTTTTCTATATAACTCTTTTCCTAGAAAGAGTGTTCGTTTTTTTTCGTTTGTAGTATTCAGTTATCAAGACTAATTCTCTTCGTTATTTCGTGGTAGATTACGCTTATAGCGTGATTAGGAAATCTTGGGCTTCGTATCCTTGTTATTAGTATCGATTGAAATGTATTGTAATATCTACGCTGGTTGAATAAGAAGGTTTAAGCATTATGTATTCTCAATGCTCAATTAAACCGTTGTGATTTAGAATAATATTTAATTTAACTTCCAAGGAGTTATGTTGAATTCTTGAATTTTTCATGGTGTTTGCTTATGAGGGAAAATAATATGTGTAACCATTTGATATTCAGTTGATAACATGATGATTTTTAAGGTGTAAAAAACGGTTTCAATATGGTGTTTTTTGATGTTAAATTCATTATATTTGCATGTTTTTAATATTAGGATAAAAAATATATAAATGGCAGATAATCAGAGGATTATTCCAATAAGTATTGAGGAGGAAATGAAGACGGCTTACATCGATTATTCGATGTCGGTTATCGTGTCTAGGGCTTTACCTGATGTAAGAGATGGGTTGAAGCCTGTTCATAGAAGGGTTTTGTATGGTATGTCTGAGTTGGGGCTTACAGCGAACAAAGCTCACAAAAAATCTGCAAGAATTGTAGGAGAGGTTTTGGGTAAGTATCACCCACATGGTGATTCATCCGTTTATGATTCAATGGTTAGGATGGCTCAGCCCTGGTCCTTGAGATATATGCTTGTTAATGGGCAAGGGAACTTTGGTTCAATGGATGGAGATAGTCCTGCGGCAATGAGGTATACAGAGGCTAAATTGCAAAAAATAGCCGAAGAGATATTAGCTGATATTGATAAGAATACGGTTGATTTTGCATTGAATTTTGATGATACCTTAGAGGAACCTACTGTATTGCCTACGCGAATTCCAAGTTTGTTGATCAATGGCGCTTCTGGAATTGCGGTAGGTATGGCAACCAATATGTTGCCTCATAATTTGACAGAAGTTGTCAATGGAGTGAAAGCAACAGTGGATAATCCTGATATCACTATTGATGAATTGATGCAGCATGTTAAGGCTCCTGATTTTCCTACAGGTGGAACAATTTTCGGAATCAAAGGAGTAAGAGATGCTTTTGAGACGGGAAGGGGTAGAGTCGTTGTTCGTGGTAAAGCGCAGATAGAGCAGAATGCTTCTGGTAGGGAAACCATCATCATAAATGAAATACCTTTTCAGGTCAACAAAGCAAGCTTGGTAGAGAAAATTGCAGAGTTGATGAATGATGGAAAAATTTCTGGTATTTCAGATATCCGAGATGAATCTGATCGAAATGGCTTGAGAATAGTTGTTGAGATCAAGCGTGATGGAATGGCTTCAGTTGTACTTAGTAAATTGTATAAGTATACGGCGTTACAATCATCTTATGGAGTGAACAATATTGCCCTTGTCAATGGGAGACCTAGACTTTTAAATCTCAAACAAATCATCGAAGAGTTTATTAAGTTTAGGATTGAAGTCGTTGTGAGAAGAACTCAATACGATTTGGAAAAAGCTGAGCAACGAGCACACATTCTTGAAGGTTTATTGATCGCATTAGCCAATATTGATGAAGTAATCGAAATCATCAGAAATTCGGCTACGGTAGATGAGGCGAAAACTAAACTTGTTGCCAATTTTGAATTGTCTGAAATTCAGGCGAAGGCGATATTGGAAATGAGGCTTTCAAGATTGGTAAGTCTTGAAGTTGAAAAGATTCAAAAAGAATATGATGATTTGATGGTTAAAATTGATCACTTGAAGTCAATTTTGGCAAGTGAGCAAATGCAAAAAGATATCGTAAAAGAAGAGTTGGATGAGGTTAAGGAGAAGTACGGAGATGAGAGAAGAACGGATATCAATTATGCAGACGATGAGATTAGCATAGAGGACTTGATTCCAAATGATCAAGTAGTTGTTACTATATCTCATGCGGGATATATAAAGAGAACAAAAATCTCCGAGTATAAACAACAGAATAGAGGAGGTCGAGGTTCTAAAGGAAGTAAAACGAGAGATAAGGACTACGTTGAGCACTTATTGACGGCATATAGTCATAATTATATGTTGCTCTTTACGGAGAAAGGAAGATGTTTTTGGCTAAGGGTATTTGAAATCCCAGAAGCCAATAAAACATCAATGGGTAAGGCCATTCAAAACATTGTAAACCTACCTAAAGACGATAAGGTTAGGGCGTATATTTTAATTGAAAACCTTAAAGACGAGGATTACATTAATTCGAACAATCTGATTTTCTGTACAAGAAGAGGTGTGGTTAAGAAAACTAAGGTAGAAGCATTTTCCAGACCAAGAACAAATGGTATAAATGCTATTACTATTCGAGAAGGTGATGAATTACTGGAAGTGAGATTGACGAATGGCAATAACGAGATTGTACTTGCGAATAAGGGAGGAAGAGCGATCCGATTCAATGAAAAAGATGTTCGAGAGATGGGAAGAAGTGCTGCAGGTGTTGGTGGAATGAGGATCGAAGAAAGTGATGAGATTATCGGTATGGTAACCGTTGATCCTGCAGATGAAGAAACGACAATTTTTGTGGTTTCAGGTCTTGGAAATGGTAAGCGAACATACTTGGACGATTATAGGGTGACAAAACGTAATGGAAAGGGAGTAAAGACGATGCAGATTACTGAAAAAACGGGTGAAGTCATTGCTATAAAAGCAGTACATGAAGAAGACGAATTATTGATTTCTACCATTGGGGGAATTATGATTAGAATGGCTGTTTCTGATGTAAGGGTAAGTGGAAGAGCAACTCAAGGGGTTCGTGTCATTAAGTTGGATAAAAAAGATGCAATTGCTGATGTTGCTGTCATTAATGATCCTGAAGATGACGAAGTGGAGTTGGATGAAGATGGTAATCCAATTGCTCCAGTTTCTGATGATGAAACGAATAGTGAAGAAGAATAATTAAGTTTTTATTAAGCTTAAATGAATTTGAAGAGGTAATTATTTAACAATTCTAAAACACAATCGAGATTTGTATTACGTCTTATAATAAAAGGTTAATTTTGACCTTAGTAACATTAAAACATTATTTAGTAAATTATGAAGAACATTTTATTGGTTGCATTTTCGTTTTTTTTAGTCTTAAATGTCAATGCACAAAGTGCTAAGAAGTTGTTGAGAAAGGCTTCAAAAGATTTTGCACGATATAATCAAGATCAAGTAGGAAATAAAGATAAGTTGGCTTCTGCCATAGATGCAATTAATCAAGCATTTGAGATTGAAGGTGTTTCTGATGATGCAGGAGCTTGGGTGAAAAAAGGAGAAATCTTTAATGGTATTTCAGATTCGGAAATGAAGATGAAGATTATTAATCCTGATTTCAAAATTGAAAAACCAAATGCACCAATGACTGCATTTGAGGCATTCAAGATGGCCATGGAAAAGTCAAGTAAAAAATCTCAAACTAAAGATGCAGTTGAGGGGCTAAAAGCAACTGAGGCACATCTTAGTAATATGGCTATTACTATGTTCCAAGAAAAAGATTATATGGGAGCATATACTAATTTTTCATCGGCGACTTCAGTTTATGATATGTTAAAGGCAAATAAGGCTGATAGTAGATTGGATGATGAAAAGGCCATGACGGATCATACTTTCTATACTGCAATTAGTGGATACTATGCAGAGAAGGGAGATGAAGTAGAGCCTTTATTTAAAAAACTATTCGATCAAGGAAGTGGAGAAGCAGTGGTTTATGAAGCATTGTATTCTATCCATAATAAACGAGGAGATAAAGATGCTGTAAATTATTTGTCTGAGGGTAGAAAAAAATTCCCTGAAAATACGGCATTGTTGTTTTCTGAAATCAACCATTACTTAGCTGCAGGTGAATTGAATAAACTAATTGACAAATTAGAAACTGCTATTCAAGCTGAACCTGATAATGTTTCGGTAATCAATACTACAGGTAACGTATATGAACAGTTGAGTGCTAAAACGGCTGAGGCTGGTGATAAGGAAAAATCTGATATGTATTACGATAAGGCTAAGGAGTATTACAGTCAGGCAATTTCAAAGGAGCCAAATAATTTTGATGCTAACTATAGTTTAGGGGCTTTATATTATAATAAAGCTGCTGGTATGGTTGAAAAGATTAATGAATATGCACAAGATTATACTCCAGCTGGAACCAAAAAGTATGAAGAAGCTAATAAGGAAATGATGGGCTTTTTCGAGCATGCTTTACCTTACTTTGAAAAATCATATGAATTAAAACCTGATGATGTTAATACAATGATTGCATTGAAGGAGATCTACGTTAGGCAAAGTAATATGGATAAAGCCAATGAAATTAAAGCTAAGTTGGGGCAATAATTAAATAACCCAATTTAAGGATATCAAAGCAGTTACTTTTTTGAAGTAGCTGCTTTTTTTATTGAAGTGATATTAAAACTAAATCCTAATGCTAGAATCAACTCATTGAAATCCTTTCTCTGCCCAAAAACTAATTTCTATAGCTTGGACTAAGCAAAAGAATTCTCGGATTTATCTGGCTTTCAAGCAGTTAATTCCGCTATTGAACACACATTTTAGACCACTTCATGTCATGAACTATTTTATTAGCACGTAAGTAAAAAGCGATGTTGTCTGGTTTATTGGTCACTCGAAAACTATTCTAAATCATTAATGTGCTCTTTTTTAATTACAAGCAAAGTTCTGCTAATGAAATGATCTGCATGATGACATCAGTAATCTAAGTTATACTGTACATTCAAATTTATAGGCTATCTATTTACAGATTATGCTGAGGATTGGATGATTAAGTTTATTCATAGTATTAAAATAGGAAGTTTCTCTTTGTGGTTAACTATATGATGTCCATTCTATTTGCATGTTTGATATATTTGTGTTATTATTGTGATATCAAAATAATATCATAATGAAAAAAGAAACTTTATTTAAAGCAACAAATGGTTACATGATGCTGCTTGTATTGATCTTACTTGTGGCAGGAACAGTGTCAGGAATAATGATGACTAAGAATCCAATCTTTTTACTGCTGATTTTGCCAGCTATTTTGATTGTTGCAGGATTTTTTATTGTTAATCCGAATAGCTCCAAAGTCTTAGTGTTGTTTGGTGCTTACAAGGGAACGGTCCGAGACAATGGTTTTTTCTGGGCTAACCCGTTTTTTTCTAAGAAGCGCATTTCTTTGAGAGCAAGGAATTTTGATAGTGAACGTGTTAAGGTGAATGATAAGATTGGGAACCCAATAATGATAAACGTGATTTTGGTATGGCAAGTAGCTGATACTTATAAGTCTGCCTTTGATGTGGATAATTATGAAGAGTTCGTTAAAGTTCAAACGGATGCTGCTGTACGTAAGCTTGCTGGTTCATATCCTTACGACAACTTTGACGACGAACAGGCTAAATTTACTTTAAGGTCTGGGATGGATGAAGTTAATGAAGCATTGGAGAGTGAAATTACAGAGCGGTTGGCAATTGCCGGTATTAAGGTGATGGAAGCTCGAATTGGCTATTTGGCATATGCTCCGGAAATTGCCAGTTCCATGTTGAAAAGACAACAAGCTGTTGCAATTGTTGCTGCTCGTAAGAAAATTGTTGAAGGTGCAGTTGGAATGGTTGAAGATGCACTGGAAAAATTATCTACGGATAATATTATAGATTTTGATGACGACAAAAAGGCTTCTATGGTGAGCAATTTAATGGTTGTATTGTGTGGTGATAAAGAGGCTGTGCCAGTTGTAAATACTGGGACGTTAAATTCGTAATTGTGAGTAAGAGAAAGTCATTCGTGCTGAGAATTGCCCCTGAGGTTTTTAAACAAATCGAGAAATGGGCGGATGATGAATTTCGAAGTGTTAATGGTCAGATGGAGTGGATTCTTCATAAAAGTCTTAAGGAGGCGAAGCGATTGCCTAAGAAAAGAAATGATTCTGAGGATAAAGGTGAAAAGGAATAAGCTTTTTCTCATTTGGATAGGAAATGAAGCGTAGTTTGTGGTGATTGAGTGATAGAGAAGTATATTGAGTTTAGATAAAAAAAGGTGCGAGATTACTCGCACCTTTTTTCGTTTCATTTATTTGCTTCTTTTTTCCTTGTCTCTGTCAATTACTGTTTGGATTTGGAAGACTTTTAAGTTCTTTCCGATAATCTGTCGGTCTGGATTAATGACATACAATTCTGGCGTAACATCTACGTAGTATTTCGCATAAATAGACCTATTGGTCTTGTCAAAAACTGTCGTGAATGGGAAGTTGTATTTTTTTGCATAATCCTTCCATTCTTTATCTGTAGTTTCAATAGCAATGGCCATTACATCAACTTCCTTAATATTGTCCTTGTAGTATTTGATCAACTTGGGAGTTTGCTCCATGCAATGTTCACAGTCTGGATTGAACATATAAACAATGAGGTAGTCGGCAGTCTTGGAAAGAAGTTCTTGTTTATTACCAAATTGGTCGGTAGAAATGACATTTGGAGCTGGTTGTCCAATTCTACTTTGAGCCATTTCGTATGCTCTAGTTTGAAGGGTGTTTACCATCAAAGAATCGGTCCAAAATGCTTTTTCATGCGTGAAGTAATTTTGAATCATGTGAACAAATACAGCTTCTGGATCCATCAATGTACACTTTGTAGGTTCGAATTTTTTAACAATCCAATTGGTGAAAACTTTGTAATATTCTGGATAAGATTCACTTTTTTGAACCAAGTAATCTGCTGAAACAATAATACTGTCAGGGTGTTGGACGGTTAATTCTTCAAAGTATCTTTTTAGTTTATTGCCTATTACAGGAGTATGCAATAGTCTTCTATCGTCAAATATTACTGATTCCCAAAAATCTTTTCTATACTGCGTTACTTGTTGATTTTCTGGAAGAGCTTCATTGATGACAGGATTTTGTCCACTTATTTTAAAATTGGTGAATAAGCTATTTGGGTTACTTTTGCTCATTTCCAATACATAAGCCAATCGGTCCTTTTCTAATTTAATCTTTGCCTCCTTTGCTCTACTGTATTCATTTGACCCTTTGTCAAATTGTTTAAGGCGAGAGATTTGCATTTGGATTTTAGGATTGATCTCATTCTCTTTTCTTGCATTTTCATAATACATTTGATTTTCGATGGAGCCTTCTACCTTCATGGACCCAGTAATGTCTTGAACGTCACATTCTAATGCAAATTCCTGATCTTCTCCGAGGAGTACTTGGATGTATCTGTTTCCTGGTAGTGACGCGAAATAGAGTCCTTGAGGAAGGCTTTGCTCTACTTGAAAGTGCAAAACTCCGTTCTCTGATTTACTTGTATCTGCAACGAAATTTTGGTCAACATATACAGCAATCAATTTTGAAGTGAAATTGCCTTGAAGTCCATTCACCTTTATGGTAAAGTCGGTTTTAATGCCTCGGATGGGTTCTTCCACATCGTAATCTTCTGCAGTCAATTCCTTTCGAGGTGATGTTTCCTTGGTAGATGTATTTTGAGTCGATTTGTTGTCGTTCTCACTTTTGGAAGCACAAGCGACCATTAAAACTAGTATTGAAAATAATAGATATCTCATTTTATTATAAATTATAAGTCATTGTGGTTTATGGGGTGTAATCTTGATTTTGAGGGGCAAAATTACTTACTTTTTTGTTCCAAGCCAAAGCTGGAAATGATTTTTACACTTTCTTAGGACTTCATCAATGGTTACGCATTAGTACAGCTTAAGTTTTGAGCCAAGCTAAAGTCGCTCCACCTTGATTAATGTTTTGAATTAGAGATACTGAAGGCTCTTTTGATAGAATATATTGTACTTCCTGCTTTAATATACCTTCTCCTTTTCCATGAATAATGGTGATGTGTTTTCGTCTTTGAAGTATTGCTGAGAGCAAAAAATCTTGAAAGGCTTTAATTTGAAAATCCAATATCCGTGCAGGAATGGTGTTTTTAAGGTGAGGTGCCAATTTTTCAATATGTAAATCAATCGAATCTTTAATTGAGTGTTCTTCGATTTTATCAAAATCATCATCAAATCGAATTTCAATAGGTTCAGGTTTATCTACGTACAATTCAACATTAGAAATTGTAGTTTTTACAATTTTGTCTCCAATTTTAATTCTGATCTTTTGATCTGAAGATTGACCGGCATAAGTGCCAATGCGTTTGCTTTTTTTTAATACTAATTTATCGCCGATCCAAAGATCATTAACGTTGATTGACATGTACTAAAAGGATATTTTGACCTGTGTTTTAAACTCTGTTCTTTGGTTGTCGTTAATGGTATTGTTACCACTGCCTATGGTAGAGCTATTGTACAAAACTGTTCTAGCAAGCTTAAATTCCCATGTAAAGCGATGGTTGATTTTGTACCGTAGATTCACATAAGATCTAGTGCCTCTGCCTTGAAAGAAAGGAATATAAAATTCATATAATAGATCATTTTCATAGGCATAAATTCTAGAGTCGAAATGGTCGATGTTGAATACCGAAAAACGAGTTTTTATCAGAATTGGGCTGAATCTAGGCTGATATAGAAAATCTTGATAAATCAAATACCCAGATTTCGTAGCAAAGTCTTTCTTGGATTTGGATAATTCGATTCGTGACCTAAGTTCGATGTCATTATTGATTTTATGCGCAAAATGTAGTCTTAAGCGATGTTGATGTCTATAAGTAAGGGATGGTATTGCCTTAGAGTCGATCGAGCTATTAATGCTTTTTTGTTCGTATCTATATTGGAGGTAACATAGTTGTTTTTTTCTTTTCAAATATTCTACTCGAAATAGAAATTCTTTCCCATTACTTGGAGCATCCGCATTAAATTTTAACCACGGATTTTTCCAGAAATCATAGTAGGCATTGATTTTCCAAGAAGTGTTGATTTTGGACTCAAATCCTATATAGATTCCTTGCTCATTTATAGGAAGTGTTGCTTCGGATAAAGTGTTGCCCTCAATGTTTTTGTAATCTTTATCAAAATTTCGGTACGATAAGGAAAAATCGAGATGCCGATCTAGGGAAATGATGCTGGAAATCGTAGTTGCCATTCCACCTTGATGGCTCTTTGCCAATTCGCCAAACATGTTTATATTTTTTATTCGAGTATTGAAGTCCACACTTGTGATGTCTAATTGATCACCTTCAAATCTATACTTCTTGTAGAGTTGGTTTCCGGATTGAATTGGTGTAGAAAAAAGATATGAAAGATGATTGAAGCTAAGATTGGTTTTGAGAATTTTAAACTTTAAATTTCCACCATACTGTAATAAGTCGATTTTATTCTTTTTGTTTATATCTCCTAGGGTTTGGTGTAATCCATCAACAGATATGGAACTGAAATTTTGGAATACTTCATTCTCAATAGTATCAGAATTGATGAGTCCATCAATTTTTCTGAACGAAACAAATGGAGAAAAGGATATAAAATCTGAGGGCGAAAAGGTTATAGCGGCTCCTCTGTTGAATTGTGATTCATTTACAGAACTATATGGTCTAAATGTATTGCTATTTTTTTTGATGTTTATTGTGTTGGTTGATTTTCCCGCTCCAAATGAATTGTGAACAATAAGACCTTGCCCAAGGTTTAATGAATAATCTCCTAAGATTATTTTAGGAATGTATCGACTGAGGTCATTTACTGAAATAAAGGCGGAGTAATAATCAAAACCTTGCTTATTGTATTGGTCAAAAAAGGGTTCTCCAGGATCATTTTCCATGGTGATTCCTGCTCTAACCTTGTTGAGAGCATTAAACCTGTATCTTAAATAGTAGTGATTCGGTGATCCTAGGTATTTTGAATTTCCTTCTTGGTCTTTTATATATCCCTTTTGTTCTTCAAGGACTCTTTTGTATTTGATAAAGATGTTGTGCCGTCCTTCTTTAATTATGCTAGAAAAATCTGTTATAAGGGGTGGGGTGGTTTTACATACATATCTTAAGTATTTGATTTTGGACTCATCAAGTATTGGAATCGCCTGTAGCTCTTCTAGTGCTAAAAAATCACCATATTGAGTTCTGTGATCGAGTATTGCCTCTACTTCTAACGGAGTCAAAAATTGAAGTTGTGATAATAGCTCAAAATCCGCTTTATTGATGTTGATTGGATAAGATCGAAATACTTCAAATTCTTCAATAAAACTCGTAAGGTCTAGGTCTTGAGATTCTGCTATTTCAGCCAATTCTTCATAAATGTTTTCAAGAAGAGCAGGGTCAATTGCATCGTTGGATTGTCCAGATAATGAGTAGCAGAACAATAGGCTAATTAAGAGCAAACATATGGGTTTGATATTCAAATCTTACGATAACTTTGATTATTCTGAAAGCTTTAAGTTAATGGATTTTTTTAAAATGAAGAAACCGAAGAAATGCGGTAATTTCTTCGGCTTTCTTGTGATAGTTTTCAATTAGCCTTTCAATATAAAAAATACAATTGGTAGTAGAGGGCCATTATTAATTTGCAGATGCAAATTGGGTATCACGTAGTATTTTCTTGGCTGCTAAAAGAATCGTATCATCTTCGATGTTGACAATCCCGCCATGAGGACCAGGCTGAATATGTTTTCCAACAATTTTACCATTTTCATATTTTGAAGCACCAAAGTAATTACGTACTGTTTGTTCTTCAAGTCCAAGAGAAGTGGCTATCTTACTTATGCTTCCAGTAGGTAATTGATGCTTAATTTGTCTTAACTCTTCGAAGGTTATATTCATTTCGTAAATATTAAAATTATTGAAATTAGATTCTATGTAGTGCTAAATTATAAAATATAATTACAATAGTGAAGTGAAATGCAAATTATTTTGAATTGTTTGTGTCTTGTGCTTGTGCTTTGGTTAAAATCATTCTATGAAACAAAAGGTGTTTCGATTTATACTTGAAATTAGACTTTGGGTAAACCGAAGGAAGGTATTTCTGGAAATTGAGTTAGTTATGAGAATTCTGTGGCGAGTAGGGGACGTGTTTAATAATGTCTTAATGAGTTAAAGGCTTAATTCTAAGAGTTTTAAGACAGTCTTCCAATTCCTAGTAGTAGCCCCAACGTTTAATTTCTTCTCAAATAAATTATTGGATAATTTAGATTTATGATATGGTTTTTGGCATAGAAGATATATACAATTGGAAGCAATGGAAAACTTATCGTCACCAAATTCGAATTGATTCAATTGCGAAACATGTTCTTGTTCTGGGGTGTCATGAAGGAATGTAACGTGAAGGCTCGATATATCAACATCTCTTAAAAGAAATGGATTTTCATTTTTCACAATCTCAATCTCTTTAGCGTCAATAACAATAGTTGGAACATCGTGTCCAAATGCATCAAGAATAGCATTTTTAATAAGCTGACCAATTTTTTTATTTGATATGTTTTCCGAATTTTCAAAAATAACATTTCCACTTTGGATATAGGTTTTGACACTTCGAAATCCACATTTTTCCATAAGGGTTTTTAAATCTTTCATCAGGATTTTACGATTTCCACCAACATTTATTCCACGGAGTAAGGCGATTTTTTTCATGGCAATCTATTGTAGTTTTGAAAGAGCATTTTTAATTCGTCTTGTAGCTTCTTTAAGCTTATCTTCTGAAGTAGCATACGACAACCTTAGGCAATTGTCATTCCCAAATGCAGAACCACTTACGGTGCCAACTTGAGCTTCGAAAAGAAGGTATTCTGCTAAGTCATCGGCATTTCGAATAATCGTTTCAGAATGAGATTTTCCGAAGTAGTGACTGACATCAGGAAAGGCGTAAAAGGCTCCGGTAGGAAGATTTACTTTTAGGCCTGGAATCGATCTTAAAGAGTTTACAAATAGGTCTCTTCGTTTTAGATATGCATCAACCATTTTTTTTGTTTCTAATTTGTCTTCTCCTATGATTTGTGCAGCCGCATATTGACTAAATGCATTAGCTCCCGAGGTGACTTGTCCTTGTACCTTGGTGCAGGCTTCAACCAGCCAATTTGGTCCTGCCAAGTATCCCAGTCGCCATCCTGTCATGGCAAAGCCTTTAGAAAAACCGTTGACAATAGCCGTTCTATCTCTCATATGTTCGATTTGTGCCATGCTGTAATGTTGGCTATTGTAATTGATGTATTCGTATATTTCGTCGCTTATAACTAAGATGTCTGGGTAGTTTTTCAAAATCTGGGCTAAGCCATTTAGCTCTTCTTGGGTGTAAACAGCTCCACTAGGATTGCAGGGAGAAGAGTATATGATTGCTTTTGTGTTGTTGGTTATAGCATTTTTAAGTTGAGTTGGACTTACTTTAAATCCTTGTTCTGTGGTTGTATTGATTATAACAGGTATACCACCGCTAAACTTAATCTGATCAAAGTATGATACCCAATATGGTGCAAAGATGATTATTTCGTCTCCTGGATTGACAATGGATTGAAATATGTTCATCAGCGATTGTTTTGCTCCATTCGAAACTATGATTTCATCTGGAGCATAGTTTAGCTGATTTTCATGAGCAAATTTTCTACATATAGCTTGACGCAGTTCAAGTGTACCAGGAACAGGAGTGTACTTTGTATGCCCCAGTTGAAGTCCCTCGCAGGCCTTATCTTTTATGTAATCTGGAGTGTCAAAATCTGGCTCGCCTAATGTAAGAGAAATGATATCTTTTCCTTGAACTTTTAGTTTGCGGGCCTTTTTAGCCATTCTAATAGTTGCGGACTCTTTCATCCGCTGAATCTTTTCCGACAGTATCTTTGATTTATTCATATTTCTAAATTCGTCTACTTGGTATATGGTCGATAAATTGAAATGATTACAATATCGAAGTTACATTTTCTTCTCTAATTCTGTTGCCTTTGGTTGCCAAAATCAGAGCATTATAATTTTGAAATAATTGATATACCTCTATATTTGTTTTTTACAAAGGAAAAGTCAAAAAATGAAGGATAAAATCCAGTTACTACGAGATAAAAAATTACAAGCGTTAAAAGGAGGTGGAGAGCAAAGAATAGAAAAGGAATACAGTAAAGGAAAGCTTACGGCACGTGACAGAATAAATGTATTACTTGACGATGGTAGTTTTGAAGAGTTGGATATGCTCAAAGAACATAGGAGTACCGATTTTGGAATGGAAAATCAGGTAATTTTGGGTGATGGAGTGGTGACAGGTTATGGAAAAATTGAGGGTAGATTGGTTTATATTTTTGCTCAGGATTTTACAGTTTTTGGAGGATCTCTTTCTGAAACTCATGCAGAGAAAATATGTAAGATCATGGATTTAGCTATGGCCAATAAAGCACCTGTAATTGGTCTTAATGATTCAGGAGGAGCTCGTATACAAGAAGGAGTAAAATCACTAGGTGGATATGCAGATATATTCTTTAGAAATACGGAGGCTTCTGGAGTGATTCCGCAGATTTCTGCTATTATGGGGCCATGTGCCGGTGGTGCAGTTTATTCACCTGCTATTACTGATTTCATCATCCAGACCAATCATAGCTCATATATGTTTGTGACTGGACCAAATGTTGTTAAGACCGTTACGAATGAAGAAGTAACTTCAGAAGATCTAGGGGGAGCAATGGCTCATGCTTCTAAAAGTGGAGTGACCCATTTGATTGGTGAAAATGATTTGGATACACTGAACAAAATAAAAAGTCTATTGTCCTATATTCCTCAAAGTTGTGAGGAAAAACCTGCCGATCTCGAATACAATTTTGGTAGCGAGAAAAGACCAAAGTTAAATGAGATTATTCCCTCAAATTCGTCTTATCCTTATGATATCAAAGAAGTAATTCATGAAGTCGTAGATGAAGACTCTTTTTTCGAAATACATGAAGAATATGCCCAGAATATTGTAGTTGGGTTTTCAAGGATCGGTGGAAAGAGCGTCGGAATTGTAGCCAATCAGCCGTATGTTTTGGCAGGGGTTTTAGATGTAAATGCAAGTAAAAAGGCAGCTAGGTTTGTTCGTTTTTGTGATTGTTTTAATATCCCATTGTTGGTACTTGTTGATGTTCCTGGTTTTTTGCCTGGTACGGATCAAGAGTGGAATGCCATCATTACTAATGGAGCTAAGTTACTTTATGCTTTCAGTGAAGCTACAGTTCCAAGAGTGACCGTTATTACAAGAAAGGCTTATGGTGGAGCATATGATGTGATGAATTCAAAGCATATAAAAGCTGATTTGAATTACGCTTGGCCTTCAGCAGAAATTGCCGTAATGGGTGCAAAAGGTGCTAGTGAAATTATTTTTAGGAAAGAAATTGCAGCTGCAGAAGATAAAGAAGGTAAATTGAAAGAAAAGGAAGCAGATTACCAAGAAAAATTTGCTCATCCATACAAAGCAGCCGCAAGGGGATTTGTAGACGAAGTCATTCTTCCAGAAGATACAAGAAGAAAACTTATTAGGGCATTTGAAATGCTTCAAAATAAAAAGGTAAATCGCAGTCCAAGAAAACACGGAAATATTCCATTGTAATGAGTGAATCAAAAACAATTCAAGTATTTGTAACAGGTGGTACCTTTGATAAAGAGTATAATTTTATTACAGGACAGCTGTACTTTAAGGATACCCATCTAAATGCGATGTTCGAAAGAGGTAGATCTACATTGGACATAGATGTGAAAACATTGATGATGATAGATAGCCTTGAAATGACGCCTGAAGATCGAGAAATAATTCATCATAACTGTGTAAGGTCTAAATCAGATCGAATTATTATTACGCATGGGACGGATACAATGGTTGAAACCGGCAAATTTCTAGCTGAGGCTGATATGGATAAAACAATTGTACTTACTGGCGCAATGGTGCCTTATGCCTTTGGGACTTCCTCGGATGGATTTTTTAATCTTGGATCTTCTTTGGCATTTGTTCAAACCTTACCTAAGGGTGTCTACGTAGTTATGAATGGTAGATATTTTAATTGGAACGAAGTGGTTAAAAACAAAAAAACGGGCTACTTTGAAGAAGTCGGGTAGTACATCAAGATCTGAACGAAGAAGATTAATTTTTATCAATTAATGACTTAATTGAATAAAAGAAGCTTCAAAAATGCATGGTTTTTGGCTGATTTGATGGGAATGTTAATAAGAATTAACTGTATTGTGATTTTCTAATGAAAAATGGTACGCTTTATTTGTGTATATTGCAAATAAGTGTCATATTTGTAGGTAAGTAAAACTTGGATGAAGTCAATCAAATAGATAAGTTTTATTTAAATGAATAGTAGCTTAGGTTTTAAATGTAGAGTAATTTATATTGAACATTTAATATCTATTATCCCCAAGAGTCCAGATCATGACAAGTCTGGTAATTTCCAGTTTGAAATACAAAGTAATAGTTTATTGTTAATTAAATAATTTAAACAACCAATGTACAACGATTCTTTGGTCTGCCTAAGTGATGGTAGCGAACACACGTTTTTGCCCGCAAATGAAATTTTGTATCTAACGTCGGATGGAAATTATTCAAAAGTTCTATTAAAAAATGGGAGTAGTTACTCTACGACTAAAAAGTTGAAGGAATTAGAAAGGCTTCTTCCTGATAGGTCTTTTCTGAGAGTACACAATTCTTATATTGTGAATTTAGCAGAAGTCGTACGTTTTAATAGTGAAGCGAATAATGAATTGGAAATGTCTAATGGCGATTTATTGAAAGTATCAAGAAGGAAAAAATCTATCTTCATAGGGAAGTACATTAAGATATAAGCCATTTTTCCATTTAAATAGTGATTCTAAAGAAAAAAAAGAGAGTTCCGTTGCGGTACTCTCTTTTTTTTGTGGTAGTGCAGGTTTGGCATCATTACAGGTTTTCATAGAAGAAAAAGCAATGTTTATCTAAAAATGATATTTGAATAGGTTATTCGATTATTTTTGTATGCTGAATTTAATACCGTAAAAATGGTATATCAAAAGACAAAATTTTAATAATGAGAATAATTGTAGTTTTTACATTGATGTCCATAGCTAGTTTCCTCTTTGGACAAGGAAATAATCCTGATGCTAATCATGCGAATAAGTTTGAACAATTAAACCAAGTTCTAAGAGATCCTAACGAATTTAGGGGGGCAGATGGATATCCTGGTCCAATGTATTTTCAACAACAAGCTGATTATAAAATTAAGTGTGAACTAGATGCTAAAGAGCAACGAATATTTGGAAGTGAAACCATTACGTACCATAATAACTCTCCCAATGAACTGAGATATTTATGGGTTCAATTAGATGAAAATGAGCATGCTGAATCTAGCATGAAACATAGGATGAATCCTTCAGGAATTGGAAAGAAAATGAGTTCTGGACAATTACAAGGACTTGAAGTCTGGAGAGAGCAAGGGAAATACGGCGTTAACATTAAAAAGGTTACAGACAAGAGCAATAAGCCGATGTCTTATACTATTAACGGGACCATGATGCGTATCGATCTTAAAGAACCTTTAAAGTCAGGTAAAAAAATTAAGTTTAATATTGATTGGGATTACTTTATGATAGATCGTATTAACAACCCGAGCTGGGGAAGAGGAGGATACGAGTTTTTTGAGGATCACGGGAATTACCTTTATACGGTAGTTCAATGGTATCCAAGAATGTGTGTATACAGTGATTTTGAGGGATGGCAAAATAAACAGTTTGTAGGAAGAGGAGAATTTGCATTGTCATTTGGCGATTATGAAGTAGAAATTACCGTACCATCTGATCATGTGGTTGCTGCAACAGGTGAATGTCAAAATTATAAGCAAGTATTGTCAAAAGAGCAATTGAATAGATGGAAAGAAGCTCAAAATGCAGATAAACCGTTGGAAATTGTAACCAAAGATGAAGCTTTAGCGAATGAAAGAAGGCCTGTTTCTTCATCGAAAAAAACTTGGAAATACAAGGCGAAGAACGTAAGAGATTTTGCATGGACTGCAAGTAAGAAATTTGTTTGGGATGCAATGCCTCATATGACTTCGACAGGTGAAAAAGTAATGTGTATGAGCTTGTATGGTAAAGAGGCTTATCCGATATATAATAAGTATTCTACTAAAGTTGTGGATCATACTCTTCGTACATATTCTAAGTATTCGATTCCATATCCTTATCCAGTGGCAATATCTGTAGAGGCCGCAAATGGTATGGAATATCCTATGATTAGTTTTAATCCTGGAAGAGCTGAACCTGATGGAACATATACTGAAAATGCAAAGGATGCTGCAATATTGGTTATTATTCATGAAGTAGGGCATACTTATTTTCCAATGGTAATCAATAGCGACGAAAGACAATGGGCTTGGTTTGATGAAGGAATTAATTCTTTTGTTCAGTTTTTAGCAGAGCAAGAATTTGATAATAATTATCCTTCGCGTTCAGGGCCAGCTCATACTATTTCTTCTTATATGGGCAGAGATAAGCATCAGCTCGAGCCAATTATGACCAATAGTGAAAACATCAAAGACTATGGTAACAATGCATATAGTAAGCCTGCGACTGCTTTAAACATCCTACGTGAAACGATTATGGGTAGAGAATTATTCGATTTTGCATTTAAAAAATACTGCGAAACTTGGGCATTTAAACATCCAACACCTTCCGATTTCTTTAGAATTATGGAAGATGCAAGTGGTGTTGATTTGGATTGGTTTTGGAGAGGTTGGTTTTATAGTACGGATGCTGTTGATGTGTCATTGGATAGCATCAAGTGGTATAAAGTAGATCTAGAAAATAATCCAGAAAGTAGAACGGATACTTTTTCTCATAAAAGACAACCGAGATTTGAGCATATTTCTATGAAGAGGAATAAAGAGGAGGGAATGACATTTCCAGTTGATCAAGATGAAGAATTAAGGGATATCTATACAAATTATCAACCATGGAAAACAGAAGATTCTATCCAAACGACTATAATGACTAGATATGCTGAGACTTATTCGGATGAAGAAAAAAAGGAAATGTTTGGTGATAATAATTACTATGAACTCTATTTTTCAAATAAAGGAGGATTGGTGATGCCGATCATAATCGAATGGACATTTAAAGATGGATCTAAGGAGGTAGAGCGCATCCCCGTTGAAATTTGGAGAAAGAATGAAAATAAGTTCAAAAAAGTATTTGTGAAAGACAAAGAAGTGGAAGGAATCATTATCGATCCGTATAGAGAAACGGCTGATATAGATGAGTCTAACAATAATTGGCCTGTCAAAGAGTTACCTACAAGGTTTCAGGTATTCAAAAAGAATAAATTTGAAAAACAGCTGAATCCAATGCAAAAGGCAAAGATGAAGAAAAAGGTGATTCGACCATAATATAGATAGAATGTCTGTAATGCTTGTGCTAAACAAAAAAGCTGCTTCAACTGAAGTGGCTTTTTTTATGCGAAATGGGTGTCAAACCCACGATACACATTGTAGGACTGTTAAGAGTGCAGAAAGAGTATAATAAGTGCTTTCGTGAAATTAGCATATGGTCAAAGGAAGACAACTCAAATGTCTTATTTTGAAGTAATTTCAACACGGGTTTTCTAACATAGAATGAGAGTTATTGAGATGACTCAAGTTTGAGTTCCCACAACGAAAAGTAATCTAATAGTTGTTTATAAGTTGAGTCGTTGAGCAAGATGTTTTGATTGCCTATAAGTATGATTTGTTCTTTGGCTCGTGTGAGGGCTACATTTAATTTTCGATCTATTCCTTCGGAAGATAAAGATATCAGAGATTCAAGCTGACTGATACGATTGGTACATAGAGAAATAATGATAATATCTCTGGCCCCTCCTTGGTATCTTTCTACGGTATCTATACTTATTTGATCATCTTCAATGGTTTGTTTTAATAGTGCAATTTGTGCTCGATAAGGAGTAATTATACCTATGGAAAGATCTTCTTCACTACTATCAGAATTGGATGTTGATTTTTTAATCTGGTCAATTATATATCCAACTACATCTGCCTCATGTTGATTGGTTTTCCAGTTAAGATTAGAATCCGTTTCAGTAGGAACATAAATCAACCTTTCTGTGAATAACGGAGATGTAGAGGAATGGATGGCTGAAGCGAGTTTGAATGGTTTATCCAATCGTTTGAGACTAGGTATGAGTTTGAGCTTTTTCTCGTAAAACAAATCATTAACTGGGCGCATGATGTCTTTATGCATTCGACCTTGATGGCTTAATATGGACCATGCATTGGTCCAGTTCTGAGACTTACATCGCTGGAACAATCGCTCAAATAAAGACATTCTCATATCTTTTATGTCTATAGAGTTGAGTTCTTTATCATCAATGATCGATTTTTTTTCTTTTTGAACGACAACCGCGGGTAATTGTTTATGATCTCCAATCATGATGAATCGATTGAACTTTGGAAGCAATCCGATTAACATCGGTTCCAAAATTTGTGATGCTTCATCCACTATGACGGTATCAACTTGGATTAAATCAAGGATTTCTAATTTTCCATTTATCGAAGAAACCGTGGAGACAAAAATTCTGTTTTTCTGCAGAAGGCTTTTAATTTCGTTGCGATTTTTTTTGTCTTCTATTTTTTCGAAAAGAAGGGTAGATCGATGTTCATCTCCAATCGAAAAACGACTTCCTAATCGGATGTAGTTGTCTTGTAATTCGGCATTATTCAAAGCCTCACAGATCTCATCTACTGCTCGATTGGTATAAGCCAAAAGAAGTATGCTTTCAGAAGTATATTTGTATAAACTGGCAACAAGATTTTTTAATACAACACTTGTTTTACCGGTTCCTGGAGGTCCCCAAATAAGAAAATAGTCTTTCGAGGCAAAGGCTTTATAAACTATTGATTTTTGTTCGGGTGTCATTGATTCCTCAACCTCAATATCTATGATTTGATCATATGAATTTGGACGTTGTAATCCTAGTAAAACTTGTTTTTTGTCTTCTGGACTATTCAAAAATGAAAACAAGCCTCGATTCATTTGCGTAAACGAATTACCCAAGGTGTCGGGTTCTAGATTCCAGAATTCTGTATCTTTAAAAATCTGTTGATTGTATTGGGAAGACCTTAATCGAACTTGAATGTCCTCTTTACCAATGCTCAGAATTGAACACTTGAAAATTTGATTTCTGAGAATGTTTTTTGTCTTAAAATGATTAGGATAAAGCACAGCGATGTCCCCTTTTCTAAAGCTGGAAAGTTCTACGGTATATTGACTTCTTTTAAATACAATGATGGGGACCTCTTGATCACTTTGATTTGTTAGAATTCGAAGATGGTTGAATATCCTAAACTGATCTTCTTTTTCTTTTTGTGTTTCGAGCCATAACGAGGCTAGTCCATTAGAATTTTGAACACCATGTTCTCCTAGTTTTGCCAATAAAGCTTCATTTGCGACGAAATAAACGAAATGATTAAAGTAAGATCTTTCAATTTTTGCTGCCGATTGGTATACCTTTTCAAGTTGCTTTAACTCATCCCATTTGAACCCTTTTACATCTGAGAAAGTCGATGTTCTTAGGGTGTCAACCATATTTTCTACCATTTGTGGACTTTTAGCAAAAGCTCGTTCCATGGATATAAGATCATTACGAACTTTTAACGTCTCATATAGTTGATGTTTTGTTTTGGGGGCATACTTAAGATTGTCTTTATCCAACTTGGAATATAGAATGAAGTTTTTTGTGTTTACTTTTCCTCCATAAACAGAAGAAATAATCATATCGTAGAGAATAGTTTGAATGTAATGGCTTTTACTAATCCCATAAGAATTGGCCATGAATGGACTACCACTTTTTAATTCTATTATGGAAGCATTATTTTCCTCTTTTTCTAGATGAAGTAAGTCTAATCTCCCTTGAAGACCATAATCACGGCAGAAGAATGAAGGCTCTAAATAGACATTTTCCATGTAAATGTTGTGTTGTTCCAATTCAGTGCTGATTATTCTCTTTAGGTGATTGAAGTGGGATTTGATGTTGGATATGATTTTACTTAATTCGACGTCCTCTATTTTAGAAAATTCAATAGGATATAGTTTGAAAACTTCTTGGTAGATTTGATTTAAAGTAATGTCCTTACTTGCTACCAATCTGTCCATAATGTAATTGGCTACATTCCCGATCAGAATGTACTTTGAAGATGGCTTGGGTAAAAATTTGGTTGTGTTGGCCAACCAAATCTTCTTATCATCAGAATAACTATTATTGGCTACAGAAGTTACATCAATCAAATAATCGGGATCTATTACGATAGCTTTGGGGTGAAAAATATTATTTTCATTGACCTCACAATCTATAAAGTTTGAGGCTAAAGGTAAACCGAATATCTTCTCTAGATTGAGGATGTTTCTTGTGAACAATTCATTGATGTGGGGAATGTCAAATTTTGCAGTTTCTTTGGTAGCGGGACGATCATTTTGAACAAAAGTGATTTCTTTAGCCTTTAGATCAATTTCCAAAATAAGAACTTCTAGTAAAGGGTAAAAAGATTTGACTTTATCAGATCTTTGACTTATTTTATCAATGATTTGTTTGTTATAACTCTTTATGTTTTGTCCATTATTCCAACAATATTCGATAAGGTTATTAAGACAAATTTGTCCTAATTGTACATAATTCGATAATAATTCATCTGTAATAGAACTCCGTTCATACTTAATTCTGAAATGATGAAGAAAAAACTGTTCCTTTTTTGGTAGTGATATCTTTTGAGATAAATAACTTAATCGCGAAAATAGAGATGTGAAACTGATGACGTCGTCTTTGGTAGCCTCTATTGCAATCACATTTAGAAGCTGAAAAAGTTCGTCAATTTGTTGATCTTTAGAAGATTCATTACTGATAATGTGTTCTAACGATTGAAGTATAACTGAATACTGTTGCATCGAAATATTCATTTTTGTTCGGAAGTTATGACTACGATTAATGTAGTTCGATAGTGGACCAAATACAGTAAAAATACAAGTATTGGATAAGAATCAAAGGGATTTATGGTAAAATTGAAGCTTACCTAATAAAATTTTGAAAAATTCAATAAAAATACATTATATTTGGAAATCTAAAATTCCTATCCGACAACTGATCTATTTTGTCAAACTAAATTATTATAAGAATGTCAATTAACATTTTGGATTTGGTTAAAGACCAAGTTACTGGTGCTTTAGCGAATCAAGCAAGTTCTTTTTTGGGTGAATCGGAATCGGGAATTACAAAAGCCTTAGGAGGAATGATGCCTGCCTTATTGGGTGGTGCG
The DNA here is from genome assembly GCA_965230345.1 of Saprospiraceae bacterium. Taxonomy (GTDB): domain Bacteria; phylum Bacteroidota; class Bacteroidia; order Chitinophagales; family Saprospiraceae; genus JADKBO01. The sequence continues at coordinate 174,812 of CBDDKR010000001.1, forward strand.
ATTGAAAAAGTTTCTGAACCTAATGGTGGTAAAGGAGTTATGGATTTGATCGGTGGATTAGATCTAGATGGACTTAGTGATATTGCTGGATTATTTGGAGGGGGATCATCGGCTATCAATGGTTTAATGGATTCTGGATCAGGAATCGTTGAAATGCTGTTGGGAAGTAAAAGTAATGGAATCATTGAAATGATAACAGGAATGACTGGCATGAAAAGTAGTTCTACTGGATCATTAATGAAAATGGCAGCACCACTTTTGATGGGGGTTGTAGGAAAGCAAATTAAAGGAAAAGGAATTGGTGCATTAACCGATTTACTCTTAGGGCAAAAAGATAGTGTATCGAAATCTATGCCTTCTGGTATGGGGAATCTATTGGGTTTCGCATCATTAGGGAATTTGGTAGATGGAGCAAGTGATTTGGTGAAAGGAGCTGCAAAAGTTACTGCTGGAGCTGCTAAAACTGCGGTAGAAACTGGCGCACATGTAGGGAAAGAAGCTGCTTCTACAGGAAAAAGCCTGTTAAAATGGGTAGTACCTGTGATCTTGGGATTGTTGGTTTTAGGTTACCTTGGATCGAAGGGATGTAATACAGGAGTTGATGCTATTGATAATGCGGCTGAAAAGACTTTAAATACAACAGAGAGTGTTGTCGGTGGTGCTGCGGATATGACAAAAGATGCTGCCAATGTTGTTGGAGATGCGGTAAGTGATGCGGCTGGTGCTGTTGGTGATGCAGCTGGAGCTGTAGTAGATTTTACAGTAGATATGGCTAAAGCGGCATTTGCTACTGTAGATGAACTGGCCAAAGCGGCTTTAGATAAAATTACATTTGTGGCTGGATCTGCTGGTGATCAGATGATGAAGTTTATTGATACGGGATTTGAAGGAGATCCAACGTTTAGGTTTAAAAACTTAAATTTTGAAACAGGTTCTTCTTCTCTGACTAAGGAGGCAATGGAAGAAGTTGATAATGTAGCAGCGATAATGAAAGCATACCCAAAAGTTAATGTTGAAATTCATGGTCATACAGACAATACTGGAGATGCTGCTGCTAATAAGCAACTATCTTCGGAAAGAGCAGGTGCCGTAATGGGACGATTAATATTTAATGGGATTGATGCTTATAGGGTGAAATCGATGGGTTACGGTCAAGAAAGACCAATAGCGGATAACAATACCGAAGACGGTAGAGCATCAAATAGAAGAATTGAAATTAGATTGGTGAAGTAATCATTCATCCATATTTCTAAGAAATATTGAGGCTGTCTCATATAGAGATGGCCTTTTTTCATTGGGAGATGTGTTGCATGAAGATAGTTAGAGAAAATTTATAATTTGATATTCTTGATTTGAGAATAGCTAGAGTTGATGGTGTTTTCTGTGCTGATTTTAGGTTTTTATCTTAATTCTTAGCCATTTTAGCCAAATTATGGGCTAAAGCTATTAATCCACATTCGATGAGGACATTGTCTTTTCCTCTCAGCATGAAGCGAGTAAAGTTTTTGTTCTGTTTTATGTTACCAAACACCGCTTCCACATCTACAGGCCTCTGTGAGCGGTGTGCAACCCCTTGTTCACTCAATAGTTTTTGGCGAGCTTTGTCTTTTAGACGCTTGAGTTTCGAGTTGATCTGTATTTTCCTATTAGATTTGCTTTTGTGGCACGCTCCTCGCAGTGGACAGCCGCTGCAATTTTGAGCTTCGTAAACACTGTAGCTTTGTTCATATCCCGATTTCGTTTTACGGCGAGCATCATATCTCTTGTTCATTTTTTGACCCATCGGACAGATAAAATGGTCTTGAGTTTTATCGTAATAGAGATGCTCTTGTTTAAAGGCATTTTTGGGTTTGATCTTCCCTTTTGATTTTTGCTCCTTGTGGAAGTAATTGTATTTGACATAAGCTTCTATGCCTCTGGTTTCCAATAGCTCATAGTTCTCCTCTGATCCATAGCCTGAATCCGCTACTACCACATCTGGGTTTTGTTGGTAGAGTGCCTTATATTGATCTAGATGATCAGGCAGTGTGAGGGTGTCTGTAGCATTGGGATAGATGTCGTAATTGAGAATATATTGATTGGAGGTGCTAATCTGCCAGTTATATCCAGCTTTTAGTTGCCCATTTCTCATATGGTCATCTTTCATTCGCATGAAAGTAGCATCTGGATCTGTCTTCGAATACGAATTACGATCACCCAATATACCTTCCTGCTTCTTATACTTCTCCATATTCTGTGGCCAGTTTCGCTTTGCGTAATTCAGCTTTTGTTTTACCTTCTTATCTATTGGTTTATCCTTGATTGCTTCATTGATAATATCTATTGTTTTGTTCACTTGCTCAGCATCTAACTCTGGGTATGTCGTAGGTGCATTATCCATCAACTCTTCTTTGGCAACGCTCTGTGCATATTTCCATAACTCTTCTAATTGTGATTTGATTCGTGCCTTATGTCGTTTTATTGATTTTCCCCATACAAAGGTGTATTTATTTGCATTGGCTTCTAATTTCGTACCATCTACATAGAGCGTTTTGATATCCACTAATCCTTGATCTGACATTAGGGTTACTACTTGAGCAAATACTTCTTTGAGTACGCCCTTCAGTTTATCGTTGCGGAAGCGATTAATCGTATTATGGTCTGGGCGTTGCATCCCTGCCAACCACATAAAATATATATTACTTGACACTGCCTGCTCTATTTTTCGCGACGAGTATATATTTGATAAATATCCAAAAACAATGATTTTCAACATCATCTTAGGATGAAAAGAACTCGCTCCTCCTCCTTTGTACTTTTTGATAATGCTATCTATATTAACCTTATCAATTACTTCACGTACTACTCGTACTACGTGATTCGATGGAATTAATTCATCAAGACTTGGTGGAAGTAAACTGAGTTGATCCGGATTATAAGGCTTGAAGGTCGCCTCTCGTTGTCTTTTGCCCATACTACAAAATACAACTTATTCATTACATTTTATAATAAAAAAAGAGACTGCCCTTATGAGACAGCCCCTTTTTTATATTTTACCAATACCAAAATATTTAAAATTATCAATACCTAGTTCTCCTTTTACATAATCACTCCAGCCCAACATATTATCGATGTTTTGTCCAAAGTAGACTTCTCGATTATACTTTTTTATAACCTTTTCACATGTAGATTTAATTTCAAGATAAATGTTGGAAATCTCATCTTTAGTAGTAGCAGTTTCTAATTTTTGGATCAATATTCGACGATGAATTTCAACTATGTCAAACAATATATTAATGTATGCTATGCTTGTTTTGTCTTCTGAGGATAAAAAAAATTTTGTTTTATACACATCAATGTAAGAATAGGTGTTAAAATGGAATTTCTTTTCAGCAATTTCTATAGCATCCAAATAGATATTGTAAGCTATAGATGTTCTTGGAATTTCCTCAATATTTCTAATTGACCATTGACTTGGTGTCAAAGTCCATCTTTGATCAGCTTTCCAGTATACATTGTTGTGTTCAAAGAATGGAATAGTATTTTTCTCCTGAGATGAAAAACTAAAATCGGTATTTCCTTCATGAAATTCAATGAACTGACCATGTTTCTTGAAGTATTCCAATTTTTCTCTGAGATCGTTGCTTAAGTCAAACACTGCATTATTCTGCCATAGTAATGTATCGTAGGGAATGAATGATATTTTTTTATAATCAGTATGATGGTCTGAATAATCGATGCGTGGTTCGAAAAAGTGCTTCCCTTTTTCATAAGGATACAAAATGGCTTTTGACTTTATTTTTCGTAGGGGAGGGCGGCTCTTGTCAGGGTTTAGGTAGTCGAAGTAGTATTGAACAACGATATGTTTTAACGAATAATTGTCTTCATTAGAATCCATTGTGTACGCGATTTCCATTTTGATGTTTTCAAGCGTGTCATCTGGATGAATAGGTCTTAATGGAAAAAGTTTAGAATCATCAATCTGAAGCAATAGTTTTTTTATTGTAAATGATTTCGAATCAATCCATATTTCACCAGAGAAATACTTGCCATTATCTTTTTTTGGATTAAACCGGATGTGCGCAATTTGGGACGTTTTTGGAGTTAAACGACTAAAGGAAAACTTTCTTTTAGCTCGATACAGTTGTAATGGATTAATTGGAGTTCGTTCAGATTTACGGCTAAGGTTGAGACCTAGAATGAGCTTGGCTGTACTAAGACTTATAAAGTGTCCGCCTTGTTCTTTTGCCAAAGCAAGTTTTCCAGATTTAAGACTAAGATCTTCGATTTTAGGTCCAGAAAAATTTGTGTTATACAAAGCTCGTATCAACTCCACAGGTTGGTTGTTGCATACGGTATAAAGTTCGAGATATGTTTTAGATATTTGATGAGAATTTGATCTCATTAGCTTCTTTCTAGCCTTCTTTACCAAGTTGTAAGCATATTCATCATTACCATAAATAGAAATTTCATCAATGAGATTAACTTCTTTTTTTAGAATGATTTTTTGACCATTTATTAGCTCATTCAGTGCAATTAGTGTGTCTCGATATTGAACATGAGTGAAGACCACAGTATTTTGTGTATTGGATATATTAAGACTACAATTCCCATCTTCGTTAGTCATAGTCTGAAAGTCTCCTTCCATTAAGACGGCGTGTACAAATGGTATAGGGTTGTTATTGACGTCAGTTATGGTAACCTTTTTTAATAGGTTTCCTTGTCCTATAGCTAAATAGTTGAAAAGGGTCAAAATAATGAACAAATTAGCTTTTACTCCATTACATTGAAATTTAAAACTTAGGTTCATATGATAGAGTTTTGTCATATGAATCTAAGTAATACCATAGTATAATTAATAAGAATTTGACTATAGATTATGTCGTCTTTAATGCTTTACTCTAAAAACATAATAGGCGACATAATTTATAGCTTATAAGAACCTATCTTTTAAGAACTTTAATTGATGCTTGATTCTTCATATTAGTTACTTTAATGATATAAACGCCATCATTTAAATAGGATAAATCTATGGACTTATCTCGAATAAACGAAGTTGGTGGAATGATCAACTGTCCTATGTTATTGTATAAGCTAAACTCATAAAAAGCGTTTTTATCAGTCCTAATATTAAGATACTCTGTAAAAGGATTAGGTGTAATGTCAACTATTAAGTCACCAATTTCGTCAATGTTGAGAATTAAATCCTCTCCATTGCAATCTTCGTCTATTCCATTGTTGGGGATTTCTATTGCATTAGGGTAGGTATTCGGGTTGTAATCATCACAGTCTTCACTAGAATTAAATCCATCTTGATCGATATCAAGATCTTCATCCGAAACAATAGAATGAGATGAGTTGGATTTGATTGGATTTAAATGATCCGCATGAAGGCTTGCACTGTTCGAGATTTGATCACCATCTGAGATAGTTGAAAGTAGTTTTATTTTGAAATGAATAAACCCTTGTTCATTTTCAAGTAATTGAATATTTTTAAAGATAAACTCAATAGTATTATTACTAATAACGCCTTTAGTTAATCTATGACTACTTTCTATAATTTCAATTGAATTGACATCAAAATATGTTGTATTTAATGTATCTCTAATAAAAAGGTGTTCAATATTTGAATTGAAATTGTTTTTAAAGTGAATAATATATTCGATAAACTCTCCCTTATTTAGTACGTTTATTTTTGAACCATCTAAATTAGTTTTATAAATAGGAGTGTTACTTGGTGGTAGTATTAGTTTATGGCCTTTAAAGTTATTGTATAAAGGATCGTTGAGAAAATCAGATTCTCCATAAACAAAAAAGGTTAATGTGTCCAAAGGTGAATTAGAGGGTAGGTCATCTATAGAATTTAATTCGAAAGTTACCTCTATTTCTATAGGAGAATTTGGCAATACCTCATCTATTTCCCATCTTAAATTACCTCTTTCAATGGTATTTATTGGTAATGTTGTGTTTAAAAAGTCCATTAGACTATCTTGAAAATAGAAATTCAATTTGCAAGCAGTTGAATTTGTTCCTATATTATTTATAGTCAGTTTATATTTTAATTCTTCTCCAGGATTAGGTGTGTTTTGTGGGGAAATTCCAATAATCAAATCATCTTCTTCTAAGATTGATGAAGCACAAATGTCGAAGTGTAAAAGTGAATCATTATTGGAAGAAGATATGGAAATAGTATCTGGAATGGATTCAAATGTATTGTTATATTGTTCGGGATAAAGTACAAGATTGTAATCATGCTGATTTAAGTTGAATTCAAATGTTCCGTTTCTTTCTCCAAAAAGAATGAGATTACTTTGTCCATTTAATAGATTAAATTTTGGATATGGTAAAATTGGATTACTCTCATCACAAACTAAGGTTTTATCGTTGATTCTTACAATTCCTGAAAGGATTATATCATCACCTTCCAAAGTATATGGACAGGAAGAATTAATGACAGTATTATTAGGTATTTCTGACCCCAATAGATTCTGGAGCTTCTGAATGTCTGTCGTGTCAGCACATATATACTTGAGAGAATCTAAATTACTAAAATTGAACGATTCTGAATTTGTATTCTTACAATAAAGATACTCTAAATTCAGATCGTGCAACTTTAAATTATAAAGAGAAGTTATTGCACTAATGTCTAAACGCTTAATATTTTGATTTGAAATGAGTTCTAAATGGCTTATATCTGATGATGGAGTGAGGTTCAGTGTTTCAAGTTTGTTGTTTTTTGAAAATATTAGATTCCAAATTTCAGATTTTTGGGATAAGGTAAAAGATGTTAGTTGGTTATTGAATTCGACTAAAGCAATATTTCCGATATAGGTGTTCTCCAAAATTATATCTTTAACACCTAGACTTTCTAATGTTAAATCTCTTAAACTACGTGAATTTTTTATTCTTAAGCTGTCAAATCCATAGCACCTTTTAATACTTAAATCTTTCAAAAATTCTAAGTCAATTACATTGATTCTTTTAAGATCGAAACAATTTGAGATTTGAATGTCCTCGATAAATCTAGACTTGGATAGATCTATTTGCGAAACGACAAGATCCTTTAGGTCAAGTTTTATGAGAGATCCTAAAATATATTGATCAAATTCGATCAGTGATTCTGATTTGTGTATCTTCAATTCCTTTAAATTCGTGTTTTCCGAAGCAATTAAAGAAGAGAGTGCTTTGTTTTCTTCCAATAAAATTCGTCGGACATTTACCAATTTGCTAACGTCAATTTTAGTTAACGATTCATTTGATAGGATTGAAATGTGATCTATATTTTCTAATGCATTGAATTCTAGTTTTTCTAAACTGCTGTTTTCAGAAATAGTTAAATTTTCTAATTTGGGTAACTCAAGCATATGTAGATTTTTTAGAGATTTGTTGAGCTTGAGAGTTATTTGTTGAAGGTTTATTAAATTTTCTAAATTTAAAATTTCAATGGAGTCAAGTTGGTCAAGTGAAATCCAAGATAGACTTACCAAACCATCGACTTGTAACTGTTTAAGTTGTTTGAGTTTATATAAATCTAATCCTTGTAAACTTGTTAAATTTTCCAGATTGAGTTCATTGATATATTCTGCTTCCCATAGAGATAGTCTTTCAATTCGTGGAATATTGATTAAATCTAAATTTTTAAGAAGTGGACTTGAAATTTCTAATTCTTCTAATTCTTCTAAATCTTGGATTTTCAATGTAGAAAGTGAGTCATTATTATCGATATCTAATGTGGATAGTTGAGGCAACATTTCTAAATTCAGTTGTTTAAGAGCATAGTTTAGCCTAATATTGATGGTTTCTAAACTAGGTAAACTGTTTAAACTAAGATCATTTAAAATGAACGAATTCTCCAAAGTGAATTCCTCTAATGATGGTAAGTCAGACAATAATAATGTATCTGTATTTCTTAAATAATCTAAATCAATTGTTCTTAAAGAATCAAGGTTTTGGAAAATGAAGGAGGAGGTTTTATCATTATGGGAACAATTAAAACTCCTGAGGTTGACTAATTTATTTAAGCTAATTATTGATAATTCATCATTACTTGAAATGTGAATGTATTGCAGTTTGTTTAAGTTGTCAAAATTTAATCTATTAATTTTATCACAGTACCGAATTGTTGCGTCTTCCAGCTGCAATAACTTTTGAGTTTCAATTTCCAACATTTCAGAATTGGAATCAAGATAAAGATCATTTAGGGTTATTAATTCATCCCATTTTATACTTTCTACCGAAGAATTGATTAACTTAAAAGAACGAATTTTTGGTGTGTTTAATATGTCGATTTGAGATAATTTGTAGTTGTAATCAAAGAATAGATCAGTTAGATTAGGCAAATTATTTAGCAAAATAATTTTTAATGAATCATTTCTTGTTATATCGATTCTATTAAGTTTTGGTACACCATTTAAATCAATGTTAGTAATCGTGTTGTTATCTTCAATAGTAAGTTTATGCATATTCGGGAATTCATTGATTCCCTCTATAGAAAGAAAGTCATAACTGATTAGATCCAAAATTTTTACTTCGGCTGCTTCATTAATCTGAATTTCACCATCAAAATTTAAATCAATTCCTTCTGATATAAGTGCATTTTTGAAATCTTGATCTGGAATATTGACGATTTGCGAAAAGGCGAAAGTATTAGATAGAATTAGTAATAAGGCTAATTTGAATTTCATGAGTTTGGTTAGTTATGAAGTAATCCCCAAATATAGATTTTTGTGACCAAAAAGTAATTAATCAGTTGTGTAAATGATGCACAATTAATTCTTTGAAATTAATTTGGTATGTAATTAAAAAAAGAAGGAGTCTCATCACCAATAATGAAACTCCCTCGTAAACATTGCTATTAAACTCAATGTATTGAGCTTTCGAATAAGAAATTGAAATTTGTCTTTATGCCCTATATAAATAGGATGTGTGTATTATCCGAATCAACTCTTTGGTAAAAGTCTCCAATGGTTATAATGTCTTCCACCTCTTCTACGAGATCCTCTTTTTCAAGTTTAAACATGTCAACTGCCAGTTTACATGCCCAGAGGCGAACACCTGAATCGGATAGAATTTCTAGAAATTCTCCAACAGGAGGAATATCAAGTTTATCCATTTCCTTTTTCATCATTTTGGTAGCTAAAGCTTCCATGCCTGGTAGACCACCTAACATTGTTGGTATATGCATAGCTGGATTGCCTACAGTGGCTGTATGAAGGTGTTCAATTTTCTTCTTTTCGATGGCTTCTAACCCAAAGAATGTAAAGAAAACTTCTGCTTCAATCCCCTCCATTCGTGCACCATTAGCCATTATAAAGGCTGCATACACATTTTCCAAAGTCGCTTTGGAAAGAATAAACATCATTTTTTTTACTATTGGCTTTTTCATATTAAATACAACTTTTTGGTTTAGGAATACCTGCTATTTTAGTAGAAATTTTCAGAGGTCCTCCAGGGAATAGTCTGTAAAAATCCTTAATGTTTAAGACGCCACTTTTTTTAATCCCTCTAATAGATAGGGCTTCTTCGGCATGATGCTTTTCATGTAAGAAATCGATAACTTTCCAATGTTCATCAGTCATGTCGATCTCATGATCATTAGCAATTTCTACCGCAATGTCTTTATCCCACTGACTAAAGTCTAATAGGTAACCTTCATCGTTAACTTCTATATTTTTTCCCGCTATTGTTTTATTCATGATTGATATTTGTTTTTAATGTTGTTCAATTTTTTTTCCATCTGTAGACATGGTCGTTGGAATAAATGGAATATGTTTTCCTTTGATTAACATATTCCAGTAAATCCATTTAAAAGCCAGCTTACCCAAATGATTGAGTCGACTCTCTTTAAGAAGTTGTAGTGGACCGATTCCAGCAAAAGGAAATGTTCCTTCTACGGGTTCTTGAGTGTAATTGAAGTCGATTAACAATGCCTTTCCATGACCAGTCTCAATAAAACAGTTGGAATGCCCATCGAATTCTTCTTTTAATGGCTTTCCTTCAATATGCAATAGGATATTGTCCGTAAGAATTTCGGCTTCGAAGTGGGCGACAGAACCCGCTTTTGAAGCTGGAAGGTTTGTTGCGTCACCTATCGCAAAAATATCTGGGTGAACCTTCGATTGTAAAGTGTTTTTATGTGTTGGAACAAAATTAGCATGATCCCCAATCCCAGATTTCTCGATTACCTCATCTCCAAGGTTTGGCGGAACTGTTACTAAAATATCATATTCTACTTCTTGACCACCATAATCAAGTATTTTATTGTTTTCGTAATCTACTGATTCGATATTGAAATCTGTTACTTCATGGATATTTTTGTCTTCCAATAAATAATGCAACGTTTCTGTTGCTTTTGGCTTTGTGAAAGCGCCATCTAAAGGTGTAACATAGGTAATGTCTACTTTGTCTCTCATGCCCTTGTCTTCGAAGAAGGCATCAGCAAGAAAAGCAAATTCTAGAGGAGCAACTGGACACTTTATCGGCATTTCACTTATGTGAACAACAAGTTTTCCTCCTTCCCAATCAGCCAATTTGTTTCTTAATGCAAGTGCACCTTCAAAAGTATAAAAGTCAAATATCGATTTGTACCACTCAGGACCATCCATTCCCTCTACCTCGGATGGGAAAATTTTTGTGCCAGTCGCAATAATCAATATATCGTAATCATAACTATTGCTTTCGGTTTTTACGATTTTTTGATCAGGATCGATACGATCTATCTTCTCTTGCACATAAACAGCACCATCTGGTATAAACCTTTTACCTTCTTTCTTTACATCCTCAGGTGTATATGTGCCAAATGGTAAAAATAAAAAGCCAGGCTGGTAATAATGGGTTTTGTATTGGTCAATAATAGTGATCTCCCATTCTTTAGAAGAGAGTTTGTGAGATAGTTTATTGGCCATCATAGTTCCCGCAGTACCTGCTCCTAAAATGACGATCTTTTGCATTGTAATTCTGTTTGATTACTACAAATCTACTTTGCTAATGCATGATAATGAGATGACTGAAGTCATGCTTTGTAAGGATGTGAATAGGGTGTATTCAGTGATCAACATCATTCATATAATAAAACTTTGTGGTATTATGAATCGACTTATACTCTAATTACGGCACTTTTAAACCACTCATATATCAATCATTCATAATTGTACTTTAGTGAAGGAAGGGTTATGAGAATATTACGTCCTTTAAAAATGAAAAGAGCTCACCTTCTTAAGATGAACTCTTTTTTATTTTAATTATCTAGTCGTTTTATCTAAGAAGTGATTAAAAAATGTGTTCAATGAGTTGGTTCTAGCATTAGGATTTAGTTTTTAAATCGCTTCTAAAGTTTAACAATTTTTTTAGTAGAAAATGTATTATTAGTATTTAATCTGATAATGTATGTTCCATTAGACCAATTGTTCAAATCTAAAGTCATAGATTCCTTATTAAGTAAAGACTTCTTTTCATAAATCAATCTACCGGAAAGGTCATACACAGATATACTGTGATTGTCCATATTTTGAGGCAATTCAATCGTAACCTTATCGTTAGAGATGTTAGGGTTTATACTCCAATAGTTGTCCAATGATTGCTCTAATGTATTAACTGGATTGCTAATTTCTACACAATAATCTTCCGCTTCACCAAAAAGAGAAGAGCTTGGACAGGCATCTGTAACATTTTGAAATGCCATGATGATTCTCATTCTCGTTATACCTAATGGGGTGGATTCATCAATTAGAAAATCACTCGTTAACGCAGTAGATGTGCCTGAAGTGCTTGAATAGACTAATTCAGTTGGAGAGGTGAATTCGCCGTCTTGATTAAGATCCAAGAAAATATTAAAATACTCTGTATACTCTGTATCAAAATAACCTGGCGTCAATGTAAAAGTATTGCTTTTTCCCCTCCAAATTTTGGGAATGTAACCACCTGTTATTTTTTCTATACTTTCACTTCCTTTACCTGTTGTGAAGGGTGATCCATTGAAGTCAACCATTTCAATCCACTCCTGTTCATTATTGATTTGTTGAGGATCACAATAGTTATGAGATGTACAATTACCGCATTCTGCAGACCAAAAGAATGAATTGCTTTTAGGGCTCGCGTTTGAAAATTCCGAACATACAGTATTGTATCGATATTCAATTAAGTCACATTCCTCAATGCCACTGATAATAAATGTGTTTTCGGCCATTAAGGTAGTCCAATTTTGGTTTCCGTATTTTCTATATTCCAATTCATTAGTAACACCAGTTTCGATATTGTTAATGGCGATAACCAGCTCATTATTCAAAAATTCAACCTGACCTAAAGGACTTATTGGACAACAACCTTTGGTCTCTGCAAATCTACTAAAACCATAGGCAATTGGTGTTTCACCAGTTGGATACGATCTTAATTGATATTCATAACGATCGCACAGATTTAAATTACTAATTGTATAAGGATTTTGTATGTTTAAAAATTCTTCCCAGTTGGTATCGTCAAATTGTCTAATTCTTAAATCCGTTATCATGTTTTCTTTGTTCTCATCCCAAGTGATGTTTAGACTATAGGCAGTAGAGTTATCATGCGCAAACCCATAAGTATCTCCAAAATCATCACACAGATTATTGGTACGAACTACGGCATTCGCCAAATTTAATCGTCCTCTTGCCGTTGTAATTCCATCAAGTCCTGGAAGTTCATCAACCGTATTGAGAATCATTTCTTTAACCAATAATGCAGCTTTTCCTGGATTATCTTTTGCAATATCAGATAATTCCGTACAAGGTACAGAGTATAACAAACCAACAGCTCCTGCAACGTGTGGTGTGGCTCCTGAAGTCCCGCCGAATCCTCCGTAGTTGTTATTTCTTTCGACAGTGAAAGTTCCTGCTCCATGAGCTCCTAAATCAATAGTCGTTCTACCGTAACCAGCACCATTTACTTTTTGATCAGAACTATTCATATTGGTTACTGAAATAAGGTAATCACTCGAGCAGCCTGTAGGCAAATCTCCTGTCTCATCGATGTTGAATTCGCGGTTTGCAGTTGCTCCACAATTTAAAATACCTTGGACACCTAACGAATCGTAAAATGCGCACCATATTGGTGAATCCTCAGGGTTTCCCATATCTATTCCCCAGGATGCATTGGTAGCTACGACAAAAGCTCCCTTCTCACCGTTAGTCTGATTGTATGTTTTTCTCTTTTCATAAGCATAAGAGTATGTTTGCAATACATTGGATTCGGTAAGTGGCGATGATTGTTTGATGATCATAAGTTTAACATCCCAGTTGACCCCAGCAACACCAACCATGTTGTTTCCTCGAGCTCCAACTATTCCAGCTACTGGCGTTCCATGAACTCCAAAAATACTGACATCTTTGGAATCGTCCGCATAGTTCCACCCATTCATGTCATCGATGTATCCATTCCCATCATTATCAATAGAATCACCGTCTATTTCTTCTTGATTAATCCATATGTTATCTATCATATCTTCATGATTGATGTCACATCCATCATCAATGACGCACACTACGATATCATCACCATTTGAAGTCTTTCCTCCTGTGGTTATTTCCCAGGCTTCATCTGCATCGATATCTGCATCGATTGTTCCTCCATTACTTCCTGTATTTACATACTGCCATTGCGAAGCAAACATCGGGTCATCAGGGATAACTCTATATTCTAATATTTTATTCTTTTGAGCATGAATCACGTAAGGATTAGCAAGTAGTTGCTTCAGATATGTATTTGAATTTTGCACCTTAGGGTTTAGTTCTAAAGTATATAAATTCATAGGTGCATTTGGAATAGGTGTCCAAACTTCTTTAGCCTCACTCGAACGTGTATGACTAATGTTTGAGTGAAGCGACTCAGGAGAGTGCTTTGGGGCGAATTGAACGATGATTTCCCCAGGAACGTAATCCAATCTTTGTCCATACGCTGAAACGGCTATAAATAGACACAGACTGAGAGTTTTTAGTATTGAATTCATATAAACAAATGTGAAAGATTTCTGATTAAGATTTCAGGATAGTAAATATACAAGCATTTATTATTTAAAATATTGGAAAACCTATAGTTATAACTAGAAGTCGTCATTTTGTTGTTCATAATGTGGTTTTAAGGACATTTTTGGGCGAATTACATCAAACTAAACTTATAATCTTATATGATATAATTTAGTCGATTAGTGATTCCGATCACTCCAATTATAAAAGTAGTACGTAATGAGCAAAAAAAACATTAGTTCTAATTGATGAAAAGATTTTTTAGATTTTTTGTGACAAACGGATGTTTTTTAGTCATAAAGTTGTGAATAGGAATGATTTTATAATTTGATTTTTCCTTATTCCAATTAAAATGTATAATATTGTAAATATCTTTAATTTATTAATCCTTATAAATAAAATAATTAGACATGAGTAAGTTCGAGGAAAAGTTGTCTACCTATACTGACGCTTTATCAAAAATGGGAAAAACTGTTAATGCTGATTTGCTAAGAGCAGTTACTAAGGCATGTGGACCTTCAATTTATAACAACGATTCTGAAACTGTTTCAAGTTCTAGTGATTCTGAATTAGAAACTGTAAAGAAAAACTTCCTTATCAAAAAGTTAGGTTTGAATGACGGCCCTGAATTAGATAGTGCTATTGCAGGAGTTGTTGAAGATTTCGGAAAGTCAAATAGAAATAAGTATAGAGCAATTTTTTACTACTTATTGGTTATTCACTTCAACAAAGAAGGTGATTTTGTTTAGTAGAAAATCAAACTAAAGAATTATTCAAAGGGTTACTGCGATTGCATTAGCCCTTTTTTATTTCTTATTGAATAATGAAGTGATTTATAACATAGGCTAATTGATTGTACATCATTGAATTCCAAATACTTCAGCTTTTTTCGTCTATGACTATAAATTTAAAAAAAGAGATTACGCCGAGTAAATCAAGCATATTCAACTGATTTTAATATATGATTTTTCAAGCATTTCAATATGATTATACCTCTTATGACGTTATTTCTATATGTATAAATATTTATTGTATAATATTTTGTGCAAAAAAAAATAAAGATTTGAAAGACAATCACAATTTGAAAATTCTATTTTTGTAATTGAAATGATGAATTGATTTGGTTGGAAAGAAGAAGAATAGTGAATTGGTTCGGTTACATATCCAAATTTAGAAGTAAGTACGTTGTTTCTGAAGTAAGGATTTGGGGAACACTTAAGTAGCAAGTTGGAAAGTATCAGTGCTGTAAATCAGGGATGTATGAGTGAGGGATGATTGTGTTTTGAATTACTTTTATACTAATCAAATAAGAATATCGTTTACGATATCAACTGAAAAAAGATGAAAATGAGGTTATTGATAGGGGTTATAGGTTTAGTTGCCATAGTTATGGGTGCCCAAGCACAAGATAATTTAATCATACAGGAAGTAGATGAAAATGCTAATCTCGGATTTGAGTATTTTGATAGATCATTGTATGCCCATGTGAATTCTGCTGTTAAGGACTACTTAGAAAAGCCAGAAAAACATCCTTTTGGAGATTATGAAAAAAATAGGAGAGAGGCTACCTTGTTGGGGTATATTGCTGATCTTCGCATCAATGATCCAAGGGCAGAATCTAGGCTTAAGTACCATGTTTTGGAGTTTTACCCGGATCCGGTGACCATACCAGCAATTCTTGAGCTAGGCTCTCACTACTATTATCAAGGTGACTATCAAGATGCAATTGATTGGTATGACAAATTAGAATTAGATCAATTACCCGGACTAGATCAAAGTGAAGCTTCTTTTAAAAAAGGATATTGCTTATTTGTTAAAAAGCAATTTCAACAATCAAAATATACCTTATCGCCGATAATTGAAAAAAGAAATATCTTTTACTATCCGTCCAATTACTATTATGGGATGAACCAATACTTTTTGAATGACTATCAAGGTGCAGTAGCTTCATTTAAAAAGGTAGCAAATTCGGATTACTATGGAAATTATATACCGTATTATTTGAGTCAGATCTATTTTGCGCAAAAGAAATACGATCTACTTATAAGTTATGCGGAACAGAAGATTACCGAACCAGCTGTGAAGAATAAGAAGGATATAAGATTGCTGCTAGGACAAGCCTATTTTCTAAGAAATGACTATAAACGAGCCTTGACTCATTTAGAATTCTATGAGGCAAATACAGAACGATTGACTATAGAAGAGTTCTATCAACTGGCATTTACACAATACCAATTGGGGCATTATGCTAAAGCCAAAGATATTTTTGCTGAGTTGACTTATCAAGAAACAAGTATAGGACAAATTTCAAATTATTACTTGGCCGATTGCTATGTGAAATTGGGAGACAAACCAAGTGCAAGGGCGATATTTAAAAAAGTGGCATCAATGGATTTTGAACCATCGATGAAACACGAAGCACTTTTTAATTACGGTAAGATTTCAGCCGAGCTAGGCTATGAAAGAGAAGGAATCAATATTTTAAAAGAAATCGATGAGAAATCACCTTTTTATAAAGAAAGCCAAGACATCATTTATGATATTTTGGCAAATTCAGGTGATTATGAGAATTCCATTGAAATCTTAGAATCTCTCCCTTCTTTAAACGAAAAATTGCAACTAACATATCAGAACGTTACTCTTAAAAGAGGTTTGCAATATTTTAATGCAGCAAAACCAGACTTGACAAAGAAATATTTGACCAAGTCTATGAAGTATCCTGTTAGTAGAAACTACCTTTCTCAGGCGTATTATTGGATGGCAAGAATGGATTATAGTGAGCAAAAATATGCATCATGTTTAGAGTGGTTGACTAAGTATCACTCTAGCGCAAATGGAGTGAATGATTTGCCTGAGGAGTCACGAAATTTTATGGCGAGCTATTTAGAGGGATACTGTTGGCTTAAAAAAGAAGATTATAAACAGGCAGAAGTCAGATTTAAGAACAGCATAATTGGAATCAATCTTAGATCCGCAGATTTTAAGAATGAAAATTTGAGCAAAAGAATTTTACCAGATGCTATGTTGCGTGCTTCGGACTGTATGTTTAAACAGGGCAATTATGAAGGAGCAAAATCATTCTATGCTAAAATCATAGAGTTGAAGAATGCTGACTTACCTTATGCCTTGTATCAATCAGCAATGATAGAAGGGCTGATGGGGGAACCTTATCAGAAATTGGTGTATTTGGATGAAATAGTTAAGAATAGTGCAGATAGTGATTACGGAGATGATGCATATTTCCAAATTGGTGAAACCTATTTTGGTATGGAAAGCATAGAACCAGCCGCTTCAGCATACATAGAATTGATGTCAAAATATGGACCTTCATCTCCTTTTTATGCGGATGCTCAATTGAAAATGGGGCTGATCAATTATAACAAAGGAGATTTTAATGGTGCATTGGATTATTACAAATCGGTGTTTAATTTTCATCCAAGTCCATCGCAAAAAATATCTGCCCTTAAAGGAATTGAGGAGATCTATATCAATGATCTTGGAAAAGCTAACTTGTATATTCAGTTTGTCGAATCATTACCTGGATTCGAAATGGAAGATATATCCAAGGATTCATTGTCATACTTCACAGCGTTTAATCATTACGATCAAGGTGAGGATCAGAAAGCTCTTGATGCATTTAATGACTACCTCAGTCTATACCCTGAAGGAATATATAGATCCGATGCATCATATTATAGAGGAGAGTTGAACTTGACGAATAAAGCCTATGTCGAAGCTTTAAAAGACTTCGAATCAGTAATTGAGACAGGTACTACAGCTCATCGAGAAATAGCACTTAAAAAAGCAGCCGTACTCGCATTTAACTCAACCAAAGAATTTGATAAATCGCTTAAGTATTATGGGCTTTATGAAAAGGAGACATCCAATGAAACTGAGCGTTACAAAGCACAATTTGGCGCAATGCAATCGAGTTATCTTTTAGGACAAAACAATGATATTATTCTATTTGCCCAAAAGGTAAATACGAATCCTTTGGCATCTAAAGAAGAGCGAGCGTTGGCACTGTTTTATATTGGAAAAGTCAATTTCATAACTAAAGATTTTGAACCTTCACTTGCGGCATTTTCTCAAGTAAGTAAGATGCTTAATGACGAAAAGGCGGCAGAAGCGAACTATCGAATAGCACAAATCTATTTTAATACGGATCAACTCGAATTGGCAGAAAAACAATGTCATTACAATACTGAAGAAAGCATAAGTTATCCTTTTTGGGTAGCGAAGTCGATTTTGTTACTGTCTGATGTCTATATAGCTAAAAAGGATTTGATTAATGCTCGTGCTGCTATTGAGGCTATTCTTGAAAATTTTGATGATGAAAATTTGACTAAAAGTGCCCAATCAAAATTGCAATTGTTGGAAAAATTGGAAAAAGATGCTGATCGAGTTAAAAGCATGGATTCCGATACGTTAGAATTAGATAGTGGAGATGGAAATGAATAAAAGTGGAGTTAAAAAAAGAAGTTTTATGAGAGCATTTTTTGCATTATCAATATTGTTTGCATGTACGCTACTAAGTGCACAAGATGAACTAAATACGGAAAATCTTGAAGTCGTTAAAGCTTTTGAAGTTAAACTAGCAGAAGCAGAATTGATCAAAGTAGATCCACTAATCCCTACGGTAAAACCTATAAAAAAGTTGTACGATTACAGCATATCTGTGGTTCCTTTGGATTTGGAGTATCCGGCACCAGTTATTCGTCCTTTGGCAATGAATGACGAACAGGTCATAATAAGTAAAAAGTATTATCTGAATCTAGGATATGGAACTGTAAATAATCCATTCGGGAGATTGGGATTTTCATTGAGTGATGGTGATCGATATCGGGTGAATACCAAAATTGGTTATAATGCAATTGATAATTCGAATAAGTTAGATCATCAAAAATCTTCAGATTCTAGACTTGGAATTGATGGTTTCGCACGCCTTAATGATAATGTAGCTTTAGATTTTGACCTGAGATTGAAACACATTAGGCGAACAATGTATGCAGACTTGCCTGATTATGGATTGGTCGATTATGGTAGACAAAGAAAAAGTGATTTTATTCAGGGTAAGATAGGATTCAGTAATATTGACCGTGCAGATTCGGACATTAATTATCATATTGGAGGTTCTGTGCAAATGGATAACCTAAGGTCGGATGCCAAAGGTGTCGGATTTGGAATAACCGCAGGTGCAGAAAAAAGAACATCCGATCACATCAATATTGTCTTACCTATGAGTGCACAGTTTTATGGAGTGGATTTAGATATTGAAGACGATAGTCAGTTGTTGTTTCATGCAGAACCTAAGATCCATTTTCAGTGGAATAAATTTATGGCATCTGTTGGAGGCGATTTCTATTATGACAAAGAGCTTAAATCTGAGATTTGGCCAGAAATCGAAATTGGGTACGGGATTTTAAATAACTACGTTCAAGTCTTTTTAGGTGCAAAACAAGATTTTCAGAGAAGTGATTTAAAGCACCTTGCCAACTATCATCCTTGGGTTTCACTCAATGATTATCAATTAAGATCTACAGTTTGGAAAGATTACTATGCAGGTATTCGAGGAGAACTAAAGGCTTTGTCTTATCAAGGTGAGATCGGGTATCAAAGTACTCAAAACCAAATGTTGATTTTAGATGAAAGATACAATGATCTAAGTCGTCAAGGCATACGATTTGATGAAGTGACTAGTGTTTTTATAAGGGGGAATGTGAAGTTTGCTATTAGTGATGTCATGGAAATTGGAGGTAATTTATCTCAACACCTCTACGATTCTAAAAATGAAGAGGAATTATGGGGACTTCCATCATTACAAATGAATGCTTTCTTTAAATGGGATATACTAAAGGATAAACTTCAATTGACGTCGAATTTATTTGCTGCGGATAAGGTGGTCACACAGGATTTACAAACAGGAAGAAAAAGAGAGTTGAATAATCTAATCGAACTAGATGGAGAGCTGACATTTAATGTGTATAAAGGATTTTCTATCTATGCGTATGGACGTAATCTGTTGGACAACAAATATCAGAGATGGTATGGTTATGAAACCGTAGGAATAAATTTTGGAGGAGGAGTAAAACTAATTTTTTAGTTTTGAATTTGATCCACGAGAATCAATGTATTGTTTCGATTAACTAGAGTTTTATGATGAAATCGAAAACACGTCTTGACCAAATTGCATTGTTCATACTATTGATGACGGTATTAATTTCAGTTGTTAGTTATGCTTCGTTACCTGATGAAGTTCCAACGCACTTTAATCATAGGAGTGAAGCAGATGATTATGGTAATAAACAGTCCATTTGGCTTATCTTAGGTTTGGACATACTCATCTATTCGATGCTTTCATGGTTGAGTTATAAACCCCAATATATGAATTATGGTTTATCAACGGTGAAAGAAGAAAATAAAGAAGAACTCTATAAAATAGGTTCTGAAATGACTCAAGTCATAAACCTAATTCTAGTATTTATTTTTCTCTTTTTGGTATTGAATGTATCATTTTATAAAAAGATGCTGGAGCTAAACTTACATAATGTTGTTTTTTATTTGGGAACTGTATTGCTTGTTGTGGTATTTTATTATTTATTCAAGACGCTTCGAGTAAAGTAATTCATCCCAGCTCGACATACTTCCAAAGTACATATTCACACATTAATTGCTATCTTTGCGCTTCATTGTTAATTTACTAAAGATTTATAAATGGAAATGACTGATATTGGGATAGGAACTAAGTCGCAAGAGTTGATGCAATTGGAAGATAAGTTTGGAGCGCATAATTACCATCCTTTACCAGTTGTACTTTCCAAAGGAGATGGAGTGTATGTGTGGGATGTTGAGGGGAAAAAGTACTATGATTTTCTTTCGGCATATAGTGCAGTAAATCAAGGGCATTGTCACCCAAAGATCGTAGGAGCAATGATGGAACAAGCTCAAAAATTAACATTGACATCCAGAGCTTTTTATAATGATGTCTTAGGACCATATGAAAAGTATGTTACTGGGACTTTTGGGTTTGATAAGGTTCTACCAATGAATACTGGTGCAGAGGCAGTAGAAACGGCCATTAAGTTGTGTAGAAAATGGGCATATGAAAGTAGAGGAATAGATGAAAATGAAGCTAAAATAATCGTTTGTGAAAATAATTTTCATGGAAGAACAACAACGATAATTTCTTTTTCGAATGATCCAGATGCAAGAAAAAGTTTTGGACCATATACTCCAGGATTTATTAAGATTCCTTATGATGATTTAGAAGCGCTGGAAAAGGCTTTAGAAGAAGAGAATGTAGCTGGATTTATGGTTGAGCCAATTCAGGGTGAAGCTGGAGTTTATGTTCCTAGTGAAGGTTATTTGGCGAAGGCAAAGAGTCTTTGTGCATCTAAAAATGCACTTTTTATCGCCGATGAAGTCCAAACTGGAATTGCCAGAACAGGTAAGATGTTGGCTGTTGATCATGAAGAAGTGAAACCGGATATATTAATCTTAGGTAAGGCTTTGTCTGGAGGGGCGTATCCTGTTTCGGCGGTTTTAGCTGATAATAGAATTATGGATGTAATCAAACCAGGTCAACATGGTTCAACTTTTGGTGGAAATCCGTTGGCATGTTCTATTGCCATTGCTGCCTTAGAAGTGATTAAGGATGAGAGCTTAGCTGAAAATGCCGAAATACTAGGGCAACGATTTAGAACACGCATGTCTAAAATGGTTGATACTACAAATTTGGTGACTTTAGTAAGAGGTAAAGGGTTGCTGAATGCCATTGTTATAAATGACACAGAAGATAGCGATACTGCATGGAGAATATGTTTGGACTTAAGAGATAACGGATTATTAGCAAAACCGACTCATGGTAATATTATTCGTTTTGCGCCACCTCTAGTAATGAATGAAGAACAGTTAGATGATTGTTGTGCAATTATCGAAAAAACGATAACAGAGTTTAAAAAATAAGAAGACGTTGTAATAACGTCACATCATTAATAGGTTAATTAACTGGATTTTAAGGGTATAATTGGTCATAGGTCGACTTTGAGGTATCCATAGGATCCTTAACAAAGATTTATGACATTTCAAGATTATGGATTGAGTGCATCTATATTAAAAGCACTCGATAAGATGGGTTTTGTTACCCCAACTCCAATTCAAAAGTTAACTTTTGATCATTTTTCCGAAAAGGATACAGATTTAATTGGATTAGCTCAGACAGGAACAGGTAAAACTGCAGCTTTTAGTTTACCCATTCTAGATAGTATTGACCCTGAAAAGGACAATGTACAGGCTATTGTTCTGGCCCCAACTAGAGAATTGTGTTTGCAAATTGCCAAGGAAATTGCCAATTTTTCAGAGTTCATGCGCAAAGTGAATTGTGTTGCGGTTTATGGAGGTGCAAATATTTCGACCCAGATTAAACAATTGAGAGAGGGAGCATCCATTGTAGTAGGAACACCTGGTAGAACACTGGACTTGATTAAACGAAGAAAACTTCGTCTAGAGTCGATCGATTGGTTGGTATTTGATGAGGCAGACGAAATGCTATCAATGGGATTCAAAGACGATTTGGATGCGATTTTAGAAGCATGTCCTACGGAGCGAAAAACTTTGTTGTTTTCTGCTACGATGCCGAAAGAAATCCAAGAGATTGGATTGAATTACATGAATGACCCTGCTAAAGTGACGGCTGGTGCAGCTAATGTTAGTGCTTCTAAGATAACGCATAAGTACTACATGGTAAATGCACGTGATAGGTACTTGGCATTAAAAAGATTGGCTGATGTTAATCCCGATATTTATGCCATTATTTTTTGTCGAACAAAAGCTGGAACTCAAGAGGTGGCAGATAAATTAGGTGAAGACGGGTACAATGCCGATGCAATTCATGGAGATTTGTCTCAAGCTCAGCGAGATTTTGTAATGAGTCGATTTAGGAAAAAACAAATCCAAATGTTGGTGGCTACAGATGTAGCGGCAAGGGGAATCGATGTAGATGATTTGACACATGTTATTCATTATCAACTACCGGACGAAAATGAAATTTATATTCATAGAAGTGGTAGGACTGGGCGAGCTGGTAAAGAAGGTCAATCATTAGCTATTATTCATGGTCGAGAAAAGAGAAAAATCAAAGATATTGAGCGAAAAATTAAGAAGGAAATTTTTCCTGCTCAAGTTCCTTCAGGACAGCAAATTTGTGAAGCCCAGCTCTTTCATTTGGTTAAGAGAATTCATAACGTTGAAGTAAACCAAAATGAGATCAATCCGTTTATGGATAAGGTTTATGAACAGCTACAGGAATTAGATCGTGATGAACTGATCCAACGTTTTATTAGTGTTGAATTCAATCGTTTCTTGGATTATTATCAAAATGCTCGAGACATCAATATTAGCAGCTCGAATAACGAATCTAGAAGTGGAAGATCTCGCAAAGATCAAGATATGACCAAAATGGTGATCAACCACGGAAGAAAGTCTGGACTTACACCTCCTTTGTTAATCAATTTTTTGAATGAGTTGATGGAAGGTACTTCATTTGCTATTGGTTCGATTCGAATCAATAACAGAAACTCTACATTTTGGATAGAGTCTTCCGTTCATAAAGATTTAGAAAAAGCGATTAAAAAATCTTCTCATCAAGGAGTGAGCATTTGGAAGGACAAAGATCAAACAGGTGATCCACATGCTAAACCTGAAAGAGGCAATCGAGGAGGAGGAAGAAGAAAAGGAGGACATCGGAAAGGTAATTCCTCTCGCGATGGTCGATCTCGAAGAGAGGGTAGAGCAAATCACTCGGGTAGAAGGAGAAGATAATCTATTCGATAGATGATGAATGAGTACATTTGGTCTGATGGTGTATGTGTCACAATAATACTTTAAAAAAGCAATATTAGAATTTAGATTTTTTTAAAATATTGGTAGATTTGACCTCCTTAAAAATAGGCATATGAAACCAGTCAAAATATTAATTACAGGAGCTAATGGTCAAATTGGTCAGGTCTTAACCGAAGCGTTAAGAGAGAAATATGGTGTTGAAAATGTATTAGCTACAGATATTCAACCTAATCCTGTATTATCAGGTCCTTATGAAGTACTTAATATTTTAGATAAGGAGAAAGTTGAACGTATTTTACTTGATTATGAGATAACTCAGATCTATCATCTTGCAGCACTTCTTTCAGCGTCAGGAGAAAAAAATCCTTTATTGACATGGGACATTAACTTGAATGGCTTGATGTATATAATGGAATTATCTGTTAAGCACAGTATTGATCGTATTTTCTACCCAAGTACAATAGCTGTGTTTGGTCAGACTACGCCGAAAGTAAATACTGCTCAAAATGTACCTCTAATGCCTGAAACAGTTTATGGCATAAGTAAGGTGTCTGGAGAGCTATTGGCAAATTACTATAGTAAAAGGTATAACTTGGATATAAGATCTATTCGTTATCCAGGAATTATATCTTATCAATCGATTCCAGCTGGGGGAACGACTGATTATGCGGTGGAGATTTTTTATTACGCCAAAAAGTATAAGAAGTACGAATCGTTTTTGGATAGGAATACTAGACTTCCTATGATGTTTATTTCTGATGCAATTAAGGCTACTATAGATCTTATGGAAGCTTCTTCTGAAGATATAGGAGTAAGAACAAGCTACAACTTAACTGCAATGAGTTTTACTCCTGAAGAAATTGCAAAAGAGATTCAAAAACATATTCCTGACTTTGAAATCACGTATAAACCTGATTTTAGACAAGAAATTGCAGAAACTTGGTCTGAGAGTATCGATGATACAGCAGCAAGAAATGACTGGAAGTGGCAGGAGAAATATGATCTCGAAAAAATGGTTAAGGTGATGTTGGATAATGTAGATGTGAATAAAATTGACTAATGTTTTTTACCAATAAATTAGATTCTAATCGATGAAAGAACAAATTTTTAAAAGTATTCAAGAAGAACTAGAAGGTCTTAGATCTGCTGGATTATATAAAGAAGAAAGAATTATTACCACTCCACAGGCGGCTAATATAAATACTACTGCAGGAAATGAGGTGTTAAATTTTTGTGCAAACAATTATCTAGGATTATCTTCTCATCCGGATGTAATTAAAGCTGGTAAAGAAGCCATTGATAGTCATGGATTCGGGATGTCTTCAGTACGTTTTATTTGTGGAACTCAAGACATTCATAAAGAATTAGAAAGAAAAATAGCTGATTTCGTTGGTTGTGAAGATGCCATACTGTATGCAGCTGCATTTGATGCTAATGGAGGGTTGTTTGAACCGCTTCTTGGACCCAACGATGCGATCATTAGTGATCAATTGAATCATGCTTCAATCATCGATGGTATTCGCTTGTGTAAGGCAAAAAGATATCGTTATGCCAACAATGATATGGCAGATTTGAAAGAAAAGTTGATGCAAGCCAAACAAGACGGAGCGAACAGAATTATGATCGCTACCGATGGTGTGTTTTCGATGGATGGAATTATTGCTCAGATTGATAAGATTTGTGATTTAGCTGATGAATTTGGTGCATTAGTAATGGTGGATGATTGCCATGCAACTGGTTTTACTGGAAAAAATGGTAGGGGGAGTGCAGAACATTGCGATGCCTTTGGTAGGGTAGATATTGTTACAGGGACCTTCGGGAAAGCTCTTGGTGGAGCTTCTGGAGGTTTTACTGCTGCTAAAAAAGAAATAGTAGACATTCTACGTCAAAAATCAAGACCTTATTTATTTTCGAATACACTAGCTCCGTCGATTGTTGGTGCTTCGATCAAGGTATTGGATTTATTGACAGCATCTACAGCATTAAGAGATAAGTTGGAAGCGAATACGGCTTTGTTTAGATCGCGGATGTCGGAAGCTGGATTTGATATTGTTGAAGGTACGCATCCTATTACTCCAGTGATGTTATACGACGCCCCTTTGAGTCAGGAATTCGCCAATAGGTTGTTGGATGAAGGAATCTATGTAATAGGATTTTTCTATCCGGTAGTTCCTAAAGAACAAGCTAGAATTAGAGTTCAGATCTCTGCTGGCCACGAAACAGAACACATAAATAAAGCAGTAGATGCCTTTATCAAAGTTGGTAAAGAATTGAAGGTTATATAATATTTAAGCTTTACTAAAAAGGTCCAAGTCTACTTTATTTGACCATAAGAAAAGTAGAATAAATATGTACTATGAGACTACTCTATAATTTTTTTGTTTTAGTCTTGACTTTGATATGTTGTAACCAAGCAGAGAATGTAAAGAATAGTTCGTGGGATGAAAAAAGAGAACCTATTGAATCAACTGATACTGTTCCAAAAGTGACTGGAATTGGAGGAATATTTTTTAAATCAAGTAATCCTCAAAAAATGAAAAATTGGTATAAAGATAATTTAGGTCTTGCGGTTGATGAGTATGGTTCTCCGTTCGAATTTAGGAATGCAAATCGCCCTAATGAAGTTAATTACCTAAACTGGGATATCTTTGAAGACTCTACAAGTTATTTCGATCCTTCAAAAAAAGAATTTATAATAAATTATAGAGTTCAAAACATTGAAGGATTGGTACGGAATTTAAGAACTAATGGCGTTACCATTGTTGATGAAATTGCGACATATGACTATGGTAAATTTGTACACATTATGGATGCTGATGGGAATAAAATTGAATTGTGGGAGCCCGTTGATAGTGTACTCACTAAGATGGGAAGGCAAACAACAAAGTAAAACAAACTACAAAGTGTTGAGCTGACGTAATTTAACGTTCTTGAGAATAGAAGAACACTTACTGTAAGAAGACCTTTTTTATTTTAGACCATATTTGTCCAGGAGATAAACCAATGCCGCCATGGCTGACGCTCCCATCTCTAGTTCCCTTTTATTTACGACTTCAAATACGTCTTCATGGGTGTGGTGAAAATCAAAGTATCGTTGAGAATCTGGTTTTAGACCAACAAGTAGCCCTTTCTGTCCTTTTAATGGTCCGATATCTGCGCCAGATCCACCATTAGAGAATTGTATTCCATAGGTTTCAAAAAGACCGCTCCATTTGCTCACTGATTGGTAAAATTGTGTAAAGGTATCTTCATGGCCTTCGAAAGAAAATCCAGTCGGAATAAATCCTCCTCGGTCTGATTCTATTGCTGCGAGGTGATATTCGGTATTTTTATTTGAAACTTCAGCATATTTTCTACCTCCTGCCAAACCTGATTCCTCATTTGCAAAAAGTACACATCTTAATGTTCTTTTAGGTTTATAATCCAGTGCTTTTAACGTTTCAAATACCTGTATGGATTGGACGACACCAGTGCCGTCATCATGAGCCCCTTCTCCAACATCCCACGAATCTAAATGACCACCAACAAGTATAATCTCATTAGGGAATTCACTACCTTTTATCTCACCAATTACTGTAGATGCCTTTTTCTGACCTAGACTTTTTGATTGAGTATTAATCTTTGCTCTTACCATTCCTTTCGTCAAGGCTTTACTTAATTTGTTAGCATCGTTCGTGCTTACGGATATACCGGGTATTTTGGTGGTATTTTCTTTATAAAAAAGAGTTCCTGTATGTGGAACATCGTCATTATTTACAGACATGGATCTTGTAATACTAGCTATAGCACCGTACTCAGAAGCAGTTGTTGCCCCATATACTCTTTGATCAACTGCTCCACCATAGGCACTGAAAGTGTTGGTCTTTGTTGGATCCATTGGCCTATTATAGAATACCACTTTCCCTTCTAAATTTTCTCTTCCCAATGATCTAACTTCATCTAAGGAGTTTACTTCGATAATATCGCCAATAATGTATTGATCTTCAGTTCCGATGCTAAATCCCAAAGAGAGCATATTAATGGATTCTTTTTTGCCATCCTCATAAATAAGCTCAAGAGATTCATTTTCTCCTCTTTGCCATGCATTAACTAGACAAGGCTGCTCGTAAACGGTATCTGAAAGTGGAGTTAAAAGAGATATTCCATATTTAACGGCTTCATCATAACTATTCGTACCTGATAACCTTGGTCCAATCTCTTTACATAGATGTTTTAAGTTGTTGTAGCAATCGGACTTAGATAGGGTGAAATCAAATACTTCTTTGATGAATAGTGCTTCATCATCTTGATTTTGAGCACTTAGATTGAAACATAAGATTCCGAATAGAACAAAATAGACTAGTTTGATCATGATGAGATTGTTTATAGAGAGTATACAATAATACAAATATTTCTCAAAGTCTCAGATAAATGGAACTATTGTGTATCTATTATGTTGTAAACAAGGTAGTCATATATTATATAAATGTAGTATATTTGTGTTTGGTTTCAATAAATTGTTATGAATAGGGTCTTAAAAATACTTTCAATTGCCGTTGTTTTATTCTTGGCTTATATGTGGATTAGTATATTGTATAAGTCCTGTAATGAGAATAAGGAGTTTGACGATTTTGCAGAAGAAATGGTAGATGTTAGCGATGAAGTTCCTACCATTGAAGATGATTTTATGGATGGAGATGACTTTGAAATGCCTGATTCGGAAGTGGTGAGTGAAGATGAAATCAAAGAGGACCCTATTGATTATTCAGAATTGGATGAAAAAATTGAAAATGAACAAAATCAGATAAACAATAGGGAAGAAGAGGTTGTATCTAATGTGAAAAGTACTCCTAGTAGTGTTGGTAATGGCAAATATATGGTTATCGCTGGTTCGTACATAAAGGAAACCAATGCGGATCAAATGGTCAATAGATTGTCAAAACTAGGCTATCAAGAAGCCGAAAAAGTAGTATTTGATCTAAGCCAATTCCATTCAGTTTGCGCTGGACGATATAATGATTATACTAAGGCTATTCAAGTTTCTTCAGATTTGAAAAAACGTGGAATAGATAATTATGTTCATAGACGAAAGTAAATCCTATTGTTTTATTCGTCTACATGAGTAATGTTGTCATCTTCAAGAGGGGGAAGGAGGTTTAACCTTAGAAATACCTTTGCCGTGGTGATTACATCTTTGGCGCAATAATCAGCAATTCGTTTTAAGTTTTGTTCATTCCAATAGACTTGACCCACTTGTGATCCATCAATATCGTCTTTAGGAGATGGAATGCTTAATATTTCTGATAATAGAGATAGTGAGGTAAAATTCTTAAAGTCACCAAATTTCCACATTTCTAATGTATCAAGTAAATGTTCAACCTGCCAAGGTTTTTTTCCTGATATATCCAGAAGATTCGGAAGTGAAATGTTATGGATAATCATCCTTCTACATAGATAGGGTACATCAAATTCCTTTATATTGTGTCCACATAGAAAGGCATTTTTAGGATCGGGATAATATTCATTAATCAGTGCAACAAATTGTGTAAGTAATTCTTCTTCGTCATTGTTGTAAATTGTTTTTAAACGAAATGTACCGTCTGATAAGTAACCGCATGAGATGCATATTATTTTACCAAATTCTGCGAAGATTCCTGCCTTAGCTTGATATATGTCGTTATAATCGTCATCCGACCAGGTCTCTCGAGATTTATCCATGAATAGAGCTTTGCGCTGCCAAAGGAGTTTTAATGAGTCGGGCAAATCGAAATAATTGGGAAAGTTCGAAACAGTTTCAATGTCCAAAAATAGAATACGATGTAGATTTTCATGGTTAATATGCATAATATCAGGGTTTATACGGGGTTATAGGAATGGAGGATATCTTCTATTTTTCACTTAATCCTTCATTTATAGGATCAAAATAATAATATTTGCATAATAATTATGGTTATTCAATCAAAATTTAGGATCCATTGAATTAAAACGTAATGGATTGAAAGTGAAAAAGATGGGTTAACTCCATCATTGTAATTATAAAAATATTAAAATATGAGTGCCAATTCAAGATCAAAACAAAATTTTACGGCTTGGGCAATTGTGGCCATTATTGGGTTATTGGGGCTGAATGCATATCAATGGTTTGTGAACAGTCAGCTTAAAACACAAACCGAAGTACAGCAAACAAACTTAGTTGAACTGGAAACAATTAGTGCTAAATTGCATCAGGATTACGATACTGCTCTAGCTAATCTAGAGGAGATGAGAGGTGAGAATCAAGAAATGAATGATCTCATTGATAGTCAAAAGAAAGAGCTTAAAACTCAGAAAGAGAAAATCTCTAATCTTATATGGACTAAGCGTGAACTGACTAAGGCGAAGGAGGAATTGAAATTAATGAATTCTCAGGCTAGCGAATACCTTGCTGAAATTACTCGTCTCACCGAGGAAAACGAATCCCTAACTGCTTCAAACATGAATTTGAAGAGTGAGAATCAAGAGCTTTCTACCAAGGTTGAATCGGAGCGAAAAGCTAAAGAAGAATTAGCCGAGTCAAGAGCTGTCTTAGCCAGTGAAAAAGAAAAATTATCGAAGTCTAATGAGTCATTGTCTTCAAAAGTGGATATGGCAAATGCCATTAAAATTAACTTCTTGGAGGTGACAGGTTTTGACATTAGAAAGAATGGTAAATTGAAGAAGAAATCAAGAGCAAAGAATATAGAAATGCTTAGAACTTGTTTTACGACAGAATCTAACTATGTAACATCTGCTGGAGAGAAGGAGTTCTTTATTAGAATGATCAACCCGCAAGGCGAAACTGTAGCTGTTGAGAATAGTGGTTCTGGAGTACTTACGAACAAACTTGACAATACACAAGTTAGGTATACCACATCAGGAAAAGTAGTTTACAATAACGAAGACACTAATGCATGCCTTGATTGGACTCTTCCTAATAAAATAGGAAAAGGATTGTATGCGATAGAGATTTACAATAATGGCTATTTGGTAGGTCAAGGAAATTTCAAATTGAAATAAGAAGAGAAATATTCAAATACAAAAAAGAGGAAGTTTCAGTTTAGAAACTTCCTCTTTTTATTTTTTATTTGTCCCGTCCTAGTATAGCGTTACACAAAAGAGAGATGAAATGTCTAAAGAATTGAGAACGAATTATGTAAAGCGAACACAGAAAAATTACAGTTTATCCTTAAAGTTACAGATTGTGTCGGAAATTGAGCGAGGAGAACTGTCGGTAACAGGAGCTAAACGCAAGTATGGGATACAAGGACAAAGTACAGTAGTTAATTGGCTACGGAAATATGGTACATTTGATTGGGAGAACCAAACACCATGCAATATGCCAAAGACAGCCGAACAACGGATAATGGAATTAGAGGCAAAAGTGCAGCTGCTTGAAAAGCAGAAGAAGCACTTAGAAAAGCAAGCCGAGCGAGCAGATCATAAGACTATTCTCTTTGATATGATGATAGAATTAGCGGAGAAGGAGTACAATATTCCAATAAGAAAAAACTCCTTACCCGAACAGTTGATCACGTCAAAAAAGAACAAGAGATGAGTATTACATACGCCTGTAACTTGTTCGGGTATAATCGGCAGGTATATTATAGATCAAAGTCACGAGTTAAACGCCATCAGAACAGAGCGCAGCAAGTGTTAGAAATGGTTACTCAAATAAGGTTAAAGATGCCACGAATAGGAGGCAAGAAGCTGTATCATATGCTCAAGGCTGACTTGAGACAGATAGGCGTAGGACGGGATAAGTTATTCGATATATTACGAGCTAACCACATGTTAATCAAACCAAAGCGTCAATACCACAAAACGACCAACTCACATCACAGATTCCGCAAGCACAAGAATTTAATAGAAGAAATACAGGTAAAGAAACCAGAGCAAATATGGGTCAGCGATATTACTTACATCGGAGACAGGACACATCCTCAGTACTTAGCCTTGATTACGGACAAGTATTCAAAAAAAATAGTTGGATATGACGTATCAGAAAGTTTATCAACAAAAGGCTCAATTAGAGCTTTAAAGATGGCGATTAAGAATAGGAAATATAAGTCTCACAAGCTTATACATCATTCGGATAGAGGACTCCAATACTGTAGTGATGCTTATCAAGAACTACTTGGTAAGCACAAAATTAAATGTAGCATGACCGAACAATATGATCCCTATCAAAATGCGGTAGCCGAAAGGATAAACGGCATACTGAAACAGGAGTTTATTCTTGGTATAAAAATTAAGGATATAGAACTAATGCGATGTTTAGTAAACCAAAGTATTGAAATATATAACAATGACAGGCCACACTTATCTTGCCATATGCATACACCAGAATATATGCATAATCAAGATAAGCTAAGCCCCAAAACATATAAAACAAAAAACCATCTGTGGATTTAAATCCACAGATGGTTCATTAATAGTATTTTTAAACCCGTAACACTATTTTAGGACGGGACAATTTTTAGGTAGAGCCGTAGAACTACATACCTTTGAAAATATCAGCTCCTTGAAAATTAAGTCCCATTTCAGCTAGCTCCTCAAAGAAAATATTTCCTTTTAGCATAAAGTAAACTGTAGCTTCTTCTGAATACACTTGAGCATATAGAGACGTCAATGCTTCATTGTTGGGTTGTGTAAGACCATAAATAGCAGCTTTGCCATCTTTAGATTTGGCATTGATCAACATTTCGTAATTATCAGCTTTGATGGCTTTATTTATCTTTTCTAAGTCGCTTTTTTCAAAATCTTGATCTGGTCCCAAGACGATGATTTCTACTTTATCGATATTGGTTTTCCATTCTTTATCCTTGTTTTTAACATAATCCATGATTTTGTCATCAAAAGAAAAACTGGTGACATTTTCATTGTTTTTATATTTTTTGAACGTCAAATCCAAGTCGTATTGCCCTAAAATTAGGGTAGAAAAAGAAAGGAGTATTGAAGTGATTATATATTTCATAATATTTT
This sequence comes from Saprospiraceae bacterium, assembly GCA_965230345.1. Classification (GTDB taxonomy): domain Bacteria; phylum Bacteroidota; class Bacteroidia; order Chitinophagales; family Saprospiraceae; genus JADKBO01. The sequence goes on from CBDDKR010000001.1 coordinate 207,604, forward strand.
GATTTTAAAAGTTTGAATATAGGTTGTCTTCCAACATAGGCTCAAGTGCTTTTAGGTTGATTCGCCCTTTGATTTGAACCAATACGAGGTCAGTATTATCATTTACGTACAAGAATATATCTTGAATTTTGTCATTTTTTTCTTTTACCCATAGATCAAAGTAAGTTTGATTACTTTTTACTTTTCCGTATAGCTCAAAACGATCTTTAGTAAGATTAGAATGCACAAATTGATAGGAATCCTTAATGGTATTTTTGTCTGTGACCAATAATCGAACCTTGTAAATTTTTTCTATAATTTTATTTATGTCTTTAAAAGTATCATCTTCACTATAGTTTTTTGCTACTCTTAATCCTGCCCGAATTGCCCAACCTGGAATGGTGGCAGCAAATTCTATGTCTTGCTTTTTATAATGTGTGAAAATTTGATCAACGGCCTTATTGCTACAGGAAATAAAAAACAGTATGGTGCTTAAAGCAACCCATTTCATTTTCATGCCAAGAAAGTTTTAGAAATCTTCTTAAAAAACCTTCATCTGAATGTTGTCGCTAATTCTTGATAAAGCTTTTTAAGAAGATTAAATTGGATAGGTTTATTTAGATGTTATTTGTCGTCGAGATTTTCAAGATATTCGACTCCATCGATATCAAGTTTTTGGGCTAACTTGGCAATTTTGTTAAGATTAAGCTGCCCAACGAAGCTCATTAAGACAAAACTGTCTTCACCACCAACGAGTAGCAATAATTCTTCAATTACATCTTCGGATGATTCTTTGGTTAAGAATTTGACATTGGAGCCTTTATCCCTAACGGTCATCAATATCTCATATCCATTGGTAGGAATTTTCGTAATTGCTTCTTCATAGTATTGTAATGGATTTTGCTCAGTGGTTAAAATTTTTAATCCCCTTATGTCTTTTACCAGATCTTTAATGTCCTCATCATCTTGACCCTCAACGACCTTGCTTACCATTTGAAACATCTTCGGACTTACATACACCATAGTGAAGTTTTCATCGTCTTGATAGTTTTGGAAAAATCGATCAATAGCATCATTTTGTCCAGTTAATCCTGTGAAAAATATAAGTGAGAGGGCAAATGAAAGTAATGTTTTCATGATCTAAAAAATGTTTTTAATTTTGTGTTAATGTTAATTAATATTAGAAGGTGCTTTGAATTGTGTCGATTTGAGCACCTTCTTTTTTATATGTGTTATTTAATAATATTCATTCTGTTGACATTGTTCATACTACTCGAAAGCTCCGAAGTCCCTTTCCTATAGTTTTTGGATAACATTGCCAATGCGGCTTTAGTATATTCGAGTGCTTCTTCTGGAGACTCTACATTTACTACAGTAGCAGATTGTTTTGTTGTTAACCCTTCATTCTTCATGACAAAAACCACGGCTAGAATGGCAATAAAAACAGCGGCTACTGCATTCCATTTTCTAAAAATAGAGATGATTCTTTTAGGTCGTACAACTTCTTTTGGTGGAGTAAGTTGAATATGAGAAGCAGATATGACGGATTCCATTTTTAATGCTCTAAACAATGGAGTAAACTCCAAATGCTCAGGATCAATGTCTGATCCGTTGAAATATGATCTTAATGTCTTTTCTTCTTCCAGTGAAGTCTCGGCATTCCAGTACTTTTCGATCAGCTTATTAATATCTCTTGTTTTCATCTTTGTAAATTAAGCCGTTTAACTTTTTCTTTAAATTTTTGCCTTGCGCGAAATAAGTTCACTTTTACCTGATCTTCAGTCATATCAGTAATCGTACTGATTTCTTTATAGGTATATCCTTCTATATCTCTTAAATGAATAATTTCCTTTTGATGAGGAGGAAGTTCATTGAGAAGTTTCATTACCTGACTTAGACTTTCTCGATCCTCAGTAATTCGATCAGGAGTAGGAGCTTTGTCCGATATAGTATGGTATTCAGATATATCTTGAGTATCATTTTTACGCTTTCGTATTTTGTCAATACTCAAGTTTCGCGCTACGGTCATACACCATGCTTCCTTATTTTCTAAAGCAGAAAATTGTTCCCTCTTTTTCCAAATTTTGATCATCAATTCTTGCAAGACGTCTTCCGCATCGAACTGATTTCTCAAGATCTTGAGAGCGTATCTGTATAGCTTATCTTTGAAGCCATCAATGGTATGTATGATCGTTTCGTTTCGCATGTCACTTTGGAGACGGGGTGAAATTTTGATTTGTTACGACATTCTTAATTTTTTTTCATTTATAGTTCATTTTTTAGTTTGCTAGATGAGGCCTACAAACAGCTTGTAGTATAGATCTAAAACAGAATGAATATCATTAATCATTGATAAATCGTAAGGATTCTTTCGTTTCATACCGTAATTTAGTTTGCTCTGATGGAGATATGTAACTCTCTAAGCATCATCAACTTTAGAAAAATAGTAGATGGTGAGGGGCATTATAGAAGTAGTTCTAGTTAATGAGCAATTGGAGACTTTAACAAAATTGACTTTATATTATTAAATTTGGTAGAAAGACAAGCATATTGTCATTTAAAGTGCAAACGACGTAGGAATGGCGTATAAATGTCACCTTGAAAACCCATTAGGCATTTTTATTTAAATCTATATTTACCATGAATAATTCGAAACAAAAATTGATTGCAGATACGGTTAAAAAACAGCGAATGTTATTAGGCTATACACAAAAGGAGGTATCCGAAATGTCCAATATTAGTCTCAGATCCGTTCAAAGAATTGAAAGAGGAGAAGTCATGCCTAGGATGCATACTTTAAATCTTTTGGCGGACTCCTTGGATTTTTCGATAGAGTCTATTCAGATTCGAAAGAGGAATCCTGAAGGTGGGGTTCGTGTGTATAAAATTACACTGTCGATAAGCTCTGTCGTGTTGCCATTATTGTTATTTGGTGCATATATGGCGCAATCTAGTACATTTCCTGAAACAGATTTCGAATTCTTGTTGTCTTGTTTTATTATACTAAGTTTAATCTCCATTTTTCTTCTAAGGATTTGGAGTCCAACATCAGAATACCAACTCTAATGAATCTAAAGAACACCATTTTAATTTTGTTGACAGTAGCATTCGTAACGCTATTTCCTCATTCTGGAATCACTTCATTCCCGTTTTTTTATATTATCCCAATTCTAATTGCGGTTTGGAGTTGTTTAAAGTACTTTAATGAGAGTTTTAAAGATATTGGATTTAATTTTAAATCATTTCGTCTCAAATCAATTTTAGTCGGAGGATTGGTTGGGGTATTGTTTTTTGCCTTTTCACAATTGATTTTATTTCCAGTATTAGATATCTTGTTTGACTTTAATGATGTGGACGTCGATCTATATAACGACTTAAAGGGCAATACAACATTCTATATTTTTATTTTAATTATGGGATGGTTGGTCGGAGGTTTGTATGAAGAAATCGTTTTTCATGGCTTTATTTTTTCTTATTTAGAAAAGTTAATTCCTGGGAAATTTTCTACTCATTTGAGTTTTTTAATTACAAGCATTCTATTTGGTTTATATCATGTGCAATTGGGTGGGGCGGATGCAACAAATGCATTCATTATTGGAGTTGGATATCTCACGATTATATTAGTCTTTAATAGGAATTTGTGGTATGGAATATGCTGTCATGGAGTATACAATTCTCTGGCAATTACAGGACTTTATCTTGGGTATTTGTAAACATCATTGAATATGAATTGTGATTATTACCGCAACAATGAACTTGTATTTAAGAGATAATTACCCAAAGTTTTAGACTCAAAAAAAAGGAAGCCTTCATTGAGCTCAACTTCCTTTTTGATGCTATTTTAAGTAAAATGGTTTTAACCTGAGTTCGATTAACATTTGACTGATAATAAGGGTTTTATATATTGTTAAATATCCTTATTGATTGTGAAAAAATAAGGAATAGTTGTACCTTAATAGTTGACCATCAATTAATTAACAGAGCTATTCCTTATGATTCTTAAAGAGCAAATTACTGATATTTTCTGTGTTGTGGATGAATTTGTGATCGAATTTGAAAATTACCTTGACCAACACAGTATTGGAAACAAACCCAAGCGTAAACCTAAATTAAACACTTCCGAGGTGATGACAATAATGATTCTATTTCAATTGAGTGGCATACGATGTTTCAAATGGTTTTATAATCAATATCTCGTCAAACATTTGTCCTCTGAATTTCCCAATCTCGTTTCTTATAATCGTTTTGTAGAACTTCAGAAAAAAGCATTATTACCCATGGCATTGTTCGCAAAGACATGTTGTTTAGGAAGCTGTACTGGTATATCTTTTGTTGACTCTACTCCCATAAGGGTATGTAAAAACAAACGGATTTTTAATCATAAAGTATTTAAGAATATTGCGACAAGGGGGAAGTCCACAATGGGATATTTCTTTGGCTTTAAACTTCATTTAGTTGTTAATGAATATGGCCAAGTGATTGATTTTCAGATCACTCAAGCAAATGTTGATGATCGTACACCGTTAAAGGGTAATTTGTTAAAAAGGATCTGGGGCAAACTGTATGGAGATAAAGGCTATGTGAGCAAGCAACTTACAGAAGTGCTTTTTGATAATGGCATACATCTGGTAACAGGGATACGTAAAAACATGAAAAACTCATTGATGCCTTTAATCGATAAGATAATGCTACGCAAACGTAGCATCATTGAAACGATCAACGATCAATTAAAAAACATTTGTATGATAGAACATTCTCGCCATCGTTCATTTCACAATTTTATTAATAATCTCTTAGCTGGATTAATTGCATACTCTTTCTTGCCAAAAAAGCCCACAATCAAATTATATCAGTTTTCACCACAAAATTCTTCGCAATTAGCTCTATTTTAATATCGAACTCAGGTTTTTAAATTTTTAGAAACCGTATGCGATGGTAAATTCCTTTTTCTCCAATAAAAAGGTAATAAATTCCAGAGGATAATCTTGATACATCTATATAAGAAGAGGAAATGTTAATTTCATGATTAACCAACCTCATTGTTGATGAGTATACGCGAATATTTTGGTTGTCAATTCCTTGGTCAGGTGAAATAGTGATCTTCAATTGATTTGATACAGGATTTGGAGTAAGTGATATACGGTCATCAACTGTGGTAGTTAAACTACTTACATTAGAACAGGCATTTGGTAAACTGCCATGAAGAGTAAGACCAGTACATCCTGATTTAGACATGGTAAGAAAATAAGTATTGGACTCTAGTTCTTCAATGGAAGGAGATTTAAATTCGTAAAGCTTATTAAAGTCTAGTTCTTGATCGGTTTCTAGGAAGGGCAAAGACGACAGCGTATATGTCCCGTCTGTATTATTTCCATTGACAATGATGGTCAACAAATATAGATCATCGGTACTATCTTGAGGCGTCTCATTGTCGATACAAGTTATGCTGAGGGAATCCAAGTTGAGGTTACATTCAGTAGAACATGTTCCTGGGTTTGCAACAAAGTCTGTAATAGTGCAGTTGTTGTCTTCGCTGTCTCTAACAATAATTTCGAGGTCTTCGACCCCTGCACTTCCTGAACTTGTATAAAACGAATTAATCGTATTTGTTGTGCCACGTGGAGGAAAGACTTCAGTCATAGTCCCATCAATATTGTACTCCGAAGATAGGTTATACCCTCTGACTTCAAGATCAAATGCAACATAATCATCACTTGGATCAAAAGGAGTATTATTGTCATTGCAGTGGACATTATAAGTTGTGAATTCTTCATACTGACAAGACGTAGAACATGAATTTTGATTAGGAATATTCAATTCGAATTGACAATCCTTGTCTTCGTAATCTTGGATAATTAGAGTGAAGTCTCCACTGCCAGCAGGTACGATTCCCAAAGTATTGATGTTATTTGGATCCACATATGGGTATGGTCCATCAATTTGCCCATTGGGCCAAACAATTAGAAAACCTGATTCAGATTCATTAATTCCCCAAACACGCAATATAAAATCGAGGTAATCATCTGATGGATCGTGACTTGTTGAGTTGTTGTTGCATTCAACATTTATAGCTTGTGCAGTAAGCAATTCGCATTCTGGAGAACAAGGAGGTGGAGCTATTATTTCGATGGAGTGATGACAGTTCCCATTGGGATCGGACAATACCAGTTTATAAGACTCTCCGTTTGATGTTCCAGGAGAGGTTTCCAAAGGACAGTTTCCACAATCTGATGGTATCATGGTTGGACTTATATCACCTGGGTCGAATTCTACAAATAAATTGTCTGGAAGATTTATTCCTTGAAATTTGATTGAAAAAGTGAAGTAGTCATCCATTGGATCAGATGGCGTATTGTTGTCATGGCATGTTAATATCGAACGGTCAATATTGCTTATTATACACGAAGTATTTGAAGCACAAAGAGTAGGGTTATCTTGTTCTAAAAAACCAGTAGACTTTTTATTAGCTAAGGGATCAACAAGTTCGATTGAATGATTATTTGCTATTGATGGGAAAAAGTCGCTTGGATCATTCCATAGACCTAACGAATAGGCAGTAGTTGCCATTGGTCTTATTTCACCCCATTGAAGATAAGCTGAAGGAATTTGTCCTGGCGCATTTAACCAGAGATCGCCTTTATCCGACTCTATATTGTAGGGTAGGGTGAAAACAAGCAATTCACCTGGTGCCAATGTCAACCCACCACAGTCAAATGTTAGATTGTTAGAAATGAAAATCAAGGTGCCGTTAGTGCTTTCGATGCTAGCTCCACTGACATTAATAGTAGACGATCCATTGTTTTGGAGTTCAATTTTGTTTTGCAATGGATAGACTTCATGAATGATGAGTTGTGCCGATACGAATGCCAAGTTTGTTATCAATAAAAAGAAAGTAAAAATAGGTTTCATAATCATTGTTTTTTTGTGTTAAATGTCCAAGAATACCCAAGCCTGAATTGATTTTCTTGAATATTCTGGACATCATTTATTTTCTGATAATATGCGGTTAGAAAGAGCTTGTGAGATTTATTGATTAGATATTGAATTCTAGCATTTAACTGGTGTGATATAAAATTTGGAGCATCACTTTTGACTTGGTATAATGGAGCATATGAAAGTCTTATGTTTACGCTTTTATCATGGTAAGATGGAGCTAATGAAATTCCATACATTTCCGAGGAATATGAAGGTTGCGAAATAGAAGTATAATTGCAACCTAATGAGAATGCACTTCTACCTTTAGGTGTTAGTAGATAAGTCCAATCGAATGCACCATTAATTAATGTAATTGAGGATTTTTGAGTGTTTTCAGTAGAAGTATTACTGTTTTTAGAATAGTTGGTATTCCATGAAAAGGTAGATCTTTTTTTGTTCCAGATCATGGCAAATGAACTTATCAAGGCATTATAATTGAATGAGAATGAATCTTGACCAACAACAAAAATGTTTTCTTTTTCAATCGAAAAATTTGATGCGTTAATCTGAAGTTGAAGACTTTTATTTGGCCTTATACTCAGATTGATATTAGAGACGATTCTTGATGTATTACTAGATTTTAGGTTTTGAAGATTATTAAACTGCCAACCAATTTTGGAAGTCAGATATACCTTCCTTTTAAATAGGCCTAATCTACCTTTTACAGTGTATGCTCTAAGGTCTGTTACCTGAAAATTGCGTCCAAAAGTTTCAAACCCCAGATCGATTTGCTGTGCTTCTAAACTGAGTGAATTGCCTTTTTTTTCCAAGGTAAGATTTGCGGAGTATAAAAAACCAACCTTACTACTGAGGTTAGGAGACCTGCCCAACCTTTCAATAAAATGTATGACAGCATGATCGTTTTCTATGGGATAAAAATCTTGATTTTTATTGTCTACATAACTCAAAGCAGCATTAGACTCTAAACGAAGCAGGGACGATATTTGCAAGCGAAATGTACATTCGTTGACCAAATTAAATCTAGGTGAAAGAGTGTCTTGATTTTGATTTTTTTCGTTGGCCACAAGAACATCCCATTTGAAATAATTTTTACGTTTTCCTAACCTTAGCTGTCCTGCCGTGTATGTTCGTTCCTTTCTTTGATTTAGATTGTAACCGTATAGTGTTCGTCTATCTTGTCTACGATTTAGAATGCCACGACTTAATTTAAATCGAAAAGACTTTAGATTTAAATCGATGCCAAGACCATAACTTTGCATACCAGCCAAAGTATTTTTTGAGTAGAATAGTGATCTGTGCCCAACATGAAGTTGAAGCGATTTATACTTAGGGCTAAATCCCCAATATTGAAAGGATGGAATACTAGGGTGATTGACCTGGTCTCCTAGACGGTATGAAAAGGGGAGAACAAAATCGAAAATGTGAATGTTGAGGTTGATGTTAGCCAAGTAACCTATTTTAGAATTTCTATTTAAACCATAATTGTTAGATCTAAATGATCTGACACCTGAGGTTAGATTACCTGTAATGTAAAACGGTGATTTACTTTTCTGAATAGGATTACTCAATTGGCAAATTCCGTTGAATTTGGTCAATAGTAATAAGGCAGTAACTATGATTGTCCTTCTAATCATTCGAGTGTAATTGTGTCAGAATAAACAAATGGTGACATACGTCCCTTGGATGAAATCCACTGACCTGCCACTTGTAATTTATTCATTTGAAGATCTGTCATCAATCTTGACGAAGAGGCAGAGGCAGACCTAAACCAAAAAGAGATTTGCCCGCCTTTGTCGATAAGATAGAAATTCGTAAAACCTTCGTCATTTGAATTTATTTTCCAAGACAGAGTTGGAATGTTGTCTTGTAGGTCAAGCGTGATTTCCAAAGGTGAAAAAGCCCTTGATGCAGATTGAATTTTTACAATTTTACTTTTAGAACTATTGGAAGCATCATCAACCGTAATAAGGTGGTAGTGAGCCAAATCTCCTTGATGATATGATGTATCCTTATAGGATATTGAGGCAGGATCAAGATCAATGCTATCCATATTAGAATTATTGCTTTGCTTTACCAATATCATTCTTTGAACATCGTGGCTTGGACTAGGAGCAATTTTTAGTTCGCTGTACTTTGCATGAGTTTTGAAGTTTTTAATTATTGCTGGCGCTGGTGCAACAGTATCTGGTCTAGAAAGTGTCAGTATGCTGGAATATTCTGAATGATTATTGTTGAAATCTACAGCTACAACTTTGTAGAATACTTTTTCTGTAAGAAAATTAAGACCGACTGTATCTTCAAAAACATTGGAATAAAGTAGGAGGTCGTGGGCGTGATGATATGTTCCTTTCAGTCTGTTGGACTTATATAATCGATATCCTTTTAGATCGTTTTCTAAGTTGGGTGTCCAATGCAGGTAGGAAACCCCCATAGAATCGATGTATCCTTTTAATTGGGCAGGAGGTTGAGGTGGAATGATGTCTTTATAATCCGCTCTTGTGATTTGAGAGTATTTGGCAACTCCATCTCGGTTGAAAGCTACAAAACGGTAGTAATGATGCCTGTAATTATCTAATTTGACATCTAAATAAGATGAATCATTAGTTCCGATGTTTTGAACCAAAATATGATACGGTCCTTCATAGGAATTTGATTTTAATAGTGATACCTGTTTTAGATTATCAGGGTTAATAACCTGATTTTTCCATTTAAGATGAATTCCTGTATGATCACCTGTTGCTTCGAATTGACCAAAGTTGATGGCAACTTCTTTGTTTTTTGCTTCAAAGAAATGAGGATCTGATAATGGACCTTTAGTGCCAAATGCTGTTAGCCCTTGTATTTTGTAATAGTAATGATTTCCTATGGTGATGCTGTCAGTATGGAATATGGATTTGGCTTGGTCATCTGCAACAAAAATGGGGGCATTATTGATGATGTTATACGGACCGTTTTCAGCATTAGCTCGAAAAAGGTTATATGCAGTATATGATGAATTATATGCGGTATTGGACCAGGATAATTTGACCTCATCATCTTCTTGTAATGTAGAAAGGCCTTCAATTTTTGAAAAATAAGTAGGTGTGTTTCTTGCTAAAAAGAATGCTGTATCGGACTGATTATGATCTGGATAAGTGCAAGTAACCCGATACAGAACATTCTTTGAATTCATCGGTGTGTGATCAACATACCGTAGTCCCATGGTTTTTGCTGCATTGGCAGAAAGGTCTGCACAAATCAACATGAAATTGTAATTTAGTTCTTGTTGCTCAAATTGTTCATAGCCCTCTAAAATGTTGGATGATTTGAGAGATGTTAGGGTGTCTGTTCCATATAGGAAGTAAGCTGCGAGTAGTAGTAAAGAGTCTGACGGCTCAGAATGGGCTAATCTCTCACTTTCAGTAATGGTGAGTGGATGTATGGTGTCCAATAGATTATACTTTCCTTGATCGGAATCAAATCGTTCAATTTTATATCCGTTTTCTACGCCGTTATAGAATGTTTTTAGACCAACTGGAACCCATCTCAATACCGTACTGTCCTGGCTTACCATGGCGTCCATATAAAGATTTTGAGCGGTGATACTGATGGTCAAAAATTGAAGACTTATTAGAATTATTTTCTTCATAGTTCTAAAATTGATAATTGAAGTCAGTGGATCCTCCAAGGAGATTACTAAGTCTTATTTGGTAGGTCCCACTTGGTTGTTTTAAGGACATAAACCGTTGGTCCAATAAGTTTAATGCCTGGATATAAGAATTCAGCGTTGATGCAGTCGCAACTTGAGTCAGACGATAGGCAGCATGCAAATTAATACTCACTCTATCACGGTGGAATACTTCATTGGTAAAATCAATAATAGGGAGAAACGAGATATTTGTTGTGGTCCAATCCGAAATAGAACCTCCTAAATCTTGATCATCATTATTGATGTTGGACATCAGTATGCCACTTGTATTGAGTGAAGTATGATTGTATACCAGAAATTGTGGAGTTGTAGGTGAATTGGAATGGCTTCCATTGTTATTAGATTGATTGATCAAACCCGTTCCTCCGACATGCACGGATGCTCCTTGAATGTGTGGTTGAATCTCATCCATTGTTAAAGGAGGAGCGGGCCTCCATAGCGTAATGTTGAATCCATTCTCTTGAAGAAGTCTTTCGTACTTTTTGTTGTTTCGTACGAATCTTTGGAGTGAATTCATCATTCCTGATGGCTCATGGTAAAATGGATAATGGCTTGATCGTAGAGCAGGAGAACTTCCTTGGGTCAATTCATGTACCCATTGGTTATCGTAATCCCACAAAAAGAGTTGGCGATGATATTCATCCAGCCAAGACTGGGATAGTTGGGGAAATTGAGGTTGAGGATTCAAAATAGGTTTTACGTATCCAACTTGAGCAATATGAGATCTGTACCCAAGAATATCATAGTGATCAAAAGGTTCATCATCTCCGCCATAACTCAATAATACAACTGGTGTACGGAAGCTCTTTTGGAAGTTACCTGATATGCTAATGTTATTGGAAGAAAAATTTCTTGAATATTGAATGTCTCTGTCAAAATGTGCTACTTGATTGACCGAGTATCGAGCTAATTTTTGATCGTAAGATTGATATTTGCTGGTTTGTGCATACCATTGTACTTCATCGTCTAATAGAGATTTTGTTTTGGTATGGGAGGTATAAACATTTTTATTCTTAAATGCTTTTGTTTTTTGTTCATAAACAATGTCTTCAACACCTTTGGCAGCAAAATGCGAATTTCCAATCCATTCTGTGGTTAATTGATTGGTATTCGAGGTAAGTACTCCTTCAAAGTCTTTTGCTATGAGTTCGACTCTATGTATTTCCTCAGGAAGTAGAGATTGAGGTAATTCGAATTCTATTTTTTTACTACTCGAACAATAACATCGATTGGACTTGGATTTTCGAGTTCTAATGTTTGTAAATTTGACCCAATATCCATCTTGAGGATCACTTGATTCAATGGGTTTTAAGATATCATGGCAATTGACCTTGTTTAAACGGACGAATCCTTTAGCTGGAGATCCATCATCACTTTTGACCATAAAGTATCGCTGTCCTAGACCTGGATACGTTTGTACCAAATCAGAAATAGGAATAGAAGACGGTCGATTCTTGGTTTTAAAGGAACTTGTCTTGGTTCGGGTATCTATAATTTTAAAGGTCCCTCCAATTTTTTCGTATGCTTTGATGTATATTTTAACCTCGTAATTATGTTTGCTTTCTAACCAATCTTTAGGAGTAATGCGAAGAGCGTACTGGTCTTCGTACCAAAACAGATCACATGGGACATCTTGATTTAAGGTCTTGTCCTTAAGATGTACGGAGTAGTCTACTTTGTATGTATGCTCCTTGTCAGCAAGATCTTTAACCGTAAAAATGTCATCTTTTGGAATCGCAAATGAAATTCTGGGATCAGCAAATACACTTACATTTGTAGTGTTATCTTCAGGAATTATTTCATTAACAAATTGAAGATTATCTAATGGATTAAAATCTCCTGCTGGGATACAAAGTTCTCCTTTCTCAAACCCTAATGATCTTGTTTTTATGCGGACCCTACCGTTTAAAATTGAACCTCCTACGAAAAAGTTACCCTTTACCCAATTGGGTTTGGGAAATTTTGCTTGCATTGAAGCTCCAGCTTTTAAATTGATCAAATTGACTTTAAATGATCTTCCGAAAATTTTACCTCTAACATCAATACTTCCTTCCAAGAAAGCATATACTTGACCACTTACGTACCAACCGTTAAATCCAATGGTAGAATATCCTTGACAAGATTGGTTGAATTTGGTGAGGGCTAAGTCTGCTACCATCTGAGCCTTTAGTCGTGCCTTGAAAATCAAAAGATTCAGTTTGAAATTGAATTGAGCGCCTAGCCCAAACCCAATTCCAAATGTTGCATTATTGGGAGAATCCAAGGCATTGGACATTGTACCATATTCCTCATTTGATCGTTGTTCAGGACCGTTTCCATATGCATCCGATTGAATATCCGTAATGTAGGAGGGTAGGGGTGGCAAAATGGTCCCATTGATAAATTTATTCCCCATCATGAAATAGGCTTTCATTATAACCTGATAGGTGATAAATGCATTGTCTATTCCATTTTCAAAAGTTATTCTTGCATCGTCATCAAAAGGATCTGCTTGACTCCAAGAGCCTAAATGAATATGCCATTTTCTTCCTGTATTCTGTGTAGGCGATCTATGGTAAAAGGCAAGGTTAAACTTAGTAGCTGCAAATAATCCTGAAAGTTCACAATTCATATTGGCGGTAAACTCTCTAGAATCATCATCCAATCGATTGAGCGCAATTCGCATTTCTGCAGTTGATTTACTGGATATATCAAATTTTGGTTCTTCGTCTTGATCAAGGTCCCTCATCATATTAAATCGCCCTTCGAATTGAATGGTATTTAGAGAGAAGCCCGAACTCGTAGAGAAGTCCATTAAGAAATTATTTTCAAGATTCCATGCAGATGATGATACTGTGCAACCAATTACAGTCATAGCTCGGAATCCATAGTTATGATTTTGAGGTAAATAGGTGAATTCTGAGATGCTATTTCCTGGATTGTGATCATATACCATCTGATCATCTTCAAATTCGTTAAATCGTTTTTTTTCTTCTTCTGCTGGTCCAGTGGCAATCATGTTGTAGTATCCTCCACCTCCAAAACCAAATAGGGAAACGCCTGAATTTCCCAAAGGGAATCCTGGAACATTATTCCTAAATTCGCCATCAAAATACCAATACCGATAATGATCTTTTTTACCAAATTGAATTACAAACTGAAGTCCAAGATTTAATTCTGCGGCATCCAAATTTATACTGGCTTCGCCCCTGAACCCATTTCCAAAATCTTCGTGATTATTGAAGATGTTTATTTTAACTTCTGCTTCCGCTATTCCAAGATTTAAATGACCTGTTATTTCATTCAATTCAAATTGATCAAATGCAAAAGATCCATTGTACTTAGACCAGATGGTGATGTCTGTTTCAACTCCCGCACCAAATCCACCATCATCCACATCTCCACCGAAAAGGCTAAAACCAACATCAAGATTAAGGCCATATTTATGGCCTTGACGTTGAACATTTAATCCTTCTAAAATTCCTTCAAAAAATCCAAACGACATTTGGTTGCTCAATGGATTGTCTAATCCTATGGATCCAAAATTTATATCTGGAATGAAGCCAGGAATATCTTTGCCACTGATGTCTAGATGTTGGAAATCTATGTTAGGAAGAAACAATTTACTTAATGAGGCAGACTGCGATCCATCTAAGAAGTTGACGCCAAGATTCCCATTTAAATCTGTGTTAATTTGGTACTTAGAACCTGCTTTCGTAAGTGTAATTGTACTGGAAGCATCAATATCCAAAGTGGCAACCCACATATCCATGTCGATGTTTGAAGTGTTCGAAAATGAAAGGTTTAGGTTTAATTCGTCATTGACAGATTCCAAAAAGCCTTCATAACCTACACCTCCAGTATGCTGGATGGGTAACCTGATTTCTCCTTCGATACTTGAGTGTTCGATGATGTTATCGACAATGGATAAATCCAATTGGTCGATGGCAAATGGCCAAGAGGCTATATTGCCTTGTTGAAGCGGTAAAATGTTGCCTGATTGGCTTAATTCGAAAGAAAGTCCTTGTGGTGAAATCGCAAGACCTTCGGCTTTCGTTTTATAGTTGTTGGGATTCAAGTTATTTGGTAGAGTTACATCGATGTCTTCTATGAATATGCCTTGCCAAATGGCACCAATGTGTGAAAAAGTACTGTTTAGATGAGGTGGGTTTTGATTGGTGGAAAAGTCGATATTAATACCAGATGTTTCTAGTTCTATATCTTTTAAGTTGGGAATTGCAAGGGGTTGATCAATACTGCCTTGAGCTATGAAATTAAAGTCAGTAGCATCATTTACAGAAAATGAAAACTGTACCTTACTAGGACTATTTTTGTATCGCACGATTTGTTTGGAGCATTCTATATGTCCATTCAAATTATTGACTGTATTTCCATTCTTACTTAGATTTATGATATTTGAATCTTCATTTAGCAAAAGCTTCATACGCTCAGAGAGAATTGGAATATTTAAATCTTCGATTAGTCTTAATTCGGTATTTGGTGACAATTGTCCTGATGAATTTATGCAAATGCTATTATTGGTATAAGTAATAAAGGGATCGTAACCAACTCCAGCTAAAGGGAAAGCATAAGATTTGGCTACTTTCATATAAGCACTCTCAGGTTTGAATTGAACAGCACATATGATTATCTCGGATTCGTACAGTAAGAAGGGAACTCCAAGTGAAGATGGTGAGCCAGCCCTACGTTGATTGAGGTAGGAATAGAAATTTTCTGGATAGTTAATTGTAACTTCTGAAGACCATTCCTCGGATGTAGCGGAATGGATGATTGCATTGTTTTCATTGGATGCAACAATAAAACTTTCTTCGCCGAACATTCTAAGGTTAGAATTAATTTTGATGTTTTCAAATTCGACGTTGACGTTTTGTTCTGCAAAATCAAGATGGATTGTTCCTTCACCACTGTAGGTACTTGTTGATGTATTAAGTTGAATTTGATTTATTAACATGGTAAAATCACCAACTTGTACCGTTTGCCCAGAGGTGACACCAGTATTGAATTCGGTTGAGATGGGGTCTGTAAATGAAGTACATTCGGTCATAGAAAATGAAGGTTCCGTAGAGCCTTGATTTGAGATGATCTGAGGATCAAACGTCGTAATCGTTGTATAGGTAAAAACAATTGGTTCTGACCATCCATTATTGACGTAATTGAATGCATTATCATCATCATATGCTTGAACACGGACAGCATAAGTCATTCCAGGTTCCAAAGGCGGATAATTTGGATTGTATAGCAATTGAGTATACATGATATCATCAATAGTGAATGCAAACGTTTGATCTTGAAATACCAAAACATCCAATGGATTCTGAAATCCATAATCAGTAGCATTCGTTAGTTGAAATCTGTATTTGGTTTTGCCAATTACACCAGAAGGTGTCCAAGTAAAAAGAACGTTTGTTGGTGAAGAAGGTTCTATATTTTGTTCGTTGTCTGGAGATAGTATAATTGGAGCATCATAGGCTATAATAGGGAAAAATGAACATGAAAAACTAGTACTTAGAAGTTGATTTGTATGATAATCTAATACTTCAACGCATATTTCATAATCGCCTTCAGGAAGCCGTTCTTCACGCATGATTTGAGCGTAATTGATGCCTTCGGCAATGACGTCCTTTTCAGAAACGTTGTCGTAGGCAATTTGTAAGTCTTTGAATTTGATGTTTTTAGTTTCGAGTGGATTTAATATGAGTGGAGTTGAAGGTGTAAAGGATTCATCTAATCTTATGGAAATCCCTTGATCGGTATTGGTTAGAGAAACGATAAGCTTGATCTCATAAGCTTGATTGTTTGTATTGGTTAATTGAAGGAGAATGTCACTTTCGAATGATAGTATTTCGGCAAATGTAGTGGGAGGTGGAGTAGAAGGCACTAAGATATTTGTGAGAATGGATTGTCCTTGTATTTTGCAGAAAAACAAAATATTGAAACACATTAAGAGCGTAATAAAAGGTCTCATAGTTAGATGGTTTTAGTGCTTGTCTATTTTAGTTTATCCTATGTTTTTCTGTCAGAGGGTAAGATTAAATCTTATAACTCTTCCTCTGATTTCGCAGATAAAAAAGACTTGCGACAAAGCAATTTGGGTGAATCGACTAATGCAATTCAAATATATTTTGACTATGTGAAATTTGAAGGCAGGTATTAGCAAATGGTCTAGAGTATTTAATATTTGACCACGATAGGTTGAGAATTGCAATTGAAGAAGTCTTCAAGTCCAAATGCTGAAGGAATTAGCTTGAAATGACGTGTTGTAAATTGAATTGGACCAAATTGCTGTAAAATGAGGTTGGTCAAAGGTGTGATGGTAGACTTAGTTCATAATAATTTTTTAATTATGAAGTGATTTAAAACTGTGTTCAATAGCGGAATTTACTGCTTGGAAGTCAGATCAATCCGAAAATTCTTTTGCATAGCTAAAGCTATGGAAATTAATTTTTGGGCAGAGATTGAATTTCAATGAGTTGATTCTAGCATTAGGATTTAGTTTTTGAATCACTTCAATACCATTAGATTAAGAATAGTCTAGTAGAGAAAATAATAGGAGTTTTTCAGATTTGATAAAGTGTATATGTAATTCTAATGCTCTATATCTTTAATGATATACTGAACAATATGGTTATTGTCTTCCTTGGATTGTACATGTTTAGAGTGCTCGAGCAATATCGATTTTTTTAATGAACCAAAGATTTTCTTGGCTCTTTTGATGACTTTTTGTCCAGGGAAAACGAGGTCTTGTTTTGCGGTGAATAGTGTGATTGGCGTTGATATTTTTTGAGCAGATTGGATGTCAATAACAGGTACGGGAGTGAAGTCCATTTTGAAATGGACGAAAACTTTGGATAAGAATGCCTTGGCAAATTGATCAGGCTTGGTAAATAACCTATTGAGGAATTGATCAATAAATCTATCTCTTTTAAAGGTTTTAAAGAGCCACATGGGAACAAACATTTTAATAAGTAGAAGGAGAGGATTCCCATTAGTAATATAAGCTGGTGCAGTAAGAAATACTTCTTTGATCCGACTTTCGTCAAACTCTAGAGTCTTTAGGATGACCAATCCTCCAAATGAAAATCCTGCGAGATACACTTTGTTTAATTTGAGAGCATCTAATATTTCATTCATCCATTTTCCATACGAGAGATCAGTCATACTTAATCGGTTTTCTACACTTTTGTTGGGTTGGGCAGGTATATCAACTGCGTAAATCTGAAATTTAGATTCTAATCCCCTATATGTTTCCAGTGCGATAGGGGCACATGCGTTTGATCCATGTACAATGATTATCGGTTGAGCATTTGAAATGCCCGTTTTGATGATATGTGTTTCACCAAAAGAGGTTTGTACCGTAATATCGTGGAATGATAAGTCTAGCTCATCTAATTTGTTGGTATACATTCGAAGTATAGCTTCCTTACCTTCTATAGATTGGTATAATGAATCCATTTTATTAGTTTTAGGACAAATTTACTAATTTAAATTCAATTTAGGACGAGTTTACTAATGTCAAGTACAAGAGCAAAAATTTTGGAAACTGCTAGGACTCTATTTAATCAATATGGATACAGTAATGTAACGATTCGAATGATTGCCCAAGAATTGGGCATGAGTTCGGGGAATCTTAATTATCATTTCAAAAAGAGGGAGCATATTTTGGAGAGTTTATATTTCGAGATGGTAGAGCGGTTTGATCAGCGCATCGAAGGATTACATAAAAAAGAATATAACATCGCTATAATTCAAAGTGAAATAGAAGTGAGCATGCGTCGAATGGTAGAATATTCATTTATCTGGACAGATTTATTCTTTTTGTTAAAGCAAAACGAATCAATGTTTACTCATTTTAAAGCAGTATATGCTAAACGTCGTGATGGATATTTATTCCTATTTAAATATTTGAACCAAAAAGGATTAATGATTGAATTAAAAAATAAGGATGAGTCCAAAATGTTAGCAGAGAAAATGATCTTAATCAGCAACACTTGGCTTTTTCATTCTAATGTTTATAAACTTGATATAGATGATGATTATATTCGAGAGAATTCAATTCTTTTATTATCGATGATGAAACCTTATCTCACAGAGCTTGGATTATTACAATACAATGAATTGAAGTGATTTAAAAACTGTGTTCAATAGCGGAATTAACTGCTTGAAAGTCAGATTAATCCGAAAATTCTTTTGCATAGCCAAAGCTATGGAAATTAATTTTTGGGCAGAGCTTGGATTTCAATGAGTTGATTCTAGCATTAGGATTTAGTTTTTAAATCACTTCATTGCTTAAAAACCATTGATTGTTTGTTTAGATTTCCTGAGTTTTACCATTTAATAAATTTACTTTCAACAATGTGTTTGAAAGTGTTATTCTCAAGAAAGTTTATCTCGTATAAATCGTTATAGAACTGTTCAAGAAGGGAAATAAAAAAGGAGCTCCGAAGAACTCCTTTAAATATTTATTGTCGATTTTGACTTTACTTCTTCATCCACTCATTGATGGACTTTGTATTCATTCTAACATAATCGTCGTTGCCATCTTTCTCAGCCAACATTTTAGATTTCTTAGCTGCTTCGATAGCGTCTTTGTATTTACCTAAATCCGCCAAAATAAGAGCTTCCTTTCTTACATGCCAGAATCTTGGGTTTTCAACAGAAGTTGCTTTTTTAATCCATTCAAGTGCTTGATTTAAATCTTTTCCTTCAGAATGAAAGTAACTAGCAGCGCTATAGTAATCAGAGTTTGATGGTCCGGCCATTACTTTTTCGATACTTTGCATGACTTCTTTATCCGTTTCGAAAGAAATTGCTATTGGAACAATAGTATTTCCCCAAGCCAATTCCATACGAGCTCCACTATTTGTAAAATTGTTGAAGCCAATGGTAAATGTTTCCATCATCAAAGGTGAGTTTTCTGATTTAACACTCACTGTAAGATTTGGTGTTTTTTCAGTATAAGACCACCAGCTTTTAGATTCAAAAGTATAGAAATGAATTTTCCACATATCTGCATTAGGCTCAGATAAAATGGCATATTTCCCTTTAGGAAGAGCTTGACCAGAAATATCTGCATCGTGGTCTATTTCAATGGTAGTAGCGTAATTAGCACCTGTTCTCCATAACTTACCAAATGGAACCAGAGCATCTGAACCAAATAAATCTCGACCTTTCTTACCTGGTCTTGAGTATTCAATCATTACATTAGATAATCCAATTTTTTGTTCAATTTTAGCATATGGACTTGGAGCAGGAGTTTTAATCTGACCAAAACTTGTTGTTGCCATAATCAAAAGCGCTACCGCTGATAAAAGAATGTTTTTCATTTTTTAGATCAATTTGACATTTAAAATAATAAAATAGTGTGGAAATCGATATCTCTAACTTCCATCTAATCAACATACAAAACTGACAAATTGTTGATGATAATAAAAATTGGATAAAAAGAATTGTCGGAGAAATGCTAAAAAGGGTAGGAAGGTGTGAGGAATACTGGACTCGAACCAGTGACCTCTGCCCTGTCAAGGCAGCGCTCTAAACCAACTGAGCTAATCCCTCAAATCTTATTGGATGGTGAATCCAATTTCTCTTAACGAGAAGGCAAAGATAATACCTTATACATTTTATCAAAATAATGATTTTTTTATCTATCTCATTTCTTACATGTTTTGATAATAGATAAGTGATCTATCAGAGTATTGCTATTCTTTGTACATAATGTTTGTCTTTATTAATAGATTGAAGGCAAACGAAATAGATACCTCTACTTAGATTTGATACATCTATTGGTGTATTAAAAGCAGATATTTTTTTTGATAAAGCTTTTTCTCCTGTTGGAGTAAACATGGTTAATAAATATTCATGATCGAATTTATCCTCCATATTGATCTGAATTTGATCTGTTGCGGGATTGGGATAAATGCTTAAAAAAGTATTGGATGAATTCGAATCATCAGTTTGGGTTGTACCTTCATTATTGAACTTAAATGTGGCATCATTGAATTGGAAATTTCCTACTCCATTTGGAATTCGTGCAAATGAAACATCCTGTTGCTGTTCTTCAAATTCTATATGATCGACAATTTCTCCATTCGAATTGCTCAGTATCAGAATTTCTCCATCTGCTGACAACTTAAAATTACAATGCATCTCATTATCAGTAGCTTGGTCCTCATCGTCATCTGCCCAAATGATAATGTATTCATTGGGTTCAATAACATATTCATCTGGAAATGTCCATTTGTCCAATTCATCTTCATCGTCAGATAAATGATACCCAGACAGATCAATAGTTTCATCCCCTTTATTAAAGAGTTCGATCCAATCATCGTATTCGCCAGAAATATCTGAGACGGTGGTTTTATTGTTTGCCATGAATTCGTTGATAACGATTTCTTCGGTGGAAGTCCTTGTTTGAACTTGATAGATAAATACATCATGTTCCGCCCCAACGGGATAAAAAGTGGCCGTAGAATACGAATCATTTTTGATTGCTTCGATGTAATATCGAATAAATGTTCCTGCATCATGCCTAGGAATAACACCGTGATAAGTGTTATCATTGGCATGGATGTCACCATTCATACCATCATCATACATTTCTATTCTTTCAAACATTCCATCTAATCCTTCTCCATAATAAAGTAAAATCTTTTGTGCGTCACCTTCTATTTGAACAGATATGTGAACCTCTTCATCTGATGTAGGAGGATAGTTGAATCCTTCAGATGTCGACATCGATAGTTCTGAGATGGTCAAATCATCTCGGTCAATCTCATGATAAGCTTTTAAAAACTCTATTCGATCACTTATGGTGTTTTTTAAAGATTCTACTCCGTTTAGAAATTGGTTGTAGGAATAGATTTTTTTAGGATCATTTTGAACTCGTTGATCTAAAATAGCTGCGAATTGATCAATTCGATCATGAATCACATCCTCTTTAAAATAAAGATCCAATACGGTCCTCAAATGTGCAAGATACCTTTGACGCATTTCTGTATTTTGTAATAATCTATGCAGCAATGGAAAATCTTCATCATCCGCATGATAAAAAGGACTCCAACTAACATGCTTGTCAGCCAATACTGAGTTGCCGTCCACTTCTAATGGTATAATACGGTCTGTAGATTGATCCCAATAAACATAGTAGTCCATGCCACCCTTGTGAATATAACTGTCATCATCAACAAACACAACTTCCTGAGCTAAAAACCAAAGTGCTCTGTCAATATCTAATGTGTGTTTTAATTCGTCATAAATATTGTCGATTGGAAGATTATTGAGGTCATCACAAGCTTGAATGAGGTCTTCCCATGGATTTTCTTTATTTGATTTTTTTAAGGTATAATCGGTATGATAATCTGATGAATCAGGGCCATTGTAATTCAAGGTCGATGTTCCTGCTCCAAATCCGCCTCCTGGACCTCCACCAGATCCATTTACTCTAAGAGCTCTCCATCGAGTTCCTTCGTTATTTAGAAACCATTCTTTAATATATCTTCCTTCGATTTGCTGAATGTTATTATACGGTCCCCAATATTGTCCATTTATGTATAGATCAATGAAGCTTCCTTTTAAGGCAGGTGTGAACGATCTAGAAACATCGTAGTAAAGTACTTCTCTCATACTCGAATGATCTTGGAAGGCACAGTTTAGGTTAAGATTGTCATAACCTTGTAAATCTTGATCGATGATCTCATCAATTTCTATTTTGAAAGATTTTTTTTCAGAGTGATTTTGTCTATCGGAGGTCTGACCCTTTATACTGACTAATACGCTGTCTAATATTAAGGTGTCATTGAATATTAATGAGCCAACTAAGGTTTCTCCCGCATTTCCACCTGGACCCCCAGTGCCATCAAGTAATTCAAACCAATTAGATTCGTCAAGGAAGATCTCTAATTTATTTACGTAATCCGTATCATAGAAACCCGTGGTTTTGTTACCGCCAGACACCAATCGTCCTTCTGAAGTTATGTTTACCTCAAGTGGATGAGATTGCGCGGAAAGTAAAGTACAACTCAGTGCAAAGGTTAGAAGAGTAAAATGTTTTTTCATTTCAAATAGTTGATTCAAAAAATTAAATACCGACTAAAGCGTATGCTACTTCATGTATTCAGTAAATGTAACCCATCAGGGATAGAACAGTTGCTATATAAATTACCTCAATTTTATGCTGATGGCTGATCTACTAAATTGGACGATCTTCAATTGAAAAGGTTTAATGAAGGGAGATTAAAATGTAAAAAAAGCATCTACAATACATTGAGTTGGGGTAGGGCCATGGAAAACACTTGCAATCGAATTTTGTTCAAAATCTCTTTCAATAAAAACATATTCAAAATTATTATATAAATAATTAATGAATATCTTTGTCCTGCTAATGTCATATTTTAATGACTTTAGTGATAATAGAGCTGATTAAATTATAGATGAAACAATACCTAGATCTTCTTGATCACATCCTCTCACATGGTGTTCAAAAATCAGATAGAACTGGCACAGGTACTATCAGTTGTTTTGGGTACCAAATGCGTTTTGATCTTCAAAAAGGCTTCCCCTTACTTACTACAAAAAAACTTCACTTAAAAAGTATTATTCACGAATTGTTATGGTTCTTGAAGGGTGATACAAATATTGAGTATTTGAAAGAACATAAGGTGCGTATTTGGGATGAATGGGCGGATGAAAATGGTGATTTGGGTCCAGTATATGGTAAGCAATGGCGAAGTTGGGAGTCGCCCAGTGGTGAATTTATAGATCAGATTTCTCAAGCGATCCACACCATTAAAACCAATCCTGATTCAAGGAGGATTATAGTCAATGCGTGGAACGTGGGGGAGTTGAAAGAGATGGCGTTAACGCCTTGTCATGCGTTGTTCCAATTTTACGTTGCCGACGGGAAGCTGTCTTGTCAATTGTATCAAAGATCAGCGGATACCTTTTTGGGTGTGCCTTTTAATATTGCCTCCTATGCATTGTTAACTATGATGGTCGCACAAGTATGTGATTTGGAATATGGTGAATTTGTACATTCGTTTGGGGATGTTCATTTGTATAATGATCATTTAGAACAAGCAAAACTTCAGTTGTCTAGATCGCCACGGAAGTTGCCTGCAATGAGAATTAATAGTAAGAAGAAAAATATATTAGATTTTACGTATGATGATTTCGAGTTGGTAGATTATGACCCATTGCCACACATTAAGGCTAAGGTGTCGGTGTAATGAGTTATGTCATTTACTATTTAGAAGTCATCTAAATAAATAATGAGAATCGTTAAAATGTGTTAATATTCAACCCAAATTTTATTTTTGCAGCAAGAATAAGAAGGTTCGTATTAATACGTTTTTTAAGCCTTTGACTAACAATAAGTAATATCATTTTTATGATGAATTTGCGATTTATAAAATTATTTAATTTCCTCGCTTTCCTCTGTTTTTTAGCGATTGGATCTGTTTCTGCTGAAGTTTCACCTGACGCAGGAAAGAAATTGTTTAAGAATTATTGTGCTTCATGTCACGCCAAGGATATGAAGTCTAACTTGACTGGTCCAGCTCTTGGAGGTACAACTGAGAGATGGGAGAGTGAAGAGGAATTGTATGCTTGGATTAGAAATTCGCAGGCTATGATTGCTGCGGGTAATCCTAGAGCTGTTGAGTTATGGAATCAATATAAGCCAGTCGTTATGACCAGCTTTGAAGCATTAACTGATGAAGAAATTGGCTCTATCTTGGCTTATGTTGAATGTATACATGATGGTTCATGTGGTGGTACGCCTACAAAGCCTGGGGATGAGCCTGGCGTAGTAGCTGAAGATGATAATACCATGACTTGGGTTTACTGGGGATTGGCATTAGTTTTAGGGTTGTTAACTTTAATGTTGGCAAGAGTAATCAGCAGCTTAAATGCAACTGCTGAAGCAAAGGATGGCACATTCAAACCTTCAAAGTCTGCATGGCAAATTTTAACGAGTAGAGGTGTAATTGGATTTTTAGTATTCTGTTTGGTTATCCTTGGAGGTTATACCACTGTTAATAAATCGATTGACTTAGGTAGACAACAAGGTTACGCTCCAGAGCAGCCCATTAAGTTTTCTCATAAGACGCATGCTGGATTACATAAGATAGAATGTCAGTACTGTCATGACGGTGCAAGAAGATCAAAGCATTCAGTAATCCCTGCTGCCAATACTTGTATGAATTGTCATAAGGCGATAAAGGTTGGTTCTACTTACGGAACAGCAGAATTAACCAAGATTTATGCATCTGTAGGTTATGATCCTACTTCGAATGCATACATCGAAGATTATGACAATAAGAGTGAAGAAGAGTTAAAAGAGATTTATTCGAAATGGATCGCAGCGAACTACTTGGATAAGAAGGGGATTGCAGATCTTGATCAGGAAGGAGTTAGGGTTGTTGATGAGCAATGGACTAATATTGTTAACTCTTTGACAAATGAGCAGAAGAAAAAGGTTCAGGGACCTATAGAATGGATTAGAATTCACAATCTACCTGACCACGTATACTTTAACCACTCTCAGCACGTGTCTGTTGGTAAGTTAGAATGTCAAACATGTCACGGTCCAATTGAAAAAATGGAAGTTGTTAGACAACATTCTCCATTGTCAATGGGATGGTGTGTAAACTGTCACAGAGAGACTGAAGTGAAGTTTGGCGAAAATGATTACTACCAGTCATATGCTAAATTCCATGAAGAGATTCAGGAAGGAAAGAGAGAGAAAGTAACGGTTTCTGACATCGGAGGATTGGAGTGTCAGAAGTGTCATTATTAATTTTTTGTAGATAATTTTTCATACATATAAAAATGAAGAAAGCGAATAATAACATTTGGGTCGGACAGAAAGATTTGTCGAGAGACGAACAGTTCATGGTTGAAGCTCAACAAGAATTGTCTTTAGAGCAGACTATGACTAGCGACTCAGCTAACGAAAAATTAAAATCTAATAGGAGAGATTTTCTTAGATTCCTAGGTTTTGGACTCGGTGCGGCAACTATAGCTGCTGGATGTGAGACTCCTGTGAAAAGAGCAATTCCTTACGTTGTTAAACCAGATAGCATTGTACCTGGTGTAGCGACTTATTATGCCACTTCTTATGTAGATGGTTGTGATTTTGCTTCAATATTGGTTAAAACTAGAGAGGGTAGACCTATCAAGATTGAAGGAAACGATATGGCACCTGGTGGTTTTGGTGGTACAAGTGCAAGGGTTCAAGCTGCTGTATTGTCCTTATATGATACTAATAGATTGAAAGCTCCTCTTATGAAGAGTGAAGGCAAATATTCGGAAACTAATTGGGAAGACTTGGATAAGAGGGTTAAAGCTAGTCTAAAATCATCTTCAAATGTTAGAATATTAACACAATCTATAATTAGTCCAACTGCAATGAAGGCTGTTGGAGAGTTTGCTGAAAAATACCCTTCTACGAAAGTAGTTTCATTGGATGCAGTATCTATGTCTGGTTTGCTTGACGCAAATGAGGCTAACTTTGGAAAAAGAGCAATGCCTTCTTATCATTTCGATAAGGCTGAAGTAATTGTGAGTTTCAATGCCGACTTCTTAGGTACTTGGGGTAATTCTACTCATTATTCTGTAGGGTATGTGAAGAATAGAAAAGTAGATGCAAATAACCCTAAAATGTCAAGACACTTTCAAGTAGAAAGTCATATGTCATTGACAGGTTCTAATGCGGATAACAGGATATTGGTTAAGCCTTCAGAACAAGGATTAGCAATAGCATTCTTATACAATAATATTGTTGGAGGAGGACCTTCGACGTCTGGATTAAATGCAAAAGCTCAATCTGATTTAACTAAGGTTGCAACTCAATTAAAAGCAGCTAGTGGTAAATCAATTGTAGTTTCTGGATCCAATAACGTGTCTGAACAACTTATGGTCAATGCGATAAATAATGCATTGTCTAATTACGGTTCTACAATGGACATGAATAATGCTGTACATATTAAACAAGGAAATGATACGGCATTTGACAATTTAGTTAATGAAATGAATAGTGGTCAAGTTGATTGCTTGATCATTAATGATATAAATCCATCGTATTTCAGCCCAATGGCTGAGAAGTTTAATGCGGCTCTATCAAAGGTGAAAACGAAAGTAGCTTTTGGTATGACATTGGATGAAACAAATAATCAAGCTGATTATATTGCGCTTACTCCACATTTCTTAGAAAGTTGGGGAGATGCAATGCCATCAGATACTATTTTAGGTGTTATTCAACCTACAATTGCTCCGTTGTTTAAATCAAGACAAATGGAAGCGTCATTATTGGTTTGGGCTGAAAGTGCGAATTACGATTCAAATGCTGAACAACCATACTATGATTATTTAAAATCCTCTTGGCAAGGTGGAGCTTTCGCTAATCAATCAGATTTTGCCTCGTTTAGTGGATTTTGGAATAATGCATTACACAATGGTTTGGTAATGGTTGCAAATCATGATGGGGGAGTAGAGTTTACGGCTTCAGCGGATATCAATAATATTACAAAATCTAGCGGTTCTGAATTGGAAATCTCCTTTTTTGAAACCGTTAATATGGGGAATGGTCAGTATGCAGGTAATCCATGGTTAATGGAAATGCCAAATCCTATTGACAGGACTTCATGGGGTAATTATTTAGCTGTACCGGTATCATTTGATGGTGTAAGGTCAATGGTCGGAATGAACGACCTAAATGATGGTGATATGGTTAAGTTGACCATTGATGGAACAGAATATACTGTGCCAGTAATCCAGCAATTTGGACAAATGCCAGGAACTGTTGCAATAGCACTGGGATATGGTAGAACAAAGGCAAGTCCTACAGGAAGAAATGTAGGTATAAATGTCAATAGCCATGTGAAAATGGTTAATGGAGGATTAAGTTATGCGAGCAGTGATGTAAGTGTTTCGAATAAAATAGGTACGGAAGACGAATTCTCTTGTGTACAATATCACCACACTTATGGTGTAAAAGGGGAAGATAAGGCAAGCGGAACTGTAATTAATGCAGATGAAGCAGCAACAGTATTCTTCGATTACTTTACAGGTGTAGCTGGATTCCAAGGAGCATTGACAGATCGTTCTGTGATTTATACATCAAATGTTAAGGATTTAAAGGACGATATAGCTCACTTACAAAAGAAAAGAGAACATGCACAATTCCTTAACAGTAAGCAAATATATGGTGGTCATGATGACTTATATAATAACGGTCATCACTGGGGAATGTATGTGGACCTTAACTCTTGTATAGGGTGTGGTGCTTGTACAGTTTCTTGTATGGCTGAAAACAATGTACCTGTCGTTGGTAAAGAAGAGGTGTCTAGACACCACGAAATGACTTGGTTGAGAATTGATAGATATTACTATGGTGATGTAAATAATCCAAATGTAGTTTATCAACCAATGATGTGTCAGCATTGTGATAACGCTCCTTGTGAGAATGTTTGTCCTGTAAATGCGACTAACCACAGTTCTGAAGGACTGAATCAAATGACCTATAACAGATGTATTGGTACGAGATACTGTGCAAATAACTGTCCTTATAAGGTGAGAAGGTTTAACTGGTTGGATTATACAACTGCAGATATTTTCTTAGCAAACCAAGTTAATATTGCTGAAGAAGATATCCCGTTTGGTGGAGATAACTTGACACGTATGGTATTGAACCCAGATGTTACAGTTAGATCAAGAGGTGTTATAGAAAAGTGTAGTTTCTGTGTTCAGAGAATTCAAGAGGGTAAGTTGACGGCTAAGCGTGAAGGTAGAATGTTGAAAGATGGTGAAGTGAAATCAGCTTGTCAAACTGCATGTCCTACAGGAGCCATTACATTTGGTGATATCAATGATAAGAAAAGTCAATTGAGTAAAAAGATAGAAAGTCCATTGACTTACATAGCCCTTGAAGAGGTAAATGTAAGATCTTCGGTAAATTATACCATGAAGGTGAATAACAGAGACGAATCTTTAGACGCTTAAGGACTTATTAAAAAACAATAATTTTAATTTCTGATATATGAGTGCTATTATCAGCCCAATTAGAGAGCCCTTAATAACAGGGAATAAGACATACCATCAGATTACGGAAGACTTAGTTTCTCCTACGGAAGAAACACCACCATTAGGGTGGGTTATTGGATTTATTATTTCGGTAATATTCCTTGGAGTTTTCGTATTCACGGTTTTTTGGACTATTTACCAAGGTATCGGTACGTGGGATTTGAACAGAACCATTGGATGGGGATGGGATATTACCAATTTCGTTTGGTGGGTAGGTATTGGTCACGCAGGTACCTTGATTTCTGCGATCCTCCTTATTTTTAGACAAAAGTGGAGAACTGGTGTAAACCGTGCTGCAGAAGCGATGACAATTTTCGCCGTGATTTGTGCTGGACAGTTTCCTTTGATTCACATGGGAAGAATATGGTTGGCGTTTTTCATATTTCCATATGTAAATACAAGAGGACCTCTATGGCCTAACTTCAATTCTCCTCTTCTATGGGATGTATTTGCGATATCAACATACTTTACCGTATCATTATTGTTCTGGTATACAGGTTTGGTTCCTGATTTTGCAACTGTTAGAGATAGAGCAAGTGGATTGAGAAAGAAGATATATAACTTCTTGTCTTTTGGATGGACAGGGTCTGCAAAGCATTGGCAAAGATGGGAGTCTTTATCATTGATTTTGGCTGGATTGGCTACTCCATTGGTACTTTCTGTACACACGATCGTATCATTTGATTTCGCCACTTCTGTAATTCCTGGATGGCACACTACTATTTTCCCACCTTATTTCGTTGCGGGTGCGATCTTTTCTGGTTTTGCTATGGTATTAACCTTGATGATCGTAACAAGAAAATTATTGAAACTGGAAGATTATATTACCATCGAGCATATAGAATCGATGAATAAGGTAATTCTATTGACAGGAACTATTGTAGGTGTAGCATACTTAACGGAGTTATTCATTGCATGGTATTCTGGGTATGTTTACGAGCAATTTGCATTCTTTAATAGAGCGTTAGGGCCATATTGGTGGTCGTACTTCGGAATGATGTTTTGTAACGTTATTTCACCGCAGTTGTTCTGGAAGAAATCTTGGAGAAGAAATATATGGTTGACCTTCTTTTTGTCGATCATCATTAATATAGGAATGTGGTTCGAGCGTTTTGTAATTATCGCTACAACCTTAGCTAGAGATTACTTACCTTCTTCTTGGAGTTACTATTCTCCAACATGGGTTGAAATCGGAATTTTCTTGGGTTCTCTTGGTTTATTCTTTACTTGTTATTTAATCTTTTCTAGAGTTGCGCCAGTTGTTGCAATCGCTGAGGTGAAAAGTATTTTAAAGTACGGAGGTAACCAATATGTAGAAAAGGTTAGAAACAATCCTGAAGGACATTCACACGACGATAATCATTAATATTTAACAGCATTAAACGTAAAGAGATGGCTAACGATAAAAATGTAATTTTCGGCTTATACGATGATGAAGAAATCTTAATCAAAGCTGTTAAAAAAGCAAAGGGAGATCATTTGGATATTGATGATGTATATACTCCGTTTCCAGTACACGGCCTAGACCCAATACTTGAATTAGAAGAATCTAGATTACATATTGCTGGGTTTGTATATGGTCTAATGGGTACATTAACTGCATTCCTTGGAATGACTTGGATATTTACTTCGGATTGGCCTGTAATATTTGGTGGAAAGCCATATTGGTCTTTTCCTGCCTTTATTCCAATTATTTTCGAATTAACGGTATTATTTGCCTGTGTGGGTATGGTAGTATCTTTTTATATAGTTTGTGGATTAGGACCTGGAGTTACAAGTCCGTGTTTGGATGAAAGAATTACAGATGACAAATTTTGTATAGCTTTTGATAAGTCTAAAGTAAATGTTGAAGATGTTGAATCCTTTTTTAAGGAAACAGGAGCGTCAGAAGTAAATTATAAAACGGTTTAAGAAAATATAGTTTTCAAGAAATGAAACAATATACATATATCACTTTGTTTTCAGCGTTTGTTTTAGGGATGTTCTCTTGTAGTGCACCTGCTGGAAATAATCCAGGAAGCGAGTACATGCCTGATATGGCTCACTCGATTGCTTACGAAGCAAACTACTATAACTATTATTATCAAAATACTTGGGGTGGTGAAGATGAGTATTACCAATATGCTCAACCTAGAGTTCCTGTAAAAGGAACTGTACCTAGAACAAGTTCTAATTTTGAAGAAATAAATTTTGCTATTCCAATCCCTAGTCAAGTTGGAAGTACGGCTTATCCATATGCCGATACTGAAGAGGAAAGAACTAGAGCAATGAATGAGTTGATTAAAAATCCTTATCCTATTACAGATGCAGGATTAGCAAAAGGTAAAGAACTCTATAATGTATTCTGTGCAACATGTCATGGTGATAAAGGAGATGGAGCAGGTTACTTAGTAAGAGACGACGGAGGAGTTTATCCTGCACAACCTGCAAACTTTTTGTTAGAAGAGCACTTAAATGCTAGCAATGGAAGGTATTACCACGCTATAATGCATGGTAAAAACTTAATGGGTGGATATGCGGATAAATTGAATACTGAAGAAAGATGGCAAGTAATTCATTACATCAGAGCTTTACAGGCAAAAGAATTAAAGAAAGAGTATAACCAATTGGTAAATACACTTAATAATATAGATATGCCTGCGGGTGAAATGATTGTTGAAAAGGTAGTGGAGGAAGTGAAAGAGGCGGTTCATCATGATGAAGTACATCATGGAGAAGAACACCATGAGAATCACAGTCATTAATTTTAAAAGAGGATAAATAATATATAATGAATCAATATACATTTAACGGTGGTTTAAGAAACGTACTATACGCGTTTATGGCTATAGGACTACTATCGATAGGGTTGACATGGTTTATGGATATCGATGATTTTCATTCTAGATTCTGGACCAATATCTTGCACAATGGAGTCTTTTTCGTTGGAATAGCTATCATGGCAACATTTTTCCTTTCTGCTAGTGTAACTGCTTATGCTGGATGGTACGTAACTTTTAAAAGGGTATTAGAATCAATCACGGCATACTTATTACCTGGTTTCTTAATTATGACTGTTATCGGTGTGGCGGTGTTTGCACACATGAATCACCTATATCACTGGACAGATGAATCAATAATGGACCCATCTGTACCTGAAAAATTTGATGCTGTAATTACAGGAAAAAGTAGTTTCTTGAATAAGTACTGGTACTTATTTGGTACGGTAATTATTGGAGCTTCATATATATTTTTAGCGAACAAAATGAGAGCATTATCAAATCAAGAGGATAATCTTGGTGCTTCTGATGATTTTAAAGCTCATAGAGGGATACGTAAATATGCTGCGATATTTCTTCCAATCTTTGGATTTACTAGTGTAGTATTGATTTGGCAATGGGTGATGAGTGTCGATGCTCACTGGTATAGTACGATGTTTGCATGGTATTGTTTAGCGTCTCTATTTATTGCAATGATTTGCATTACCATTATGCTGACGATATACCTTAAGGACAAAGGATTATTACCTGATGTATCACAACATCACATACATGATCTTGGTAAGTTTTTATTTGGTATTAGTGTATTTTGGACATACCTGTGGTTCTCTCAATTCATGTTGATCTGGTATGCGAATATTGGTGAAGAGACCATTTACTTCAAAGAAAGATACGACAACTATCCGGTTTTATTTTTTGGAAATCTAATCATAAATTTTGTACTGCCATTTTTAGTATTGTTAAGAAACGACACTAAATGGAAAAAAGGATCATTAATATTTGTTGCCATTGTGGCATTCTTTGGTCATTGGTTGGACTTTTTCTTAATGATAAAGCCTGGTGTTTTGCATACTGCACACGAAGTAGCAGGCGCTCATGGTGGTCATGGTCATGATGTAGGTCACGATGTTGGACATCATGCTGAACACGTTTCTAATTTTGTGAGCGGATTTACGTTACCTGGTTTACTAGAGATTGGTACAATGTTAGGCTTTTTGGGCTTATTTGGTATAGTTGTACTTACTGCATTAAGCAAGGTTAACTTGAGTCCTAAGAAAGATCCATATTACGGGGAGAGTGTTCATCACCACGTATAATTGTTGAAGATATAATTAAGTAAAAGAGTCGATATGACATATTTAATAGCATTTATCATTTTAGTTCTACTTGTTGTATTAGTGGTGCAAGTAGGAAAAGTTTCTGAATTGGCTTCTTCATTACGTGGCGAAGACGAAATGGACGAAGGTTCCAATACAAAAACAGGAATTTATTTGGTTGTGTTTATGGTGTTGTTTCTAGCACTATCCGCTTGGTCTGCATACTACTATAAAGATTACATGTTAGGATATGGCCCTTGGGAATCATCATCGGAGCATGGGAAAGATATAGATTCATTATTCAATGTGACATTGATATTCACAGGAATTGTATTCGTAGTAACCCAAATTTTGTTATTCTGGTATTCGTATAAGTATAGAAGACGTGAAGGGAAAAGAGCAATCTTTTTTGCCCACGATAACAGACTTGAATTGATATGGACGGCTATCCCAGCTATAGTGATGGCTTATTTGGTAGCTAACGGTCTTGTTGTATGGAACAACGTAATGACTGACTTGGGACCAAATGATGAATACTTGGAGATCGAAGCAACAGGATACCAATTTGCTTGGGATATGAGGCATCCAGGTAATGATGGACAATTGGGAACAAAAGATTACAGATTGATTAATGTGGCTAATAATGCATTGGGTGTTGATTGGTCTGATCCAAGATCTCATGATGATATTGTATTATCGGGATCTGATAAAATTGTTCTTCCTATAGATACTACTGTAAGAGTTAGAATTACATCTAAGGATGTATTACACAATTTTTACTTACCTCACTTTAGAGTTAAAATGGATGCAGTTCCTGGAATGCCTACATATTTCATATTTAAGCCTACTAAAACTACGGCTCAGATGAGAATGGAATTAATGGCTTAC
The DNA here is from genome assembly GCA_965230345.1 of Saprospiraceae bacterium. GTDB lineage: Bacteria > Bacteroidota > Bacteroidia > Chitinophagales > Saprospiraceae > JADKBO01. The sequence continues at coordinate 241,248 of CBDDKR010000001.1, forward strand.
CCAGAGTGGAATGTTCCTGCTGATCCAACTGAACCTGATGGTCCTAAAAGATGGGAGACTTTCGAATATGAATTGGCGTGTGCAGAGTTATGTGGTACAGGTCACTATAGTATGAGAAGAGTTGTAGAAATTGTAGAAAAGGATGAATACAATAAATGGTTGTCGGAACAAAAGGCGACGTACCCTTCATCTGTTAGAGGTAAAGACCATGATCCATTAAAAGGTAAGTTGTTATTAGATTTTGAGATTGAAAGTAGAAAGTTAGAATTGGATAATATTGCCAACACAATGTGGAGCAAGATTTCTGATAATAATGATATAATTAAAGAAATGACTGAAGAAGAATTGATTCTTCGATTAAAGAATGTATTCTTCAAAACAGGTTCAGCTGAACTTAATGATGCGTCGTATCATGAGTTGGATTATATCGCTGGACTTTTGGGCAAATTCCCTAATATTCATTTAGAAGTTGCTGGGCATACTGATAATACTGGTGACGTAGATGCAAATAAAGAATTGTCTGAAAGAAGAGCTGAAGCGGTATACAATAGATTGATACAAGGTGGAGTTGATGCTTCAAGATTGAAATCTGTTGGGTATGGTCAGGATAGACCAATTGAGACTAACGACACTGCAGAGGGTAGGGCTAGTAACAGAAGAACTGAGTTAAAGGTCATTTCTAAATAATTAAAAATAATGTGCTATTATGGCAACAACAACAATGCATAAAGACGATATTTTAATTGAGCAACAAGGTTTCGATGATCATTTTCACGATCATCATGATGGTGATAAGTACCAGTCTGGTTTTATCAATCATTATATTTTCTCCATGGATCACAAAGTGATTGCTCGCCAGTTTTTAGTGACTGGTATTATTTGGGCGATCATTGGTGCCTTTATGTCAATTGTATTTAGATTGCAATTAGGTTTCCCTGAGGAAAGTTTAACTTGGATCAAACCATTACTTGGAAAATGGATTACAGTTGATGGTGAAGGAGTTGGAAAACTAGCTCCTGAGTTTTATTATGCATTGGTTACTATGCATGGTACCATACTTGTATTCTTTGTATTAACTGCAGGATTGAGTGGTACGTTTAGTAATTTATTGATTCCACTTCAGATTGGTGCTAGGGATATGGCATCTCCATTCTTGAACATGTTGTCTTACTGGTTCTTCCTATTGGCAGGGTTAGTAATGTTTTACTCTTTGTTTTTAAGTACTGGACCATTCTCGGGTGGTTGGACTGCATATCCTCCATTGAGTTCATTGCCTCAGGCTTCTAGTGGATCCGGAGCGGGTATGACTTTATGGTTGGTTAGTTTGACTCTATTTGTTGTTTCTGTATTACTAGGAGGTATCAATTATATTACTACAGTCTTAAATTTAAGAACTCAAGGTATGAGTTTATGGAGAATGCCATTGACAATTTGGTCATTCTTTGTAACAGCAATATTAGGACTTTTATCTTTCCCTGTATTGGCATCTGGTTTCTTTATGCTGATGTTTGATAGAGGATTGGGTACAAGTTTCTACTTGAATGAAATATTTATTGGTGGACAAGCTTTAGATCAAGTAGGTGGTTCTCCATTGTTATATCAACACTTGTTCTGGTTCCTTGGACACCCAGAAGTATATATTATCATTTTGCCTGCGATGGGTATGGTGTCAGAAGTACTTTCTGTACATGCTAGGAAGCCTATTTTCGGATATAGGGCGATGGTTTATTCTATTGCTGCGATTGGATTTTTATCTTTTATAGTGTGGGCACACCATATGTTTATGTCTGGAGTGAATCCATTTATATCTAATTTCTTTGTGGTATTTACCTTAATTATTGCCGTTCCATCAGCTATCAAGGTGTTCAATTGGATTACAACGCTATGGGGGGGAAGCATTCGATTGAATTCAGCAATGTTATTTGCCATTGGATTTGTATCGATGTTCATTTCTGGTGGATTAACAGGAATTTACTTAGGAAACTCTTCTATAGATATCCAAATGCATGATACGTATTTCGTAGTAGCACACTTCCATATCGTAATGGGTGTTGCAGCATTTTTTGGCATGTTTGCAGGAATATATCATTGGTTCCCAAAAATGTATAGTAGATTCATGAATGAAACTTTAGGTAAGATTCACTTTTGGGGTACAATGATTGGAGCTTATGCCGTATTCTGGCCAATGCATTATATCGGTATGGCTGGTGTACCAAGAAGATATTATAGATTTGATACGTTTGATGCATTTAAGCATTTCGATGAGATGAATAAGTTCATCACTATAGCTGCAATTTTGGTTTTCGTAGTACAACTAATATTTGTGATCAACTTTTTCTATAGTATTTTCAAAGGAAAGAAGATGACTACAAGAAATCCTTATAATGCGACAACATTGGAATGGACTACTCCAATCGAACCTATTCACGGAAACTGGCCAGGTAAATTGCCTCGAGTGCATAGATGGGCATACGATTACAATAAAGACGATAGAGAGTTTGTAACTCAGATCGAACCTCTTATTGAAGGAGAAGAAGAAAGTCATTAATATTAGATAATACTTTTTTGAAAAAGTAATATTCTTGAAAAGAACAAATACATATACAGCAACTTCGACTACTGCTAAAGCTTACAGTAAATGGCAGGATTATCTGCTTTTAGTAAAGCATAAGTTGAGCATAACAGTGGTTTTCACCTCATTGTTAGGTTACCTAATCATGAGTGGAATGGACTTTAAGTTTGTTGACTTGTTGCTGTTGACCATTGGTGGATTTTTAGTGACTGGAGCTGCAAATGCTATAAATGAGGTATTGGAAAAGGATTATGATGCTTTAATGGTTCGTACTTCAATTAGACCATTGGCAGATGGAAGAATGTCCATTGCAGAAGCGGTTCTATTTGCGGGTATATCTTGCTTAGCTGGTGTGACTCTCTTAAGCGTTTTTAATCCAATTACTGGTGTATTGGGAATGATGTCATTTTTGATATATTCCTTTATTTATACCCCAATGAAGCGTATTGGTACATTGTCTGTTGCTATTGGTGCTGTTCCTGGAGCATTGCCTCTTTTAATTGGCTGTACTGCTTTTGAAGGTCATATTTCACTTATGGCAATTGGTTTATTTTCAGTACAGTTTTTATGGCAGTTTCCACATTTTTTGTCGATTGGATATCTAGGGTTTGACGATTATAAAAAAGCTGGATTCAAGTTGGTACCATCTGAAAATGGGATTATAGATCGAAAAATTGGATGGCATACTTTATTTTATTGCATATTGATCATACCGGTTACTGTAGCAATGTATTACCTAGGTTTGGTTAGTGTTACTGCATTTATATTGAATCTTATAGTTTCAATTGGATTTGCACATTATGCTTATCAGTTTAATCAAGATTTTAATAAACAAACTGCTAGGAAGCTAATGTTTAGCTCATTTGCATTTATGCCTTTTTATTTATTAATCTGTTTATTTTTCTAATATGACAAGAGCAGTTAATAATATCGAAAGGAAAGAAGGAATTCGGGGGCTTAATCCTCAACTGTTTTCACTGTGGGTGGGAATGGCTTCTATTATTATGCTGTTTGGAGCCTTTACAAGTGCTTACATTGTAAAACAATCGGCAGGTAATTGGTTGGAATTTGCAATTCCAATGGAATTTTATATCAGTACTGCTCTGATACTATGTAGTAGTGTTACACTGCATCTTTCTTTTGGAGCTTATAATAACGGTGAAGAAAAAAAATACAAGAGCTTATTAATCCTTTCCTTAGGGTTAGGTATTGGCTTTATAATATTACAGTATATAGGTTGGCAACAACTTTTTAATATGGGTGTGGACCTTAAGATCAATGCATCAGGGTCATTTTTTTACTTGATTACCGGGGCCCATGCAGCTCATGTATTAGGTGGAATTGCTGCTCTAATTGTTGCTGTTTTGCATGCATATACATTGAAATTTGAAGTAAAAGAGAATAGGATAAATCGATTTAGATTGACTGCGCATTATTGGCATTTTGTCGATGTATTGTGGATATATCTACTCATTTTCCTACTCATTATTAAATAGAAATTATTATTAACATTTTAGACATATTCTTATGGCTACAGATACTTTAACACATAATAATCAAGATACTTGGTCTGGCGGAAATGAGCCGATGAAGGCTAGTTATGGTAAATTGATGATGTGGTATTTCTTGCTATCAGATGCATTTACATTTGCTGGATTTTTGATAGCTTATGGTGCATTGAGAGTTAGTATGCCTTCTTGGCCTGTTCCTGATTTTGTTTTCAGTTCATTGCCTGGTGATATTCATCATAAGCCACTAATTTTTGTGACGATCATGACCTTCGTCTTACTAGCGAGTTCCTATACCATGGTACGTGCAGTACAGGAAGGACATCAAGAGAATAAAAGTGGAGTGGTAAAGTGGATGTTGCTTACTGTCATTGGTGGTGCAATTTTCTTGGGATGTCAAGCATGGGAGTGGAACACCTTGATTAATAAAGAGCATATGACTGTTAATATCAATCCTTTCGGTACTCATGTTGAATCTGGAGTATATTTAGAAGGTGATGGACACGATATTAAGAAAGGTGATGCTTTTGCTGCTGGAGATTCTTATTTGATTCATAAACATGATGGTCACTATCATCAGTTGGCTTACGAAGTTACCGAGGGTGATGACAAGGGGATGACTAAGAAGCAAGCATTTGGTCCTAAGGCATTCGGAGCTTTGTTTTTCTTTATTACAGGATTCCATGGTTTTCACGTATTATCTGGTGTAGCATTTTTATTAATCATCATGTTGAATGCTGCTTCTGGACTTTATGTAAAGAGAAAGAATGGATATGAAATGGTCGAAAAGATTGGTTTATACTGGCACTTTGTAGATCTAGTATGGGTATTTGTATTCTTATTATTCTACTTAATTTGATACAGATTATTTAAAAACTCTATTTATTAAAAAGTAAAAGAAAAGAAATGGGACATTTGACATACGAAGATTCTAAAAAGATTGCGAACAAAACCATTATTATTCTAGCTATAATTACTATTGGTGAAGTAATATTTGCTTTATTAGGTAAAGGACATTTGGTAGAGGGAGTTTATTTCCCTGGCGCGCTAATAGCTTTTGTCATGATCGCATTGAGTATTGTTAAGGCGTATTTAATCATATATGAATTCATGCATATGAAATATGAAGTACCTGCCTTAGTAAAAACGGTACTCTTACCTACTGCATTGTTAATATGGGCTGCTATAGCTTTTTGTCAAGAAGGTATGGCATGGAAGGATAGCCGAGATCGTGTGAATGACGGAGCATCACCAAAAATGGAAATGGTCGACGAAAAACACTAATATATAAAAGCGAGCATTGCTCGCTTTTTTTATATCCCTTAGCTTGGTTAATATTATTGTATTGATGAATTGTACTGTTGTATGAAATTTCAAAAAGCTTACTATCTCTTCTTATTTCTTATTTTCATTCCTTTTGCATCGTGGTATTTCTTGACAGGAGGCATTGAATATAGACTACAAAGTTTAGAGGATTTAAAGATGGAGAAACATATGGATCAATTTTCTGTATTTGGTGATACTACAATGTTACACCGAAAGGTGTCATTTGTAATCTTGAATGGAGACTCTAAACTTGTCAATCAAATGTTTGATCAGTTTGTTGAAGCACCTGGATTTCAAGTGTTAAATTGTGATCAATCATTATCTGATGACATTGAAGCAGTAAATTTTAAAAGTCTCGATAGTTTACAATGTTCAGAATTGAATAAAATCGATACTTTAAGCGGTGGAAGATATGCTCTTATTGATGGAGATAGAAATCTGCGAAAGGTTTATTTTGATGACAATGAGTTTAAAGATATAGTAAGGCATATAGCGACAGTCTTACCTTATGTTGAAAAGAAATTGAGAAAATAGTATGATATCAAGAAATGATTCTTTGGCAAAGAAGCTTAATCTTGTAGCTTATATTGTTACGGGATTGGTATTGATTCTCGTAGGATTAATGCGACGATATAAGATTGAAACAGATATTGATTTTAGCTTTTTACCGCCATACCATGCTTTGTTTAATACGCTAGTAGCAATATGCCTTGTTATGGCATTGTATTTTGTGAAAAAGAAGAATATAAAAGCACACATGAATTGTATTTATGCGGCGATGGTGTTTTCTGGATTGTTTTTACTTTGTTATGTTCTTTATCATTTTACAACTCCTGAAACCCTGTATTGTAAGGAAGGAGTATCAAGAACGATATACTTTATATTTCTTATTTCTCATATTGTGTTGGCAGGTTTATCTCTTCCTTTTATATTGTTGACATTCATTAGAGGGTTTGCAGGACAAATAGATCTGCATAAAAAGATGGCTAGATGGGTATTCCCAATTTGGTTATACGTTGCCATAACCGGTCCTATTTGTTACCTAATGTTGAAACCTTGTTATGGTTAATTTGTGTATTTTTGCAGTATGAAGAATGTCTTAATTAAACCATTTTTGTTGAAGTCTTTAGCCGTTTTAACCTTGGTGTTTGTAGCAACAGTATTGGATGCGCAATGCCCTATGTGCAGAATGTCGGCAGAAAGTAATTTGGCTAATGGTGGTTCTGAAGGTAGTGGATTAAATAAAGGAATACTTTACCTCCTATCTCTTCCTTATCTTATTGTAATGGTTCTAGGATTTATTTGGTTTAGACACAAAAAAATGAACCAACAAGATCAATAATCTGTGTAAAAAGGTAGGTTAGTCTTTATTGGCTAATTGCCCACATGCCGCATCGATATCTTTTCCTCTACTTTTACGAACGGTAATCATAATACCTTGTTTACGGATATAGTTTGCAAATCGATCTAAATTGGCAAAGCTTGACTTTTTAAATGGCATACCCTCAACTGGGTTGTACTCTATAACATTTATTTTAACTGGAAATTTTCTGCACAATTGTACTAAATTTTTAGCATCGATAATGTCATCATTAAATCCATCGAAAGCAATGTACTCGTAACTAATTTTGTTTTTTGTTTGCAAGTAAAAATACTCCAAGGCATCCATTAAGACCGACAAATTGTTTTGTTCGTTGATAGGCATGATTTTGTCTCTTTTACGATCGTCGGCAGCATGTAAGGATAAAGCTAAGTTGAATTTGACTTGATCATCGGCCAATTTTCGAATCATCTTAGCAATACCAGCTGTACTAACTGTAATCCTCCTCGGTGACATATTCAACCCTTGAGGGCTTGTAATATGATCTATACTTTGTAATACATTATTATAAGCCAATAGAGGTTCACCCATCCCCATATAAACAATATTGGTTATGGGATGATCAAAGTGTTCTAAACATTGTTTGTTTACCTCTACCACTTGATCATAAATCTCTCCAGCATCAAGATTACGAAGTCTTTTCATTTGTCCTGTCGCACAGAATGTACATGTCAAACTACATCCGACTTGACAAGAAACACAGACAGTATATCTTTTTTCCGATGGAACAGGTATCAATACGGCTTCTATCTTGTGACCATCATGCAAGGTGAATCTAGATTTAATCGTGCCGTCATTACTGTACTGTGCTTTGTCCAATTGGATGTTTCTAATGGTAAAATCTCTACTAAGCCTTTCGCGTAATGACTTGGATAAATTGGTCATCTCTTCAAACGAAGTAGCAGACTTTTCCCATAACCAAGCATAGATTTGTTTAGCTCTAAAACTAGGTTCTGAAATGCCAGATATATATGACTTTAAGTCTTCAGAAGAAAGGTTTCTTATATCTATTGGTTGATCCATCATAGTGCAAAGATAACGAACCTAACAATTATGACTATTATTGTTCGAAAATCGATGTTATTACAGTTTGGATTCTATTTCCTTTATTTGATTTTGAATAAAATCATAGGAAATATTTGGATCATGAGGCAGTGATAGAATAACTTGATAGTCCATTCTAGCTTTTTCCCATTGTTTCAACTGAAAATAATATGAAGCTCTGGAATCTAAATACAGCGGATTTTTGGGGACTAAGCGAATCGATTGATTTATATATGAAAGGCAGGTAGACTGATTATTTTCTTCAAAATTCATCATACACGATTGGAATTGCAAGTAGTATACTTCAGTACTATCGACTTCATTTTGTTGGAGAAATTCTTGGGCTAGAGACTGATGAAGTTCAAAGCGATTGAGGATGTCAGGCCTTCTTAACATGTAAAAGTAGGCAAGGTGAATATAATCTTTAGGATTGATGAGTTGAAATAAGACTATGGACTCATCAATCCTTGGTCGAGGAAATCCACTTTTAAGGTGTAATTCTACCAGAGACTTAATCTTTTGAAAGACTTCCTTTCGACCAAATTCTTCAATGAATTTAGATTTATTGGATATTAAATAGTCAAAGGTTCTAGAGCGCACATCTTTTACAAAATCTAAGATAAATCGAAGTGTCTTCGTATTCGACCAGTTTCCATTATGTGATAAATATTGTTCTACCTCTTGTTCATAACTTTTATCACCACGTTCCAATTTTTGATAAGCCTTACGATACAAATCATTCAATATTAATGTATCCACTTTGCCAAGAGTGGGATTAAATGGTGTTTGGGATAAGGTTGAGTTGGATGCATTAATGTCAACCTTTTCCCGAATTTCTTGACTGATTTGAAGTATGGTTGCACTTGGGATAACTTCCTCACTTCGAAATAGAATTCGCCCATTTTTGTCAAGCCAGAGTAGGGTAGGCAAGAATACGACTTGATACTGTTCAGAGATGAAACTATTGCTCAAACTTTTTGTGCTAAGGTCCAAGTTAGCCTTTACATAGTGTTCTTCTAAGTATGTGACTAGGTCAGGATTGTTAAAGTGGGAAGTTAAGTTAATGCAGGGTTTACACCAGGGGGCTCCAATTTTTAACAAGATGAATTTGTTTTCATTTTGTGCATGACTCATTAATTCATCCAGAGAGTATTGATCCATGGATAAAAAACCATGTTGTCCTTGAGCCCAAACAGTTGAACAAAGAAGACAAATTGCTAGTACTAATGATTTCACTAACCGTCTATATCTTTGGCCTTGGTAGCGGCCATTTTGATTTGCATTAAGACTGATTTATTATACTTAGGTTGTTCGGCCCCTAGCTGCTCTTCTACAATGCTCAAACATTTGTCGTAATCTTTAGCTGTGATTAAGGCGTAACAGTAGGATTGGAAATGCATGGCAGAATCGTCCATTTTATGAGCTTTTTTTGCCCACTTTAAGGCCTTTTTTACAGCTTTAGGATTATCAGATAAAGTTTTACAAGTTTGATTGGCTGCATATGACAAGACTATTGGATCTTTTTTACCCATTTTACCAACATATGATTTTGCAGTGTCCCAAAAGTCGTCTTTCTGATTAAATGATTGATAAAAGTCCATTTTATTACGATATTCAAAAGTGTATGCTAGTGAATCGCTCAACGTCAAATGAGCTTTGGATATTGCTTCATTCATCAAGTCCTGATACTCGTACTCTATGGATTTTGTATAGGTCTTTTGACAAGCTTTTTGAGCTTTCTCCATGTAGGTATCCTTTCCGACCAATTTGATTATCTCATCCTTTTTTGCAATAACTTCTTCAAATATCTTAGAATCAGCCTCTGTTCCAGCTTCTAAAATAAATTTTAACCTTTGCTCATTCGTGATTTCTGGTGATGAGTTTAAAAATTCATTAGAAATTTTAAGACTGGGTTTGTCCACGTCATTTAACGCTTTTATATAGTTGAATACCAAATCGAAATCACGGTTGCCCTCATTGTATGCTTTTTCGAAATCACCACTTTTGTCGTTAGCTTTTAAAGCTTCTTTTGCCTTGGTAATAAGACTGGCTGGATTTTGACCACCGACTACTTTTTTTAGAACTTCTCCTTTCTCGTTTATAAAGTATAGTGTTGGATAAGCAGAAACAGGATATTGATGACCAAACTTAACTCCATCTTCTTTTTCCATATCATATTTTACATTTATGAAGTTTTTATTAAAAAAGTCACCAACTTCTTTCTTCGTAAAAGTATTTTTAGCCATTCTTTTACAAGGACCACACCATGTTGTATAAGCGTCAATAAATATTGGTTTTTGCTCTTTATTAGCTTTTCCTAATACTTCATCCCAACTACCATGAAAGAATTCAATTCCCTGACCATTTGTAATAGAAACAATAAGGGAAAAAACGAAGAAGGTTACAGTATTTTTAAAACTCATTCTAATTATAATCTTTTTTTATTGATGATTTGATAAAGTCAATCATATCCTTTGATAACTCCCAAGCACATTTATTGCGATTGAGTTCAAAGATAAGTTATTTATAAGGTAAATGTGATTTGCTTAACATACGTTTAAGATTTTAGGATAAAATCGTGTTTACGAAGTGTGTATAATTTTTATAAGATTTAAAGATGCTCTATCTTGTCGACAAATAATTAAAAGGTATGCAGAAGACGGTGATAATGGTGATTATTTTGTTGGGCTCTTTAAGTGGTCAGGCACAAAATTTTTGGTTTGGACCTAAATTTGGCCCTTCCTTAGCATTTCAAAGATGGGACAATTTTTCACCCAATGGTTTATTTACAATGGCTTTTGATTTTGGATTCGAATCGTATAATCCTAACTCGTTAAGCTCATTGTATGGCCAGTTAGGATATCATACTAGAGGAAGTGCTATTCGAACGTTTTCGTGGCAGGGAGAGTCAATAGGTACGCAAGGATATAAGTTTAGAAATATCGTATTGGAGCTTGGAGGCAAAAGAAAAACGAAGTCTTTTAAAGGAATAACTCCTTTTTATCATCTAGGCTTAAGATTGGAATATACTGTATCTAATAATCTAAGTGATTATGAAAGATATGGGTCTCTTTACCTTCCTCATGAACAGTTTATAGAGCATTGGGTATATGGAGCCACTGTAGGTGGAGGTGCTGAATTTACACAATGGTCAGAATCTTTTATTCCATTTATTGAACTATCTATCAATCCTGATTTTAGCAATCAATACTTTCAAGAGCCTATCCCAAATGTTGTCAATCAATTTGGGGACGTGGTCAATCTTTCCGAACGTCGAATTAGAAACATGAGTTTTGAGATAAAATTTGGATTTAAATTTTTACGTAAAGTAGAATACATCGATTAACTCATTATAGAATAAGGGAGAAGCAATTCCATTATGAATTAGACTTGTATGGTAGAAATGTACTTAATATGCAAACGCATTGATTATTCCCGACACGAATTCCTATAAATCTTTATAAACGATTCAATAATCTCTACACAAATTAGATGTTGGGAAATAGAGAGAAATAAACGCTTTCTTCGGTTTAAAAAGGAAAGTGAGTTTAAGCGCCTAAAATAAAGTCAACACAACATTGTACGAATGCAATAGTGTATAGTACAGAATCAGAGGCAATCACAAAGGAATGTAAAAGCTGTTTAGCTAAATAAATAATCAAAGTGCAGTACTGCCTTAAATTCGAGCCCGATCACAGTGCCTAATAACTACTATAATACGCCAGCCTCTTCTAAGATTTCGTAAACCTTGTTGGTAATGTCTTCTTGACCAGGTTTTGTGAAATAGTCTCCATCCGAACCAAAAGGTGTTCTATGTTCCTTCGCAGTTAGGGTAACGGGTTTAGAGTCTAAATACTGATACGCATTTTGTGTTTCTAGCAATTCTCTTAAGATGTAAGCAGAAGCACCTCCAGGTACATCTTCATCAACAACAAGTAGTCTATTCGTTTTCTTAATTGATTCTACAATGGAATGCTCCAAATCAAATGGTAGAAGAGTTTGAACATCAATAAGCTCCACTTCTATACCAAATTCTGCGAGCATGTCACATGCCGCCTGTGCTGGACGAATACATGAACCATACGAAACCATAGTTAAATGATGTCCAGGTCTAAGAATTTCAGGAGAACCTAATGGAACTGTAAACTGCCCAATATTATCAGGCATGAGCTCTTTTAATCTATACCCATTCAAACATTCAATGACCAAAGCTGGATCGTTAGATTGTAATAATGTATTATACATTCCTGCTGCTTGTACCATATTTCTAGGTACACAAACATGCATCCCTCTTAGTCCATTAACCAACACACCCATTGGAGAACCTGCATGCCAAATACCTTCAAGTCTGTGTCCTCTTGTTCTAACAATCAGAGGAGATTGCTGTATTCCATTAGATCTGTACCGAACAGTAGCCAAATCATCTGTAAGTGCTGAAAACGCATATGTAATGTAGTCCAAGTATTGTATTTCAGCAATTGGTCGTAATCCCCTCATGGCAGCACCTAAGCCTTGTCCAATAATCGTCCACTCCCTAATGCCTGTATCAAATACTCTTTTAGAACTGTATTTCTCCTGAAGACCTGCAAAACCTTGGTTGACATCTCCAATTTGTCCTACATCTTCGCCAAATGCTATGATGCTTTCATCCTCTTCAAGTTTTTGATCAAAGAATGTATTCAATACCTGATATCCATTGATTTTTTTAGAGTCATCGCTAAATTCTGGAGCGACTACTGGTATATTGATTGCTGCCTTTTGACCTTCACTGTACAGATTCGTCTTATATCGATCAACTCCTGATTGAAGATTTTTACTTACAAATTGAGTTAGACGATCGTTATTCAGTCCAGACAACCTGCATAGCATTTCAACATGTCTGGCTTCTTTAACGATTTCTGAAAAAGTAGGATTTACAATAGTTTTTAATGCCTTTGTCGCACTTTTAATCTGATCTGAAATGCCGGAAAGATGATTTATTTCATCAAAAATGATCTGCAACTCCTTCAATGTTTCAAAAACAGGAGTTTGATAAGCACTCCAAGCATTCTTTTTCGCTTGTAGAGTAAAAGTTTTGGCTTCTTGTCTTATCTGATCGAGTGTTTCTTGATCGGCAATACCATTTTGGAGAATCCACTCTGAGAACTTTTCTATGCAATCAAAATCTTTTTCCCACTGCAGCCTTTCCGGAGATTTATACCTTTCGTGTGATCCACTAGTACTATGACCCTGAGGCTGGGTAACTTCTTCAATATGAATTAGGGCCGGGATGTGATTTTCTCTGACCTTCTCCGTAGCTTTTTTAAAGACTCGACAAAGATCTTGGTAGTCCCAACCCTTTGATTTGAAAATATAGATACCATTTCCTTCTTCATCTATATGCAATCCTTCAAGAGCTTTGGATATAGAAGCCTTAGCTGTTTGTAATTCTTTAGGTACTGAAATTCCATATCCATCATCCCAAACACAAGTTATTAGCGGAACCTTCATGACTGCAGCTGCATTCATGGTCTCCCAAAATACACCTTCAGAAGTCGACGCGTCACCAATGGTTACAAAAGATATTTCATTTCCATTTTTGGAAAATTTTTCACTATTCGAAATCGACCTTGTACGGTATTGCTTTGAAGCTAAAGCGATTCCAAGAGCTCTAGCCATTTGACCTCCTGTACATGATATATCTGCACTTACGTTTTTCAATTGTGTAGAATCCAACCATTCTTCGTTTGAATCAATTAGTGGAGAAGCGTAGTGCGAATTCATTTGTCTACCTCCAGAGAAAGGGTCATTTTCTACATCTGCATATAGTTGTGCAAAAAAGTCTTCAATACTGCTAAGTCCAGTCGCAAACATAAAAGTTTGGTCTCTATAATAACCAGATCTCCAGTCACCTTTTTGGAAATACTTGGCCATAGCAATTTGTGCCAATTCCTTTCCATCTCCAATAATACCAAATTTAGCTTTTCCAGTTAAAACTTCTTTTCGTGCAGTCAAACTAGCCTCTCGGGATACTACAGTAAGATAAAAATCATTAAGTACCTCTTTTTTAAATGTTCCATATTCGTCGGTAGATGATATGACATTTTCGGCCAGTGAAGTGCTGATCATGGATAAAGATTTGATTGGTTCTATTAATAATGCTCAAAATATCAACTAGATAAAGTGGATTTTTGAAGCACAAAAATATAAAAAAAAATGTTGGAAAGCAATATGAATTCCGAATAAAATTAAGTCAATGTTGACAATTGGAATAATATGCGTAAATAAATCTTGAATATTGCCAATTATTCCCAATATTGTATTGGGATTGTGTTTTATGGTATAATTAAAAATTATGCGTTCGATCTATAGCTCTTAAGATTTATTAATAAATGGAGATTGAAGGATTAGAGGGCTTTAAACATAATAAAACGATTAAAAGTCCTGAGATTCGAATACCAATTATGTTAAAACGTGGAGATGTAATAAAGTTTTGGTCATTTTATTATTAGAAGTCAATAATATGTTTTTTCTTTGGATTGCTAAAGATTAATTTTGTTAAAGGGGTAGGAAATGATACGCAAGGTATTGACTGGTGTATTGATTCTGATCGGTACTGCCATGATTGGTCGGTCGTATCCATGTGATACTTTGGATAAAAGTACACTTAAGGATGTGCGATTGGATGATCTAAACTCAATAGATGTTTTATTACGTTCTGGACGATTTGGTGATAGTTGCCAAATTAGCGAAACTGCGTATTCTTGGATCAAACAGGGAAACTTAAGTTCAAGAAAATCGGATTGGAACGAAGCTTATACCTATTATAAAGCTGCTTTAATCTTGTTTGAAGAGGTTAAAGAATATGGTGGAATGGGAAATTGCTATCTCAATTTTGGGAGGGCTGAAATGGAAAATTCCAAACGTCGTCATTACTATTTCAAAGCACTGGAGTATTTTAAGCTGGCTCAGATGGATGCGTCCATATCTAGATGCATCAATAATATTGGTGTGTCCTTCGAAGAGGAGGATCAACTGGACTCTGCAATGTACTATTTCCTTGAAGGAATGAAAGGCATTGGAAATCATGGTCAGGAGGAGGTTAGGGGAGCGTACTTTGTGAATATAGGTACTGTATTGAGGAAGAAGAAGGAATATGAGGGTGCGCGAAAGTACATCGACTCAGCATCACAGATTTTTGAAGAGATTAATAATGCTGCTGGACTTGCTTACACTTATGGCCAGCAGGCTCAAATAAGTTTTGATCTAGGTGATATGCATCAAGCTATGAATTATGCACTCAAGGGAAATGCAATAGCAATTGAGAAGGGATATCTAAATGAAGCATTGGAAACTTCTAAGTTAATTCAGAGCATATACAAGGAGAAAGGTGATTATCAAAATGCTCTTGAATATGCAGAAGCAGGCAGGATCTTACTAGATTCTATTAACTCTAAATCTAGGAAGACACATGCGGATTTGTTCAAATTTGAACTGGATTCGTTTAGGAAGACGAAAACTATTGAACTATTAGAATATGAAGAAAAGTTAAGGAAATTATGGAATAAGGTACTTGTTTTTGCCTTAATTGGAGTAGCTGGATTGGGTGTTTTTATTGTATATCATTTTAAGGAAAAAGTTGCAACCAATCAAAGATTAAACCTCCAGAAAGAGGAAATGAACAAGTTGAAGGCCGTCCAAATGCAGAGCGAAATTGAGCACCAGAAGAAAGAACTGGATCAGTTGTCAAATTACGTATTGAAGAAGAAGGAATTTGTAGATAGAATTAAGGATGAATTATTGTCCCTGCGAAATTTACCTCATTCTCCTGAAGTAATGAAGCGGATAAATCAGACTTTTGTGTCTTTGAATAATCATCTCAATATGTCTTCTGATATAGAATCATTGATGTTGGAGATGGAGTCTATACAAAAGAATTACATTCAGGATTTAAAAATAAAGTTTCCCAAATTAACTAATAATGATATTCAGTTAATATCTTTTTTAGCACTGGGATTAAGTTCAAAAGATATCGCGTCGATGATAGGTATAAGTGTGGAAAGTGTACATACTAAAAGGTATAGATTAAGAAAAAAATTAGAATTAAATAAAGAAGATAGCTTAGAGTCGTTTATATCAGATTTTAATACTTCATAATCACTAGAAATTAAGGAATGTCTATGTTTTGTCTAGTAGAAAAAACGGATTAGAGCATTCTATTAAGGGATATTTGATGATGTATTAATATTCTAGAAATAAAACTTTATTCTTATGAAAACAAGATTGACATTAAGTATTGTTATTACTCTTTGTTGCTGGCAGTGGACTATTGCTCAGTGGGGGCTAGCCAATGATTCCAATAATCAGGATTTGCAGGGCGTTCAAGTCTTATCAGAAAATGATATTGTAGCCGGAGGAGCTTATGGAATTCTTCTGAAAACTGAAAATTTTGGGCAGTCCTGGCAAGACGTTAGTACTCCAAGCTTTGATGGATATGTTTCCAGTCTAATCTTTTTGGATGAAAATGTTGGTTATGTTCATGGATGGGGGAAAATCGCTAAGACTACTAATGGTGGTTTGTCATGGCAAAACATATATACTGCACCTAGCTGGCATTACTTTTCAATGGGATTTTATGATGAAGATCATATTACCATAACTGGACGAACTCAAGTAAGCGATAAAAATTATTGGAGTACGAACAGTGGGCCGAGTGGGTGGCATGGCGGTGTACTACTAGGTCCAAATTCTAATCCACAATACCACGATTGCCAATATCTTAGTAAAGATACGGTATATGCTTTAACATTTGGAGGCATGTCGAGGAGTTATGATGGAGGTGAAACTTGGGAGTATATAGATAATGATAATCAAATTTCAGCGAATGCGGGTTGGAATGTATTTCACTTTTTGAACAGTCAAGTAGGTTATATTGGGGCATCCAACTATACGGATGATTCGGGAATTGTCTATAAGACTACCGATGGTGGTAACTCATATAAAGCTTTGGGGCCGTTGGCCAAACCAATTAGGTCTATTCATTTTATCAATGAAACGATTGGATTTGCTGGGTGTGAAGAAGGATTTATTTACAAGACGAATGATGGAGGTGAAACGTGGTATGGTGATCAGCTAGGGTCAACCACAATACAAGCAATTGATTTTTATAATGAGAATGTTGGTGCATTTGTAAATGAATCAGGTCATTTATTTACTACTACAAACGGCGGTAATCAAATTCCTGCGACCGTGGATTTATCACTTGAAAGGCTTAACATGCCTTATGTGATTAACTTGGAATCCGGAAATCAGAGATTGGAAGTTCAGTTGAGAAACGTGGGATTAAACTTGATTAATCGTACTCAATTGCATTATCAAATAGATAGCGACCCGGTACAGACTATGACTATTAACAATATGTTTTTGAATAATTTTGAATCTAGTGCATTTACTCATTCAATTCCATGGGAACCCACTCTTGGTGTACATGATATTAAAATATGGATTTCAGATCCTAATGACCAAGATGATCAGGTTGTCGAAAATGATACCATACGATTTTACACGACGGTAGTTGAAAAAGCTCTTAACAATCGAAATGTTTTAGGTGAAGATGCCACAGGAGCTTGGTGTGGATATTGTCCACCAATTAGTTTGGCTTTTGATACGTTAGCAAAATGGTACAATACTGATGATAGAAAAAGATTTATAGGAGTGGGGCAACACTCAGGAGATATTCTTGAAGTAGAAGGGAGTCAAATATTTGCGAATACCTGGAACAGTGGAGGGTTCCCTTCGTTTTGGTTTGATAGATTTAGATATTTCGGATCAAATCAGGTGAAAATTGATGGAGATATGCTACCTGCATTTGAAGAAAGACTGGCAACTGATGCACCTCTAGACATTAGTGCAGTAGGTGAATTTGATGAATCAAACCGTCAAATAGACTTGGAAATCAAAACAAATTTCATTGGCAGAGTAGACGGTGACTTGGTTTTAAATGTTTGGATATTGGAAGATGGACTTCCTACCAATCAAGTCAATTTTTACAATACCGTTAGTGGTTCTCCATTGGAGGGATTGGGCGATCCAATAGTTGGATTTCTTAATAACCACGTATTTAGAGAAAATATCACACCAATTTGGGGTGATGATACAAGGTATAATAATGCAAATAGTCCAGGTGATGAGTATACATTTAATTATAGTTTCGAATTATCAGATAACTATGACGAGGAAGCAACAGAGATAGTGATCTTTGTCTCTAAAAATGGTGCGGAAATCACAGATAGGGAAATTTTAAATGCGCAAGCTATCCCAGTGTCCAAATTGTCTACAGATATTAGCAGTGTCGATGGATTCAATGATTTTAATGTTTCACCTAACCCATTTGGTGATTGGCTAGATATAGATATTTCAACATCAAGCAGCGAAAACGTCGTTTTGTCAATCTATTCGATTAGTGGATTGTTAATGCATCAAGAGGAGTTTAGTGTTGTGGCTGGAAATAATAAGTTGAATTGGGATTTACAGAATATACAACTCACATCAGGAATGTACGTACTGCGGTGTGAAGGGACAAATATATTTAAAGAAGTGAAAATTTTTAAAGGTATATAAGAGGAAGTGTAGTTAGTGGGAAAGGTCGATTTCTGCCTGTATTGATTTAGGTTTCATCAAAAGTGATGAGTTTTGGGTAGAAAAAGACCTTTTCCCTTTTTACTAACGTTAATTTTTTCGCATGATTTAATAAGTGATCTTATTTGATACGCTGAAAATCTTTGTATACCAAGTCAATATTCTAACAATAGAAATAATGACAATATTTAAATTTGCAATCAAGATAAACAATTCCTGAAAATTATTTTAAGAGACACTATGGATTATTTTCCATGATCATTTGTAATGCCATTAAGACTTTGATTCACAAAACTTGATGGGAAACTTTCAATCTCTGGAAATCCTAGACGAATATTACCATCTTTTCTAGGCACATGGGCAGTTCCAAATATGTAATCCCATATACCTAACGTAATTCCGAAGTTGATTCCATACTTTCTATCATCAGGTAATTCGTATGAATGATGCCAGATGTGCATTTCTGGACTATTGAACAAATACTTCATGATTGGTCCTAATAAAAGAGAGCCAATCAGAGCCGAAATGAAAACTGCAGCGATTTGAGTTAGTGTTGTAGGGTTGCTTAAAAGGT
Organism: Saprospiraceae bacterium; assembly: GCA_965230345.1. GTDB lineage: Bacteria > Bacteroidota > Bacteroidia > Chitinophagales > Saprospiraceae > JADKBO01. The sequence goes on from CBDDKR010000001.1 coordinate 260,270, forward strand.
TTATATCTACTAAAGAATGTGCAATTAGTATTCCTATTAAAAGACCAATTATACCTCCTGTAACTTTACCACTTACTTGAATGTTGGCATGGTTGTAATGTCCCCATGCTAAAGTGAATATGTGTATGATGAAAAAATCATGGAGCCCAATTCCCAATAGTGCCAATGGGATGTACTCTAGACTTCTATAGACGATGGTTTCCATCCAATGATATCTCAAGTGGGCTGCGAATCCCATCTCTTCTACAGAATGATGAACCTTATGGAATTGCCATAACTTTTCACTAGAGTGCAAAAGGCGATGTACCCACCATTGCACAAAATCTCTAACTAAAAATCCTATAATTAATATAGCCCAAAGAGGGAAGGAATTGAGAGGGTTTGATTTTTGCATGTCAAAACCTCCACTAATGCTTTTTATCGTATCATTGAATAAATTGACAATAACATCTGATGCGGCGTTGTAGATGATTAACCAAAAGATAAAAAAGTTAAAGAACATGTAGAAAGCATCAAGCCAAAAGTCCTTTCTAATAATTTTCTGATTTTTTCTCCAAGGAATAATCACCTCTAAGGCAAAAAAGAAAATAGAAACAAGAATTAACCAGTATAAGTAGGACCCCCAACTTGGGTTTAGGATGTCATGTTTTAAATAGTTAAAATAGGAGGTGTATCCATTGGTGAAAATCTCTATGTATTTCTGCATGATAAACTACATTTAGATAAAAGCGGTTTTGAAATCATACATTAAAATGATTTGCAAAATTGTATTATAGATTGATTAAGTGTTTCCCAATTCCTATATCACAATTCTCATTCGCTTTTAAGCAAGAAAAAACAAAGATATACATGTTGCGTTTTAATCGTTGTAACAATGGTTACAAAATCTCATGTAGAATTCCTAAAATGGCAATAACCAAGCATAAAGGTGTAAAGAGCTTGGTATCATAAGCTGCAAATTCTGTGTTTTTGATCTTTTTTGTTATTCCAACGTATTTGAAGTCTCCAATGGCTCTTAAGAGAAACATTACAGAGATAATGTACCCCAAATTTTCATTTAAGAATTTTGGCAAATGAAGATGAATTAAACCTACATGCATCAAATAGAAGGTTGATAGAGATAGTAGAATTACTGCCACGACAAGGGTTCCAAATTTACCAGGCTTGAGTACAGCAATACCTTCGGAATCGGATGGAAGAGATTGTTTGAGACCGCGTTTACCTCCGAATACCCAGTAAAGGTGAAATCCACCTAGAATAGTAAAAATCAATACTAGAATTGATGCTATCATTGTAATCGTGTTTTATTCGTGAGTCCAACTTGAAATCGAAGCACAGTTTTTAACTTTTCTGGACTTACTTTTCTGAAGTCAGATAGATAAATCTCGCGATGTTTTTTTGAAACCCTTTTTATGTTATGGGATTGGGCATATTGTTCCATTTTTAAGAATGATTGAGGCTCTTCATCGAATGGACCAATGTGCAACATTTGAAGGCAGGGGCCGTCTTCAATTTGTTCTAATTCTATATTGGTCAACCAAGGATTGTCATTTTTAGCTATACAGATTTTTAGCGCATTTTTAAAAATATTTTCATCAATGAAATCAGGTTGCCTATTCATGATTTTATATACCAAATCGTCTTTACTAAATGTATTTGGTCTTAGAGTTTTAGCTTCTTCAGATATGTCCCAAATTCCTTCCAAAGGATAAACGGTGCAGTCCACGTAGCCTTGTGGAGGTGTACTGGATTTCTTAAGTCCCATTTTTATGGTATATGCTAGTGCATACAAAGCTCCTACGTGTTCATAAAAAGTGTCGCTATTTGGGTTTCCTGATCCATCAATGGTAATAAATTTCAGGGAGGAATATGGACTAATTCTGGTTGTTGCTTTGGAAGGTAGAACTGTTTTTCTTTTTTACGCCATTCGTGTTTTGTCATGATAAACTAAGGTCTTTTCCCAAATATAAGACTTCCTATTCTTACCATTGTGCTGCCTTCTTCAATGGCAATTTTGTAATCACCAGACATCCCCATGCTGAGGTAGCTGAACTTGTTGAAATGATTGTCTGCGGCTATAGTGTTAAAGGAATTTTGCAATGATTTAAACTCGGATCTGATTTGATCTTCACTAGTAGTAAACGTTGCCATTCCCATAAGACCTACCACTTCAATATTGGGGAATTTATTGACTTTTAAGGCATCGATCATTTGAATTAATTCATCTCGCGATGCTCCACCTTTTGTTCTTCTTGGGCGATTTTTAATTGCAAAAGGACCTTTATTTTTCGATTGTTCTTTTCTGCCTGTTTGTTGATTTCTTGAAGTAGAGAAATTTTATCCACAGAATGAATCAAGTGAATAAATGAAGCGATGTATTTTACCTTGTTTGATTGTAGATTTCCAATAAAGTGCCAATGAATGTCTTTGGGCAATAATTCGTATTTTTCTCTGAGTTCTTGAACTCTGTTTTCTCCAAAATCACGATGTCCTAAATGGTATATTTCTAGAATTTGTTCAGTTGGTTTGGTTTTCGAGACCGCAACTAAATCTACCGATTTAGAATCTAATTCTTGTTTGATTTGAGCATACATAAAGAATCAATTAGAATGTAAAAAGACCAAATTTTGTCTGAATGGCAAGCTTAAGTTGTTCGTATCTTAATTGCAAGCCGATAAACTCATATTCAATCAGACTTCCATGTAGAATATCAAGATTAAAAATTAAAATAACCCAAATAGTTCAGCATCAACCATGTTAATGATTTTTCCAAAATCTTCGGGTTTGTTTTTAAAGTCGAGTTCGTCTACTTCTATAACCAATAATTTACCTTCTTTGTAGTTGTCAATCCAGTCGTTGTATCTTTGATTCAATCTTTTGAGATAGTCCAAACTCATATTCCCTTCATAATCACGACCACGAGTATGAATATGAGATACAAGTGTAGGGATGTCGGCTTTTAGGTATATGAGTAAGTCTGGACCTTTGACTTGGTTACTCATGGTATTGAAAAGATCAAAATAATTGTTGAAATCTCTTTCTGACATCAAACCCATATGAAATAAATTGGGCGCAAAAATATAGGCATCCTCATATATAGTTCGATCTTGAATGACCGTCTTGTCTCCATTTCGGATGTCGAGAATTTGTTTATATCTGCTGTTCAAAAAGTAAATCTGAAGATTAAACGACCAGCGCTTCATGTCCACATAGAAATCACTTAAATATGGATTCGAATTAGCATCCTCATACAGTACACTCCAATTGTAATGTTTGGACAACATTTCGGATAAGGTAGTTTTTCCTGCTCCGATATTTCCTGCTACTGCAATATGTTTTAAGTTACTCATTCTCAGATTAAAGTTGGCGTCATGAAAGACATGTTAGATCCGCATAGTGCAGCAAATGTACAAAATTGAATGATTTATTCCAATGAGGTAATTGGTAGAGTTGTCAAAGATGATAGGATGTATATTTTGGTCAATTTGACGATCTAGAGAGTTATCTCATCTAATAAAGCAGATAAGTTGATCGTCATTCTGTATTTTTGACACAGTATTATACAAAACGGAATATGGCAAGAGGAGTTATTTCTACTGAGTTATTGACAAAAACATATATCATGGGAACTGAAAGGGTAGATGCCCTTAAGGGAATATCAATTGATATTTTTACCAATGAGTATGTCGCTTTGATGGGACCATCAGGTTCGGGTAAGTCTACTTTGATGAATTTGCTAGGATGTTTGGATACTCCTACTAGTGGTGATTATTATCTTAATGGTATCAATGTGAGTAATATGACAGACAATGAGCTCGCTGAGGTAAGAAATAGTTTGATTGGTTTTGTTTTTCAGACATTTAATCTATTGCCAAGGATGTCGGCATTGGAAAATGTTGCATTGCCATTAGTTTATGCAGGTATTTCGAAGGCCGATAGGGAAGAAAGAGCTAGGTCTGTTCTGAATGATGTAGGCCTAGGAGATAGAGTACATCACAGACCCAATGAACTTTCTGGTGGGCAAAGACAGAGAGTTGCCATCGCAAGAGCTTTAGTAAATGATCCTGCAATTATTCTAGCCGATGAGCCCACAGGAAATCTAGATACGAAGACTTCGATCGAGATTATGTCCATTTTTGAAAAAATACACGACAAGGGCAATACTGTAATCATAGTCACTCACGAGCCCGATATTGCGGATCATACTCATAGGATAGTTCGGTTACGTGATGGGTTGATCGAAACAGACATTAGAAATACAGAAATAGCTAAAGTTACAGATGAGGATTTGAGATATCTCAAGGAGTAATTTAGGTGTAATCAAAACTCTAATACAAACCAATGTTAGGAATTATAGTTATTCTTTTAATTTCTTGGGTATTTCTATTCATTACCGAAAAGAAGAGTATCTTATCTTTAGGTTTGTTACCAATAACTAATCGGTTAAAACAATTCTTAGAAGGATTTATTATTACGGCATTTCTTTGCTGCATTGTTCAATATAATGAAGCGTTCTTAAAGTCATCAACTTGGATGTTGAATGAGAATGTATCAAGGGAAATTATAATAAAAGCATTTTGGTGGGACGTAAAGTCCGTGTTAACAGAAGAATTGATTTTTCGTGGAGTGCTACTTTATTTTTTAATTCAGAAGCTTGGTTCAAATAAAAGTATTCTTATTTCAGCTATGGCTTTTGGAGTTTATCACTGGTTTTCATTTGGAGTAATTGGGAATATTGTTGCAATGGTTTTAGTTTTCATTGGGACTGGATTAATGGGGTATGCTTGGGCTTGGGCATTTTCTAAAACAAGATCTATAATGCTTCCATTCGGATTACACTTAGGATGGAATTTTATACATAATACAATCTTTTCGAAAGGTCCCCTAGGGGATTTGGTACTAATTGCTCACGGTGGAAATGAATTGTCAGACTGGATGTCTTTATTAAATTTTGTATTAGGGCTGATTTTGGTTCCAATAGTTTTAATAATCTACGTAAAATATTCGGTTAAAGAAACCAATAGATCTATTGAGGAAAATGAAGGAAACTTACCACTTCACCAAGATTAAAGGAAGTTAACAGACCAACATATGTCTTGTTAGTTAAACGGTTAAATCCATGTTGGTTGGTCTTTGGTTAAATCGTTTTCAATATTTCCTGTATTGATTGTTGAAGTTGGCTCGAATAACATAACCCAGGCCTCTTGATCTGAATGTGGACGATGGAGTATCCCTTTTGGTATAACTGCAAATTCCCCTTCATTAACAACGAGAGTGGAGTCCTCAAGCTCAATTTTGATTTGTCCTTTTATTACCATGAAAAATTCATCTTCATGCTCGTGTTTATGCATCGTAAATGAATCTTTAAATTTGGCAATTTTAACATGCTGACCATTGAGTTCACCGACAATATGAGGTGCCCAATAATCACTGAATTTATCAAATTTTTCCTTTAGATTAACGACCTTGATACTCAATGAAAGAAAGATTTAGTCAATAATGTTGCCTTTCTTGATGATGTCTAGATTGAGTTCTATGGAATTGTTTCCACCAGAATCTAAGTCCGTCGTTTCCGGATAGAGTACATAACTGGGGACATTGTTAGGAAAGTGAATGGTAAGACCTAAAATAACTTTACGTATTTCCACCAGATCATTTGCTCTTATTTTATTATCTCCATTTACATCAGCAGCTATTTCTAACCTTGGGTCATCAAAAGTTTCTAATCCAAGTATGTGTTTTCTGATTGGGATTAAATCACCAGCTCTTAAGTCATGTGTGAATGCCCCTGCTGTACTTTCCAGATAAACAATAGGGTCTTCAATTTCTGGAAAGTCGGAAGAAGGATAGGTGAAGCTGTGACTGCCTGATGTTTTGGCAGTTATATTGTATATCGGAGAAGGCGCATTTTTAGGCTTCATCATTATAGCAATACCATTTGGTAACATTGCACCTTGGTTGTGATTTATAGTTACAGGAATTCCCGGAGCTCCCATATTCCCTTGGATGTCCATGATGATTTGATCGATTTCATTAAGAGATACGTCATAATGGACAGTCTTGTCTGGGGCAATGACCGTATAATGTGGTGTGCCAAAGAATGGTCCAAATGTTCCACTGGTGTACAAGGCTTGTGCTTGAACAGATCCACCTTGTGCGCCAACTGTTGGCATCGTAAGTCCATGTTGATTTTTGTAACCAAGTACTAACGTATTATTATCAGACACTTTATTGCTCAAATCCATAAACTGTACATTTTGTTGGCCTTCACCCCAAAATTCATATTTGTTTTGAAAATGGGGAGCAGCGGTATTACATGGTGGGCAATTCACGAAGAATACTTTAAGTACTACAATGGTGTTTTGGTCAAGGTAATCCGTGTACAAATTATGCGATTGACCATTTACATCTGTGACAGTGAAATTTGGTGCTGTCTGCGAGTAACCAGAAAGCATTGCGAAAACTAGAAAAAGTGTAAATAAGGACTTCATATCTCAGAATATTGGAAGCATTAAATTTAATAAAAGTTCTATACCTTATATGAGTTTAGGGTATAAATCGTTGCCAATCAATAGTCTTTGAGGGGACTATTACGTAAATTATGACAAAAATTGTGCTAGAATGCAAAATTAGACTTCAGATCTTAATTTTTATGTGATTCGTGTTGATTTGGAATAAGGACATATCCATTTAGTTATATAGTATTTTGATCATTCGTATCGTGTTACGAATATAAAGCAGGGTTCAATCTCTATGAGGATTTTCGAAAACAGATTCACTGCATTGTATATCTTTGTGACCTAAAGTTTTTTAATTTGAATCTTCCTCAAGTACAATATACAGAATTGAGCGGTGTGACTTACAAAGAAGCATGGGATATGCAGACAAAGTTGCATCAAGATATTGTGGGTCATAAGATGGCGATCCGAAAAGGAGAAGTTGCTGGTGATAAACCTTCAAATCAACTGATCTTTTGCGAACATAGTCATGTATACACATTGGGTAAAAGTGGGAGTGAAGATCATCTATTATTGCCTTCGGAAAGATTGAGCTCTGAGAAGATTGAATTTTTTAAGATTAATAGAGGGGGAGACATTACTTACCACGGCCCTGGACAGATTACTGGATATCCCATTGTTGACCTAGAGGAGTTTTTTACAGATGTCCATAAGTATGTCAGATATATTGAACAAATAATTATTAACACCATTGATGAATTTGGTCTAGAAGGAATTCGAATGGAGAAACATACTGGTGTATGGTTGGCTCCAAATGAGAAATTTACACAATTTAGGAAGATATGTGCCATTGGAGTTCATTTGTCTAGGTGGGTTACAATGCATGGATTTGCATTTAATGTGAATACAGATTTGAATTATTTTAAACATATTATTCCTTGCGGGATAGCAGATCAGGATAAAACAGTAACCTCCCTGCAACAAGAATTGGGAAAATCTGTTGATTTCATAGAAGTAAAAAATATACTCAAAAGAAATTTTGCAAAGCAGTTTAAATTTGAATACAAATAATATGGCGGAAAAAGAAAAGTTAGTTGTTGAGTCTACAACTGTGATGACAGAAATGATTATGCCGAATGACACTAACCCATTGGGGAATCTGATGGGTGGTATATTGATGAAGTGGATGGATATTGCTGCAGCTATTTGTGCAGCAAAGCATTGTGAATCCAATGTGGTAACGGCATCGGTAGATCACGTATCTTTTCAAGATGCTATTAAGTTAGGTGAAGTAATTACATTGACAGCTAATGTGACTAGGGCATGGAATACATCGGTAGAAATATTTGTTGAGGTAACAGCTAATAATATTACTGGTGCGGGAACAAGAAAATCCAATCATGCTTACCTTTCTTTTGTTGCTATTGATATGGAATCAAAACGTCCAAAACCAGTTCCAAAAGTTAAAGCGGTTACTACGGACCAATTGACAAGATATGAATCGGCTAATCGAAGAAGAGAGATTCGTCTAATTCAAAGTGGTAGGATAAAACCTTCTGAGGCGCATGAAGTAAGAGAGTTCCTTAGCCAATAATATCACCTAGCATAATTATTGCTATTTTTTTGTTAAAATTGGAGAAGTACAAAATGTACTGAGAAAAACTGAGGTTATTCTATATGTAGAAATTGATCTTGTTTGTCACAGAGATTCTAATAAATTTCGAAGTGATAATACCAATATAAAAAAATAAATATGAAAGCATTTCTGGTGTTAATAGCTACTTTATCAATGACAGTCAGTTCTTTTAGTCAGAATGATTTGGCTTTTTACTGTGATGTTATGAATAATGCGTATGAGGCTGAACATCGTAATAGAGGTTTGGATAAATTTAATCAGTTATTCAAGGAAGCTTTGGAAGGAGAGGAAAGCTTTAATCGATCATTTGAAGATTTAAAATGGGTATCCATTAAATACCCCTCTGATAAATCATTTAGAATTATTACATGGCAGGCAAAAGGAGGAAATGAGGATTACTCCTATTTTGGATGTATTCAGATGCCTAATGGGAAGTTGCACTGGCTGACAGATAAATCGGATATGATGACCGATGCTCAATTCGAACAACACGATCCGTCTTATTGGTTTGGAGCGTTGTATTATAATATTATTGAGAGAGAGATTAACAAGAAGCCATCTTATTATTTATTCGGCTACAATGGTGCTCAACGTGATGTGCAAATTAAGGTGATAGAAGAACTACATTTTGAAAATGATATGCCTGTCTTTGGGCAAGAGTCTTTTATTCATAACAACGATGATTCGAGAGATGATCAATTGCATAGGGTCATAATTGATTACTCTGATGAAGCAAATGTTAATAGCAATTTTAATCAAGGCATGAAAATGATTGTGCATGATTATGTTACACCAAGATTTGGAGTGTCTAAAACCGGTAGACCAGTTAAAATTCCAGATGGAACTTATGTGGGTTATGAGTGGAAGGAAAATCAGTGGGTTAGGGTAGAGCAAATAAAACACCAAATTTCTTCGCCTGAATCTATCTATTATCAACCCAAAAAAGAAGACAATAAAGATCTTTTTGGCAAGCCTAGAAAGACTAAGAAGAATTAATACAAAAGCAATAATGTCGTCTTAACGTATTAAAATCGTATTGGATTAGATTAAGATTATAAAAATATTAATTTTGCCCGTCTAACTGAAGATAAATATGGGAATTATAAATAAAATATTGTCGCTGTTGTTAATCGTTATTTTGGGCGTTTCTTGTTCAAATGATTTCGATATTATAGAAGGGAAAGTAGATGTACCAGTTGTGTATGCGATTTTAAGTGCACAGGACACTGCGCACTACGTGAGATTGGAAAAAGCTTTTGTCGATCCAGATATTCCTGCTTCTGAGTTGGCACAAGATCCTAATCAACTCTATTATGATGAAGCAACGGTTATGCTATTAAAGGAAGTTGCTAATGGGAATGAAGTGAAGTACGATACTTTTACTCTTCGCAAAGTAGATGGTAATAAAGAAGGATACGTTCGTGATTCTGGAGCGTTTGCTCAAGCTCCGAACTATTTATATAAGATTCATAATGACGAAATTCAATTAGAAGAGGAGAAGGAATATGTGTTGTTAATAAACGTTCCTGGTCAAGAGGAAATACGAGCTACAACAACAATAGTAGAACGGAATTTCTTTTCTTCTCCAAATATCTCGTCACAATTAGCAATTCCTGCGAACAGAAATATTAAGTTTTCATGGAAAAATGGAAATTTCTCCGTGTTAACTAGTGGATATATGGATATTAAATATCAGGAAGTAGCTAATGGTGAAATTGAGGAAAAGGTAATCAGATGGAATTTGTTCGAAAACATTGAACAATCAATATTTGATTTTAAGAGTAACGAATTTTATAACTTCTTAGGAAGCAATATTGATGTGGATCCTGATGTTACCAGATATATGATAGGCGTAGATTATGTTTTGATCTCTGGAGGAATTGAAATTAAGGATTATTTGAGAGTTGCACAAGCTAACCTAGGAATTACTTCAAGTGGAGATATCCCTAATTATTCTAATTTGTCAAGAGGAAGAGGAATCTTTACTTCAAGAGGAACTTCAAAAGCAGAGAACCTTATCTTTAATGGAAGTACAATTACTGATATCGTCACAAATGATTTGACTAAAGATCTGAACTTTAAATTCTAAAAATTGAATCGAGTTCAACTAAATTCTACTGGAGTAAAAGCAGTAGTTACAGGAGCCCTTGGTTTTATTGGTTGTAATTTGGTTGAAACCCTTCTGTATAGATATCCTAATATTCAGATAATGGGGGTTGATGATCTTTCTGGTAGGAAGATTAAAAACAAATTAAGCGAATCTGAGAAGGTTAATTACTTGGATAGAACAGACTTTATAGAGTCCATCAATAATAATGAAAATTTAAATGTTGATGTAATTTTTCATTTAGGAGCAAGGACGGATACTAGTGAAAAGGATACGAAGGTGTTTGATGCATTGAATGTGAGTTACTCAAAATCCTTATTTAAGTATTGTGCCAGCCTCAATATACCTTTTTTGTACGCTTCAAGTGCTGCGGTATATGGTAATGGAAAACAAGGGTTTAGTGATGATCATTCAAAAATGGATATGTATAGCGCACTGAACCCTTATGGCAAAAGTAAATTGGATATAGATCAATGGATAATTGATCAAAACAGTTCTCCAGTTCAATGGAATGGATTTCGTTTTTTTAATGTTTATGGTCCCTTAGAGTATCATAAAAGTAGAATGGCTTCAGTGGTTTTTCACGCTTTCAATCAGATTAAGAAAACAGGAGAAATGAAATTGTTTCGTTCTCATCGTTCAGATTTTAAGGATGGTCAACAAAGCAGAGATTTTATCTATGTAAAAGATGTTGTAAATACATTGATACGAGCTTGGGTGGAAAAGTTGCCGTCGGGAGTATATAATCTCGGTACAGGTAAATCAAGAACATTTTATGACTTAGTGAAAGGTGTATTCAAAGCGTTAGAATTACCTGTCAAAATTAAGTATATTGATATACCAGAAGATATTAGATCATCTTATCAATATTTTACTGAGGCACCTATGGAAAAGCTATCAAATCATCAAAAAGATATTATTTTTACATCATTAGAAGATGGCATTGAAGATTATGTACGATGTCATTTAAATATAGATCTTTAAAGATTTATTTATAAAATTAGTAACAATCATCCTTTCAGGGGTGAGGTTTAAATGGTTTGAAATGAGTAAGAGAATAATAGATCCAAAGGAAACGCCAACTAAAGATTTACATCAATATCTGATCGGCTCTGTTTCTCCACGTCCTATAGCGTTGGTTTCGACTAAGGATAAAGACGGAAATGATAATCTTGCGCCATATAGTTTTTTTAATGCTTTTAGCTCTAATCCTCCAATTTTAGTCTTTTCATCCAATAGAAGAGTTCGAGACAATACAACTAAGGACACTTTACAAAATGTAATTGATACTAAGGAAGTTGTTGTCAATATGGTTAATCACGATATTGTACAACAAATGGCTATTTCTTCAGTGGAATATCCGTCAGAGGTAAGTGAGTTTGAAAAAGCTGGATTAACGCCAGTAAAAAGTAATTGCATAGACGTAAATAGAGTAGAAGAGGCTCCTGTAAACATGGAATGCAAGGTTAAAGAGATCATTACTCTTGGAGATCATGGAGGAGCGGGACATTTAATCATTTGTGAGGTGGTATTAATGCACATCAATGAAGACGTATTAGACGGTAATCGAATTGATCCTCATAAAATAGACCTAATGGGAAGAATGGGGAGAAGCTTTTATGTTCGTGCTAGTGGAGATGCGGTAGAAACGCTTTATCAAAGTGTCGTTGATATACCAGTTGGATATGATGGCTTGCCGAAACATATTTTGACTTCTGAAGTTTTAACGGCAATGGAAGTGGCAAAACTTGCAGGTGCTGTTCTATCTGAAACTAATCATGAATTAGTAGAAACAAATTCGACAGAAGAGTTACACCTTAAGATTCAGTCGTTAATTGCAGATGATTTAGTCTCAGATGCTTTAGGACTTGCAATGGCGTATGACGACAGAAAATAAGCCTATATATATATTGTGTATTGAAACGAGTACTAACGTTTGTTCTGTTGCTCTCTCTCGTAATGGTGAAGTGCTTACGTTACAAGAAACGAATGAGTTCAAAAGCCATTCCGAGAAGATTACAATCTTTATTCAAGAATGTTTGGATGAGGCTGGAATCGGTTTTTCAGATATAAGTGCTATTGCTATAAGCAAAGGTCCTGGGTCCTATACAGGGTTGAGGATTGGTGCAAGCACGGCAAAAGGGTTATGCATGGCTTTGGATATCCCATTAATTGCAATTGGTAGTTTGGATGTGTTACGTGATGGCGTAAAAGAGGAATTAGATGAACAAGATGCAATATTAACAGCTATTGACGCTCGTCGATCCGAGATTTATGGAAAATTGTTTTTGAAAGAAGACATCCTTATTGAAACCAGTGCAATTATTCTAAATGAAGAGAATATTTTGCAGTCAAAGATTGATGAATGTTCTGAGGTCTATGTAATTGGTAATGGAAGTGAAAAGTGTATTGAACTGTTAAAGGGCAATCTTATAGAGGTTAATTCCAAAACATCTGCATCATATATGTGTGCTCTTTCCCATCATTACTTCTTGGAAAAACAATTTGAAGATTTGGTTTCTTTCAGCCCCTTTTATCTTAAAAACCCGAATATCACAAAACGTAGTAAAAAGCTCTTGTTCTAACTCAATTCTCTTTCTTTTATTGTTAATGTACCCTTTTGTTTGATCAATAGGAGAGTTCACAAGTAAAGTTGATTTTTAATGGTTTTGCGACATCTTGAACTTTTGTTCTGTATATCATAATATATCTTCGTTGGTGTTGAAATGTAGATTTAAGGATGGTGATTTCGGTTGTGAACACATTGTCTTATTTTTCCGTAATTAATTGATTTTTAGGTTTTAAGGTGGATTTGATAGGGTTATCTGTAAGTTGATATACTCTTACATCATAAATAATAAAAAAGATTAATATTTATTTTATTCATTTATTTCAAAGTATGTAAAACCTAGAACTTTTATTCTTGATTATCTGTTGGTTATATATATACAAATGCTCTTAGAAGTAATATGCTTGTTTATGAATTTATTACAAATTACAATTTAATCTCTTGGTTTGGCATGGAGTTTGCCTCTAATTAATTGTTCCAAAAATTTATAAACATAATTAATTTGTTTTCGATGAGAAATAAGAAGAATGAAGTTGTAACACTGAAGAAAGGCGGAAAATCTATTGAGCTGGATTATGCTGATCTCAGAAAAGCTGTTCTTGTATTAAGAGCTGTAAACCACAAACTTCGCCAAAGAATTATTGACTTGTTGGATGATGAAGATCCGATGACTGTAACGGATATTTATATTAAGTTAAGATTAGAGCAGTCTGTAGCATCTCAGCATTTGGCTATTTTAAGAAGGGCAGGAGTGGTAATTACTGAACGTCAAGGGAAATTCATTTACTATTCAATAAACAAAGACCGTATCGAACAAATTTCTACTTTGGTTGAGGATCTTGCTGGTTAAGATCGTTTACAAATATTTGGTGCAGATTGATAAATCGAGAATGCTTTAATAAGTATTTGATTTTCAGTCACTATAATATTCGAATAAAAAATAAATTATAAAAATTTGTAATATTTTTTTGAAGAATTTAAATTATTTTCCATCTTTGTCCCAAGGTCAAATAAGAAAGGGAAATGAACAACACCAAAGTCGTCTTAAGTGGTGAAAAACTGCAATATGCTTGTGAGTTAATGAGAGCATTAGCTCATCCACTTCGTTTGAAGATATTAAAGTTTATTGATGAAAACGGAGGAGATAACGTAAATTCTATTTACGGGTCATTAGGAATTGAACAATCTGTTACATCACAGCATTTGAAAATTCTTCGTTTGGCTGGAGTATTATCTTCAGAAAAAAACGGAAAATTTATTAAATATACGATAGATTATGATGTCGTAAGAAAGGCCGAATTTGGTGTCAACCGCTATATGGCTACTGCGGTTTAGAAAACGAAAATTCCATGAAATTATATAAAGCTTAATCCATTTGGGTTAAGCTTTTTTTATTCAAAAATAGGAGAATGTAAATTATGTGTGTTGTTTTTAGACTTGTTAATCTACACGATCATTTTTATTTTTAGCTAGCAGCTGTTTTAACTCTTTGATAGAAATGGGGTAGGTTCTGTTTTTGGTGACGACGTATCTACTTGATTCATTAGCAATTTTTACAGCATCAATTAAAGTGCTACCATTGTATAAAGCATATATTATAGACGCGATTGCAGTGTCTCCTGCTCCTGTCACATCGAAGACATCTATTGGGTCAATGGGGTGGTGTGAAATGCTGTCGGAGTTCATAAGACTCATCCCTTTTTGAGATCTGGTAATTAATAGGTGCTCAGTAATTGAATGAAATGGTTTGAATGAAATGGATTCGATTGCGCTATCCGTGTTTTCTATTTTTCTTTGAGTGTAATCCGAAATCTCTTTTAAGTTAGGTTTAATCAAATATGCTCCAGTATATTTTTCCCAATCATTGCCTTTTGGGTCTACGAGGAATTGAGCTTTCCTTTGTAATGCAAAAGATTTAATGACTTCCATTGTATCAGATGAAATGGAGCCTTTGTTGTAGTCTGAAATAATGATCCATTCAGGATTAACTTTGTTTAAGGTTTCTTCTAGTGTTTTTAAAAAAAACTTTGAGGGTGAATATGGTTTTTCGTGATCTATTCGTAATAGTTGTTGTCCTCTAGCAATAATCCGAGATTTTGTAGTTGTAGTGTGATGATCTTCGATTAATTTATGCTCAATTTTCTTATCCGTCAAAAGTTGTTTGATGTGTTGTCCATTGATGTCTTGAGCAATAGCACCGAATAAAACGACTGGAATATTCAAATGGTGCAAATTGTTCGCAACATTGGCGGCACCACCGAGAATATAAGATTCGTTGGAAGCTAGGATTACTGGAACTGGTGCTTCGGGGGAAATTCGATCACAGTTCCCTTCAATATAGGTATCCAACATGATGTCGCCAATTACTAATACAGGTTTGCTCATAGTCTAAAAGATAGGTGATTGGTGTTGAATATTGTACGACATGCCGAGAAGAACTCCATAGGAGTTTTTGGTAGACGTGGACGATTGATTTCTATAGTAACATTCGCCATAGATAGCAATATTTGGCCATAAATAGTATTTGCCTGAGAGCTGCAAAAAGTTTGTACTTACATTTTGACCTTGAAGTATATCGACATCATATGTTGAAGACTTAAGGGCAGTATTTAAAAGGATGTTACCACCATAACTAATACCGTTGTCTATATCTTCTCCTTTCTCAAATCTAACATATCTTAATTGTAAATAAAGGCTCTTTAGAGGATTCCAGTCAATTGAGATAAGCTGTTCCTTAAAGTTTGCTCCTAAAGGGTGGGCCAGTGCCTGATTGTGGTGACTGTAACTCGTAATTGATCTTTCAGGATAACCCTCAATAGGTCTGGACTGTGCATAGGTATAAGGTCTTACCCAATTGTATTCTGCTCCTATATCAAGTCCTTTGACATTGAATGCATTGTAATATTTCGAACCAATTTGCCACCCAAATTTATTGCCCCACCAGTTATTACTTAATTCATTGAGCTTAAATTCATCAATTACAACTTGCCCATATACCTTGGCTGTTCTAAATATATTTACACTGGCATTCATTCCTAAGAGTGCATTGTCAGGGCTACCTATACTTTGTTCAATCGAGCGATATAAGATGACGGGATTAAGGTATTGAAACTCGAAATGATTCTCCCTTGAAAATATGACTGATTCAAAAAGTCCTAGTTCGACATTCTTCCATGGTTTATATGCTAAGTAATGTGTTGCCATGTACTTCTTAGGTAGCAAGACATCTCCTGTTTGATCTGCCTCGCTGACCGCAGCTAGTTCTGCAAATATGTTTTGATAATGAAATTTCCAAATTTTAGTATTAAGTTTCAGGTAAAAGTAATTGGTTGAAAAATCTGACAGAAGAAGTGATCTTTGACCATTGCCGATAAAGTTTCTTCCATGGCCTAAATCCAGAGATACGCTCTTAGAAATATTGAATCCAACATAGCCAGATGCGTTCAAGTAATCTTTTCCAGATAGATTTAGAATACTACTATCATATTCTTTATATAATGCATTTCCTGGAATGGCATTGTTGTTATTTATATATGCTTGAACAAAAGAGGGAAATGCAGATTGGGTCTCTAAAATCTCTGAGAAAAAATATACTTTGTTGTCAATATATCCAGATATTCTCAACCCTCTCTGATTGTGAAATAAGGTGTTATCTCCTCGATTTTGATATCCATAATGAAAATCAATGAGAGGGTCGACCATTACTGTAAATTGATCAGAGTTAAATGTATAAAAATGATGAGGTGAGGTGTGGAAATACTTCAGAATAGGCTTCCTGAAAATCCAGGTTGAGTCAGTCTGTAAGGTGTATTCATGAAATCCATCTCGATGCTCGAAGTTCGATTGAATCGGAGTTCTTTTTACAAAGTAATTGTATTGATTGAGTGCATATAGGGCATCTGTATGCTCAACACCAGTAAGGTTTTGTTTTAAAAAAATGAGTGAATCCACTAAACTTTTGGAATTGCGAAATCTAATAGAAGAAAACACATCATTAACTTTGTTTGAAACATCCAACCATTCAATGAGCCTCTGCGTTCTGTGATCGTTTTGAACAGTAATTCCTTGGCCCAAACATGTTGAAATAATCGATAGACTTATTACTATGTGAAAAATATGTTTTAAAAATTTCATATAGCAAATATAAGGTTAATTGTATACGAATTTTGTCTAATGTTGTGAGTTGTTCAATCTCTGTTATTTCCAATATTTGAGGTTTATTAAGTGAATAAGTGAGATGTGTTAAATATTGTACTTTTTAGGATATATTGAGTAGCTTGAACATAGAGGTGGTGTGTGATTTCTATGAGAAGATTAATTCTTGTACTTTTGGTCCATATTTAGGGTATATGGAGGTAAATGGATTTGATCATTTTGTGTTTTTTGTGATATGTGTCATCATGCCAATTATGTCTCTAATGTCTAAACCTCCCTCTTCATCTACAGATATAGAAATGCCCAGACTTCCTGCTAAAAAGCACATTTATTTTTCGAATGGTCTTATGCTTTGGGTAGGAGCGTTAATGATCTTGACACTTTGGAATCTTAATGGACGTTCATGGGAATTACTTGGGTTTAAATATCCAATAATTAATGATGTTGTTCTCTTGTTGAGTGGGTTGCTTTTATTGATATATGTAGGGGATTCTATATATAATGTTTTTTACAATGCAGAAGGTGAAGAAGAAGAGGATGCTCATACGGCTATGATGAAAGAGATTCTTCCGCAGAAATGGAGAGAATACATTCCCTTTACTTTTTTGGCTTTTAGTGCTGGAATTTGTGAAGAAATTATTTTTAGAGGATTTTTAGTTAACTATTTACTTGAGCAAACTAAAATGTATACTTGGGGGCCATTTATTGCAATATTGATTCCTGCGGTTGCATTTGCAGTTAGTCACTTGTATCAAGGGTGGTTTAATGTAGTGAAAATATTCTCTTTGTCTATTCTGTTTTGCGGAATCTTTTTATTGTCCCAATCGTTGTTGTTGGTGATGTTATTGCATGTATTTGTAGATTTGGCTTCTGGAGCTTTAGTTGTTATGGTTGCCAAATCAGATAAAAAAGGTAAGTTTAAGTCCAATGAAGATTGACAATTTATTGCAAAAATCAGGGTTGCGTCGGACACCAGTTCGAATGAAGGTATTGGAGTTGTTGCATAATAATTCTGCTGCTCTGACACATAGTGACTTGGAAAATTCTTTTGAAACAATTGACCGTGTTACCCTTTATAGGACCTTGAAGTCTTTTGAAGATAAAGGATTAATCCATCGAGTTGTAGATGGCACAGGAGTTGATAAATATGCTTTATGCGAACACGAATGCGATGAGCATCATCATGAAGATGAGCACATTCATTTTAATTGTAATAAATGTGGACATACCTATTGTATCGATGAGATCAATGTTCCTGTAATAAATATGCCTAATGGTTATCAAGCCGAGACTACCAATGTTATTGTAAAAGGTGTTTGCGTTAAATGCAATTAGTGTCTTAGTAGTGGATGAAATGAAAGATTAATTCTCTATTAGAATTGAACTCAATTGCTGGAGCTGGCAGTTTAAATATATTAAGGACACTTAATATAGATTTCAAGAAGTGATTGTTGGTTTGTACTCTGGTTAGATCAGCATCCAAGGACAGATAAAATTGATGAACTCTCTTTAGATGACTTGCGTCGTAGTTTAGATTTTCGTCGGACCATTTATTATCAAACCCACCATACATATTATCTGCACCATAGCCTATTGTAATATTCATCCATTTTGGAATTCTGTTTTGTTCTGGCAGGAAGGAATGTATATTAAAAGATAGCCAGTATGTCTGTGCATTGTAATCTTTAAGTAGTTTTTCTCCCAGCGATGTTCCATATAATTTGCCTGCTCTATCCTTTAGCGATATAGGATTGGATCCGAATTGATCTTGGATAGTAGTATTGTTAGAGTAATTCTTTGGCCATGCCGATTCTTTAATGGTGATTCGTTGTTCATGCCATCCCAATTGTTGCAGAGCAAATGCTCCGACACCAATTGTATTGGCGGCCATGTCTGGTATAGAGAATCCCCATTGAGTGCTAAATCCATCCAGGACCTCTATCGTAGTTTGAAACAACATACCAATTCCGACACCAGTATAAATAGATTGTCGTTCGTTTAATCCTGTCCATCTAGCACCTTTATAGGTCAACAAACTTTGAAAGTATCCTGAATAAACATGGCCTGCTTTATCCATGTGCTCCCATTCGCCCCAATCGTTAAAAAGGTGAAAGGAGGACATTGGATAATCCTTATACCAAGAATTGTAGAAGCCATATGAAAAGGCAGAATAAGTAAGTCCCAAGAATGCAGAGGCCGAGTAGAATCTCTTTTGTGAAAACCGCGGCGAGGGTTGAAAAAAAGAGATTTCTTCTATACTATCATTTGAAACAGTCTGCGATTTTAAATTAGAACAGAGCGCAAAAATTAATAATATTTTGATTGAAATTTTCACCTGTCAAAGGTAGTGAATAGACTGATATCTGAAAGGAATTAATGTTAAAATACAATATGTATAACTTTTGTTTCGTTTTTGTAACGAAAATTTAGTTATATTTAAACCTAAATACTTAGTTATGATAAGACTGTCAGAAATTGAAGAAGAAATAATGGATAATCTCTGGTCTTTGGGTAGGGCCTTTCCTAAAGTTATTATAGCACATCTTAAAGAGCCAAAGCCACCTTACAACACCATCCTTTCAGCGATTCGAAAACTTGAAAAAAACGGTCATGTTGGTTATAAAAAATATGGTAAGTCACATGAATATTTTCCAATACTTAAAAAAGAACAATATGGTCAATCGTTGTTTAAAAAGCTCTTTCATGATGTCTTGAATGGTTCAAGTATGGGATTGCTATCCTATTTTGCCAAAGAAGAAAAAGTAGACATAGAAGAGTTGAAAAAAATCTTGGATGACATGAAAAAAGAATCCTCAAACCCCAAATAAATCTTGCAGTTATGAACTTGACATTTATATTAAATCAGATTTTGGTCCTTGTAATTTTCATGTTACTATATCTATTCTTTTTTAGAAAGAGCAACAAGTATGGATTAAATAGGGCTATCCTAATGTTTTTATTGATATTCGGAATAAGTATTCCTTTTCTTAGCTTTAACGTTTGGCCCTACGAAGTTGTCGTTTCAAATGTTACTCCTCAGTTAGAATTCTCAAATCCTCACCCCTTGACAAGTCAGGTAGAAGAGAATATTGCTATTCCTATTTGGACTATGATTTATATTGTTGGTTTGACGATTGGATTGGGGTTTCTCATCATTAATATGATTAGATTCCTTATCAGCATTTCGACATTGAAATTTACAACCGAAGAAGACATCAAGGTTTCCTATGGTTCCAATTGGCCTGACAGTAGCTTCTTTAATTATGTGTTTTTAAGCAATGATGATCCTGTGAAAAAGGTGCATGAATTTGGTCATGTTACTAAGAAACATTCCATAGATCGAGTGGTAGTGGCATTGTTGACCTGTGTTTTTTGGTTTAATCCCTTGGTGTGGTTATTCAGAGGTAAAATTATAGAAAACCATGAATTTGAAGCAGATCAATATGCGATGAAAAAACTAAATATATCTAAAGTAGAATATGGACAATATCTGGTAGAAGTTGTTCAGAAAAGCTTTTATCAGATGCCCCAGTTCAACCATTATTCACAAATAAAAAATAGAATCAATATGTTAAAATCAAGTAAGTCGATTTCAGGATTCGCCTATGCAGGCATTATGTTAATTAGTATTGGCATTTTTTCTGCGTTTACCTTTAAGAGTTACCCAGTATATGTTTCGTCCGATGATCTTATATCTACTGATACTATTCCTAATAGCAAGGATTCTATTATCGTATATGATCCAAAAACAAATACGGAATTTGTAAGGGAGACTTCAGTTGATGGGCGAGGGAAGGGACAATTATCAGGTAAATACAATTCTACGATTAAATCTGTGGATACCATTGCTATGTTTGATTATGACACCTATACTGAAACAGTTAGAGTAGTTGAGTCCAATGTGAATCTGGAGGAATATTTAGATCGGATTTCCTTTTCTGGAAAGAAGCAAAAATGGGTAGATACCATTGCCGTATTTAATACAGAGACCTATACCGAATCCACAATGGTAATCCTTACTGAGGTGCCATTCGAATTCAATTCCATTATGAATCAAATATCGGATAAAGACAAGAATGTGTTGATTTCAGATTACGGAAATACCCAGACCATTAGTGCAAGTAAAGGAGTCGGTGTGATTTATTTGTTTAAGTCAGATGATATCAGAACGATAAAGGTTCTTAACGATAGGGGTTCTGTAGTGAAATTCGTTGACTTGCCAGCAGGATCAGATAAGGTCGTGCCAGAATCATTAGGGCTGAATGAAGGGAAATATACGCTAAAAGACTCCTATTTTAATGCAGAATGCCATTTCGAAATATAATGTATATAAAGTCATTTTTTTATACGCTTATTACATTCTTTGGCATTTTAAAACTTGGTGCTCAAGACCCGACCTTTTCTTCTTTCGAAGGCAGTGTGTATAGAATTCCTGAATACATGAGAAATACCGGATATGGTAACTATATTCAGTCTCAGGATGTTATTAAAAAGATTAGTTGGGATGAGGTTAACGTAAGTGAACGATTTACTGATGAAGCTTTTCCTGACATTGATGATGTGGTTTCTTTTGGAATCATTTTTAATACTACAATGAGAGTTGATAGTACAGCGTGGTATATGTATAGTTTGTCATCAGATGATGGTACGAGACTTTGGATAAATGATCGACAAATTATAAACAATGATGGAGACCATAAATTCAAAGAAAAGAAGGATTCGTTACTTTTGACAAAGGGGATACATGATGTAAAAATATGGTATTACCAAGCCTATCATATTAAATACGGTTGTGTATTTGATGCATCTTATTATAGACCTTGCAACCTAGAGGAGATGGTGTCCGATGATCAGTCATATGAGTTGTCTTCGGATGTATTGTTTGAGTACAATAAAGAAGAGTTATCAAAGGAAGGAGTAAAAGAATTAGATGAGCTTTTGTCCAGCTATTATTGTTCGTCCAATGTGTCTATCCAGATAATTGGTTATACCGATTCTAAAGGTAGTAAGGTGTACAACCAAAAGCTTTCTCAACGAAGGTCTGATGTTGTCGCCAAGATAATACAAAAGAGCTGTCCGATATTTCAATTGACGTCTGAAGGTAGGGGAGAATCTGAACTTGTTTTAGATGAAAAAGGTCAAGAAGATGCAGCGAAGAGTAGGAGGGTATTGCTAAAGTTTAAAGAAAGGAATCGGAAGTTGGATTAGGCTTAAAATTGACAAATGTTTAGACCTCTGACACGATATGTCAATTCATAGTGTAACTTTGTAAATAAACGAAATGAATCATCTTTCGAGATTGCTTTCGATTTTGACTATTTTAAAGTCCAAAAGGATTACAACGGGTACTGAACTTGCGGATAAATTTGAAGTAAGTATTCGAACAATTTATAGAGATATTCGAAAGTTGGAAGAATCGGGTGTTCCAATAATTAGCGTAGATGGAAAAGGCTATTCCATTATGGATGGTTACCAAATTGCGCCTATTATGTTTGATGAATTGGAAGTTAATGCCTTGATTACCGCAGAGCAATTGATTGCCAATACAAATGATGAATCTTTGATTTTTCATTTTGAACAAACCTTACAAAAGGTAAAGTCAGTCTTTAAGAGTTCTCTCCAGTCGCAAGGAGAATTTCTTCAGAAGAAGATGTTTGTACTGAAGAACAAGTCAGAAGATTTGAAATCATCTTCACTTTCCTACCTGCAAATGGCGATTACTAATTTTAGGGTTACCGAGTTGACTTACACCGCTGTTAGTGGGTCTACCACAAATAGGAATATTGAACCATTGGCGATTTTTTCTTACGATGGTAGATGGATTGTAATTGGATGGTGCCGATTACGCAAAGATTATAGGTCATTTAGGCTAGATCGAATTAAGCATTTCAAGATTCTAGAAGAGAAATTTGAAGATAGAAATTTTGACTTGAAAGACTATTTTTTGTCTTGCGACGAATTTGAAAATAACCCCTGACACATTCTGTCGCAAATGGAGACTATATTTGTATTGTTAACTTTAATATCAACATAAAAATCACTGAACTATGACAACAAAAGAAGTTGCAAACAAATGGGCAGAGTACTGCCGTACTGGACGATGGGATATGGCTCAAGAAGAACTGTACGATTCAAAATGTATTAGTCTTGAAATGAAGGGAGCTCAAGGCTTTCCTGAAAAAGTCGAAGGCATCGAAGCCATCAAAATGAAGGGACAACAATGGAATCAAATGGTCGAAGAATTTCATGGTGTGGAAATCGAAGGACCTATTGTGGCTGGTGATCACTTTACCGCTTCTATGAAAATGGATATTACCATCAAAGGACAAGAAAGAAAGGTTGATGAAGAGGTCGCCGTATTTCGTGTAGTTAATGGGAAAATTGTATCCGAGCAGTTCTTTTATCCTATTGGATAAATAGAGTTTCTTGTTATTTGACTTTAAGAAGGTGCAGATAATCCATTGTAGATTATTTGCACCTTGTTTTTTTGTTCATGAGTAAGTTGTTTTTGTCGGTAAAGGCTTTATTTTTGATGATAAATACTTTAGATGTTAAAAGCTTCTGCGTTGGGAAAAATCATACTCTATGTATAAAAGTTTAATAGCGGCAATATTAATGCTCTTGGGTGCAATGACCTATGGTCAAGGCGTTCCAGCTACATTTTTCACCCTTTCACCACAATATTATAACCCAGGTTTTATAGGCTCAATAAAAGATGAAATAAGGATCGCGGGATTGCATAGGGTAGAGTACAATGGTGAGTCTAATTATTCATTTACTATATATGATTTGGCCGTGGATGCGCCCGTTTTTCAGGGATTTCGAAGTCAAGATTGGATAGGTCTCGGAGCTAGTTACACCATAGATAGAAGGGGGGTGTTTTCTTTTGATGACAGAATTAAGACAGTAGGAGTATCTTATCATTTAGGTATAGAACCAAAATCATCTTTTGCCTTTGGTATGCAATTCAAGTCAACTCATCGGTCATTGGATGTTGAATCATTGAATAGTGGTGCAATTATTGGTTCAGTAGTTTTTTTAGAAAGCAATACCTTCTCTGAGAAAGACTTATTAAGAGTATTATCAAATGATGGCAATTTTGATCGTAATTTCATTGATATCGTAATTGGGGTAACGTATCAATCTCAAATAAGAAATGGACATTACATTGTCGGATTGGGAATGGGACAATTCATGAAAAAAGTCTTGAATTCATCTTCTTACAATAATCATTTGAAATCAACGGCTTCATTTCAGATGGTCAAAAATTTCACTGATAAATTAGCCATAGAACCAGCTGTATTTATCCAAGCGGAAACATCATCTAAAAAACTGCATACTGCTGGTCAATGTATGGCATCTTATCAAGTTCGCCCCAAGCGAGAATTTCGATTAAAAGGTGGCTTAGGTTTTAGATCCAATCCTTTTATGTTTCAAGTATTGGGAGGTGCATCATGTTCAGGTTTCTACGCGAATCTGGCTTATAATTTTTTAGCCACACATGAATCAGTTAACCCAATAAGTAGTTATGCTTTTGAGATGGTTCTAGGATGCAATGTTCGAATAGGTGAATAGGTCAAAACGTACTTGGGTATCCGTATTAATCGGTATACTTGTCGCCTCTGATGCTATTTTTTATCTTCTATACAACACATATGTATAAATTGAATCTAAATCTATAAAAGATCATAATATTTTATAAATTTGTTGTCATATATAATATGTATTTTTCTTACACTATGATCCATATGAATGAGATTGTAGGTAGGTCACAATTAAAAACAACTAGATGTTGATTCGGAATCTTTTTATAGTTTGCTTTTTATTTTTGACAACACTTCTGATTGGTCAGGATGTCCATTTTACGCAGTTTACCTATGCTCCTCAATCGTATAATCCGTCTTTGATAGGAGCGTATTCTGGGACCTATAGAGTCTCTGGGTTATACAGGTCACAGTATTACAATGGAAATGAAGTTAAGGGGTATAAAACCTTGGAGGTGAATGTAGATGCGCCAATAATTAGAGGGTTTCGAGATCAAGATTGGATTGGAGTCGGAGGTAGTTATGATCAGGATACCCGTGGAATGTTTTCATTTAAGGATAAAATCAGCAGGCTTGGTGTTTCTTACCACTTAGGATTAGACAAAAAATCAAGATCATATGTTTCATTTGGACTTCAGTACATTACTACAGGAAGGTCTTTGGATGTTGATGAATTGAATACTTCTGGTTTAACTGCAGCTCAAATTACTAATGAAGGACTTTCTCCGACTGGAAGTACATTTAATGATTTGGATTTAATAAATGTAATAGGTCAAGGCGCCCAAAACGAATTGGATTTGAATTTTTCTGATTTTGTCCTTGGGATTTCGTATTCAGCAAAGAGTAAAAAAGGAAATTACAAATTTGGAATTGCTGGTAGTCAATTCTTAAAAAATGACATCAGTTTTAATTCTAATGTCGACGATCCGTTAAAGTTGGTTGGATTTTTTCAAATGTTCAGAATCATTAATAAACAGTTGGCGGTGGAACCAGCACTTATGTTTCAAGCTATTACCAAGTCAAAGGGTTTTGAAATATCTGGACATAATATGTTTTCATATAAGTTGAAGCCTGAGAGTGATTTGAGAATTAAAGCAGGTGCAGGGTTCAGAACAGGTACGTTTTCTGCTCAGGCTCTTGCTGGAGCAAGTTATAAAGGATTCTTTGGTGGTTTGGCTTACGACATTCCATTTACAGGATACCAAGGAGCCACTCAGTGGCAAAGTGCAATTGAATTTGCCATCGGTTATATTGGTATCATAGCTAAGAAGCCAAAGGCACAGCCAATCATACTTTGTCCAAGACTGTAATCCTATTTTAATTTTTTAGAAAGATAATTGATCACCATGAATCTTAGAAATATAATATTTATTGCTTCGCTTGTATTAATGAACATCACTTTGATTGCACAACCAACAACTAAAGTGACGTATGAAACAAAATTAGAGGTGGCAGATGAAGCTGCTCGATCTAGTGACTATTATACAGCGATCAAATGGTTTGGTGAAGCTTATAAAGAAAGCAAGGACATAACGTTACAAATTGTAATGGGTGATATGTATGCCTTAGCAAGAGATTATAAGAGAGCAGCTAAGATTTACGAAAGGGTAATCAAAAGAGATAAGAATGGAGACTTCTTCGAGTTAAAGGCTGATTTAGGAAGAATGTATAAATACCAAGGACTGTATAAAGAAGCGGTAACAGAGTTTCAGAAAGTTCTAGCAGATACAGAAGTCAGTGATGAGGTGAAAGAAGAAGTAAAGAGAGAGTTAGCTGGTATCGAGTCTATGGACGGATTAAATGATAATTTGGAAGCTGTTATTGCATTTATGCCAGGAAAAGTAAATTCTGGTTCGGCCGAATCATCACCAGCTTTAACGCCAGATGGAACATTGTATTTTTCATCTTTTAATCGATCAAAGACCATCATATTTGATGGTGATCAGGGAGATTATCATGCAAAGATTTATAGTTCAGAATCTGACGATAAAGGTGAGTATAAAAGACCGAAAGCTGTCAACGATAAGGTTAACAGAGAAGGGTTTAATAGTGGAGGTGTGTCTTTTTCTAGAGATGGAAAAACAATGTATTTCACTAGAGCAAAATTGTTGAATAATGCGATAGAGACTTCTCAGATTTATATGTCTAGAAAAACCGATAGAGGTTGGGGCGCTGCTGAGTTGTTGACCAATCTTGAAGGTGATTTTAATTGCAAACATCCTGTAGAAGGTGAATTGTTTGGTCAAAAGGTTCTGTATTTTTCTTCTGACATGGATGGAGGAAAAGGAGGTTATGATATCTATTATTGTGATATAGACTCAGATGAATTTGGGCTTCCTGTTAATCTTGGTGATATTGTAAACACATCAGGTGATGAAATTAGTCCATTCTATATTAATGGAACACTTTACTTCTCGAGTAATGGGCTGCCCAATATTGGTGGATATGA
This sequence comes from Saprospiraceae bacterium, assembly GCA_965230345.1. Taxonomy (GTDB): domain Bacteria; phylum Bacteroidota; class Bacteroidia; order Chitinophagales; family Saprospiraceae; genus JADKBO01. The sequence goes on from CBDDKR010000001.1 coordinate 287,188, forward strand.
TATTTTCTATTCTCAATGGAATGGGAGTAGTTGGGACGATCCTACCAATATGGGGTTCAATTATAATTCTTCTTACGACGATATGTTCTTGAGATTTGATAATAAAGGATCTAATGGGTTTCTTGTATCAAATAGACCTGATAAGAATAAGAAGAAGATGAAGGGTAATGAAAGTTGTTGCGATGACATCTATACGGTATATATCAAGGAATTGGTCATCGATTTAGAAGCTATTGTTAATGATGAAAAAGGACCATTAAAGGGAGCAACTATAGAACTGTTTGATTTGACTCTTGGTGCATATCCGGATAGCAAAACAGGTTTTGACAATAATAAATTTAGGTTCCAATTGGAAGCAGACAGAGAGTATAAGGCATTCGTGACAAAGGATGGATTCTATCCTGACTCTATTATGTTTAATACCAATGGGATAATTGATGATTACACTATTTCTAAAACGGTTCAGTTGAAGCCAAGACCAGAAGATGATAAGTCTGATGTTGAAATCATTACCATCAACGAACCAATAAGATTGAATAATATATACTACGATTTTGATAAGGCCAATATCCTTCCAGATGCTGAAAAGGACTTAGAAGTCTTACTGGATTTACTTTTGGAATATGATGATATGACTATTGAATTATCATCGCATACAGATTCTCAGGGTAAGGCACCGTACAACCAAAGATTGTCTCAAAGAAGAGCGAACTCGGCTAAAAAGTGGTTGGTAGAAGAAGGCATTGAGTCTAAAAGGATAAAAGCCGTTGGATACGGAGAGTCTGTGATTTTGAATCATTGTACAGATGGAAAGAGATGTAGCGATGAGGAGCATAGGTTGAATCGTAGAACCGAGTTTAAGATCCTTACTGGTCCTAAAACCATTGAGATTAAGAAGGAAAAACTAAAAAAAAAGTAGGTAGTTCTAATACCTTTCAGAAGAATTCTAGTGCTAAGTTAACCGTGTCAAAGGTTCCTGTAATTACCTTTGAACACAACGATATTTTTATAGGTCAAATAGTAAAAGGTGAATCTAGAGAAGTCGTATTTAAGTTTAAAAATACGGGAAATGCACCTTTGAAGATTGATTTAGTGACAAGTTGTAAATGCGCCAGTATTGATTTTCCAAGAGGTGAAATCCTCCCAGGAGAAGGAGGTAAGATTGTAGTTCTGTACGATACCTCAACTCAAGATGTTGGAAAAGTTAGAAAGACTATCGATATCATCGCGAATACTGATCCCATCGTTGTAGAAGCATTTTTTAGGACTGAAATATTGCCAAAAAATAAAAGAGGTTAATGTGGATTTATTGTCTGGCTTAGCTGTTTTTTTTAGTGTTGTTTATGTAGTGTTGGCTGCAATAAACACGAAGTGGTGTTTTTTATTTGGATTTATTGGAAGTCTGATATGGTGTTACTTGGATTATTATGTTTATAATCTACTGTTTGATGGAGGACTACAGATTTTTTATGCTATTATGTCCATATGGGGATTTATAGTATGGGGGAAGAACAAGGCGTCCAAGCCATCCGTAATAAAGAGATTCTCACTTGCTCAGAATGGATTAATATTGCTTTTTGGTATTTCAGTGTCTTTTGTGTTAATATGGCTTGTTACTCAAATTGCTGATCCAAGTTTTGCATTCTTAGATGCTATTACTACTGTTTTTTCCGTATTGGCCACGTTTATGATCATTCATAAGTACATCGACAATTGGATTTATCTCTTGGTATGTGACCTATTGTATATTTACATATATACCCAGTCTGAGGCTTTCATCTTCGCATGGATTATGGTATTGTATTCTATCTTGGCAGTGGTAGGCTTCGTGAAGTGGGATCGAATCCTGAAATCCCAATCCGTCTAGGAACAAGAAAATGTAGTTGAAGTTTTGAATTAATCAAATTGTCCTATTTGTCCACGGTTTTGTGGTGTTTTAAGCAAACAAGAAAGGCTTTACTGAAATCCAAATTTAAGAAGGCATATTTATGCTGCAAATCTTTTAAGTAGAATAATTCTAAATAAGAGCAAAAGGAGATCATATATTTATCTTTTAATACGTATATGCTAGGGAGTATTGATATATTTGCGCCAAATTTTAGAAAATTAAACAATTTACAAGTGAGTAATCATAGAAAAAGTAATGGTTTTTTGACTTCAATCTTTGGGAAAAGCGCTCCTGCTTACGCTAAAGGAGGAAGTTACCATTCGCTTAAAAAGGGAGCTGATATTAAGCTTGCTGGAGAAGCGGATGAGACGTTATTAGATGTGAATGTGACAAGATTTGCTCTTCAACCTCATCTTTATGGACTTATGTCGCCTATTCCAAAAGTCAATTTTGCTATAGGTGATGAAGTAAAGGCAGGTGATGCCCTTTTCTATGATAAAAAGAGACCAGAAATTCAATATGCGTCTCCAGTAAGTGGTGAAGTTGTAGAATTGATTCGTGGTCCTAAAAGGGCTATTCATCAGATTGTTATTCTTGCAGATAAGGAGAATAAATACAAGTCATGGAATGTGCCTTCTGATTCTGCATCTAGAGAGGACTTAGTTGCATTTATGGCTAAAACTGGAGCTTGGGCAACGATTAATCAAAGACCTTTTGACATTGTACCTCATTTGGATAGCAAGCCGAAGAACATTTTTATCTCAACATTTGATTCTTCTCCTTTAGCACCTAATTTGAATTTCGTTGTAAATGGTAAAGAAGCTTATTTCCAAAAAGGTCTTGATGTCTTAGGAAGATTAACAGAAGGAAAGGTTTATCTGGGATTGGATGCGGATGGAATAAACGAACCAAATAAAGCATTCACTCAGGCTGAAGGTGTTGAAAAGCATTGGTTTTCTGGAAAACACCCAGCAGGGAATGTTGGTATACAAATACATCATATCAATCCTATCAAAGCAGGGGAGAATGTTTGGACACTAGATGTTCAAGCAGTTATTTCTCTTGGAAAACTGTTTACGGATGGCGTATTCGATCAATCTAGAACTGTTGCCATTACAGGACATGCTCTAAGTACGCATGGTTATGTCAATACATACTTAGGCGCAAATGTTAGTGAGTTGTTGGCTTCCAATAAATTACAAGAGAATTCGCGATTGATTGCTGGAAATGTTCTTTCAGGAAGAATTGGCGAAGAGCACTTTTATTTAGGCCATAAGGACACTCACATTACGGCTATTTCAGAAGGAAATCAATACGAATTGTTTGGTTGGTTACTTCCATTAAAACCAAGACCAAGTTTATCAAATACATTCCCGAATTTTCTTTTCCCTAATCACAAATTTGAAGTTAATACCAACACCCATGGTGAAGGTCGTGCTATCGTAGTAAGTGGTCAGTATGAAGAAGTTCTTCCTATGAATATATATCCAATGCATTTGGTTAAAGCAATCTTAGCAAATGATTTTGAAAGAATGGAAGGATTGGGGATCTATGAATTGACTGAAGAAGATGTAGCATTATGTGAATTTGCATGTACATCAAAAACTCCTGTTCAGCAAATTCTTAGACAAGGATTGAATACAATGCTTGAACAGCAATAATATTTACAACTATTTTAAAACTACAATAGATAATTTTAATGGGGCTAATAGATTTTTTTAAAAAAATAGAACCAGACAAGAAGAAAAGTCCGTTCATGCATACGCTATTCGATGCGGTCTTTACTTTTGCTTATGCGCCTAACTCGGTTACTAAAGGTGGCGTCCATGTCAAAGATGGTATGGATTTGAAGCGATTGATGGTACACGTGGTTTTGGCGATGCAATTGTGTTACTTGTTTGGAACATATAATATAGGGCACCAGCATTTCACTGCATCTGGTCAGTACTTAGAGTTTTTCGAAGGGTTTAATTTGAAATTGGCTCACGGTCTAATCATGATGTTGCCTATGTTTTTAGTGGCACATGTAGTGGGATTGGGAATTGAAATTCTATATGCTGCTAAGAAAGGCCATGCTGTGGAAGAAGGATTTTTGGTGTCAGGTGCACTTATTCCATTGATTATGCCACCAGATATTCCTCTTTGGATTTTAGCAGTAGCGGTAGCTTTTGCGGTTATTCTTGGAAAGGAAGCATTCGGTGGAACAGGTATGAATATATGGAACGTAGCATTACTTTCAAGAGTATTTATCTTCTTTGCTTATCCTACGACCATCTCTGGAGATCAAGTATGGGTTTCTGGTTTTGATGGATTATCTGCTGGTACAGTTGCTGAATACGGATGGTGGCATACATCATTTTTTAACAGCATTTTTGCCGCATTTGATTGGCCTGTCTTTGAAGCCGCCAAAACCGCCATTGTTGATGGATTTACTGGAGCGACTCCTTTGGCCTTAGCCTATGAAGGTGGATGGGAAAGAGTGACGCAGGTGTACTCCGAAAATGAAATGTTATGGGGATTAATACCAGGATCAATTGGTGAAACAGCTAAACCACTTATCGTAGTGGGTGCTTTGTTCCTTATTGTAACTAAAGTTGCAAGTTGGAGAATCATGTTAAGTATGTTCTTAGGACTTATCGTTGGTACATTGATGATGAATGCATTCGGAACATCGGCATTCTCTCAGGTGACTTGGACAGAACACTTATTGATGGGATCATTCTTATTTGCAATGGCATTTATGGCTACTGATCCTGTTACAGCTTCCTCTACGAATAAAGGGAAATGGATCTATGGATTTTTGATAGGTATTATAGGTATTATAATTCGTGTAAATAATGCAGCATATCCTGAAGGATGGATGTTAGCAATATTATTTTTAAATACATTTTCACCTCTTATTGATCACTACGTGATAGAGGCAAACATTAAAAAACGTTTACAAAGTGCATAATACAGGGTATATAATAAGATTTGTATTGATTATGACGACAGTGGTTGCCTTAATATTGGCGTTGCTTTCCACTGGTCTGAAAGATATTCATGATCAAAATGAAGCTATTTACAATAAAAAAGCAATACTTGGTGCCATAGCAGAATCTGCAGGAATTGATATGTCTACCATCAAGGATAATGATGTATTAGAGATCTTCCAAAACCAGATGCAACAACATGTAGTTGATGCTCAAGGAAAAGAAGTATCTAAAGAGGCTGTAGAAGCTCTTGGATATGTTGGAGGAATGGCTGAGAATGTTGACATGTCTAAGGAAATCAAAAAAGCTGAGAAGGACAGAGTCTTTCCAGTTTATGTTTACAATGGTGATAAAGAAAAACTATATATTCTTACTGTAAGAGGTAAAGGATTATGGGATGAAATATGGGGGAATATCGCTCTTAATAGTGATTTAAATACAATTGCAGGTGTGGCTTTTGATCATAAGCAAGAGACACCTGGATTGGGTGCTGAAATCAAAGATAATCCTGGATTTTACAAGCAGTTTGCTGGTAAAAAAATATTCAAGGATAATGGAGAGTATGTATCTGTAGATGTAGTTAAAGGTGGGGCTAAAGACCCTGTTCATGAAGTGGATGGGATTTCAGGAGCTACGATTACTGCTGATGGAGTTGCAGATATGATGTATAAAGGATTGGCATTATACCAGCCTTATTTAAATTCAATTAAAAAATAATTCTGATGGCTGAAGTAAAAGAATTAGGAAATAAAAAAGAGTCGTCAATTAGTTTTGGTAAAGCAGAGAAAAAGCTACTTACCGATCCTTTAAATGACAATAACCCAATTACGGTTCAGGTACTTGGAATTTGTTCAGCTCTTGCTGTAACTACAGGTGTAAAGAATGCTTTTGTAATGGCTGTATCGGTGGTTTTCGTGACCACACTTGCGAATTTCATTACTTCTTTATTGAGAAATGCAATTCCAAAGCAAGTTAGGATGATTGTTCAACTGGTCATTATTGCAACATTGGTGACAATAGTGGAATTGACTTTGAAAGCTGTAAGTTTTGAAAGTTATAAGCAGCTGTCTGTATTTATTGGACTTATCATTACCAACTGTATTGTAATGGGACGATTGGAAGCTTTTGCTATGGGGAACAATCCGTATAGATCACTTCTTGATGGTATTGGTAATGGTGTAGGATATGGAATTATTTTGATTGTTGTAGCAGCGATTAGAGAATTCTTCGGTAAAGGATCTTTTTGGAATTACAAGATCATTGGAAATTCACCAGATTACCTTTTAAATACAGCTGAAATATCTTGGTTGGGTTGGTATGCCAACAATAACTTGATGGTGCTTTTCCCATCGGCGATGTTTGTAATTGCTGTATTGATTTGGGTGCATAGAGCATGGAATAAGAAATTGGTTGATATATCTTAAGGTTAAAATTTAGAAAAATATAATAATGAGTTTAGTAGATTTATTTATAAAATCGGCATTCATTGAAAATTTGGCTTTGTCCTATTTCTTGGGAATGTGTTCTTACCTGGCAGTATCTAAGACGGTAAAAACAGCTTTCGGATTAGGATTAGCAGTAATTTTTGTCTTGGGTATAACAATGCCGATCAATTGGTTGATTAATACCTATTTGTTAAGTGAAACAGGATTGTTAGGTATGGATCTTACCTTTTTGAGATTCATTCTGTTTATTGCGGTAATCGCATCTATGGTACAGTTGGTAGAAATGGTAGTTGAGAAGTTCTCACCATCTTTATATAATTCATTAGGTATTTTCTTGCCATTGATTACAGTGAACTGTGCAATTCTAGGTGGATCATTGTTTATGGTATCAAAAGAGTATGGATTTGCGGAATCGGTATCCTTCGGATTAGGAGGTGGATTTGGTTGGTTCTTAGCGATTGTCGCTATCGCAGCTATCCGTGAAAAAATGAGATATAGTAATGTTCCTCCAGCTATGCGTGGTCTTGGAATGGCATTTTTGCTGACAGGAATGATGGGACTTGCTTTTATGAGTTTGATGGGTATTGATTTAGGATAATCTAAGTCTAGTAATTAGATAATAATATAAAAGAATAATAAAATGGTATCATTTATTTTAGCTACTGGATACATGCCAATATTGTTTGCAGTTTTGGTATTTAGTGGTGTAATAATCTTGCTTTCTTTTATGCTGATTTTTGCAAGAAAGAAGCTAATGCCTCAAGGAGATGTTAAATTAATCATCAATGGCGACGAAAGTAAGCCTGTGATGGCAGCTCCAGGATCTTCATTACTATCTGTATTAGGTGAGAATAATGTATTCTTACCTTCTGCTTGTGGTGGTGGTGGAACATGTGCAATGTGTGAATGTCACGTTTACGAAGGTGGTGGTGATGTACTTCCTACGGAAATGAACCACTTGACTAGAAAGGAAGCAGCTGAAGGTAAAAGATTGGCTTGTCAAGTTAAGGTTAGAAATGATATGAAGATTGGCATTCCTGAAGAAATCTTTGGAATTAAGAAATGGGAATGTGAAGTGATTTCGAATTATAATGTGGCGACCTTTATCAAGGAGTTTATCGTAAGATTGCCAGAGGGTGAAACATTGGATTTCCAAGCTGGTGGTTACATACAAATAGATGTGCCTGAGGTAACGGTAGATTACAAGGACATCGACATTACTGCTCACCCTAAATACCATGATTCTCCTGATAAATTCCAGAAAGACTGGGATCAATTCAAGATGTGGGATCTTAAAATGGTAAACGATGAGGAGATCTTTAGAGCCTACTCAATGTCAAATCACCCAGCGGAAGGGAATATTGTGTCATTAACGATTCGAATTGCAACTCCTCCATTTAAATGGGGAACAGACTCAGAAGGAAAGCGTAAGTGGGAAGGATATCAAGACATCAATCCTGGTATATGTTCTTCATACATATTCTCGAGAAAACCTGGTGATAAGGTGACGGTTTCAGGTCCTTATGGAGAATTCTTCATTAAAGAGACGGAAGCAGAGATGTTGTACATTGGCGGTGGTGCTGGAATGGCTCCGATGAGATCACATTTGTATCACTTATTCCATACATTAAAAACAGGTAGAAAAGTTACTTTCTTCTACGGAGGTAGAACAAAAAAAGAATTATTCTATGTAGAAGAGTTTAGAGAAATCGAGAAGCAGTTTCCTAACTTCAGATTTGTAATCGCATTGGATAATCCGTTACCTGAAGATAATTGGACTCTAAAGGAGAATTTAGATGATCCAAATGGTGATGGCTTCAAGGGATTTGTTCATAATGTCGTAATTGATCAATTCCTAAGCAAGCATGAAGCGCCAGAAGAAATAGAATTGTATTTCTGTGGACCTCCAATGATGAACCAATCCGTTATTAAAATGGCGGATGATTGGGGAATACCTAAAGAGAATGTTTCCTTCGATGATTTCGGTGGATAAAAAATACAAAGGGTTTTGCTTAGCAAAACCCTTTTTTTATTTTAGTAATAAAATATGAACTTATGAAAGTATTGAATCTATTTTTATTATTCTCAACGTTTTTCTTAATCAATGATATGCATGCCCAACAATTCAAGGTGAATATGGGTGAACGAATTAAACTTTCTGGATCAGATGTGGGAATGGTCTTAGGTCAGTGGAACGATGCCTCGTACAATTGTACAATGGGAAGAAGAGAATTTAGATTGTGGAAGTGTACTGATGGACCTCATAACTGTGATTTAGATGTCTTTGAAACGGAAAGTAAAATGGTCATTAATCAAGACATTATTGCTACAAGAAAATCTATAGGTTGGGTGACGCGTACAAATAATTCGAAAAGAAAACAGTTTGAATATGAAGTTACACCTATCGGCTTTAATGGGAGATTTAAACCGACAAAAAGAATAATCCAATTACGATATAAAAACGCTAAACGTATTCCAAATTTTTTCAGCACTTTCTCAATAGATAGTAGTAAACATTTAATGATATTCGAATATGATTGGGATCAGAGAGGGGATTATCGAGCTTATGGTGTTGTCTTAAATGAGGATTTCGAAATTATATGGGAAAAAGATATAGAAATTGATGTTAGCCAAAGAAAAATTGAATCTAGTCAATGGAAAATATCAAATAAGGGTGAAATATTTCACCTAATGACTGAGTATGAACATGAAAGTAAAAAGAATCATAAAAAATATAAGAAGAATTCGATACCCGCTTATTGGGTTTCAATCAACAGGTATTATCATGAAGAAAGTGAATCTGTTGAAATTGAGAAAGGAAATGAATTTATCAAGACCGTTAGAATGACGTTAGATAATGACTCTAATTTATGGGCTGTTTATGGTTGGGGATATAAAGATTCTGACCCAATTGAAGGTTTTGAGTGGGTTAAATATGATCAAGGAGGCATTTCTTCTGATCCTTCTGTACTAAATAGTATGGAATTTACTTGGGATATGGTTAAAGAGTATCCTAAAAGAGATAAATTGAAGAATTCCAGAGGTACTGGAATTACAGATGATTTTGAAATTACTGGAATGGAGGTCAATTCCAATGGTCAATTAATCGTTTATGGAGAAATTGAGGAATTGATTACCACATATTCAACGGTTGGAATGACTCGAGTGGCACATCATTCCTATCAACAAGGATCAATGGGAGTTTTGGTGATAGACAATGATAGAACTATTCAAAAGTTCTTTATGATACCAAGATACCAAGCTGATGATACGAATTATACGTTGACCGAATCCATGATTTTATCCAAAGATCAAGTAGATATTTTTTACTTATGTGGTGAGGATTCGTTAAATGAACCTATAAATGGTCACAAAGGATATAAGAGAAAAGTATCATTATTCGGTTCTAAATTATATCTAATGAAATGTGAGATTAATTTTGCCGAATCCAATATTTCTACAAATCGTTTTATAGTTGGAGGTTATGATGATTTTGATGGATTGCCTTTATGTCATACCATTTCTGAAATAGAAGATAATAAGTATTACGTTTTAAGTAGTAGAGGTAGTAAATATTGTTTTGGGGAGTTTAGTGAAGTGTTTGAAGAAGATTAACTTCATTGCGCGAATTTCTTTAATTCTACAATTCTATAGATTGACTATCTTTGCGCCATGTTTCCAGAATATGATGTAATAGTAGTAGGAGCTGGTCATGCTGGCTGTGAAGCTGCGGTGGCTGCAGCAAATATGGGATCCAAAGTTCTATTGGTTACCATGAATATGAATACCATAGCTCAAATGTCTTGTAATCCAGCCATGGGAGGTGTTGCTAAAGGGCAAATTGTAAGAGAAGTTGATGCCCTAGGTGGATATAGTGGTATCGTGAGTGATTTGTCAATGGTACAGTTTAGAATGCTGAACCGGAGTAAGGGGCCTGCAATGTGGAGTCCCAGAACACAAAATGATCGAATGATCTTTGCAGCGAAATGGAGACAAATGTTAGAGGCTCATCCCAATATTGACTTTTGGCAAGAAATGGTTCATGGCTTAGTAGTAAAGGATGGACGATGTCAAGGTGTCAAGACCAGTATGGGATTAGAGATTAAATCTAAATCAGTTGTATTAACTAATGGAACCTTTCTTAATGGTTTAATTCATATTGGCGAAAAACAGTTTGGCGGTGGTAGAGCAGGGGAAAAATCAGCCACTGGGATTACAGAACAACTGATATCATTGGGCTTTGAAGCAGGCCGAATGAAGACAGGAACTCCACCTCGTGTTGATGGAAGAACATTGGACTATAGTAAAATGGAAATACAAGATGGTGATGGTGATCCACATCGATTTTCATTTACTGATACTCCGTTACCTGAGAAACAATTGCCCTGTCATATATCCTATACCAATACTAAGGTACATGAAACGCTAAAGGATGGCTTTGAGAAATCACCAATGTTTAATGGTCGAATAAGAGGATTAGGACCTAGATATTGTCCTTCAATCGAAGATAAGATTGACCGTTTTGCTGAAAGAGATAGACATCAATTATTTGTCGAACCTGAAGGGTGGAATACTTGTGAGATTTATGTGAATGGATTTTCTTCATCTTTACCTGAAGATGTCCAATACAAAGCTTTAAAACTAGTACCTGGCTTCGAAAATATGAAAATGTTCAGACCTGGATATGCCATAGAATACGACTTTTTTCCTCCCACACAATTGGATATTTCTTTGGAAACAAAGAAGGTAAAAAACTTATTCTTCGCAGGTCAAATTAATGGGACAACGGGTTATGAGGAAGCTGCATCTCAAGGATTGATGGCTGGGATTAATGCACATCTAAAAATTAATGAATTAGATCCTTTTGTTTTAAAGAGGTCTGAAGCATACATTGGAGTATTGATCGATGATCTTGTTAACAAGGGAACTAAGGAACCTTACAGAATGTTTACTTCTCGTGCAGAATACAGAATTTTACTTCGACAAGATAATGCCGATTTAAGATTGACACCATTGGTCGACAAATTGGGCATGAAGGGATTGGATAAACGAATGGCTAGAGTTCGCGAAAAAAAGGAAAATGTCGAAAAGATTATAGATTTTTTACGCAATCACAGTGCAGTTCCTGAGTTGATCAATGGGTATTTACAAGAAAAAGACTCTTCACCTTTGAAGCAGAAAGTGAAAATGTTTTCTGCTTTGACTAGGCCTCGTATTTCTTTAGAAGAAATGAGAAAGTATCTTCCAGAATTGGACTCTGGGCTAAAAACCTTCGATAAAGAATCGATTATGATGTCTGAAATCGCAGTAAAATATGATGGATATATCGCTAAAGAACGTGAAATGGCGGATAAGTTGGAACGTTTGGAATCTGTCAAATTAAAGCCAGATTTTGATTATAACGGACTAACATCTCTTTCTACAGAAGCACGCGAGAAGTTGTCCGAAGCTAGACCTAGAACCATTGGACAAGCGTCTAGAATTAGCGGCGTTACTCCAGCGGATGTATCTATTCTATTGGTTCATGTGGGGAGATAGATCAACTATACATTTGGTACTAAGAAATATACAAGAGGTAAAAGTTTAATTCTTTTCAATTTGAAAGATTCTTCAAGTTGTTTTCTGAATCAACAGTTGTGCGAGTATACATATGTTAATATTTTGTAATGTATGTACGCTCACACTAAAGGACTTATGAATTAAGACTAAAGTCCGCGTCGTTGTAACTCAGTTTGAACTAAGCTGAGTTCACGGCCCATTTCGCCAGTTACCGAAGTGTTTTCTTGAGCACGTCGAATTAAGTAAGGAATGACTTCCTTCACAGGCCCATAAGGAACATATTTAGCAACATTGTATCCAGACTGTGCAAGATTATAAGTGATGTAATCACTCATTCCGTACAATTGACAAAAATTAAGGTGGGCATGAGATTTATCTAATCCTTTATCTTTAATCAGATTTGCCAATAGAAGATTACTTTCTAAGTTGTGTGAAGCACAAACAAAAGAAAGAGTTTCATAGTTGTCTACACAAAATTCTACAGCCAAATCAAAATCCTTATCAGTAGCAGGTTTAGAAGTGTGAATAGGGGAAACGTAACCTTCTTCTTTTGCTTTTTCATTTTCTTTCTCCATATAGGCCCCACGAACCAGTTTCGCACCAAAAAGTAATCCTTTGGAACGAATCATTTGATAATCATCCTTTAATTGTTTCAACTTGTCGTGACGGTATAACTGGTATGTGTTAAAGACAATAACTTTTTCTTGATTGTATTTTTCCATGAGTTCCAAGGTCAGACTATCAATTGGGATTTGAATCCAACTCTCTTCCGCATCAATAAAAACACCAACGCCATGTTCATGAGCCTTGGCACATATTTCGTCAATTCGTTCTAGAAACCTTTGATATTTGCCTTGTTGAACTGTGTCTAGCTTTTTACCATTATTCAACTTCTCCAGTATTTCATTTTCTACCAACCCTGTCAATTTAACCCCAATTCCAGGTACAGAATTGTTAGATGCCGCCATCTCGATGGATTTGATGTTTTCATTTTTTACCACATCTAAATCATCTTCAGAAGTCTTTCCTTCAGCTCCATAATCTAAAATAGTTAAGACTTCATTTTTGTAGAGTTTGTCTATTGATTTTTGAGTGTCTAATAGGTTTTCTCCACCACAGAATTGATCAAAAATTGTGCTTTTAATGGCAAAGTCCGCAAAAGGCAACCTTAATTTGACAGCATACAAAGCTAAAGAAGAACCAAGATTAACTAAGGTATTGTTGTTCATCATTCGAAATAGCCATGCCGTTTTCTTTAATTCCTTATTGGATTTATTGGCAAAGGCGATTTCGGTATTCTTAAAATCGAGTAATGATGACGGGTGAGGTTCGTCTCTTTCTAGTTCATTAGATTGTTGGTCCATATATCCCATGATTTTTCAGCTTGAAGAATAAGCATATCATGACCATTCATGATTTTCGCTCCATATCTTTCTCCGTGACTCAAAAATAATGATTTTTCAGGATTGTAAATGAGATCGTATAAAAAATGTTTATCCGTAATCTGATTATAATTAATGTCTGGCGATTTGTCCGTTTCAGGATACATTCCAAGAGGTGTAGTGTTTATTATTAAAGCATGATGGGCGACTTCATTCGTTAGATTATGGTATTGGAGATTGGGCGGATTACGTGAGACTACTTTAAACTGTATATTCATATCAAGCAGAACTTGTTGGACCGCTTTAGAGGCTCCACCTGATCCAAGAACTAAAGCATTTAAACCTTGGACGTCTGATACAAAGTTTTCAAGAGATTGTCGGAATCCATAGTAATCAGTATTGTAACCTTTTAATTTGCCATCAATATTCTTTATACAATTTACGGCTCCGATCTTTCTTGCTTCAGTAGATAGATCATCTAGAAAAGGAATAATAGATTGCTTATAAGGAATGGTTACATTGGCTCCATAAAGGTGTGGAAGTAAATCTTTTACCTGATGGATGTCGACCAATGGAAATCTGTCATAAGAGAAATTTTTCAACCCCAAATGATCAAATTTGTGTTTGAAATAATCGGGCGAAAAGGAATGTGTCAAAGGGTTACCTATGATACCATACTTAGACATGTGTTACTTTTATTTACTAGCGATACAACTTATTTCTACATTGACATATTTTGGAAGGTTAGCTACTTCTACAAGTTCTCTTGCCGGGGCAATTTCTTCATCAAAGTATTCAGTATATACCTTATTAATGCGATCAAAAAGCTCCATGTCTGAAACGAATACAGAACATTTATGAACATTACTCAGGTTCATTTCAGCAGCTTCAACTACGGCTTTTAGGTTTTTAAGAACTTGATGTGTTTCTTCCTCAATGTTTTCACAGATCAATTTACCACTTTGAGGATTAATTGCTATTTGCCCAGATACGTATAATGTGTTATGAGCTAAGATGGCTTGATTATACGGTCCTACAGGTGCGGGTGCATTATTTGTCTTAATTATTTTTCTCATGATATGAAAAGAATTGTTTTACCTTCGATCAAAGATATCTTTATGTTCTAATAATTAAAAATGTTTCAATGAAATTACCAGAGTCCTTTTTGAAACAAATGTATGATATTCTTAATGAGGAGTATGACGACTTTAGCGAGGCGTTGGATCAGGATTCGTCTACATCTATTAGGATGAATTTGGCTAAACCTGTCATGGATTGGAAAGAACTATATGCAGGTGAAGAAATTCCTTGGTGTAAGCATGGAGTTGTGCTCAATCAACGACCATCTTTCACCTTAGACCCTAAGTTTCATGCAGGGCAATACTATGTACAAGAAGCTTCTTCAATGGTTATTTATAGTGTGGTATCCGAAATTATAGAATCGCTTAAAGAGCCTGTAGTATTGGATCTTTGTGCTTCTCCTGGTGGAAAGTCAACGGCAATTCTAGATGCTATGAAGGGGAATGGAACATTGGTTTGCAATGAAGTTATTCAAAGTAGGGTAGGTCCCCTAATCCATAACATTATGAAGTGGGGATATGCTAATGCAATAGTAACGAATAATGACGCTGCTGTTTTTGGTAAGGAACTTCAGGGAGAATTTGATGTGTTGGTTGTCGATGCTCCATGTTCAGGAGAGGGAATGTTTAGAAAAGACCGAAATGCGATCTCGGAATGGTCCATGGATCATGTGGATCATTGCAGTGTGAGACAACAAAGGATTTTAAAGGACAGTATAAATTGTTTGAAGGAAAATGGATATTTGATCTACAGCACATGTACCTATAATGAAAAAGAAAATATGAATAATGTGCTTTGGATGGAAGAAGAATTTCAACTGGAATCATGTGTTCTTTCGTCTTTTGAGCATAAGGCCATTACTACCGTTAATAAAGGTGGTTCAATAGGTTATCAATTTTACCCGCATAAAACAATTGGTGAAGGGTTTTTCATTTCTGTTTTAAGAAAAAAAAGTACTCTTCATAAATCAAGTGCTCCAAATAAAGGTGGCCTACTAGACCTTTCCAATGATATGTACAAAGTACTTTCGGAATGGATTGGTAATCATAGTGATTTTCGTTTTGGATTGAGTAAATCGAATGATGTTTTTATGTACAATAAATCGACCTATGAGATGGTACAACGGTTACTATCGAAATTCAGAATTCGACATTCGGGTATTAGAGCAGGGCAGTTTAAGAAACTAATCTTTATTCCTCATCATAACTTAGCACTTGGAAATAATGTTGATTTTGCATGCAATATTATTGAATTAGAAACAGAAAACGCATTAAGCTTTTTAAGAAAGGAAATGCATAAAATAGATGGTCCAAAGGGATGGAATCTTGTTACTCATGATGGATTTGGATTAGGGTGGATTAAAAACATTGGGAATCGAATTAATAATTACCTGCCCAAAGAGTTTCGCGTTTTAAAATAATATTTTATCAAATTAGATTTGTTTTACCGTATTGTAAATGAATTATATCAATTAAGAAAACACTTTACGACGCAGAAAATTAGATATAAAGTTGGGTTAAGGTAAATAAAATTATACATTTGTAGCGCTTTAGTTGATGTTTCAATCTAAGGCTAGGATTTTGTCAATCATTTTATAACAAATAGCCAATCTGAAGTATTAGATATTGAACCAATCAGGTTATTTGAAATCTATTAGTCCTTGATAAAGATTAATAGTAATCGTATTATGATATACAAAAGCTATTAATTGTGAAAAAGCATTTTGATTACCAATTCGGAAACTTTTTTACGATTAACGAGAGGGCAGCGGTGCCCTCTTTTTATTGAGTGTTTATAGATAAACAACCCCATACTTTTTCTCAATTAGATCAAGATTGATTTGTCCTGACTTAACTTGTTCACTCGTCTCTTTCATAAAGTCCTCTGCCCAATCGCCTGGGAAAATATAACTTATGATCTTAGCATTCGAATTTCCAATATTTTTCATGAAATGAGAAACTCCTCTAGGACATTGTATCGAGTCACCAGGTTCAATGAAAAAGGTCTCATCTCCAATTTTTGCTTCAAGGTTTCCAGAAATAACATGAAAAGTTTGATCTTCCCACTTATGATAATGATCAGGAACAAATCCACCTGGTTCAATAATGCCTTCTGTAATTACATATTCTGAATTAGTAGACTCTTTTCCCACAACAATTCCTGTAAATTCGTTTTCAGTCATCCAGTATTTGATGCTATCGCTAGACTTTTTAATAACAGTTGATTTGTTGGTAGAGTGGTTTCTTTTATTCATATTTTTAATGTCTAATTGAATAGTCAATTTATGTTGAGTATAATACTTTTGTATCAGTAACTGAGAGATTGAGAAGTTAACAATTAGATGTAGTCTTCGGTTTTGATATCGAATGAGAATATTTATTATTTGGTTAAACTCAGATTAAATTTACACCTTAACTTAATCTAGTTTAGAATTGCAAAATTAACGGGTTACAATGGGTGTTTTTAACCCTCTAATTAGCAATCATAATGTACATTATTGTTGTCGATTAAAATTGCAACAAAGTTTACAACACAAAACATCAAATACAAACATGCCAACCTTGCTTAAATATGAGTAATAAAAGAACTGCAATTAAGATTGAAATAGTCCCACTTATTATTCCGAGAAGAGTTGAAGTAATAATTAGAGTAGGATATTGCGAAATTAGGGAAAGAAAATCGTCAAAAAATAGTATTGGATTTTGAAGAAACTGAAATGTATTGTTCTTACAGCTAAAACACAAGTTTATCAGAGTAGAAGAGATAAATAAATGACCTAACTATAGGAAGACTTGGTTGAAATAAAAAAACAGCTTCCCGGTTAAGAAAGCTGCTCTGTTGGTTTAACAGTTGTAGAATTTTTGGTTGGAATAAATTCTGACTCAATTAAAACAATAATGATGCCAAAACTTCCATTTTACCACATTGAAGTGATTTATTATTTACCAAAATCATATTTTACGGTGAGTTGAATAGTAGGTCTTTTGGAAACTTCAGAATTATTGAATCGTATGAACTGATACAAATAAGCAAGTTCAATACCTGCATGTCCATTGATCTTTCTCCCAATACCACCATACAGCCAATTTCTGTCCAAAGCAATTTGCCTGTATTTATCGCCTAGATTTAGCCACAATTCATTAAATCCATGGAAATAGAAATGTTCATTTATAGGGTAGTTTATCGATATCCTATATCTGAATCTATTGGTGAAGTTGTATTTGGCGATTTCGGTGAGTTCATTATTATAAACTCCTATATGACGATGTTCCAAACGGTAGCGATGCTTAAACTGAACTTTGCTAACCTTATGTTTGAGTGTGATTTGCTCCCAATAATTATGTTCTGGTCTATTGACATCGGTTAAATCATTGGTGTCTGAAAAGTTTAAGAGATATGAATACCCAGCAGTAAGTGTGAGATTTGAATTGTAATTGTAATCAACATAAGGCCGTATAATCATCTGTGCCTTGTCGGAAAGAAAATTGGTATGACGCCAATGAAACTCATTTCCGATGTTCCATTTATCATTTATTTCATAATTGTTTAATAGTAAAAACCAAGCTTCTGATTGTCGATCAACAGCTTGTGAATGTAGTTCATCAATGATAGAACCAAGGCCTATCAATATAGTAAGTACAGTGATTTTTAAGTTCATATTTTGTCTTTTTGAGCGATTAAATTAAAGGAATTCTTTAAAATAATATAATCGTTAACTTAAAAATCATGTCGTTCAAAGAAGCTGTGGATAACTATTCATTAATAAATCAATTACAAAGTAAATGTTGTAAGGAATTATAAGTGATCTTATCGTTGTGAATGCTGGAGTCTGATAATTCTATTTACAAATGGACTGTACTATATAGCATTACAATAAAGGAAATATTTGAATTAAGATTTATATATTTTTAGTTTGACGATGTTAGTACACCATTATAGTCAAGGACTTTTTCTTTGATGTATTCTTAATATGATAAACACCATTTGACCAATTGGACAAGTCCAATTCAATGCTGTTCTTATCAACTTTCAGAGATTTAATCAACTGCCCCAGGTGTGAATAGATGTGAATTACGTCATCAATTTCAGATTGAATATTAATCCTTTTATCCAATACAGGATTTGGGTATACACTAAATCTGTGATCCATTTCGAAGTAGCAAAAAACTGGATTTGAATATTCATATTTACCGTCTAGATCAATTTGTTTTAAACGATATGTATTGTTCCCTTGGGAAGGAGACTCATGTATGAAATTGTAGTCTATTTGCTGTTCACTATTGATATGTCCTTCAATAATTCCTATTTGGTTATACTTATATCCATTTAGGCTGTGTTCAATTATAAAATGACTGCAATTTACCTCATTTACAGTGGTCCAATCAATAGAAACTATTGAATTACGTTGCTCAGCATTGATATAAAGATACTCGACTGGTAAGGGGACCTGGCATGTTGTATTTGTGGCTGCGTCTCCTACAAAAGACCACCCCAAAGAGGTTCTTGCTGGTACTGCATTAGTTCCATATTGTAAGCCTAAAACGTGGATCGATTTGGGATTTATACCAGTGTAGTTGGATGCCCAACCAATAATAGATCCAGTGTAATTGCCACAATCGAGTCCTGAATTATTTAGAAAAGCAGCTAGAAAAGAACCTGCAGATACAAAATCCCACGTGCCAATGTTCTGATTGAAAGACGAAGTATTTAAAAATGTGCTGGTGAAATCACTTACTCCTGATACATCCCATGAGCTCAAGTCTTGGTTAAACGATGTAGCATAGGCAAAGGTTGAATTTAGGGTTGTGGCACTAGAAACATCCCAAGTGTTAAGAGGTTGATCAAAGGCAGAAGCACTATTAAATGTCGCTCTGAAGTTAGAAATGTTGGAGGTATTCCAATTACCAATTGGTTGGTTAAAACTTGATGCTCCATGAAACATACTTCTGATGTTGTCAATAGAAGACATATTCCATGATCCAATATTACTCGGTCCATCTAAAGATGAACATTGGTAAAACATCTCAAAACAGGAACTAACACCAGAAAGATCAGGTAAGTCGGTAGCCGTAATGTCTAAGTTGCTGCATCCTTTGAATGCTTGCTCCATGCTGGTCCATTGTGCATTTCCCCATTGAGTAACTCTAGATAGGGCATCTGCATGCGGACCATTATTGATATAAAATCGCTCTAAATTTGTGGATTCAATCGTAAGTGTTACTGGTATATTTGGAACCATTAAAACATTAGATATTACGACTTGTCCACCTGCAGGCATATCAAATGACCCCATACCAGTAACTCCAATAGAATTCCAAGAATAGTTTACTGTTCCAGAAGTTTCCGCAAAGAAAGTTATAGAATCAGGTGGACTGGTATACTTCCATTGAGTAATAAAATCTTGAGCAAGTGTACAATTAATAGAAATTAATACGAATAGAATAGTACAAATAGGGTTAATAAAGTTCATGTTTTGACCAGTTTAAGCATTCCACATAGCAATTTGACGTCATCAGTTTAGATATCAAATTGAAAATTTCAAATTAATGCTGTAATTGACAGCAATAGGTCTATTCTATATCATTTATTTTATCTGGATGAAATCCAAATAATTCAGAAGTTGGTCAGTTGAAGTATACCAAAAATTGTAATTTTAAAGCCTTTAATACAAACAATTGGTGATGCTAATATAAAAAAAGAAAAGAGGACTATCCAAAATTAATAATGATATTTGATTTTAAATGAAGAATATATGTTGTTTAGTACGAGTTAGTAAAAAATAATGTACACATATTATTGGTATTTAAAATGTGTTCTGATCATAATCGTACTTTAAGAAACTCAATGCCGATGATTTTACTCCGATGAAGAAATTGTAAACTTTTGAAGATGGATGCCAACCGAAGTTCATCGTCCAACAATGTAGATCTCTTTCAAAACCTAAAGAGGGGTAGACCAATTTTTTGGTTTTTAGATTGTATGAAATGTTGCTTAAGTTGATGTTCCAATTCTTTGTTAGTGGAATTCTTCCCCGTATCCCAAGAGTATGGGTAGTTTCTCTAATCTCATTTATACCGAGTCCCTTTCTTCTGATTTCCAATTGGTAGTTGTGAGAAATACTAAAATTGTCAATTACTCCAATAAGAGATAGATTGGTATTGGAAGAAGAATCATTATTTTGGGATGCATTAGAATCAATTTTCCCAGAGAGGATTTCTACAATTCGCTTCACAGTTATTCCCGAATTTAAACCCAGACGGAACTGTTTAAATTGTAATGGGAATTTATTATTGTCAAGTAAGAATGAATTGTATTCATTCCCATTTTCATCGATTTCATAGAAGGTATTAATGAGTGTCAAATCCAAATTTGAAATTCCCCACAAGACCCGTGTATTCGTTCTTAATGTTGTATTACTCCAGTTTAAGGAATCCTTAGCAATATTATAATTTCCTGAAAACGTAAGATTTTGAAAAATCTTGAAATTTTTAGAAGTTGAGTCTTTCTTGCTCCAATATTTAGCTTCTAACGTATTATTAAAACGGTAGTTTATAGAAAGTCCACGATCTCTTAGATTAGATGAATAAGGACTAGATGGGATAGGATTGTAGGCTTGAATTCTATTGTACTCATCTCTAGTATCTGATTCTACGTAACGTTCGTAAACATTTCTTGTAGACGGATTGTAGTTGAATGAAATACTTGGTTTAATAATATGTCTAATACCTCTAATAAATCCTTTTTTGAATCGCATTGTTCCAAACAATTGTGTATTTATAGAAGTAGAAAAATCAACTTCACGAAATGCGATGGGGTCTATTACTAATTCTTCATGAATCTTTCCGAAGGTAGTATCTAAGGTGAACTCAGTAAGTGTAGTATCCACGTATATGGTGTCATAGAGTAGTGTAGGGTCAAAGTACTTTTCGTTTCTCTTTAAATTGTATACTTCGTTGTACCTGATTCGAGGAGATATATTGAAGTATTTGAATATTTTTGAATTATAGGCTACTGTAGCCGTATGATTAAAGCCTGCAGTAAGTTTGTCAATGGTTTCTTGTTCAAATAATGTAGTATCTGTAGTAACTGTTCTACTCTTGAATTTAGCATTGTAGTCTAAGCTTATGTCTTCATACCATTTTCTGTCGCCAACTTGATTTTTTCTTTTGAAGGGATTAATGGTAGTCATATTTAAGGTGGCACTGGGTAAGGTAACATCCACTACATTGGTATTAGTATTTTGGGAATGCTCGAATCCAATTCCAAGTTTAAAAGGTGAATCTGGAAACTTATAATTCAAACTAAAACTTGACCTATATTGGTTGGTTAATACAGATTTAGCGTCATTTTGCGATCTTCGGTTGTGTTGATTACTGGATATATCAATTAGACCACCAATAGTTCTGTACGGGTGAGCCTTGGCATCTTGAGTATGTTTTAAGTAAACCGAAAATGATTTTGCGCTATTCACTTTACCCTCATTATTCTCTATAAGCTCATTTCTGTAGCCCAAATTGAAATTACCTTGATAGAGGTACCTTTTTTTATAGTTCGAATGAACTCTTACAGCATGAGTTCCTCTGGTATATATGTCTCCGGTAATGCGTAGATCTATATAATCGTTAATAGGGAAATAATATCCTATCTCTCGTAATCCAAAGCCAAGATTTCCATTGTATTCATAGTTTTGTGGAAAAATTAAACCAGATGATTGTCCCTGGATTAAGGGTAAAAATCCAAAGGGTAAAACGATGGGTGTAGGTACACCACTCAACACCAATTGAGAGGGCCCCATAACGGCATATTTATCCGGAATAAATTTGAGTCTTTTGGTATAGATACCAAAATGAGGATGGTCCAAGTTGCATGTAGTAATGATGGCCTTTTCATTGAATATCTTATCGTGGTTGTAAATGCTATCATTTACACCACTTACAAATTTTGATTTTTCGCCGAGTATATGAAATTCGCCTTCTTTCGATTTTAGATTTTTGGCAAAGCCCTTTTGATTGTCAAATTTATATGCTAATTCGTGATACGTGGCCGATGTAGCGCCATCGGAAAAATCTCCTCTTACTATATCTCCGTTATCTAATTTCTTCGCCCAACCTTTGGCCAATTTACTTTGGAAATTAATTACAATTTTGTCTGCCTTGATTTGTGATTGTTCGTATTGGACATCGGCATCGGTAAACAGGCTTATTTCTTTAGTTTTTACATCTGTAATATTGGAATCTAACGCATTATAGACTATTTTTTTGTCAATAGCATCTTTAGATATTTTGTATCCTAATTTGGCTGTTTGAGGCAGACTAGAAGAGTCAGGTGAAGGCGTTGTTAGGCTATCTTTCACTATTAGATTGAGTGTATCCGATTTGATCATTATACTATCAGGAGTAGTCTGTCCAAAACATATCGAACTTACTAAGCAAAACAAAATACTATATAACCAACTATTCGAATTCACAATACGTTACAATATGAATTAAAGCATATTTAATTTAAGAGATATACAATTTAAAGTGCACCAGATAATATAAAAACGTACATAATGGCATGCTTGTTACGATTGAAAACCTGAAGACAAGTGTGTTGTTTTTATACATAAATTTCTAACAAATTCTTTGAACACTCATTGAAATTCAGTGAATCGAATAATGCTTTAAAATATCTAATAATCACTTTTTTTGATTTAATACATTAAAAACGGATATACCAGTCAATATTATGCAATATATAAGAGATATTTATAGAATTGATTTAAAAAGATAAACAAGTTAATGCTCAGATTAAGTCAAAAAAATCTATTCCCAATCTATGTTATGAGAATAGAGTGTAAAACTTGTTTACAATGATTTGTGCAATAAAGATCAATGTGATTCTAAATCATTTATAAATGGGATATAAAAAAAAGGCTTCACGAGGAAGCCTTTTTTCTATTTCTTAGCAGGACTCTTTCTTTTTGTTTTAAAGAGATTAACTACTTCCTTATCAGTTAGGAACCCAAGGTCTTTAAATGTTGCAGAGATATATTTTTTAAGATCTTGATAGTCACGACTTTTCTTGTCTGTATAACGTAACATAAACCTTTTTACAAAATCTAAGCTGACGTCTTTGACCTCTTGGTTGAATTTTTCGTTATTGAATATACCTATGTAAGCTATAATGATTTTGTTGATTTCCATGTAATCGGCATAATTTTCTGGGTCTAAATTGGAAATAAACTTTTTTACATAACTCAATATAGATGCTCGTAAACATTCATTTTGCAAGGACATTCCTTGGTGCTTTTCGTAATATGAACTTACTGAATCAATGGCTTCTACATGGATAAACCCTTTAGAGTGAACTTCATTAACTACGCTGAAAAATTTATCAATTTCTTGACTTCCAATTCCTGATAATAATTTTGAAATTCGTTGTTCTTTCTCAGGCGTCATAACGACATCTTCATCTTCATGAAGTCTTTCGTATTCCTCGAAGAAACTCTCTTCTAAGTTTTCATTGTTCTTAATGAATGCAGCAAAAATCTCTGAATACTTTTTAGCAGTATCAGTGTCTAAATCATAAGACAATCCGATGATAAGATGAAGCTTGAAAAAATACTCTGATGAATAAAGCACTTCATTGTTCAAAAATGATGAAACTTGTCCCATCAATTCCGAATTATCTACGTTGTGGTTTGCACGATAATTTAGAAATGTTCTTAAAGCATGATAAGAAGACTTCAATTCGATCTCATTCGCAGGGAATTGAGTTGAAGCAAAATTGACTTTATTCAGTTGTTTTTTATATCTCTTATACAGGATTTCTCTATTCTGAACTTCTCTAAGAGACCTCACCTTTAGAGAGTTTAAGAAAGTTTTAATTCTTTTGTTGTTTTGTCCATTGATTAGGTTGGTAATCCAAATATCACTTGATAAGGCAAAACCAAGTTGTACAGTCTGACCAATTCTCTTTTTAATCATTTCAAAGTTTGCAGAATTACAAATAGCTTCTAGAATTTCTTTAAAATGATCTTGAGGTCTTCGGTATTTAAAATTATCATCGACCTCTCCACGTAATACAGAGTAACCTAAGATCTTAGGTAAAAACAAACCTTCATAAGCAGGATCCAAATATTCTTTTTCAAGAGCCTCTAATTGGAGTGGATTACTGTTAGCGACTTCATCGAATACTTCTTGCATCGCAGGTTCAAAATACTCTTGCAATTGTTTGTAGTATTCTTCTTCCTCTTCTTCCAAATATGCTGCAAGAATTTCAGAATCTTGAATGGCATTTTTAATAGCCTCTAAATGGTCAAAGTATCTACTGTCTAAAGTTTCCATTTTGAATGATTTGTTGTATGATTAAATTACGTGAGTAATATGCTTTTTAATTAAGAAACCTGATAAAGCAATCAAATCTTTATCAGGTTTCTATATAATCGTCTTATATTTTTATCTACTGTAAAGCATCATAACGAGATGCGACAGCAGAAAATTGTCTTTCTCAGACTATTCTTCTTCCGAATCGGCTCTAAATGCTGCTTGATCTTCTTCTGAAGCTGCTTCAACTTTTTTAGCTGGTGCTGTACCAGAAACCATAGCAAGGAAAGCAAGTTTTTCCTGTCTGGTTTTTTCAAATCTTGCTGCTATTTTTGCTTCCTTCTTTTCGATGAATTCTGCAAGCAATTGATCTGCTTTTTCCTGAGTCAAAGCGCCTTTTTTAACACCTCTTTGAAGGTGTTTTTTGTAAAGTACTCCTTTAAATTTAAGAATAGCATTTACGGTGTCCGTAGGAATAACTCCTTTAGTTAACCAGTCGTACGCTTTTTCTCTATCTAATTCGATTGTCGCAGGAACTGTAGTAGGATTGTAAGATCCAATTTTTTCGATAAATTTACCATCTCTTGGTGCTCTTGCATCTGCAATAATGATATGGTAAAATGGTGCTTTTTTACGACCTCTTCGGGCCAAACGCATTTTAACTGCCATTTTATGTTAAAATTTATAATGATATAATCAAACCCAGACCCTCTGAAAACAAGCTCTCTAGGTTTTTAACGGCGCAAAGATAAAAAATTAATGTAAATAATCAACTAATATGTTTCGGTTTGCATGGGTTTTGTTTTTATACAGAATTCAACTTTTCGAATTACTTGAATCACAAAAGACGTACTATTCAATTGTAGAAACTGGATTTATTAAAATGAGCTGTCAAATTGTTATATTGATACCCTAAATATAAAACCATTACATTGAAGAATAGCATTACATTCATATTGTTGTTAACATCTATCGAAATTTTTTCGCAATCTAGACAGATTATTGGGACTGTTATTTCCCATGCTGAAGATCCTTTGTCAGGGGCCCATATATTAGTGAATGAGGAATTAGGTGCCTTTACAGATGGTAATGGACAATTTTTGTTGGAAATTGAAGATTCACTGGATTCCATTTCTATTTATATAAGCATGTTGGGATATGAACCAATTGACACTTTAGTGGCATCTCGGTCTTCAAAAACTTATATCGATTTCTACATGCGCCCAATGTCGTATGTGCAAGATGAAGTAGTAGTTAAGGGAAGTGTTAGACAAGATTTATTCCATCGCACAGATTGGGTTATATTGGATTTGATAACTCAGGGATCTACAATATTTGTACTTCATTTAGAAGGTCGATCAAGGTACATATCTGTTTATAGTGCAAATGGAATTCTACAGGAACAAGTTGAAGTGGATGGTGAGTTCAGTTGTTTTAAACGGGCTTGTACCGGAAGTATCTATCTTGAAGGAAAAGAACATTATTTGAAAATTAGAAATGAAGTAAATGATCCTATTTTAACTGAAAAGGGAAGGATGAAAGAATACCTAAAAGTCATTTCTCCTTGTGCTTTAAAATTAAATAATCACTATGTATTTAAAAGTTTTACGGCTCACAATAAAATAGTGGATTATTTCTATTATTCTAAGCAAAAGAAACAAGAGTTACTATTAAGTATAAAAGATGAAGAGAGGAGAAAAGTTGCACAATCTTATTATAGCGACATTATTCGGATGTATTACTTGGCATCCTACAGTCCTGAGGAAGGTGCAATTGATGAAGGTTTTGAAAGAGAAAATATCATAAGCAATGGTGAGTGGACTGGTGATTTAAAAGATTTAGCCATTACTAATGATTTGTTGTTTGCTGTCGGTTACTATTTGCAGATTGAAAACCAACCCATAAGTACTTTAGAGTTTAAAAATGGAAAGCAAGGTGTAGTATTGGATTTTGTTAACGAGAAAGGTTATCGTATCGATCCTCATACACTCAATCTTGAACATTTAGAAATATGTACATCTATGGAATGGAGAAAAATGAATAGTCATCAGGTTATTTATGATGTTTTGAATGAGAAAGTCTATGTTATGAATGATCAAAAGGAATTGTATCGCATTGTTCTCGAGCAAAATGAACTTTGTATGACTTTTATACTTGCCCTAGACGATAATGCAAATTTTCCTAAGCATTTTGAGATCATTGGTGATCAACTGTTTTACATAGATCAACCTGATAGGACATTACCCTATTCTAAAATGAACGTTGTTGATATTGAAATAGGTAATTGATTTGATTGTCAGTTGTGAAATCTTCGATTTGGTGGAGGAAATAGAGATGATAAAAAAAAGACAGCCCATTTAAGCGGACTGTCTTTTTTTATTACCAGTAAAACTTAACACCTACACTCGGAAGGATAGGGAGTTGATCTACTCGGCTATATCTGACTCTATCGAAATAGAAAATGTTAGGTCTATCGTATGCATTGGTGACAGAAACATTTATTTCTAAACCAGTGTGCTTCGAAAACTGAATCTTTTTAGTTGCTGAGATATCCAAACGGTGATAGTATGGTAATCTTCCTGCATTTCGATCTTCAGAAAAGATGATTCCAATTTCCTCTGGATTAGAGGTTAAGTAATCCGTTTGAACACCTTTCCCAAAATAAATATTATTGTAAAAACCTTTTGTTTGCGTGAATGGGAAACCACTTCCCATATTCCATCTAACACTTATTTGGAGGTTTCCTTTTTTGTCTATATTATAAGTTCCTAAAAGGTTCAGGTTGTGTCTTCTATCAAATACTGTAGGGTAGACTTGTTCTCCATCATCGCGATTAACAAAACCGTACGTATACGTTGCCCACAAATAATAAGAAGGCTGTTCAAATTTTGCCGATAATTCAGCACCATAGGCTTCTCCTGTCTCAAATGCGTAATCTGATTGACTAGCATCAATTTTATTTCTATTTACACCAATCAATTGGTTATATGATTTCAGGTAACCTTCAACATTTAATTGTAAATTTTCCAAAACATCAAATTCAAAACCTCCGACTAAGTGTCTAGCTTTCTGAAGATTGTCATCAAGTTTTTTACCATCAAAATCATAAATTCTTCCTTCAGGGCCTGTTAGGAAACCTGAAAATAGATTCACAACATCTTTATCTGAAGCAGTACTTAGCACGTTTTGAGAGTAAAATCCAGCTCCCACTTTGAATCGTACATTGTCATGAAAATTGTATTTTAAACCTAACCTAGGCTCAGGAGAAAATACTCTTTGCGATGCATAGTACATGATTCTTATTGAAGGTTCGAAAACTAGATTTCCCCACTTTTTTCGATACTTCATAAAGGTAGAAGCCTCAGTTGTGTTTTGTTCTTGACTAAGTTTAATGTCAAATGGATTGACGAAGTCAAACTCTGTTCTCATTCCGTTTAATTCGAATCCGTATTTTAGTTCACTTTCATTCCCAAAATATGTGAAGTCGATGCTTGCTCCAAATTCTCTTATACCGCTGCTTCTAGCATCACCATCTTCATCTATGTCAATATCATACTGCGTAAATCCTACCAAACCATTAATGATAAGACTACTGGTAGATGGAATCAAAGTGAAACTACTTCCAATACCTGTATTTCCCCAACCAATATTGGCAATTGACGGATCATTATACCTATCATTAAAATTGAATCCAAAGAAATTGAATTTTGACCCTCCTGCAGAAACGTGAGAAATCTTTCCATAGATATCTGTAAAATCAAATGGAAGTCCAACATCTTCATCTTGGGCTGCATACTTATACAAAGTCTTTGAAGTCCTATCAATGATGGATTTTTTTCCGGTAAGAACTATAGAAGTTGATCCCTCTCCTTCTTTAAACTTACGAATTGGGCCTTCTAACATTAATTTACCCATAAATGGAGTGAAAGAAGTGTACCCTGAGAGTTTAGATTTGTCACCCTCTCTTGTCTTAATGTCTACAATTGCGGATACTCTTCCACCATATTCAGCATTAAATCCCCCTGTAAATACATCTACATTCCTGATTAATTCAGTCTCAAACACGGAGTAGAATCCAAGTGAGTGGAACGGATTATAAATATTTAGACCGTCAAGTAAAATTTTATTTTGTACCGGACTACCTCCTCGAATGTAGATTTGTCCCCCTTGATCTCCTGTTGAAACTACTCCTGGTAAAACTTGAAGATATTGTGCGATATCAGCTTCACCACCAACGGAAGGCAAAGCCTTGATTTGTTTAGGAGTAACCGATATTTTAGATACTTGAACTTCTGACCTTGCACTTAGTTTTTTAGCTGAAACGTTTATCGTTCCAATATTAATACCTCCTTCCTGTAAGTAAAAAGACTGATTGATAATACTTGAAGGTCGTACAACTATTTTTTCTGATACGGTATCATAACCAATATAGGTGGCTGTAACCGTATATTCTCCTTCTGGAACTTCTGCTATAGTATAAAATCCATTAAAGTCAGTATTGGTCCCTATCGTAGTACCTTCTAAGTATACATTTCCATAAAGGATTGGTTCTCCTGTGGCTTTGTCATAGAGGTATCCTCGAATAGATCCTTTCTGTGCATAGGTAGAAGTGATGCATAGTATGGCAAATATTACAAAGTGAATCGCTCTTTTATATGTCATTTTTGTTTGCATTTCTTGTGAGAATGCGCAAAGCTATAAAATAAAAAGAAAGTAAAAAGTTTAATATGTGTCGTGTATGATCTATACATTCATTATAATGAAGTGATTTAAAAAATAAATCCTAATGCTAGAATCCACTCATTGAAATCCAATCTCTGCCCAAAAATTAATTACCATAGCTTTGGCTTTGCAAGAATTTTCGAATTGATCTTGCTTCCAAGCAGTTAATTCGGCTATTGAACACAGTTTTTAAATCACTTCAATGACAAATGTGTGTCAACCAATAAACCCATAGAAGTTTTATGGAATCAATTCAATGTGATTTTGATATTCCTAATGATTTGATGAGATTTTCTCCCATATTGAAATCGTTTCTCTTGCTTCTTTGACGTCGTGAACTCTCAAAATCTTGGCTCCATTCATTAATGCTATCATATTAGCAGCCGTGGTCCCATTTAATGCATTTTGTGGATCGGTATCAAGAACTTTATAAATCATAGATTTCCTTGATAATCCTACCAGAATAGGATGATCCAATATTCTGAATGAATTCAAATTCTTCAGTATACTATAATTATGCTCAATAGTTTTTCCAAATCCGAACCCAGGATCAATGACGATAGAATTGAGCCCCTTACTTTGGGCTAGAATAATTCTGTTTCTAAAGAAGGTTAATAGTTCGACCATAAGATCTTCATAAGATGGTGCATCCTGCATGTGATCGGGAGTCCCTTTCATATGCATCATTACATAAGCCAATTGATGTTCTGCACACGTTTGATACATGTCAGAATCAAAAGTTCCCCCAGAAATATCGTTTATAATATGTATTGGGAGTTTACTTAATTCTGATACAACTTTAGAGTGTATGGTGTCAATGGAGAGCAATAATTCTGGAAATTTTTCAGATATCAGTTTAACAATGGGAACAAGTTTGTTTAATTCTTGATCTGCTGATATTATAGACGCTCCTGGACGTGAAGACATAGCTCCAATGTCCAATATATGTGCACCATGATCTACCATTTTTGATATATGGTTGAGAAGATGATCTCCAATTTTGAATCTGCTATCCGAATAAAAGGAATCATCTGTTATATTGACAATTCCCATGATCTTGGGAGTATCAAAGGAAACAAGCCTTCCTCTACAATTAATGGTCATTAGATAAAGTTAATTTTTACTAGCAACGGTCATGTCTGAAGTGATTCTCCAGAGTCCATTTTTTCTTTGAAATACTAAACTAAAATATCCGAAAGGTGTATCAGCTTTTCTTTTTAAAGTGTATTTCCCAAGCATGTGTGCAGCATTATGATCTATAACATCTAATTCTAATATATCAAAGGATAAAGTGCCCATAGTTTCTTTATCTGGATAACCTTTAATATAATTGGCGAGCGTCTGATCCCAACCATAAGTTATTCCCTTGCTTCCTACAAATGTCAATGAGTCATTGTTCCAATAGCCTTTCATAAATCCTTTAAGATCGCCATTGTTCCATGCTTTTTCTTGCATTTTTAAGACTTGAATGATGTCTAAACTATCTTGACCGTTTGTCTTAGTTGAAGTTTGGGCATCAACATTTACATAGAAGCAAACAAAGAATACTACAGTGAAAATCGATCTAATCATTTTCCCAAGTATTGTTTTCTCTATTAACATCTAACATTCGACCCGAAGGATCAATATTAATGGATTTAATATCTTTTTGATCAACATTAAGCTGAAGAGTATACGAATTATGAGTCCATTTCCAATCTTTCGCAATTTTGTATTCGTCGTATTGGGATTCTGGAGTTTTATCATTTCTCATAATTGATAGAGGGATGTAGTATAAATGTTTTTTATCATCTTTAGTGATTACGGCTACTTCAATAGGCATGGGGAACGTTCCAATTTTGCTTAAAATTAATCGATCTTCATATACGGTATCAATGCCGTAGTCCATTGTATGTGTCGTATTTACCCAATACTCTTTAAACCAATCCAATTCCATTTGAGCCGTTTTTTCCATTACTCTGAAAAAATCATTAGGTGTAGGATGTTTGAATTTCCACTCATTGAAGTACCTTAACAATCCTTTGCGCATTACATCTTCACCAAGTATATAGCTCAGTTGTACTAAAGTAAGAGCACCTTTGTTGTATGATGCGGCACCATATGCAGTATTGGTAGTATAATGATCTGAATGAGTACTAAGCGCTTCTTCCATTCCGCTAGTTGCAAAATTGGCATATCCCTTAACATTTTTCAGATGGGGGTAGTCACTTGGATTTCCCGGAATCAAACCTTTTCGTTTGAGATGATTCATTATTTCGGCGCTTGTGTAAGAAGTAAAACCTTCATCCATCCATGGGTGTAGAGCCTCGTTAGTTGCCAACATCATTTGATACCAACTGTGCATTAATTCATGGACAGATACTCCAACCAAAGAAGTCAAAGTACGTTCTCCTGTAATAAGGGTACCCATAGGGTATTCCATTCCTCCATCTCCACCTTGGATTATGTTGTAAACAGGGTAGGGGTATTGACCAAAGTTTTTATTTGCGAATGCCAAAACTTCGTCCATTATGGCTGGCAGTTCGGCCCAGTTTTCAGAAGTTTTTTCTCCAGGTTGAAAGAAAAATCTTAATACGGTCCCATTTTGTGACTGGATGGAGGTGTGCTTATAATCAGGGTCAGCAGCCCACATAAAATCAATAACATTTTCCGCTTTAAACTTCCAGGTCAATTTCTTAGATTTTGCTTTGCTACTAACGTTTGAATAGCCGTGTCCAATCTCATCGGAATTTTGTAACTCTCCGGAAGCCGCAACCACGAAATCTTTATCGATGGTTAGATTTACTTCATAATTACCCCAGATACCATGAAATTCTCTACCAATATAGGGATGAGCATGCCAACCTTGGTAATCATATTCACATAATTTGGGAAACCATTGTGACATCGAATACGATATGCCTTCTTTATTATCTCTTCCTGTCCTTCTAATTTGTACAGGTACTTGAGATTCGAATTCCATTTCTAATAATACTTCTTCATTTGGAAGAATTGGATTACTAAGAAGAACTTCAAGAATAGTTCCTTCAGTCCAGAATTTTTGTTTTTTACCTCTAACTTTTAACCATTTGACCTTCTGATATCCAATTTCATCAGAAGAAAGATGACTGATTCTTTCGCCTACTCTCGGGTCAGGATCGTTTATCGTACGAGAGCGAACATCCATCATACTATTCGGTTGAAAGGCATTATAGAACAAATAGTAATAAAGATGATGCAATGTGTCTGAAGAGTGATTGGTGTACTTAATGGATTGTTCACCATGGAATTGATGCTTTTTAACATCAAAATCTATATCCATAACATAATCAGCTGATTGTTGCCAATAATTCTGATTTTGTGCAAAAACTGTCATGCTAATGCAGACAATCAATAAAGTCGAACTTAATAATTTGATTTTCTTAATCATATGTTATTCTCGTTATTATGGTCGTTTTTTAATGATGTGAAGTCAACTATTTCATCGGTTAGAGTATGATCGGATGGCGTCGAACTTTGGGTCGTTATCGGCTCGAATAAAGATTGAATTGGAGGCCAACTGTATTTTTTACTGAAATAAATTATGAAAATAGCAGCACTGATATAAAACGCAATAATCATAATCCAAGGATTGATTTCAGTTGCTTTCAAAATAGAATCAGTTTGTAGTACTCCACCAGCGTAAGATACCATCAAAGTTCCGAATATATTAGTAGCAGCATGGACGCCCAATGCTAACTCTAATGAGTTATCCATGACCGTGATATACCCAAGGAATAATCCAGCTCCTATATAATAAAATTGCATAGTCCAAAAACCAAATTTATCAATTTCAGGATTAGCACTGTGAACTAGTGAAAACAAGATGGAAGTAATTATAATAGGCATCCATTTGTTTTTCAAAAGTTGTCCCATCCAAGGCATCAGGTATCCTCTGAATAGGAATTCTTCTAAGGAAGTTTGAATCGGTAAAAAGAAAATACTAATGAGTAGTAAGATCCCCCAATTACTGATGTCGAAACTCCAAATATAATTGCTTGGATCAATAAAATATACGATGGTTTCAAAGATTAAGGTAAGTACAAACCAAAATCCGAAACCCCAAAAGATTTTCTTGTAGTTTATTTTTAGTCTGGGGGTTATTATATCTTTTAAAGACCTTTGATGTAACCGCAATCCAATCCATAGTCCTAGTGTCGCAAATAGGAAAAAACAAATCATTAAAATCAAACCAAAATTATTCGAAATATGGAATAAAGAGAAGTCCATAGTATTCGAAAATTCTAATAGAGTATTGGTTGTAATATTAGGATCAGAATTCATCGCAGAAAGTTGGACAAACGTCAGAGGTAGTTGTCCAACAGTATATCCTATAACGGTTAATAGAACTGTTACAATAATTAACCACCATTCAGTTCGACCAATGTTCGCTAAATCATAAAATGTTTCAGGTCTATCCGCATTCATATTTAATAATTTGTGATATGTGATTAACCATCAAAGGAATATATACCTTCAAAAGATGTTCTAGGACTCGAAAGTAAGATATTAATAGCTCTTCTCGAAAAGATTGGCGTTCAATTGTCCTTCAAATACAAACTTTGCTGGACCAGATAACCAAATATCATGAAATGAATTGCCATTTCGAATATAGTCCACTTCAAGATTTCCACCTTTGGTAGTTATGCTAATAGGATCTGAATAGTTGTTTTGTATAGCGAATGATAGTGCTGAAGCCACAACACCAGTACCGCAACTATAAGTTTCGTCTTCAACTCCTCTTTCATATGTAGCTACATGAAGACCCTTTTCTCCTGAGAATACCATATTTACATTTATTCCCATGGCATTAAATTCGTCGTTGTACCGAATACTTTTACCAAAACGGACAATGTTCTCTAACTCGATTTTATCCTGTACATATTGGACATAATGAGGAGAACCAGTATCTAAAACATAACTCATTGCTGACCTGCATTCTATGGTCTCAACATCTGTCATTTTTAGTCGAATACGATGTTCTTGCAACTCTGCGCTATGTTTACCATCAATTGCAATAAAATCACACGTATTCATTCCCAAATTCAAATCGAAGAACATCTGACTGATACACCTACCTCCATTTCCACACATAGTACTTTCTCTACCATCACTGTTATAGTAGATCATTCGAAAATTGTAATTTGGATCTGGAGCTAGAATCATTAGTCCATCAGCTCCTATTCCGAATCTTCTGTGACAAAGAAATGCTATTGTTTCAGGATTTACATCTAAGGAAAAATTTTGATGTATTGCGTCTATGATTATAAAGTCATTACCAGTACCTTGGTATTTTCTGAAAGATAAAGACATGTTACTTTTTTCGACTGTTTAATTCATCACGAATTTTAGCCGCTTTTTCATAATCTTCGCTTTCTAATACTTTCTGAAGCATAGATTCCAATTCCTTATCGCTAAATCGGCTCAGATCACCAGAATCTTTCTCCTTTTCAGAAGTATCTTTCGTGTCTTTGTCTTCTTTTTCAACCTCTACTCCTGCAGCATCAAGTATGAATGGATAGGTATAAATAGGACAATCGAAACGAACGGCCATTGCTATTGCATCAGATGTTCTAGAGTCAATTATATAGGTATTCCCATCTTGAACACAGGCCAATTGAGCATAAAATATGCCGTCAATTAAATCATTAATGATGATTTCTTCAATGGTGATATTAAAATTAACTAATGTGTTTTTAAATAGATCATGGGTTAAGGGACGATTTGGAGTCATGTTTTCTACAGCTACAGCTATAGCTTGAGCTTCGAAACCTCCAATGACAATAGGTAACCTTCTTTCTCCATCGGCTTCACCTAGGATAACAGCATAATTGTGAGAGGATGTCACACTGTGTGATATGGCCACAATCTCTAATTTAATCTTTTCCATTTTAGTCAAATACCAAGTTTGTATAGGAAATTATCAAGCAAAATTATCTAGGATAACAATGACTTCTGTATTCTCCTATTGAAGAATTAGATGCGAAATTAATAAATTAAAATATTCCTGCATATGATTGTCGATGTATTTATCTGAATCAATTGATCTAATGGTATTTATAGATGAATTTGCTAGATGAATAATCTTAAATTTAAGTTTATAGATTTCTTAGGAAAACATAAGATGCCTTCGTTTTGCGGAATTGGATTTAAGAAATTGATACAATTCAATTCTTCCCATGATTTTATCTGACCAATTCTTTTTCATGATAATTCTTCATTTACTTAAAAGTCGAAAAATCTTAGATTAGGAGATTGTGTTTGAGTTCTAATTTTCGGTATGTTCAATACGTTTACTAAATCATTTCATAATAAAGTTGAGAAGTTCTGTTGCTTCATCTTTTTTAAAGTTGGATCGATCAATTAACAATTGTAGATCTTCTTTCGCTTTAGAATGGTTGCTCGATTTCAGATACAATAAACTTCTATACCACAACGCCAAATCTTCATACCCACTATGGTTGCCCAAAAGCTCGGTAAGATATTGTTCGGTGAGATGATGGTTGGGGGGCACTTTGTACAGACTACCTAATGCCAGGTAGAATTTTTGTTCATTGTTAGCATTTCCATTATGGATTAATTCAGCGTTAACTTCTAGAAAAGTAACATAATCACGATTAGAATAGTATTGGATTGATCTTTGCCAGTCATCATTGACTGCATTTCGCAGTACCATTGGACTTTTATACGGTGTTTCTAAATGAACATTTACGATTCGTTCCAAAGGCGAATGATCTGCATTTGGTTTTAGAAATGTAAAATAAAAAGCCAATCCTATGAGACATAAGATGAACACAAATGATAAGATATACATCGTTTTCTTTCTCTTCGATTTAGCATTTTCTCGATCCTCAGTAATCCAATCTTTGACCAGAGCTTTCTTTTCATTGATGGTCACTTTTTCAATCCCCTTGGAAAAATCCTTCATCCAATTCAACCATTCTTTCAGCTCAGGCTCAGATTTTAGTCGTAATTCTAAAGATTGTTTTTCTACATCAGTAAGCTGACCTCTTATATATTTTTCAAGTTTATCTAATGTTTTTGAATCTATTGGATTCATATGATCATTTATAAATTTGTTGCGTATTATTTATTCAATTTTTGCAAATCAATTTTGCATCATTTCTTTTAGTCTTTTCAAGCATCTGTAGGTTTGAGTCTTTAAGCTATCCGAACTATTTCTGTTTAATTTAATTGTCAACTCTTGATAAGAATAGTTATATACATATTTGTACTTCAAAAGTTGACGACAACTCTGACCTATTTTGTCAAGACACGATCTAATTCGCTCAATTACCTCATTGCTTACAGAATCTTGAGTTTGAATTAGATTTAAGATTTCTGAATCGGACTGAGAGTTGCTTAATTCTACAATTTTTATTTCACTTTTCAATTTAGTAAAGTGCAGATTCTTGGCAATCGTAAACACATATGCTGGAATATTTTTTGAGTTTTTAATTTTTCCTTGCTTATGTTTTACCCAATAGATGGATATTGCTTCTGCGAATAAATCTTCTGAATCTTGGCGATTATGAGTGATCGATAGCAGTTTTGTAATACAATTGCGTTTACAAATTTTGTATAATTTCTTGAATTCGTCTTCTTCGGATTCCTGGCTCATATCCTGTTCAGTTCTGTTTTTATGGCAATTACAAAAAATTGAAGAATTCAATTTGTAATTAATGTAATGATATCTATTCCTCTAATTTATTGAACGTTTTAAAATGATTTTGCCATGAATCCTTAGACGAATTTCTTAGCCATATTCTTATCACTTGATTTTGGCTAATTAACCTTTAATTCTTGGCAATCATAAAATAATCGGAATACAAATAAATCGATATTCTCAATCTAATTTAAAAAAAAGCGAGTACAAATGTTTACAAAAGCATTGATCTTTTACTTAGAAGTATATAACAAGCCTCAATATTTAAATCAGTTTTTATTTAATAACCAATAAACATAATCAGTATGCTACAACAAGCAATTTATTTTTCAATGATTAAGTCAAAAAGCCGATATCGACTTGTTCGTACGGTGTTTTTTCTTTTTGCCTTATGCTCCTTTGCAGTAATCGGGAACAGTCAAATTACTGGAGATCAGGATGTATGTGCAGGTGAAACGGAAATGTATTCTATTTCAATACCAGGTGCCGTTTCATATTTGTGGACAACCGTGGATGGTCAAATAGCAGGAGCAGATAATCAGAGCAATGTTTTTGTTACATGGCAAGTTGCATCGTCTGGTGCTTCGGTAAATGTGGCTGTCACAAATAGCTCAAATGTTACTTCGAATTACAATCTAAATGTTTCTGTCAATGATAACCCAAATCCAATTATTGTTTCTGAATTTGAAAGTGGATGTATAGATAACCCAGGAAAAGAAGATCATCAAGGTGGTGATAGGCCACCCGAAATAGACGATGAATGTTTAAAAGCATGTGAAGACACCAAGATCAAATACTATATTGCATTTGATGATCCAAATAGTGTATATTCATGGAATGTGTTTGGAGGAGTTATTTCAAGTCAAAATTCCAATGGTAGTGTGATATATGTAACTTGGAACTCGCCTGCTGGTAGTAGTGGGTTGTTGCAAGTTACGGAAACAACCATTAATGGATGTGAGGGAATGGCTGAACGATGTGTTGACATAATAGATGTCCCCAAGGCAATCTTTGACATTGAGCCTCAAGCACCACAATATTGTCTAGATCAAGATATATTTTTCATGAATCAGTCTCTTGGAAATAATCTAAGTTATTTATGGGATTTTGGTGATGGAGAAACTTCCATCGATGAGAACCCTGTTCATCAATTTGACACAGAAGGAATCTATGTTGTTTGGTTAAAAGCATATAACGAATGTGGTTGTGTCGACAGCATTAAACAAGAAATAAAGATTATTGATGAACCTGCACCAGAGATAGAATGTATTAGTACGGTATGTGCAAATGACATATCATATTATGCATTAACAAATGTTTGTCCCAATTATACTTCTTTAGTTTGGAGTGTTACAGGTGGATCTATATTGTCAGGACAAGGTACTTTGTCTCCTGAGATTAAATGGGCTGATGTCCCTGTCGGTATTCTGGAAGTAGAAGTTGATGGTTGTGCATGTTCTACAACTGCCAGGGCTGAAATTCCAATTATTTCAGATAATCTAAGTATTGATGGACCTATGTCTATTTGTGTAGAGGAGGAAGCTATGTTTAGTATTCCATGTCAACCAGGTAGAGTGATGACATGGTCTGCACCAGGAGGCGATATTGTGTCTAGAAATCCTCATGATCATGAGGTCTTGATTCAATACAATACACCTGGGACATATTTCATAAAGGTGACATTGTCTGAAAATGCTGCATTGAAATGTGGTAGAGATGAGTTAGAGATTGTTTATGAAGTAAAGGTTGTTCCTAAAGCTATAATCACTCCAGGTGATGATGAATTTTGTGAAGGTGATTCTCAAAACTTTACGGTAAGTTACGCTGGTGGAGGCTGCATGGGGTCGAATCCGTTTGATTGGCAAATTTTTGATGGTACTGGTTCTGCAGTAACAGGTGTAACAAGTACATGTACATATACTCTTCCTTCTAACCTACCTCCTGGAAATTACGAATTGGTAGCAAACTTGGACCCTAGTGATTATAAAGTTTGTAATCATGAGGTGTCACATTATTTTGTGGTTCACCCGAAACCACCTGTACCTCAATTTGGAACTGGTGAATTAATTGTATGCCCCAATGAAGCATTTGAATACACCGCTATTCCAGATATGGGTAATATAATTGAATGGACAATTGTTGGAGGTAATTCAGGTGGGGCTACATTAAGAACAGGAAATGAAATAAGTGTTGTATGGACTTCCCTGCCAGGAACATTAGAAATTAGACAGTACTCTTCAGATGGTTTGGGATGTACTTCAGATCCAATTCTTGTCATTGTTGAAGAAATCGACCCACTACTGTTTGACATCGGTGGGATAAATTCTACATGTGCTATAAATCAAGTTGCATTTCCCTTTACTACTGGAGTTCCAGCCACGAGTTATAATTGGAAACTTGTACCAGAAGAACTTGGAAGTATTGTCTCAGGGCAATTTACGAATGAGGTAGAAGTCGTTTTTCAGTCGCCTTCCAATTTAGTGTTTCCTACGTCTGTAGATCTTGTATTGGAGGCAGTCGTATGCGGTAACCCAATAACATATTCGCATACCATTGCACTAGAAGCTCTTGATATTTCACTTAATTTACCGACAGGCCCATTATGTGAAGGAGACTTCATGACAGTATCTGCAACGAGTAATTTGGCAGGATATAATACCCATTACAACTGGTATGTCAACGGAGTTTTGCAACCTGGAAACGCAGCTACAAATACGCTCAATACTGCTGGATTAAATGGGACTCTATCGATTACTGTGGAAGGGATAGTAAATGATCCTGGAAGTGCTTGTGATGGTTCTACATCAACCGATGCCGGTCAAATCGTAGTTCTGTCAGCTCCAGATGTCACTATTCCAAACTTGGTGCATTTATGCGG
Organism: Saprospiraceae bacterium; assembly: GCA_965230345.1. Lineage (GTDB taxonomy): Bacteria > Bacteroidota > Bacteroidia > Chitinophagales > Saprospiraceae > JADKBO01. The sequence continues at coordinate 327,105 of CBDDKR010000001.1, forward strand.
GAATGATCCAATGATTATAAGTGCTACCCAGCAATCAATTCCAGGTGGCGGTACTGGATTTTATAACTATACGTGGTTAGATCCTACCAATACACCTATTACTCCTAGCCCAAATGCGGCAGCGATCACCTTGGATCCAAACACTGCTTTAACTGGTGTATATACAGTTGTAATAACCGATCCAGTAAATGGATGTTCAATAACGGAAAGTATTGTTATGGATAATCAATGCGATCCATTGCCTCCATGCCCGGCAAATAACTCTTTTTCTTGGTCAGTAGATTGTCAGACAGCAACTTTAGTTCCATCGATTGGTACAGGAACCTTTGTACAATGGATTTATGGAGATGGAAGTACTGGGGTCTCAAACACACACTTTTATAATAGACCAGCTAATTATGGTGTGACAATGGAAGTCCTACTTCCAGGGGGGAATACGTGTTATGTAATAGAAACTGTTCCTGTGTTAATGCGGCCAGATTTTGAATCTCATTTTGGTTGTGGTCCATCTGGAACTAGATCGGTTCAATTTTATGACCGAACAGAATACTTGAATGGATTGCCAGGGTCATTTACGTACAACTGGAATATCTCAGGCGTTGGAACAATGACAGGAAGCAATCCTATTATGAATTTGGCGCCTGGTACATATACGGTAGACCTTACGATTAACTATTCAGGAGCTCCATATTCTACATCTTGTATTGTAACTAAAACAATAGTAGTCCCTGATGTAGTAGGAGTGTCGTTGCCATCAAACATAACCGTTTGTGAAGGGAATCCTGTTTCTTTTACTTCAGCTGGAAGTGGTCCAATTGTATCATCGTTTTGGGACTTTGGTGATGGAAGTGTAAGTTTTGATTCAAGCCCTTCAAAAACTTATGATGAAGTTGCGAGCAACACAAATTTTACTGTGACCTATACTGCGATGGATGATTATGGCTGTTTAGAGACAGGGAGTACAATTGTAACTGTACTGAATAACTCTTTAGAAGGAAACGTAAGTATAGTTCCAGGAGTGACAACGGCTGCATGTGATCAGCTAACTTTAAGTGCAAATGGACCTGGGGTAATAACAGGATATGATTGGATTAATGTATATGATCCTTCAGTTTCCATTGGTACTTCTCAAAATCAAGTAATCACTAGCTCTGGCGTATATGGAGTTGAACTAATCAATGGTCAAGGATGTAGAGCATTTATTGAGTCTGAACCGATGATTATTTATCCAAGTCCCGATCCAATATACTCAGGAGAAATAGAATATTGTGTCGGAGAAACGATTGAGTTGAATGCTATGTTAGGTAGTGATTACGATTATGAATGGGTATTAGGTGGTACTACAACAGGACCTAGTTTTACCACAGTAATTAACACTCCAGGGACGTATACATTACAGTTTACGATAACGGATAACAATGTAATGAATCCTCCTGGATCTTGTTCAACTACAGTTCCAATCGAACTTACAGTTCATCCTAACCCTACTGTAAGTATTGTAGAGCCATTTGTCTGTGCTCCTGGACTGGCTAATGTGTCAAGTCCAAACCCTAATTATATATATAGTTGGAGTAATGGTGATATTGGTCCAGTAGCTAATGTATTATACGAAACGGCAATTGAAGTTACAGCCACAGATCAAAATGGATGTGAAGCGAAACATCTTGTTGAGGTATCTGAAGGACCAGACTTTTGCAATACAATGGTTGGATGTTATAACTTTTGTGAGGGCAATCCTCAGTTAAACTGGTTAGGTCCCGTTGGACCCAATCAAACGCCACCATTTTATACTTATCAATGGTTAGTAATGGATCCAAACGGAGTGTTCAATCCTGTACCAGGTGAGACTGGACCAACTTTCCCATTCGGAATTTCAGGATATGGATCTGGTTTCTACCAAGTTGAAGTAACAGATGAGTTTGGATGTGTGGACACCTCAGGAATAATTGATATTGATATTTCAGAAGAATGTGTATGTGATGTTGAAGTAAAAGAAGTAAAATTGATGTGCACTGGAGAGTTTGATCAAAATGGAAATCCTATTTACGATATTACCATTACCTTGGTTAATAGTGGGTTGGGTATCAGTGGTTGGAATATTCAAACAAATGGTGGTACGCTGATGAATATCATGCCTTCTTCTATTCCCGGCGGAACACCTTCTAATCCAACCTTGACTCATCTGACAGGACAATACATATGGGACGGTAATGTTAACTCACTTTATGCTCTATTTACAGGTTTTAACCTTAATACTGGTGAAGAATGTAGATTCGATTTCGATGTGGAAATACCATCTTGTAATACTGAACCATGTGATTTCGAAATCAAACCATTAGAACCAAAATGTAAAGGAGTAGTTGATGGAGTTTATTATTTTAATATGGATTGGATTTTCCACAATTACGGTAATGCTCTTGATGTCTTACTAATTAAAACAGATCATGATATACATCATGTGTCGGTATTAAGTGGATCTCATGTTCCCGGCAATACGGATAGTCAAATGTCCCTCTTGTTTTCGACAAGTAAACCGGGAACGGTGTGCTTTGATGTTTATTTGCAAGATGCGTCAGGAGAGATTTGCTATTATCAGGTGTGTGTAGATTTCAAAGAAGATGAGTGTAAAGAAATCAAAGATTGCGAATACAAATATAAGGCGACTGCCAAATGCTTGTACCAACATAGCATAGGTGCCTATTATTACAGTTTTGATATAAAAATTCAAATACCAAATCCAGGATTGTATAATACAAGTTTAGTTCCTACTTATGGTCCTTACAATGTTCTGAACTATAATACATCCGTAACAGGAACAAATGTTCTGAATATCACTGGTGACTATGTAAGTTATGATGGACAGACTGAACCTTGCTTTGATATTATTTTGACCAATAGTATAACGGGAGAAATTTGCGTGTTTTCGAAAGTATGCGTCAAAATATTGGAATACTGTAATAATTCACTCTATAGAATTGGTGAAAATGCTTTGATTAACGAATCTGAAATCAATGTTTTTCCAAACCCAACTTCTGGATTGTTGCAAATTGTTGGTCTAAAAAGTGCTTTAGAAGAAAATGATATTGAATTGAGTATACATAATTATTCTGGAGAACTTGTGAAGACGAAAAGATTGAAACGAGATGATTTCAATTTAATTGATTTACGAGATTTATCCGAAGGGTTGTATTTAATCAAAATCCATCTCAATGATCAAATCGTTGTTAAAAGAATTATTCTTGCAAAGCAATAATTATTTATATTGTTAACTAATGCAAAGCGCCCTAGATTTCTAGGGCGCTTTATCAAGTTTTAAAAAAAACATCATTTTTTATTGAATTAATATTCCAATATCATGCAGTTCACCCCCCATATCCAGAAGACTTTTAAAAGAGCAATTCTTTTGCCTGTAATATTTTTCGCATTCGGATTTGCCAAAGTTTTTATGCTTACAGTTAATTATACGAGTCTTCATAATAACTACACTTTTACACAATCTCCATCTTCTTTTTCAGGAGATGATTTGTATTTTAGTATAGGTCCAACTGGACAACCTCAGTATGGGGAAACCGTTGAATGGAATGTATTTTCAGGAACGAATGCAGAAGCAAGATTTTATCATTTAAAGAAAGGTGATTTTGGTTATGCGGCAATAGAGAATTATCATCAAAATATATCGTTTACTGGAGCCGAAGTGTTTGATCCTCAGAATAATCAAGATATGGATATGAATGAGCAATGGATTAAGGTTGAAACGTCTTGGAATTTTGCTCCTAGTTCATATAATATTGTAGTAATTGCGTTTACCAATCATAACGATACCGAAATTTCAAATGGTAGTATTGATGTCAGCTTCCCGTTTTGTGCCAATCTGGACTTTCAAGAATTAAAAATTTATAATGATTGGATTGAACCAAACTATACTCAAAGTAATAATTTAAATACCCAATCGGAAGTTTTTACCTTTGAATATGAAGACTTAAAACCCGATGAAATTAGGTATATTTATATGTATATGAGTATCGGTGGGAGAAACTCTAAAGAGAAAAACACTGTTTCCCAATTTGATATAACAGCAAATATGGTTGGGTTTGGAGCTGATAATTTGACCAGTTTGGTTAACCCAATCCCTCACGACCCTAATGCAATGTATTTAATGAATACTTATTACCAAGGAGCATTTACCCAATGTTATGATTTGATCGATTATCCAAATATGTATCAAGAGTGTTTAAATAATAACATCTCGTGGTTTGGAATGGAAGATACTTCTTGTGATAAAGATATTCTACATGAGCCGAAAGAGCCAACGTGGGACATAGACTATAAGTTTGAGAATAAATCTTGCTACATTATTGAATACCCATACTGCCATTTAAATTCTGAAGATCTATATTATAGAGTTAGTTGTTTTAACGATGGAGCAGGATTGGCAAAGGATGTAATTATTCAATCTGACTTCGAACACCCTACATGGGAGCCCTTTGAACATTTAGCATATAAGTTGTTTCAGACTACAAATTATCCATTGATGAATGTGGATGAATCGTATTGGTATCCTAATTTAAAATTTGGGTTAAAAGATATCTACTTGCCTGGGTTGGATGATCAAGACACTGTTAGAATGTACTCAGAATGCTCGACATCTATCAATTATAAAGCTACAACACTATGCGATATAAATGAGGTTATTCTGGCGCATTCTAATATTGTCTTTACGGATGTCAACAATAATGCCCAACAACCAATATATACCAATCAAGTAAATGCAGTTCCTTATGAACCATTGAATGATTGGGATTATTGTGCTTCATGTTCTGATGATCAAAAATCCGAAAGAAGGAATGATGATATTCAAATATGTAAGATTGAAATATTTAATGTAAATGGTCAACACATTCATACGGTTGAATCAACTCGTCCTTATGAAAACAAAATGGAAGACTATTTTAGTCCTACATTTGATGCTGGAGTTTATTTCATTAGAATATCTGAAAATGGTAAAATAAAAACAGTTAAATATTTTCACTCAAGACAATGATTTGATTAAATAATATAAAGTTGAATTAATGGATCAATAATGATTAGAAATATTTCCATAGTCCTTTTGGGAGTAGTAATTCCGTCATTCTTAATTAGCCAAAGTGGAGTGATATCCAATTTGGATTCAATAGTAGGTTATAGGTTAGAATCGGATTGGACCAATTATCATAATGAAATAAATAAGGTCGTTACGGATAAAAATGCATTATCCCGAGATGATGAAATCATTGGTTTTATTTCTGATGAATCGTTTTCACTTCAGGAGAATAATGAATTGGTCGAAGCCGGATACATATGGAATTATGCAGGAAAGATGTACGCAGTTTCGGGTAATTTTGACAAAGCAGTTCCGTATTATGACAAAGCAATAAATCAGCTTTCAAAAGTTAATGACACAACATATCTTCATCTTATTCATTATTACAATGCTCAAGCCATTATTCTTGGAGTTAATGATCCTTCTAAGGCTCTTGAATCTAGTACAGAAGCCTTAAGGCTTTATAAACATAAAAAAGAAGCTAATCCACGCATTTTAGGGAAGTTACATTATGCTCAGGGTTGGGCCTATCGCGGATTAAATGAATATGATAAAGCCATCGAATCGTTTTCCAAATCTATCGAACTAAGTAAAGATGAAGATGGATACGTAGAGACATTTGTCTGTCGTACCTATTTAGAGATGGGGCTTCATTCGAAAGCTCTTAAGTCAGCTTTAAGAGCTCATCAAAAATACGAAACACTATATGGTGAAAAGAATAATGAATATGTATTATTAATTGGAAGAGCTAAATCAGGAATGGGCTTGCATGATGAAGCAATAAAATTAATAAGAGAGTCCATTGAGCTTGGTAAAATGGAATATAGTATTCATCATTCAGAGTATATCAAGTTATACTATTTTTTAGCTGAAGCACAAAACAAAGCAGGTAGTTTTGATGATGCACTTATAAGCATCAATAAAACATTTGAGCTGTCCATTCCAGGAGTGTCAAAATTTGATCAGACATTAGCAAATATTTATAGCCCATTTCCTAATTTATGGGTTTTGGATGGATTAATCTTAATGGGACAGATACATCTATCTAAGTTTGATGAGACAAGAGATTCAACCACATTGTTTATTGCATTGGATTGTTTCGATCGGAGCATAGAAAATGTGCATTTGAAAAGAGCAGAACTCGAAACATGGAAATCTAAGCAAGAATTTAATAAATACGGCTTTGATGCATTTGAAGGCGCAATTGAGACTTCATACAAATTGTATAAGCATACCAATGATATCAGGTTCTTGAATCGGATGGTAAACTATATGGAAGGAAGCAGGTCAATAGTATTAAAATCTTATCATGCAGAAGTTGAAATGCAGGAAAGAATTATACCTCAAGAGCGAAGACAGCAATTAGCATCTATTAAAAGAGAATTGGCAGAGATTGAAAAGGCATATTATCTTGCTGTTGATTCAAATAAAATCTATGAGGTTGAAAGCCTGAATAAAGTGATAATAGAGAAGCGCAAAGAGTGGACGAATATGGTCAAACCCTTTTCGGAATATGTGTTTCAAAATGAATCAAGAGCATACCAAAACTCCGTTAGTATTAAGGATATTCAATCTTCCATAGGTGATTCATCGATCGTTCTAATGTTTTTTAATCTACCCAAAGAATTAATCTCAGTAATTATTGGTAAAAAAACGGTTTCGGTAAATGAAATTCATAGTACAGAAGTATTGACAAATGGTATAACTCGTCTATATCAATCAATTTCAGATTGGAGTTTTATTCTAGAGTCTTTAAGTAATGCTACAAAGGTGTATGAAGATAATGCACGAATACTCGGTGACCTTCTCATACAAGATGTGATTCCTGATGATATGAAGTATAATAAACTTATTATTATGCCACATGATAATCTATTTTCTATCCCATTTGAAGTATTAATGTTAGATGAGCAAATGCTTCTAGAACAAGCAATAGTACAGTATGCTCTATCATGTGACCAAATTATTTCTTCGGTAGAAAGAATTAAGAATAATGACAATTTTTTAGGCGGATTCGCACCTGAATATCAAAATGAGCGGAATTTATTAGCAAAAGAGAAAGATGTCAATCTTAGAGGAGAGTTGATTGATCTACCTGGAACCAGGAAAACGTTGTCATTCCTATCCGATAAATTTGGAGGTCAAATGTGGTTGGGTAAAGAGGCTACAAAAGAGGCGTTCCTAAAAAATGCACATCGTTTTAAAATGCTTCATTTAGGAATGCATGGTCAAGTGCATAATGAAGTTGCGCATTTATCAAAACTCTATTTTAGTAATGATGAGCAATCCAGTCTTACTATTGGCGAAATTCAATCCATGAATTTGCAGGCAGAAATGGTTGCGTTGAGTGCATGTCAAACAAATGTGGGAATTCTAAAAGAAGGGGAGGGACCTCTGAGTTTGGCTTATGCATTTTTATATGCAGGATCTAAAAGTATACTGTCAAGTTTGTGGAGTGTGCCTGATGATCAATCTTCCCAAATTATGGTGTCTTTTTATGATCATTTGAGTAAGGGATTAGAAAAAAGCCAATCACTTAGAAAAGCAAAACTTGATTATCTTAATTCAGCAGTTGGAATTGAACGACATCCATCATTTTGGGCTGGATTTATATTAATAGGCCATGATCAACCAATATCAAATGAGGCTTCTAACTTAACGATTCTTATTATTGGGCTCATTGCATTTATTGTATTGTTTATTCGGTTCATTATTGGACAACAAAGACGAAAGAATCTTGAAATGATGTAATTGCAGTTCAGACTAGGCCCCAATTACATATTAGTATTTGGGAAACTAAACCACTTAGAATTATACCCAATATTTAAAATGGTTGAGAACTTAATACATGTTCTATTTCGAAGCATATAAACTCTTTTTTTAACCTGCTTATTTCAATATTGTTCATAGCAATATGACCATGATCATTAATCATTCTGAGTGTGATCATGTACTCTCAGTCTAATTCAATAGAATTTTGTTACGAACCGCTTAATTGTGGAGAGTAATAGTTGAATGATGTTGAGGTAGATGACAATTTTAGGGGTACAAGACAATTTGATAATTTAAAAATTACACATATGAAGATTCAAGAAAATGACAAGGTAGTTGATGTTCAAAATAGATTTCATGAAGTTTATCCATTATTGTTGTTGAGATTTTATAATGTAGAGCATGATCATTTTGAAGGGTCTCCGAAAAAAAATGAAGTAGATTCTGAGAGCTTCTTGAATGTACTTAATCCTTCCATTAAATCGGGTGATATTTCGATAGATGAGAATATCTCAGTTGATGAACTGGAAACTACTTTCGAAGAAGAGTTTGGCTTACATGTTCAGGTGTTTAGAAAGTCTGGGGGACAGTGGTTGCAAACTTCGGTGACAGATAAGTGGCCGTTAAAACAACATGTAGAAACAGCACTTAGATCAGAGTCATAATTGAATGAATCCTTCGGTTACGATTTTATATTTTTCACTGACAGGTAAGACCAAAGAAATAGCACTACAATGTAGGAATGCTCTTGGTGATGCTGAAGTTATAGAAGTTGAAATAGGTTGGCTGGCATATATTCTGAATTGGTTGAGAATTCCATATTTTCAATGGATTCAAAAAAGAAAGATTCCGTTATCGGCTCACAAGAATAGTATGCTGACATCGGATGTTCTTTTGATTTGTACGCCAGTCTGGTTCAATGGATTGCCATATCTTTTGAAAAAAAGGATTGGAGAATATCAAATATTATCCAAAAGTGTTTTGGCTATCTGTACTTATCATTCGAGTCAAGGGAGGGTGTTTGATGAATTGAATGCAGCTATATCCCCTTTGGAAATATCACGTAAATGGAGCATGTCGAATGATACTCATAGGAATGATTCCATTGATGTTGTTTCTTCGATCCTGAAAGAAATTAAAGAACAGTTTAATACTAAACAATGAAAATACTAATACCAACAGATTTTTCAGAAAACGCAAGTGATGCCCTTAAATACGCACTTCATTTTATTGGTCAAAGAAAGGCAACATTGCATATATTACATGTAGTAGATAATACCACTCCTTCACCAGCTCCTGAAGTTCCTGCAATGAGTACAGAGATGTTGTCCATGAAGATTTCAGCAGCAAAGGATATGATGAAGGCCTTGGAGATAACAAGTAAAGAATATTTATCCCAACAGAATCACAATATTGAAATTTCTACAAAAGTGGTAGCTGGTATGGTAATAGACTCTATGTTGGATTATATCGAGGAATCCCATATAAATATGGTCATCATGGGTACTGAGGGTGAAAATCATGGGCAATTGGACAAGTTTTTTGGTACCATTACAACGCGTTTTGTAAATATGTCAACGGTACCTGTAATATTTGTTCCAAGAGGATCATCATTCACTAATTTGGACGAACTATTGTTTGCTACTAAGATAGAGCATTCAGACCCATTCGAATTGGATCGAGCCTTGAAATTGATCGCACAATCAGATACCAAACTGAGATGCCTTCATATCTCTAAAAGTGGTTACGACAAAGATGACGAAGAGTTAAAAGAGTTTTCGGAATACTTATTGAATCATGCCTCTTGCTCACAATCCATATTCTATGTAGAAGAAGGGGAGGATATTGAAAATATGATCAAGATTTACGCAGATACATATAATTCAGATTTGATCATTATTAGCAAATCGAAAAGGTCCTTTTTAGAGCGATTTTTTAAGAGAAGTCATGCAGAGGGCATGATAAATATAAGTACTCGACCTCTGTTTGTGTTGGATTGATGTTCAATTTGTATATTAAGTTTTAGATCAATAAAAATACAAATGAAAAACATTAATGCATTTATAGATCATACATTGCTTTCAGCTACTGCTACTGAAAGCGACATTAAAAGACTTTGTGAAGAAGCGATTGAGGCTAAGTTTTACGCTGTTTGTGTGAATGGAAGTCGTGTTAATTTCGCCAAGAAATTACTTCAGGAAAGTGAGGTTAAATTGGCTTCGGTTATTGGCTTTCCATTGGGAGCAATGAGTGTTAAAGCTAAGGTTTTTGAAGCCAAGCAAAGTGTACTTGACGGAGCTGATGAAATTGATATGGTGCTTAACATAGGATGGCTTAAAGAAGGGAGAATTGATGAAGTAAGAGAAGAAATTTTAAATGTTAAAGAGGAAATAGGTGACGCACAATTAAAAGTTATACTGGAAACGTGTTATTTGTCACGTGATGAAATCATCGCTGCATGTAAGGCGTCTATTGCTGCAGGAGCTGATTTTATTAAAACGTCTACTGGCTTTGGTAATGGTGGTGCGACCTTAGAAGTAGTAAAACTAATGAAGGAGATTGGAGGTGATCAAATTAGAATCAAAGCATCTGGAGGAATTCGAAGCAGACAGGTGGCTCTTGAATACATCAATCTTGGTGTTGATAGAATAGGAACCTCCTCAGGATTATTAATCATAAAAGAATAAATGAGTTTTCATATCAATGCTAAAAGGGAGGATATTGCGGAAACGGTATTGCTGCCGGGAGATCCTAAACGTGCCGAATGGATGGCACACCATTATTTAGAAGATCATTATTGCTACAATGATGTCCGTGGTATGCTAGGCTTTACAGGAAATTATCGTGGGAAAAGAGTATCTATCCAAGGCTCTGGGATGGGGATTCCTTCAATTATGATTTATGCTCATGAACTTATTAATGAGTATAGTGTGCAAAATTTGATAAGGGTTGGATCTGCCGGGTCGTACCAGAAAGATGTTGAGATAAACGACCTCGTTTTGGCCTTATCTGCGTCTACCACATCAAATATTATTTCGCGCCGATTTGGATCTGATGTTTTTGCACCAACAATGAGCAGTAAACTTTTGCTGAAAACCATTGAGAAGGCGAAGGATTTAGGAACAAACCTTAAGATGGGGAATGTATTGTCTGTTGATGAATTTTACGAATTGAGTTCTGGTCAAATCGATAAATGGTCAAATCGAAATATTCTTTGTGTTGAAATGGAGTCGGCAGGGCTTTATACTATTGCTGCTGAAAATGGAGTTCATGCCATGTCTTTGTTGACAATATCAGATTCAATCCTAGACGATAAACATTTGAGTCATGCTCAGAAAGAGTCATCATTTGATTTAATGACGACTCTTGCATTGGATGTGGCGGTGACACTCTAATACAAATTCATTCCTTTTACTGGAAAAGTTATGCTAAAAATTTGATAAAAGTCATTTAATTGTATGATATGTGTCATTAGATTTTGAGTCTTTTTTATTCAATTTTGAAGTGTTGGAAGTAATTAATAATTGATCATTTGTTAACCAATAATCCTTCAACATTAACATTGCAAAATTTATTAAACATATAATTGATGAAAAAAAGAACTCCAGTTTCTAAAATAATGACCCCAGAACCTATTAGCGTAAATACAACGAACTCTGTGTCTGAAGTAGCTCAAATTTTTAAAGAGAGAAGTATCCATCATATCCCTGTTGTCTCTGGTGAAAAATTGATCGGAATGATTAGTAAAACAGATATGGATAAGATATCTTATGTCTCTAATATTCAAGACGAAAAAGCCAATACAGCAATCTATGATATGCTTGAAATTGAGCAAATTATGACAAAACAAGTTGAGACTGTACAAATCGATGATCAGATTAAAGATGCAGCTGAACTATTGGCTAGAGGAAGTTATCATGCGCTTCCAGTACTTGAGAATGAAAGTCTTAAAGGTATTGTAACATCTACTGATGTGATCAATTACCTACTGTCACAATATTAATCTCATGATTTAAAAGTGTATAACCATCAGGTTATGCACTTTTTTTATGTCTAGTAAATATGATTCATCAAGATTCGAGTCCAGGTAATAACACTTGTGATGGGCAATGTTCATCATGCTTTTCCAATAGCAATACATTGATTGCTCATTCATCCAATAATACGCGACAGCAATTGGATGAAAATAGGGTACAACTAAATTATAAAAAGGGAGAGTTGATTTTTAAAAAAGGACTTCATCCTCAAGGCGTTTTTTGTCTTAGTCGTGGAAAGGTAATGGTAACTCAAAGTGATTCGAATGGGAATACAATTATAACTCAACTCTTGAATGGAGTAGAATTCGTAGGGTTAGCGGATTTCTTTGCTAAATCAGCATATCAAACAAGTGCTGTTGCCATGGAAGATAGCGTATTGTGTTTCTTCTCCAATGAAATTATTACTAAAGCGATCAAAGAAGATAGTGGTTTTGTTAATCAAGTTATGGAGGCCTTATCAAGGCATTATATTGATAGCAATCAGCGCATTTTGACCTTGACCAAGAAGAATATGAGGGCAAGGGTGGCAAAAGCTATAATTGAACTAAATTCAATTTTCGGAATTACGAATGACGGATTCATTGATGTTTATTTGAAAAGATCCGAAATTGGGATGTTGTGTAATATGAGCGAAGCCAATGTGATTCGAATGATTTCTGATTTAAATAAACAAGGTGTTATTCTTTCTGAAGGAAAGAGAATCAAAATAGAAAATGCTAAATTGCTTTTGAAGGAATCCAATTATTAATCAACAATTAATTGATTTTCCACGATTCAAATTAGATAAGATCATAAGTTTTAATGCATTCCAATTAATCAGAATTTCTACTAACCCTTTGGAATAAATACTTGAGTATTTTGAGGATTTGTTAATTGTTATCAAAAGTACTTCAGATTTCGTAATTCAGTATTTTAAAATCTTACCCATAAACTGAATTGGTATGTTTTTTGCTATGTATTTAGGTGTTGTTTTTCAGTAAAATAAATATGTTGAATAATTTTAATATGAAAATGAATTTCAGAATTTGAAAACATGATATAAAGCATGTTTGGTAGTAACTTAAATCACATATTAGAAGTATTAATGTATTTACCTTTGACATTGATTTGCAATTATACGATTATGTATTAACCCATAAATTAGATTTATCATTTGATGAAAAATAGAGTAATATACCTTTTAGCTTTTGCTGTACTTTTCTTAGCATCTTGTTCTAAAGAAAGTGATAAAGAATTGGATCAGGACCTTTCTAGATTAATGAATTTAATGTCGCCAACAGGAAGTGCTGATTATTACATTATGCCAGAGAGTTCGGAATACAATAAATTACCAAATCAAGATCCCAATAATCCAATAACAGCAGAAAAAGTAGCTCTGGGAAAAAAACTATTTTTTGAGACAGGATTAGCTCAAATTCCTAACCAAGAGTTATGTTATGAAACTTATTCTTGTTCGAGTTGTCACTTGCCTGAAAAGGGATTCTTGCCAGGTGCCATGCAAGGAATTGCAGATGGTGCAGCAGGTTTTGGACATCTAGGTGATGGTAGACATAAGGTATTGAGTTATGACGAATCAGATTTAGATGCTCAGGGCAATAGGCCGATGACTGTGATGAATGTTACATATATGACCAATACTTTATGGAGTGGGACTTTTGGAGCAAATGACTTAAATGTTGGGACCGAAGATGCTTGGCATGGATTGGCTGAAGTTAATCATACAGGTTATGCCGGACTTGAAGCGCAGAATATAGAAGGGTTTGATTTGCACAGACTAGATATTAACGATAAGGTATTGTATGAGTTTGGATATGCCGAATTGTTTGATAAAGCTTTTCCTGATTTTCCAGAAGAAGAAAGGTATTCACCTGTAACAGCAAGTTTTGCTATGGGTGCGTATCTTAGGTCTATTTTGACCAATAAAGCACCATTTCAAGATTACCTAAAAGGAAATACAAAGGCATTAACCAATAGACAAAAAGAAGGTGCAATAGTTTTTTATGGTAAAGCAGGTTGTGTATCATGTCACTCATCTCCATCATTTAGTTCGATGAACTTTTTTGCGCTAGGAACAAAAGACATGTATGAAATAGGAGGACTTAATACTTCCGCCAATGATGAACGAATAAAGGGTAGAGGAATGTTTACGGGTAATCCAGATGACGATTTTAAGTTTAAGGTTCCCCAATTATACAATCTTAAGGATTACGTTACATTTTTCCATGGAAGTAGTAAAACTTCTATTGAAGACGTAATTGATTTTAAGGTGAAAGCAAAATCTGAAAACCCTTTTGTCCAGGACTCGGAGGTGGCTTTGATCCCAAGAGATCTAAGTGATGATGAAAAATATGCATTAGCAGATTTTTTAAGAAACGCTCTTCACGATAACGATATGTTGAGATACAAACCAAAATCAATTCCTTCTGGTTATTGCTTCCCTAATAATGATCATGAATCCAAAAAAGATATGGGGTGTAATTAATTCGGGCAGTATTTAATATTTTTATAAAGTTTAAAGGGACCGTATGTAGTTAATATAGGGTCCCTTTTTTCATGCTTTGATATCTAAACGAAGCGCTATAAATATATGCTGCCAATACCTTATGTTTTATTTCAATATTGGCTTCATTTTAAGGTTGATTTAGTGGCCTAAATTCAAAATCTTTAAGTTCTATTCGAATGCCTTTCATCATGTTCGCAGTGAGCTCTTCAACCGCTATTTGATCACTTGGAAAGGGTAATAGTGGAGAAGATTGTAAGTTGAAATCTTCTGGTATTGCTCTTTTGTCACCAGTAATGTCTTTATGAAGAATATCGAAGTAGTGATTGATTTCAATAGGTTGTGTATAATCTATTTGATTTGATCTACTGCTAAATATTCTGATTTGACCATTCAATTGGCTCCTCTTTTTTCGTTCAATAGCTAGAACCAAAGCTGTAATGGTAATCATCTCTTTTTCTTCAATAACTTCATGAATCTTTTTGGCTAAAGGAACTACATTTGTTGAATCGGATTTTGAATCGGATTCGTAAATGGTTTTAGTTACCTCTTTAGTACGAACTTCCTCGATTTCCTTACTGAATTCAAATTTGTCTATGTGCTCATGATTCCTCCCTACACGTAAATCGTCCAATGATATGGATACGTGATAATCGTAATCTTGGCCTGTTTCATAATGAGTAAATTGAGTCCAGAAATCATTTAATTCATGATATGGATAACGAAACAATTGATCAGCGATATAATTGATTCCGAAATGAGATTTACCTTCTAGAAGATCTATGGAAACATGCACAATCCCCAATTCGTGAGCTTGTCTCTTAAGAGTTGCATGACCATTGTAATTATCATAGTACCGATCAATATTCTCTAAATGTCGATATGCTGTCCTTGCTGCTATCTGATCACCATTATTGGCAAACTGTATCATCTTTTTTGATTGATTTAAATGGTAATCTGCACTAAGTTTAGCTGTTTTGTTTTTTAAGGAAGTGTAATCCTTTATATCAAACTTGGCCACATAACCATCTTTTGACGTTAACGGCATTAAAGGGATAACTTTATTCTGTCTTCTTTCCATGGATTGATAAACGGAATACACTTCATCATAACCAGCATCTGATTTACGCAGAAGAATTTGATCGATTCTTTTTTGATCACGATCGTTAAGTCTCAAAAATGCTTCTTCTAACCCAACAACATATTTGGTTTTCTTTTTTTTCTTTCCCGCAACTTTGTTTAAAGCATAATCAAAAGCTTCATCGTATTGACCTTTTTCTGTCATTTTGTGAATAGATCTGCAGCTACTTACAAGTAGAATAAGTATTAATAGGTGTAGATGTTTTCTCATGATAGTAGAATTTAATGGTTTTTAAATCCGATCACGACGTGAGTTGAAATCGTTTGTTTTTTTAAGAGCGAGCAAAGTAAATGAAATGTAACAAGTCTATATTAATTTGAGTTGGATTTAACGAAAAGTTTTAATGAAAACTTAATGGATTTGATCTTAATGTATTGGTGGTTGGTTTTATTACGTAAGTAAGCAATACCGATTCGTATTGTTTCAAATCTATTATAGAGAGAAGATTAATGTTCTATTAATGTAACCTCACGGGTGTCATACCTAATTGATTATCACTTTAATTATGGCTATATTAGCAGAACCAAGTGAAGACAAAATGTACCCAAAATGAAATTTTCCATACCTCTTATTCTTCTGTTTTGTTGCTTAGTTCCAATTGAGGAATTAGCTGGTCAAAATATTGATACACTTAAAGCAAAAGCAAATAAGTATTATAAATTGGGGGATTTTTCTGAGGCAAGAGATCTTTATGATTCGATATATCAACACTATAAAAAAATAGATCAGGATAGCGCTTCGAATTATTACTACCATTGGTTAAAGACGGAGAATAAGTTTATTCAAACCGATGTACAACAATTGGTTCAAGATTATCTGGCGGATCATGATGTAGAGAAGATGGATAAAGAGTTGATTTTTAAATTGAAATTAGAGTCTTGTTTATATCTAACCAACTATGGTGATACTCAAGGAGTATTGGCATTGAAAGATAAATTATTAAGTTTTTATAGACTCCATTCACTTGAATGCATAAGCGAATTAGCGGCATTGTATGGTATGACAAATTATGCATATACTCTAATGGGTAACGTGGACAGTGCCGAGCACTATGGTCTTAAGAAAATTGAATTGTTGGAAGAAAACCAAATGACCAATCATGAAGAATATGGGTACTCTTTTTACACTATGGGTAACCTTTATTCACAATATGGAAATTTGGAGACGGCCGATTCATTTTATCAAAAAGCACTGGATGTATTGGTTGATATTTTACCCTCCGATCATCCAAATCTAGGAATTATTTACTATGTCTATTGCATCGATTTGATGGAATTAGGTAAGTATGATGAGGCTAGAAATATGGGGTATGCCGCTACGGATATTATGAAAAAGAAAAAGATGCACAAAAATTTGGCTCATGCTTTTATGAATCTTAGCAAGCTTGAGTCTATGGCAGATAATATGGAAACCTATAAATTGTATTTAGATAAAGCACATTCAATTTTAGATACTACGGATGGATTTCCCAGTTTTGCTATGTCTTATGTATATGATGGATACTCAGGATATCTGATCGATGAAAAGGAAGATTATAAAGGAGCACTCAATTATCAAAGAGCTGCCTTAAGACATAAATTAGCACTATATCAAGGAGCTGATCCTTCTTTAATGAAATCTTATTTTAATGTAGGGGTAATAAAAATTCTAATGAATGAATTGGATTCAGCAGAATACTATTTTGATATTGTTGAATCGATGAATGCTGAATTAGAATTGGATGAAAAGAGCGATGATATTGTCCATGTAATGATTGAAAGAGCAAAAATACTACAAGCTAGAGGACGATATCGGGAAGCCAAGGATCTATACCTCAAAGCGATCAAAAACTATACAGATAAATACTTTATTATGCATGATTTCGTGGTGCAAGGATATGAAGGAGTATTTGTATGCTTGGATAGTCTTGAACAAAAAGATAGTTTAATTTATTATCGAGAAAAGGTAGCAACACCATTTTTAGAACAACCCGAATATGTCAATAGCGTAGCAGGATTATCAGTAGTACTAGAATATATAAAACAAGTCTTATTAAATGCTCCCTCACAGGGAAATTTGAAGACCCTTTTGAGGAAGATTAAAAACATCAATTTTAGCCAATGGGATAGACAACAAATGGTAATTGATCGTCAAGATATCTTTCTCTTCAGAGAATTATATAGCGATTTACTGGGATATTGCGTTCAAGCAAATATTGAGATGTACAAATTAGAGGGAAAAAAGCAATACAAATTTGAAGCCTTGAAACTTGAAAAGTATCAAAAATCAAATTCGATATTTCTTAGAATCAGTAACGATGAAATTTTTAAACTGGCTCGGATACCAGATGCTGAAATCGATGCGTATGCGCGCCTTCGTGATGAAGCGAAATATCTGAATATGGTAACAGAGGGCAGTAACAGTTATCAACCTTCAAATTTGGATCAACGAAAAATAGATTTGAAGGCTGAATGGAATAAATGGGAACGCAGAAATCCTGTTTTCTCAGAATTCAAAAAATCGATTGATCAAGATAATGATCAATCTTTGGAGCAATTGAATCAATGGTTGTGTGATAACAATACGAGTATACTTTCTATCAGTATTTTGGATGAGAATTATGTTGGTATGATCACAAATTGTAGCAATATCGATTGGTTAAAAATAGGAAGTGTCAAGGAAATTAATGCTTTAATCAAGAACTACAATGAATTACTTAAACAAAACGATTCTATTGAAGAGATAGAAGAAATTGGATTTCAAATTTACAAGAATTTAATACACCCATTTAACAAGTTTTTTGAGGAGAAGTTGGTTGTAATTCCAGCTGGAATTCTTCAGCATTTCAATATTGAAGCGTTGCCATCATCTGTGATTAATGCATCGACATATTCTGAGATGGAATGGCTTGTAAACAAAATCGAAATCCAATATGCTTTGAACATCCCAGAAGTATCAACAGTCTCAAGAAATGATGAAAATCAATTGTTAATTGTGGCTCCTGGTTTTAAGCAAGGGAAGAATAAAAATGCATTATCGCGAACACCTTGGACAAGTCAGTTCTGTGAAAAGTTGGCAAAAGAAAGAAGAGGCATCCTTTTGTCCAATGAAAAGGCTAATTATGACGATGTTATTTCGATGATGCCTCAAAGCAGCATTATTCACTTTGGTACGCATGCGATCTTAGATACGATCAATGCACTCCAATCTAAGTTGATGCTGAGCGACTCTAAGCATTTGACATATGAAGATATCTTCAAATTGCCCCTTAAAAGTCGTATGGTTGTATTAGCAGGATGTGAAACAGGACTTGGTCAAAGAGAATCTGAACATGAAAACCTTTCCTTGGCCAATGCATTCCACTATGCAGGAAACAAGAAATTGATTCAAAGCCTTTGGAAAATAGATGATCAATCCACCAATAAGATATTATCCAAGTTTTATGACGAATATGTTACTTCACAAAACAGTAGTCGTGCCTTACACTTTGCAAAACTGGAATATTTAAATCAAGCGGAAGGTTCATTTGCTTCACCTTATTATTGGGCAGGATTGGTCTTGACCACCACTGATTTTGAAATTGTTGAAGAGTATAACCTTTCTTGGTATTGGATACTTTTGTTGATAATACCATTGAGTTTTATAATTTTTAGAAGAAAAAGTACATGAGGTGATGACCTTTTAAGATGAAATTCGATTCACTGCCAAACCCATTAATTTTATAAGGATGACTGATCAAGAATTTTTACAAGCATTTGTAAACAATGATCGCAAAGGAATCAAGGAGTTTTATACCGTGTGTTACCCTATGATGAAAGCATCTATAGGGCGCAGTTATAATAACCTTGGTGACGATGATCTTAAAGATTTATTCCAAGAATCAATGATAGCTCTTTGGAATAATATTATAGAAGGAAAGTTTCAATTGGACCCAAAAGTAAAATTGACCACATATGTGATCCAGGTTTGTAAGTACAAATTAATGGATCGGTTTAAGAAAAAGTCCTTCCAGATGGAGTCTTCTAATTCAGATTGGATTTCCAATATGGATATCGAAGAACAAGATTATCAAGAATCTGAAGATGAAATAGTTCTTCGAAAAATTTTGGCCATAATGCCGAATAGGTGTAAGTCTATACTTGAATTTTTCTATTTTGAAAAACTAAAATTAACCGAGATTGCCAAACGTCTGAATATTGGACAGAGCAGTGTCAAGAATGAAAAGTATAGGTGCATGAATCGATTGAAATCAATGTTTAAAGAATTAAAAAGTACAAACGATGAATACTAGTTTGGAGAAAATACAAGAATATTTTGAAGGCGGAATGACTTCTGATGAGCGAAGATCTTTTGAAATTCAACTTCAAAACAATGATGAGATGAAAAGGGAGGTTGAATGGTATAAGAAAACTGTGAAGGCAGCAAGAAATAGTGGCATGAAGGTAATGCTGGACGAAATCCATAATGAATTAGAAAAAACACCTAATTCTAATACTTCCAAATGGCTCTTACTTGGAGGTGTTATCTTGACAATAGTTACTTTGATATGTATTTACTTTTTTAATGGAGATTTAAGAGTAGATGAGCCTAAAGCTTTCGCCATGGAGATTAAGGCGATTGATGGATTACCAGTGACTCTATCTTCAGAAGAAGATGTTTTATTTAATGAAATGATGATTGAATATCGACAGGGAAATTATGATCAAGCACTTATTTATATTCAAGATTTGGAGAGTCAAAGTGTGACATCAGATACTTTAATGATCTACAAGGCTAGTTCATTGACACAGGTAAATAGACTTGAAAATGCAGCGTCTATCCTGGAAGAATTAATCAAAAATGAGGGTAACTCCTATAAGTTGGAGGCTAAATTTTTATTGGCACAAGTTTACCTTAAATCAAGCAAAACAGAACAAGGAAAAAGCTTGTTGTTAGAGCTTAATCAGGTGAGCCCATCTTGGGAGAAGAAGGTGAAACCGTGGCTTCAAGAAGCTGAAAGAAATTAATAGATAATGTTACAACTGATCGATGAAGATAACAAATGAATAAAAGTCTACTTGATTGAGATACAAGATACCTTTTGATTGATGTTTAAAATACTCAGAACTATAAACATTGAACTAAAAGTCCTAAAGGAAAATCAACCTTTAGGGCTTTTTTCATGTACAATGTTTAGTTGAACTATGCATGGTCTTCGATCTAGTAATAATTATATGATCGTTATTAGTGTAGCAACATAAGTCTGTTGTATTAACCTAAGTTCGATATTAAAATAGAGCTAATTGCGAAGAATTTTGTGGTGAAAACTGATATAATTTGATTGTGGGCTTTTTTGGCAAGAAAGAGTATGCAATTAATCCAGCTAAGAGATTATTAATAAAATTGTGGAATGAACGATGGCGAGAATGTTCTATCATACAAATGTTTTTTAATTGATCGTTGATCGTTTCAATGATGCTACGTTTGCGTAGCATTATCTTATCGATTAAAGGCATCAAAGAGTTTTTCATGTTTTTACGTATCCCTGTTACCAGATGTATGCCATTATCAAAAAGCACTTCTGTAAGTTGCTTGCTCACATAGCCTTTATCTCCATACAGTTTGCCCCAGATCCTTTTTAACAAATTACCCTTTAACGGTGTACGATCATCAACATTTGCTTGAGTGATCTGAAAATCAATCACTTGGCCATATTCATTAACAACTAAATGAAGTTTAAAGCCAAAGAAATATCCCATTGTGGACTTCCCCCTTGTCGCAATATTCTTAAATACTTTATGATTAAAAATCCGTTTGTTTTTACATACCCTTATGGGAGTAGAGTCAACAAAAGATATACCAGTACAGCTTCCTAAACAACATGTCTTTGCGAACAAGGCCATGGGTAATAATGCTTTTTTCTGAAGTTCTACAAAACGATTATAAGAAACGAGATTGGGAAATTCTGAGGACAAATGTTTGACGAGATATTGATTATAAAACCATTTGAAACATCGTATGCCACTCAATTGAAATAGAATCATTATTGTCATCACCTCGGAAGTGTTTAATTTAGGTTTACGCTTGGGTTTGTTTCCAATACTGTGTTGGTCAAGGTGATTTTCAAATTCGATCACAAATTCATCCACAACACAGAAAATATTAGTAATTTGCTCTTTAAGAATCATAAGGAATAGCTCTGTTAATTAATTGATAGTCAAGTGTTAAGGTACAACTATTCCTTATTTTCTCACAATTAATAAGGGTATTTAACAATATATAAAACCCTTATTATCAGTCAAATATTAATCGAACTCAGGTTATTATGAATTAGGTTTCTGATGGATATGAGATTAGACAGTAATCTCTTAATTTGATCATACTACAATCTAGATTTTGACAATCATATTGAAACAATTAGCTAATCTTCCATAGAGATCCATCAAAAATCTACAAATATTAAATGAATAATTTGGCCATTTTAATGTGGCTAAGTTGACTTTACCATAAAAAGAATGTGAAGTGTATTGCTGATAATTAGTTGATTTTTAGTTGTTAGGAGAAATGAGCAATGAGATGTCCAAAAATAGCAAGTTAGGGTTGGAGTTTCGGAATATGTTTGAAGTAAGAATAGAATCGAAAAAAGTTTTCATGATGTGATGACCTTTTTTAACTCAATTCTATAAATGACCAAACACTCTTTTTAATCAGAAATAACATACTAATTATGAAAACAATTAATTTTTTAAGCCTTGCATTAATCTTAGCCTTAACTTGGGGAATGCAGTCCTGCTCAAAGGAAAGTAATAGTGTTAAGGATATGAACCCTACGGAAAATACACCGAGTCTTGGATGGGGAGGAGATGAAGATGTTTCAAAGATCCCAACAACTACAAATTGGGGCTTAGGAAACAGTAATTACCCTTCTTCTTTCAGTATTATGGATAAATTTCCGCCTATTGGAAACCAAGAAAGCTACGGAACATGTGTGAGTTGGGCAGCCGGATACAACATGAAAACGGTAATAAGCGGAAGTGAAAAAGGATTAAGCTCTGATCAACTAGCTCAACCCAAATACCAATTTAGTCCAAAAGATTTATTCTGGGCAATTCCCAATAGTGAAAAAGGTGCAAACTGTAATGGAACTCAATTCGAAAATGCTCTGAATGTGATGCAGCAAAGAGGCATTGCCACGATGCAAACAGTGCCTTACACATCATTAGGTGACTGTAGTTCGCAACCATTATCGGAATGGACAAATGAAGCGAATAATTATAAGGTGAAGTATTGGAGAAGGGTGGACCCCAGTGTTGATGCAGTAAAAGAACATATTGTAAAAGGAACTCCGGTGTTGTTTGGTGCCTATTTATCCGATAATTTTATGCAGTGGAATACAGATGATGTAATCTCTTCTAATACTACATACGACAACGTAGGAAAGCATGCTGGGCATGCACTGATAGTTGCTGGATACGATGATGGCAGGGGGCCAAATGGAGCATTTAAAGTGGTGAACTCATGGGGAAGTACTTGGGGCGATGCTGGGTCTATCTGGGTTGATTATAACTTTTTCTTTAATGAATTTGTTCCTGATTTTACAGGAGGGAAGCCTATATTTATAGCAGCTAATCAAGATGGTGATGTAGCTCCGCCTGATGAAAATAACAACCCTACGAATAAGGTTGGTGTAGATGTAGCGCCTTGGGTCTTTTCAGATTATTCTACTTATTTATCTTCTGGGGACCCAACTCAAAGAAACATTGAATTTAATATTTACAATATAGGTAGTTCAACTGCAAAATCAACGGATGAATGGTCTGTGTATTACATATATTATAATGCTTTTGATGCGAATGATTACGGTGTAATATTCTATGATCAATTTACCAATTCGATTCCACAGAATTCATATGATTGCCCTACGAACAACAATTGTAAGTTCAATCTAGATATACCTGCTGGAAGCGATTTTGCCTACGAAGCTTTTGGAGATGAGTATCTATATAGGACATATAATATGCCTGAAATAACTGGTGCTTATTACTTGTTGCTATTAACAGATGGTGATGATGTGTTTACTGAACAAGATGAGCAGAATAATTTGTTTTATACTACACTTGATCCTTTGTACTTCGAAGATGGTTGGGGATTTAAGGAAGGCGCAAACACTAATTTTGAATTCAAAAATGAGCAAAAGGTTAAGTTTGAAGATGCTCCATTCAAATCTGTTGTTAACGAAAGGTTCAGAAATGCTTATACGGTAGAGGAGATTAAAAACTTTTTTAAGCATGAGATAAGATCTGAAAGGTTTATAGAAAAATTACAAGAAGCAGATACAAAAAATGGAAAGAAGACCTATGGAAAGGTTGATGTATCTAAGTAAAACTAAGATTGGTACTCCTTAGGAGTACCAATTAATCTTTTTAATCAATGCCAAATTTGTAATTATGAAACCTTTGATAGTATTGATGTTGTTGGGATGTTTTTCATGTTCTACTTTAACCCAATCCAATAACCCTGACCGTATTTTGAAAAAACATATTGCTTCTGATAGACCTTTGGTTATCAAGAATAGAACCTTTACGGATGATATTGATTTTACATTGATCAGTGAAATGTTACTTGTTAATCAACGATTGCATAAGGGAGTCGTTCTTGCTCCACTTTATTTCGAGAATTGTACTTTTGAAGGTGAAGTTTTGGCGTACTCAAATAAAGATAATGAGGTGTCTAATATTAGGTTTAGGAATCCGGTATCTTTCATTGGATGTATATTTGAAAAACAGGTTTCATTTAGAGGAGCTGAATTTGAGAGCAATGTACATTTTGACGACTCAGTATTTAGGAAGAAAGTATCTTTCGAAGAAGCAAGATTTAATCACAAAGCAAGTTTTAAGGCAGTTGTTTTTGAAGGAGAAGGTAGAATGCAAAATACATTCTTTAAAGATCATGCATATTTTAATGATTTTCAGTCAAAAAATACACTTAGTTTTCAAGGAGCTTATTTTCAAGGTGATTTTCTTCTTTCTATGTCAAAGCATTTTGGTTATGTAGATTTAACAAAAATGAAGTGCTATGGAGAGGTTTTATTAAACTACTCAGCATTTCTGAAAAAGTTGGTTATCAGAAACAGTTCATTTTACCAGAGATTCGATCTGGTTAAGCCTGAGATTGTAGACTTTATAATGGAATCTAACGTTTTTTATCATTCGTTTATTCATGAATCTGTTCAAATTGATGGCTTAGAAAGTAATACTTTTCTTTTGAGAAAATAATTGTACTTGTACAATAATATTATGGAGTAGCTTTTAGGAGTATTCGATACTTAATTATTGCTTCCTAAATTCAGATATTAAAAAGGTCACTTAAGGTGACCTTTTTTTGTTTTCTACATTATAAATAAAGTACAGTAATGAAATAGACATCTTTCATCCACGAAAAATGATTTTCTCAGATCTTCATGAATATAAGAGATTGAATGGTGATGATGTGTTGGGTGGTTTAAATTGTTGAAATGCAGTGGTGTATGGGTTTGTAAGATCAATTTGAAGACCGATGTAATGATTAATAAAAAACAATTTTAAGGTCTTGTTTTGATGTGATTTAAGCGCGAAAAAGAGTTTCTACCAAATAATTGGGATTTAAGATGATGACCTTTACTAGACTCACTCGATATATAGACGTAATCAATTAATAAACAATTTAAATATTAGTAAAATGAAAAAACTCGTCTATTTATCGGTAGTAATTTTTTGTGTATTAGCTCAAACAATATCAGGTCAAAATTCCTCATTTGTTTTAGGAGTTTCTGGAGGTGCAAGTTTGTCCAAATTTAAGGAGTCTGGTGATTATTTATTTGATGGAGAAAGTTTCAAGAGAGAAATGAGGTATGGAGGCGGTCTAGACTTAGGTGTCAAATACAATAATTGGACACTATTAACGGGTGTTAATTATGTTCAACGGGGAGGAAAATCTGAAATCAGTCTACAGGGCGAAGGAGAAGGCTGGGTGTTTTGGGATGATCCAACATCTGTTTATAAAGGTGATCAAATTGAAGAATTGACATTCAGTTTTATTTCTATTCCATTGAAAATTAGATATGAACGATTTTTTGGTAAAATAGGAGTAGGAGTAGAGTTTGGACCAACTTTTAATAGTATTTCTGGCGATATTAAACTGGATAGAACTTATGAATTGAGAGATGCACAAGACAGACATAGCGCCGAAACCTACACCGCTGGATCGAAGGGAGAAGACTACTTAAAATCCTTTAAAGTTGGTTTTACATTTAAACCAGTACTTTTTTATAAAGTGAGTGATCAAGGAATGTTTCGATTTGGTATAACTTTCGATTCTTATGGAAATATGATCAATGACAGCTATTTGCCTAGTGATGGGAATGGGGGCTATGTGAAGTTAAATGGTGAATTAAAGGCAAGCGCTGTTTCGGTCGAAATTGGATACGAGTATAGATTTGACTTCAATCTAGGATCTAAATACTAATGTTATGTATATCTGTAAAAACTGCGGAACCAGACATGAGGAACAAGGTGTGGCATGTAATCAATGCCACATTGAAGGAATGATGATCTTTGACAAAACAATTGCTCTGCATAATACGCAAAAGCCAGTTGAAAATAATACTTGCAAAAATTGTGGAACAAATAATTCAGTAGAGGCCATCAAATGTGAATCATGTAATTTTCCCATATCTCGTCAACATTCATCTAGTAGAAAATCTAAAATTGGTTAGACATGCAAAGAAGAACATTAGAGTTATTTAACCTGTCATTTTTAGACATTTTATCGGGAGCCCTTGGGGCGGTATTGTTTTTATTCATTGTTGTGCCCAAGGGTGGTGTTTCTCCAGAGAAAGAGATTCAATTGGCACTAACATATGATACCATTGATGGAAAGTTTTTTGGAATTATTCCGGATTCTTTGATGGAGAAAAGGGTAGGAGACAGTATGTTGGTTGTAATATCAGATTATGGTATTATGCCTAAACCTCAAAATTGCCCACCACAAAGACCCTGCCCACAATGCCCTAAACTACCTAAAGTGAAAAGGGTTAAGACAAAACAGACTGTTTCAACTTTACCAAGTAGATCAAAGCAAAAGAAAGAGAGAATAAATGCAAGACCTGTGGCAAAAAAATCCTCCTATAAAGGAGATTTGCCATCGGTACCATGCTTGATGTCTATAGAGTTGAAATGGCAAGACAAAAATGACAATGTAGATTTGTTTGTGTGCAAAGAAAACAGGTGTGTTTTTGGAGGAAAACGAAAAAACGCTAAGATTGGTTTTTGGGATAGTGGTAAATCCAAAACTTCATTTTGGGGCAGCGACCTTAGGACTAATCAAGAGGCAGTAAGACAATTTGATGAGATAATACCTGGAAAGTATGACATTTTTGTCCAGTTTAAAGAAAGTGAAGATCAAAAATCCGATGTGGATGTAAGGGCATTGTTTTATACTCGGGATACTATGCAAAATGAACATGGTAAGGTGTTGAATTTGAATCTCTCACTTGATAAAAAGGTTCGCACGCATATTGGAACGTTAACCATAAATGAAGATGGTTCATTTGATTTAATTGAAAATAACAACTAAATAGATTAAAAATGAAATTTAAAAATATACAAACACTAATGATAAGTTTAGCTCTAGGAGCTATTACATGGGGATTGCTGATTTTTTTAAAT
Organism: Saprospiraceae bacterium; assembly: GCA_965230345.1. GTDB lineage: Bacteria > Bacteroidota > Bacteroidia > Chitinophagales > Saprospiraceae > JADKBO01. Next base: position 354,298 of record CBDDKR010000001.1, read on the forward strand.
GATGTATCCAGTTTTATCCCTAAAGTGAGTCGATTGTTTACATTACTTGGTGGGACGACTGATGGCTTTATTCAATTTGCATGTTATGTGGCCTTTTTCTATGGGATACTTGAATTGAGAAAGAAGCAAACGGATATTTCAACTGAAATGAATGGATTCTCTTTGGGATTATTGCCTTCTGAAGATCAACTCGTACTTTCGGCAGATGAAGTAGCAGATATAAAGTTAAATCTTATTAGTCAACAGAAAAATGGTCAATCGTACATGCTTTCAGACTTTATAAAAAAAGCATGTACTCAGTATAGAAATGATAACTCTGTTGCAGAAACGCTTCATGTATTAGATGTCCAGATGGACAATAGTAAAGAGCAGACAGAGAGTTCGCTATCAATGGTCCGATATATGATTAGTGCAATAATGTCATTGGGTTTTATAGGGACTTTACTTGGACTAACCTCAGCAATAGGAAATGCACATTTGGCTCAGACAGAGGAAGGAATGCCAATCTTAACGGCATATTTAAATGCCGCATTTGATACTACTTTAGTAGCTTTACTATTAGGGCTAATCTTAAATTATTTATATCATGGGTATATAGAATCCTTGGACTCATTCTATGCTAAAACAAAAACATATATTGTAGATAACTTAATAAGCAGGATTTACAATCCTAAATCTTCAATGGCCTAAGTTGATTATACACCACAAAATGTAATATCGTTATTAAATACGATGGGTTTTTTTAGGAGTCCTTTCGGACTCCTTTTTTATCGTTTTACTTTTTTAATAAATCTCTAATCTCTTTTAAAAGGTCATTGTCAGATGGCCCAGCTGGAGGTGCAGGTTCTTCTTTAGCAGGAGGATTAGCCTTATTGTATGATTTAATGATTAAAAACAGTATAAATGCTATAATCAAGAAATTGATAATAGAATTAATCCACTTTCCATATAAGATTGCTACTTCCGCTTTATCACCCTCAGCTGTCTGAAGAACATACTTCATGTCGGCAAAATCAATACCACCTAAAGCCATTCCAATTGGCGGCATTAAAACATCATTTGTGAAGGTTGTTATTACAGTGCCAAAAGCTCCTGCAATAATGACAGCTACAGCAAGTTCGATCACATTGCCTCGCATTATAAAGTCTTTAAATTCTTTAATCATTTTGCTTAATATTTAGTAAAAAGTTAGTTAATCGGTCATAAATATATTAAATATGTTATAATGATCAGAAACCTCAAGATAATTGAAGTCAAATAGAAGATTTGATTTGAAGGATACACTTATATTTGCATTCTAAAACTACATAAGCATTGACAAGATTAAGTGTTAACATAAATAAGGTGGCTTTGATTAGAAATGCAAGAGGAGGAAATCTTCCAAATCTTGTTCAAGTTGCCATTGATTGTGAAAGATTTGGAGCTGAAGGAATAACCGTACATCCGAGACCTGATCAACGACATATTAGATATGATGACATTCCTCTTTTAAAAGATGTGGTTAAAACTGAATTTAATATTGAAGGTTATCCAAGTCCAGAGTTTATAGATCTTGTTATTCAAAATAGGCCGCATCAAGTTACTTTGGTACCAGATCCTCCAGGTGTTCTGACTTCTAGTGAAGGGTGGAATACCATTAAGTATGCTTCGTTCTTACAGCCAATCATTCAAGAATTTCAGTCTCACAACATCAGAGTCTCATTGTTTTTAGAGCCCCTTGCAGAACAAGTGGAAGGAGCAAAGAAGATTGGTGCTGATCGAATTGAATTTTATACGGGGAAATACGCTGAAACCTTTCCAGTAAATCAAGAACTAGCAGTGGCAAGTTTTGTGGAAGCTTCGATTAGAGCCAATGAGGTTAATATTGGTATTAATGCTGGTCATGATTTAAATCTGGATAATTTGAATTACTTCAAAAGATCAATTCCAAGATTACTTGAAGTATCCATCGGTCATGCATTAATTTCAGACGCATTGTATTATGGCTTGAAGAATACCATTCATATGTATAAAAGGCAGCTTTCTTTATAGGGCTTCTTAGAATTTAATGATTTTTCTTTAACTGGTATGCTATTTTTTTAGTGTACTGCCATTTCTATATTTACTTTTTTACGATTAATTGTTCAATTAATTGACCAATCACTTTTTGTTAAGAAAATCTAAAATGTTAACTATTTGTTTAGTAAATATAAATGATAAGATTTTTAGATTATTAAAGAATATTTAACTGGAAGTTAGAATTCTGAAGAGTCGACAAAGAATAAAATATTGGATTGTGGATTATTGTTAGAATAAAAAGATCGCCTTGGGTAGTGTGGGGGATATAATATGCGTTCCTTTTCTTTTGAAATAATGAAAAATTCACTACGTTTGTAAGCAGCACTAACGGTTAATTTTATGTTAAGTTAGTGTAATGGTGTACTTAAAAACTGATTTAGAGAAGCAATTTATTTATTAATCAAACTAAAATTTTAGTATGAAAAAACTTTCATTATTCATCGGGTTTTTCATAGTTGGAATGGGCATGGTAATGACCAGTTGTACAGATGGTGCAGTAGGTGATGATTTTGCCGATGACAATTATAAACCCAAAGGTATTATTATTAAACCCGGAGGTGTCGGTGGATGTCTCGAGCAAGGTCTTGGTAGTTCATCTATTTCTATCGATTTGGATTCTAATGGCGAGGATGGTGTAGCTGATGTGTATGTTCAATATGCAGGAGGAGAGAAGGCTTTGGCTATGAGTGATGTTGCTATGCCAGGCACATATAGTTCAGATTTTTCAACTATTCTAGACCTAACAAGTGTTGAAATAGGAAATGTAATGCCAGGAGATATCATCACAATGTCTTATATAGGGAAATCTTCATCAGGAGAATATGTTTCATCTCATATATCTCAGACTGGTGTGATTTGTAACTCAGATTTGGCTGGAATGCATACATTTGAGACTACAGGAATTGTTAAAATGGAAGAAGATGATATGGGGAATCCAACGACCATTGAATGTGATACAATTATAAAGGGTGATGTTGGATTTACTTATAATGGTTGTGGAGGCTATTCAACTTCAGATTTTAGTTTTGGTGTTGATGGTGTTAATTGTTGGACTTTGCCAGCAGTAGAAGGATCCTTTAATGAAGATTGTGGATCTGTATCTGCAAGTGTTGACGTGAAAGTTGATATGGAGGAGTTTAATTATCAATGGCAAATTAAAGGCGTTTCTGGAGATTCGTTAATGATAGAATTAACAACTTCGGGGAATCACAGTGCTAATGTACTCGTCTTAAGAGAAGGCGGTGCCGATTGGCCAGAAAATTTAGATCCTAATAACTAAAAATTAATAAAATGAAGAAAATACTTTATACATTATCAATTTTATTTGTTGGGTGTTACATGTATGCGCAGCAAAATATAAATGGAGTAGTAGTAGATGATGAGGGAGAAACCTTAATTGGAGCCAATGTTATCGTAGAAGGTACTACTGTAGGAACGATTACTGATTTTGATGGAAAATTTGAATTGTCCGTACCAAATGATGCTACAAATTTACTTATCAGCTATACTGGGTATACTTCAAGGACTGTGCCTATAGTTGTTGGTCAACCAATGAATATCGTACTTAGTCAAGGTGAGGTATTAGAAGAGGTAGTAGTAACTGCATTAGGTGTTTCTAGAGACGAAAAAGCTCTGGGATATTCAGTGCAAGAAGTGTCCTCCGAAACCATAGCTGAATCAAATACGGTTAGTGCTATTGACGCATTGGCAGGATCTGCAGCAGGTCTACAGATTACCTCTTCTAGTGGAGCTGCAGGTTCGGCATCAAGAGTAGTCTTAAGAGGGCAAACATCATTTAATGGAAATAATGAGGCATTAATTGTTGTAGATGGTGTGCGAATGGATAATAGTGAATTTCATACTGAAAGGTCTTTAGGTGGTGTTGCAAACTCTAATAGGGCAATGGATATAAATCCTAACGACATAGAGAGTATTTCAGTATTGAAAGGTGCTGCGGCGACGGCATTATATGGTATCGAAGGTGCCAGAGGAGTACTATTAATCACTACCAAAAGAGGAAATTCTGGAGGACTGAAAGTTGATGTAGGAACAGGAATTACGATTTCAGAAGTGACCAATGTTGTTGGACTTCAAGATGAGTATGTTCAAGGTTGGTCAGGGAATTGGGCTGGGCCTTCGACAGCATTTATCCCTTCTGCTGTTAGTTGGGGTGCCCATAAAGATGACTTATATTGGGATGGATCAGATTATATCTGGGATAAGAATGGTCAATTGACAACTGCAGCTGATGGCAATACGAAGTTTAAACCTTACGATAATGTTGGGGACTTTTTCGAAACGGGTGTAAGGTACAATACAAATGTAGCCCTTTCGGGAGGAGCAGGAACAACGGATTATAGATTTTCTTTTGGAAATACCAATGAAAAAGGAATTACTCCGGAAAATACATTTAATAGATTGAATTTTGGCGTAAATGTTGGATCAAAGGTTTTAAATGAAAAGTTAGATTTAAGAATTAGTGCTAACTATTCCAAAACTGGTGGTCGAAGAATTCAACAAGGATCTAACATCTCTGGAGTTATGTTAGGGTTGTTAAGAACACCTATTTCTTTTGATAACTCAAATGGTGGTGATGGTAGCAACGAAGATGCATATTTGTTTAAAGATAATTCACAAAGGAACTATAGAGCTGGTGGTGGATATGATAACCCATATTGGGTAGTTCATAATACTCCATTTACGGATGAGGTGAATAGGTTTTTAGGTAATATTAATGCGAAATATACATTCTCGGATTGGTTAGCATTAGGTTTGACTATTGGTACAGATTCTTACACTGATAATCGAACCCAACAATTTGAATTGGGTTCTCGAAATGCACCAGCTGGAAGGGTGTTAGAAGATAATTATAATTACAGACATACAGATACATATATAACTTTATCAGGAGTTGGAAATTTAACTGATGATTTTTCATTGAGTTATTCGGCGGGGATGAACTTGTATAATGAAGAATTAAAGCAGAATTATATACAAGGAGATGGCTTGAATTTTTATGGATTTGCAGAAATGGGTAATACAGCTTCTGTAATTTCTCAAATTGATCAAACTAATGTTAGAACTGCAGGGTTATTCGGTACCGTTGATTTTGGATACCAAAACTTCTTGTACTTGACTTTATCAGGAAGAAACGATTGGTCCTCAACTTTAATCAATCCTACGGCAGAGTTCAATGCTAATGACATTTCTTTCTTTTACCCATCTGTATCTTTAGGACTAATCTTTACAGAAAAGATAGATATCCCATATTTGACATTTGGTAAATTGAGAGCATCTTATGCTGAAGTTGGAGGTGGAGCTCCTTCTGCGTACAGTACGAGTACAGCATTTGTTCCACCGATTCATAACAATGGAACAATTAATGATTTGGGTGACGGTTGGACAGCTGGGATAGGATTCCCATTCTTGGGTCAATCAGGTTTTTTAATCAATGGTGTCGCTGGAAACGGTAATTTGAAGCCATCAAGGACTAAAGATATTGAATTGGGGGCTGACTTAAGGTTCTTAAATGATAGAATTGGGTTGGATTTGACATATTATACAAGAGAGTCTGAGGATCAAATCATCGCAATTAATATTCCTTCTTCTACAGGATACCAAAGAGCTATTGTGAATAGTGGAGCCTTAAAGACAAATGGTGCAGAAGTAGTATTGAATTTAAATGCTGTTAAGACGAAAGATTTCAACTGGGATATGACATTTAATTTCTCTAAGTGGAAAACTACGGTAGAATCATTGCCTGATAATGTTCCAAATCAATATTTGGACGGATTTACTGGGACAGGTGTTTATAATATTGCGCCAGAGACAGATGCAGATGGAAACATCACAAAGAAGTACGAGTATGGTCAGTTGCTTGGTGGAGCCTTCCAACATGTTAATGATGTAGATAATGCTGGAAACCCAATTTTTAATCCTGATATGCCATATAATCCTGATGGTGCTTTGGTTATAGAAGATAATCCGGAGAGTGCAAACTATGGTTTTCCTCGTGTAGATCCTGTTGCAAGAGTGATTGGTAATCCTAACCCAGACTGGTTACTTGGAATTACGAACAGATTATCTTATAAAAAGCTTTCGTTGAGTTTCTTATTTGACATTAGAGAAGGTGGTGATATTTGGAATGGAACAAAAGGAGCATTAACATTCTTCGGTCGTACGGAATTAACTGAAAACAGAGGAACAGTAACTGTATTCCCTGGAGTTTTAGGATCAGATGGAAGTCAAGCTAATAATATTGCGGTAGAGTTGGATCAAAATTGGTACACAGGTAATGGTGGAGGATTTGGTTCTGTTGCAGAGCATTTTGTTGAAGATGGATCTTTTAGAAGATTGAGATATATTACACTAGGGTATGATTTGGGTTCTTTACTTAAGAAATATGGATTTGAAGGCTTGACAGTGTCAGTAACAGGAAGAAACCTTTTCTTAGATACACCTTATACTGGTTTTGATCCAGATTCTTCTTTGGTTGGATCATCTTCAAATGGTCAAGGATTGGATTATTTCCAATTGCCTAATACAAGATCATATTCTATAGGCTTAAATGCTACATTTTAATCCTAACTAAAAATTTAAGTAATGAAATTAAGAAACATATATATATTTATATTTTTAATGTCTTCATTAATGAGTTGTGAGGACTATTTTGGGGAGGATTCTAATGTAGATCCTGATAACCCCATAGAAGTGACCGCAAATGTGATTCTGCCACAAGTTCAAGCAAGAATGGCATACACGTATGGAGGTGACTTGACAAGGTATTTGGGTATAAATACTCAGCATGTGGATGGAGTAGGTCGACAGTTTGCAGTTATTGGGAAGTATGGTATAATTCCATCTGATGTTGATCAGGCATGGAAGAACATCTATACGGGAACATTACAAACAAATAGAAAGTTGATAAAACTTGCTGAAGAGGCTGGATTTAATCATTATACAGGAATAGCTAAAATATTAGAAGCATACACCGTAATGATGGCAACGGATGCTTGGGGAGATATACCATATTCAGATGCTTTAAATTTCGAAGGCAATGGAGTGTATGCACCTAAAGTGGACGATCAAGAAAGTGTTTATAATGCCATATTTGAATTGTTGGACGAAGCTAGAGTATTGTTGGCTTCAGATAATGGGGGGAATGCTCCAGGTGTAGATGATCTGATTTATCCTAACGTTATGACACCAGAGGATGAGCATAGACCGTTAGAATGGATTAAGTTTGCTAATGTCCTCGAAGCTAGAGGAAGGCTCCACTTGACAAAAAGAGACCCTAATAATTATTCATTGGTGATTGATGCGATTAAAAAAGGAGGGTTTTCTTCATCTGCTGATGATGCTAATTTTGCCTTTGGATCTGGTGCAACGGAAAATGCTCCTTGGTATCAATACATTGAGCAAAGAGATGATTGTGAAGTGGGAGCAGGATACGTAGCCGTTCTTGAAGCGATGAATGATCCTAGACTAGCTTCTTATGGAGCAACTCATGATCTACCTCATCCAGTTTTTACTAAAGATCAAGAGGTAGATTTGCTCTCTTATGCTGAGCAACAATTTATGTTGGCTGAAGCATATTTAGCAACTTCAAAAAGCTCTGAGGCATGGGATAATTTACTCTTAGCAGTTGCCGCGTCTTTTATGGATGCAGGTGTTGATGGTGCAGATAGTGATATGGCAGAAATGTATTTGAATGATAATGGTATTAATTTCTCTAATCTAGATATGGAAGATGTGATGACTCAGAAATACTTGGCGTTATATACATCACCTGAAGTATTTAACGACTGGAGAAGGACTGGATTCCCTAATTTGACACCTGTTTCAGGTACTGAAATTCCAAGAAGATTGCCTTACTCTGAGGCAGAGCAGTTTTCTAATGCAAATATTCCTACACCTGCTCAAATTACGATCTATGATAGAGTGTGGTGGGATGAGTAATGTTGAATAATATTTTTCAATATAATATAGGGAGAGAATTGTTCTCTCCCTTTTTTTATGATATGAGACTTAGTTGTATATTTTTATTTTTTTCTCTGGGTTTGTTTGGTCAACAAACCACACAAGAAAAACTTAATTTATTTGAGAATCCATACAGTACATTTAATCAGATTCATATACGTGCTTTTGATGATGCCAATAAAAGTAGTTATGAAGAAATCTTTCTTTATAATTCTTGGAAAAAGGCTAAAATTGTTGATGTGTCTGGGGCTGTTTTTGAGATAGATTCCGTAAATATCTATGTGGAAGATTTTAAAGTAATATTTGCAAAAAATAGAAGATTATTTAATCTCGATAGAGGAGTGGTTGACAAAATTTACTTCGAAAGAGATTCCTTTAAATACATATACACTTCTATTGAAAAAGACCATAGACCTGATTATACTCTTTTTAAGGTTTTGGATGAGAGTAGTTGTGTACATTATTTATCAAGATTGCAGGTTAGGGAAGTCCTTCGAAATAAGGATCCTATGGGACTCGATAAAACTTTTGAAAAAGTACAGAAGGAGAAGTTCTATGTATATAGTTCATTAAGCCAAAAACTTAGTTCTCTTCCGCGAAAGAAAAAGCGATTTCTAAAACTTTTTGGAAAGTGGCAATCTAAAATGAAGAAATATTGTAAGGAAAATAGAGTTTCGATTAAAAGACAAGAAGATGTTATTAAGACACTAAAGTATTATGCGAATTATTGTCAATAGGTATGGTTTGGTGGTTCTACTTATCTTGGGATCTAAATTGTCGGCTTGTGCCCAAACATTTGATTTTGGCATTGAATCGGGGGTAGGATTATCTCAAATTGATGGGGATAATTTAGTAGGATTTAATAAGGTTTCATTTGATGCCAATATATTCACTTCTGTAAGGTTTTGGGAGAATTCTAATTGGAAGTCAAGTATTGGTTTTGGAACATTGGGCAGCAGAAGATTTGATGAAAGATCTGATATTGGAATCAAAAAAATAGTACTAAGAAGAATAACGATTTCTAATGCATTATTATTCGGAATTGATGATTCATGGGATGGGCAAAGTCAGCATAAAATTGGATTTGGTGTAACTTATAGTCGCATGATTTCGGAAAAAGTTACTTTAATTAATGCTACTGTTTTAACTGATGAAAACTCAAATATATTTGGACACAATGCCTTTAGTGGAAGATTGATTTACTCTTATTCAGTATCTCCGAATATTCATATTGGATTGGAGGGAGAATATTTTTTTACCAATATTTTGACCGGAAGAATTGACAATGTTAGAATAATTAAACCGTATCAACTACAAACCATAATAGGATATCAATTCTAATACAAATCACATCCTCACCCGACCCTCACTTCAATAAGATCTTCGATACTTAAGTGTTTTTGAACTAGTCCATTGACATCATCTGAAGAAGTATTTTGGATTTTGGTGAAAAATGATTCGACATCTTCAATTTTGCGATCCTCTAGTTCAATAGTCTTTAAAATATTACCCATCATAAATGGTCCATCCAATAGGTTTAAAAAGTTACCATTTAAATAGTTTTTTACCATTTCTAATTCCTGTGGTTCTATTGGATGAATTCGTAGTTTTTCGATCTCCGATCGAATTATCTCACTTGTTTCATTTGCTGCATTAGAATCTACTTCTGTACCGATATAAAAGTACCCATCATGAACCAATGCATCAATGGAAGAGTAAATATTATAAGTGAACCCCTTGTTTTCTCGAATGGTTTTCACCAGCCGAGAACCAAAGAAACCCCCTAATATCATATTTACCAAAAACATACTCGCAAAATCTGGGTGATTCCTGTTGAAAAGCCTTTTCCCAATTTTGATTGCAGTTTGATTTTTATTTTCTAGCTTAAACTCAAACTTTTTCTGATTGGTATCTATTGGAGATGTCAAGGAAGAAACAATGGAATTAGAATTTTGAAATTGACCGAATTGATTGTTAATTCTTTCAATTATGTCTGAGGGAGGATTTCCACTAACGATTATAAAACAATTCTTGTTTCCAAAAGAGCTAGAGTGATATTCTTTGACTAGTTTAGAATCCAATTGGTCTAATAACTCTCCAGTCGTATTATATCCATAGGGATGGTCATTACCATAGAGGATAGACGTAAATTCTCGATAACTTACTAATTCACTTTTCTGTAAATCTATGGAGAGGTTGTCTTTGAATTTTTGCTTGTATTTTTCAAAGCTTTCATCCGATAAAGTAGGGGAGAGTATTACATCCGAAATCAAAGGAAGAATGTATTCCAAATGTTTGTTTAAAGTTGAAAAAGTGATAAAACTGCTATCTAAGTTTGAAGCCGACCTTAAGCTTACACCATAGAAATCCAATTCTTCTGCAAGCGCTTTAGCAGAGGTCTTTTTGGAACCTTCACGCAGCATAGCTGAACACATACGTGCGGTCAGTTTATGTGACTCTATAGTTCTTCCTCCTTTAAAAACTATGTCAATTTTTACGACTTCTGGACCACTTCCTTCAATCAATATGAGTTTCGTGCCGTTATCGAGTTGATAAGTTTTAGGACGACTAAGGTTCAGTGAAGGGATCTTGTTGATCTTTGGACCTTTCTTCCAATTTATATTCATGGATACATCTTAATAAAGCAAATGTAGAGTTTCTTTTTATTTTGTAGCGATAATGATATTGAACTTTTTGTTTGAATGTCTTATTTCAACCTGATTGAAATACCTTTCGAATTGTTTGAAGTAATTGATGTGCTTATTAGCCACTATCACCAGAATACCATCTTTTTTTAGTTTCCGATGCGCTTGATACATTAAATCAAAAGGAATATTAAAATCGATTTCATATTCAAAATGGAATGGTGGATTACTCACAATAAGATCTAAACTAATGGGTTTAATCTGATCTAAAGTGTGGTCCCAGATATGTTGGAAATTTGATTGAGAGAGATTTCTTTGTCCAACCTTATGAGAGTTAAAATTGTCCTCTATCAAGATGTATTGGTTACCTGGATTAATCTGGTTTAGAAAGGCAGAAATTATACCATTACCAGATCCAATATCCAAAATCTTTTTTCCAGAAATGACTATATCCCAATGATCAATCAAAAATTGGGTTCCAGAATCAATTTTATTTTTTCCAAAACTTCCAGTGAAATGGTCGATTGAAAGAGAATCATTTACATTCATGGTTGAGGTTGATGATTCCTGATGTGTCTTTACATCCTTTTTAACTTTAAAGCGTATTATTCTTGATTTCTTAATTGCCAAGGATTGATTTACTTCCTTAAAATACGTTTTTCCTATATCTAAGATTCGTTTAGTAAAATACTTAGTCATAAATGCAGCAACAAGCTCAGTTTGATTAGAAGTATAGGATTGTACTTGCAGTAAGTATCGATTCCATACTGTTAAGCTTTTTGGAACCTTTATAAGTATCATATCAAAATTTCCCCGTATAGGTAATTCGGTTGTCAACTTTACCCTTGATTCATCAAGTTCGTTGATTTGCAAGTTGGTTTGAATACTTGTAAGTTGACCATGGGATTCTATTAATGCGGTTACATTATGAAAGGCAGCAAGAGAAATGGTAAGAAACCCAAAACGATCGTTAAGAATTAAAACATTCTTTGAATTTAATTTCTCAAGGTACTTTAGAGCAAAATCAAGTAAGTACTCGTCAGCTGCATTAAATGCCTTTAATGTAGGGTCATGGAAGGCAGGAAACCGTTTGAATTTAAGAACAGTTTTCACAATAGTATAATATAAAGAAAAAGAGGAGTCAAAGCTCCTCTTTTATAATGTTATTCACTTACTTCTGTTTGATCGGGTTCGCCGTTTTCCGAAGCTTCAACTTCCAGTATAGGAACATGAGATTCGGGTGTAGGTCTTTGACCGATTAATCTTTCTACATCCGATTTAAGTAAAACTTCTTTCGAAAGTAATTGTTGCGCCAGAAGATTAAGTTCATGCCTTTTATCAATCAATAATTGCTGCGCTCTTTCATATTGAGAATCTATCAGTTTTCTAACTTCATCATCAATTAGAGTCGCAGTTTCGTCAGAATAAGGTTTATTAAAATTATCTTGTTGCATTCCATAGAATGAAACATTACCAACTTTCTTATTCATACCAAATACAGAGATCATGCTATAAGCCATTTTGGTTACTTGATCCAAATCACTCTGTGCACCAGTAGATATTTTATCAAAAACAATTTTTTCTGCTGCACGACCACCTAGTGTCATACACATACGATCCAATAGTTGCTCTGTTCGTGTAATGTATTCTTCTTTAGGTAGATACTGAGCATATCCTAAAGTGCCGACACCTCTCGGGACGATGGTTACTTTTACCAATGGGCTGGCATTTTCTAAGAACCATCCACATACGGCATGTCCAGCTTCATGATAAGCAATAATCTCTTTTTCTTTAGGAGAGATTAATTTGTTCTTCTTTTCAAGACCTCCAATTACACGATCCAATGCATAATTAAAGTCATCCATATCTACAGCATTTTTATTCCTTCTTGCTGCAATCAACGCTGCTTCATTACAAATATTAGCGATATCAGCTCCCGCAAATCCAGGAGTCATTTCACTCAAAGCTTGTGCTGAAATATCATCACCTATTTTTATCGATTTTAGGTGTACTTTGAAAATGGCTTCTCTACCTTTCAAGTCTGGACGATCTATTCCTATTTGACGATCAAATCTTCCTGGACGCAATAGAGCATTGTCCAATATGTCAGGTCGATTAGTAGCCGCCATCAGGATGACACCCTTATCTGTACTAAATCCGTCCATTTCTACCAATAGCTGGTTTAAGGTGTTTTCTCTTTCGTCATTTCCGCCTTGAAAAGCATTCTTCCCTCTTGCTCTACCGATAGCATCTATTTCATCAATAAACACAATACATGGAGCCTTATCTCTTGCTTGCTTAAATAAGTCTCTTACTCTTGAAGCACCTACACCAACAAACATCTCTACAAAGTCAGATCCTGATATTGAAAAGAAAGGAACTCCTGCTTCTCCTGCAACTGCCTTCGCTAGAAGTGTTTTTCCAGTTCCTGGAGGGCCAACAAGTAAGACCCCTTTAGGTATTTTTCCACCTAATGCAGTATACTTTTTAGGGTTCTTTAAAAAGTCTACTACCTCAACTACTTCTGTTTTTGCCTCATCGAGCCCTGCAACATCAGCAAAAGTTACATTAACCTTAGTGTTATTGTCAAAAAGAGTTGCTTTAGATTTGCCAATGTTGAATAACTGACCGCCAGGCCCACCAGTTCCGCCACTCATACGGCGCATAATGAACAACCACAGTACAATGAGCAATAAGAACGGAAGTAGATACCCAATCATAGGTCCAAACCAAGATTGTCGAGTTACAAAAATTGGGTCAATTGCAACACCGTCTTCCTGTAGTTCTCTCACATCTTCTTCGAAAACTCCAACATCACCTATTTCAAATGTGAATTGCGGGAGTTCTGTCGAAAATTTGCTGTCTTTGAATTGTGGATATTTAGATTTTATGACATCTTCTTTGATGAATACGTTGACCGTATTCTTATTGACAACCTCGACTTTTTCAATTTCTCCAGCTTTGGCCTTGTTCTTAAATTGAAGAGTGGTAATTTCCTCGGTCTTATTCCCAATCATCACAGACATATTGACCGCAAGAACAACAAGAATTATTATTCCATAAATCCAATACGAGTTTAGATTGAACTTTTGAGGATTTTTATTATCTCTTTTTTTATTATTTTCCATCTAAATTAATTCTGATTATAAGTTTGTAACTTCTTTTAAAGTTTACAGATCATCGTATTCTAGACTATCTGCATCATTCCAGAGTTCTTCAATCTCGTAGTACTTTCTTGTCTCTGGGTGAAAGATATGTACAACTGTATCAAAAAAATCAACAAGAATCCACTGAGCATTGTTTAATCCTTCAACATGATTAGGCGAGATTCCTAGTTCATTTTTTACTTTTCTGGCTATACTATTGGAAATTGCCTTTACCTGAGTCGTTGACTCGCCCTCACAAATGATAAAATAATCAGTGGGAGCATCATCTGTATTTCTTAAATCTAGTTTGACAATTCTTTTTCCTTTTATATCTTGAATAGCATCGATGATTAAATCATTCATATCTCCTGCTATTGCTATGTTATTTGCTGTGCTCAAATATGTAATTTATGTCAAAAAAATAAAATACAAATATAGGGGCATTTTTTTAGCCCATTGTATCTTCTCTATAAATATTCAACGAATTGTAATCGTATTTTTATGTATGTTTAAGTTCTTAATTCACAAATCACAGTTAGAATTTAGATTAAGTTAGATCAATGTCAAATATTCACAATGTCATATTTTTAGATCAAGTAGATTCCACCAATAGATTTGCTACAGATTTATTGTCAAAAATCAATCCAAAGGAAGGAACAGTCATAAGGGCAGATTTTCAAACGGATGGAAAAGGTCAAATTGGCAGAGGGTGGCATAGTTCTCCTGAGCTAAATCTTCTTATTTCTATAATATACTATCCGGAATTTGTTCGTATTGAAGATCAATTCAATATTAGCATGATGACAGCTGTTTCGATTTTGCAAGTATTGGAGGATCTAAATATTAAAGGGGTAACTATAAAATGGCCAAATGATATTTATATTAGAGATAAAAAAGTTGCAGGTATTTTGATTCAAAATCAATTGCAAGGAAAAAGTATTAAATCTTGTGTGATAGGTTTAGGCATTAATGTTAATCAAGTGTTCTGGCCTGATGTTATACCTAATCCAACCTCTTTGCTCCATGAATTACAAACAGAAATAGAAGTTAATGATATCTTTTTTAAGGTAAGAGAAAAAATCACTTCGAATTATAAATTATTAAAGAATAATGACCACTTTTCTATAATAAAAGAGCAATATTTAACAAATTTGTTCAGAAGAAACGAGTTGTCATCATTTCAAGATGCCGATGGCAATATTTTTGAAGCAATAATTGTTAAAGTAAATCGATCGGGAGAATTAGTCTTGGATAGAGATGGTGAAATTATGTCGGTTAAAATGCATGATATTAAATACATAATGTAAGACTTTTAGGGAGGAGAACTGGGAATACGTGATAGGAAGAGCATTTGAATTATTAAATTATAACTTAAATAAACACTTATGAAATCTGTAAAATTATTTTGTCTTTTGGCATTTGGAGCAATTTTGTTTAATGCTTGTAGTGATGACGACGATGATGAAAAAGTAACATATACGAATACGATTAAAAGTGAGTTAGCAACATGTGCTGTAGTAGGTTGTCATGTTGAAGGATTTCAAGCGGGTTCTTTAGCTAATTATGAAGATGTCAAAGCATATGCCACAAATGGTAAAGAGAACTTATTGGGATCATTAAGGCACGAAGAGGGATTTGCGAAAATGCCTGCAGGCGGAGATCAATGGTCAACTTCAAGGGTAGAACAGTTGGAGAATTGGATTAATGATGGCATGCCTGAATAAATAATAAGGTGTAGAATTAGATGAATTTGGGATAGGTAAATGTGATATCTTTAAGCAAGATGGGCCATAAAAGGCTCCTATGGTTAAAACTTCTAGTTGTAATTGTTGTAGGAGTAATTTTGTTTCAAGGTCTTAAGGATAAAGATCATTTGAATGAAACCATAGATGTCTTTATAACGAACTGGTCAAATTCATCTAATTCTGCATTGATTCTGATTGCATTAACGCTGATGTTGTTTAATTGGCTATTAGAATCTTATAAATGGAAATTGTTAGTTTCTAAGATCCAGAGTTATTCCTTAATTCAGGCTATTAAAAGTGTTTTGCTCGGAATTTTTGCAGGTATGGCTACACCAGCTCGATTGGGTGAGTATGGTGGAAGATTGTTTAATGTGTCCAAGACCAATAGAGTAGAGGCAGTCCGTTTTCATCTAATTTCTGGGATGCTCCAAACTTTGCTGATTGTATGTGTTGGATTATTTGGAGCCATATATTACTATTCTTTATATAATGATCGGTCTTCATCATTCGTTCTTTATTGTGGAATATTAATAATTATTCTGATTATATTTTTAGTCGGATTGTTGTTAAATAAAGATAAAGTCTTTACTAAAATAACAAGTATTCTTCCAGAAAAATGGAAGATTCGAATAGAGGAGAACTTTGTAAGAGTGAAGATTTCCATGTTGGAATATGTTAAGTTAAGTTGGTATTCAATTTTGAGATATTCGATATTTTCGGTGCAATATTATTTGTGTTTACAATATTTTGGAATTGATCTATCAGCTCCTGTCATGTTCTCAGGAATTGCCACCATTTTTTTGGTTCAAACAGGAATCCCTTTACCACCTTTTTTGTCAATGATAGCTCGAGGAGAAATAGCAATTGTGGTTTGGTCTTCGTATTCTGAAAACGTTATTTCAATACTTTCTGCGACTTTTGCGTTATGGTTTATAAATATCCTTATCCCTGGAATAATTGGAGCAATATTGTGGGTGATGAATAAAAATGCATCATGAAGTATTGGAATATCTTATGGGTTTACACAATAATCTTTTTCATAGGAGGAAATTCGTATGATAAGGGTCTTATTATGAACGATTACAACGAATGTAAAATAGAAAATTCGGCATTCCAAGGAGGTGAAAAATTGGTTTTTAAGGCCTATTATAATTGGGGATTTATTTGGATTCCAGCAGGAGAAGCTACTTTCTTGATTCAAGAGCATGAAGATTTTTTGGATATTAGTGTAGAAGGAAAATCCTACAAAGCATATGATGGATTTTTTAAGCTGAGAGATAAATTTTATACTCGTTTGGATAAGTATACCATGCTCCCAATATATTTCGAAAGAAGGGTACATGAAGGTGATCACAAAAAATACGAAAGAATTGAATTTGACCAAATAAATCATACCGCCATTTCTTATAGTGGTAAAACACAAAACGAGGTTGAACGCAATGAACATTCATTTGATACTTGTATGCACGACATACTGTCTTTGATGTATTTTTTGCGAAATATTGATGCGAAATCGCATCAAGTAGGATCCAAAATATCCTCTTCTATTTTCTTTGATCAGGAGTTATTCCCTTTGGATGTTAGATATATGGGAGAAGAAAAAAAGAAAATCAAAGGACAAGGATATTTTAATACTTTAAAGATTACACCAGATGTTATTTCAGGTCATGTCTTTAAAGATGGAGATCAGATGAATATCTGGGTAAGTGATGATCAGAATAAAATTCCTTTATTGGTAGAAACTCCTTTACGTGTGGGAAGTTTGAAAGCTGTGATAATGTCCTATTCCGGAATTCGAAATCCGCTAACTTCTTTTGTGAATTAAAATATAACAAGTCCTACTTAAGATGTGACATCAAGTACCAGGATACGGTGCCTTTAAAACCAAGATAATGAAGTGATTTAAAAACTGTGTTCAATAGCGGAATTAACTGCTTGAAAGTCAAATTAATTCAAAAATTCTTATGCATAGCCAAAGCTATGGAAATTAATTTTTGGGCAGAGCTTGGATTTCAATGAGTTGATTCTAGCATTAGGATTTAGTTTTAAATCACTTCAATATATTAAAAATGCATCAATTATATTTAGGAGAACATTTTGATAACTTAATTAAGGGAGAGATTGAATCTGGAAATGCTTCAGCAAGTAAAGCAATAAGAAATGGATTTAAAGGCTCATACAAATATTGGTCAATAAATTACTAATCAATTTAGTAGATCGTATTTTCTTCGATGTTAGGCGCATATTTGAGTTGTCAATGTATAGGGTATAGTTTTAACTCTGGCAATGTATTTGGTTGAGATAGAAAAATGAATTAAAAGAAAGGATTACTATAATTATGAGCTTTGTTAAATGTTGTCTATATATTATAATGGTTTTGATTCTTGGGAAATCTCAAGGTTTTACACAGGATTCTATTCAGGTAGAATCACTAGTATCCTTTGAAACGAAAGGACAACATAATATTGCCGCATTAAATAACAATTTTGATTGTATAAACTGCATAACTGGACGAATAGAAGATAATCCAATTCATCATCTTGGTATATATACAGGTCTTGTTCATGAATTGGTCTTGAATGATAAATATTCCATTGAAACAGGACTTTATATGGAAGAAAGAAGTCATTCGGGTGGCAATAACACAATTTCTAATATAGCTGTATTCCCTAAAATCTTAATTAAAGTGGAGGACTCGATAATTCGAAACGGAAGTATAAAATATTCCATTAAAGGAGGAGATTTTTGGAATGAAGATGTCGGCGATATTTTGAGAATATACAATGTTGATTATCAGGGATTGATGTCTGAGGTTGTGTCAGGCAATGTTTCTTTAGGTTTTATGACAATCGGAGATTTATCAAGAAATATTGGACTTGATTTACACCAATTATATAAGTTTTGGATTGGGTATAAAGGTGCAATAATTTATAACCAAACATCTGCTTCGATTAATGAATTGCATTCTCAAAAATATGGCAATCATCCAACAAACTCAGATTTTAATTTGTCCAATTATTCAAAATTTAAAGTTTCAAGTCATTCAGCTCTTGAACTTCAATTTGAAACGAGGATAAACCGAAAGCAGAATGTCGCAGGGGCTGGAGGAGTGCGCTTCAAGTTTGAGCACGACAGATTGAGATTAACATCTTCTTTAAGATACTATTCTACAAATTTTAATTTGGGTTATAATGGATATAAACCTAGGTATTCTGGAATTAATGGCTCTTATAAAGGACCTCAATTGTATCCATTAAAGAATTTTTATAGGGATTTATCTCAATGGGCTTTGTATACCCATAGTTATAAAGGAGACTTGATTACATTCGAATTGACTGGGGAATGGCAAAAACCATTATTTAGAAATGTGTCTGGATTTTGTGCAATTGATTTTAACTATATTTATAATGCATCAGAAAGAGTAGGCAAAGCTTTCCCTATATATAATGTGGGATTACAAGTTGAGTTTTTATCTAATTTTATAGGCAAGGTTTCTGCCACGAATAAGCATATGGAGTTGAGACACTTTTATCAAACCGCATCTATAAGTAAAAGACCATTTCTGTCCTTGGGAGTTGCTTTTCGACTGGATAAGATGCATCTTGGGACCAAAAAGATTTGGTACGTAAAAAAGGTTTAAATAATTAACGTAAGTGTAAGAAGTAATTTATGAAAACAGTTACTAAAATAACCGTAGTATTATTCTTTATAGTACTTTCATTTGTTGGAGGCTTTCTTTATTCTAATATGCATAGTTGGACTAGTATACATGAAAAGGAAGATTCAACTGTTGTCCTGGAAAAGATTAAGAAGGTAGCTAAAATGATCACTGTTGAGGGAGAGTTTTCTGAATTGTATTCGTACAAGGATTATTATGGTTACGATATCTCTCCATTGCGAAAAAAAGCTATCGTTAGAGTTAATGCCAAAGCTTCTGTAGGTTATGATTTCAATAAGATGCAGATCAATATTTATCCTGATAAAGGTAGGGTAGTAATTAAAAACTTTCCCAATGCGGAGCTTTTAAGTATTGAACACGATATTGATTATTACGATATTACTGAGGGTGTCTTCAATGGTTTTGAAGTAGGTGATTACAACAAGATGTTGAAAGCATCTAAGGATAAAATTGTAAATGCTGCTCTAACCAGTAATCTTTTCGAAAAAGCAGAAGAACAAAAAGCGGAATTGATTCAATTGCTCGGATTTATGGTAGAACAGATGGGGTATGAATTGATTATAGAAGAACGTTTAGCAATAGATGAAAGAAAGGACTATTTAGAATAGATAATTCCAAATAGTCCCTTGTGTTATCATTATATAGAAAGAGTCAAATTTAAAACTTCTTTGATATTATCTACATAATGGAAATTTACATCTTTAATGTACTGTGAAGGGATTTCATCGACATGTTTCTTGTTTTGAGAACACATGATAATGTCTCTAATCCCAGATCTTCTAGCTGCCAATACTTTTTCTTTAATTCCACCCACTGGAAGAACTTTTCCCCGCAAAGTAATCTCACCAGTCATAGCTTGATAAGCTTTAACTTTTTTATTTTTTATGGTAGATACCAAAGAGGTTATCATAGTAATACCAGCGGATGGACCATCTTTTGGAATAGCTCCTTCAGGAACATGAATATGTATATCGTTTTTTTCGAAATAATCTTCCTCAATCTTCAAATCTTTTGCGATTGATTTGATATAACTCAATGCTGCAGTTGCAGATTCTTTCATCACATTTCCAAGATTTCCAGTTAAGGTCAACTTCCCTTTTCCAGGAGAAGACGAACTTTCTATGAAAAGTATATCTCCGCCAACTCTTGTCCATGCTAAACCAACTGCAACACCTGGAGTCCCAACCTTAATGTAATCTTCTTTATTGAACTTTTGAGTACCCAGAATTTCGACGATATTTTCTCTAGAAAGTGATTTGGTGTAATCCTCTTCGGTTGCCTTTTTTCGTGCAATATTTCTCATTAATGCTGCCAAAGTTCTATTCAAAGATCGGACACCACTTTCTCTGGTATAATCTGTAATAACTTGTTTTAGTACTTTAGGCGTTAGCTTAATGTCTTCCGCTTTTAGTCCGTGTTCCTTCCTTTGCTTTGGAACAAGATGCTTTTTAGCAATTTCGAGTTTTTCTTCAGTGCTGTAACCACTTAATTCAATGATTTCCATCCTGTCCAATAATGCTGGTTGTATAGAGTTTAATGAATTAGCTGTGGCTATAAATAGAACCTTAGATAAATCATATTCCGTTTCTAAATAGTTGTCATGAAAGGAGTGGTTTTGTTCAGGATCAAGAATCTCTAATAGGGCAGACGAGGGATCTCCTCTATGATTTTTACCCAACTTATCGATTTCATCCAAGATGAAAACGGGATTAGATGTGCCGACCTTTTTTAAGGATTGTACGACCCGACCTGGCATAGCTCCAATGTAAGTTTTTCTATGACCTCGAAGTTCACTCTCATCGTGAAGACCGCCTAAGGACATCCGAATGAATTTTCTATTAATGGCAGAAGCAATGGATTTGCCTAGACTTGTCTTACCTACACCTGGAGGACCAACTAAACACAAAATAGGTGCTTTTAAGTCGCCCTTCAGTTTTAAGACAGCAAGATGTTCTAGAATTCTTTCTTTAACATCTTCAAGACCGTGATGATCTTTATCTAAAGTCTTTTTGACACTTTTTAAATCAAAATTGTCTTCTGAGTACTCTTCCCAAGGTAGGTCGGTTAGTAACTCTAAATAATTAAGTATTACAGAGTATTCTGCAACTTGAGGATTTACTCTCCGTACTTTAGCAAGCTCTTTTTCAAATTGCTTTTTAGCAGAATCAGGCCATTTTTTCTTAGCGGCTTTTTCTTCGAGCCTTTTGATTTCTTCTTCTTGAGGATTGCCGCCGAGTTCTTCTTGAATGGTTCGCATTTGTTGATTCAAGAAGTAATCTCTTTGCTGTTTTTCAATGTCACCTTTGACTTTAGACTCAATTTTGTTTTTGAGTTTTAGGAGATTGAGTTCTTCCTTAAGTTGTTTTAATATCTTTTCTGCTTTTACATCCAAATTGTTAATTTCAAGAATATCCTGCTTAACATTCGCAGGAGAATTCAAATTAGAAGTAATAAAACTAAGTAAGAAAGCGTCTTTCTTTATGTTTTGAATCATCATTACAGCTTCGCTAGGAATATTTGGGGATAATTCAATGATTCTTTTAGACGTATCTCTGATTGTAGACATTAATGCTGGGAAAACTTCATTGTCCAATACTTGGTTTTCATCTAGAATGTCAATACTAACCTCGAATAAAGGATCAGTTGTAATGAATTGAGATATTTTAACCTTCTTTCTGCCTTGTAATATAGCTGTAGTACTTCCATCAGGCATAGTCAAGAGCTTGATGATTTTGGCTACAACACCTACTTCGTATAGGTCAATTGGAGAAGGATCTTCAAGCGATTGATCTCGTTGGGATACAACAACAACAAATTTGTCATCTTTATCCGCCTTTTGAATGGCCTTAATGGATTTTTGTCTACCTATGGTAATAGGTAAGACGACACCAGGCAACATCACCGTATTTTTTAAAGCGACCAGTGGAATAATCTCCCCATAGGTTTCATTCGAATCTACCATGTCATCATCCAAAGACATCAATGGCGTAAAATCTTCATCTCCCATTCCTCCTTGATTCATCATATATTTTAAAAACATGTTTTTCAAATTTGAATTTCATCAGTGTTCGGTGTAGATGATAATCAAGTTTTATACCACCCGATGAAATTGATTTTTACTTGCCAAAAAGTCAGTATTGAATGAAAATAAGAGACAAGAAGAATGATAGCATATGACATAACTTCATGAGGCTAGAAATATGTTTGTTTGAAAATGTTGATGTATTTTAATCATATCATAATTGTTAGGTGGATTCAAATTTAGACAACACTATGCTATAAATGTCAAACAAAATACAATGAGAAGGATGATTATTTCAATCAAAAGTGTACTTTTAAGGAAGCAATCCAATAGTACATGATTCGTAAGTTAGGTTTGTTTGCTGTCTTATATTCACTGTTAATCTCTTTTGAGTTGAATGCTCAAATGTGGAGCCAGTTTGGACTTTCGTCTATGAACCCATACCGAGATGTTGCAGCTTATGGAGGGTTAGAGAGAGTTTCTACTTTAAGTATTCAATTACGATCACAATGGAACAATGTAAAGGAGAGTCCTTCTGCACAATATATAAGTTTCGACACCCCCATTTATATATGGAAAGGGAGCGTAGGTTTTGATGTGACAAATCAAGATCAAGGAGTAGTTAATTTGAAACGAACGAGATTATCTTATAATTACGTGCAAGGAAGTTCTTTAGGTTTGTTTTCAATAGGTGCTAGAGTAGGGTGGATACATGCAAGGGTAAATGGAGATAGAATCATAACTCCTGAAGGTGAATATGAATCTACGATTAACCATAATGACCCGTTATTGTTCAATGGTATCGGTTCTGGCAGTACATTAAGTTGGGAACTATCTGGAGTGTATCAAAATACTGCAACAACTATTGGTCTAGCGATGTCTAACTTACCATTTCGAAATTTAAGCGTTAGAAATAGTAAATATAAATTGCCATTGTTGATAAATACCTTTTTTAGATATTATTTTGACATTAATGAAATTATTGCAGCCCAAGTATCATCGACGATTAGATCAAATCTTCTGGAGACGCAAACAGAGTTAAGTAGTATTTTAAGAATAAGTGGCAACATTTTTGGAGGATTCTATTTGAGGGGATATAGTTCTTCTTCGTTTGATGCTTTGGGGTTTGTTGTTGGGCATTCGATTAATGATAACTTACGGCTATACTATAGTTATGAAACTGGAATTAGTGCATTAAATTCAGTTCATACAGGAAGCCATGAAATACTGCTTAAATATGGATTTAATAAGTTGTGGGGGACTGGGCGACCTCCAAGAATAACATATAATCCGAGGTTTTTGTAGATCGATAACATAAAAAGTATATCTGGTGATATTTTTTCAAAGAAATAAATACTTTGCAAACCAAGGCAATATAAGGTATTATACTCCGTTTTATGATGAGATGAAGATTAAAGATCTGTGTGATTACTTATATTTTCAAAACAATATTTTTGAAAATTGAAATCAAAAATTATCTTTACGTTTTCTTAACAGAAAGGGGCATTACATAATTGATAAAAATTGTTAGTAGAAAGATGAGAGAATCGATTTTATTGTTGCTTGTGTTCTTTGCAGTAACAACACTTTTCCAAAGCTGTGGATCTGCGGAATCAGGTCAGCTAGTTGGAGTTCAAGACAGACCTACATTTCAAACCATAAATCCTTATGGAATGGTTTATGTACCTTCAGGTCAGGTCCACATTGGTCAAAGTGATCAGGACATTTTTAACACTTACATCCAAAGAACCAAATCTGTTTCACTTCAAGGATTTTTCATGGATGATACTGAGATTACAAATAATGAGTATCGTCAATTTGTGTATTGGGTAAGAGATTCAATTGCACATACAATCATGGGAGATGTCATTGCTGATGATGAAACAGGAGAGGAAAGAATCGATTGGGAGTATGAATTAGATTATTCAGATCCGACTCTTGACGAAATGTTCTACGAAGGAGATATGGCCTTCGAAGGAAAAAGAGAAATGGATACCAGGAAACTAGTTTATCATTATGAATGGTTTGATTGGGTAAGGGCAGCTCACACTGAAGACGCTACTCGTAAGAGCCTAATCATTAAAGAAGATATTCCTATTTATCCTGATACGATGTGTTGGATTAGAGACTTTGCTTATTCTTATAATGAGCCTTACACAAGGAATTATTTTTCTCATCCAGCATTTGACGATTATCCAGTTGTAGGTGTTAATTGGCACCAAGCAACAGCTTTCTGTGATTGGAGAACTCGCCTTTGGGATACGTATAAAGATCCAGAAGAATTTAACTCTGAAAAATACAGACTTCCAAGTGAAGCTGAGTGGGAATATGCTGCAAGAGGCGGTAGAGATTTGGCTCCATATCCATGGGGTGGATACTATGCACGTAATGCAAAAGGTTGTCTATTGGCCAACTTTAAGCCTGGTAGAGGAAACTATCCTGAAGATGGGGGATTATATACTGTAAAGGCTGATGCATACTTCCCTAATGACTATGGTTTATACTGTATGTCTGGAAATGTAGCAGAGTGGACAAGTTCTGCATATGCTGAAAATGCCTACACATATGAGCATGATTTAAACCCAGATTATAGATATGATGCAAAAGATACTGATCCTGATTCTTATAAGAGAAAAGTAATCAGAGGAGGTTCTTGGAAGGATATATCTTACTACTTACAAACGGGTACTAGACACTGGGAATTCCAAGACACATCTAAGTCATACATAGGATTTAGAACCGTACTTACATTCTTAGGTAGATCAATCGATGACTTTTAATTGATTGACCTCACACAGGGCGATAGGATTTCATAAATCCCTACTTCAATTTTAGAAAATTTTATTAAATATTAAATACAGCACTTGAAAGGGCTTGAACCTTTCTGTGTGGAATTTTGATCACTCTTTTTTAAACCTTTAAATTTTAACTACAAATGAGCTTTTTTAAGTCAAAATCTTTCAAATACCTTAAAAATTTAGTAATTGGTGTTGGTGCGGCAGTTGTAATGATTGGAGCACTTGGTAAAATTAACAGTGAGCCTTGGGGTGGACCAGCGATTACTGCGGGGCTATTAACAGAGGCATTCTTATTCTTAATGTTAGGTTTATTAGGACCTGAGAAAGATTACTATTGGGAAAAATTATACCCAGGATTAGATGCATATGATTCATCAATTGCGCCTATTACAGCTGGAGAAACTTCTGGTGCAAGTAGAGCATTAAACGCTGATTCTGTTGAGAACAACTTAAACGGAATGTTGAGCGAATTACAAAATATGTCTAAGAGTCTTGGATCTCTTAAAGCACTTCAAGAAGTGGATTTCTCTGAAACTTCAAAGCAATTAAAAACTATGCACGATTTCTATAGCAAAATGGGATCGGCAATGGAAGCTCTTAGTGAGTCTGTAGAAGATACTAAGGCATACAAAGAACAAATGACTTCATTGAATAAGAACCTGAGTTCACTTAATTCAGTATACGGTAATGTATTATCTGCTTTTTCTGTAAAGCAATAAGATTAGTTTAAAACCTATATACTAGAATTAATAGGATATTTTTTAACATATAAAAAAATAAAGAAATATGTCAATTCCTAAGGAACCCAGGCAGCTGATGATCAACGTAATGTACTTGGTACTTACAGCACTCCTGGCACTTAATGTATCTGCCGAAATTTTCAATGCTTTTGAAATGGTCGACGGTGGATTAAAAACGGCTAACTCATCTTTAGATGAAAGCAATAACGCACTTCCTACTGCAATTTTGGATGCTGCAAAAAAGAAGTCTGATTTACAAGTTTATGCAGATAGAGTAGATCCTGCAAGACAAATATCTAAAGAAGCTACCTCTTATATTCAAAGTTTAGTGGAAAACTTAATTGATGAAGGTGGTAACAGAAATGGACAATTGGATGATGGTGATTACATCGTTCTTGAGTCTGGGAAAAAAGAATTAAAAGGAAAGAGGAATTACGATCCTACAACTAGATTGATGGTTGATTCAGGAGAAGGAATGAATCTTAAAGCTAAAATGGATGAGTACAAGCAGAAATTTTTGGAATTAGTTGATGAAGGAGATAGAGCAGCTTTCTCTTTGCCAATTGATATTGATGATGTTGCGTGGACAAAAAGCCCTAATAAGAAAAAGAACTGGGCTGACTTTACATTTGGTCACATGCCGATTGGCGCGACAATGCCTATTTTCTCTAAGTTTATTAACGATGTTAAATCTTCTGAAGCACAAGTATTAAACTATCTTGCTGGTAAAGTAGGTGTAGGTGGTGAAACAATCGTATTGGATAAATATAGAGTTGTTGCTTCACCTAAGCAGTCTTATATCATTAAGGGAGAAAAGTATGAAGCGGACGTATTCTTATCTGCTGCTGCTGGTGGAAGTTCTCAAACTGGAATTTCAATTGCGGTAAACGGATCACCTTTAAGAGTTGATTCTGAAGGTAACGCAAAGTATGTTTCTTCGCCTTCTACAACTGGTAAAAAGACTTATACTGCTGCAATTACTGTAACAGATCCAGTAACAGGTGACAAAAAGACTTATAAAGAAACTTTCAATTATGAGGTTGGAGAGCGTTCTATCGCAGTATCAGCAACTAAGATGAATGTATTCTATATTGGTGTTCCTAACCCTGTAGAAGTTTCTGCTGCTGGTGTAAACTCAAATGATATTAAAGTGAGTATGACTGGTGCAGGAGGAGCAAGTATTAAGAAAAACTCTGATGGAACTTATACGGTTACTGCTACTAGACCAACTAAGAAAGGAGAATTTGCAAAGGTTAGTGTTGCAGCTCCTGGGTTAACGGCAAGTAAAGATTTCCGTGTGAAGAGAATTCCTGATCCAGTTGCAAAATTGGGTAGAGAAAGAGGTGGTCGTATCGGAAATGGTACATTCAAAGCTTATCCTGGTGTATCTCCAGTATTGGAAAACTTTGATTTCGATGCTAAATGTAACATTACAGAATATGTATTAATTAGAACAGCCAGAAGAAAGGATGCTGAAATTGCGAAGAATTCTGGTGGAAAATATAACCCTGCTGCTAAAGCATTAGTTAATAAAGCAGGTCCTGGAGATACTTATATTTTTAATGATATTAAGTGTAAGTGTCCTGGTGATAAGGCTTCTAGGAATATTGGCCAGATGGTATTTACCGTTAAATAATTGAATTAAAGTATAAATTTTATAAAATGAAATATTTATCAAACATTTCGCTTTTACTTCTAATTGCCTTTTTTAGTCAGAATTTGATGGCTCAAAATGCGGAAGAAGTTATTACGGAATCAACAGTGCCTGCTGAGGATATTTATATCGACGATGTTGTTTCAAAACGACTTATTACTGAGGCTCGTGTTCTTCCTTATCAACCAATTCGTGAGGCTGATATTGCATGGGAAAAAAGGATTTGGAGAATTGTTGATACTCGTGAAAAGATGAATTTGGTATGGAGAGCAGAGGAAAAACCTATCTTCAATATATTTAAAGAGCTAATTGAAAATGGCGATATTACTGTATTTAAAGACGAAAAGTTTGAGCAGGCCATGACATTTCAAGACGTTGAGGATCAGCTGTACTCAGTTGATACAATCGCTGTCTTTGATTATGATACATATGAGGAGAAAATCCAAGTAGTAAAGGATGAAAAAGACTGGAGAAATATTAATCAATATAGAGTCAAAGAAATTTGGTTCTTCGATGAAGAAACATCTGTCTTGAAAAGTAGAATTCTTGGTATTGCGCCAATTATCGAAGATGAAGTAGTTGAAGGAGCACCTCCTGTAGTATACCCATTGTTTTGGGTATATTATCCAGAAGCAAGACAATATTTGTCTAAACATCAAGTTATTTCGAATGAAAATGATGTTGCTCCTATGACATGGACAGATCTTTTAGATAATAGATATTTCAGCAGTTATATTTTTAAACGAACAAACGTATTGGATTACCGAGTGGAAGATTATTTTGATAAATCTTCTGAAAGACTTGAATTAGATGTTTTATTAACATCTGAAAAGATTAAGAACGAATTATTCAATTTCGAACACGATCTTTGGGAGTATTAATATTCAATACTTAGTTAAGAATAATAAAGAGGTTTAATCCATATGGATTAAACCTCTTTGTGTTTATTTACCATTCTTGATATATTAAAAAAGGATAGAAATCGTTAATGCTTCGAGTCCTGTAAGTAATCCTTTAAGTAGATCTCAGTTTTGTACTTAATACCGTTTCTGAGTAGTGTTAGTTTTACTTTGTTGTTGGTTTTACCACTAAATTTTTTATTCAAATAGGATAGGGATAAAAAATATCTATTTCTCCAGTTTATTTTTTGAATAACGTCTCCAATTTCAACCCCGGCATGATAGGCTGGACTATCTTTTATAACATAGGATACTACGTGATTTTTGTGATCATCTTTAATGATTTTTAAACCGCTTTTATCGCGTTTGGGTTCTTTGTAAAAGTCATTATTTTCCTTTAGAAAGATATATTTGCCAATTGGATCTATAATGATGTTAAACTTTTCTAGAATTTGATTTCCTAATATTCCATCTCGTACGATCTTTCTATTGGAGGACTCGATTTGCTGGTAATATGTTATGGGTTCTAATATGGGGTTATTAATTCCGAGATCGATCGAATCCGACAATCCTATGTAACCTAGTATATCGCCTCCAAGACCTCTTCCTAAACTACTAATCATTAAATTTTTGGTAATACTCGAATCCATTTGAATATTGTTTAGTAGTAATCCTATAGATGCACCACTGTCTAGAAGTAGATTTACCGAATCATTTAAGTATTCATTATGAATTTTGGCTTTTATATAGGGTTTATCTTCATGTATGTCAATAGGAATTTTGTGATACTTCTGTAAAGAAGGAGTAGTGAAGTATTCAGGGTGGTAAAGGACGAGTTTATTTTTTTCATAGTCTATTTTGTAAATGATTCCTTTTAGAAATCTAGTACCTATTATACCATGAATTTTTTGACCGACATACTCACTCAGAATATCAATGGGTTCTGCTAATACTAGGACATCCCTAGTAAAACTATGATCAATATGACTGAACTGAAATTGAAGGTCCTTAGCAACAAGAGCTTTGAGTTCTTGATCTAAATCGGCTCCTTTAATCATTAATTCTCTTTCATAGTTGGCAGATGAAAGGTCGGTCAATTGTCTATCAAATAGAATTGTGTTTTGAGCACCGGTATCGAAAATCATGTTTAGTTTGATGAAACCCAAATAATTTATTTGCACAACGATAAACCCTTGTTTAAAATCAAACGGGATGCTTACTCTTTTAGTTGATCCAAATACATCATACGTTTTAATTTGACTTTGTAAAGCAAAACATTGAAATAAGGAAAAAAGTAAAACGGTAATATTGGAATATGAGTATTTTATGATGAGCTGTGTTGTATTTATTAAAATTAAGGATTTGTTTGAATTTGTAACAGTTATTGAGGAATTATGTTGCGAAATGCATTTTGAGCCTGATATGATGTAGGTAATATGGAGGTCTGTTGTCGATAAATTGCGTATGGTTTAGGTTTGTCGAAATCTTATGTATATTTGACATAATCTTCCAATATATGTCAAAAGCTGAAAAGAAAATCTCACTGTTTAGTCTTACCGCTATTGCAGTAGGCAGTTGTATCGGGTCAGGAATTTTTATTACTCCTGCTGAGAGTTATAAGTTGCTTCCTCATTTAAGGTATACTTTAATTCCTTGGATTCTTGGTGGTATTGCTACACTGATGGGAGCATTGACATTTTCTGAATTGGGATCTAGATTTCCCAAAGCTGGTGGGGTCTATGAGTACTTGCGACAAGGGTATGGGAAAATGACTTCATTTCTTTTCGGATGGATTACTTTGACTGTTATTAATACAGGTGCCCTTGCAGCTCTGAGTATTGCGTTTATTAATTATATAAATCATTTTGTTCCAATTGAAGAGGGCTGGACTCCAGTTTTGGCTATGTCTACCTTAGTAATATTCTCTTTGATTAACAGTATTGGGGTGCGATTTTCAGGTTTGGTAATTGGCTTGTTTACGAGTTTAAAGTTATTGGCCTTGTTAATTATAGTAGGTATGGCTATATCTTACTATAATTTAGACCCTACTCATTTAAATACAGGTTTATCTCAACCTAAACCAAATAATTTATGGGGAAGTGTATTAATCATCTTTGCAGGAGTTTTTTGGTCAATGGGAGGTTGGCACCACGCTTCTTATTTGTCAGGTGAGGCCCGAAACCCTTCTAAATCCATACCGAGGGCAATGTTGTACGGTACATTAATAGTAGTCGTAGTTTATATGTTAATCATTTTATCCTATGGGACATTAGCTCCAAATGAAGTAATTGCAACATCTAAGAAAGTGGCTAGTTCGGCTGTCGGTCACGCCTATAGTTGGGGCGGACATTTTATCGCTGCTGTAATTTCAATTTCTTTGTTGGGATCAATTGCAATATTCACAATGACTGCTCCTCGGATTTATAATGCAATGGCAAAGGATGGAGTGTTTTTTAAATTTTTGGGTAGCAATCACAAGAGGTTTAATACTCCAATTAATGCCATCTGGCTTCAAACATTGTGGGCATGTATTTTGATCCTATTCATGGATACTTTCAGCGAATTGATGAATTTCGTAGTCTTCATGGATATTCTCTTTATGAGTTTAACAACCTTTTCAATTTTTATAATCAGAAATAGGATTGATGATTCGAATACAGAACCTGATTACAAGATGAAGTTTTATCCTTGGGTACCCATTATTTATTTGGGAATTATGTCTTCATTTTTAATTAGTAAACTCATAGAATTACGATTTGAAGCTCTATTTGGATTAATACTTTTAGGAATAGGAGTGTTAATATATAGACATTTTACTCGAAATGTTAATCACAGTTAATGAGTGCTGTTTTTACTTCATTCTTAACCCTAGGACTATCGTGAAAGTATCTATGGTGACCAATTCGACCTGGAAATGACTGAAAGTCTTCGTATGAAGTTATGTTTTTTACAATAATATTTTCATGGAGTGAATCTAAATCAGATGGACCAGTAATTCCTAATCGTTGTCCATGTTGAAACCTACTTGCCATCTCCAATGTTTTATCTTCATAATGATGATACACATGAATTTCTTTAGCGTTATCGCTTAATTGATTCATATGAACTGAGGTTAAGGCATCATGAGGGAGATCTGGTGCCATCATAAATATTTTGTCGAAATTCGAGCTTTCCAAAAGTTGTTTCGAATGGAGGGTAGCGATCATTTGATTTAATACACGATTACCCATAGAATGACAATATAGGCTGGTTTTTATAGAAGGATTTATGCAACTCAATGTATCCGTAATCTTGCTTAAAACATCGGAATAAAAAACACCAGATTGACGCGCTATATCGACATTTTTATCGTAGTCTATGAGCCCTTCCCATTGAAACGATAGGATTAGTCCATATGGTTTGTTGATATACTGAAAAATGTCTCTATGTAGTTCGTATTCAACTTTCTCAAAAAATGCATCATGATCTGCCCATAGTCCATGAATATAAATCAAAACATTTTGATTAGCTTTTGGTAAATTGCTGAATTGGTGAGCTATGGAATCAATCCAAGCAGTTTGTGTCGTATAAAACGGTTCAGACTTTAAATTCTTATTTCCCCTAAGTTGCATTCTTCCATAATACTCACTTGGATTTGACGAGAGCACATCTTCGTAGTCTACAAAGTAATGAGCTTTTTGTGCCATCGAAAATTGTAATAAAAATAACCACACAATTATAGTAAAAAGAGCTTTCATCAAATTATAGTAAAATGTCAAAACAGTATGAGTTCATTATTTCTTTTTTTAGAATTTTCATATTCTTCAAAATAAAAACACGACTTACAAATCGATTTCAAAGTTCAAAAATTAATTCGCAAACAAATGAGCTAAATAACGACTAACATACTACGATGTCAGTTGTAATGAAACAATATGATTATTCAATTGTTTAGGCGATTCAATTGTTTCTTAAAACCCAGATATCTTATAAATTACAGAAAGCATAAAATACCGTTGAATCGAATTGGATATGCTTTGCTCTATATAAGAATCTGTAATGGACCTTTGCCACCCTTTGTTTTGATTGAGTAAATCAAAAGCTGTTAATTTAGCCGTTACTTTATCATTCCAAAAGCCTTTACTTATGGATGCATTCATTAATTCGATTGTATTATTGTCTGTAAAATTCTCTTGACTAAATAGTCGAATGGAATAATCAAAATCTAAAAACCAAGAATGTGGAAGTTTGGCAGTGATGTTTGTTCCATATTTTTGGGTAATATAATCAGAGTTATTTTCGGTATCAAATTCGAACCTATTCTGATTGTAGTTTAGTTCACCGTACGTTTGTATGGATAATACCTTGTTGTTGAGATTCTCAATGGATTGACGTAAGTATGGAGACACTGTAGTGACATCACCATAAACTCCATCAACAACATTTTGACTCAAAGAAAGTGAACTTCCTAGCCTCGTCCTGGATTTTATTCTTAGTTTTCTGATAGGCGTCGTATATGAAAATGAACCACGTAATTGGTGATGTTTGTCAATATTCACTGGTTCAGTCCTTCGACTGTTACGGCCTTCAAAAGTGACGGCATTCACTATTTTGTCGTTGGTGTAGTTGTATGAAAAATAAGCAAAAAGACTGTTCAAATTAAAACTATTGAAGAAATAATATCTACCTGTAAAACGATGAACATATTCTGGTTTTAAGTTGGCATTTCCAATATAAATTTCCGTTGGATTCGTATTGTCTTGAATAGTCTGTAATTGATTGGCCCTAGGTTCATTAACAGAAGAAGTGTAATTAAATCTCAGTTTTGTTTTCGTGTGGAAAAAACTGACGCTTGGTAAAAAATAAGTATATGTGTTTTTAATGGTAGGTTCGCTGGCTATAGAGCCATTGAAGTTAGAAACATTGTACATACCTTTAATATTGAGGCGAAAAGCTTCTTTATCTATGGTATATTCTAATCCAGCTTGATTGTATATGATGTCATTATTCGTAACAGAAGATAACAAATCGTTTACTTCTCTAGTAGATGTTTGCTCATCAATATCATAGAAGTCTTTCGTCTTACCATTATTATAATTGCGGTATTCATAAATGAGACCTAAGTAATTGTCCTTTCCCAAAGGTTCAGTATAGTTAATCATTCCAGAATAACTTTGATCGTCTTGTCTTCCGATTTGATCTTGAACCAATTTATTAACCAAGATTTGTCCGTCTTCATAAAACTCATTGTCCTGTTGGATTAATGATGAATCCTTGGTCAACACATTTCCTAAATCAAAAGCGAGTGTCAATAGACGACCTTTCTTTTTAAGTTTTTTATTGTATTCTAGATCTATAGATAAATTGTCGTTGTTTGAATCGGTATTATAATCTTGAATACTGTTGTTGAGTGGGGTAGTTTCGAGATCGGTATTACGTTGAGTATTGTTTTTCAGTATGTCAAAAGAATTGGTAATATAGCTTCCATCAATATCTATCCTTTGAGTACTGTCTGGATTGATTTCAAGTTCGACAAATATATTGTGGCCTAGATTTTCAGAAAGATTTGTTCCTTCATTGTTTTCGATAAAATTATTCTCGAGAAGGGTATACTCTCTGATTTGCTGATCTTCGGTTTTTTGATCAACATAGGTTAAGAAATAGCTGGTCGTACTTCTGAATATTTTAGAGGGTTCATAGGATAAGTTTAATCCACCATTGATATTTGTCGTATTTCCATTTGCCAATTCTCCATTAAAATTAACTGGACCATTGAAGGATATACGTCTTCCATGTCCAAAAGATTGTCCCATCAGATTCATGTATTCGGAAGTGGAAAAACCTTGGTCATTTATATTGTTATAAGATACAATCCCAGCCAGTTGAAATTGTGGACCAAATTTGTTTAGACTCAACTTGGATTTGTACCTTCCATCAGTTCCATATCCCACTTCAGTTTGTCCAAAAATGCCCTGTTTTTTATCCTCTTTTAGTTCAAGATTTATAGTTTTTGTTTCATTTCCATCATTGACCCCTGAGAATTCAGCTTTATCGGACTTTTTGTCAAATACTTGTACCTTTTTAACTGCTTCAGCTGGTATGTTTTTGGTGGCCATTTCAGGATCGTTACCGAAAAATTTCTTTCCATCCACTGTAACCGTTTTTACTTCTTCACCTTGAGCCGTAATACTTCCATCATCTTCAACTTCAATACCTGGAAGCTGTTTTAACAGTTCTTCGACATTGGCATTAGGACGAACTCTAAATGCATCAGCATTATATTCTACCGTATCTTTTTTAATAGATAAGGGAATGAAATCGGCTTTTACTACAACCTCATCAAGCTTATTCATATCAGAAGATAATTGAACGATACCTAATTCAAATTTCTTTTGATCACCTGAGACATCAATACTTTTTTCAAATGTACCAAATCCAACATAGGTGATTTGCACCAAGTGATTTCCAAGAGGAACATCATAGATTAAGAATTTACCGTCGTTGTTTGTAATGGAAAATCCAATCATTGTACTATCGGAAGCTTGTAAGATGACAACGGTCGCTCCAATTAGTGCATCATTATGTTGATCTTGAACAAATCCTTGAACGTTGTATTTCTGGGCATTTAAATTCCACCCAGTTATAAGAATAACTAAAAGTAAAAGGTTTTTCATTGATTGTTATTAAGTGTTTTATCTATTATATCTGCGCCACATAGCTTTTCTTTCTTCGAGCTTTTCTTCTCTAATCTTTTCATATTCTTCTTTAGAAATAGCCTTTTTTTCTTTGGGTTTTTTGAGATCAGTATTCGTATTGAGCTCAACACTTTCGGCAAGGATGATTTTATTTTCTCCAATCGAAATAGCCAATATCAATCCAGGAAGGCCATAGTAGTTCTGAGGACCAAACGAAAGAGGAATTTGTGGGGTAAACCAAGCTGTTACAAGCTGAGTTGAATCTTGGTATTCCGCCTTCATGCAGGCATATCCGAGTATGTCCCTTTGTTCTGTGGCAGTGATTTTCCATTTTCTCTTAGGAATATCTTCGAAAACCACAAACTTTTTGCCAAACAAGGTTTGTTCAGATAGAACTCTTTCAGATTTCTTATTGACGTATACATAATCATCAAAATTTCTCTTTCTCCAATGTCTTCTCTTCCGTTTTCCAGATAGGTCATCAACGTCTTTTCCTTCTTCCACTTTTTTATTCACCACATAGTTGCTCTCATCTTCTTTAATGTGAAGAATTTTGGACATTTCGTTCTTCGTGGGCATCTTGGGCATTCTCTTTAACATTTCTTCATTGGGCTCAAAATGCTGGGTTTCCTGATAGTAAATGGTTGCGGAATTGGATTGAGCAAAAGTCAATTCATTAACAAATATGAATATCCCTAAGAGGATAACCGAATGTAATTTCATGTATACTAGATTAAAATTGAGTCTGATTTAAGACCATCATAATTGAAAGAAATAATCTTTGTGTTAATAAGGGTAACTTCTTTGATCGTGCTTAAATCTACCACTATTTTTAATAGACTATTGTGGTGGAGAAAAGTTTAAATATATATTAACAAAATATTGCATCTATTCCAAATTACATCACGATTGGTTTTACCGTGATGTGTTCGGATAATGCAAAACTGCTAATAATGATGGTGAATAATTGATTCTAAGCCACAAAACAATTTCATTACCTCATACCGTAAACAATCCATTCAGTTGAGGTGAAGAAGGTAAAATTAGAATATTACATTAATTCTAAAGCTTCAAATATATCATCCAATTCGTCGAAAGATTTGAAACCTGGTCGTTCTTCATCTCCTCCTTTTATGATTAAGCCATATGGAGCTAAATGTTCTATCATCTGGTGTACCTCTGTTGGACTAAACGAAATATCTAGCCAAACTTTATTTTTTGAGCAAATGTTTTTTATACGTTTTTTCTCTTCTTCAGGTATGTTGTTGAATGAAGTACCTGCTTTCAATACAAATTCTGCAGCAGAAGTATTTAAAGGTACATCCAAGTGAGTAGATAAAACCGTAATCTCTGGAGGTAGACTGCCATTGAAGAATGGTGAAGTTTTGATTTTAGTAATCTCTGTTTGTTGAATGATATCCAGAAGAGTAGGGTTCAATTGAAGAGCATCTAATTCACCTATATAAGTAGGGCCTATCAACCAATCTTTAATTTCTTTTATGGTCTCGGCACTAATAGATCCATCTATTGGAAATCCCAAATAATCTACATTCAGAGCTGCAAAATATCTTGCGTCACTAAGGTTGTTAATCTGAGAAGCATATATCTTTGGAATATTATTCATTATATTAAATCAAATTTTTGATTGTGAACACTACTGCAAAATTAGTCTGAATTGTGGGAAAAGAAAATTATTTTGACTTAGTCTATGAGGTAACTCGCGTTATTCCAAAAGGAAGAGTTTCAACTTACGGAGCCATAGCTGATTATTTAGCCTTAGGATCAGCTAGAATGGTAGGATGGGCATTAAATAAGGTACCCAAAGAATTGCAAATTCCTGCACATAGAGTGGTAAACAGCAAAGGAGAGTTGTCCGGTCGAGCTGCATTTGACCCTCCATCCCGAATGGGTGATTTGTTAATTCAAGAAGGCGTTGAGGTGATGAATGATAAGGT
This sequence comes from Saprospiraceae bacterium, assembly GCA_965230345.1. Lineage (GTDB taxonomy): Bacteria > Bacteroidota > Bacteroidia > Chitinophagales > Saprospiraceae > JADKBO01. Next base: position 391,292 of record CBDDKR010000001.1, read on the forward strand.
GATCAATTTTAAAACTTATTTTTGGCATCCTGAAGAATTGGATAAAATATGGTAGAAGTTTTAGATCGAAAATATAGCCTTTCTGAATTGTCTAATGTTGCCGAGGAGTTAATTAAACTAATTTCTTCATCAAATTGTTGGTTGTTTGTGGGAGAAATAGGTGCTGGTAAAACGACCTTAATTAAGGAAATATTACGAATGAAACGGGTGCTGGATGAGGTGACAAGCCCTACATTTACCATAATAAATCAATATAAAACAGCTGATTCTAAATCGGTATACCATATCGATTTGTACCGATTAAAAGATGTGGAAGAAGCCATTCAGATAGGTATTGAAGATGTATTGGATAGTGATGATTTAACACTAATTGAATGGCCGCAAATAATCGAAGAAATACTACCAGAGCATTGTGTTCTTCTAAAAATATCATCTTCAGAAGAAGGAAGCCGAAGAGTAAGAGTTTATCTATGAAAAGTATACCTATTGTTATAATGATTATGGTGATGTCGACACTGTCATCAGCGCAGAAAGAGGAGTTCTTGTATTTTAACATTGGCGTGAATGGTGCCACGTCGGTGTCATCAGAAAGTGAGATTACTTACAATCAGTATTTACCTCAACTTAGTTTAGGTATAGAGTACCAAAGATTTTTATCTGATTTCCTTACATTAAATACTGGAATTGGAATTCTACAAGAGAGCTATAAAGGTTTTGGTAATTTTGATGGACCAAATTCGAGCATACCTCAGTTAGATCGCATCTATTTTAGAGATTTGGCACGAAGATATTCGTTTATAGGAACCTTTGACTTAGGAGCCCGTTATGAATTTTCGAATTGGAACTTAATATTTTTTGCTGGACTTCAATTTGATTTCATTTCAAGGTATTATTGTGATGGATCCGTTAAACAAGATCAATATCTTATCATTGAAGATAAAGATAAATACTTTTTATTTGGAATGCCTACTGGGTTTAGACCACAAGTGGGGTTAAGGTTTTTTCGTAAGGAAAAGATTCAAATAGAGCTTAATTTTTCCAGATATGCTTTATGGAGTTTTCTATATAGCCCTTTACATTCTTACGAGTACCATTTATTACCTTATTTAGAGGATTATTCTGGTAGTTCTGACTTGGAAGATGATCGTATTTTTGTTCAATCTATTGGGATGAAGGTGAAAATCCCATTAAGGTAGGTTTAGTTACATATTGTTTTATGATTAGAACTTAATATCAATGAATTTCGAAGTTCTCATTCATTGTGTTTATGTGTTGACAACGTAAGTTATTTACTTAAATCCTTCAGATAATTGATTAATGAATTTAATCTAATTTGTAGATTGAGTTTAAATCACATTAATGTCTATTGGTTATTAATCAACTATTTTTTTATTCTAAAAAATAGTGAGACCTTTGAAAAAAAATATTGGAATGGTATCAGTAGATTCTGAAATTGGAAAATTAAGAAAGGTATTAATTCATAGACCAGATCAGGGAATAGCAAGAATAAGCCCTAAAAGAGCAGAAGAATTGTTGTTCGATGATATTGTTCACCTACCTAAAATGGTGGAAGAACATGACGTATTTACTTCGGTATTGCGTGCTTTTGTGGGAAAGGAAAATGTATTAGAAACAGAAGATTTAATCCTACAAGCTCTTAACAATTCATCAGATGAAAGAATAAAGCTGATTGATGAGATCATCGATTATGAAGAACTTTCTCAAAGAGATGCCAAGGCCTTGCTCGATATGGAGAATGCGCATCTAACTCAGGTATTGGTAACCGGCTATGATGAAAAGGAAGAGAAAATTTACTTTGATCCTATTCCAAACTTTATATTTACTAGAGATATTGCCATTTCAGTCAATGATCATGTAATTATAACTAAGGCGGCAAAACAGGCACGTCAACGTGAGAATTTGTTGACTAGGTTTATATTCTTAGCTCATCCAATGTTTGCAGCACTTAATGATCAAGGTAGAGTCATCAACCTGAACGATATTGATGCTTTCCCACCTTCTAAAAAAGGAGAATCCGTTAGTATAGAAGGTGGAGATGTAATGATCTTGAATAAGGATTACCTACTTATAGGAGCTTCAGAACGAACAACTCCTTATGCCATTCAGTGTATTAAAGAGGTCTTGTTTAAGAATGGGGTGGTGAAGAATGTGGCTCAGATTAATATTCCTAACGACCGTTCTTGCATGCATATAGATACCTTATTTACAAGAATAAATGAAGATGACTTGGTCTGTTTTAAACCTATTGTTTTTGATGGGAATAGCAGTAATGTGGAAGTGTTTCGTGCTGATGGAGGTTATGCAAATTATGATAGCGTGAAAAGTTTCGTTCTAGAGGAAATTAATCCAAGTATGAACTTTATTTTTAGTGGAAATGGAGAATCTCCTTATCAAGAAAGAGAACAATGGACGGATGGTTGTAATCTAGTAGCGTTGCAACCTGGTGTAGGTGTGACTTATGATAGAAATTACAAAACAGAAGAGGCTTTTGTTCGCGCAGGATATACGATCATGGAAGCGGAAGGTTTACTTTATAAAATTAAGCATGAAGGGTTGGACCCCAATTCAATTACAAATACCATTATTACCATCCCTAGTGGAGAATTATCAAGAGCAAGAGGAGGATCACATTGTATGACGTGCCCGATATTAAGAGATCTAATCTACGCATAAAGAATGGATAAATTAAGCCAATATCAGGACGAAATATTTGATTTCATAGCCCATTTTGTTCCCAAGATTATCCTAGCCATATTTGTATTGTGGCTGGGACTCAAAATCATCGCAAAATTGATGAAACTTGTCCGAGGGACGATAGGTAAAGCCGGATTTTCTAGGGAGGTAGCTTCCTTCATAGGCTCTATGGCCGATATTGGTTTGAAGCTGGTTTTGTTTTTTGTTATTGCTGGTATTTTTGGGATCAATACGGCATCATTTGTTGCAGTATTGGCTGCTGCTGGATTTGCAGTAGGAATGGCTCTACAAGGTAGTCTTGGAAATTTTGCTGCGGGTATTATTATTCTAATTATGAAACCTTTTAAGGTAGGAGATTGGATATCAACCGAAGGCGTTTTTGGAAAGGTTACAGATATTCAAATATTCTCTTCTTATCTTGTTTCTCCTGGTCAAAAACAACTCATTGTTCCGAATAGTCAAATAATCAGTGGAGTCGTTACGAATTATAGTGTCTCTAATATGATAAGACTAGAACTTCAAGTTACCATGCCATATAGTGAAGATTTTCCAAAAGTTAAACAAATCATTAGAGAAGTGCTGAATAGCGAAAAAATGATTCTTGAAAATCCTGTGGCTGAAATAGGAATTGACGCTTTTGATTCGCATAGTATAGTTGTAAATGTAAGACCTTATACCTTACCTGATAACTATTGGGCTGTCTACTATTCTGTTTACGAAAAGATTAAGAATGCTTTTCACAACGAAGAAATTCAAGTGGCATATTCTGAGGGTGTTGAACTTGGTAAAATAGGGAAGTAAGGAGTTTTATATTATTGAGAGTAACTTATTAGGATAATAACACTCGTTTGCCCACCTTTTTACGTAACCAAGTAATCTGACGTTTGGCGTATCTTCGACTGTTCTGTTTGATCAATTCTACAGCTCGCTCTAGTGTGATTTCTTCATTGAAATGACTGAAAAGTTCTTGATACCCTACAGTTTGTAATGCTTTCAAGTTTTTATAAGGATATAGATTTTGAGCTTCGACAATTAATCCATTATCAACCATTATTTCTACACGTTGATTTATACGACTGTAGAGCTTTTGCCGATCTCTTTCCAGTATAATCCATTCAGTGTCAAAAAATCTAGGCGCTTTTTGTTGGTTAAAGAATGAAGAAAAAGGTTGATTGGATTGTCTTATCACTTCTATAGCTCTAGTTACTCTCCTATGGTTTGATCGATCGACTTTTTCATAATAATCATCATCTTTTACCAATAATTCTTCTAGCAAGAAGTCCAAACCTTTTGATTCTAAGTCCTCTAGAACGCCATGGCGCACAGTTTCAGAAATGTCTGGAAATTCATCTAATCCATGGACTAAAGCATCTATATATAATCCAGTTCCGCCGCATACGACGGCAACGTCATTTTCTTTGAAGTAATGGTGAAGGCTGGTAAGAATTTCTTTTTCATAATCTCCTGCACTATAAGATTCATGTATGGATTTCGTTGCAATAAAGTGGTGTTGAACTTGGCTTAACTCTTCTTCACTGGGAGCTGCAGTCCCTATACTCATCTCTTTATAGATTTGGCGACTATCTGCCGAGAAAATTTCAGCCTTGTACTCTAAGGCAGTATTGATCGCATAAGAAGTTTTACCTACACAAGTAGGACCTGTAATAACAATAACCTTTTTTTGATTTGAAGCCATAATTAAGTTTCGATGCAAAATTAGTAAAGCATATTCAATATTATTGAGGAAGAGTAATTCTATTTAATGCCAAATGGTGTTTAAGGTTGGGAGATTGTTCTGTTATTCGAAAAACTCATACCGCTAAAGATTGGACATTGATTACCCTTTTGCTCCATACGACGTTCTAGGTACATTGTATCAATAAGGGAGTTTCGGACGATATAGCCAATCTATTTTTTGTCTTTTCATGATTTTAAATGTAGCATTTGTCTAAGCCTGAAATTAAATTCATTTTCGTTGGGAATAAAATGGAATGATTTAGAAAAATTTAGACCTTTGCGATATATCGTATCTACCTATGGTCTATAGAGTATTGTATTATTTGGTAAATGTTTTAATCCGTGTGTTTTATAGAAAACTATACATCAATGGACTCGAATACATTGACAAGGATAAAACGTATCTTATCGTTAGTAACCACCCCAATGGTTTTTTTGAGCCTTTAATAATGGCTTGTACTTTCCCGATAGACCTTCATTTTATGGTGCGTGGAGACTTATTCGAAAATCCTTTTATGAATTGGTTTTTAAGAAGTACACATCAAATCCCAATTTTTAGATTTGTTGATGGCTTTTCAAAAATGAAGGAAAATAAGTCTTCCATGGGTGAAGCTATAGATACCTTAAATAAGGGCAACTCGATTTTAATATTTGGTGAGGGTAGCACAAAGGCCTTAATGCGATTGCGTCCTATACAAAAAGGAGCTGCCAAAATGGCTCACCAAACAATATCTAAATACCCCAATAAGGAAATACACATATTACCTGTTGGTATTAATTTCAACAATTGGAGTGATCCTGGTAATGAAGTTGTTTTAAATATCGGAAAACCTTTTCTTGCCAATCCATTTTTCAAGAATAACGAAGAACATGCTGCTAGGGATATAAAATCTTTGACTGCAGCAATCGAAAATAACATGCGTCCATTGATAATGGATGTAAAAGAATTGGAAAATGAAGATTTGATGCGTAAGTATTGGACTTTGTATAATTTGAAACAAAAAGCTTTTCCTCGAAAAACGGCCGATCCTTTAATGGCTGAGAATCTAGTAGATTATGGAAACATTATCAATCAAAATGATGAGCAGATTATAAGCAAGGTCAATGATTTATATCGTGAAGTAAAAGAATTAAATGGGAACAAAAGACTATTAGGAATTAAAAAAGCATGGAAGAGTATTTTGTGGTTACTCGGTATTCCAGGAGCTATATTCCATGTTCTTCCTGTATTTGTTGGGTATACATTAAGGAGAAAACTGGTGAAAAGACCGGCATTTAGAGCACCAATTCTAGGCATTTCAGCCTTTTTAATTTCTGTATTAATGTATGTAATTTATTTGATTATAGGATTTTTTACTGTGGGATTGGGGTATAGTATGCTTTCTTTACTCTTAATTGTGGTTTCGGGATTCTGTTTTGTGCTTTTCTGGGAGAATCAGTTCAAAATTTCTACTTCTAAGTTACCTTCAGATTTTTATCAAAAGTTGGAATATATTATCGGGTCTATAAAAAAATAAAATGAGGTAATTTAACCTCTTAGTTTGTCCAAAAGATTGCTGAGAATCAGTGATTCGTCTTCATCTATTTTTTGAAATTCAGCATACCAATTGTTGAGTTTGGTAGTGATTTCTTCAAGGATAACTTGCCCTTTAGAAGTGAGCGTTATTTTGAGTTTTCTTTTATTCTCTTTATTGATTTCTCGATGAACTAATCCTTCTTTTACCAAACGATCCACCAATCTTGTCAAATCTCTGCCTTTATCAAGCATGACTTCTTTGATATGACCAGGACTAACAGGTTCGGGGTGCTGCCCTTTGATAATCCTTAATACATTGTAATGCTGCCCCTGGATACCATATGGCTTAAATATAAGTGAAGTATGTTGCCTCAATTTATTTGAAGTGTATAAAATGTTAATCAAAGCCATATGATAATTGCTATCAAATGACTTTTGTTTTATTTCTTCACCTATATTCATATAAAGAGTTTAATTCATTCAACGTTTAAAAGGGTATGCAAATGTGTAAAATTGAACTTAATTTTCATTAATTCAAGTGTGATTGGAACTTTTAGTGCTAGATATATTGAGTGATTTATCAAGAATAAAGGTGCTTTGGTCTAGATATTATTATCGTTTCAAGTGGTAAGTGCTATCTTTGTTTAAGATATTTAATCTTAAAGTGTCGAACGAGGATTCATGGTAGGACTTGACTTGATACTTGGATTGATTTAAATGAAAATTCTATATGAAAAGTTTTCTTAAAATGTTCTTGGCATCATGCCTTGGTATTGTTGTGGGCTTAATGCTTTTAGTTGTTGTTTTAATAGGTGTTGGAAGTATAGCAGGCATGAACTCAGATAAAATTGATTCTGATGGAATATTGCTATTGGATTTTGCGCAAGTTTTTACTGAAAAAACGGGAAATATAGAAGTCAATGTTTTTGATGATTCTCAAAGTAATAATATCGGGTTACAGGATTTTAAAAGACTTTTGGGGAAAGCAAAAGAAGATAGTGGCATAAAAGGTATTTTAATAAAGGCAGCGGATGTACCATTGGGGAAAGCAAGTATGTTATCCGTTATGAAATCTTTGAAGGAATTTAAGGAATCAGGTAAATTCATCTATTCTTATGCAGATTATTATACTCAATCCAATTATTTTCTTTCTACAGTAGCCGATTCTATATTCTTGAATCCAAATGGGATGATAGACGTCAGAGGTTACAGTACGATGATTCCATTTTTTAAAGAAGGGTTGGATAAGTTAGGTGTCAAATTCGATATATTTTATGCTGGAGACTTCAAGAGTGCGACGGAGCCGTTTAGACGAACCGATATGAGCGAACCGAACAGAATTCAAACCAAGGAGTTCTTAGAGGAAATGTTAGCCGTTATGCTCAAGGAAGTTGGTGAAAATAGAAAGTTAACTTCAGAACAGTTAGAAGACATTTTGAATAACTACAGTGGAAGGACTCCTGAAATTGCTTTGGAAGCGGGAATGATTGACGGTATAAGATATTGGTCGGAAGTAACAGATATGCTTAAAGAAAAGGTTGGAAAGAGTGCTAAAAAGCGAATAGATTTTCTTTCTTTCAATGAATTTAAAAAGTTAAATCCAATTGTTAACAAGGGACCATCAAATAAGAAAATTGCTGTCGTTTATGCAGAAGGCAACATTGGATATGGAAAACATCAGAAAGGTACCATTACGGAGAAAGAGTATGTGAAAATTTTGACAAAATTACGCCTGAATAGCAAGGTGAAAGCTATTGTACTTAGAGTAAATAGTGGTGGTGGAAGTGCGCTAACATCGGATATTATTTGGAACGAAGTAGAACGATGTAAAAAGGCAGGTAAAAAGGTTGTGGCTTCTTTTGGGGATTATGCAGCTTCAGGTGGATACTATATTGCAGCAGGAGCAGATACCATAGTAGCTTCACCCAATACCTTGACCGGATCAATCGGAGTATTTAGCATGTTGCCCAATGCTAAAAGATTGTTTTCAGACAAATTGGGAATTACCTTTGATACGGTAACAACACATGATATGGCTTTGGGATATAATGGTATTTATGAGTTATCTCAAAAAGAAAGAGAGTTCTTCGAAGAATCTACAGATAATGTTTACGATCGGTTTCTTGATCGTGTTTCACAAGGAAGAAGTATGACTAAGGAAGAAGTACATCAAGTAGCCCAGGGAAGAGTTTGGACTGGTGAGAAGGGCAAGGAATTGGGATTAGTAGATGTTATAGGTGAATTAAATGATGCAATAGAGATTGCTGCTGAAATGTCAGAGTTGGAGGACTATAAAATTGTTGAATATCCGTACATAAAGGTTGAGTTTATTGATCAACTCATTTCTGAATTAACCCAAGGGATGAACGAAGATGCCTCAATTTATTCCAATTTATCTAAGGAATCGAAAAAGATGATTGAGCTTTACAAAGATCATAAAGAATTATTGGAAATGGAAGGTGTCCAAGCAAGATTGCCCTATAGGTTAAACTAATTCGTACTGAGTGAAGCCGAGGCCTTAAGATAGATTCAGGTCATATTATTGAAAGGACAACCTTGCATCAGCAACGATAGACTGATCGACAAATTCTTGATTTTGAAATTTGAACCATGCTACTGTTGCGATCATTCCTGCATTATCAGTACAATATTCGAAATTGGGAATATGCAAATTGAGCTGATTTTTGGAGGCAAAAATGCCCAGTTGTTTCCTAAGTTCAGAATTTGCTGCAACTCCACCTGCTACCGCTATTTCTTTAATTTCAGTCTTTTCAATAGCTTTTGTAAATTTAGCCATCAATATATCGACAATGGAAGTTTGAACGGAAGCACAAATATTATTTAAATTCTTTTCTAAGAAATCAGGATTATCTGAGATCAATTTTCTCAGGGTGTAGAGCACTGAAGTTTTAAATCCACTAAAACTATAATCAAATCCTTCTATTCTGGGTTTAGCAAATTCGATAATGGCTTTTCCTTCTTGAGCTAATCTGTCAATGTGAGGACCAGCGGGATAAGGTAGGTCCAACATTTTACCAACCTTGTCAAAGGCTTCTCCAGCAGCATCATCAATTGTGCTGCCAAGGATTTCCATTTGGTTGTATGCCGATACTTTGACGATTTGTGTATGTCCACCAGAAACAGTAAGGCATAGAAAAGGGAAATTAGGGTGGGGAAGTTCGGCAAAATGACTTAATATATGGCCATGCATGTGATGCACTGCTATTAATGGAATGTCCAGTGCAAGAGCAAAGGACTTTGCAAAAGATGTTCCTACTATAAGGCTTCCAAGTAATCCAGGACCTTGAGTGAAGGCTATAGCATCCAGATCAGTTTTAGAAATATTGGCTTTTTCTAAAGCCGCAATCACAGTTGGGATGATATCTATATGATGTTGTCTAGAAGCGACTTCAGGGACGACTCCACCGTGTATTTTATGTTGATCTTGTGTACATGTCTCGTTGGCTACTATTTCACCATTTTTACAAATTGCGATGGACATGTCATCACAAGAGGATTCTATGGCTAAAATATAGGACATACTTATAGATCTACTCTGAATTTTAAATTGACTCGTCTAGATGTAAGTCGATTCGGAATGGCAAATTGATTGTTGGTTATGGATTTTATCCAAGTGTTTGAAGCCGTATTTTCTACGCCAAGTGCATTGTAAAGTTCCAAACTAATCCAAGCATTTTTAGTATGTCGAAAGAGATGGTTTGGCTTCGTTTTTCGCATAGATTCTTCCCATATTTGATAAGAAAATCCTAGGTCTACTCTACGATAAGTTGAAAATCTATAGGTGTTTCGATACTCTGTATTATCATCTTTTCGACCAAATGGGAGCCCTGATCCAAAAGAGAAATTTAGGTTTACTTTGAAATTTTTGTTTTTGGGTAAATAGTCTTGAAAGTACATATTTAGATTAAACAATCTATCTGTTGGTCTTGGAACATAATCAACCGCTATGGAAGTGGTATCACCTTCTTCACGTTTGTAGTGTTGAACACCATTTAGAGACTCTCGTGCTCTTAGTATGGATAAATTAATCCATGATTCTGCTCCAGGAACAAATTCTCCATTCAATCGCAAATCTGTTCCTACAATGTATCCAGTAGCATCGTTTGCTCCAGAGTATCGGATTCTCACATTATCTTGATCATAGGAGACTAAATCACTCAAATCTTTATAATATACTTCACTTATGATTCTAAATGGCTTGTCACTCAATCCCCGCCAGTAAAAATCATAGGTCATTCCGCCTACTAAATGAACCGATTTTTGAGCTTTTAAATCTCTATTAATGGTACCATCTAATCTCCTTAATTCTCTATAAAATGGAGCTTGATAATAATATCCAGCAGCAAGTCTAAATGAAACATCTTTTTCCCAATGCGTAGGTTTATAATTCACATTTAACCTAGGACTTATCAAGGATTGATTGGAAAGGGACAAATAAGAATATCTAATTCCAGTATTTACAGCCCATTCATAAGTGGAATGATTCGATGTCGTATAGGTGTTTTGAACAAAGGCAGTGACCTTGTCATTATGTATGTCATTCGTAGTATTAAGATATTCAGATAACTCAACACTATTTTCATTAAATGGAAGTGAATATCCAGCAGAATCAATCCGCTCCCATTCATGAAGGGCATCTTCAAATATTTCTCTTTGATATTTGGCTCCCCATTGTAAGAAGTGTGTATTTGTGTTTTCTGTGTCTAAATGATACTCAATTCCACCTTTATGTTGAATGTTCATGATTTCATTGTACAAGTAATTTCTGGCAAACACATGTTGTGTTCCAACGCCCAGTAGGGCTACTTCTTCTCCAAAATCATTACTACCTAAATCTGTTTCAACCTGACTCAACCTATAAAAACCTAAAATATCAAAGTTTTCTTGCTCACTTCCAGTAAATCGTGAGGCCAACAGCTTCAGATATAGCGGGTTTTCACTGTTTTCAGGTACATAGGTTAACGATAGACCATTGGTATTATTAATAAACTGATCTTTTTCTTGTCCTTCGAAAACTGTATTTAGTTTGACAGCTAAGTTGATCAATCCTAGAGCTGTTTCCCGTGAGGAAGGAATAAATTCATAACTCGAGTAATTGTAATTCGAAATAAAACCTAATTGCCAATCTCGGCTTAAGTCATACGTGAAATACCCCTGAACATCAACAAAATTAGGAACATATTCACCTTCTACATCCAAAGAGCCTAATACATAGCGCGATGTTTTATATCTAGCTCCTAAGATGTATCTAAACTTGTTATAGGCATTTTTTCCTAATCTTTTACTTCCTTCTATATGGGTACTAGCCCCTAATAAACTTCCACTAAAAGAGGCTCTAAATTCATCCGGTCTTTTGTAGCGAATGTCTAAGACAGATGATAGCTTGTCACCGTATTTAGCTGCAAATCCTCCAGACGAAAAACTCAAATCTCTTATTAAATCTATATTGGGAAAACTAAGTCCTTCTTGTTGTCCAGATCGAATGAGTTGAGGTCGGAAAATTTCAAAATCATTGACATAAATTAGGTTTTCGTCATAATTTCCACCCCTTACATTATATTGAGAACTGAGTTCTCCTCCTGTTCCTGAGGAAACACCCATTGCAATGTGAGGTAGGACGCTTTCAAAGTTTCCTGAGGCAGTTGGGATTTTTTTGAACTCCGTAACCTCTTCTCTGACCATACCACCATCTTCAATTTTGCTAGCGCGGATGGTGATATCTAAATCAGAAGACTTAGGAGCCATTTTAACTTTTATATATCTTTTTTGACCTTCCTTCATCTTAGAAATCTTGAAAGAAGCATCTATATATCCTATCCTTGAGAAAACAATCTCAGTCTCCTTATTGGCATCAACCAAAAGCTTAAATCCACCACTTTGATCGGTTTCTGTAGCATTGACCGTCTCTTTTTCAAATACGGTGACATAATCAATGAAACTGCCATTATCCAAATCTTGAACAACACCAAATACAACAGCTTTTTGTGCGAATGATAATGTGGATATAAAAAGTAGAAATAGGGTGATATACTTCATGTAGTATGATGGATCTAAAATACCTTAACGGGAATATTAATGGAGTATTGTTAAGAAAGTTCTTTGAGTTGTTTAATCGTTTGAATAGGATCATTCGATTTGAAGACACTGCTTCCAGCTACCAAAAGATTGCAACCTGCATCAACGATCTTTTCTGCATTATGAAGGCCAACACCTCCATCAATTTCTATGATAGGAGATAGATTTCTTTCATCCAACATTTGTTTCAATTGTTGAATCTTCGGAATAGCTCTGTAAATAAATTTTTGTCCTCCAAACCCTGGATTAACCGACATGATCAAAATCAAATCCAAATCTTCTAGGATATCTTCGATATTACGGATGTTGGTATGAGGATTTAAAGCAACTCCAGCTTTTACACCTAGATCTTTTATTTGTTGGACCAATCTATGTGCATGATTTGTCGCTTCAAGATGAAAGGTGATAATTTCTGCTCCAGCCTTAACAAAATTGCCAACATATCTTTCTGGTTCTTCGATCATCAAATGTACATCAAGTGGTTTTGTGCAATGCTCGTGCATTACTTTCACAATATCTTGACCAAAGGAAATATTTGGTACGAATCTACCATCCATTACATCTACATGAAGGTAGTCTGCATTAGATTGGTTGACCAGTTCAATATCTTGTTTCAAGTGAGCAAAATTGGCAGCTAGTATCGAAGGAGCCACCATATGTGTTCTTGACATCTTGTAATTTTTTTGCAAAGATAAAGAAAATTAAAAAGCAAGATTTAGATTTGGGCGCGATTCTAAATGGAGAAAATGTTTTGTGTTGTAGTCATGAGGCTGTCTTAAATCAAACTTGATTAAGATTGTTCAATGGAAAAGACAAATATAGTGTGGTAAAGGGTTTAGCAGAATAAAGTCTTGTATAATTTCCTTTATTCTCTTGATAATATTCCTTAATATTACGTTTTCAAAAACTATAAAAGCACAATAATGTCTGATAATTTTATAATTGAAGAATTTGATGAGTACAAAGTATTGATTTTTAGTCACAATACTAGAGAAGAAATACAACAAAGCATTGAGTTGACTTTGCCAGATGGTAGGGCACTTCTAAGATTTGTTTCAGGAGCATTACCTCAAAACTCTGTCGAAATCATCGGGTCAAGAAATGTTTATGTTACCTATTATCACTTACATCAATATCTTGCAATGGTTGATATCTTAAGAAATGAGAAGCCATTGTATTTTTACTATAATCATGACAATCATGAAAGCTATGTTACTACAGGAGGAGAGCCTGTAGGAGAAGGTGAAAACGACGCTGATTTCGAATAATATAAATTATAAGGTGTAATCAGTTTTGATTGCACCTTTTTGTTTTTGATTACTTCTACCAGGATATACTAACTATAATTTATTAAGTGTATGATTCTAGACTTGATAACGGCATTCGTATTGGTCCTAGCTTTTTATTTCGGATTTCAACGAGGATTTATTAAAACAGTTTTTGATACAGCTTCATATTTGATTGGAGTAGTTGCTGCTTTAAAATTATCTCCTATTGTAATCAATATTATTAAGGGGAGTTTTAATATTGCTCCATCGGTAGCTTTTATTATAGGTGTTGTACTAACTTTTATTTTAGTGATGATCCTGATTCGATTTCTTGGTAAGAAAATCGAAGATGTATTTAAAGCTGCCAATATTAATTTTATCAATAAGTTTAATGGAGGAGCACTGCAAGCCGTATTTTTTGCTATTCTTTTGAGTTATGCTGTTGCTTTAGGAAATAAAATGAGTTTGATAAAGGAAGAAACCAAGCAAAGCTCTATGGCTTATCCTTATTTAGAATTAATGCCTGCTATGTCCCAGAAACTTTTTGAAGGATTAAAACCTGTATTTCAGGGGTTTTGGGAGGCTACTGTTGAGGCAGTTGACTCAGTTAAGGAGGCCGTGGATGATCCTGAATAGCTATCGATTGAATTGATTTTCATGAAAGAAAAATTCATAGATTATTTCTTAAAGTTTGGTCCACTTTCTGATGCAGAAATTGACTTAATTACAAATGATCTTCGTATCGAAAGATTTGATAAAGGTCATCAACTTCTTGTAGCAGGTCAACGCGCTTTTGACAACTACTTTGTTTTAAGTGGATGTGTTCGGCAGTTTTATCTTAATGATGGTGATGAAAGTACCACTCAGTTCTACACGGAAGAGCATTGGATTCTACCTGCCATAGCTCAAGCTGAATCTGAAATTTCTCGATTTTATCTAGAGTGTGTAGAAGATTGTCATTTGGTGGTGGCTAATGAAAACGATGGTAATGAAATGCTTCATGATAATAAAAGATTTCAGGCATTGTCTCAGATTGTTCTTGAAAAAGAAATCGTCAAACAACAGCAGCATTTTGTTGCCTTTCAGAATTATACTCCAGAGCAAAGATATCTTAATCTCCAGAAGAATAGACCCGATTTGATTGAAAGAATTCCACAATATCAACTATCGAGTTACCTTGGTGTTAAACCAGAATCTCTCAGTAGAATTAGAAAACGATTGGCTGACAAAAGTAGAATCCTTAATTCAAAATAGTGGTTATTTATTTGAAGGTTTCCACTTAAAGGCATCTAATGTGATGTAAGCCGTAGTCCCCATTTCGATAGCTGAGAACAGTATGTAATAGGGACTTGGTTTGCCAACTAAAAGTGTAGAACCCTGTACAAGTGTTGCTATTCCACCCGAAACAATTTGAACCCACCTTAAAACTTTTTTATTCTTAATAACATGTGGTAAGAAGACATTTGCAAGTGGAATTTGCATGTAGGCTGCAGCCGCAGTCAAAAATCCTGGAGTTATTTCAATACCATTTACTACTCCAGTTTGATATTGATTTAAAAGATTTACATCCATGAGCCCAACAAGGTCTGCATAGAGATAATTGAGAGCTGTAAAAGCCCATAGACTCGAGTATTTCAAACGTTTATTAGAAAGCATATTGTATTTATTTGATGAATAGTTTTGTATGTTGTTCGAAAGAAGAACTTCGGTTTTTAACTGGTTTAAACTCAGTGTGTTCTTATGAATTGAGTAGTCATTATCTCGACCTATAGACTCTATGTATTGAATCCGAGATCCATAATGACTTGAATTAGAATGGAACATTGTTGTTGAGTGATCAGATGTTAGTGAGTGAAACCCTACTTGACTATAAGTGAAAATTGGGATCAAGAGGAATAGGAAGCTCATCCATAGAAAGACTGTTTTACTCATTTCGATAGTTATTTGATTAAATGATGATGCAAAGATGATCCTGTCAACACAGCATTTCATTGACTTTGGTTAAGAAAGGATTTTGAGGATCAAGAAAGTTGTTTTCTACGCTCTTGGATTTAGGTTTAGTCCGGTTGTAAATTGAATAGGAAGAGGTTGGCGAAACAGATTTGGAGAACTGATTAACTAGGATTGCATGAATTTTTCTCTTATGTATTTGGCATAACTTTTTCCTAAGGGTAGGGAATTGTTGCTTATTTGAACATAGTTTGCGCCTATCAGATCAACATACTCTAAATTGACGATGTAGCTTTTATGAATGCGATAAAATTTCAGGTCGTAGAGTTGCTCTTCTAAATTAGTTATGGTATTTCGAATGGTTTTAAGCTCTCCATTTTTTAAGAATAGCTTTACATAATTCCCATAGGCCTGTATGTAATAGAGTGAATCAATTTCGAACTTATGAATAATTTTACCTTCGGTAATTATGAGTTCTTTAGCTAGAAAGCTTTTATTATGATTTTGATGAGTCGTCTTTTCGAAGTTTACAGCTTTTCGTGCCCTTTCTATAGCTTTCAAAAAACGTGCGAATTTTATTGGCTTTAAAATATAATCGACAACATATTCAAAATTGTAAGTATCGATGGCATAATTTGAATAAGCTGAGACCATGATAACCTTTACGGAGTGATTTTGTATGGTTTCCAGAAAATCAATTCCTGATAATTCTGGCATTTCAATGTCTAAAAGAATAATATCGACATTATGATGAGCAAGGAAATTTAGAGCTTCCATGCCATTATAACAATTGCCCACGACTTCGAGTGTTTTCACCTTGGAGCAATAACTCTCCAGTAATTTATGAGCAAAGGGCTCATCGTCAATAATTAAAATTCGAAATGGAGTTGTCATGAATTAATAGTTAGTTGTACTGTATAAACTCCTTCTTGCTCTTTTATCACTATATTATGTCGATCAGGATAGATCAATTGAAGGCGCTTTAGTGTGTTTTTTTGACCAATATGATTCTGAACAATGGTTTTATTCTTAACGATACTGTTCTTAATTGCAAACAAAACCTGATTTTCCCTTACGTCAATAGAGATGTCAATGAAGCACTTTTGTGTATTATGTGTTCCATGTTTAAATGCATTTTCTACAAAAGGAAACAACAATAAAGGTGCTATCACGACCTTAGTATCATCTGTATAAGTGAATGTGTACGTGCAATTATTTCGAGATCGCATAGACTCTAGTGCAACATAAGATTCAATTAATTGAATCTCATGTGACAAAGGAATTTTATCCATCTTAGAGAATTCCAAATGATACCTCAAAAGTTCAGCTAGATTTATGAGCATTTCAGTACTCATATTAGAATCTTGCTGATTAACACCGCATATATTATTTATTGTATTAAATAGAAAATGAGGATTGAGCTGTGATCTTAATAGGTATAGTTCCATTTCGAGCTTGTCTACCTGAAGTTGTTTTAGTTTGAATTGGCTAACAATGCCTTTTTTTGCAATACGACTTACGATGACTATAAATGAAGTTACCGACATGTTTTGTATCCATTGATGTAGGTCTAATTGTGATCCTGTACCATAGATGAAGACACTAAAATATGCTGCAAAGTAGCTGGCCAAAACTGTAATAATGGGAACAATTATGGCGAAGAGGACATGTAACTTTTTTTGAAAGAAAAAGTCCATTGTGTAAAACAACATATACGTAAGTAACATGGCTGGAAATATTATAGTAAGTGTATCCAGGTATTTTTCCTTTATGTCACTATTTTCGGAAGTGAAAAGAACAAAAATGAAAAGAGTAGTCAGAACCCAAATCGTTAAGTGATAAATCCATCGATTACTAAAAAATGATTTTGTAATATCCATTGATGACAAAGTTATGAATTCCTCTACGGACCATTCGGACTTATGTGATGAACATCGTTGATCACATAAAATCAGCAAATATTCAATAAAATATATGTTTGTCACAAACAAATGATGAGGTGATAAATTAGGTATAAGTTTGAATCATTATTCAACCATTTTAATGAAAGTAGATGATAACTATACCTTATTTATCTAGAATAACAATAGCGTTATTGGTTTTTAGTATTGGTAAAAATGCTTATGGACAAAATGTTGTAACTCAGCTCACTTCTGAAGCCAAATTGAAGGACTTTAGATACTTATTTGATGAGATGAAAAAGGCATATCCGTATTTTGGAATTAACAATCGGGTGTATGGTGTGGATTGGCTTTCTAATAAGGAAAAATACGAGGAACAAATATTAAATACCGTTGATGATAAAGCGTATTTTAAGACATTGAATGACATTCTTAATGACTTGAATAATGGACATACAGATGCATATCCAACAATTATTTATCCATATTTTTATAATGCCTACGAGTACGGAACGACCATTGATACTTCATATTCAGTGTACCTAGAAGAGTTAGATAAAACGGATTCTTTAAGAAGTAATTATTGGGCTCAGATTAATCATGAGTTGTTCTTTTCAAATCGTTCAGAAAATGGTTTTGATTCGACTCATACCACTTTAATAGAGCCTAATGTAGAATTTAAAAGTTGGGACTCTCTTTCCATTGTTTGGCTTCGTATTAAATCTTTTAGTTATGATTTGGTGGAGGAAGAAGCACCTGAACTGAAAGAAATTTTAAACTCTATCGGTAATTTCGAGAATTTAATCATTGATATTCAAGGCAATGACGGTGGGAGTACAGAATACTGGATGCAAAATATCGTACCTTATTTGATTAAGGGTAGTATAACTTATCCATTAATTTATGGGTTTAAGAATTGCGAGCGATTAAAAAGGTTTAAACCTAGTTATTTTAAGGATACTATAGCCTATAAAGATATCAAATTGCCCAAAATGCCGACTGAATTAAAGAATGGAAGTTATTCTTTTAGGATAGATAGTGTTACAATAGCTTCAAAAGTTAATAATGACTATAATGGAAGGGTTTTACTTCTTGTTGACGAAGGCGTGTTTTCAAGTGCAGAAGCATTCGCATACTTTTGTAAGGCTTCAGGTTTCGCAAAAGTGGTTGGTGAGCGAACAAGTGGTGATGGAGTAGGGACCGACCCACTATTATTAACGTTACCTAATAGTGGGATTGTCATTCGATTTACGGGAGAAATGGGCTTGAATCCCGATGGTAGTGCGAATGACGAAGCTAAAACTATCCCGGATCTAATTATAAATGCGGCAAGCCGTCAGGAAAGACTTGAAAATCTTATAAATCAGATTAAAAACGAAAGATGATTAGATTTTTTTAGAAATTTTATAATTGTTTCTATCTGGTGCATTCCTTGAAATCATTTCTGCAATAAATCCACTCATAAATATTTGAACTCCTACTATTATCAATAGGATCCCAAAAAAGAATAATGGGCGATCATCAATGTTTCCTTGATTAAATACAACTTTCAATACAGACAAGTAAACCATTATTCCTATGCCTATTACACTTGATATCGTACCAATTGTGCCAAAAAAATGCATAGGTCTTTTTCCAAATTTTCCTATGAACATTATAGAGAATAAGTCTAAAAATCCATAGACAAATCGAGAGAGCCCAAACTTAGTTACTCCATATTTACGAGCTTGATGAATGACTACTTTTTCACCAATTTTGTTGAACCCTGCCCATTTAGCGATAACTGGTATATATCGGTGCATTTCACCATAGACTTCAATGCTTTTTACGACTTCATAACGATAGGCCTTCAACCCACAATTCATGTCATGAAGTTTGATGCCTGTGAGCCAACCAGTTACGCCATTGTATATTTTAGTGGGGATGGTCTTCGAAATAGGATCATATCTTTTTTTCTTCCACCCAGATACGATATCATAACCATCATTGATGATCATATTTCTCAGTTCTTCAATTTCGTCTGGGCTATCTTGAAGATCTGCGTCCATAGTAATGACCACCTTCCCTTCACAGTGATCGAATCCCACATTTAAAGCTGCAGATTTGCCATAGTTTCTTCGGAATTTGATTCCACGTACTCTATGATCTTTTTCCTGAAGACTTTCTATAACGGACCATGAATTATCTGTACTTCCGTCATCAATAAAAACCATTTCATAATCAAGGTCTAATGGTTTCAAGGCACGATTAATCCAGCCATGCAATTCCTTTAATGATTCATCTTCGTTCAATAGGGGAATGATTATAGAAAGATCTTTCAAGTTGTATTGTTTTTGTATGGTCAAATTTAAGTGCTAATTTTTTAATCTCCTATAGTTAGGCACTTATATATTTAATAAAAATATATATTTTTATAGAATATTCTTGCTGATTCATCCCTTTTACACGGTTTAATGATTATTCTATATGTAAATAATTATAATATATGATACATATTAGATTAAATTTGCGTCTGTTAAATGTACAATGTCATTAGATGAAACCAATCTTAAATATTTTACTCATAATTGTTGGTGTTGGTATTTGTAATTTTCTCCATGGGAATAATTCGAATCCAAGTGATAAAGAAGTCGCTGTCCAAAAGATTGAGGCCCTTAATAACTACGTAGACTTTATTAATGAAAGTACTCATGGTCTAATGATTGTGGTTAAACTTTTGGAGAATTTTAATCTTGACATCAATAAATATGTTGACTTAGCGAGCTACAAGATTAATCAATACAATAATGATGATCTTCCTGGAGATATATTTGAAGATTTGGATCACCTCTTTTATGAAAAAAGTCCTTATGAGTTGCATCATTTGGCTTTGAATAATGGCCAAATGTTGGATCATAAGAAAGAGTTGGATGGCTTGGCAAATGAGATGAAGTCTATTTTGGTTGGCATCAATAAAATTCGCTTTGATTTAGAAGATTTGATTAAGAATAACGACTTGACTGTTCGAGACAACTTAACAAAGGTCTATCAAAAACTTGAAGAATGTGTCGCGCAATACAATGCTTTCTTTGATATTCAAAAGAAGATGGAATCAGCCATTAAAAGAGAACAAATAAGAATGGAAATCCCTACCTCAAAGTATGCTGATTTGATTTCAGATATGCAGTATATGTATACTACTTCAAGAGATTTACTATTGAAGATTCGTCAAAAGAATACTGGACAATTTATTAAGGGATTAACCATTCATAATAAGGCGACGAGTCGAATAACTTCCTTTGATTTTGCCAACAATCAACAAGCGAGTAGTGGGAAGTTTAAGTTTAATTGGAGTAATTTTAAAAGTTCTGCTAAGAGTCTGAATGCTTCATTTACGGAGTTTTCTAAGAATGTTTCACCTTCTGAACAGTACCAGATATATGGACGTTATTATTATTATTATAATGTAAATTCTATTCCTAAATTCAACAGATATGGGACTGGGATTGTAATAGGGATGAATAAAACTATTGCAATGCTTGATATTCCAATGGTGAAATTTACAGAGTTACCTCATTACTTCAAGGTGATTTACCCCAAGAAGTTGGAAAAAGTGGATTATGTGGAGTCTGAAACCAGAATGATTGATGTTATTCCGGCGGAGGTGAAATCTAGGCAGGTGACTAAGAGTAAGAATAAAATTCGTGTAACAGATGAAGTCGTAGAGTTTATGTTTTTTGATCATATGATCGCAGACGGAGATTTAGTCTCCGTAAGTTTTAACGGAGAATGGATCATGGAAAAAGAAGAACTTGAAATAGCTCCTAAAAAATTCAAACTTAAGCTCAATAAAAATGGTAAAAACTACCTGTTACTTCATGCGGATGATATAGGGCAAAGACCTCCTTGTACCATTGGTGTATCTTATATGATGGGAGGTTCTAAAAAAGAAATCACCCTGAGATCGGACCTTAAAGTAAGTGAACTAATAGAGTTAAATATGGTCGAGTAGATCTTCTTATTTAATTTACTATATATATTATACAATCACCATATATAATGGTTAGCTCCATATGATTTTCAAAGCACAAGAATAGGATACCTAGGTAAATGTCTACTGGGTTTTTGCGAAAGTGAAGACTTGGCTAACTATGATCTAATCATACACTTTTTCAATGCATTGGTATGCTCAGGGATTGTTATTAAAGACCGTATAAAAAAAGCCATCTCCAAAAGAGACAGCTTTTATAATTTCGACTTGGATTGATCATTAACCGATCATCTTTTCAGGTTTCACCCACTCGTCAAATTGCTTATTGGTTAGGTATTTTAGTTCAATAGCTGCTTGACGTAATGTAGTCCCTTCTTTATGGGCTTTTTTAGCTATTTCTGATGCTTTGTCATATCCTATTTTAGTATTTAATGCAGTAACTAACATTAAGGAGTTTTCTAAGTTCTGCCTAATTCTTTGTTCATTTGGAGCAATACCAATCGCACAATTATCATTGAAACTCATACATGCATCTCCAATAAGTCTAGCTGACATCAAAAAGTTGAAAATCATCATTGGTTTGAATACATTGAGTTCAAAATGACCTGTCATTCCTCCCACATTGATGGCAACATCATTTCCTACGACTTGGGCCATGGCCATAGTCAATGCTTCAGCTTGTGTAGGGTTTACTTTACCAGGCATAATTGACGAACCAGGCTCGTTTTCAGGGATTAGAATTTCTCCAATTCCACATCGAGGTCCTGAAGCCAACATTCTGATGTCATTCCCTATTTTCATCAATGATACAGCTACGGTTTTAAGTGCACCATGCGCTTCCACGATGGCATCATGAGCTGCTAATGCTTCAAACTTATTCTTTGCCGTTTTAAAAGGTAGTCCTGTAAATTCGGCTATGTATTTAGCCACTAACTTGTCATAACCTTTTGGTGTGTTAAGACCAGTCCCCACAGCAGTTCCTCCCAATGCCAATTCAGATAAGTGCTTAAGAGTATTTTTTATTGCTGCAATTCCATGATCTAATTGAGATACATATCCACTAAGTTCTTGACCTAAAGTCAAAGGAGTTGCATCCATAAAGTGAGTACGTCCAATTTTAACTACACTCATGTATTTCTTGGACTTTTTCTTTAGGGTGTCGCGCAAAGTTTCCATGCCTGGTATGGTGGTCTCCACCAGTGCTTTGTACGCAGCGATATGCATTGCCGTTGGGAATGTATCGTTAGAAGATTGACTCTTATTTACATCGTCGTTAGGGTGGAAATCCTTAATCTTATCAGTTAGTTTACCTCCTGAAACGACATGAGCTCTATTGGCTACAACTTCATTCATGTTCATGTTGCTTTGCGTGCCACTCCCAGTTTGCCAAACAACTAATGGAAATTGATCGTCCAATTTCCCTGATAATACTTCGTCACAAACTTTTCCAATTACTTTAGCCTTCTTTTTAGGTAAAACTCCTAGATCTGCATTAGTGAAAGCTGCTGCTTTTTTAAGTATTGCAAATGCTCTAGTTACTTCAATAGGCATGCGCTGTCCTCCAATTTTAAAGTTTTCAGAAGACCTTTGTGTTTGAGCTGCCCAATATTTATCTGCAGGTACGTTTACGATTCCCATGGAATCTTTTTCCTTCCTAAATTTTGCCATTGATTTGATTTTTATCTAATAAAATATTGTTAGAAGTGATTTAATAACTAAATCCTAATGCTAGAACCAACTCATTGAAATCCCATCTCTGCCCAAAAATTAATTTCCATAGCTTTGGCCATGCAAAAGAATTTTCGGATTGATCTGACTTCCAGGCAGTTAATTCCGCTATTGAACACAGTTTTTAAATCACTTCTTAGCATAAAGATACTTAAGTCTGTGTTCTTACTCTAATTATTTTTATTGAATTCAACGGATATTTGACTCAAAAGAAAAAAGACTCCTACTTTGAAAATAGAAGTCTTTTGTGGATGATAAGGTATTTGAATTTTTATAAGAAAATATATCTATTTGTGATTTTTAAAACAATTTTTTCCTAAAATGCATAAGAAACTGTCCCCAATAATCTCGAGGCAGAATCACTAAAACTGTAATCGTTTCCATCGATAGAAATATGATCACCAAACTTCGATAAATTGCCTTCGTAGGCTACATCAAATCTAAGTTTCCAGATGTCTAGTCCAAATCCAGCTTGGTATCCATAAGTAGCACTTTTAAATCGCTGAGAGTATCCATTTATGTCAAATAAATCAGAACTACTACTGATATGGAGATGAGCTACTGGTCCTGCATAAACCCTAATTATTCCAGCCTTAATGCCGACGAAAACAGGGATATCTAAATTGTGATAGGTTTCATTTTTTAGTACAGAAATCGGAAATCCGTTTTCGGTAAATTCCGATAGAGTATAACTTACTTTATTGCTTGAAAACATCAAATTCGGTTCTATATATATGCCCAAGAAAGAAAGTCTTGAGTATAAACCAAAATGATGACCGTACTCGGATTCGTTAAATTGTAGCTTAAAGCTTTGTTCTCCCTTGACGTATTCAATAGAATTGGTGATGAGATCAACAGAACTTAATCCAGCTCTTATCCCAAACTCAATTTGGGCATTAATCTTTAGAAATGTAATCAACAATATTGTAGAAAAAATGATCTTTTTCATACTATATAATGTTTTGCTTCAGATGAAAATGACAAATTCTCAAATGAATTTTTAGAAAATCGTAATCTTGGTTTCTTTAACAACGGATAATGTTGATCCTAGTTGTTATATAATGTTTGAATTTAACGCATTGTTAACCTAGAATCATACCTTTGCCTCAGATTAATATTGATAATTCGGTGAAAACCACTATTAATGAACTGCATTGAATTATGGTTTATTCGTAATATCAATATCATATAATAATTAATTATAATATCAAATTCTGTGCCTAAATCATGGAAATATTACAAGTAGAATATGTAGCTAGTTATCCAAAGGAATCAATTTGTCCTAAAAACGGGTGGCCAGAATTTGCATTTATTGGAAGATCAAATGTTGGTAAGTCTTCTTTGATTAATATGCTGTGCAAAAGAAAGGACTTGGCTAAGACCTCTAAACAACCGGGTAAAACGCAGATGATCAACTATTTTGCTGTTGATGATTCATGGTACTTAGTTGATTTGCCAGGCTATGGTTATGCGAAGACATCTAAGAAGACAAGGAGTAAGTGGCAAAACATGATCCAACAGTATTTGGATGTGAGGAGTACATTACAGTGTGCGTTTGTATTGATTGATTCTCGGCATCCCTTACAAGCGATTGACCATGAATTTATATCTTGGTGCGGAGGAAGAGGAATCCCAATAGTTTTAGTTTTTACTAAAATTGATAAAATGCCAGGTAAAAAGGGAGAAGAGAATATAGAATCTATTAAGAATAAGCTGCTTGAAGAATGGACACAACTTCCACCTTATTTTGTAACATCGGCCGAAAAAGAAATAGGTAGAGAAGATATATTGAAATTTATTGGAGAGTTAGTTAATAATTTCTGATTTTTGCACCCTTAATTTAAATCGTTAGTATTTGTCTAAAATATTTCCACATATTTATCCGAATTTAGGGGATTGGCCTATTCAACTCTTTAATTCTAAAAGAAAAGCTTTTATTGAAGAACTCAATGCAATCGTATTTTCTCATTTACAAAAGAAATATGAGGGAAGATTAGAGGAGTTGTTGCACAAAACGGTTTATCTCGAGAAAATTAGGGTAAAGAATAATCCTTGGAAAGTAGATCCCAATGACGATAAGGCGTTGTGGAATAACATGAATCAAGAGATTAATCAGGCACTGAAACGGACCGATAGTGACGAAGCTTTAAATGCTATTTTGAAGCGAATAATAAATCGATACAATGAAGAAATTGTTGGTAGTTTTAGGAGTGGTACGTTTAAATTTGCTCGAAGATTTTTAACTTTTTTATTTAAACGGGTTTTCAATAAATTTAGTGACGAAGGTCAACGATTCTGGTGGGGAAGTAAGAAAGACTTGCTTAAAAAGATAAAGGTTGATGGGCATGTAGAACAGGTTCGATCATTGTTTAAAAAGGGAACGGTAGTTGTTGTGCCTACACATTTCTCCAATTTAGATTCCATTATGATTGGTTACGCCATGGATATGGTGGGTGGCCTACCTGGATTTTCTTATGGAGCTGGACTTAATTTATACGATGCTGAAATCCCTGCATATTTTATGAATAGGCTAGGGGCTTATCGGGTGGATCGACGAAAGAAGAATCCTATATATCTCGAGTGTCTTACCAGCATGGCATCATTTAGTTTGTGCAAAGGCGTTAATAATATTTTCTTCCCTGGTGGTACTCGATCGCGAAGTGGAGCTATGGAAGAAAAACTTAAATTAGGGCTTCTAGGATCCGTGATCGATGCACAACGAGAATTGATTCTACAGGAACATTCCAAAAAGATTTTTGTAGTTCCAATAATACTAGGCTATCACTTCATTTTTGAGGCTAAATCCTTAGTTGAACAACATTTAAGAGCCACAGGAAGAGAGAAATATACAAGGTCTAAAGAGAATAAAGCAAGTGGATTCTCATTCAATTTTTTAAAACTATTCTTTAAAAGAAAATCTGAATTCTACTTGACCTTTGGGCAGCCTCTCGATGTCCTGGGGAATGAAGTTGATATGGAGGGAGATAGTGTAGATATGCATGGTCGAAAACTAGACCTCAAGGACTATTTCGTATTGGATGGTGAACTCAGTGAAAACAATCAAAGAGAATCTGTATACGCCAAATTGTTGGGATCAAAAATATTGGAAAATTACTTTAAGAGTAATTTGATATTATCCTCTCACTTGGTGGCTTACTTAGCTTTCAAATTGTTCGAGGGTCAATGGAAAGATATAGACCTGTTTACGATTTTGAGGATGACCAGTAAGGAATTCGAATTGGATTTAGCATCTTTTAAGTCGGAAATGAGATCATTTGTGGTCAAACTCAAAGTCCTAGAAAATGAGGGGAAGGTTAGATTGCACGATATTTTTGATAAAGAGGTGGACGATGTGTTAAATGATGCACTTGAATTATTGGGTGCATATCATACTCAGAAAGTACTACATATAGATGGTGATAAGTTATTGACCCAAAATATTAGATTGCTGTATTTTTATCACAATCGACTCGAAGGATACGATTTTGAAAAATTATTTTAAAAGAAAAGTGATAATTAGGTTGTGAATTTCATTTTGTACGATTTAGAAGCTACTTGCTGGCGTGGAAGGCCACCTCACGGGGTGAACGAAATCATAGAGATTGGTGCATACAAAGTGAATGAGTATGGCGAGGTTTTAGGAACCTTTGATAAATTCATAAAGCCTCATGTAAACCCTGTATTGTCTGGATTTTGTACTTGGTTAACAACCATTACTCAAAAAGATGTAGACAAAGCTGGAAAATTTCCGCAAGTTATTGAAGAGTTTAAGGATTGGATCAACACAGAGGAGGATTATTATTTGTGTAGTTGGGGAAGGTTTGATATCCAATTGTTAAGAAATGATCATGATCTTCATGATGTGGACGATCATTGGTTAAAGCATCATTTGGACATTAAAAGCCAATATCAAGAGATTAAAGGTTCTCATGTTAAAAAGGTTGGTTTAAAAAATTCAATTAAAAGAGAAGGATTCGAATTTACTGGTGTACATCATAGAGCGATATCGGATGCCGAAAACTTGACTAAAATTTTCGTTAAGTTTATAGATGAATGGGAGTACTAATTGAAGAAAACTATACTAATAGAATTGGAAGATGAATACTTGATCTACCCATATAATTCATTTACGAAACATAATTATAACATTTTTATCATATTATTGTTAATTTTAATATGTATTTTGAATTACTTGATTTTGAACAATGAAGTGTTTCAACATTTTTAGTGATTTTCATGTTAAATTCTTAAATTATTTGAATTCCTATAAGTAATTATTGTTATATAATTGAAAGACAACAAAACTTAAATCGATGAGAAGAATTGCAATAAATGGATTTGGAAGAATAGGACGGTTAGTATTTAGAAAATTGTTTACAATGGAAGAGGTTGAAGTTGTAGCAATTAACGATTTAACCAATACGGATATGCTTGCTTATCTATTAAAATATGATACCGCTCAAGGAAGGTTTAATCAGGACGTTCAAGTATCTGACAATGGGTTAAAGATAAATGGAAAGGAAGTGAGGATTTATAATCAAAAAGATCCTTCATTAATTCCTTGGCAGGATCATGATGTCGACATTGTGATCGAATGTACTGGTTTTTTTAGAAGTAAAGAATTGGCTCAAGGACATATTGATGCAGGAGCAAAAAAAGTGATTATTTCGGCTCCCGCAAAAGGAGACCTTAAAACGATTGTATATAATGTCAATCATGACATTTTGGATGGAAGTGAAAAAATCATAAGTTGTGCTTCTTGTACGACCAACTGCTTAGCACCAATGGTTAAGGTATTGCATGATAATTATGGTTTGGTGACTGGATTAATGACTACTGTTCACTCATATACAAATGATCAAAAAACACAGGATTCACCGCATCGTACAAAGTTGAGACGCGCTAGAGCAGCGGCTCAAAATATTGTTCCAAGTACAACTGGTGCAGCAAAGGCTATTGATTTGGTTATGCCTGAAATTGCTGGGAGGTTAGATGGGAACGCTCAAAGAGTCCCTACACTTACTGGTTCTTTGGTCGAATTGGTAACTGTACTTGAGCAAAAGGTAAGTGAGGAAGAGGTAAATGCTTTAATGAAGGCATCGGCCAATGAAACCCTGGGATATAATACGGATGAGATCGTAAGTAGTGATATTATTGGACTAAGTTATGGTAGTTTATTTGATGCATCGCAGACTACAGTAATTACCAATGGAGACCATCAATTGGTGAAAACAGTGGCTTGGTATGACAATGAAATGAGTTATGTTTCGCAATTGGTAAGAACACTTATTTACTTTGTAGATTTACATTAAATATACCTTATAAATCTCTTTTGGTTGATACTCATTTTTCCCTTGTGGAAGTTCGATAAAACCATGTTTGGATATTAAGTGGGCTAGATCTCCGGAGCCTTTACTTTTCTTTGCCGAGGCTATTATTTGCCCTTTATTATTGGAAATTGCTACTTCGCAGAAATATGTAAGATCAGGTTTGAATTCGACCTTATTGGAAAGTGAAGCCCAAAGACTATTTTCTTGCTGCTTCATACATTTTTGAAGCCAGGGAATAAGATAAACTGAAGTACACATTGTGGAAGAGATAGGATTGCCTGGCAGAGCAAAAATGGTTTTATTGTCTTTAGTGCCAAACCAAAATGGTTTGCCCGGCCTTTCTTTAACTTTATAGAATCTCGTTTCAACACCCAAGTCTTCAAATACTTTAGGTAAAAAATCGTATTTTCCCATAGAAACTCCTCCGCTGCAAACTAAGACATCAAAAGAAGTTAGAATCTTTTCAATTTCTTTGAATAATAAATTGTAGTCATCGTTTAAATGAAAGGATTGGCAATCGTAACCATACTTATTCAGAATTGCACCGATGATGTAGGAATTGCTTTTTCGAATCTGATGGTCTTCGGGAGTTTGGTCTATGTCAACCAGTTCGTCACCTGTTGATAGCAAAGCTATTTTGGGTTTACTCAAGACCTTTATTGTTGATTTTCCAACAGTTGCTAATACAGCGATTGATCCTGGATCGACCATTGTTCCCTTAGCAATCAAAAGGCTTCCATTTTGCCGATCATTTCCTTTGAGGTGAACATTTTGACCTGGATTAATATCATTCAGATTGATGGTTACTTCACCATTGTTTACGATGACATCTTCGTATCTAATTACGGTATCACAACCTACTGGTAGTATACAACCGGTCATAATTTCTATTGCGAATTGAGTAGAACGTAATTGAACAATAGGTTGTCCAGCCATAGTAGATTCTTGTATTTCAAAGGTTCGTTGACCAGATTGAAATGCTTTACTATTGATGGCGATTCCATCCATAGCTACTCTATTGAAAGGGGGGAAGTCACGATCAGCCAAAATATCTTCATCGATAGTATATCCAAGGGCAGAGGAGATATCTACATATTGGGATCCAAAGCCTTGAACAGTTTCATTGATGATATTTTGAGCTTCCGAGACCTTAATAAAATATGGAGCTGACATATATGATGATTTTATAATACTAAGTAGGATCAGGCTAAATCTATCCTCCGATACTGACCATAGATTCTACTGTAGGTAGAGTAGATAAGTTTTTCTTCTCGTGATTTTATATGAATTATCCTCATTTAGTGTGTCTAAGCTAAGATTGATGTGATAGATTCCCATCTGCTTTAGTTGCTTTAGATACTTAGACAAAATGGTTCCGTTGGAAGTGATGTGAATCTTTAAATCCGAAAATGTAGTCAATGATTTTAAAAAGGAGAGGAGATCCTTTCGTAAAAAAGGTTCTCCTCCAATAATTCTTAGTTTACGCACTCCAAGTCGATAAAATAGGCTTACCAATTTATACATCTCTTCGTAAGAGAGCAATTCGGATTTTGGTACGTATTGTATACCTTCTTCAGGCATACAATAGAAGCATCTCAAATTGCATCGATTGGTGACCGCCAATCGAAGATATGTGACGCTTCTCCCATGTTTATCTACAAGCATAAATGAATTTATTTCTCTTGTAGGAAAGGATATTTGTAATCAGTTGGTGGTACAAATGTTTCCTTAATAGTCCTTGGAGACAACCATCTATACAAATTGAGTATAGAACCTGCTTTATCATTGGTTCCTGAGCCTCTTGCTCCTCCAAAAGGTTGTTGACCTACTACCGCACCAGTTGGTTTATCATTAAGGTAGAAGTTACCAGCACAATTTCTCAATTTGTCGAAGGCTACTTTCATAGCATATCTGTCTTTAGAGAAGATTGCTCCTGTTAATGCATATGGTGAAGTAGAATCTACTATTTCAAGAGTCTCTTCGTATTTTTTATCATCGTACACATAGATGGTTAGGACAGGTCCAAAGATTTCTTCACACATTGTTGTGAATTTTGGATCGTCAACCAAAACAATGGTTGGTTCGATGAAATATCCTTTCTTTTTATTGTAGCTACCCCCTGCAATAATCTTTGCATTCTTATCCTTTTTAACAAGGTCGATATAGCCAGCAATCTTATCAAATGCACGTTCATCTATAACAGCATTAACAAAATTGGTGAAATCTTCTGGGCTTCCCATTTTAAAGGACTTCACTTGTTTTAAAAGAGATTTTTCAACGGCCTTCCACATTGATTTAGGAATATACGATCTTGATGCCGCTGAACATTTTTGTCCTTGGAATTCGAATGCTCCTCTAGCCAAAGCAGTTGCAACTTCTTCAGGATTAGCAGAGGAATGTGCTACAACGAAATCTTTTCCACCCGTCTCACCAACAATTCTTGGGTAAGACTTGTACTTGCGAATGTTTCTTCCGATCGTCTCCCATAAAGTTTGGAATACTCCAGTACTTCCTGTAAAGTGCAATCCAGCAAAATCAGGATGATTAAAGATTACCTCACCAGCTTCTGGTCCATCTGCATATACAATATTGATGACACCATCAGGTAATCCAGCTTCTTCAAATAATTCCATGATTACTTGAGCAGAGTAGATTTGAGAATCCGAGGGCTTCCATACGATGGTATTACCTAACATGGCAGGAGCTGCACATAGATTGGCTGCTATTGAAGTAAAGTTAAATGGAGTCAATGCAAATACAAATCCTTCCAACGGTCTATACTCAAGCCTATTCCACATGCCAGGATTACTCTCTGGTTGTTGTGCATAGATCTCAGTCATATACTGTACGTTAAATCTAAAGAAATCAGCCATTTCAGCTACAGCGTCAATTTCTGCCTGATAGATGTTTTTAGATTGACAAAGCATAGTGGCTGCATTCATCTTAGCTCTATAAGGACCAGATAAAAGGTCAGCAGCCTTCAAAAAGATGGATGCTCTGTCTTGCCAAGGCAAATTGGCCCAATTCTCTTTCGCATCCAATGCTGCTTTGATCGCATCTTTAACGTGTTTTTTAGAACCTCTGCTATATGTCCCAATAACAGTTTTTAATTCATGAGGAGGTCTTATCTCAACTTTATTTTTAGTCTTAACTTTTTTTCCACCAATGTACATTGGTATGTCAATCGTACTTCCTAAAAGTTGCTTATATACCTTTTTGACCTCTAATTTTTCTGGAGAACCTGGTAAGTAACTTAATACTGGCTCATTGGTTGCCACGGGTACTTCGTAAAATGCATTTGACATATTTCGATATTTAACTAATTGATTAAATTTTTATTTTGTAAATCTTGGACAATGTTAGCAGGAACAAATGAAGATACATCTCCATTTCCTTTTATTATTTCTCTTACTATGGTAGAACTGATATGGCCAAATTCTGGTCTGCTGATCAAGAATACGGTTTCAAGTCCTTTACCTATGATGGTATTGAGTTGAGAAATGGTCTTTTCGTAATCGAAGTCTGAAGCGTTTCGCAATCCACGAACCAGAAAGTTAGCATTAATGGAATGGCAATAATTGACCGTTAGTCCTTGAAAATGGCCAACATCTACTTTAGGTTCATCTTCGAAAAAATCATCTATCCATTTGATTCTCTGTTCCAAAGAAAAAAGAGTCTTTTTCTGAGAGTTTACACCTATGGCAATAACTACCTTATCAAACAGAGGCAATGCTCTTTTTACCAAGTCAATGTGTCCCAAGGTGATGGGGTCAAAAGAACCTGGAAATACTGCAATCTTCATATACGAAAATATAGTTCTGACAAATGTCTGAAATATTTAGGATTTAGTGAAGTTATACAGCTTATATTCTGGTCTTTTGATGTAAATGTCAAATCCAATTCACAATATGTCTAGGTAAAGAGTCCTAATCCAGTATAATGACCTTCTTGGAAAAGGAACTCGTACCGTTAGAAAAGTTGAGATAGAAGATTCCCGATTGTGGTATGTTGATCATAATTGGTTTGTTTCTGTCTGCAACATTTATCGTTTGATTAGAAACAACATGCCCGAGAGTATTCTTAATTTGGAGTTGGTAGTTTCCTCCATGCGGGAAATTGGCGTAAACGAATTTGGAATGGGATGGATTGGGGAAAACATTTACGTATTGAGTTCCATCTAAAAAAATGATGGAAATGGTTTTGGAGTAGCTCGTGGTACCATCCAAATCTTCCTGTCTCAATCGATAGATG
Source organism: Saprospiraceae bacterium (assembly GCA_965230345.1). Lineage (GTDB taxonomy): Bacteria > Bacteroidota > Bacteroidia > Chitinophagales > Saprospiraceae > JADKBO01. Next base: position 423,754 of record CBDDKR010000001.1, read on the forward strand.
TTTAGCCCAGACTCCGGTTGATAGTCTAGGAATTTGTAGTATTTGGTACCAGATTGTTCATCACTTTGTGCAGGAACAAAACCAAGATTTTCCCATTGATGATCAGGTCCCAATTTTTGGATTTGAAATCCCTTATTGTTGATTTCTTGAGCTGTTGACCAACGTAGATTGATCTTATCATTGTTTTGAATGCCAGAGAAATCAATAAAATCTACAGGAAGGACAGAGCAGTCGTAGGTGTCACCGTTTATGGTCCAATCATTGGCTAAGATTAAGAACTCTCTTGCCGATTGACCATTGCAATATTTTAAGCCATGAGCTCCCAAGTCTCTATTGTATACGCTTTGTGTTGACCACCCTATCAAAGTATTGTCATAATTAGTGACGGACATACCACTATTACTAAACATGCCGGGTAAATGAGCTCCACTATAAAGTTGCCAATTTCCTAAATTTCGATCAAAACTTGATGCTTCAGAAAACATACTAGAAAATTCGTTGACATTAGAAACATCCCAGTTTTCGATATTGCCATTAAAACTGCTCGCTCTAAAGAACATGCTCTTCATAGAATTTGCATTAGAAACAACCCAATTTTCTAGATCTCCTTGAAACGAAGTGGCTTCAGCAAACATACTTCTAAAGTAGTAAACATTGGAAACATCCCAATTCTCAATATTTCTATTAAAACTAATTGCACCATTAAACATGCCACTTAGATATTTAGCATTCACCATATTCCAATCACTTATATTTCCATTAAATCCGGCGGCATTACTAAACATATATGAGAAATGAGTTACATTGCTAACATCCCAATTGTTTAAATCTCCATTGAAGTTGGTAGCGCCTTCAAACATTGAACTTAAGTTTGTAACATTGGAAAGATCCGGTGCGTCAGTAGCATTATAAATCATATTCTCAGCCCCTTGGTAAGCTCCATATAAATATTCCCACTCAATATCTCCCCATTGGTCTATGGAAATCAGTTTTAAATTGTCAGCAGAAGTACTCATTCTAATGCCTAGAAAATCACCTTGGATCCTTATCGTATAGGTGCCTGGGGTGCCAAAATCATGGATAACCCCTCCGGTGATCCCAAACTGATCAAAAACACCGTCATTATCCCAGTCTACATCGTAGTTGTATCCGGGCATATTATAGGTCTTTATCAAAATGGATGAGTTGTTTGTACCACCAGGATTATCGGTCTTCCATGTCGTAATGTATGGATCTTGTGCTGATAGCGTTAGTGATAATAAAAACAAAGCTAACGCTAGGGCGTAAGAATTCTTACAAATAACGATCAGATGATTATTCAATATTTTCATAATATAGGATTTACGTCAAAGCGCTAAATTAATACTTCTGTATCTATTTATAGTAAATAATATTGGGTTATCTTCTGCGTAGTTGTGTGATTTAATATCCAGAAATTCTGATTTTTTGAATAGATTACTACGATATCCAACCATCATGTGTAGTATGCGATTTGATTAAACCATGGCCACTATATTAGTTGAATATTATGTAGAAGCCTACAAGCTTAAATCGTTCTTATTCGCATTTGATTGGATTGGGTAAAACAATGTCGGGATTGACCAATCCTTTGCAAAGAAATTTGGTAATCGTTTCCCAGTCGTTGTATCTGGAGTAAGTTAAATCTATGATTCCATCTGCATTAGGATTGAAATGCAGGTGATTCGATTCTTCAGCATCAAAAGACCCTGCATATCTAAGATTAGAATCTTCACCATTTCGATCATAGAATAAATCTATCCCATGTGAATAATACCAAACATTAGAAAAATAGGTGTCAAGCCCAATGATCTGCTTTTTCGATTCTTGTTCATTCTCTTTGGTTACTTTAGTATAAAGTGACATCATTTTAGAAACTAACTTATTGTTTGAAGGTTGTAAATAAGCAAGGTAGAATCGACTCTTAGAATTCTTACTAGAAGAAGGTATCCAGGACATGCTTGGCCGCTTTTCGACATTTGTAGGATTGTATTCCAGTAAGTCAGTTTTTTCCCAATGTTTACTCCTTTCGTCGTAGACCCTAATGTTCAGTTTACCATCATTCGAAGTAGAAAATGCCCCATAAAGTCTTGATCTCAAGGGATCCCATGGAAGAGTAGCTTTTATGATACTGGGTGAGGCAAGATCAGTAAGTTGAATAGTATTACTTGATTCGTCTTTTACGATTTCCTCCGTAGACCAGGAATGATTACCAGAATTGGTTTGAAACTTTCTTAATCTTAAAGAATTATCCTGAGTTTTATAGATTAGATAGGTTAAGTTATCGGTATAAAATGCCAGTGAAGGTTCACCCTTCGGTTTCGTAGTACTTGGGATCAAATTTGGAGGATTCCAATTGTCATTATGGCCTTGAAATGAGGTCAAAACATTGTACCACAAAAAATTATTTACCCCGTTGGTAACTACTAAAATAGAGGGATTATTGTGGTCCCCTATTCGCTCCGAGTCAAGTCCAAATTCTGCAGGTAGGAACCCATTTTTAGGTTCAGACCAATAGCCTGATTGGCAGTCAGGGTGATTGGGCGTTGGGCAATTCCATTTCGAAATCGAAGTCTTATAGACTAGTGAATTGAAGCGATCTTTGTAGAATAAGAACAGTTTTTTGTTCAATCTAGAAAGAGAGGGAGAAATTTTTGATTGAGCATCAAATTCAAATTTATTGATTCTAGTGAATTCACAACCAATTCTTTTAGTATTATTGGCATATGCTTGTACTTTAACACCCTTTGGAGCAAAATGACCGTCTCTATTCCAATCTACATGACCATGAATATCATCGGTATGATATCCATAGATGGATTCGAGATATGGAAAAAAATGAGCTTTTGTTGGCAGGGCTTCCCATTCTTCTAAAGCATAGTTGTTCAGAGGGTAAGCTTTGGGACGGGAAGAAAATCCTATGTCAGGTGCTTTTTGGTAATAAGCATAATTCATGATGCTGGGATAGTTCGGTGCACAATTAGGTGCATCATTCCCATAGGGTCCTGAGTGACCCAATCCAAGGGTATGCCCAATTTCGTGAGCTGTGTTTTTTACACTATGAAAATTCGGTGAACATGCCATCCCAAATGGGGAGCAAGATCCGCCACCTCCTGCGTATCCTAAAATATATCTAAATAATCCTCTTCTTTCTACGGCCATCTCCGTTTTCCAAGCGTCTTGAGGTCTTTGTCCTTTCCATTGGTTTGCACTATTCTGGATGGCGTCCACGGCATTAAATCCTCCCCAATTTCCAAAAATGCCAACATCGCTTTCTAATTCTGGATGAAGCCCAATATCCAAATGTATGTTTATACCAGGTTTTAAATCTGGGTTCTTAAGTATAGTGGCATTATAGTGTAAGAAGAACGGATCAGATTCGTATCCATCAGCGAATATTTTGGCCATCTTTCTTGCTACAGATTTGGTCATGTGTAAAGTGGTTAAGTTGTCATTCTCTTCCTTTTTACGTCGCATAAAATCTACTTCAAAGAATATATCCTTATGTCTAGGATCAGAACCCCATGTTGGAAGATAAAGAGCATTTTTAGTTGTAGTCCCTTTTTGTCCTAGGACTTCGAGTCCGTCTGATATACCATCACCATCGGTATCTCTTGGATCACTAATGATACCGCAATCGAATACGCTTCCATCAGGGGCCTTAATTTGGTCCTTTAGATTTGAACATGTGCCAAGTTCTTTTTCCAAACGATCACCCAAATCATCACCATCTCTATCGCCATTATTGAGTTTGCGATCGTTTACCAAAAGTGTCATACGCGTTTGATTGGGAAACCTCTCTTTTGTAGGGATCCTCTTTCCAATAATTATTTTTTGAGAGAATTTTCTTTTAGGGAGGGTATAAGAGGTCAAGTGACTGTGGGACAATAAAGTGTCCATAGATAGAGCGTTTTGCATTATCATGACTCTATGGTGATTTGGCCCCATAGGAGGTCTTACAAAATGTAATATTTCATTTTGGGAAAGATGTCTTAGGTTAAGATGGTAACCACCTACTGGAACAGTATTCTTAAATTCAACACCATTTTTTGATAGATCACAAGTCCCATGGGATTTGTTGTCCTTGGAACGTATTATTAATAAGTACTTTCCAGATGTCATGGGAGTGTATACTAAACGAGCATTTTTATTTTCTCCTCCGTCGTTATCAACTGCTAACTCCTGAGATCGCTTTATATCATATAAATGTAGGATGGGGTCACAATCAAGGGACAGGTTACCGGTTTCGAAAACAACTTTTTGGCCTTGTGATAAATTAACGGTGAACGAAGATAGTTCGTTTACCTCAAGATTATAAACTCTTTTGGTAGAACAGGAAATGTGAAGAAGAAAAAAAGAAGGCTAATATTAAGTAAGTTGATCTTGGGGAAAGATCAGATTTTGTGAAGAGTTTCATATTGGTGAATCGTTTGATTAATTCAAAATCGCTAGGGCGAATTATTGAGAAGTGATTTAAAAAAATAAATCCTAATGCTAGAATCAACTCATTGAAATCCAAGCTCTTCCCAAAAATCAATTTCCATAGCTATGCTATGCAAAAGAATTTTCGGATTGATCTGAATTCCAAGTAGTTAATTTTGCTATTGAACGCAATTTTTACATCACTTTTGAGTTTTAATTTCGTCTGTATCCATATATACGATTGGATATCCATCAAGGTCTTTTGGAATGACTTCAGTTGTCTTTTGAATATCGGAAGTGAAAATCATGATAAGTTTGTTTCCTTTGTCATCCTTGGATTCCCCCACAGCGTAGATGCCATGACTTCCAACCCAAGATTGTGCTTTTTCTAAAGCAGTTTCGAAACTTATTTTTTTCATGTTTTGGCAATTTAAAAAGGAAAGTGATAGAAATATTAAGAGTATTCGTAGCATAAATCAAACGATTGTAATGAATAAAACAAATTGGTGTGTCGAAAGATTCCTTTCAACACACCAGAGAATGCAATTTAGTGTAGTTTGATACCTAGTAATGCCATTACATAGTATAGGTGATTGTGGACCGTAATCGTTGAAGAACCCGCAAATAATAATCCAACGCCTTCTCCTTTTTCGTTGATTGTAAGAGAACCAGAATCTCCACCAGCGCTCATGTCAGTAGTTATGATTTGATTGCAAAATTTGGCAATTTTCCCACCACCAAAGTTGACATTAATGGTAGAATTGATGGCTAAAACTTTACCAGTGGTATGGCCAGTCGTTCTTCCCGTCTTGTGTACGATTTCTCCTACTTTGGCCCAAGCCACCTCATTAATGTGCCCTGACCAATAAACATCTCTATTTAGCTCATCTAAATCTCCTTCGGCGATGGCAGCGTCAACATAGTTACACTTGTTGTCAAAGCGAATGGGAACAAATCTGGCTAGTTTGGCAATGGTGTCTTTTTTAGTGCCTCCGTCATAAGGGCCTGGTTGGTAGATAGGATCTCCGATATTGGCTTTATTGGAATTGGCTAATACGTGATTGTTAGATAAGATGTAGTATCTGGGAGGAATACCTGGTGTTGGTTTTCTGTCGATGACACAAGTAGCGATAGTTCCGGCTGTAATTTTATAGTGTCCTACACTATACCCACCTTTGGCTGGTCGAATTCTTTTGCGAAGGGTGATGTCACTTTGAGCAAAGACTTGTCCTACTTCGATGACATCAGTTTGAACATTGTCAAGTGTCTTAGGAACGAGGTCGGTTTTTGATAAGATATCGGCATCCATTTTAGAGGTTACGAAGACGGTTAGACAGTCTTTGTTGGTAATTTTACCGTTGGATATTTTTTTACCTACACCGTAACCAACTACATTTTTCATAGCTAACAAATCAGCAGAATTCTTTTCTTGAACATCAGAAATGGTTTGCTGAACTTTGGTTAAATTAAATTTTTCCATTGTTATAAAGTTTATTTAATTAAAGAATGTAGTTATAAGTGTGGAATGACTTTGAAATGGTTACCTTCTGTCACTGAATATTTTGATTTTGTACTTGAATTCTGAATGGACTAGCGCTGTGCAAGGGTGAAGAATGAAGTCCGAAAGGACCGAGTGAAGCGAGTCCTGAAACATAGCGACCCGTACGAAGTAAGGGTAGGCCCCGAAACATGAAAAATGGTTAACTGTGAAATGCTTGGTCTACATGTATTGATGATGGATGAGATTTTTTTTAGTCTACTGATATCTGTATGATGTGATATGTTAATTCCACAAATACAATTCTTGAATAGGAAATCTTGATGTTGCGTTGTTATCTTTAGGTTTTAATAATTAATTGGAATGAAGATTTATACTAAGACAGGAGATGATGGTACTACTTCATTGTTTGGAGGAAAAAGGTTACCAAAATTTGCGGATCGTATAGAATCGTATGGTACAGTAGATGAATTGAATGCATTTATCGGCTTGCTTCGAGATGGATTGGATGATGATCGTATACGGGAAGTGTTGCATGAAATACAAAATTGCTTATTTAATATGGGGTCAGTGTTAGCTACTGATCCTGGAAGTGGTTTTGAATTACCTGGGATAGAAAAGGAAGATATTGATCTTCTGGAAGGTGAAATAGATGCAATGCAATCAAAATTGGCTCCATTAAAGAATTTCATCCTCCCTGGTGGACTTCCTTCGGTGTCTTATGCTCACATATGCCGAACAGTTTGTCGTAGAGCTGAGCGCAGAGTAGTAGGATTGGCTCAAAATGAAGATATAGATGCCCTAATAATCAATTATTTGAATCGATTATCTGATTACTTTTTCGTGTTGGGTCGGTATATTGCTGTATTAAATGGTGTAGAAGAAGTTAAATGGCAGAGCAAGAGCAGGTGATATTTAGATTTGCTTGTAAAATATCTTATGATGGTACAGGGTATTTTGGTTGGCAAGGTCAAAAAGAAAGCCGAAATACTGTGCAAGGAGTAATTGAGGAGAAGCTAGGAATGATCTTGAATGAAGAGATTGAAATCGTCGGTTGTGGTCGAACAGATTCTGGAGTTCACGCCAAAGGATACGTTTTTCATTTTGATACATGTAATGCAAAACTTGATGCGGAATCTATCGTGTATAAAATGAATAAATTGTTGGATGGAAGAATTGTCTTTCATTCTTGTGTTGAGATGAAGCATGACTTTCATGCGCGTTTTGATGCAGTATCTCGAAGTTATATTTATAGAATAAGAACAAATAAGGACCCATTTGATAATAGGTTTACTTGGCATTACCCATATCGCGATGATTTGGACATAGATGTGTTGAATTCTGCTGGAAAGTTGATTTCTGAGTTTGATGATTTTAATACATTTTGTAAAACTGGAACTAATGTGAAAACTACACTTTGCGAAATCAGGAAGTGTTACTGGTCTTATAATGACCAAGATGGTGTAGTGGAATTTAGAGTAACGGCAAATCGGTTTTTAAGAGGAATGATTCGATTGCTTGTAGGTGCTCAACTAAATGTAAATAGAGGTAAATTAGATATGAAACTCCTGAGAGATGCATTGTGCAATAAAAAAAGACTTAAGTTGGATTGGAGTGTTCCTGCTTGCGGTTTGATGCTGTATGATATAGAATATACTATTGAATTGTAATTATACGCCTTGTATATCTCTTGATAAATATTTAATTATTGATGAATCTTAAAATCCCAGAAGATGAGTAAATGGTTGACAAAGCTGGAACTGGAGGGAGAATTGGTTAAACTAACTCCGCTTAGAATAGAACATACTGAGGAGCTGGCACAAGCTGTTAAAGATGGAGCATTGTGGGAATTGTGGTATACTTCAGCTCCAAAACCGGAGGAAGTGGAGTCGTATATTCGAAGAGCGATAGCGGAATTTGAAGAGGATGTATCCTTACCTTTTGCCGTTCTACATAAGTCCAGTGGAAGAATCATTGGCACTTCAAGATTTACTAGTGCTAGTCAGAAAAATAGAAGAATAGAGATCGGATTTACCTGGTATGCATGGTCTATGCAACGATCTGGTGTCAATACTGAATGTAAGTACCTCTTGTTAAAACATGCCTTTGAAACCCTTGATTGTATTGCTGTAGAATTTCGAACACATTGGCATAATGTAAGATCTCGTGCAGCAATAGCAAGGTTGGGCGCAAAGCAAGATGGTATATTGAGAAATCATCAAATTGATCATAATGGAATAATACGGGATACTGTCGTTTTCTCGATCCTAGATCACGAATGGGAAACGGTTAAGTATTCTTTAGAACATAAACTTAGAAGATCATATTAAGTTAGATTTATAGGGTAGTAGTTGTAAAAGTGTAATCATGTATAATTCGTGAGTGATCGGCTATATGTTTATATCGATAACTTGAATGAAACTAAAGCATCTACAAATGATGTGTTAATAAGTATCAAAGTATGATGTCTAGATGTATACTTATGGTTAATACATGTTTATTTTGTTTGGTAAAGCAAAGAATATTTTATGAGAATTGTACTACTCTTATTGATGATTCACTTTATTTCTTGTAATCAGATCAATAATAGGTCAACGGTAAATGTTGGAACCGATTATAATGAACATGTAGGGGATATTTTATTTGATCCTGATTTAGATGACCCAAGATTTCAATTGTGCAATGAGGATAGAACCTTAGTTCACTACAATTTTAATAATCCAGATTTATACAAAGGGGAGAAGCATGCGATAGATTCTTCATTTGAAAATTTTGTTCTGCCTAAATCTACAATTAGAAGAGGTTATGTCACTATTAGATTTGCGGTTAATTGTAAGGCTCAAACAGGTAGGTTTAGAATTGAGCAATTGGATTTTAACTACAATTCTATAACATATGAAGATGAGGTGATCGATGCATTGCTATCGAAGGTGAAGTCTCTTAATAATTGGATACCCGCTGAATACAATGGAAAGGTTTATGATTATTACAAGTACCTTACATTTAAAATTGTTGACCATAAAATTGTAGATATATTACCATGAAAAAGCTATTTGTATTCGTATTATTTGTAGTGATTTTTTCGAGTTATGGTCCACCTAATTGTAACTTGTATAAAGAAAATGAGGGATGCTATCAAGCGTGTAAAGAAGCAGAGAAAGCGATAATGCATCCTCAAGGATCGAGGAAGTCCCAAGAGCATTTTGATCGATCCATTGCTTTGTGTCCGAGTTTTGATTATTCTTACTACGAAAAGGCTGTGCCTTATGCTAAAAGAGGATTGATCAAAGAATGGAAAGAGATGATTGATAAGGCGGTCGAAATCAACCCAGTAGAACATTTAGCCAATAGAGGTTGGTATCATTTCTTCTTCATGCATAATTATGAGGCAGCCATTCAAGATATTGAACAATTGGATGCTTTGGTCTCAGGAGAATTGGGTTATACAGGTGATGGCTTGTATCATTTGAACATAATGTTGGCACTGTGTTGGAAAGGCTTAGGAGAGACTTCGAAGGCGATCGAAATATGCCGTAATCAAATTGAAAAAGATAGGGGAAACGTAGGCCTTTATGATTATTTACATCTTGGAGTATTGTACTTGGAGAATAGAGAATACAATAAAGCCATTGCTACATTTCAACTGCAGATCAATGAGGATGGTGTGAGCGAATTATACTATTATCGAGCACTGTGTTATAAGGCGCTAAATCAGAAGGATTTATATGAAAGTGATTTGGAAACGGCATTGAAATTGTATCAAAGAGAACGATCTATGTCCAACCCGTATAGGCAACTTGTAGACGAGATATTTATTGAAGACATTAGGCGTGAAATGGGAAAGAATTAGAGAGACTAGGCTGTGTCATCTATAATTTATGATAATGGTTGTTTTGTCGAAAGATGTTTATAAAGGAGTCTTGCTTTGTGACTGTCGTATTGATGGTTATAATCCTGTACTTCTACATTAGTAAATGGAAAAATTGTTAGAAATTATATCTAGTAATGGTCCAATAATATGTTTATTTTGTCCAAATTTTGTTTGGTATGTCTTAATGGTCGAAGGGTAAATGAAATTTAATATTGCTTATTGGTGCTGATTGAATTATTTTAATGAATTGTTTTGAGCAGAACATTTTATTAAGTATTTTTAATTCAAATAGAATTACTCGGAGATTAAGTGCATCGAACATTTGAAGAAGTTGATCTAGTTGAATTCATAAATTTTGTTGATAGATTCATTATGTAGGATGTTGTTGCGACTTATCAAAGGCGAAGCCGTATGTCAGTCAGTAAAATTAAAAAGGATAGATATTGATTGAAATGAATTGGTCGAAATGCGTATTTATTCTTTTAATGGGCATAAGTTACAGCGGAAATGTTTTTAAGTATTGAATCAAAATAAAATAAACTGATAGTTGATCCGCATATAATTGAATTCGGTTACTTCACTTTTTCTCGACCTATGTTATGAATCTAAAAAAGAGATTCGTTTAGTGAATCGAGCAAGTTCAACTGATTCTAAAATACATTTTAAGCCACTTCAATGACCATAAGACTTTTAGAAATAGAAAGAATGGATGAGTTTTTAACTTATTTAAGCGATCATATTTCGGATAATGGAAAAGATAATACTGATTTGTTTCTCCCCATTTCAAGAAGTGAATTGAATATATCTAAGGATTTGGTAAATAGTTTTAAAAATGGGCAATCTATCAGGATAGGTGAGTTGTACTGGAGGAGGGTATTTATTGCAGAAAATAAGAACAATAAGATAGTTGGGCATATAGACTTAAAATCTCTTAACCAAAAGTATACAAAACATCGAGCAATGATGGGAATGGGTGTACATCGTGATTATAGAAGTGAAGGATTAGGTCGTTTACTTATTGAATTTATGTTGAATTGGGTGAAGAAGAAAACGGAAATCGATTATATAGATCTTTGGGTACTTGCTCAAAATTACCGTGCAATTCGATTATACAATAAAATGGGTTTTCGTGAAATTGGTCAAATTAATGATATGTTTAGAATGGATGGCCAATCACACAACTTCTTAATGATGACAATGAGGCCTTCATAGAATTCCAAATTGAAGGAGGGTATGAGAACGAACCTTTTGGTTACTCAAAAATTGTGATTTTCTATTTCAAGGGAGTTTCATTTTAGAGAATGAGTGACTTGCAATATCAAATTTTCATTTTCTCTTGCATGGACGGGAAATTAGATTTAATATTGTCTATTAATTCGACGTAGTAGCAAAACATTGAACCTGTGGTAAAAATAGAAACAGTTAACAAAAGCGATAAGAACCTGATTAAGATTTCAGGTGCCTCTATGAAGGAATTAGAATTGATAAAGACAATTCCTTGTTCTACATTAGTGGTTTTAGGTAATATTTGTTATTTAGAAGCTTCGCAGGATAATTACCAATTGTTTAGAAACTTAAGCATAAGCTTTTATTATATAGATCGAAAGACGAAGAAAAAAGTCATTGAAAGTGTAAAAGTCGGAACCAACGAAGGTGTCAATTCAAAAGTTGAAAATACCGACATAGATTTAACAGAGATTAAGTCGCATCCAGTAATACCTCATGTTGGCACATCGGAGGAAGCTGGTATATCCAATTATTCTGGAGGTAAGCTTTCAATCATTTTTAGTAAACCGAATCTTTTGATCACTATGCCTTATAAAAAAAGGGAGGTTGATTTTGTAAGATCATTGAAGGGGAGTTGGTGGAGCAGTCAATATAAAAATTGGGTGGTCAAAGCTAGTCTTTCAAATATGGAAGCTATTCAAGAACGATATGGTTATTGGGAGCCAAGCACTTACCAAAAACTATATGATATAATGGCATCAATTTATAATCCTCAAAAGGTAGAGCTTTACACGACTCCTGAATTTCCCAATTGTTTTGTGATGAAATTGAAGGGACATAACATGAGTTATGAATTCGTCAAGCGGTTGCAAAAAAGGCACTATGATAAAATTCATAAGAGATGGATATTCCCCATGAAGAAGGAATTTGTTGAAAGAATTATTCAATACTACAAAGATTGTGGTTGTTTAGTTTTGAACAGATTGCCTAAAAAGGATAGTCATTATTTACAAACGGAATATTCGAATGGAAAACGCATTGAGTTTTTGTTGAAAAGGTTTCCAAAAGAATTCCATAGTGAAATGGAGAATTACATATCTGGATTGGTCAGGATGAGATATAGTTGGAATACGATCAGATTGTACACTTCTGCATATTTTAAGTTTCTTCAGTTTTTATCTCCTCGCATTCCACAAGAATCCGATGCAAATGATGTTAATTTATATCTTAGTTCACTATCTAGAATGAATGTGTCAGATAGTTTAATACATGCCTCTGTAAATGCGATAAAGTTTTATTATGAAAAAGTAATCTTTCTTCCTGATTTTCAAATAGATCAAATCCAACGTCCTAGAAAGAAATTTAGATTACCTTCTATATTAAGTATTGGAGAGGTGGATAGAATGTTGAGATCGTTAAAGAATCTTAAGCATATTACAATTTTGTATTGTTTATATGGAATGGGCGTTCGACTTAATGAGTTGTTATCTATTAAATTAGAGGATATTTATTGGGATCGGAATCAGGTTGTAGTAAGACAGGGCAAAGGGAACAAGGATAGGTATGTGATGTTGAGCCCTATATTGAAAGATTTACTGGTTTTTTATTTTGATAATTATCAGCCTGAATATTGGTTATTTGAGGGGGCGAAAAAAGGAAGCGCATATAGTAGGAGAAGTGTAGCAAAGGTTGTTAAAAAGGCAGCAAGAGAAGCAGGAATGACTAGGAGAGTAACTCCACATACCTTAAGGCATTGCTTTGCTACCCATCTTTTGGACAATGGGACTGATATTCGATTTATTCAAGAGCTTTTGGGGCATAAGGATATAAAGACAACCTTGATTTATACTCATGTTACGACTCGGAATATAGGAAATATAGGCAGCCCGTTAGATAGACTACCAAGTGGAGGTGAAATGTTAGGAATTCAAAAAAGTGAAACTTAGATACAAGAAAGGTACCGATATAAGGTAGTTATAGCCAACCAAGAAAAAATCAACAAAATTTAAATAGCAATAAGGAAAAAATATTTTACGTTACTATATTTTTTACAAGAGACGGCAAATGAAAAAAATTAAGATTTTAGCACTTTTAGGAACTTTATTCTTAACTGTTTACGCTTGTTCAGATGATGATGGGTTTGATATAGATGTTGAAATACCCGACTTTAATTTTACGCAAACAGTTGATTTCCTGCCAAATCTGTCCAGCTACAACATTTTTAAAGACGATCTATCAAATTTAGTTCCATCCGAAGATTTTCATTTATTAGAGTTAAGCTCAGTTCTTTATACAGATCATGCACATAAACAACGACTTGTAAAAGTTCCAAATGGAACTCAAATAACAAGGTTAAATGAGGGATCTATTGAATTTCCTGATAGTACAATATTGGTAAAAACATTTTTTTATTATCACGATGAACGTGATACAAGTTTGGGTAAAAGAATTATCGAGACAAGATTGCTCATAAAAGAAAACGATACATGGAATGCCGCAACGTATGTTTGGAATGAAAATCAGAGTGATGCCACTCTTGAAATGAATGGGTTAGATACACAAATTAATTGGGTTAATGCAGACGGAATTAACTTCTCAACTTTATATCACATACCAGATGAAAATGAATGTATAGCCTGTCATCAGTCGAATTCTAATGTTATACCATTAGGAACAACTTTAAGAAATATAAACAGGTTAGTTAACCGAAATGGTGTTGAAATAAATCAAATTACTCATTTACAATCTGTTGGAGTACTATCAAGTTTTCAACTCAATCAAGTCACGCAAATTATTGACTACCAAAATACAAATGAATCAATTACACAAAGAGCAAGAGCATATTTAGCGATGAATTGTGCTCATTGTCATAATCCAAATGGGTGGGAAGAATCAGCAGAACAAGATCTCGACTTCAGGTATGAAACACCTCTAACCCAAACTGGGATTGAGCAAGAAGAAGACGAGATTATTGAATTTATAACAGAAGGCGAAATGCCTTTTATAGGTACAACAATAATAGATCAAGAAGGTGTTGATTTAATTGTCGAATTCATCGAGAGTCTTTAGAAGTTAGAAAAATGGCAGGCTATAACAATAGATAATGACGTAATCACTCCTTCGTCGTGACTCCGCATATCATTATCCGTTATAGCCAAGCAAAATGAAAAAACAACATTGATCAAATTAAGCACAGCAGAAAAAAAGTATTTAGAAATTATTGAAGACAAAACCTCAATAAAAGATTTCGAAAAATGGTTGTACGATAATCAGAGGAAAATATCGTCTGATTCATCTGAAGAACTTTATGAGGAATTAATACAGATAAACTATAATTCGTCCGAATCAAAACATATTTTAAGCAAAGTTATAAATATTGATTTTGAGAAACTCGAACTATATCAAATTCAACAAATAATCAAAAATGCAATTGAAAGCCAAGACACAAATATTAATAGGGTCAATTACGAATTAGATGTATATGAAATGAGCCATATTTCCTTCGACTTCAGCATTGGGAAAGTAGCTTTCAGAATGCATAATCCTTTCAATATTTTAAACTTTGCAAGTTTAGAAGATGAAGAAAGAGAGCTTGAATTTTCAAGTAAATTTGGAGATGGAAAGCAATTCCTTAATTCAATACTAAATTCAATAGAAACAGAGGATTTCAGAGTTTACAATTCTAAGAAGAACGAACAAGTTGACACAATGACAACTACCAAAATAATCCGAACAAAAGAAGATGAATATAAAGTAAGAATCAATGGACATTTATGTTACATCAAGAAGAATTACATTAAAGAACAAATGAAAGGAGCCTGGCTATAACAAGCGATGACGATGTCAGATTGGCTATCGCCAAATCCGCCACGTATCGCCAATCCGTTATCTGTAAGCAAAGACCAAAACCAAGACCCGACTAAAATGGGAGGATTTTTAAATATAGAAATTCATCAAAAACTAAATTCAAAAGACGAATTCACTTCTTCATTGAAAGACATACTTAAGTCAGCGTTAAATCAGGAGCAACTTATGCGATTCCTCAATTCCGTAAAACTGTATAATGAAGAGAACAACTCTTGGTTTGAATACGAAAAAGCGAAAGTAAAATTTCATTCTAAAGAAACCAATGATCAATTAGAATGGGATATTTATTTGTACTGCAATCAAAATGAATATAAATATGTACTTGAATTAAGTACATTAGAATCTGAAATTCAAGTTCATGATGAAGACTGGCCCTATTATGACGCTAACAAAACAGATCAAATCCTGAACTTAATGAGGCAAATTCATAGAACAAATGAACAAGCTGTAATATTATTTACTGATGAAGCAAGCCAAGGAAAATTCGTCGAGTATTTAGATACTTCAGTGAGTGATATAAATTATCTCTTTGATTTAGCGATATTACCAAAAGGATTGAATTGGAAGATGGTTCCGGGTAAATATGAGAAATTTGAAGAAATCAATAGTGGACAAATACTAAAAAGTAAAAGCCGATATATGAGAAATTTCGAAAACAATAGAATAATATAAACAGCAATAAAATATGAAAGCCTACAGATAACAAGTGGTAATGACAGCATATCTACTCCTACGTCGTAGAGACGCTGCATACCACAGATCCGTTATCAGCAATCAGAGAATATAAAAATGGAATTAGAAACCAAAATAATATTTATCGACACAAGTATTTTCGAAAGCCAGAACTTTCTAAGAGGTTTTGAAATAAAGAGACTTGGCGAATTATCAAAGACGGGTAATATTCAGTTAAAAATAACAGATGTAATTTATCGGGAAGTTCTCGACAGAATGAAAGTGAATATTGAAACTACAAGAGCAATATTCAGGAAAGCAGATAAAGAGCTACACGGTGAAGGCAAAATTCTGAAGAACTTAGACGAGTTCAAAGATTTTTACCCAATGCCAAGAATCAATAATGATGCTGTTTTCGAGAAGATGAAATCCAAACTTGATGAATTCATAGGAGAAAATAATATAGAAGTCATTCCTACTTCAATTGCTAAAATTGAAGATGTAGTAAATCAATACTTCAAACGAGAACTGCCTTTCAGCGACAAAAAGAAGGACGAATTTCCTGATGCTATATCCATTAGTATAATTAGCCAATGGTGTAGTTCTAATAACCTAAAGACTTATCTCTACGCTAAGGACGGAGATATAACCTTATTGCCATCAACAGATAAAATTCTTCCTTTAGCACAGGTTTCTGAATTTCTAAACGCTGTAACCAAGGAGATAGAAGAGGAAATAAAGTTGCAAAAATTAGAAGAATTATTAGAAAACAACAGCGAACTCGAACACTATATTGAAACAAACTATTACGACGAAATTTCATACAAAGTTTATGAAGAATTACTAAAAGATGGAACATTTTATGACCTTGAATATGAACCGCCTGAAAATATAGAAGTCGAAATCGTAAAGTCATTAATAACCGATGTTATAGATGACCACTTGTATGCAGAATTTGAAGTCAAAGTAAATTTTGACCTGCCAGTAAACTACACTGATTTGTCTGGTGCAATTTACGATAAAGAGGATGGAATCTGGTTTAATACTGAGTTCGCCACTTCAAAAATTGAAACTAAAGCATCATATAAGCTCTATGCTGAATTCAATTTTGAGTTATATGAAGATGAAGAAGACGAAGATTTTTTCGAATTAGAAGGAATTGAACAATTGAGTTTAGTGAAACTTAAATATGACGAAAAAAATGAAAGCTGATAACAAGCTGTGACCACATCATAGGCTATCGCCTACGCTGGGTACAGCCGATCCGTTATCAGCAAGAAAAATGAAAGAGCTTAAAGACATATTGAAAAATAGTTTTGAAGATTCGTTTCAAATAGGAAGAATCAATAAGCAAGAAGCTATACTTACTTCAAAATCAAACGAAGCAAATTCGATTATAATTGGTTGGACAAGCCTGGGACTCTCTTTAACTTTTGATTCTGTAATAGGGCTAAAATATTATGCAGAGGTAGAATCTATAATGACAAGTGTGATTAACAAATCTCAAATTCAAGTCAACTACTTCGGTAAACAACAGAGCACTATAAACGTATTCAAAAGACTCGAAAGAACCGAAATCAACTATAAGGACTCAGATGAAATAAAGAAAGAAATTTGCAAAATCAAGAAGGTGGTAAAAGACGAGATTGAGCCAATATGGGATAAACTAGATTCAGTACAAAAATTAGCCAATCACGTAAATAGATTAAACGATGCGGAATTATCTGAGTTTTTATCGAATCCAACACTTATAAGGAAACTCGCTATAAATAGATTAGCAGATAAAGCATATAGAATTGAAGATGAGATAAAGAGAATAAAAAAAGAATATTCTGATGCAGAAAACCAATATCCAAAAGTGTTTAATAATTATAGTAACGCAATTAATGTACTTGAAAAACAATTAAATTCCAGCTGATAACAAGCGATGATCATGTCAGATTGGCTATCGCCAAATCCGACAGATATCGCCGATCCGTTATAGCCAATTAGAGAAAAAGCGATGCAAAAATCAATATTTGAAATTACCAAAATGGATTGTCCTTCGGAGGAAAATCTAATCCGAATGAATCTTGACGGTATTTCAGGTATTGCAAATTTAGATTTCGATATTCCAAATCGGAAACTAACCGTTTTTCATAGTGGACAAATTGATGAAATCGAAAAATCCATTATCGAACTGAATTTAGGCGGAAAGAAAATATCGACTGAACAAACAGATCAAACAGAATTTAATGAAAGCAAAAACCAAAAGAAATTGCTTTGGTCAGTCCTCTCAATAAACTTTGCCTTTTTCCTAATCGAAATAACAACCGGAATTATCTCAAAATCAATGGGATTAGTTGCCGACAGTTTGGACATGCTTGCAGACAGCTTCGTGTATGGAATTAGCTTGTTTGCCGTTGGCGGAACGTTGATAAAGAAAAAGCGGATTGCAAAACTTGCTGGAAATTTTCAAATCACTCTTGCAATTATCGGGTTTGTAGAAGTTTTGAGAAGGTTTTTTGGAGCAGAAGAACTACCTGATTTTTCAACCATGATAATCGTTTCAATTTTTGCACTTATAGCAAACGGAATTTGTTTGTATTTACTTCAAAAATCAAAGAGTAGAGAGGAGGTTCATATGAAAGCGAGTATGATTTTCACCTCAAATGACGTGATTATCAATTTAGGAGTTATAATCGCTGGTCTTTTGGTAAATTGGCTGAATTCAAGCAAACCTGATTTGATTATCGGAACAATCGTATTCATTTTGGTAATTCAAGGAGCAATAAGAATATTAAAACTTGGGAAATAAAAAAAACTGGCTATAACATGCTATGATCAGGGAATGCCTCCTTCGTCAGCACTCCCGATATAGCCGATCCGTTATCTCTCATGAAAAATAAAAAATGAAGATTGTTCTATTAACTATACTGATTTTAGGCATTGTAGCTTTTACTCTAGTAAAAAGTAAAGGACAAATTAAAAGTAATTCAAAAGATAATCACATGAATCAAATTTCAAAAGATGAATTCTTAGAACTGCTGACCAAATCTAAAATAAACGTTGAACTCAAATTAAAAAATGATATCTGTCCACTAATTACAAATCACAAAATATATAAGAACAAATCATACATTTTATTGTCAGACATCAGGAGTGAAATTAAAGCATCAGGAAATAACTTCAACATCGAATTGGAGTCTATTGAAATTATTTTTGACACTAAACATCCAGATAAAGAAGCAACTGTAATAATCAAAGATAACTCAAACAGGTATTTCACGTTTTATCAAGTCTACTACGACGGAAATCCCAAAGTCAATCATGTCGCAAATTCAATTTGGGAAATTGTAGGGAGCAAAACTGAATTTCAAGAAAATCTTAACTCAGATGAAAAAGTTGTCAAAATAGAATTTGGGACTCCAATTACTGAAATACTGGAAAACGAAAATTTCATTGAATTTGGAATCAAATACTTTGACATTAAAGACTACAAAAGTCAAATGTTTAAACTAACAGAACAATCAAATATTGATTTTGAACTAAATCAAATAGAAGTAATAAGCTCAGATTCTATGATTGTCAAATTAAGGGTGAATATTAATAACGTAGACGAAATAATACAATTGAAAAACACGAAATGGTACGATCCTGAATTTGTATCTCAAATGAATCAATTATTAGTAAAGCATAAAAGTGGATTTAGATTATCGCTATTATATCACGACAAATTTGAGGAAGATTATAGAATCAAATTGAGTGAATTAACTGAATACAATGAACTAAAGAAAAACAACTACTTAATAAATCACGAGAGATAACAAGTGATATGAGATCAGACTTGCTTTCGCTGCGTCCGCTCCATATCACAGTACCGTTATGTGCAAGAATTTAGAAATAAAATTGTGACTTCTGAAAATATTGACGTCTAATATATATTACGAATCAAATTAACAACAACTAAACTTATCAAGTATGAAAAATCTTCTTTGTATACTTTTTGTTCTCTTCTCAATTTCATTTTGCTCAGCTCAAAATGACATCACATATTCTAAAGACTGGCAAGGTAATACAGTGGCGAAAGATTCTTATGGAAATATAATTGCAATTGGATCAAAAGATTGGCAAGGCAATTTTGTTTGGAAAGATCAATATGGTAATGTAATTCAAAAAGAAAAAAAGAATTGGCAGGGAAACACTGTTAATACGGACCAGTATGGAAACACAGAAAGTGTAAGATCTAGAAATTGGCAAGGTAATACTGTTCAAAAAGATCAATATGGAAATACAGAATATGTGTATGAAAAAGATTGGCAAGGTAATACAGTTGTGAAAGATCAATATGGAAATATGATTGGAAAGTATGTGAAGGATTGGCAAGGAAACGTGGTATTCAAAAAGTCTCCATATTAAATAAGAGATTTAAAGAGTAATTATAAGGGATGATGGTTGCGACTTTCATCCCTTTATTATTTTAGCTAAATAGAATAAAGGAATAAAACTATGAATGAAAAAGATACCAAAAATTTAGATGATAACTGTACTCATATAATTACAAAAAACTGTTGGAATTGTGGGTCCCAAGTATCTATGAGTTGTGATTGCGGGAATGAAGCTGAATGTGAAGAAGAACTAGTTAAGAAATGTGAAGAATGTGGAAAAGCACAGGAAAGATCCAGCACATAACAAGTGATGATGATGGCATACCCTTTGGGATACGCCACATATCACAAATCCGTTATATTCAATTAAAAGAAAAAAATGAACAGCGAAATCCTCGACGACGAATTCGTAAATGAAGAGAAGATAAAAGGAATTCAAATAGTAAATTGGATTTCAATAATATTCCTATGGGGAGGAATTGGGTATTGCGGAATAAATGGATTCTTAAGTGAATTAAAAGTAATTGCAGCAATCATACTTCTAATTTTGTCAACAGGAATAACGTATTTCAATTACGAATTGGGAGTAAGAATAACGTTGGGAACAATCCTAATAGGAACAATAAATCTTGTTGATTTTTTCCCGGTCAAATACTTCATAAGTTTTGGAATAAATGCAATCGAAATCGGATTTGAATTTTTACTTTTTGGAATTGGAATAATTCACTATTTCACAAATCGAGAAGAATTGTCGAAATTTCTGAAAGATTTAATATACAGAGAAGTATCAGAAGAAGAATTAAAATCCGCTCAACGTTCAAAAATAAATGGATTAAAAAGAAGGTTTTCAAACAAGCAAATTGGAGAATTAGAAATGATTGTAAATAATGATAAACTTCTTCCAGAAGCGATAAAAGCGGCGAAAGAATTAATCGAAGAAAAAAAAGAAAACTGAATATAACAATGCATAAAATGTTCATTGCGAGCAAAAGCTCGCAACGCCATTTATGCAAGACCGTTACCGGGCATTAAAAAAATAAAACACTCAAAATAAAATATGAGTATCGAAAATATTAGACAATTTATTAGAACCAAAGCGGAGGAATTTGGCGCGAAGACTGACAACGAATTTAACAAACCGTTTATTGAAAGAAATAATACTGGACAAGAAGCACTAAAAGATAATGGAGCATACTTTGGATTTATTCACCCTGAAGAAGAAACATCAGGACCTTTTCACGATTTTTCATTAACTATATTTCCAAATGAACAGGACAAACCTTGGTTAATTTGTCTCGGGATAGGTTCAAGCGGTTTCAAAAATGATTATGAACTTGCTACATATCCTGGATTGAGGCGATTATTCTCCAAGCTTATTGATGAAAGAGGGTTTTGTAAATCTGACTTTGCGGATATTGAAACAAGTTTACCTAAGTCAATTACGGGCAATGTAGATTTATTGCATATCAAAAACACAATAAAGACTTACACAAAGGTATTACCAGCTTGCCAAATTGTTAATGATCCTGAAAGTGAGGTAGGGAAGAATATCATTTCTGCTTTTGTAGCGGGTTATGCTAAACTAAGAGACTGGCCATCAAATAAAGACCATCGGAAAGCGATTTCAGAAGCATTATCGCCTTTTCTGAAAAAAGAAACAATTGATGAAAATGAAGAAATCGAAAAGCTTATAAGGCAAAGGAAATATATTGTTTTACAAGGACCACCGGGGACAGGAAAAACACGAACCGCAAAAAGTATAACTGACAAAATTGGTGCTAAAACATTCTTTACACAATTTCACGCTGAAACTAGTTTTTCAGATTTCATTTACGGGATTAGACCAAATACGTCTAACCAAGAACTAAGATACAGTGAATACTTGGGAAGTTTCACAGAAGCTTTAAAGTATGCAGTAGATAATAGTAATGAAACGGTAAGCTTAATTATTGACGAAATAAATAGAGCTAATCTTTCAAATGTTTTAGGTCCGATATTTTACCTATTTGAACATAAAATGGAAACTTCAAATGTTGAAATCGAAGTATCGCCAAACTTTAAAATAAAAAAACTACCAGAAAACTTTTTTGTTATCGCTACAATGAATACAGCTGATAGAAGTTTGGCTGTTGTAGATTTTGCATTAAGAAGAAGATTTGCTTGGTATAACAAAATGCCTAAAGTAATTGAAGGTCCAAGCAAAAGACTAGAAAAGGTGTCTGTAAATAGAATTAGTGAAGATGAATACTTCTTCAAAGAGGATTTTGCTGTTTTTGAAGAAATTTTTGATTGGTGTGCATCAAGTAATGAACTAAATCTTCAACCTGGAGAAGGATATTTCATCGCTGCGAATGAGAATGAAATGGAAAACCGAATTCGTTACGAAATTTTTCCTTTGATAAAAGAGTATATCCAAGAAGGATTACTAAGAAACGCAAAAGAAGAGTTTAATAACTATTTTTCAGCGAGATTAAATTTATCACTTTTCGAATGACAAAACCACTTGATGTATTTTGCGAAATTCCATGCTTAACTGAACAGTCAAAACAGTTAAATGGAATTGCTTTGCAGAAAAAATGGTTCAAGTCAGCAGATAAAAGAATTATAGGACAGTTCCTCCAAAAATTCATTAATTACAATTCAAAACAGTTCAGTTTTCTTGGAGTTTATCCATACATAACTGGATCCGATCAAAATACAGCTTTATCTTTTCGCTCATCTGGATTCATTGGCTCAATTCCATTAAGGGCATCTGATACAGGCAAACAAATTGGGGACTTCGTCGTCATGCCACGATATACAAGCCGTGACAGGTTTGAAGATTACATTGAAATTCTCAATTTATTGGGAACAGAAATAAGTCCAGAAGTAATGGATAGTTTACCTCTAGCTTCAGGTAAGAACTTTCGACCACCACTCTATTTAGAAGCTGTTAAGTTTATTGCATTTCTTGAAAAATTAACTATGAGACCTTGGCGTAAATTTGACAACTTGGAAAAAATGTCAAATCAACCAATTGGTCAAATCAACTGGACCAAATACATAAACAATGGATACAAAGTCGAAAACAGATTAAGGTTTCCTTCTAGGAAAAACATATTAAGTGAGATTCATAGTGAATACGCTGAGATCAGATATGTTTTCGA
The DNA here is from genome assembly GCA_965230345.1 of Saprospiraceae bacterium. Taxonomy (GTDB): domain Bacteria; phylum Bacteroidota; class Bacteroidia; order Chitinophagales; family Saprospiraceae; genus JADKBO01. The sequence continues at coordinate 446,842 of CBDDKR010000001.1, forward strand.
CATATGCAAAAGAGAGCTTCTTTCTGCAAATACTCCTCAAAGGATCAAAAGTTCAATTAGAAGTAAGCTGAACTTTCTTGAAGAACGTTTATACTATCACAAACCTAAAGTTACAACTCGGCTAGCATTAAGCTTTGCAGATAGTCCATCTGTAAAATTTTGCAAAGAACAGGCAAACAAAATATTGAATTTTAATCTTGTTGATAGCACAGCTTGGAGAGTTGACTTTTCTGATGTATTTGAGAAATTCATTCAATTTCTTTTTAAAGAAGTTGCTAAGGAAACTGGCGGAAGGTTGTATCCTAACTTTAAATTTCATTCAAAAACTTCGAGACATTACTCTTGGGAGTTAAAAAATATTGAACCTGACGCAATTTATCAAAAGGCAAATACTCTTGTTTATATTGATGCAAAGTATAAATCAAACTTATATAATAAGTTTAGCCAAAGTGAAGCTCTAAAGGAAGACCATAGACATGATTTACATCAAATTATGGCATACTCCTCATTCAGCAAAACAAATCATAAATATGGGTTTCTTTGTTATCCATCTGAAAAAGTCGAAATCAAAAGTATCCAATATAAAAATGGAATAAATGATGCAGATACTACAATTTTAGTACTCGGAATCCCTTTGAGGAAATCAAGTATTTCTCAAGCAAAGCAATTATTAGCAAATGAACTATTTCAAATTGAAAAGAAAATAACGACCCGGTAACAATGTGTATGTCGATCAGTGCCTCCATTCGTCGGCACCGCCGCATACACTAGACCGTTAGCCACCATTAGAAAAATGAAAAAATCAAACAAGATAATATTGGATGAAAATTGGGGCGTATTTATTGGTAGTTTTACTAATAATATTTATCATCGTCATTATGCGATACAATTAAATATTCCGTTGTTTGGCGAACTAGAAATAATAAGGACAAACAGCGTCACGAGATCAAGTGGAATATCGATTATTCCCTCAAATGCTAAACATAAAATAAATTCAGAACATCCATTTATTTTGATTCTAATCAACCCTTTAGAGTTCGTATATGAAGTAGAGAATACATTAATGGTTAACCCTCCTGAAATTCTTAAACTTCAAAATGCTTCACTGGATTACATGACTCAAGGACTTGATGATAGAGGATATGAAAAATTGATAAGAAAAAGCTTGAACTCACTTGTAACCACAAATTATCGTAACATTGATGAAAGAATTGAAGAAGGATTAGGCTTTTTGAAGAAGCATAGAGATAGAATTGTAAGTTTATCGGAGATTTCGAAAATTTGCCATTTGTCAGAAAGTAGATTCCTTCATTTATTTAAATCAGAAATGAAAATAACTTATAGAAGAGCACAACTTTGGTATAGGGTGAGCGAGTCTATTCATAGTCTATTTAGAAGAAGTATTACTGAAACAGCTTATGAATTCGGATTTACAGATAGTGCTCATTATAGTAGAACTTTTAAGGAAAATTTTGGATTTTCGCCAAGAGATTTTTTAAAGAATAGCCAGTTTATACAAGTTTAGGGTTGAGCATTAGGATACATTTGTGATGTAATTATTAACTAAAATAATATATCATGGATAAGTACTTAGAATCAACATTAATACTTGATTTTGAAAAAGAAACGATACAGAAATTGATTGAGAAAAGGGGATGGAAGGGCTTAGAAGATAAAGAAAAGGTTAAACAGATTTACAATTTTGTACGAGATGAAATTAAATTTGGCTATAATAGGAATGATTATATTTCGGCAACAGAAGTACTAAAAGACGGCTATGGCCAATGCAATACCAAAGCGACACTATTAATGGCTCTTTTGAGAGCAGTTAGAGTTCAAAATAGAATTCATGGGTTTACAATAAGTAAGGAACTACAAAAAGGTGCCGTAACTGGAATTTGGTATAAGCTAGCACCTCAAAATATATTGCACAGTTGGGTCGAAGTGAAACTTTCTGATAATTGGTACTTCTTGGAAGGTGTAATTCTTGACAAACCCTATTTAAGTGCTTTACAGGAGAAGTTCAAAAAATGTGAAGTTTCTTTTTGTGGATATGGAGCGTTTACAGAAGATTTCTTTAATCCCAAAATCGATTTTGATATGAATAATACATTCATTCAAGAAAAAGGAATTAATCAAGATTTTGGAGTGTTTGATAACCCTGATTTATTCTATAAAGAGCATCAACAGAATTTACCATTTATAAAGCAGATGATTTATGAAAATTTCGTTAGATTTATAATGAATAGGAATGTGAATAAAATAAGGAATAAAAACGGTGGCTAACAATGCATAGCCGTCCATGCTCCGCGAAGCTCCGCACGGCGGCTATGCGGACCGTTCTCATCCATAAAAAGAAAAATGAAAATAAACGAACCAAGAGATTTAAACAAAGTATTTAGCGGAACCAGAATAACGAGTTATGATCAACTTAAGAATGAGTTTATTCCACCAATTCAAATGCTAAAAAATTCATCTGGACTGGAATACTTTGAATTATATCGAGGTCAAGGATCTGACGCTTACAAATTAGAATGTGGGTTGTCAAGGTATACGAAAGACGCTGCAACTATGAAGAAGATGGATGTAGAACTCCAAGAACGCTTCCAACAAGAAATTTATAATGGAGATCTAACGAAATTAGAAGACTCTATAAACCCAAATTTTAAACCATCATTTGAAAAACAATGGAAACTAAATTTTCAGGCCCAACATCTAGGTCTAAAAACAAGACTTCTTGATTGGTCTATTGATTGGCGTATAGGACTCTTATTTGCGGTGGAAAATGAATCTAAATTTGGAGAAGATGGCCAATTTTGGTTATTCTATTGTCCTAGGAAGTGGAGGTATAATTATAGTAGACGGGAAGAAATTTACACAAAAGATTTAAATGAAATAGATTCACCTCATCTTGTCAATATGGCTTTTTTGTTAGATGATGGATGGGAGGAACAAACAGGTGCCATGAGAGCAGGTAGACAGTCAGGAAGATTTTTTGTTCTTCCATATGAACAATCTATTATTCCAATGGAAGAGAACAAGGATATTGAATCATTCCTAATAAAATTTATAATAGATGGTAACTCTAAGGAGCAAATAAAAAAGGATTTATATGCTGATGGACCTTCAACTGAATGGGCATATTATAGGGAAGAAGAAAATGTAGACGAAGCAATCAAATTGATAAACGAAGAAACGATCAAAAAATACGGATGAGAACAATGGCTGACCACGACCATGCCTCCTATCGTCGGCACGGCGGGTAGCCTAACCGTTATACGCCATTGAGTGAAAGTCAGATAAAGGGAGTTTACGCAAGAAAAGAGCTTAGCCGAATTCGTTTGCGGCTTAAACCAAGTAGGGTAGAGCAAGAGTGAAGTAGAAGTTCGGCTTGCTTGAGAACAATGAATAGAACCAGATCAGATTCTTAAAGGACAAACAGAAAAATTGGAGCCAAAAAGTATATACAAAAATCTGAGAGATTGAAAGACGTTCGTTGTTTTTATGGGATGTACATGAAACGTAAACCAAGCATGTTCTAGGACGCAAGCCCAGATGTGTACAAGAGTTAAATATATAAAATAAATGAAGCAGATCATACAAGTGTAAACTTGTAAAGAGAAGAGCTTCGGATTAAATAATAAATGGTTGTAAAGCCGCAAACTAGACGGACCTTAGGAGTGTTATACGGCGTATAACACTATGTATCAGTCCACATCTCCAAGTAGTCGATGTGTCGGATACATTATCCGTAATGTGCAATTGGCTCAAAAAAATTAGAAAGTGAAATTCAATTTTAAAATAATAGATTGGGAAGCATTAAAAAATGGATATTTGCAGCATAAAAATTTATTGAGCAGTAGCAATATTCAAATTCAAGAAATAGCTAATGAAATAGCTGAAGTTTCGACTAAGGAAGACGAGTTCAACAATTGGCATTTAGCAGAGTTTGGAAGATTTTACGGGGCAACTATTTTTCGAAACAACTATGAACTTTTATTGGTGGATTCACAAAAATGTGATATTCAATTTAACAAACCAATAGAATCACAAACAATAATAATAGAGAACAAATGGAATAAATCAATCGAATTTAAAACTTTCTATTTGAATTGTGCTGAAGCTTATCGCACAAATCTATTGGCGAATTCACTATCTGAATTAGGAGTTGAAACACTAAACTCGAATTACTCCGAATTAAGATTAGAAAAAGGCTCTTTCAAAAACTCAAATAGTTACGCCTATCAAATTATTAAAGAAATCTTGTTTATAATTAGTTATAATCGAACTACCAATCGATGCATTATTGAAAACTTATACAAGACCGAATGGCATGAGAAATAAATTCCAAATTATGACGAACTATCCTGACTTAATGAAAAGTCATATAGATCAATATAATATATTGAACAAAACTGATTTTGCATTTTTACGAACTATACCTGATGAAGTTCTTTTTGTAGAAGTTGAAACTTCATCTGATAGCAAGCAAATATTTGACTTTAACGTGGAATTCGGAATTAAGGAAGCAAAAGTAATTATTGAAGGCAAATATTGAAAAAGGAAAAAGCACATAACATTAGATAAGAAGTAATAGCTCCTTCGTCGCTACTACTCTTATCATTCACCGTTATACGCCATTTAGTGAAGATCGAATAAAGGAAGTTTACGCAAGAAAAGAGCTTAGTCGAATTCGTTTGCGGCTTAAAAAAGTAGGGTAGAGCAATAGTGAAGGAGAAGTTCGGCTTGCTTGAGAACATTGAATAAAAGATGAATCAGATATTTGAAAGACAAATAGAGAACATGGAGTCAAAACGTATATACAAAATCTGAGAGATTGAAAGACGATCGTTGCTTTTATGGGATGTTCATGAAACGTAACCCAATCATGTTCTATGACGCAAGCCCAGATTTGTACAAAAGTTACAAGATTTAAACAGATAAAAGAAGCATATGATACAAGCGTTAATTTATAAAGAGAAGAGCTTCGGATTAAATAATAAATGGTTGTAAAGCCGCAAACTAGACGGAACTAAGGAGTGTTATACGGCGTATAACACTATGTATCGCTCCACATCTCCAAGTAGTCGATGTGTCGGATACATATACCGTTATACGCCATTGAGTGAAAGTCAGATAAAGGAAGTTTACGCATAGAAAGAGCTTACCCCAATTCGATTGCGGCTTAAAAATAAGTAGGGTAGAGCAAGAGTGAAGGAGAAGTACGGCTTGCTTGAGAACATTAAATAAATGATGAAACAGATTCTCAAAGGACAAATAGAAAAATTGGAGCCACAAAGTATAAACAAAAATCTGAGAGATTGAAAGTCGTTCGTTGCCTTTAGGGATGTATACTGAACGGAAACCAAGCATGTTCTAGAACGCAAGCCCAGATGTGTACAAAGGTTACAAGACTTAAACAGATAAATGAAGCAGATCATACAAGCGTTAATTTGTAAAGAAATGAGCTTCGTGTTAAATAATAATATGGTTGTAAAGCCGCAAACTAGACGGAACCTAGGAGTGTTATACGGCGTATAACACTATGTATCAGTCCACATCTCCAAGAAGTCGATGTGTCTGATACATTTACCGTTATAGGCAAGCAAAGAGAATGAAAAGACCAATAGTTAAATTTTTGAATCAAATTGAAGTACCCGGACTAACTCAGGTTTTTTCCGAACAGGTTGACAACACCTCAGAAGTAAAAATGTCTAAGTTTAAAGAGGATATCAAGGACGATTATTATGCAGCTCTTATTGGACAAGACGAAGTTATTTTTTGTTCTAAATTAAAAATAGACAATAAGGAGCTATGGATTCCAGAACCAAACCCCGTGCTCATCTACTTTACGGAAGCATATGTTATGAAAAGCGCAATCAAGAAATCAAAAAATGACCTTAATGAAATTGCCAGGCAACTAAACGGATCTTCAAACATTCAAACATATCCTTACTTGTTGAAATTCTTTGCACAAGCGAGCAGAATAATCATATTTCTTTTTCTAAGTCTTGAAGCATTTATTAATCAACAGACCCCAGAAGATGTCAAATACATAAACAAGAAAGGTAAAACATTGGATAAAAGTAAAATTGAAAGATATTTACCATTTGACGAAAAAGTGGATAATCTACTCCCGCATATTTTCAAGAAAGAATCTGTTGCAGATTTGTCTCAAGTAAGAATTGTTTTAACAGAATTAAAAGACCTAAGGGATAAATTAACACATCTTAAAACTAAACAAGATAAGTATCGGAATAAATATAGAGAGGTGCTGAACTTGTTATTAGCTTCAAATTTTGATGAATTAATATATTCAACAGAAAAATTTATGAATTATTACGTTCCTAATTATGTAGAATTTAAAAATATTGAAAAATGATATATGGATCAATCTTGTTAACCTTTGTTGCGGCAATTCTGGCCTTAAATGCAAGAATAAAAAGCAAGGCATTAATTCCATCCTATCGTATAGATTTCAATCAAGTTCATCATATTTTTGAGAAAATAATTTGGTCTAACGAGAAATTTATTACCTACCTTAAAAAGGATGTAAAAAAAAATGGTGGATTAACAGGAAACAAGAATGATCCATCATTAGGTTTGTTAAATGCATTAATAGATGCCGAAACAGGAATAATCAATGCGAAGACAAGATTAAAAGAATCTAAGATAGTCGATGCTGCTAAGGACACAAGACAGGTTTCAGTTGTTAGAATGTATCAACTATCAAGTTTCTTTATGATCGTACTAGCTCTTGTTTTACAAATTATAAATGCAATAGTAAATGCAAGCCTATAACACTAGATATCAGAGAAGATTCCCTTTGGTCATCCTCTCGATATCATAATCCGTTATACGCCATTGAGTGAAGGTCGAATAAAGGGAGTTTATGCAAAAAAAGAGCTTAGTCGAATTCGTTTGCGGCTTAAAAAAGTGGTGTGGAGATAAAATTGAAGGAGAAGTTCGACTTGCTTGAGTTATAGAGTGAAAACCAGATCAGATTCTTGAAAGACAAAGAGAAAGCTTCTAGCAAAAAAGCATCTACAAATATCTGAGAGATTGAAAGACGATCGTTGCTTCATGAGATGTTTATGAAACGTAAACCAAATATGTTCTAGGACGCAAGCCCAGATGAGTACAAAAGTTACAAGGCTTAAGCAGATAAATGAAACAGATCATACAAGCGTTAATTTATAAAGACAAGAGCTTTAAATTAAATAATAAATGGTTGTAAAGCCGCAAACTAGACGGAACTTAGGAGTGTTATACGGCGTATAACACTATGTATCGCTCCACATCTCCAAGTAGTCGATGTGTCGGATACATTTTTCGTTATACGTCATTGAGTGAAGGTCAGATAAAAGAAATTTATGCTAAGAAAGAGCTTATCCCAATTCGTTTGCGGCTTAAAAAGGTGGTGTGGAGATAAAATTGAAGGAGAAGTTCGACTTGCTTGAGTTACACAGTAAAAACCAGATCAGATTCTTGAAAGACAAATAGAAAAATTGGAGCCACAAAGTATAAACAAAAACCAGAGAGATTGAAAGACTATTGTTGCTTTTATGAGATGTTCATGAAACATAAATCAATCATGTTCTAGGACGCAAGCCCGGATGTGTACAAAAGTTACAAGAGTTAAACAGATAAAATAAATGAAGCAGATCATACAAGCGTAAATTTGTAAAGAGAAGAGCTTCGGATTAAATAATAAATGGTTGTAAAGCCGCAAACTAGATGGAACTAGGGAGTGTTATACGGCGTATAACACTATGTATCAGTCCACATCTCCAAGAAGTCGATGTGTCGGATACATTTACCGTTGGCGGTAATTAAAAAAACACATTACAAATGATAGCAAAAACACCAGAAGCACCTTACTATGCAGTAATTTTCACTTCGACAAATACTGAGAATGTAGAGGATTACTCGGAAATGGCTGAACGAATGGTTGAATTAGCGAATAAACAGCAAGGGTTTCTTGGTGTAGAAAGTGCTCGAAATGAAGTGGGGATTACCGTATCCTATTGGAAAAATTTAGAATCCATTAAAAAGTGGAAAGAAAATGTAGAACATTCATTTGCACAGGTACAGGGCAGAAAAAAATGGTATCAAACCTATAAAACTAGAATTGCCAAAGTGGAACGAGATTATGGATTTGAAAAATCATAACCAAGCTTTTCAATGAGCAAAAGTGTTTTAATAACAGGAATTAATAAAGGTCTCGGAAAAGAGCTATTTGAGCTATTCCTAACTAAAGGGTATACGGTATATGGACTTTTGAGAAACCAATTAGTCGCTGAAGAGCTAAAAAGTAATCTTCCTGAAAATGGAAAGTTAATTCTGACTGATATATCTACAGAGGAATCTATTAATATCATTCAGAAAACTATTAGTGCAAATACTATTGACTTGTTAATCAATAATGCAGGAATTGGAGGTAATTCACATTTAATTGATGAGATAGAAGCAAAAGAAATTATTGACCTTTTTAATATTCATTGTCTTGGTGTTTTTAGAACTGTAAAAGCACTGAAAATAAATTTGCTAAAAGCCAAAGATCCCATTGTTTTAAATCTGAATAGCCGATTAGGTTCAATTACAAGACAGAGTAATGGAGCTTATGAGAATATAACTGTTAGCTACTCATATAGAATAGCAAAAGCTGCTCAAAATATGCTGACCAACTGCTTGCGTAATGAATTTAAGGACAAAATAAAGTTTGTAAGTATTCATCCAGGTAAAATGAGAACGGATATTGCTCAAGTTGACGCAGATATTGAACCAAGGGTAGTTGCGAATAAAATAATCCAGTTTTATGAAAATGGAATACTGCTCGAAGAAAATGGTATTACTGAATTAGGTAAAGAGTTAATTGAATGGTAGAAGAAACAAAAAAACTAGAGAGCCTGATTAACCAAATCACGGACTACATTATAAAGACTCCAGAAAAGGAGATATCAATGAGATTGAATCCCCAAAAGTGGTCCAAAAAGCAGATTCTTGGTCATTTGGTAGATTCAGCCATTAATAATCTGCAAAGATTTACAGAAATACAATTTGAAGAAAAACCATATAATATAAGAACTTACAAGCAAGATGAATTAGTTGAAGCTAATTTCTATCAAACATCCGAAACAAAAGAAATTTTGGGATTCCTTACAGCATTAAACAAAAGAATAATCGACATAATAACAGTTCTAACTGACGAGGCACTTAATTATGAAATTATAACTTATAATAGTGAACAGTTTGACCTGAAGTACTTGATTGAAGATTATGTGCAACACTTTGAACACCATACCGCACAAATAATTGAATAAAAACTACCGCCAACAATGTATAAAAAATCATAGCCGCCTATCGGCAGGCTACGCTTCTTATACGAACCGTTATACGCCATTGAGTGAAGGTCGAATAAAGGGAGTTTATGCAAAAAAAGAGCTTAGTCGAATTCGTTTGCGGCTTAAAAAAGTGGTGTGGAGATAAAATTGAAGGAGAAGTTCGACTTGCTTGAGTTACAGAGTGAAAACCAGATCAGATTCTTGAAAGACAAAGAGAAAGCTTCTAGCAAAAAAGCATCTACAAAAATCTTAGAGATTGAAAGACGATCGTTGCTTCATGAGATGTTTATGAAACGTAAACCAAACATGTTCTAGGACGCAAGCCCAGATGAGTACAAAAGTTACAAGGCTTAAGCAGATAAATGAAACAGATCATACAAGCGTTAATTTATAAAGACAAGAGCTTTAAATTAAATAATAAAAGGTTGTAAAGCCGCAAACTAGACGGAACTTAGGAGTGTTATACGGCGTATAACACTATGTATCGTTCCACATCTCCAAGTAGTCGATGTGTCGGATACATTTTTCGTTATACGCCATTGAGTGAAGGTCAAATGAAGGGGATTTATGCTAGAGAAGAGCTTGTCCCAATTCGTTTGCGGCTTTAAAAAGTAGGGTAGAGCAATAGTGAAGGAGAAGTTCGGCTTGCTTGAGAACATTGAATAAAAGATGAATCAGGTATTTGAAAGACAAATAGAAAACATGGAGTCAAAACGTATATACAAAAACTGAGAGATTGAAAGACGATCGTTGCTTTTATGGGATGTTCATGAAACGTAAACCCAATCATGTTCTAGGACGCAAGCCCAGATGTGAACAAAAGTTACAAGACATAAACAGATGAATGAAGCTAATGATGCAATCAAAATTTCCAAAGGTGATAAGCTTCGAATTAAATAATAAATGGTTGTAAAGCCGCAAACTAGACGGAACCGAGGAGTGTTATACGGCGTATAACACTATGTATCGCTCCACATCTCCAAGTAGTCGATGTGTCGGATACATTTACCGTTGTGTGTGATTTAAACAAACCGTAAATATGACGAAGAACAGAATCGAACTCTCACCAGAATTCAAAAAGCAAACTAGCAAGGCAGTAGCATCAATTGTCCTTTTTGCATTAACGTACCTATTGTTATTCATTCTAGCAGTTGGACTGACTGCTATATGTATTTATGGAGGAATTATGCTTATAGTTACTGTACCAAGAATCATCACAATTGCATTAGGAATAGGACTAGCCAGTTTTGGAATACTAATTCTGATTTTTCTTCTAAAGTTTCTTTTTAAATCTCATAAAGTTGATCGTTCTCATCTTGTTGAAATCAAGAAGTCAGACGAACCAGAATTATTCAAAATGATTGACGATATAGTTAAAGAAGTTGAAACAAGCTTCCCAAAAAAGGTTTATTTGTCTAGCGATGTAAATGCTGCAGTTTTCTACGACTCTAATTTCTGGAGTATGTTTCTACCAATAAAAAAGAATCTTCAAATTGGGGTTGGATTAGTTAATTCGGTTTCAAAATCAGAATTAAAAGCAATCTTGTCTCATGAATTTGGGCACTTTTCTCAAAGAACCATGAAAGTAGGAAGTTATGTCTATAACGTAAATCAGGTAATCTACAACATGATTTATGAAAATGAATCTTATGACAAATTAATTCAAGGATGGGCAAGTATAAGTGGTTACTTCTCAATATTTGTTGTTTTGGTAATCAAAATAATTGAAGGTGTTCAATGGGTTTTAAGAAAATTGTATGACATTGTAAATATAAACTACATGGGATTGTCAAGGGAGATGGAATTCCATGCAGATGAAATTGCAGCAAATGTTACAGGCTATGAACCTTTAAAAACATCATTGCTAAGATTGAATCTAGCCGACCATTGCTTCAATAATGTTCTATCCTTTTACGAAGGGAAAATATCCGAAAACATAAAAAGTGGCAATCTATATAAAGAACATGGTTTTGTAATGAATTTTATTGCTAAAGAAAGTGATTTAACCATAGACAACGGACTTCCAGAAGTAAGTATTCAAGAGTTAAATAGGTTCAATAAATCCAAATTAGTTATTAAGGACCAATGGGCATCTCACCCTAGTATTGAAGAGAGAGTAGAACGACTTGAAAAATCTAATATAACATCAGAGCAAATAGACTATTTACCAGCGAGTTCAATTTTTTCAAATATAGAAAAAACTCAAAAAAAATTAACAGAAAGAACATTCAAAGATGTTCAATATTTGGAAAGCCCAGTTTCTATTTCATTAGATATTTTTGAGGAACAGTATAAAAAGGAGTATCAGAGCAATATTTTTCCAAAAGTTTATAATGGCTACTACGACAATAAGAATCCAATTCATTTTGATATAAACACATCAAATCTTTATACTGAATCTACTGAAATACAAAGTCTATTTTCAGATGTAAACGTAGAACTGGTGTACAACGAACTTGCCCTTCAAAATGATATTGAAACTATTAAGCAAATCTCTGAAAAGGTAATTCCGATAAGAACTTTTGACTACGATGGCAAAAAATATACAAGAAAAGAAATCAAAAATCTCCTTTCGCAAATAAAACTAGAACTAAGTCAAATAAATGAGCAGGTAAAAGTAAATGACATCAAAATTTTTAATTTCTTCCTAAACCTTGAAGATTTAAAAGGCGAAGATTCAAAGCTTGAGGTTATGTACAATGATTTTTTTGATTTTGACAGAATATTTGAGATCAAGTACGAATTATACGCCCAATTATCTAATGAATTACAATTTATCAACTACACAACACCATTTGAGCAAATAAGAGCTAACTTTTCTAAAATAAATCCTCTCGAAACAAAATTAAAAAACGAGATAAGTGAACTGTTGAAGGAAGATTTATATCAAGTCGAAATAACAAAAGAAGTAAAAGATAATTTTGAATTATACCTTTCAAAAGATTGGAAATATTTTGGCAGTGAAAAGTATTTTGACAAAAATTTAGAAATCCTTTTTTCGTCAATGAATAATTATGCTTTTCTCTTATCAAGAGGATATTTTTTAATTAAAAAAGCATTACTGGATTATCAAATTGAATTAATGGAAGAACCACACACAACAACAGATATGAAGTAATAGGTTCGTGCCTCACCTACTACTCATATCCTACCCGTTATACGCCATTGAGAGAAAGTCAGATAAAGGAAGTTTACGCAAGAAAAGAGCATATCCCAATTCGTTTGCGGCTTAAACCAAGTAGGGTAGATCAAGAGTGAAGGAGAAGTTCGGCTTGCTTGAGAACAATGAATAGAACCAGATCAGATTCTTAAAAGACAAACAGAAAAATTGGAGCCAAAGAAGTATATACAAAACCTGAGAGATTGAAAGACGCTCGTTGCTTTTATGGGATGTATACGGAACGGAAACCAATCATGTTCTAGGACGCAAGCCCAGATGAGTACAAAAGTTACAGGACTTAAACAGATAAATAGAGCAAATGATACGAGCATTAGTTTGTAAAGAAATGAACTTCGAATTAAATAATAAATGGTTGTAAAGCCGCAAACTAGACGGAACTAGGGAGTGTTATACGGCGTATAACACTATGTATCAGTCCACATCTCCAAGTAGTCGATGTGTCGGATACATTTACCGTTATACGCCATTGAGTGAAAGTCGGATAAAGGAAGTTTATACTAGAAAAGAGCTTAGTCGAACTCGTTTGCGGCTAAAAAGAAAGTAGGGTAGAGCTAGGATAAAGGAAAAGTTAAGCTTGCTTGAGTTGCAAAGTGAAAACCAGATCAAATTTTTGAAAGACCAATAGAAAACTTGGATCAAAAAGTATAAATAAAAATCTGAGAGAATGAAAGACGATCGTTGCTTTTATGGGATGTATACGGAACGGAAACCAAACATTTTCTAGGACGCAAGCCCAGATGTGTGCAATAGCTACAAGACTTAAACAGATAAAATAAATGAAGCAGGTCATACAAGCGTAAATTTGTAAAGAGAAGAGCTTCGAATTAAAAAATAAAAGGTTGTAAAGCCGCAAACTAGATGGAACTTAGGAGTGTTATACGGCGTATAACACTATGTATCAGTTCACATCTCCAAGTAGTCGATGTGTCGGATACATTTACCGTTAGTCCTCATATGAGAGAAATGAAAATTTTCATATTAACGATATTACTAACAACCAATATGGTTGCCCAAGACTGGTTTGATCAAATAAAAGATCAACACAAATTGATACAGAAGATATCAGAAGGTGAAAATTGGGAAGATATACTAGAATATGGGTTGGCTGAAATTGAAATTCCAAAATCATCAATTAATGATATTTCTGAAACTATAAAATTTTCAAGGTCAAGTATAGAAAGATCAATTATCGATGAATTCTTCCATAATATATGCGACTCCACTTATTCAGAATTTCCATACCGTAGATCTGGGAATTTAACAAAGGATTTATATTTAACGAAAATAAAAGATACATCTAGATTTGCATTAATATTATCTAATACCTTTGGGAAAAGTCTTTATCCCGAATTTGCACGAATCATAAATATTGATGAAAATGTGTTAATCCCAAAGCTGATTGATTACCTCAAAAATGATGCAGCAACAAGACTTTGCATAAAACCTGTAGACTGGGATGAACTTCCTTTTTACCTGTCTATTTCAGACGTTGCCATGGAATTATTAGAAGTGAAAACATATTGTGACTTTTTCGACAATGCTTCTCAATCTCAAAAACTGTTTTCAAACATTTCAGATATCGAAAAAGAAAAAGTAATTAGCGATGTGGAGAAATGGATGAAATTTAAGCATGGTAAAACACAATTTCAAAAAATTGAATACTTTCTGGATTCCATTAGTGATATAGGTCATTCATACAGAATTACATGTCATAATCTCTTATTTAGTGGAGATTCAATTGGAGCAAAAAAAATGTATGTTAAATTCTATGAGCAAACTGAAATGCCCTGTAGACAGGATTTTAAAGTAGGAGAAATTCTATTAGAATTAGGCGACAGAAGAATGTTATACGACTGCAGTGATAAAATCTACAATTACAAATGCACTGTTGACGGTTGGGAAGGTTTGGGAAAAAATTGTATTGAAATGTTCTTTAATTCAGATGAAGCATGGTTTAGAGATGACGTTTTTGCTGAAATAATAGCTACAGAACCTCACAGTAATTATAGAAATGGAGAGAGAAAGAAATTTATATGGCATTATATCTTCAAAATGATTCCAAATTCAAATAGAAAACTTCTAAAAACGTTAGTCAAATTAATGAGTCTTAAGGACAACATAAACTTATTAAACAACCAAATTAATGATGGTTGGAAGAATAATTATCCTGAAGAATTTGAGTCAGGCTATAGAGTTTGTGATTTTGCTTTAGTAAGGTATATTGAATCAATTAAGAAAGAGACAAAACTGAATTACGGAAGTATTGATGAAAAGAAAAAGCTGAACCAAATACTTGACGAAATTGCTAAATTGAATATTGATATTGTTGATGATAGAGATAAAATGATAGAAATAATAAAAAGATACGAGGACTAACAATGTACATGACGGTCATGCCCAGCAAAAGCTGGTCACGCCGCATGTACTCACCGTTACGAGTAATGAAAAAAAATAAATGGGACTAAAAATTTGTTTAACGATAATTGATACAAAAGGAAAGCTAGAATTCAATCATATAGAAAAGAATTCAATGGATTACGAATTAGTGCAAACAGAAAATTTAGCACCAAATGAAATTCATATCAGTATTTATAAAGATAGGATTATTATACTTAATGAATCCGTTAATGAAATAATTTCAGAAGATACCAAACTCAATAATATTGAAAAGGATATAACTGACAAATACCCAAATTGTGAAATTGCTCATATAGTTCAATTTGACACTATCGGTATGGCAGGATATGTAATAATCGAAAATGGAATAAAATTAAGAGCAAAGTGTGTGGTAAATGGACAATTATATTTAGATGATGAAAACTTTACCGATTATGAAAGAAGAACTTTAAACACAACTAAAAATTCAATTCTTGAAACATATCCTACAATAAAAGAAAAGGTATTAGATACAATCAAAGATAAAACTGAAAAAGAGGAATTGATTTACTTTTTGACATTTAAAAACAAACTTTTAAAAGACAACATAACTTATTACAATGGCAATTTTGAAATAGAATTAATCCAAAAAATAATACCACACTTTATAGATGGTGATTGGTCAAAATTATGTGAATTCAAATACCTTAAATTTAAGAACAAGAAACTCACTGATAAACAATTAGGAATAATGGAATTAGTAGATTGCTCAATACAAATCATAGGAAATCACTACTCGTAACACTAGATAGCACACCATAGCCACCTATCGGCAGGCTACGGAATGGCTATCATTACCGTTATACGCCATTGAGTGAAGATCAAATAAAGGAAGTTTGTGCTAGAAAAGAGCTTATCCCAATTCGTTTGCGGCTTTAAAAAAGTGGTGTGGAGATAAAAGTGAAGGAGAAGTTCGGCTTGCTTGAGAACAATGAATAGAACCAGATCAGATTCTTAAAAGACAAACAGAAAAATTGGAGCCAAAGAAGTATATACAAAACCTGAGAGATTGAAAGACGCTCGTTGCTTTTATGGGATGTATACGGAACGGAAACCAATCATGTTCTAGGACGCAAGCCCAGATGAGTACAAAAGTTACAGGACTTAAACAGATAAATAGAGCAAATGATACGAGCATTAGTTTGTAAAGAAATGAACTTCGAATTAAATAATAAAAGGTATTAAAGCCGCAAACTAGACGGAACTAGGGAGTGTTATACGGCGTATAACACTATGTATCAGTCCACATCTCCAAGTAGTCGATGTGTCGGATACATTTACCGTTATACGCCATTGAGTGAAGGCCAGATAAAGGATATTTATGCGAGAAAAGAGCTTATCCCAATTCGTTTGCGGCTTAAAAAAAAAGTAGGGTAGAACAATAGTGAAGGAGAATTTCGGCTTGCTTGAGAACATTGAATAAAATATGAATCAGATTCTTGAAAGACAAATAGAAAAATTGGAGCCAAAAAGTATGTACAAAAATCTTAGTGAATGAAAGACGCTCGTTGCCTTTATAGGATGTTCATGAAACGTAAACAAGGCATGTTCTAGGACGCAAGCCCGGATGTGTGCAAAAGTTACAAGATATAAACAGATGAATGAAGCTAATGATGCAATCAAAATTTCCAAAGATGATAAGCTTCGAATTAAATAATAAATGGTATTAAAGCCGCAAACTAGACGGAACCTAGGAGTGTTATACGGCGTATAACACTTTGTATCACTCCACATCTCCAAGAAGTCGATGTGTCGGATACATTTACCGTTGTACGCAATTTATGAGAACCGCCTTCCAAATATTAATATTGACCTTTTTTTCAGCTTCTTGCCAACCACAAGAACTGAATGTGAGTATTGAAAATATTGAGATTAATATTCCTGGAAGTCCTGGACCTTGGCTAAAATATAAAGACAACTTCTATTGCTATTTTAAAACGGACAATGACCAATTTAGTTCTGGTTCTAATCATCAATTTTATATTCTTGATAAGAACGGAAAGGTCAAATCAAAGATTGAAGTTCCAAAAAAATTACAAACCTTTTATTACGATTTATACATTAAGAACGATACAATATTTACAACAGAGTATTATGACCACAATACATTTTATCTCGACCAAACAAAAAACACTTGGGTAGAAACTAAAAAAGGAATTGACCTATATTTTGAAGATAATGATTATTCCGTTTATTCTCTTGATTTTGGAGAATGGGGCGGAGTAACTTGGTTTGAAAACAAAAAGACAGGTAAACAATATGAAATAGGCTTAACATCGCCAGTAGTCAATAAATTTAATGACAGCTACTATCTTACGTCAGGAATATCTGTTTTGAAAATTAAAGACCCAAAAAAATTAGATGAAAGTAAAGAGCCATACGATTATAAAAAAGCTGTTGCTGACCTTGAAAATAGATACCACAGAAACGGAAATAATACTACAAACGGAGCGGAAATAATATTTGAATATAAAGATAATGACTATTTCAACCCAACTTTTTCAATAACAACATCGTTCATTTTCAACGATGAACTATATCATTTATATAAAGACAGTATTTCAACCAAAATCGGAATTATTGAAAATAAAAAGTTAGTTTCTATCTACGAATTTGAAAACAAGATTCGTCCATTGCAATGGTACTACGATACAAGAAACCCAATTCAAAACAACAACTTTCAGTCAACTCAATTCCGAACAGAAAAAGAATCAGTTTATGGAATTATTGAAATAAACAAAAACAATGTCAGACTGACTTACTTTAATAATACTTATTCGGAACCTGTATTTGGGGAAAAGAAAATGAATGAGTGGTTTGAAAATACTTTTGAAACATATTTTTCAGACTTTAGCTCATTGACTTTAAGTGAAATCGATAAAGTCGAACAAGAGATGAGTGCAACTAATTTAACCCAAAAGCATAAAATATCAACATATCGACTTGATGGTCGAGATGTAGAGACACCAAGAATTTACCGAAAAATTGAGAATGAAAAATTGAAACTCATAACATTGTATTATTATTCGGGAAATGATAAGAAAATTCAGTTAATAAAATTTGATTGGGGACAAAACAGAAACCAAAATCAAAATATTTCTGACGTTATTGCCTCAATGTCAGATGAAGAAAAAACAGAGAATATCTACAAGCAAAAATTTGATTGGATTTCAAACTACCTGAAAGAAAAATTAGGAGAACCTAACGACTATAAAACCGACAAAAATGGAGCTGAACAACAATGGACTAAAGGAAATAAAATAGTTATCTTGGAATACGGTAAAAGAGATGTCGAACTAACAATTTATAACGAATAAAAAACTGCGTACAACAATGGCTATAAGTAATTGCTTGTTTTCGCCTACTTCTGAAAATCCGCGAGGATTTTCAGTTTGGTGTGTACTTGCAAAGTTAAGTACTAACCCACGCAACTACTCATAGCCGAGACCGTTACCAGCAATTAAAAAAAACACACATGAGAGTATTTGTTACAGCCCATTTAATGTTTTTCTTACTAAGCTATACTTTTGGACAAAAACTTGAAAAGATTTATCTCAATGAAAATGATAGTACGTCAAACCTCTATCTGACAGTTTTACCTGAGGAAATTAAAGGGTGTTTGTTTCTTATAACTAGTTTCTATGAAACACCTGAACACGTCATGGAACAAACTGACTTACCACTTTTAGCGGCAAAAGAAGATATCTTGACAATTATACCAACATTCAAAACAGGATTAGCATCTTTTGGAATTGATAGTTTAACTCAACTTTCCTTTAAAGAAATCATAGAAGACGCTCATAATAGATACAATCTAAAAAACTCAAAATTTTATATTGGAGGCTTTTCAATTGGAGGAAGCTGTGCTGTAAAATTTGCAGAAGATGCGGTTAAAGAAAAGTATCAATATCGACCTGATGCAGTTTTTGTTGTTGACCCACCTTTAGACTTTATAAGATTTTATAATTCCTATAAACGTACTTTGAGAATTGCCCCAAATTCAAAACTTCGAAAAGAGGCTATTTACATGATGGAAAGAATGCGAAATGAATTCGATGGAACTCCTGTCACGAACAAACAAAACTATATTAACAAATCTCCTTACTGTTTCACTGATACAAACCAAACAGCCATAAAGCATATCGTTAATATACCCATTCGATACTACACTGAACCCGAATTGAATTGGAAAATGAAAGAACTAGGAAGTACTGATTATTCCGATATAAATGGATTAGATGGTTCATGTATGATTAATGAACTAATTCTTTTGGGTAATAAAAAAGCAGAATTAATACTTACAAAGGATAAGGGCTACAGAAGACCAGATCATAGAAAACAGCCTCACTCTTGGAGCATCATTGATGAAGAGGAACTAATTAAATGGTTACAAGAATTAAAATAAAAATACTGGTAACAATGTGTATCAAATCATAGCATCCAAGACTGGATGCTACACTTCATACACGTGACCGTTATATCCCATGAAGAACCAAAACTGAGCAAAAGTAAATGAACGAACAAATAGATATACTCGAACCAATGATTGGCAAATACTTGTCTTACATATTCTTCCAAAGAATACAACAAAGTCCATTTCCAAAACTAAAAAGTGAATTGCTCGCGTACGAAAAATTTTGTCTTGCATTTAGTGGTGAAAAATCAACAGCTCAATATCTCTATACAATTGAACCTATCTATATAGATTTTGAAAATCATCATAATCCATTTAAACTTAAAATTAGAGAAGAGAATATATTTGAGCCACATCATCCAAAGGGAGCTAAATTCGATAATGAGTATACGGGAACAAAGCTCAAAGATGGCTATAATTCGACAATTGAAATAGGATTTAAAGTCGGTTCAATATATTTTTATGAGGACGATAGAAGGTGGAATGCCGAACCAAATTTTGAACACATAAATGAGATTAGGAACAAGGGAGTAATTGGGTCAACTATGATAATTAATGATGAAACGGGATTAAGAAACATTTGGATAAGCACTTATGAAATTCCAGGAGAACAAGCAGAGAAAGAAACAAGTGTAAAATTCCAAATAGGAAATATGTTCAGTGAGAACAACGTGTATGGTAATGAAAAAATGAAATATTTGGGTAAAATCGGAAATGCACCTGAAAATAAATGAAACACGGGATATAACAAGCGATGATGAGATCAGACTTCCTTCGGTCGTCCGCTCCATATCGCAAGACCGTTATGCCTAATAAATAAAGAGAATTGGACAATAAATTAAAGGAATTAGTAAAAGAGCTAAAGCGGATAGACATAATATCCAACCAGAAAGAAATCTTAAAAACTAATCGATCTAGATTAATTCAAAGAAGGGATCGTATTGAAGAGCTATTAGATAATAAAGAGATAGAAATAGATAAACTAAGCAGATTGACGCTGTCATATTTAATAAAGCAAATATTGAACAGAAGAGAATCAAGTTTAGAAAGTGTAAAACATGAATATTTGAATTTATCAATAGAATTTAACTCACTAACTCAGAGTATAGAGAAGGTTGATTTTGAATTAGGTGTTTTAGAAAGAAGAAGAGAGAATTCAAGTGAAATTAGAGAACAAATTCGAGCGTATTTTTTACAAGAAGAAACGAGACTTAGTTCAACTTTAATGTTGGAATATAGAAAAGTGGCAAAGAGATTATTGCATAAACTAGAAGTGTATTATGAATTGGAAGAAGCTGTAACGCAAGGAATGAGGATTAATCGGAAGATGAATTCAGCAATAAAATATCTTGAAAGAGAAGCTGAAAGGTTGTCTGATAATGAATATAGTCGAAAGCAAATAGTACATTATCAATTAAGAAAGTTAGAGAAATATCAAAAATATGTGATTGATATAAATCACAATTTTGTCATGTATGAATCAGAGTTAAATGATGTGTATAGAATAATATTTTCGGATCAGAATTATTCATCAAGATACTTAGAAGATTTTATGAGTAATTATCGTATTAACTTATTAACAGATTTATCGAACAAGAAGACCTTAAATAGTAGCTGGAGCTTTATAAAAAGATACAAAGAAATAATACTGAATTTGAATCGTATCCTAAGAAAGGATATGAAACAAATAATGAAAGAGATTAGGAAGTTGGAGAAACGAGAGGAAGAACTTGTAGAAGATTTAAAGAAGTACTAGGCATAACATGCGCTGATGCGACATAGGTAATAAACATGACAGACGTCGCATAGCGCAAGACCGTTAGTCACAATCAAAAGAAATGAAAAATATTATTCTAATCACAATAGTAATTACATTGTTAGGTTGTTCATCTAAAAAAAATGTAAACACCTCGAATTACTTCACCTTAATTAAGAAAGCTGAATTATTGATTTGTAAGGGGAATTTGAAACAAGCTTCTGAAACTTATACAGAAGCATTTAATGAAATAGATAAACCATTTGGAATAAGATTTATTTAATGCAGCTTTAGCAAGTCAATTATCAAATAATTTTAAAGAGCGGGATAGTAGGTTACAAACTATCATCGACAATTCAAACGATTTAGATAATGTGAAATCAAAGTTTGTAGGAACATATTTAACTGAGAAAGAGTGGCAAGATTTAATCTCTAGACGAAAAATGGAATATAATCCTAATTTGCGAAAAGAGTTCAAAACAATACATGAAAGAGACCAATTGTTTAGACCAATGTATGAAACACATGATGATACAATCAATGCCAATAGAAAAATAAATATGGAAAGAATATTAAACCTTAATGATTCTATTGGATTTCCTTCACATTTTGAATTAGGGTATACTAATTATCTTAGGGGACAAAAACATGATATTGTATTACACCATACTGCACAAAGAAGAAGTTATGATAAAACAGTAATCGATTTAGAACCTATTTTATATAAAGCTGTGCAGGAAGGAAGGTTTGATCCTGACCAAGCAATATTTTATCTAAATTTCCAAAATGACATAGAGAAAGGACCTTTTGAGGTTTATTCCACTTGGCAATATAGACATCCTCTTTTACCTGATAGCTTAAATAATAAGGTTTGGGTAACAAAATTAGATGCAAAGCAAAAATTAGAAGCTAATATTAAACGAAAAGAATGGAATGCAAATTCAATAGAAGAAATAGCCATTAAATCAACATTTTTAGCTAAAAGTAATTTGCCATTTATTTTTACTTGTGTCCGAAATTCAATTAGAAATTTAAGTGACGAATTTGATAAAGAAACAGCATTAAAACAATACAAAATAGGGACAAGCTTTCTGAAAGAATACAAAATTAAAACTGTGACTAACAATAGATAGCACACCATGGCCACCTAACGGCTGGCTACGGACGTCTATCATTCACCGTTATGACCCATCGATGTAAAGAGCATTCGTGAGTCATTGAATCAATGAAAATACTATTCATCTTATGCTTAAGCGAACAGATTTAAAACAAACATAGACGTTCTAAGGAAGATTAAAAAGTCAAAAAAGAACTAAAAGTGACTCTTAGAATAACAAATACGAGGAAAAAGTTATAAATTGTGGAACAGAATCCAAAGCAAATTGAAAACATAAGAAGCTCGCACAAAGAAGGGAAATCTGGACGAAGAAGGACAAATCAAGAAGATATTTTAAGCAATTTACTGGTTAGAGCGCTGCGACTTATGAAGGGCGAAGCCGTGTGTAAACAAAGAGAAAAGTCAATAATCTGTTCATTGCTTTTACTTCAATATTTCACTGCTTCAGAATTTTAATAAAAGAGTAAACAGATAAAGAAAAATAGGGACGGGGTCATAACATGCGCTGATGCGACATAGGTAATAAATATGACAGACGTCGCATAGCGCAAGACCGTTATCTCCCAGCAAGAAATAAAACAACAATGAGTAATTACATATCGAAAGAAGCACCTAAATACAAAGATTGGCAATTTCAATCTCTTGATAAAGGTATAGAAAGATCAAGTTGGCTTGAAGCAATTCAAGGTTTTGAAAATATCAAACCAGTAAATGATGATCCTGATAGATTCAATTTGTATTCTATTCAAGACCCTTCATATAAAATTCATCTTTGGCATAATCCCCAAAAAGGAAATGCCATTACATTCTCTGGTTTTCCAGATAGATTCTTTGGTGAATTTGTAAAGCACATCTATATGCTATGCAAAAAGCTAGATGCTAAATTTTACACTCTTAACAATACTGGAAATCAAGAAGAATTCAATTTTGAAAAATACCAAAAAGATATAGATAAAACTTATGTTTTCCTAAATGAGGAAAAAGTTACGGATATAGAAATTTCTGAACACATGGGTTTAATTACAATTCCAACTGATAATATCAAAGAAGTCATCGACAGTCTCAAATTAAATGAAATTAGAGTTGCAGATTGGGAAGAAGCTGTCAATGAATGTTTTGGTGACAAATACATGGTAAGAACATATAAAGATTGGACAATTATAATAGGGCAAACCATAAATCTAGTGACTAAATTTGGCCTTGATTCCGATAGCTTAACTATTAGGAGAGAAAATTACTTCAATTTTCTTGCTGACCTTAGTAAAATTTATGGAAGAGTTGCATATAACTTTAATTCTAGCAAATATGGTGTTTTTGAAGATTATAGATTTGAAGATGGAAAGATTGCTTATAAATATATTCATGAAGACGGAGATGAGATAAAAGAAGGTGAAACAAAAAAAGAGTATTTCAATGATTTCAAATCATTATGCTATGACAAATCAATTTTGAACGGAGTGAAACTATACGAATAAAGAGCCAGGAGATAACAAGTGATATGAGATCAGACTTGCTATCGCTACGTCCGCTCCATATCACCGGACCGTTCTCTGCAAGCATGAAAAATGAAAAACTATAATTTCATATCATTTGTATCATTGTCAATCGGCTGGATTGGACTAATAATTACGCATATAATGTGGTCAGTAATTAACTACAATGATGCAAGTGGAGGAGATACAGGTGTAATTATATTTTGGTCTGGATTATTTTCTCTCTTATTCTATTTGCTGTTTGTGATTTTGCCTAAAAAGTTCATTAAGCGTCAAATTGAACAAAGAAGGTTATTAGAGTTTTCAATTGGAAGTGCCTTTTATTCACTGATTGGATTTATAATTCTAATTGGGTGGGGATTTTTAAATTCGGATTTCTATGGAGTTTTTTTAGATGCATTTATAGCAGGTCTCATTTTCGGCGGAACATTTTGGTGGATATGGAATAAAAAGGAAGAGCGTTTTAAATCCACACTTTCAAAAATATTTGGTTACTCAATCCCTTTCCTGTTTTTAGCAATCTATCTAAAAATATTTCCAAATCTTTTTCCAAAATATGCCTATAATCACGTGCCTCAATCAATTCAAAATGAAATAGAAATACAAACTTTGTCAAAAGTTAAAATTGGTGATTCTATAGAAGATATAAAAAATCAATTGCCAGGATTTATTGGTTACGAAGAATGTAAAGGAAGTAGAGCAGGTCAATACGAAAAATACGAATTTAGATTGCAATGGAATTGTTGTAAAGTTGTAGATATAGAAGTTGGTGAAAGAGGAATGATTGACGGAACGATTGGAGGAGAAATAGTAAACAAACCTTGTGAATAAAAAAAGCCAGCAGAGAACAATGTGTAAAATGTTCATAGTGGCTAAACGCTACTACGCCATTTACACTCACCGTTCTCAGCAAGCAATGACAAGAAAAGAATATACCAAATATGATTGATACATTTGAAACTGGAAAAAACTGGATTGTTGGCTATCTGTTAATTCCTCTTATTCCATTTATTTTAGGAACAATAATGCTTATTATTTTCATTTTTATTCCCAACTGTTTTAGTGAGCCTAATCAAACAACAGAAAGGATTTTTACATTTTTAAAATCATTTAATTCAATAGTTCTGATGTTTGCCTGTTATACTATGACAATTGCAGTTCTTAGACATTTAAGAAGTTATGAAATACCTATTGGAATGGATGATATAAAAGAACCTCTATCTTCAGCCATATTGTCTTTGAGAGTAAATAGTATAGCTTTATTGTTTTTCGTTACTATTCTTATGGGTATAAAAATGGGGCTTCAGATATGTTCATTTGAATCTACGGCTTTTTATGTCATAGAAGTAGGATGTTTTATCTATAGTATTCTTATGATAATACATTTGTTTAACATTCAAGATAACTTTAATCTGAAATCAATAGGTATATGAACAAAGAAATATTTAGATTCATAATTGCCATTTCTCTTGGGATTTTGATTTCATTCTTTTTCAAAGAAATGGTAGACTTTTACAAAATAAATTCTGACTCCAAGTTTGAGCATGTATTTATTAATGACTATCTAATACCTCTTGCAGTAGGATTAATGTTATCCGTTTTTATTTTTATGTTTTTGCGTACAAGAAATAAGGATTCTCATTCCTTCAAATACGTAACAATAATTGGAGAACCCAATTCAGGAAAGACTACGCTTATAACAAGTTTTTTAAAAGCCCTTTTCGAAACGAGGTTAAACACTTATGGAACAAGATTATATGTAAAAGGTAAGAAAACAATATCATATTACAATGAAAATATAAATCTTTTAGATAAAGGGCGCCCAGTTATAAAGACTGAAACTGAGAACACAACAACTGTTTTTATCGACTCGGAGAAACCCTCAATACTTGGGCCTAAGTATGGCAAAATTTTAATTGGCGATTTCCCTGGAGAAAAATCTGACTATTTAGTAAATGAAAAAGAGGAATTTTTAAACCGTGAAAGAGATTTTTCTACTTGGATAGAGCAGGCTGATGTTTATATTTATGTGATTGATGTAGCCAGATACCTAATTGAGGGAAGGGATTACATAGCCAATTCTAAGTCTTATATCCGAACGTCGTGGCAAACTATTCTTGAGTTGAATTCTCATAAAAGATATGCTATGAGAAGCAAACCATTAATTCTTGTATTTAATAAATCTGATTTGATAATTAGACAAATGAAAGACCCTAAGTTAGGAATTCAAAGTATTGTTTCAATGGGGTTCTCTGATGAAGAATTACCAGAAACTATATCATTTGACCGAATAAGTGAGTATGAATATTTTTCAAAATTGTTAAATGATTATGATGATTTGTTAAGTTACCTAAAAGGTCAATCAGATAAGTTTGACAAGGTCTTACTAAGTTCGTTCCTCAAAGTGGATGACAAGTACCTTGGTATTCAAGAGCTTTATAATTCGACAATAAGGAAGATATGAGCCAGCTGAGAACACTGCATATGAAATCATAGCCGCCTATTGGCAGGCTACGCTTCATATACACACCGTTATAAGCAATAGTCTCAAGAACAGATTTCATCCGCAGTGACACCCCCGATTTGATCAAATACGATTAAATCTGAAGATCTCATAAAATGGAGGGACTCTGATCTAAGATCAAAAGATTAGCGAAATCTAGATTTCGATCGATCAGGAGATCGACAAAGATCAGAAGTTACGAAAAAAAGATGAGAGAATCAAGAAAAGAATCGAGAGAAGAGATCAAAACGCGGATAGACTACACTTATACAGGTATAAGAGAGTAATATATCCGACTTCGGTTATGATAACCGGATAGGAAATAAGATGTATCTTGCTCAAACTGCAAATAACTATCGATATGATAAAAGACTCCCTTTGGTTGTCCTTCTCATATCTTCTACGTTACACCACACCATGAGAAAGAGCACTGCTTATAATGATTGAGCCGAAAGTCTTTGAAAGTTGAAGGGATGTTTAGAAGATTAGGGAGGAGGAATTAGAACAAAGGATGAAAATTTAGTGATTAATCGAGCCTTGAATCTGATTGAGGGAAGTCCTTAAAAATACGGATTTAGGTTACCTTAGATTGAGAATGATTGATCTAAGGATAGAAAACAAGAAGAAATAGAAAATCAGTGAAAGAGTCAATGCTCAAATGGTAAGTGTAGGAATTAAGAGCGTAAATCAGATCTCTGAAAGGTTAGATTAAAAAAGGAAAGACAAAAGTAACTGTGATTTTGGAAGGGGATTAAAACTGACAACTTAAGTGATATATTGTAAAACGCTCTTTGATATTTGGGCTTAGGTTAGAACTAGGAGATGAATTGAAGGAAGAGCATTGCTAAGAAATGAAAAACGACTAAATAGACAAGAAAGAGAATTTAAAAGCAAAAGCGACAGAAGCGCGGTGTAACATGCGCTGATGTGACATGGGTAATAAGCAAGACCAACGTCACATAGCGCAAGACCGTTAGTGCTCATGTAACAATAAAAATGCAGATAAAATATATATTAATATTTATAGGGTTAATTACTCTAAGTTCTGGTTGTTTTACGTACAAATCGTATGTTCCAATAGATCTTAAAGAGATAGATTTAGAATTACCAATTTCGATAAGCGAAATATCTATAAATGATAATAGGGCTGATATCTCAACTGAAGATGATATTAAAATACCAGTTATATCCGGATTTAAAAGAAAAGCATGGAAACACCACCCAAAACTTACATTAGAGCATAAAGAAATAATTGAAAATACTATTTATACAAATTTTGACTCCAACTCACGAGATACAGGCAGCATAGTTGTAGCAATAAACTATGCATGTAAAGAATTCGAACAAACAGGCAAAACAGAAATAGAGCGTGTATATTTAAATATAGAGACAAGGTTAAGCACACACTCCTATATTTATGAATCAAATATCATTGATACATTTCAATATGAATCGTTAGATGCATCTAATAAACATTTTGAAAAATTTTACCAAACCTCATTGCGCAATAACTTAGTTAGAAATATTGCTACTTTGAGAAAACAATATTATAGTACTGAGTTTAAGGAATCTGAGTGCTTTGATTCATTATTTACAAAGTCACAAGTCATAGAAAATCTTTCTTTGAAAATGACTGGGCAAAATACAATTGAACAAATTTCAGTTTCAGGTAAATTTGATAATAGTATTTCACAGGAATGGAGCTTTAAAGTTTCAACAAACGAAGAAGGTAATTTAACTTACATTGAATGTTTGGATAGTTATGAAAACAAAAATTTAGAACTTAAAGCACTTATGAAATACTTATATAATCTGAGAATAAATAAAATGCAAAGTACTAATTGTTGGAAATTAGTTGTAAATGAGCACGAGCACTAACATTGTACATGACGTTCATGCCTCCTGAAGTCGGCACGACGCATGTACGATACCGTTATGGGTAATGAGAAAAAAATAAAAACTACCAAAAAGAGGTTATCTTTGTAATAGATGGCAACGAGGGTTCAAAAATTTAACAGGAGCAATATAGAATGGGCAATTCAGCGAGCAAATGCTGACTTGGAAGAACTTCTCATGGCTTTTCCTAAGCTAAATGAGTGGATTAATGAGGAATCTGACCCTACTGTAAAGCAACTCGAAAAATTAACAAAAAGGCTCCATGTTCCTTTCGGTTACATGTTTTCTAACGAATTACCAGAAGAAAGTTTGACCTTTCCCTTTTTTAGAGCTGGTAAGGAAGCAAATGCAAAAGTATCTTTAAATGTATATCACACTATACAAATACTAAAAGATAGACAATCTTGGCTCACCGAATATATGGAGGAAAGTAATTATGAAAAGCTACCTTTTGTAGGTAAATATAATTTAGATTCTAATGTAATTGAAGTTGTCAATGACATACGAAAGACTCTGGACCTTCAAGCAAGTTGGGCATCTAAGCACCCAACATGGGAAAGAACGCTGGATTTCATTACTTACAAGATAGAAGAGGTTGGAATCATAGTGACATTTAACGGAGTTGTAGAGAATAATACTAGAAGAAAAATAGAGGTAAATGAATGTAGAGGTTTTGTTTTAGTTAATCAGTTAGCACCATTTTTATTTGTCAATTCTGCAGACACCAAAGCTGCCCAAATGTTCACATTGATTCATGAACTAGCTCATATTTGGTTAGGCGAAAGTGCAGGTTTTGACTTAAATCAAATGATTCCAGCTAATGATCCATTAGAACTCATGTGTGATAAAATTGCTGCTGAGTTTTTAGTTCCAACCGATTTACTTTTAAAAGTATATAAAACCGAACAACGGATTAAAACCCTTAGTCGAATTTTCAAAGTAAGTCCCATAGTAATAGGTAGAAGACTTCTTGATAACAAATTAATATCTAAAGAGGATTTTTTTGCATTCTATAATCAATACATTGATTTCATAAATAAGAAGAAAGAAAGTCAAGGATCTGGAGGGAACTTTTATGCAACTGCAAAAAAAAGAATCAGCCTAAGATTTGCTAATTATATAAATAATGCAGTCAAGGAGAATAAATTATTATATAGAGATGCATACAAATTAACTAGTCTAAAAGGAGACACATATTCTAGATTCATGAAAGAACAACTACTTCAATCATGAGTCCATATATTTTAGATTCTAACTTCTTTATTCAAGCTCATCGATCGAATTATCCCTTTGATGTATTACCAAGTTTTTGGACTAAAATTCAACAATTAGCAAATCAACAGTTAATTATTAGTATTGATAAAGTTCGCGATGAAATCTTTCAAAATGATGACGAACTTACAAATTGGTGTCAAACAAATCTACCAGTAGATTTTTTCAAGGATTCATCAATTTCAATAAATGAATATACGATTTTGGCATCATGGGCTAATGGCAAAAATGATCATTTTCATCAAAGAGCAATTGAGCAATTCCTAGATAATGAATATGCCGATGCTTGGATAATTGCATTTGCAATAAATCAAAATCTACCGATCATAACACATGAAAAAAGTGAACCAGAGAGAAGATCTAGAATTAAAATACCTGACGTGTGTATTGATCATGGAGTTAACTATTTCAATACAGTCGAAATGCTAAGAAACTTAGGCGAATCAATATAAATCACTCCCCATAACAAGTGACGATGACGATCATACTTCCTTCGTTAGCACGACGCATGTCACAGAACCGTTATACGCCATTGAGTGAAAGTCAGATAAAGGGAGTTTACGCAAGAAAAGAGCTTATCCCAATTCGTTTGCGGCTTAAAATAGTGGTGCGGAGATAAAATTGAAGGAGAAGTCCGGCTTGCTTGAGTTGTAGAGTGAAAACGAGGTCAGACTCTTGAAAGACAAAGAGAAACCATGGAGCCCAAAAGTATATACGATAATCTGAGAGATTGAAAGACGATCGTTGCTTTTATGGGATGTTCATGAAACGTAAACCCAAGCATGTTCTAGGACGCAAGCCCAGATGTGTACAATAGCTACAAGACTTAAACAGATAAAAGAAGCAAATGATACGAGAGTTAATTTGTAAAGAAATGAGCTTCGAATTAAAAAATAAAAGGTTGTAAAGCCGCAAACTAGACGGAACTTAGGAGTGTTATACGGCGTATAACACTATGTATCAGTCCACATCTCCAATTAGTCGATGTGTCGGATACATTTACCGTTAGTGATAATTGTAACGAAAATAGATAGTAAATATTATTTGTTATTCCATCAATATGAATAAATTAGAAATAAAGTACTTCGATAATATAGAGCTACGAATAAAAAATGATCCTAGATTAATAGAGCACGGAGGATATAAATTCAAACATGAAATTATTGATAAAACTCTTAATGATTTTTTCGAATTCTACATAGATGGAAAACCATTAATTCAGTTGCTTATGGGTGAAAATAAGTATAAAGGATTTTTAGAATCACGGAATGGTCTATTGGGAACGAGAGATAAAAAATATGATGAATTATTAGTCAAAGCACTAATGAATGAAAACATTAATTCTGAATTAGTCAAAACTCATTTTAAAAAGTACAAAGAGTCTATCAATGATGATATTGCGTTGAAAATAATATTCGAATTATGTTTAGAAGAACCGCTTATTTATGGATGTAAAATATGTGGAGATATTGATTGTGGAGGAATCAATATCAAAATAGAAAGCGATGAAATGTTTTTTTTCTGGTACTTATATAATTCGGAGACTAACGAATATGATAAACTAATAGGCAAATTTGAACACAAAGAATACGCAAGTATTTTTAAGAATTACATGAAGAATTGGAAAAAGGCAAAGACAAGAGAAATAAACTATCACTAACACTAGATAGCACACCATAGCCACCTAACGGCTGGCTACGGACGGCTATCATTCGCCGTTAGCTGTAACCGAGAGTAATATGGCTCGACTATTTTTTTTACACTTTATTAGCATAATTTTACAATTGAAAATGTTTAAAGAAGTAAAATCATTGTAGGTTCGAAACAAATCTATAATACAATGATTAAATCTAATTTATTATCAGAAGTCTTTGTTTTCTTCCTTCTTAGCTTATTTGTAACCTCTTGTTATGGACAATCAAATCCTGAGCTCAATCAGAGCGAAGTGAATACCTTGGAAATCGGTACTCCTACTTCAGAACTTTACAACCAAATTTGGGTGGTATATCAAGATTCGAAAGGAAATTATTGGTTTGGAAGCAATGGGAAGGGGATTTATAGATTTGATGGTAAAACTATAATTCAATTTACCACAAAAGACGGTTTAGTTCACGACCAAATTCGGGGAATTCAAGAAGACAAAAAGGACAATATATACATTGAAACTCATGGTGGAATTAGTAGATTTAATGGAGCCGAGTTTACTACATTACGACCTGTCAAATCTTCTAAAAATGAATGGAAACTTGAACCCAATGATCTTTGGTTCGGGTATAATGCGAACGATATTTATCGTTTTGATGGCAAAGTTCTTTACGAGTTAAAACTACCAAGAAAAGACTTAATAAAAGCTTTTGGAATTGAAACAGAAGGAGTTCCTTTTGAAGGCAATAACAATAGCCCTTATGCTGTTTTCGGGGTCAATAAAGATAAAAATGGGAACATTTGGTTTGGGACAGCAACAGCAGGTGCTTTTCGATATGATGGCGATTCAGTATTATGGTTTGGGGAAAAAGAACTTTCAACGTTACCTGACGGTCGAGTTCCTGGCGTACGTTCAATGATTCAGGATAAAGACGGTTATTTTTGGTTAAGTAATTTTTATTATAAGTATAAAATTAACCCAGATCTGCCCAAAGGATATGAAAAGGTGAAAGCTGTTAATTTACCTATTGACACAATACAAGACAAAATACTTTATTTTACTTCTGGAATCGCAGACGAAAAAGGTGATTTGTGGATGACAACTTATGGTGGTGGTGTTTGGAAATACGATGGAAAAACTCTGTCCAACTTTAAATTATATAACGGTAAAAAAGAAATTCTACTAATATCTATCTACCAAGACGCTGACGGAACAATTTGGCTCGGAACAAATAATGACGGAGTATATAAACAAGATGGAAGTAATTTTGAAAAATTTAAAGTAAACAATTGAAAATCGGTAACCTACAATGGCTAAAAGCAAATACTTGTTTTCGCCTACTTCTGGAAATTAACGAAGGCTTTCAGTTTGATATATAATTCCTAAACTGAACCACTAACTTATAGACGCGAAAGGTAGCTTTGATTGAGAATTGAACACAAATAAGATGAATATAATAATTGGATATATATTGATGCCTTTTCTTATCTCAACACTTATTTCCTGCAACGGACAAGTTAAGAGTAGTAAGAAATCTACTGAAATAGAGAAGGTATCCGAAGCAGTCAAAATTCCCGTTCCAAAAAATGGATTTTCAAACGCTTTCATCTACAAAGACGGTTCACTATGGTTTAGTAGTAATGGTGGTGGAATATATCATTACAACGTAAGGTCATTTAAAAACTATACCGATAAAGATGGGTTGAGTAGCAATAAAGTCTTTTCAATAGCTTCTGACCGAAATGACAATCTTTGGTTTGGTACTCAAAATGGCTTGACAAAATATGACGGAAAGAAATTTGAGTATGTAAAAATTCCATTTCAAGACACCACAGGAATTTGGCTTGACCAAGTATATCCAGTAATAAACCCAAATGCTGTATATTCTTTGGCAACAGACAACAGTGATAACTTGTGGATAGGAACAACAGGTGGTGGTGCTTACAAATATGACGGTAAAAATTTCAAGTCATACCTAACTGAAATAGGAAGTAAACAAGAAGATAGTCTATACCATAATTGGGTTTCATATATCAAAACAGATAACAAAGGTAATATGTGGTTCGCATCAATGACTAACGGAGGTGTCAGTCAATTATCAAGTGACGGTTTTATTCATTATTCTGTACAAAATGGTTTGAGCGATAATATGGTCAGGGTAATTTATCAAGACAGAAAGGGAACATTTTGGTTCGGATTTAATGGCAATAGAAATAGTGGATTGACCAAATTTGACGGAATGTCATTTAAAACCTATTTTATTGAAGATGGACTTTGCCACCAACAGGTGAGGTCAATATATAATGATAAAAACGGTAATTTTTGGATCGGTTCAGATCACGGAAACTTATGCATTTTTGATGGTCAAAAGTTCACCGAATTCAACCATAAGGGAAAAACATTTTCAAATGTGTATTTCATTTTTAATGATTTAAATGATAATATTTGGTTTGGTGGAAGACACGGAATTTGGAAATATGACGGACAAACTTTAACGGAAATAACAACTAATGAATAAGAAAAGGTTACAGCTAACAATGTATATGAAATCATAGCTCCCATTCGGTTGCTACGCTTCATATACAAACCGTTAGCTGTAACCAACGAAGCAGAAAATAATGAAACAATTCAAATACTTTTCAATAATCTTACTTGTAATTCTTAGTTCATCTTGTAAAGGTCAAAACGACTCAAAACATCAAATTGAGGAGCCCACCAAAGAACATGGAACAGAACAAAAGATTGAACCATATCAATACGGACCAGGAGATGTTGTTTATAGAGGCTATTTGGATAAGACAGGTAATATGTGGTTTGCTACATCCAACGAAGGTGTATTCAAGTATGATGGAAGAACGTTTACAAATATTTCAAAAGATAATGGACTTTGTTCAAATGAAGTAAACGCAATTACTCAAGACCAAAATGGAGCAATGTGGTTTGGAACGGATAAAGGGCTATGTACTTATGACGGTAATAATTTTGTACATATTTCGCTCCCAAGAGAAGACACAATAAGTGTTTCGCCTGAAACAGGAAGACCAAGCAGACAATCAGAAAGAGTTCTATCTATAATTCAGGCAAAAAACGGAGATATTTGGATAGGAACTGATGCTGAAGGTGCTTATCGATATGATGAAGATAATTTTCAATCATATTTAAAGTTTGAAGGAAAACTACAACCTCATGACAACAAGTACAATAATTGTATCACAAATATAATTGAGGATAAAAATGGACATATATGGATTGGTTCATTTACCCATGGAGGGCTGAATAAATTTGACGGCAAAAAAATGATTCACCATCCTTTAGAGGATGGTTATGGAGATGGTATGATTTCAACGAGTTACAAAGACAAAATGAGAAATCTGTGGTTTGGCACAAGAAATAGTGGAATTTATAAATACGATTATCAGCGGTTTCAGAATATAAAAGATGAAAAATCGAATGAGCAAATTGCAATGGCATCTGTGATCGAGGATAAAAATGGAGCAATTTGGGTTGGCAGTTTTGCAAGAAAAAGAGTTTATCAATACAATAATGATTCATTTATTCCTCTTGAGATAAAAGGAAGTGAAAAATTAAACGACATTAAGTTCGTTTCGGAAGACAAAGAAGGAAACATATGGTTTGGTGGTAGATATGGACTTTTATGGAGATATGATGGGCGAAATTTAAAAGATTTTACCCAAATAAAAAGAATGAATTAAAAAAGGCTACAGCTAACAAAGTGTATAAAATCATAGTGGCTAAAGGCCACTACACTTCATACACCAACCGTTATACGCCATTGATTGAAAATCGAATAAAGGAAGTTTACGCATAGAAAGAGCTTACCCCAAATCGTTTGAGGCTTTAATAAGTAGGGTAGAGCAAGAGTGAAGGAGAAGTTCGGCTTGCTTGAGAACATTGAATAAAAGATGAATCAGGTATTTGAAAGACAAATAGAGAACATGGAGTCAAAACGTATATACAAAAACTGAGAGATTGAAAGACGTTCGTTGCTTTTATGGGATGTTCAAGAAACGTAAACCCAATCATGTCCTAGGACGCAAGCCCAGATGTGTACAAAAGTTACAAGACATAAACAGATGAATGAAGCCAATGATGCAATCAAAATTTCCAAAGATGATAAGCTTCGAATTAAATAATAAAAGGTTGTAAAGCCACAAACTAGACGGAACTAAGGAGTGTTATACGGCGTATAACACTATGTATCAGTCTACATCTCCAAGTAGTCGATGTATCGGATACATTTACCGTTATCAGCAATTCGCCATATTCGACCAACCAAAATCAGTAACCTAAAATACTAATTTCTCCTTGGCAAATTAATTTCCCTCGCTAACGTTCGCTTAAATAGAGATAGAATTGCATAAGAAATTAAGTAAATTTGTGTAAAAAATGACTATTGATAATCAAGGGCTTAGCGAACGTTAGTCAGAATCAGAATAAAATCAAGAATAAATTGAACGAAAACATTAAGCAACTTTGTGGAGAACTAAAAGAAATGGTTTCGATTTATCGAACAGATAAATTTTTAGGTGACATGACTTCTTCTATCTCTGTTCCAAAATTTGCTCTTTCTCAAGGATTATTATCACCACTTAGGGAAATTCTCTATTTATGCAATTTACATCTGACTTCATCACTGCCTAAAGGCAAAAAAGAGAAGTTAATGTATAGTCAAAATGATTGGGAGGAAATGATAACCAAGGTTAATCAAATTCAAAGTTGGTACAAAACCAATGTATTCAAGAATCCTCCCAAGTCAATCGAAGACCACCAGTTGAAACTAATTAGTTTACAATCATTTCTAAACTATTTTAATCAAGGGCCACTAAATTATCCTGAACAAATTATAGAAAGAATAGAAAGATACTTTGACTCATTTTCGGACTATATAGAAGTCCAAACTGGAAATAGCTTAGAGTCACTTTTAGACATAACAAAATATCTAATGGAGGTGCCTAATAGATTCCTTGATAAGTACATCAACCATAAAGATGGTGAAATTACTTTCAGAGAATTTGCTCTACAGATGAAGGAAAAGAAAATTATTCCACCTGAATGGGATAAGCATATGTCAGAAAGACTCAAAATGCAATTTCAATTTCGCCAAGATGCAGGACTAATAAATACATTTTCAGAAAATGAGCTAACTAAAAATTTTAATAAGCAAAGTGTAGATAATTTCTTAAACCTCTTTCTAGTTGAAAGAAATAACACAGATTTTTTGTTTTACAGTCAAAAAAACCAAATGTTAAACAAGTCTATCTTCAAAAGAGAAGATGGCGATTTTCAATTCTTCAAAAGGGAGCTTCTCCCTCTAAATCTATTTAATACTTTACAGGATTTACTTATGTCAGATAATGGCAAAAGAGAAAAATACCTAAAGAAGAGAGGAATTAAATTAGAGAAGAAAGTAGCCGAAATATTCATCAGACACTTTGGAGATGAATTGGAATATTATGAATCATACTATACAGATAAAGGAAATGAACAAGATTTGATTTTCTTTTATGATAATGTCTGTCTAATTGTTGAAGTTAAATCCTCTAAACTCAAAGAGCCTAGAAGAGACCCAGATAAAGCTTATGAATTAATAAAAACAAATTTTGATGAAGTGATTGACAAAGGCTATGATCAAGCCTTTCGAGTTAAAGAATACTTTCTAGATAAAGCAGATTTTAAAATTTATAAAGATTCAAAATTACAAACCTGTTTAAAGGAAGTAAAAGCAAGGAAATATCCTCATCACTTTAGTATCGTTGTAACATTAGAAAGATTTGGTGGAATTCAATGCGACCTTTCACAAATGCTAGAGCTATATGATGATGACACTTACCCTTGGAGTGTAACCATCGATGACCTCGAATCTTTCTTACTTGTTTTGAACAAAGAAAAAGTCAACAATGGGAAATTGTGTTTAAGAGATTTTCTTTATATAAGACAAAGAATACATGGGAAAATATTTACTGACGATGAATCTGACATTATTGGTGCTTATTTGAAAGGCAAATTAAAAATGAGTACCCAATTCAAGAACAAGAAAATATTTCCTCCAGGTGATATGGAAATTTTTGATTTGCACTATCAAAAAAAGGGAGGGATAGGATTTGATAATGAAATAGGAATTGAAAAGAAAAACTCAAATAATACAATTATATTAGGATAGACAGCTGATAACAATAGATACCACAGCATATCTCTCCTTCGTCGAGAGACGCAGAGTATCATTCTACGTTAGCTGTAACTGAAGGAAGTGAAATGAACTAAAAGAATGGAATTAAAACTGAACATATTGGCAATTTTGGGCACATTGATTTTATTGACATCATGTATTGGACAAACTGATATGCCACAAGTTAAAGTGAGTGAAGTTGTAAGAGGTGATACTGTAAGAGAACTTGGTAAAAATATAATGGTTGTTTACCAAGATAAAAAGGGTGTCTATTGGTTTGGTAGTTGGGAAACAGGCTTGTACCGATACGATGGGGAGAGATTGATTAATTACACAAAAAATCATGGATTGCCCAACAATAGAATTGATGAAATAAAAGAAGATAGATTTGGTAATCTATATTTTACTAGTTGCCACCCAAATTCTACGATATGCAAGTTTGATGGAACTTCTTTCACGATTCTATCGTCAAATACCAGTAATGACTGGAAACTTCAATCAGGTGATTTATGGTTTAGACATTCATATCAAGAGGAGAAAGTGTACCGATATGATGGAATTGAATTATACGAATTACAATTGCCTAAACCAGCAAACTATACAAATCCATTTGAAATCTACAGTATCTATAAAGATCATTATGGAAACATCTGGTTTGGAACAAATCCAGTTGGAGTATGTAGATATGATGGAAAATCTTTTGAATGGATAACAGAAGAAGATGTAACAGAATTTCGAGATGAGGGTGCAAACGGAGTACGTTCAATTACAGAGGACGAAAATGGAGACTTTTGGTTTAATACGGAATATAGATATTCAATCTACAATAGTGCAGAAATAGAAGGTGAACAATTCTACATAAGACACAAAAGTATAGGAGGATTAGATGGAGCAATGGGCAGTAATTTGGACGAGTATTTATCAATAGTGAAAGATAACAATGGTAATTTGTGGTTTGTAACATATCGAGATGGAGTTTGGAAATATGACGGGACTACCATTACGCAATATCCAGTTCAATTTAATTCAAAGGAGATTACATTGTTCAGTATATACAAGGACAGGAAAGGTGAATTATGGCTCGGAACCCATGAAAACGGAGCCTATAAATTTAGCGGGACAACGTTTGAAAGATTCAAAGTATAACAAATAAAGTTAGCTACAGCTAACAATATACATGGCGATCATTTCCGATAAAAACGGATATGCCGCATGTATTCACCGTTATGACCCATCGATGTAAAGAGCATTCGTGAGTCATTGAATCAATGAAAATACTATTCATCTTATGCTTAAGCGAACAGATTTAAAACAAACATAGACGTTCTAAGGAAGATTAAAAAGTCAAAAAAGAACTAAAAGTGACTCTTAGAATAACAAATACGAGGAAAAAGTTATAAATTGTGGAACAGAATCCAAAGCAAATTGAAAACATAAGAAGCTCGCACAAAGAAGGGAAATCTGGACGAAGAAGGACAAATCAAGAAGATATTTTAAGCAATTTACTGGTTAGAGCGCTGCGACTTATGAAGGGCGAAGCCGTGTGTAAACAAAGAGAAAAGTCAATAATCTGTTCATTGCTTTTACTTCAATATTTCACTGCTTCAGAATTTTAATAAAAGAGTAAACAGATAAAGAAAAATAGGGACGGGGTCATAACATGCGCTGATGCGACATAGGTAATAAATATGACAGACGTCGCATAGCGCAAGACCGTTAGCCTCAATTAAAAAACATAAATGAAAAAAAGTATCTATTTAATATTAACGATCGGATCGATCTTTTCTTTATCTGGAGATATATCGGCACAATCGAGTGTAATTGAAACGAATATTATTGATACTGTATATTCAGAGGTACTTGAAGAATTTCGTGAATTTTGGGTTAAATTTCCGGAAAAGTATAACCCAAATAGTAGTGCAAAATATCCTGTCGTTTATTTGTTAGATGGATTTTCTTTGAAAGAAAATTTAGAAGCCGTTTATAATAATTATTGGGGACATTATCTTCCTCATATGATTCTAATTGGAGTTTCCAATAAAACCAACAGGATACGGGATTTAACCACGTCACAGATTAAAATGCGGCGTGGGCAGACGATGGATAAAGACACCGGTGGCGCTGAAAATTTCACCCAATTCATTGAAAAAGAACTAGTCCCATACATTGACGGTAAATATCCCACTACGCCTTACCGTACTTTGATTGGGCATTCATATGCAGGACTGTTTACGATAAATATGTTGATTAACCATAAACATGTTTTTGAAAATTATATTGCGATAGATCCAAGTATCGAATGGGACAATCAAAAATTGTTGAAGGAAGCCAAGCAAAAACTCATTTCAGATAATTATGAAGGCAAATCCCTATTCATTTCTTTAGCAGCTGAACAGTTACATATGTGGAATGATGAAATAACCATGGCGAATATTATGGAGGACTCTTCAGAATTCACTTTGTTTGCACGTTCAATCATTGACTTTTCAACTTTTACGTCATCTCAGAAACAGAATGGATTGAATTTCTCATGGAAGGTGTACAATGAGGATTTACATGGTACTGTTCCACTTCCAACGATGAGAGATGGATTGGTTTTTCTTTTTGAGTGGTATCAGTTTAAATCTCCACAAAAATATAATAATCCAGGAACGACAGTAGAAGAATTGACTGAGCTACTGAAGAGACAAGAAGAGATCTATTCAACACATTTTGGTTATCCATTTCCTCCAATGATTGAGGAAATGTTTAGTGGATATGGTTATATGAATATGGACATGGGACAACCTGAGAAGGCATTTATGTTTTTCAAAATGAATGTTGATTATTATCCGAAAAGCGCAAGTGCCCATAATTCAATGGCAGATTATTATGAGGCCCAAAATGATCATACCAATGCTTTAAAATATTTAATAAAGGCATTTGAACTCAGTGGAGAAAATAAATATAAGGACAGAATAAAAGAACTTAAAAAAAAGAACTGAGGCTAACAATGTGTATATATCATAGCATCCAAGACTGGATGCTACGCTTCATACACTAACCGTTAGTCGCTATTAAGAAAAAATAAAAACAACGGATGAACCAAACGGATAAAGATAAAAAGCAGAAACAAAAGGTAATAAAATCAAATGCCAAAGGTCTTTGGGGATTTATGAAATACTTCCTCAAACAGAAAATATTTATCGCCTATATTTTTCTGCTAATCATTTTATTTGTCCTATTTGCATATTCTCCTGTAATTTTTGAACAAGTAGATAAATTCTATTTGCTTAACCTCTTCGGGATGACTGCAATTTTGATGTTTACAGTTATTCTTTATAGAGGAATTATAGCCTACCTAAACGAAGACTACTTGAATGTTAATTCCAGAATTGACAAATCAGGTGCTCCTATGGTAAATATTCAAGGCGAAACGGAAGGGAAAACTTTTCACATAAAGCAAGAAACCAATCTTGTAATTACAGATGATGAAAAAAGGCAATTATTTCATGAAATTGTTGAAAACGTAAAATCAGAAGTTGGCAATCAATTTGAAACAACATTCACTCCAAACCCAGAATCATATAGATACAAAGAAGTAAAGAAAAATTTTGAACGAATTCAAGATAGAATAAATTCCGAAATTAATTCTCTTAATAGAAAGAGTAATGTCAATTTAGGTATTGGAGTGACTACTACATTTGCTGCAATTTTAATCCTATTTTATGCTAATTATATAATGGTGGATAAGGAGTTTACGGATTGGCAACAATTCTTCTTCTTTTTCATCCCAAAAGTCTCGATTGCAATTTTTCTTGAAATATTTTCATTTTACTTCTTAGCAATTTATAAAGCAAATTTGAATGAAATCAAATACTATCAAAATGAACTTTCGGATATAGATTTTAAGAATATGGTTTATCAATCGGCTCTTTTAACTGAGAATTATAATGTGGAGGAATTAGGGAATAAATTAATTACAAGCAATCGAAACTCAATACTTAAAGGAGATGAATTAACAATCGACTTGAAAAGAACACAAGTTGAAAACGAACTGCTAAAAGATTTTTTAAATAAGATGCCAAACGTTAATGAATTGTTTAAAACAGAAAAGAAGAAAAACAGCGACTAACAA
Source organism: Saprospiraceae bacterium (assembly GCA_965230345.1). Lineage (GTDB taxonomy): Bacteria > Bacteroidota > Bacteroidia > Chitinophagales > Saprospiraceae > JADKBO01. Next base: position 488,203 of record CBDDKR010000001.1, read on the forward strand.
TGCATAAAATGTTCATTGCGAGCAAAAGCTCGCAACGCCATTTATGCGAAGCCGTTATACACCATTGAGTGAAGATCGAATAAAGGAAGTTTGTGCTGGAAAAGAGCTTGTCTCAATTTGTTTGCGGCTTAAGATAGTGGGGTGGAGTAAAAGTGAAGGAGAATTTCGGCTTGCTTGAGAACATTGAATAAAGGATGAAACAGATTTTTAAAGGACAAATAGAAAAATTGGAGCCAAAAAGTATATACAAAAATCTGAGAGATTGAACGATGTTCGTTGCCTTTAAAGGATATTTATAAAATGTAAACCAATCATGTTCTAGGACGCAAGCCCAGATGAGTACTTGAGCTACAAGATTTAAACAGATAAATGAAGCAGATTTACGAGCGTTAATTTGTAAAGAATGAGCTTCGGATTACATAATAAAATGGTATTAAAGCCGCAAACTAGACGGAACCGAGGAGTGTTATACGGCGTATAACACTATGTATCGCTCCACGTCTCCAAGTAGTCGATGTGTCGGATACATTTACCGTTATACGCCATTGAGTGAAGATCGAATAATGGAAGTTTATGCTAAATAAGAACTTATCCCAATTCGTTTGCGGCTAAAAAAAAGTAGGGTAGAGCAATAGTGAAGGAGAATTTCGGCTTGCTTGAGAACATTGAATAAAAGATGAAACAGATTCTTGAAAGACAAATAGAGAGCATACAGCCAAAAAGTATATACGAAATCTGAGAGGTTGAAAGACTTTCTTTGCTTTTATGGGATGTACACGAAACGTAATCAAGGCATGTTCTAGGACGCATGCCCAGATGTGTACAAAAGTTACAAGACTTAAACAGATAAAATAAATGAAGCCGATCATACCAGCGTGAAATTGTAAAGAGAAGAGCTTCGAATTAAAAGATAAAAGGTTGTAAAGCCGCAAACTAGACGGAACCTAGGAGTGTTATACGGCGTATAACACTATGTATCAGTCCACACCGCCAAGTAGTCGATGTGTCGGATACATTTACCGTTACACCGCACCATGTGAAAGAGCATCTCTTATTATGGTGAAGCAAATTGACTTTGAAAGTTGAAGGAATTTTCAAAGAGTAAGGAAGAGGAAATTCGAATAAGGATCAAAACTTAGTCAATATTTGAGCCTTCAATCTGAGTGAGGAAGGTCCTTAAAATACTGATTTTGGCCACTTGAAATTGGGAATGATTGATCTGGGGAAAAGAAAACAAGAAAGAGAATTAGAAGAATCAGCCAAAGAGTCAATGAGCAAAGAATTAGTGTAAAGAGAAAGAGAGTAAATCTGATTTCCAATAAATTAGATTAAAAAAGGAAAGACAAAAGTAACTGTGGTTTTGGAAGTGAATAGTGACTCAGAGGTTTGTTGGAAAACTCTCTTTGATATTTAAGCATAGGGTAGAATTAAGCTTAAAACTAGGAGGTGAATTGAAAGATGAGCTTTGTTAAGAAATGAGAACTACTAAACTTAGACAAGAAAGAGAATAAAAAACAAAAGCGACAGAAGCGCGGTGTAACATACGCTGATGCGACATGAGTAATAAGTTATGACTGACGTCGCATAGCGCAAGACCGTTACCTGCAATAAAAAACAATTAAAATGTTAGCAAGAATTCAACAAGACTTATTTGATTTTATAGATCCTGATCCTCAAGAGCTTGAAGGCTTAATTGAGTTTTGGTACATGAATAATAGTAATGCTTTATCAGCAGCATTATTGAATGACAAAGGATATAAAGTCTTTGTTAATATTTCAGACTTTACAAGATTCGAGGTTCTCTCCAAGAAATTATTTCTCTTTGCTGACACTATTGTTCTACGTGATACAAGAAACTTAACTCCAAATAATGCGGAAGGTGGGATGTCAATTCCTGTACCAAAAGGCAATTATAAACCTGGTTATTTTGATGATGTAATCGATGAACTAAAGAATCTTAGACCATCACCCTTCACATTTGTTCCAAAGCCAAGTTTATATGGTTCATCATCTGAAGTACCTCTAAACAATGGTTATGATATGGTTTATGCGGTCTCCTTCTCACCTCATGTGATGATACCAAAGGAATTCATTAATTGGCTGACAAATTCAGGAAAACCATATTTGAAGACAGGTAGTATTGTTTATGCTCCCTTTATTCCTCCTTTTGAAATTGAGCAAGAGCTATGGAACAAACATAGGATTGCTTTAGCTGATCAATTCGATTCAATCCCATTTTTTGAAGAAGATGGATACTTCCATGAATCTAATATTGAATCTCTCCTATCTATCCGATTTCCATACTTTGAAAACCTTGATATTGAAACCATTTCAAAAGTTAAGGAAGATAATTATGATGAATTTGGCAATTTTCACAGATCTCTGATCAATTCAATAAAACAAATCAAAGCGACTGTTGGAACACCAGAATTTGTAGAAGAAGTTAAATATGTAAGACGAAACCTAATTGATGATAATTTGGCAAAAATAGACCAAAAAGTTAAAAAAGTCGGAAAGATGAGATCCCTCCGAGATTCTGTCATATTAACTAACCTTGTAAGCCTGAATGCTATTTCATATTTAGGATTAGGAGATTTGAAAACTTTGATTGCAGGAGCTGCTGGAGGAATAAGTGCCTTCGTTTTAGAACACGTAAACCGTATAAGAGAAATGGGACAAATAAAGGAAAATGATGCATATTTTATTTGGAAATTGAATGAAGAAAATAAAAGCAGGTAACAATGCATAAAATGTTCATTGCGAGCAAAAGCTCGCAACGCCATTTATGCCAGCCGTTGTAGGGCATAAAGAAAGACGATAAAATGGATAAAGTTCTTGAGTTAAAACAAAAATATGATGCAGGTGAGATAACAAACTATCAGCAGTCAATTCTTTTTTTTGAAAACTCTGAATTGCTAAAGGAATTATTGGCTGACTTTGATTTTAATATTCCCAATTTACTTAACAGGTTAATTGAATTTTCAGAAATTCCATTCACATCAGAAATAGAAAAAGTAAAATTATGGGTAGACAAACTTGCAGATTTATCATTTTGCGGTAATGGATTTTCTCTCACAGGAAATACGGATGATATTTTAGCTTGCTATAACTCTATGATTACTTCTGTTTTAATAAAAATGAATTATAAAAATAATGAAAGGATATCCAAAGGAGTGGAATGGATTCTGAATTATCAAAACTTTGAACGTGGTTTGGAAAACAAATGGCAAGGTTCAAGAATTCAAAAGTATGGTGGCTGCATGAAGCAAACGCCTTGTTATATAGGAGTAGTGAAAGCACTAATTACTTTGACAGAATATAAAAAAAGTAGATTCTATGAGAAGAATGAAAAAGTTGAGAAAAAACTTGCCCAAGGAATTGAATATATACTTGCCCATAATATTTTTCAAAGGAAAACGAACGGAAAACCTATAACAAAAGATATAACGAAACTGACCTTTCCATTTTCATACAAAACAAATTTGATTGAAATCCTAAGATTATTAAAGGATAATAATCAATTAACAGACCCAAGATGTAAATTTGCAATTGAATTTCTAAATAGAAAGAAACAGAAAAACGGATTTTGGAAAATCAATAGTTCATATTTGCAAAAATCGTGGGTTGAATTTGATAAACCCAAAGAGAATGGATTATGGATAAGCTACGAAATAAAAAAAATAGTTAGTTAAAAAAAGAAATACGACCCTACAACAATGTATATGAAATCATAGCCGCCTATCGGCAGGCTCCGCTTCATATACTCACCGTTAGTAGCAATTCCCCATATTCGACCAACCAAAATCAGTAACCTAAAATACTAATTTCTCCTTGGCAAATTAATTTCCCTCGCTAACGTTCGCTTAAATAGAGATAGAATTGCATAAGAAATTAAGTAAATTTGTGTTGAAAATGACTATTGATAATCAAGGGCTTAGCGAACGTTAGTCAGAATTAATAAATAAGACACGAGAAGTGAAGAATACCATATGAAATTCTACTTAATTAGTGGTGTAATTATTACTCTTATCGGAGTTCTTACGTCAATACAAAGCATTAAAGAATTAGACGCAAAATTCAATGGTGAAGTAATTGAAGCTCATTGCTTAGAATCACCACAATATTGTCATAGAAGAAATAACAGAATTAAAATTACATTCCATAGTAAAGAGTACAGTGTTATAATAGGCAGAAAAGAGTGTAGAATCAATGAATACAAGGAAAATTCAAAATACTCTTTTAAACTATCAGACAGATTTGATCATGTAATAACAACTAAACGAAAGCCTGAAATAATGATACCATTTCTACTTTTTATCTTTGGAATAGCGATCTTCTGTTTCTGGAAAATGAAAAAAGCTACTAACATGTGATATGAGATGAGACTTGCTATCGCTACGTCCGCTCCATATCACGAGACCGTTATACGCCATTGAGTGAAGATCGAATAAAGGAAGTTTGTGCTGGAAAAGAGCTTGTCTCAATTTGTTTGCGACTTAAGATAGTGGGGTGGAGTAAAAGTGAAGGAGAATTTCGGCTTGCTTGAGAACATTGAATAAAGGATGAAACAGATTTTTAAAGGACAAATAGAAAAATTGGAGCCAAAAAGTATATACAAAAATCTGAGAGATTGAACGATGTTCGTTGCCTTTAAAGGATATTTATAAAACGTAAACCAATCATGTTCTAGGACGCAAGCCCAGATGAGCACTTGAGCTACAAGATTTAAACAGATAAATGAAGCAGATTTACGAGCGTTAATTTGTAAAGAATGAGCTTCGGATTACATAATAAAATGGTATTAAAGCCGCAAACTAGACGGAACCGAGGAGTGTTATACGGCGTATAACACTATGTATCGCTCCACATCTCCAAGTAGTCGATTTGTCGGATACATTTACCGTTATACGCCATTGAGTGAAAGTCAGATAAAGGAAGTTTACGCAAGAAAAGAGCTTAGTCGAATTCGTTTGCGGCTTGAAAAAGTAGGGTAGATCAAGAGTAAAAGATAAGTTCGGCTTGCTTGAGTTGTAGAGTGAAAACGGGGTCAGATTCTTGAAAGGCAAATAGAGAAATTGGAGCCAAACAGTATATACAAAAATCTGAGAGGATGAAAGACGATCGTTGCTTTTATGGGATGTATACGGAACGGAAACCAAACATTTTCTAGAACGCAAGCCTGGATGTGTACAATAGTTACAAGACGGTGCAATTAGAACAAAAAATGTTTAAGAAATATACTTCCATAGAAAATACATACCGTGACGAATTTTTAGATAGAATTAAAGGTCATGGATTTTGGGGTGATGAATTTGTTGTACAGGAAAAAGTTCATGGAGCGAACCTCAGTTATTGGACAATCAATGGGGAAGACTTTTTTTCTGCGAAAAGAACTGACCTGATTGCTAAACATGAAAAATTCTACAATCATGATTTGATTTTAACGGAAATAAAACCAAAACTGAAAAATATTTGGTTGGAACTAAAAAAAGAATTCAAAGATTTAAAGCAATTCACAATTTTCGGAGAGATTTTCGGTGGAGATTATCCGCATAAAGAAGTTGAAAGTGATAAAAAATCAACAATAGTTCAAAAGGGAATATTTTATAGCCCTAAAAATCACTTTTACGCTTTTGATATTTTAATCAATTCTGAAATTTATTTAGATGTTGATACTTCTAATGAATATTTTGAAAAACAAAATTTACTTCATGCTAAAACGATTTTCAGAGGAAATATAAATGAGTGTTTAGACTATCCTAACGATTTTAATTCAACATTACCAACAGAATTTAATCTTCCTGAATTAGTTCCCAATGTTGTTGAAGGAGTCGTAATTAGACCAATAAAAACAAGACACTTCAATAATCGAGTTCGTGTCATTCTTAAGAACAAAAATGAGAAATGGTCTGAAAACAAAAAATATCATAAGTCTATAAAATTGGAAGATAAACCTTCTGAAAAAGTAATTAAACTTCAAGAAGCTATTCTGACCTATGTAACTGAAAATAGACTGAATAATGTATTAAGTAAAATCGGAGAAGTTTCTCAAAAAAATTTTGGAAGAGTATTAGGGATGTTCAACAAGGATGTGGTAGAAGATTTTTTAAAAGACTATAGCCAAATAACTGACGAATTGGAAAAAAAGGAATTGAAATTAATTACTAAATCTTTTGCCAAAACTGCGACCGAATTAATAAATAATAGAATAAAAAGCACCTAACAATGTATAACAAATCATAGCCGCCTATCGGCAGGCTACGCTTGTTATACTCACCGTTATACGCCATTGAGAGAAAGTCGGATAAAGGAAGCTTAAGAAAGGAAAGAGCTTATCCCGATTCGTTTGCGGCTTAAAAAGTAGGGTAGAGTTAAGATAAAGGATGTGTTCGGCTTGCTTGAGTTGTAGAGTGAAAATTGAAGGAAATTTTTACATGATTTAAAAAAGGAATTTAAGCAAAAAAGAATGATTAAAAGTTGGATGAATTGAAAGACTTTCTTTGCTTTTATAGGATGTAGACGAAACGTAAAGAAGGCATGTTCTAGGGCGCAAGCCCAGATGTGTACAAAAGTTACAAGACATAAACAGATGAATGAAGCTAATGATGCAATCAAAATTTCCAAAGATGATAAGCTTCGAATTAAATAATAAATGGTTGTAAAGCCGCAAACTAGACGGAACCTAGGAGTGTTATACGGCGTATAACACTATGTATCAATCCACATCTCCAAGAAGTCGATGTGTCTGATACATTTACCGTTATACGCCATTGAGTGAAAGTCAGATAAAGGAAGTTTATGCAAGAAAAGAGCTTGTCCCAATTCGTTTGCGGCTTAAAAAAGTAGGGTAGAGCAATAGTGAAGGAGAAGTTCGGCTTGCTTGCGAACATTGAATAAAAGATGAATCAGGTATTTGAAAGCCAAATAGAGAACATGGAGTCAAAACGTATATACAAAAACTGAGAGATTGAAAGACGTTCGTTGCTTTTATGGGATGTTCAAGAAACGTAAACAAGGCATGTTCTAGGACGCAAGCCAGATGTGCTCGATATGAAGATAGATGAAACAGAAAAATAAAATCAGTAATGCAAACGATGCTTTCAAAGATGATAGCTTCGGATTAAATATTAAATGGTTGTAAAGCCGCAAACTAGACGGAACTTAGGAGTGTTATACGGCGTATAACACTATGTATCACTCCACATCTCCAATTAGTCGATGTGTCGGATACATTATCCGTTCCATGCAAGTAAGAAAAAATGAAAAGACAAATAATAATAGTTATATCACTTTTAATTGGTTCAATTAGCTTAACTGGTCAATATCCATATAAATATTTTGAAAGAGGAGATACTTTAAGGGTATTTGCAATGAATGGTATTAGCTTAAGGGAAAAGCCTTCAATAAAATCAGATAAAATAAAGACAATTCCTTTTCGGTCTTCAGTTGTAATTGAAAGTGATTATTACCAAAATTATGAAACCTTTGAAAATAGACAAGGTGGTTGGATAATGGTAAAAAGCGCTAATGAGAATGGATATGTATTCAGCGGCTATTTAACGGATAAAAAAATTCCGAATATTAAAATCGAGAAACAGAAATGTCTAAGGATTCATGACTTTTATAATTTCATCAAAACAAATATTGGAGATACTATTTGCTCAGGAATAGATACATTAAAAATTTTTGGAAAAGGAAAAATGGAATTCAAAGAATGGATGTTACATGAGAATGGAGATGAAATTATTTATGAGACTTCTTATGAAAATTTAGATATTATTTTTAGTACATATCGATTTACGATGAACGATATAATCAACTTCCTAGAAGTTTACATAAAATCACGATGTTTGCAAGATTACAATTCTGTAAAAATCAAAATATCTAAAGGAAAACTTGGATTTGTTGAACAAATTGAATGTCAAGAATTATGGTTCAAAGCGTCATTTTCGCTAAATAAATTGATTGTGAGATTTAATGAGTATAATTTATAAAAGGAAACCAGCATAGAACAATGTGTAAAATGTTCATGAGGACAATACGTCCTCATGCCATTTACACTCACCGTTACATGCAACAAAGGAAAAAATAGATGAATAGAATCCCGAACGGAATGAATAAAACATTTGGAATATTTGCAGTTGTGATTATTCTTATAATTGGATGTCAGAGTAAAGAACTTGACTACTGCAAAATGTTAGAGCTTGACCAGTCTTATGTTAACACGGACACTACAGATATGGTTAAAATGGAAATTGACCGCAGAAAAAGAAAAGAATTAATAAAGAATAACTTCCATGAACTCATAGACTATGCTAAAAACAATGGATTTCCAGAAATGGGGAAATTAGATGTTTCAGGAATTGATTCTTGTCGCAATTGGGCTGTATTTATTACATGCTTCCATATCGGTCAAATAGAACCTCAATTATTCTTTGAGGATGAAACAATTGAAGTTTTAACAAAAGAAATCGAAAAAGGGAATTTAAAGAGTAGTTCACTTTTCACATCCTTTAGAGAAGGATTTAGAAGTCATGAATTCTGTGAAACTCAAAAAGATGTTATTCGAAGAACTTTGCAGAATTGGCAAATTGAAATTGAGAAACTACCAGAAATTAGATATAAGAAATGTACTAATTAAAGGAATACTAAAAGTTAAAAAGTGCAGCATGTAACAATGCGTATCAAAACATAGCATCCAAGACTGGATGCTACGCTTCATACACAAACCGTTATACGCCATTGGATGAAGATCGAATAAAGGAAGTTTATGCTAGAAAAGAGCTTATCCCAATTCGTTTGCGGCTTGAAAAAGTAGGGTAGATCAAGAGTGAAAGAGAAGTCCGGCTTGCTTGAGTTGTAGAGTGAAAACGAGGTCAGATTCTTCAAAGGCAAATGGAGAAATTGGAGCCAAACAGTATAAACAAAAATCTTAGAGATTGAAAGGTGCTCTTTGCCTTTATAGGATGTCCATGAAACGTAAACCAATCATGTTCTAGGGCGCAAGCCCAGATGAGTACAAAAGTTACAAGACTTAAACAGATAAAATAAATGAAGCAGATCATACAAGCGTAAATTTGTAAAGAGAAGAGCTTCGGATTAAATAATAAAATGGTTGTTAAGCTGCAAACTAAACGGAACCTAGGAGTGTTATACGGCGTATAACACTATGTATCTCTCCACATCGCCAAACAGGCGAAATGTCGGATACATTTACCGTTATCATCAAAAAACGCAAAATGAAACAAATAGTACTGGAATTATTAATCGTACTTGTTAGTTTGAATTTGGTCAATTCTCAAGGGCAATTATTGCTGGAGGACAATAAACATTGGATATTTATGACCCATCAAGAAAATGATGCGGGTGTGAATATTTTATCGGGTTATATTGTAAATGTTCAAGGAGATACACTTATAAATGGTAAAGTCTATAAGAAACTTTACTCACATAATCTGAAGGGTGAACATAATTGTCAACGTCCTCCTTGCTTTATCCCTAATATTCCTTTCGAAATTGAAAATAAAGAATTGTATGCTCTCATGAGAGAAGATATTCAAGCTCAAATTGTTTATCATTTCAGTTCAAAAAACAGTAACTGTATGACGGAGTATGAATTATTCAATTTTCAACTGGGCGTATGAGATACTATTAATAATTGTGTTAGAGAAAGGATAGCCCTTAAAATTGATGATGGAATAATTGATAGCATTTCAACTATTAAAATTTTCGACGAAGAAAGAAAAGTTCAATATACTAAAGGAGATGTTGCTTTTGAAGGATTGGAATACTCTGATCAACTAAAAATTGTACAAGGTATAGGATTTGATAAATACGGTTTTTTCGGAGGTACGCAAGATGAATTGGTAGATGTTTGTTTTGGATCACTTAATGACTGTAATATTATATCTCCAATTCAGAAAGTTGAAGCAAAAACAAGTCTGAAACTTATTCCAAATCCTGTATACGATCAATTGAATATTGAAAGTGAAATAGAAATAAAGAAAGTGTCAATTTTTGACGTTAATGGTAGTTTGATTTTCTCGGGAAACTCAGAAATTGTAGACATTGAATTTTTAAAATCAGGAATTTATCACTTGAGCTTACTTTTGGTAAACAACGAAGTAGAAACAACTAAATTTGTTAAAATATACTGATGATAACATGCGCTGATGCGACATAAGTAATAAATATGACAGACGTCGCATAGCGCAAGACCGTTAGTGATCATTCCCCATATTCGACCAACCAAAATCAGTAACCTAAAATACTAATTTCTCCTTGGCAAATTAATTTCCCTCGCTAACGTTCGCTTAAATAGAGATAGAATTGCATAAGAAATTAAGTAAATTTGTGTAGAAAATGACTATTGATAATCAAGGGCTTAGCGAACGTTAGTCAGAATTAAGAAGAAAAAATAAAAATGAAAGTAAGCCAAATTATAATTGCGATTACAATCTCAATTTTGATTGGAATTCTGTTAAGTCAATTAGGAATTTTTGGTTTGATGCCTTTTCTACTAATTCTTTTACTTGGAATATTTTTTAGCGGAATTGGACTTCTTGGAGGAATAGTTAAGAAGAATTCAAAAGTTGTCAAATTGAATTTAGGAATAATTGGGTTAATTTTTATTTGTGGGATTTCAATTTCGGTTTCATCAAGAATTTACAACTATAAAAAGCAGGAAAAGGCAAACAGAATAATATTGAAGTTAGAAAATCACAAAGTAGAATTCGGCAAGTATCCGAAAAAATTGAGTGACGTTTTAGAAAATAGCAGCGAACAAAGATATTCCTATCGAACAGATTCGACACAATTGAATTTTCATTTGAATTATTTAATAGACGGTTGGCATTTTAGCGAATATTCAAGTAAAACTGAGAAATGGATAACAGGCGATTAAAGACAAATAAAAAAGAAAACGACCGACAACAACGTGTATGTGTTCATAGCGAGCAAAAGCTCGCTACGCCACATACACAAGACCGTTATACGCCATTGAGTGAAGGCCAGATAAAGGATATTTATGCGAGAAAAGAGCTTATCCCAATTCGTTTGCGGCTTAAAAAAAAAGTAGGGTAGAACAATAGTGAAGGAGAATTTCGGCTTGCTTGAGTTACAGAGTGAAAACCAGATCAGATTCTTGAAAGACAAAGAGAAAGCTTCGAGCAAAAAAGCATTTACAAAAATCAGTGAGAATGAAAGACGCTCGTTGCCTTTATAGGATGTTCATGAAACGTAAACAAGGCATGTTCTAGGACGCAAGCCCAGATGTGTACAAAAAGTTACAAGACTTAAATAGATAAATGGAGTAAATGATACGAGCGTTAATTTGTAAAGAAATGAGCTTCGAATTAAATAATAAAATGGTATTAAAGCCGCAAACTAGACGGAACTTAGGAGTGTTATACGGCGTATAACACTATGTATCACTCCACATCTCCAAGTAGTCGATGTATCGGATACATTTACCGTTATACGCCATTGAGTGAAAGTCAGATAAAGGAAGTTTACGCATAGAAAGAGCTTACCCCAAATCGTTTGAGGCTTTAATAAGTAGGGTAGAGCAAGAGTGAAGGAGAAGTTCGGCTTGCTTGAGAACATTGAATAAAAGATGAATCAGGTATTTGAAAGACAAATAGAGAACATGGAGTCAAAACGTATATACAAAAACTGAGAGATTGAAAGAAGTTCGTTGCTTTTATGGGATGTTCAAGAAACGTAAACCCAATCATGTTCTAGGACGCAAGCCCAGATGTGTACAAAAGTTACAAGACATAAACAGATGAATGAAGCCAATGATGCAATCAAAATTTCCAAAGATGATAAGCTTCGAATTAAATAATAAAAGGTTGTAAAGCCACAAACTAGACGGAACTAAGGAGTGTTATACGGCGTATAACACTATGTATCAGTCTACATCTCCAAGTAGTCGATGTATCGGATACATTTACCGTTATGACCCATCGAAGAAAAAACTCAGATTATTAGTTGTGCATAAATGAATTAGTAATTCCGTTTCGTCTTAACCATTATATTTTCGGGGACACTTATTAATGTTGAGAATGATTAAGAGTTCAAAAAATGAGATAAAAGAGGCTCTTAAAAGCAAAAAAGCGAGGAAAAAGTTATAAATTGTGGAACAGAATCCAAAGAAAATTGAAAACATAAGAAGCTCGCACAAAGAAGGAAAATCTGGACGAAGAAGGACAAATCAAGAAAGAGATTTTAAACAATTTACTGGTTAGAGCGCTGCGACTTATGAAGGGCGAAGCCGTGTGTAAACTAAGAGGAAAATCAATAAGTTGTTCATTGCTTTTACTTCAATATTTCACTGCTTCAGAATTTTAATAAAAGAGTAAACAGATAAAGAAAAATAGGGACGGGGTCATAACATGCGCTGATGCGACATAGGTAATAAATATGACAGACGTCGCATAGCGCAAGACCGTTATACGCCATTGAGTGAAAGTCAGATAAAGGAAGTTTACGCATAGAAAGAGCTTACCCCAATTCGTTTGCGGCTTGAAAAAGTAGGGTAGACCAAGAGTGAAGGAGAATTTCGGCTTGCTTGAGTTGTAGAGTGAAAACGAGGTCAGATTCTTTAAAGGCAAATGGAAAAATTGGAGCCAAACAGTATAAACAAAAATCTGAGAGATTGAAAGTCGTTCGTTGCCTTTAGGGATGTATACTGAACGGAAACCAAGCATGTTCTAGAACGCAAGCCCAGATGTGTACAAAGGTTACAAGACTTAAACAGATAAATGAAGCAGATCATACAAGCGTTAATTTGTAAAGAAATGAGCTTCGTGTTAAATAATAATATGGTTGTAAAGCCGCAAACTAGACGGAACCTAGGAGTGTTATACGGCGTATAACACTATGTATCAGTCCACATCTCCAAGAAGTCGATGTGTCTGATACATTTACCGTTATACCACATTAGGAAAGAAGAATTGAATAAGCAATGAGGTTGACAATATCTATTGTGTTTATGGCTTGCATGTTTGCATGTCACAATAAAAATCAAAATGCAGTTCTAAATCAGAACTGGGAAAGGTCAACATTTGAAAAAAACATTAAAGAACTTTATAAATCTAATGATATATCCTGTTCTCAATTATTGAATTACATTACATATCCTAAAGCTGAAAAAGAATTCGAAAAATCTCTTTTAAAAGATGTACTTCTAAAAATAGATTTAAAAAGTGAAAATATTTCCATTGATTCTACCTTCGATTATAATCACGAATTAGGGAAATTAGTGGATTTTCGATTAAATGAAAAGACGAACAATCTCGAATTATTTACTTCGATCACAAATAATAATAATTTCGATGAAAAGATAGAAGAAATTCAAGTTGACCTTTGGTATTCAAAATTTTGGTACAATGGAACTTATACTTATACTAATTTCGAAGTACCCATAGTTTCATCAAACTCTGAAATTATTAATCGCTTGTATTTACCTTTTGACAAAATAGAAGAGACTTTTAATCAATTAGGAGTAAGTGATATCCAATTGCCATATCAATGCTTGACTTTTAAATTAAAAAAAATAAAGAAGTCAAAAATCACAAAGTAATAGTTAATACTTTCAAAAATCGATACAAAAAAAAATCTCTACAGATGAATTAATGAAAATAGATCAAGACAAGCTAACGAAGGAAGCTAAACAAGCTTTATTGGAAGTGCTAAATGAAAGAAGAAACGTGATATAACATAACGTAGCACGTCATGGCAGCAGTTTGTTGTTAGTCTCCCATACCTATGTTTTCTTCTCTTCGAGAAATAAAGTATTTTTCCTAAAAGGCGAATCTGCCACGAAGCGGCTACGATTCACCGTTATAGATCAGCAAGGAGATGCACTATATTAAACTAATATTTCTATTCATAATAATTGTTTCATGTTCGAATGAACAGAGAAACACGACCATATATCCGAAAGGGATATTTACTTATACGGAAGAAGAAGAAATAGCTCAAATGCTTAATGAGTTTACCACAGTAATTTGCAAAAAGAAGAAACCCCAAAATTCAGTTTGTATAAAGGAGTTTTTTGAAAGACATTGGGGCAGTTTTGAACGAGGAAAAATATTAGATGAAATTGACAGCGTTTCTTTGGAACGCATACTAGAGCCTTTGTCTGAAGAATTAAAGGATAAATTGTTTATAGAAAGAAAGTTGTATTATAAACATAGAATACCAAATACAACACCAACATTAATGATAAGAGATACGATAAGCTATTTGTTCATCAATGTAAACGAGACTTATATGACTTTGCTAAATCACTTGTCACAGAAGTATAGTAGTTTAAAAGAGGTAGAAGCATCAATAGAAAGAATGGGAGATTTAGTGCCAACGGATTATGGTAGAATATATTCAAAATGGGAGGGATATGATTATTCAGAAAGTAGTGAATTGCTGTATTTGTCATATTTTATTATCTCAGATGCGGATAATTCAATAAAGAAAAGAAGATCATACAGAAAGGTAATAGGTCCAATTGAGCAAAAGTTGAAAGAAAAACACAAGTATAAATAAAGGCCGATCAATAACAATGTGTATCAAATCATAGCATCCAAGACTGGATGCTACACTTCATACACAGACCGTTATACGCCATTGAGTGAAAGTCAGATAAAGGAAGTTTACGCATAGAAAGAGCTTACCCCAATTCGATTGCGGCTTAAAAATAAGTAGGGTAGAGCAAGAGTGAAGGAGAAGTACGGCTTGCTTGAGAACATTAAATAAATGATGAAACAGATTCTCAAAGGACAAATAGAAAAATTGGAGCCACAAAGTATAAACAAAAATCTGAGAGATTGAAAGTCGTTCGTTGCCTTTAGGGATGTATACGGAACGGAAACCAAGCATGTTCTAGAACGCAAGCCCAGATGTGTACAAAGGTTACAAGACTTAAACAGATAAATGAAGCAGATCATACAAGCGTTAATTTGTAAAGAAATGAGCTTCGTGTTAAATAATAATATGGTTGTAAAGCCGCAAACTAGACGGAACCTAGGAGTGTTATACGGCGTATAACACTATGTATCAGTCCACATCTCCAAGAAGTCGATGTGTCTGATACATTTACCGTTATGTGTCAGATAAAAGTAAACAAAATAAAAAAATGGAAGCAACCTCAAATCAAGAATCAATAGCAAGAATATCGTCAGTTTTTAATACTGTAGAAAACTTTGAAGATCAAGGCAATCAATCATATGTACATGATAAAAATGGGTCTATCTTTGAAAGTATTTTAAAATATGAACTGGGTCAAACAGAATTTCCAGAAATAAGTTTTGCTGATTTTGAACGTCATTTTTTCGTGCTTCCAGATTCATTTAAGAACAGCTATGAAAAGCTTAAATTAGCACTAAAATCAGTAGATTATATTTTCATACATTCATACGGCAAAAATGGAAAATCTACGTTTATAAATTATGTTCAAAATAAGTTATATAAAGATACATTCGCTTCTGATATTATTCCGAGCGATGACATAGAGGTTCTTAAAAAATACAATATAGAAAGACCAATTTATGATTTCAAGCACGACTCTAAAATTCAAATTTCTAGAAAACTGAAATATTTAGTCGAGCAATTCTTTCAAAGAAGTTTTAATAGGTTTAATGACACAACAAAGAGATTAAATAATTCAACATGTAAACACCCGTTGTTTTTATTAGCTGATTCTATCATTGGAGAGTATGAAGTAGCGAAACAGAAAAAGAAAAGTTTAAATCTAAAGATCGAATCAAGAGCTCTTGTTAAAGTATGCCAATTGCTATGTAGTATCAACTTTAATGACTACAACAATGGCAATAATGGAGCAATAGACATTATAGAAAAAATTTCTTCATGCTATTCTGAAATTATTCCTTTCAGTGAAAATGATAAATTAAGATGGACAATAGATTTCTATTATTTTTGTTTTAATGTCCTACTAATATCCAAGATTCATATTGCCGCACGAATAGGCTCTACTGACCCAGTAGTTTTTACTTTTGATAATTTGGATGATGTTTACACATTTATGCCCGAAGAAGTAGCCCTTTCCTACACAAACAAGCTGGTAAGCTCGTTCAACAACTTAAAATCTTCATTTCCGGAATCATTTAAAGTAATTAAAAAGATTGGACAAAGAGAATTAGCTTTTTCTCAAAAAGCTAAGTTCGTATTCATCTACCGTACATCAAACTTTTTAAGTACGTTATCAATTCGATTAAATCAAAGTGATTCTATTAATTCAAGATTACCAAATCAAAGAGAGGAACACATTCAATTGTCCACAGTGAAATCAAGTGTAGGTATTTTGAAAAAGAGATTAAGCCTATATATGGAAGTATGCCAATATCTTGGCATTGCAGAACAATATATCTCAGGTAAAGCTTTAATCCTAGAGGCAATTTTAAAAGTATTGCATGAAGATAATACCGATGAGAATGTAGAAACAGATGAATCATTTGAAATGAAGTCTGTAAATAATTTTGATATGCTATTCAGGCTCTGGAATGGAAATAAACTTGAATTCATTAAAGAGTTGATGGAGATGGATTTTTCTATAGTTTGCAATTCAATTTTAACATCATCAGAATCATCAAAGAGGGTAAAGATTGAGTTATATTTCTCTTATATTTTAAACCATTTTTACAATAAAACGATTAAAAATAATGCATTAGAACGAAGTATAAATACCGCTTTTAATGATTTTAGCAATAAAATTGAAGACCCAAGACCGAGTCTAAGTAGATTGTTTTTTTCATATATATATTTTTATCGTTCTCAGTCTAAGACTCATGAAAATCACAATAATTCCTACTCTAAAGGCGTGCAATTAAGAGATTTCATTAATCATGTTAAAGATTTAGAAAATAACAATAACTGCCTCTATTCAAGTGAAGAAATTGAAACTTTTCTTTTAGATACCTTTTCATTCCCTGTTGACCACTGGGGAAATTTTTATAATTGTTGTAGTCAAACTAAAGCTGAATTTGGAACTTCAGGTGAGCATTATAAATGGTTGGATGATCTTCACAATGTAATCTATGATAGAGCCACTCCAAAAAACGTATCAGTATTTTATAGGGATGCGGCGTTCTATTTTATTTTATATCTAAGACGTAGTTTTGAATATTTTGCATTTGCCGAATACCTGAGAAGAAGTAAATCAAGTATGAAAGAATATCTTCCAGTCAGTGAACAAGTTTTAAAATACTTAACAATAGATGATAGTAATAGTGCTGGCTTTGATTCCTTAAAGTCGAGATTATTAAGAATTAGAGAAAGAATTGAAAAATTATGTAATTACACGGTTGATTTCTACCTAAATATGACGCCACCTATGAGTTTAGACCAATTTTTGAATTCACATTGGAATATTGAAAGACAATTGTATCATGAAAATTTGATTTCGAAAATAATTGATTATTTGAACTCACTCGACAAATGGATAGATAGAGAAAATTTTTCTTCATCATACTTTAGGGCTTTAAGTATTAATAATGAAGACAAGAATTTTAAGTTCCAAAGGAATAAGTTAAGAATTTTATTGCTTACTGAGGTGGTTTCTTATTGTAATATGAATGAAGAACTTTTTACTAAAATCACTTTCAATCAGGAATCCTCTCACTTACAAACTCCGAGCTCTATGACTAACACGAATAAATCTTTGCAATCTTTATTAAAAGAGGCTGAAATAAAAATTAAAAAACTTATAAGAAATGATTCAAAACTTAAATAAGGTTGACAGGTTTATTATTGCTATTAGTTTTATTATAGCTTTATTTCTATTTTTAATTTTTCAATACTTTACCTATTCGAATAACTTTTCGAAGGAATTGGTTCATTGGTTCTATTTTGCGGGCTTCGTAGGAGGAACAATAGGAACACTTTTATCAGGCGTTGGGCTATATTTCGCAATTAAATCCCTTTCAATTAGCCTTCAGATAAATCAAGACTCAGCTCAATTACAAAGGAAAATCGCAGAGCATATGTATTTTTCACTTCCAGATGTGGCAATTATCTCAGATGAAAAGGGATTAGAATGTAAAGTAACTAATAAGGGCAATTCACCTTTAGTTATAAAAAAACTTGAATTTTCTAATAGCGACAAACTTGCCATGTCAGTGAAAGAGATCTTCAATGAGTTAGGGATTTCGATTAATTCTCAGGCTATTACTGATCTTGAATTAGATTCTTCTTTTATCCTTGCACCTAAAGAAACTAGAACCTTATTCTCTTTAAAAACCAATAGAATGTTTGAATTTTTCGATCTTAAAGTTTTGGCTAATAATTTGAGTGGATATAAATTGCATATTCAATATTTAGATGGTTTATATGCAGATCCAAAAGATATTCAAAAGACATTTGAAAACATAAATAGATACTACCAGAGTAAATCCGACACATAACATGCGATGATGAGATCAGACTTCCTTCGGTCGTCCGCTCCATATCGCCGACCCGTTATGACCCATCGATGTAAAGAGCATTATAGAATCATTGAATCCATAAAAAATACTATTCATCATTGCTTAGACAAGCAGATTTATAACAAGAATAAACATCCTAAGAAAGATTAAGAGATCAAAAAGGATGAGTTAAAAGGGGGCAGAAATGCTCATATTCAAATGGAAAACTGTAACTTGTGCAACAGAATCCAAAGAAAATTGAAAACATAAGAAGCTCGCACAAAGAAGGGAAATCTGGACGAAGAAGGACAAATCAAGAAGATATTTTAAACAATTTAATGGTTAGAGCGCTGCGACTTATGAAGGGCGAAGCCGTGTGTAAACTAAGAGGGATTCAATAAGTTGTTCATTGCTTTTACTTGAATATTTCACTGCTTCAGAATCTTAATAAAAGAATAAACAGATAAAGAGAATAGGGACGGGGTCATAACATGCGCTGATGCGACATAAGTAATAAATATGACAGACGTCGCATAGCGCAAGACCGTTATGTCTCATATGAAAAAGTACAATACTTAATGTAGAAAACCTTTATATTTGGATTACAAAGCTTATGATATGGATATACAAACTGAGAAGCTAAGATTAATTGAGTTATTGTTGCAAACAAACAATCCATCAATTATAGAGCGTATAAAAAGTATTTTTCAAACCGAGAGAACACAAGATCTTTGGGAGGAAATAACAAATGAACAAAAGAAAGAAATTGAAAACTCACTCGAAGAAGTTCAAAATGGTCAAATAGTATTATTTGATCAATTTCTGGAGAAGCAAAGGTGATAATGCGGAAAATTGTATTGACCAAGACTGCTGAAAAGCGGTTAACTGAATTGTTGGCTTATCTAGAAAGTGCATGGTCAAGAAAAGTTAAGAATCAATTTACTAATCAGCTTGTAAAACGCTTAAACTTTGTAAGAGAGAACCCCAAAGCATTTCCATCCTCATCCGTTAAACAAGGTATTCATAAGTGTGTAATAACAAAGCAAATAACTGTTTACTATACTTTCGATGATCAATTTATCTACGTTTTAACAGTTTTTGATAATAGACAAGATCCAAGAAGTCTAGTGGAGGAAATTAAATAGTACAAGACATAACAATATACATGGCGATCATTTCCGATAAAAACGGATATGCCGCATGTACTCACCGTTCTCGACAATAAAACAATGAAAGAAGTAATAATAATCCTAACTATATTATTTGGACTTAGCTGTAATAGACAATCAGTTAAATCAATAGAGTATCAAAGTAATGGATACGATTTTAATGATGAAATTATTAATACATTAAACCAAACTGAAGAAATAGCATTTTGTGCTACGAGCTTTTCATTTGTTTCAGAATATGAATTGTTGCTTAAAACATTAGAAAAGAAAGCTAAACCAAAGAAAGTTTTATCAGATTCAACATGGCTAGAAATAACTTCAAATTATAAAAACATAAAAGCAGAAGATTTCATACTTGAAAAAGCTAAAGAACATGAAATTATTATGTTTAATGAGAACCACTTTATACCGAAGCATAGAAATTTTGTAAAAAAAATGCTTCCAAAACTATTTAAACTAGGTTATAGAAATTTAGCGATTGAAGCAATTGGAATGTTAGGAGATGGAACAATGTACGATAAAGAGTTAACTAATAGAGGTTATCCAATTGTGCATACTGGACATTATATTAAGGAACCTGAATTTAGCTTATTGATAAGAGAAGCAATAAATTTAGGATTTAACATTATTGGATATGATGAAGGAAGTAGTTTTGGTTATGGAGGAGCTGATCGAGAAGAACGAGGTGCTGAAAATATAATTAGTCAGATTAACAACAAGGATAAATTAATTGTTTTGTGTGGATGGGATCATCTTAAAGAGGGAAATTCTGGAACTTACTGGGATTATGCATTAGCTGAAAGGCTAAAACAAAAAACAGGAAAAGATCCTCTAACACTAAATCAAACTGAATATACTGAAAGATTTAATAGAGAATTTGAAAAGCCCCTTTTACAAAGGGTTGAAGTTAATGAATCAACAATATTAGTAAATAGTAATAATGAACCATTAGACCTTTCAAAAGATATCTCATGGTATGATGCATTTATAATTCATCCACGAACTAAATTTGTAAATGGCATACCAAATTGGGTATTAGAAGAAGGAGAAATTAAAGAATATGACTTTTCTAACTTAAAAATTAAAACTCCTTTCAAAATTTTTGTTTTTGAATCAACTGATGATATAAAATTGGCTTCACCTATATTTGTAAGTGAAGTATCTAACATTAATAAAAAAATAGAAATTCCAACAAGAGGAAAAAATATTAAACTGATAGTTACAAACAAGAAAGAAAGCTTGTTAATTGAATAAAATACTATCGAGAACACTAGATAGCACAGCATGTCCACGGTCTAATGGATCGGTCCACGCAGGCTATCAGAAACCGTTAGTCACAATCAAAAGAAATGAAAAATATTATTCTAATCACAATAGTAATTACATTGTTAGGTTGTTCATCTAAAAAAAATGTAAACACCTCGAATTACTTCACCTTAATTAAGAAAGCTGAATTATTGATTTGTAAGGGGAATTTGAAACAAGCTTCTGAAACTTATACAGAAGCATTTAATGAAATAGATAAACCATTTGGAAAAGATTTATTTAATGCAGCTTTAGCAAGTCAATTATCAAATAATTTTAAAGAGCGGGATAGTAGGTTACAAACTATCATCGACAATTCAAACGATTTAGATAATGTGAAATCAAAGTTTGTAGGAACATATTTAACTGAGAAAGAGTGGCAAGATTTAATCTCTAGACGAAAAATGGAATATAATCCTAATTTGCGAAAAGAGTTCAAAACAATACATGAAAGAGACCAATTGTTTAGACCAATGTATGAAACACATGATGATACAATCAATGCCAATAGAAAAATAAATATGGAAAGAATATTAAACCTTAATGATTCTATTGGATTTCCTTCACATTTTGAATTAGGGTATACTAATTATCTTAGGGGACAAAAACATGATATTGTATTACACCATACTGCACAAAGAAGAAGTTATGATAAAACAGTAATCGATTTAGAACCTATTTTATATAAAGCTGTGCAGGAAGGAAGGTTTGATCCTGACCAAGCAATATTTTATCTAAATTTCCAAAATGACATAGAGAAAGGACCTTTTGAGGTTTATTCCACTTGGCAATATAGACATCCTCTTTTACCTGATAGCTTAAATAATAAGGTTTGGGTAACAAAATTAGATGCAAAGCAAAAATTAGAAGCTAATATTAAACGAAAAGAATGGAATGCAAATTCAATAGAAGAAATAGCCATTAAATCAACATTTTTAGCTAAAAGTAATTTGCCATTTATTTTTACTTGTGTCCGAAATTCAATTATAAATTTAAGTGACGAATTTGATAAAGAAACAGCATTAAAACAATACAAAATAGGGACAAGCTTTCTGAAAGAATACAAAATTAAAACTGTGACTAACAATAGATAGCACACCATGGCCACCTAACGGCTGGCTACGGACGTCTATCATTCACCGTTAGCCACAAGTTGAACGAACTACAATGAAAGAAACATTCATAGGATATAAATGTAAATTATTGAATTCGGAAAAGACAGGAATTACTCTTGAACTGAATAGATGGAGTTATGAAAATATGGTGGGAGAATATTCAGTCAGTTTCGATAAAGAAAATACTATTAAGCGAATTACAGATGACCATCTTTCATTTGGAGAAAGAGTTTCGAAAACTGATTTTTTCCTACGATTAATAAGAGACATACAAATTTCAGAAGAACCAACAAGGGAATTTGCTTCAGCAATACTTTGTGACTTTCTTGAGTTTGACATTGCAGATTTTGACTTCGACACGTTAAAACTCGGAATTGAAAAAATAATAGAACAGATAACTGTTGAAGAAAACATTAATTCAGAACATAAATTAGTGGAAGGTTTGTTCGAATTTATTTGGAGTAAAAAACTGTCAAATAACGAAGAAATCGAATTGTTGGAAAGATTGACTGAAATTGACAAGTATTACATTTGGAGCTATTTAGGAGATGAAATAGTCCAGGATGTTGAAAGTTATGAATCCGAAAAACTGACCAAGTATTACACTGAAAACATTGAAAAATGGAAAGAGAAAGACATCCATTTATATGGGAAAGACAAAGCTGAAAAATATTATAACAAACTGAATAAAACCAATGGCTAACAAAATGTATAGTACATACCCTTCGGGATACGCACCATACACAATCCGTTAGCGCTTATTAAAAAATGAAACTCTATCTATCAATCATAGCACTCGCCTTTTGGACAATCAAGTCATATGGACAGGATTGCAAAGAGTTTATAGCACATTATGAATCTATCGACAGTACATATTTCCCAGGACACATAATTGATAGGACAGACACAGTTTTTAACGCAAACAAAGCTTTTGTAGACTATACTATTGAATACTTACTTGAAAAGCCAACCGACAGTTGCTATATCTCAAATAGAAATTTACTCAACCGACTTAAAACCGTCTCTTGCGATAGTTCTAAAATTGTAATTGAAGACAATCTCAAGAATGGAAAAGTTTGTAAAATCACTGTTTCGACAAGAGAGTTTCAAGTTTCCAAACATTCAATAAAAACTAACGAAGACTCAACAAGCATAGAAGAAATTGACGGACAATATCCATTTGGTGGACAATACGGTGTTCCCGAAATTGAAATTGGTTTAATTGAAATCGAAATAGACGGAGAGAATCTCAAAATACCCCGAAAAGCTTACGCAAATTTTTTCTACCCTATTATGTGCGACAACTATCGATTTGCACGACAAATTGAAGCCTACGAGTCATTAAATGGAGAGTTTATTTACTTGTATGTCTATGGTGGCAATGCGGCAGGAACTTATTTCGCCAAACTGATTTTTGATCAAAAAGAATACAAGACGAAAATTGCGAGTGACTATTATCCATTAAGCATTCACGGTTCATTTCGAGAAAACTTCATAGGATTTTAGAATGAAAAAATAAAAAAAAACAAGCGCTAACAACACCTATACGCAATGCCCTTCGGGACACAGCGCATAGCTAAACCGTTATACGCCATTGAGTGAAGATCGAATAAAGGGAGTTTACGCAAGAAAAGAGCTTATCCCAATTCGTTTGCGGCTTTAAAAAGTAGGGTAGAGCAATAGTGAAGGAGAAGTTCGGCTTGCTTGAGTTACAGAGTGAAAACCAGATCAGATTCTTGAAAGACAAGGAGAAAGCTTCGAGCAAAAAAGTATATAAAAAATCTAAGAGATTGAAAGACCATCGTTGCTTTATGAGATGTTTATGAAACGGAAACCAAGCATGTTCTATGGCGCAAGCCCAGATCTGTACAAAAGTTACAGGACTTAAACAGATAAATAGAGCAAATGATACGAGCATTAGTTTGTAAAGAAATGAACTTCGAATTAAATAATAAATGGTTGTAAAGCCGCAAACTAGACGGAACTAGGGAGTGTTATACGGCGTATAACACTATGTATCGCTCCACATCTCCAAGTAGTCGATGTGTCGGATACATTTACCGTTATACGCCATTGAGTGAAGGTCAGATAAAGGGAGCTTAAGAAAGGAAAGAGCTTATCCCAATTCGTTTGCGGCTTAAAAAAGTAGGGTAGAGTAATAGTGAAGGAGAAGTTCGGCTTGCTTGCGAACATTGAATAAAAGATGAATCAGGTATTTGAAAGCCAAATAGAGAACATGGAGTCAAAACGTATATACAAAAACTGAGAGATTGAAAGACGTTCGTTGCTTTTATGGGATGTTCATGAAACGTAAACAAGGCATGTTCTAGGACGCAAGCAAGAAGTGCACGAAATGTAGATAAATGAAACAGAAAAATAAAGTCAATAATACAAGCGATGTTTTCAAAGATGAAAGCTTCGAATTAAATAATAAAAGGTATTAAAGCCGCAAACTAGACGGAACCAAGGAGTGTTATACGGCGTATAACACTATGTATCAGTCCACATCTCCAAGTAGTCGATGTATCGGATACATTTACCGTTACCACCAATTAAAAATAAAGACCAAGGCTGACCGTTAAGAAATAAACAAAGAAGGAATGACAGAATATGTATTAGTTAAGTATAAATTCCAAGTTCAGATATGTAAAACTGAACCAACCATCATTGGAGTTTATAAGTCATTAGAAATTGCAGAAAAAATATGCAAAAGGCTGCATAGAGATGAATGGCAGCGAATAGTAAAAGAGGGAATCAAAAATGATACTTTTAGTTACTATTCAGACAAAATTAAAGCAAGTGGTTACAATTTCAATGAAAATGCGAGCGAAGAAGAAATTCAAAATTTGGTTGAATTCATTGAAACAGGAGAGGTTGCAGACCCATATGTTGGAAATACGAATTTAAAACCGTTAAGAATTGTCGAATTAGAGAAAATAACTGCAAGAATTGAAAACATCTCTGAAACAAGATATCTAATTAAAGAGGATTATTTGTATGACACAGGGGAAATCTATATGAATTCTGAAAATAACAAATATGGTAATCCTATTTTTGTTACTGATGCTTTTGAAGTCGCTAAATCAAAATTTGATGAATTGGAATATAACTATTTTGTTGACAAAGTATTAGGTCATAACCCAAGGATGAATTTACAGACATCAAGGTACTGGAAAGATGTAATGTATTTGGAGGAAAACAAGTTAGATGAAATAGAATTTAAATTAGTTGAAAAAGGTATTTCCCTTAACAGTCCGAAAAATATAGAAAACGTGATACAGATAAGAGAAACTCTAAAAGAAGTGGTAGGAATTGGTGTGATTGATAACTTTTTCAGCATTGATACTTTTCAAATAGGAAAATAAAAACTGGTGGTAACAATGTATAAAATGTTCATAGTGGCTAAACGCCACTACGCCATTTACACTAACCGTTACCACCCAGCGAAGTATTGTTTGCGGAGCTAATATGTTTTATTCTCAGGAATAAATGCGGATAAAGTAAGTTTGCGGAGAATAAAGTGTATTTTTGGTGCAAAAAATGCGGAGAAAAAGAATTTATATACATGAAAATGAAAACTGGACTGAATTCACTTGGGATGAAAAATTAGTGTCCAAAGAATTAGCTGAAACAAGAAATCTTCAGGGAAGGTTATTAGGAAAGATGGAATCCTTGGGATTTGATTTACAAGATGAAGCAGTATTAAATACACTAACGTTGGAAGTTGTCAAATCGTCAGAAATAGAAGGTGAGATTCTAGATTCTGATCAAGTACGCTCTTCAATAGCTAGAAGATTGGGAATAGAATGGGCTGGAGCCGTGGAATCAGAACGGCATATTGATGGAATTGTTGAAATGATGCTGGATGCGACACAGAGATATTCTGCCCAGTTGACAAAAGAAAGATTGTTTGGTTGGCACTCATCTTTATTTCCAACGGGATGGAGTAATATGTATAAAATCGTTGTTGCAGATTGGCGCAAAGACACTACTGGACCAATGCAAGTTGTATCAGGAGCATTGGGCAAAGAAAGAATACACTATGAGGCTCCCCCATCAGAAAGAATAGAAAATGAGATGCAAGGTTTCATAAATTGGATTGAAAAGGATATAGAAATAGATCCAGTATTGAAATCGGCTATAGCACATTTATGGTTTATAACAATACATCCATTTGAAGATGGAAATGGAAGGATAGCAAGAGCAATTACAGAGATGTTATTGGCTAGATCAGATAATAGCGTTAAAAGATTCTACAGTATGTCGTCTCAAATAAGAATAGAAAGAAAAAAATACTATGAGATATTGGAATATACGCAAAAAAGGACATCAGAAATAACAGAATGGATAATATGGTTTTTGCAGTGTTTAAGAAATTCATTTGAATCAACATCAGATTTATTATCAAAAATTCTGGATAAAGCTGAGTTTTGGAAACGTCATACTAAAACAATCTTGAATGAACGTCAGCATAAGATGCTAAATAAACTTTTAGATGGATTTGAGGGTAAGTTAACAACATCTAAATGGGGAAAGATATGTAAATGTTCTCAAGACACAGCATTGAGAGATATACAAGATTTGATTAGGAAGGAAATCTTGCAAAAGGAAGCGAGTGGAGGAAGAAGTACGAATTATGAATTGATAATGCCAGGTGGTAACAATGTACATGGCGATCATGTTGGCTAAACGCCGTCACGCCGCATGTACTCACCGTTATCTGCGAGCTAAAGTCAAATCAGAACAAAACATTGAAACTAAAATGAAAATATTTATTCTATATTGGAAAAACATTGAGATAGGAACTTTAACTGAAACAAATTGGGATATGCGTAGTGGCGGAAACATAGAATATAAATACAATTATCTTAGCAAAGAGCATGAGAATAAACATCTATCCAAATTTATAAAACATTCAATTCAAGCTGGTATATATCTTGAGAGTGGAGATGAATCAAACTATAAAAGGATGTGTAAAGAAGAAACCCAATTTCTTGATTTGATAAATGGATCAGAATGGAGGATCGTAAATAAAGATGGTGAAAGTCGCAAAATTCTATGCCCTGTTTTTCTTGAAGACAATGGCATCACTTGGCAAAAAGCTTATGAACGGATTTAAACGATAAGTTATGGAATGGATTGATAACCCAAATTACTATCCTCAAGAAAAGCCGTATAAGTCAAAATATCTCTGCTTTGAATGTAGAAAGTGTTTTAAAAGAAAAGTAGCTATTAACATTCCTAAATTAAACAATGAAATCCAAAAGGCGAAATGTCCAGAATGTGGAAAATCAAGCTCTTGGGTTGGGCCAAAATTTAGACCACCCAAATCCAACAATACGAATGAATGGGAATCGATTAGAACTCTTTCTAACATTGGAATTCTTCATTTTAGAGGATTTGCAACTAATAAAATAAAAATTCCAACAAGTAGAAAGTCATTAATAGAAGAACTCAAACCGATACGTAACATTTGTGAGAATAATATAGAAAGATGGTTAAGACAAGATCATTCTAAAGAAAACAAAGAACAAATAGGAATCTTTTCAGATATAATTAAGAAAATAGATTCTGAAATAAAAGCCAGCAGATAACAAGCGATGACCACAGCATAGGCTATCGCCTACGCAGGGTATCGCAAGACCGTTGTCGGTAATATAAAATGGAAAAATTATTAGAAGATATTGTAAAAGAAAAATTCACTACTGCAGCGAATTTTAGTTATAACCTAGATAGGGAACTCAGACTTATATCTTCCAATGTTGAGCCAACACAACTAGAATTATTAAAGATGGACTTCAACCGATACTTAGAAAAAGGGAAATTCGCGGTGCTAAATACCTTTGCGGGTGGAATTTTGTTTTTAAAAGTGTCTGAACCTATTGAAAAAATAAGAATAGAATCACGAACCAGTTTAAAGGACTTTGAAGCCTCAGTTATATACAAATACGAGAAAAGAAGACCTGAAAACATTAAATACAAACCTAACGTTGGAAAAATAGAATCAACTTCTTGGAATGTTGAGTTAATGTTTCCAAACTTCTTTGAATATTCAAAAGAGATTCAGAAAGCTCTACTTCTTCTTATTGGAAGAAAAGTTAAGCGAATTTGCGAATACGGACGAAATAATTTTGCTTATATGAAGATTGAAAATGAATTCGAAATTGAAATACTTATTGACAATCAAATTGAAACGAAACTTAGAGTTGAAATGATATGATAATACTTAATCAAGAAAAGGATGAATTCAAAGAATACTTAGTAAGTGCATTTAATGAAATTGAATCAAACTACGGCAAAGTGGAATCAATGGGAATTGAACTATCTGAAAAGAATAAAACAATTTCGATTCACTTTAATGTAAACAGAAAAATTGACAAACAAATTAAAACTTGTTCTCAATTCGAATATCAAAATGTGTATCAAACTAAATATCAGTTAGGGGAACCAAATGAAAAAGGTTTTATATATGATTTGAGATTATGGACGGGAATTAGAGAAGCAACAAAAGACATCCAATTACCAACAGTTCTTTGTTGCTTTGATGAACCCAAGTTTAATTACTTTGCAATTGAGACTGAATTGGAAAAATTCGGCAGATTCGTAGTTGAGCATTTCAGAGAGGAAACTATGCGAAATCATGATTGGCATCTTGACAAATTTACGAATAAGAGTCTTAAACAAATTAGAGAAGAGATACCCGATCATTGGAATGAAAATTCAATTGAAGTTCATATGAAGTCAGCTAAATTCTTTAACAGTTTGAACTTAGAACAGCTTCACTATTTTAATGATTACATACTTAAAATGATTGACTCATCTGCATTTTGTGTCATGAGAGCTTTTGATGAGAAAACGGGATATGAAGATTCTGATATAGAGATTAAATGCATGGGAATAAATGCTACTGAATTACCATTAATAGGAAATGGAAATTTATCAGGTGAATATTTAGATTGGGTTGAACGTTTTAGTTGTTACGGCGAATTCAAAACATAAAATACTACCGACAACAATAGATATCAGATCATATCTCTTCGTTCCTCAGAGAGACGATCGATATCATTCACCGTTATACGCCATTGAGTGAAAGTCAGATAAAGGAAGTTTACGCAAGAAAAGAGCTTATCCCAAATCGTTTGCGGCTTAAAAAAGTAGGGTAGAGCAATAGTGAAGGAGAATTTCGGCTTGCTTGCGAACATTGAATAAAAGATGAAACAGATTCTTAAAGGACAAATAGAAAAATTGGAGCCACAAAGTATAAACAAAAATCTGAGATATTGAAAGACGTTCGTTGCCTTTAAAGGATGTTTATAAAATGTAAACCAATCATGTTCTAGGACGCAAGCCCAGATGTGTGCAATAGCTACAAGACTTAAACAGATAAAATTAATGAAGCAGATTATACGAGCGTTAATTTGTAAAGAGAAGAGCTTCGGATTAAATAATAGATGGTTGTAAAGCCGCAAACTAGACGAAACCTAGGAGTGTTATACGGCGTATAACACTATGTATCAGTCCACACCGCCAAGTAGGCGAAGTGTCGGATACATTTACCGTTATACGCCATTGAGTGAAGGTCAGATAAAGGGAGCTTAAGAAAGGAAAGAGCTTATCCCGATTCGTTTGCGGCTTAAAAAAGTAGGGTAGAGTTAAGATAAAGGATGTGTTCGGCTTGCTTGAGTTGTAGAGTGAAAATTGAAGGAAATTTTTATATGATTTAAAAGAGGAATTTAAGCAAAAAAGAATGATTAAAAGTTGGATGAATTGAAAGACTTTCTTTGCTTTTATAAGATGTAGACGAAACGTAAAGAAGGCATGTTCTAGGGCGCAAGCCCAGATGTGTACAAAAGTTACAAGACATAAACAGATGAATGAAGCTAATGATGCAATCAAAATTTTCAAAGATGATAAGCTTCGAATTAAATAATAAATGGTTGTAAAGCCGCAAACTAGACGGAACTGAGGAGTGTTATACGGCGTATAACACTATGTATCACTTCACATCTCCAAAAAGTCGATGTGCCGGATACATTTACCGTTAGGAGCAACTTTTTGACAAATGCACAAATTTTAAATCTTCATATTATATAGAAAAATTGTAACAATGTATAAATTTATTAGTCTTGCAGTTGTTTTTATTTTTAACATTTTTTTTGGACAAATTATTGGTCAAACTCCTCATACTATTTCGGAGCGATCAAAACACCACTATGAAAAGTATTGGGATGATTATTGTGAAACTTATAATGAAAACGGGATTCTTGTAAAAAGTGAGTTGATTGATCGACATGACGATGGAATGATTAAACATACGATTTCAATCTTCGATTCAATTTCAGGAGATTTAATTAAAAAATACAGTTCGGATAAAGAATGTATTATTCAAGAATGTGAAAATGATAATCAAGGGAGAAACATAAAATGCATTTATTATGAAAACTGCAAGCATAATAAATCAATATTATTTGAAAGGATATTTAAATACAATGATAAAGGCCTTGTAGAAATAATAAATCACGCTGAAGAACCTTTTGCATGGATGGAAAAAACCATAGTGAGAAATCCTAATAAAATAGTGATTCATCGCTTTGATACCAATGGTAAACTAACAAAAGAACAGTCCTATAAATACATAAATGAAAGGTTAGAATCATTAGAGTCGAGGGATGTAGTCAATAAGCTAATATGGTTGGATAAATATAATAGTAATGGCACTTTGATAAAATCAGTTAAGATGAATTTTGAAAGAGAAGTTTTAATTAATTACCAGCTGGATGAAAGAGGTCAGTTTGAATCGGAATGTGGGAATCAATATGAATATAATTCTGAAGGTGATTGGGTTAGATATATAGAAAATGAAAGATGGAACTTAGATAATCCTAATGATTGTAAAATATCTTTCGAAAGGAAGAGAGTAATTAAATATTATTAATCAGGGTATATAAACTTTCGCGTTTTTAATTAACAATTTAAGTGAGTATTAAAAGCGTCGTAAATAAGCGACTAAATCTAATTTTAATAAATAAGGCAGCCCCTAACACGTGATATGAAACCAGACTTGCTGTCGCTGCGTCCGCTCCATATCATTACCGTTATGACCCATCGAAGAAAAAACTCAAATTATTAGTTGTGCATAAATGAATTAGTAATTCTGCTTCGCCTTAACCATAAAATGTTCGGGGACGCTTATATATGTTGAGAATAATTAAGAGTTCAAAAAATGAGATAAAAGAGGCTCTTAAAAGCAAAAAAGCGAGGAAAAAGTTATAAATTGTGGAACAGAATCCAAAGAAAATTGAAAACATAAGAAGCTCGCACAAAGAAGGAAAATCGGGACGAAGAAGGACAAATCAAGAAAGATATTTTAAACAATTTAATGGTTAGAGCGCTGCGACTTATGAAGGGCGAAGCCGTGTGTAAACTAAGAGAAAAATCAATAAGTTGTTCATTGCTTTTACTTGAATATTTCGCTTCTTCAGAATCTTAATAAAAGAGTAAACAGATAAAGAAAAATAGGGACGGGGTCATAACATGCGCTGATGCGACATAGGTAATAAATATGACAGACGTCGCATAGCGCAAGACCGTTATGTTCCATTAAATCATGATAAAAGATAGATATGAATAATAAAGCAGAAAAACTTTTAGAGAAGGTTGCAAAATATCGAGATAGGTCATTTATAATAATGTCTATTATAGTGGCATATCACATTGTTACACCAAAAAGTATTGGAGGTGTAACTATAATGATAGTTTTAATTTTTCCAATATATATCTATAGTTATAGAATATTAGAAAAAGTAATGTGGATAAAATGAGGATTATTCTATTATCACCAAGAATAGCAAAAGGAGAAGAAATATCTTATTTATTCTGTAGCCAAAGTGGATGGGTTGCTATTTCTGAGAAAGATAAGGATGAAATGTATCTTGAGAAGGAATTAAAAGAATTCAATCCTGAAGAGTTTCAGATTTTGACCGAAGAAGAATTACTTTCAAGAATACCGAGTCTTAGGGGTAAGCTTAAGGAAGAAGATGAGAAATTTATAACAATAGATCGTAAAAATGGTAGGGTCTATGTTAACCCATTACATAAAACCAAAAGTGTGTTTACTGATACAAGTTCTAGGGCAACGAATCAAGCAAATTTTACTGCAGATACTTGGACATACGTTATAAACAGAAAAAAACACTATTTAAAGATTGTATTGATAACAATATTGCTATTAATTGCATCATATATTATTTCATGGGGAATAATTGTTTTAGTATTTTGGATAGTATTCTATGAATACTTTTCAACAATAGCTTCAATAGATAATTACAAAATGGGTACTCTAAATGCATCCATTGTAATTACAGTGAATCCTACACGAATAGCAGTATTGACAGACGTTAGCATGGGGATTGGAAAATATCCTCTTGTTCGAGTTTGTAGATTGAATCTACCCTCAAAATATAATCAATTGAATGAAAGAATACCGTCCTCCTGTGGCTATCAAAATTGTGAAGATCAATTTTTTTGGGATTTTGTCATGCCTAACCCAATTGTATATGCGACCCATAGTGAAGATGCGATTAAACAAAAATTGACAGAAATACCTACCCAAGATTGGGTGGATTTACAAAATTGGATTAGGTCAAATAGGCATAATTTTATCGAAGGATACTATCCAGTAAGAAATGAGGAAAGTAATTGGGGTAAGCATGAAACACCAATCTTCACTTCTTTTGGAGAGGAAAAAAGACCAGAACATAACAAGTGACATGACGATCATGCCTCCTTTGTCGGCACGCCGCATGTATTCACCGTTATGACCCATCGATGTAAAGAGCATTCGTGAGTCATTGAATCAATGAAAATACTATTCATCTTATGCTTAAGCGAACAGATTTAAAACAAACATAGACGTTCTAAGGAAGATTAAAAAGTCAAAAAAGAACTAAAAGTGACTCTTAGAATAACAAATACGAGGAAAAAGTTATAAATTGTGGAACAGAATCCAAAGCAAATTGAAAACATAAGAAGCTCGCACAAAGAAGGGAAATCTGGACGAAGAAGGACAAATCAAGAAGATATTTTAAGCAATTTACTGGTTAGAGCGCTGCGACTTATGAAGGGCGAAGCCGTGTGTAAACAAAGAGAAAAGTCAATAATCTGTTCATTGCTTTTACTTCAATATTTCACTGCTTCAGAATTTTAATAAAAGAGTAAACAGATAAAGAAAAATAGGGACGGGGTCATAACATGCGCTGATGCGACATAGGTAATAAATATGACAGACGTCGCATAGCGCAAGACCGTTGTATGTCATCTGGAAAAGGAAGAATGAAGCTATTTCTAATAATTATTGTTACAATTTTAGTTCAAAAGAATCTTTATGGAATCGAAAGATATACTAAAGGTGATATATTGTTTAATTGGTCCATAAAATTGAATTTAAGAGAGAGCCCAAATATAAACTCTAAAGCTCTGGCTCAAATTGGTATTGGTGAAAAAGTAGTTGCAAATCAGAATAAATACTCCAAAGAAGAAGATGTTCGAATAAATAAAATTACTAAGAATTGGGAGAAAGCTCTAACCGGTAATTGGGTCGAAGTAATTTATAAGAATCAAATTGGTTATGCGTTTGACGCTTATCTTTCGAAATATGATAAAGACCGAATTTTGAACGATGAGATATTTGAACAAAAAGATACTTTGCGAATTCCAGAATTCGAATCATTTTATCGACTAAAGAAAGAAGGTGGAATACTTAAAGAAATTGGAATAGGAATGGAATGGGGTAAAATTGTCTACTACGTTCCTGACTTTTCTATAGAAGAAGCAATCTATCTGATAAAAGAACAAGTAATCGACAACAAATTTGGGAATAGAAAATGGGAATTCGATTTGGAGAACACAAAAATCGAAATGAAGGAAGATGACGGAATCTCCTACTTATCATTAAGGATAAAGAGAATAGAAAATCTTTGTATAATTACAATTGAAGACTGGGTTTAGAAAAAAAACGACATACAACAATGTGTATCAAATCATAGCATCCAAGACTGGATGCTACAATTCATACACAAACCGTTCACTTCCATGAAGAAGAAAATAAAAATCGCATTGAATGAAACCAATTCTGTTAATTGTAATAATCACAACAATTTCAATGTG
The DNA here is from genome assembly GCA_965230345.1 of Saprospiraceae bacterium. Taxonomy (GTDB): domain Bacteria; phylum Bacteroidota; class Bacteroidia; order Chitinophagales; family Saprospiraceae; genus JADKBO01. The sequence goes on from CBDDKR010000001.1 coordinate 522,376, forward strand.
CGGAAATCAAGATAATATGGAGCATACCCAATGGAATCAAGATAAGTTGAAAATTCCGTTCGTAATCCGTCAACCAAATGAGATTGATATACCCAAAGGAGACTCAACTTACAATTCATGGAAAGAAAGAAAATCAATCATATTAGAAGAGGGCTATGTTTTCGCTTTGAATGAAAATCAAGAAGAACTAAATTTTGATTTTTATTGCGAAATAAATGTAAACAACCCGAACCTATGGAGGCTTTCAAAAAGATTGCTTGACAACTTGGAGGGGGAAGCATACATCGTTTATAATTTGCATGAAGATGAAGTTCGATATGGAGATAAAATATCAATAACCGAGATAATTCAAAAACTTGACAAAATAGAATCTGATATTTTGAATAATTGTAGTGTGAGTATTGGAATTATTCAGAATGAAGATAAATTAAATGAAGTATTTATTGACGAATCCAAGTTCATTAAATATTGGGGAACTGACGAAGAATTTCTTAGAGGAATAATGAAAGATTTTGGAATAGAGGAAAGAGAAGAAATGAAATTTGTTGACCAGTACCCGAAAATAGTTTACGATTGGAACTTCGTTAATAAAGAAGCGAAGACAAATGAAGAATTGATAGAATACTTGGAAACTGAATTTTAAAAAAAAGAACACGGAAGTGAACAATGCATAGCCGTCAATTGCCAGCAAAAGCTGGCAACTGCGGCTATGCTGGACGTTACATTCAATTAAGAAAAATGAGAATCAAATACACGCTAAATATAATTGCAGGATTACTTTTAATCGTAAGTTGTTCGACACAGAAACAACAAATAAATAATGTTGAACAACCAAATCAAATAACAAATGAGTCATTTAAATATGACAAAGACTTCCTAAAATATATTGAAGCGAAATGGGATAGAAAAACTTACGAAAAGGAACATTTACCAAAGTTCGATTTTCTAAAAGCTCATGCTAAACAGTTGAAAATTAAAGATGAATCAATACTATCCAAGAAATTCATGACCAAACCTTCAACTGATAATTTGATAGCGCTATATGTAAATAGAAAATTAGGTTGGAACTCTTTCAACTTTGAAGGTTCAAAATCATCGACAAGAGAAGTCATAGGAAAAGAATTAGAGAACCCACCTACGGAAGAAGAAATGTTGGCATTCTATTACAGTACGATTTTTATTCATATTCTAAATAATCAAAGAAATATTTCACCATATGAATTAAACCTCGATTTTAAAGAATTAGGGCTTAATGAAAAAGAAGGAACAATTATGTTTTTATCTGCGATGAGACATCTTGGAAGTCAAATATCTTCATATTCAGAAAAATCAGAAAACTGTTGGAGAGCAATTGAATTTGTTAAAAAGATTCCAACATTTAATGGTGTAACTTTCGACAATTTTGAATTAGCAAAATTTGAAGACTTTAAATTAGATGTTGATAAAAGATACCCCAAAATGAGTTTTAAAGAAAGATATATACCTGAATTTGAAAAGGCGAAATTAGGGTTCAAAAAATGTTTAGAAATAGAAGATAAAAACTGAATGTAACAATGTGTAAAATGTTCATGAGGGCTATGCGCCCTCACGCCATTTACACGAGACCGTTATCTCTCAGCAAACAACAAAGCCTTGTATTTGATACCAGAATATGGTATATTTGAAAAAAAACATGATTTATGTCTAAGAATACATCAATAATATTAGGAGATCATTTTGATCAATTTATACAAGGAGAAATTAAAACTGGAAGATATTCTTCCGTAAGTGAGATTGTCAGAACAGCTCTAAGGCTTCTTGAAGAAGAAAGTCGCAAAATTGAATTGATAAATGAAGCTTTAGTGATAGGTGAAATGAGTGGAAAACCGGTCGAATTCGATAATGAAGAATTTAAGTTAGGAATGAAGACTAACCTCAAATGAATATGCTTAAGCTCAAACTTAGTCCAAAATCGATTGAGGACTTAGAACATGTTTACAAATACACATTTGAAAATTGGGGAGAAAGACAAGCCGACAAATACCAAGACGAACTATATCTGAAAATGAAACATTTAGCCTCAAATCCAACTTTGGGACAAAGTTACCCTTACAGAATTGGGTATATGAAATCAAGAATAAATAGGCATATTATTTTTTACAAAATTGCTGAAGATGAATGTCATATTATGAGAATTCTGCATGAAAGAATGAATATTAGAGATCGAATAAATGAATAGCCGAGAGATAACAAGCCGTGACCACGATCATCCGCCAAAGGCGGACGACGGGTACGGCAGAACCGTTATCTCTCATTGTTAAAATTTGAGTAAAACAAAAAACAAAATAAAGTGAGTTCATTATATTTCTTGGCATTTGCCGCAATAGGGATTTTATTTGCTGCCTACACAAGATATAAAAGTGAATCGAACCGATTAAAATCCTTACAAAAAAGGCATGAAATTCAGTATCCTATTGTTGATTATGAATATGATAGATTTAATACGAAGGAAGAGCGTAACACTAATATAGCATTTGACAATGATCAATTCGAAATAGTAACCGATATACAAAACATAAGAATTGCAAATCAAACACTTGTGTCTAGAATATCTTCAGAATTCAATGAAATACCTATACTATTCGACATCGTAATCCAACCTTTTGAAAAAGTATTATTCGATATAGAAGGGTTTACAAACTTTAATCAAGATGGAATATTGATTTTGTGGTCTTACGGAGTTCATACAAAAATGCTACTTGAAGAAATTGAAAAATTAAAGTACCTATCGGAGACAATTTCATCTGAACCAGGAGGAGTATATTTAGTTCTGAATTCGTTCAAAATTGACAAAGCTGAAAATTCAGTTATTCTATATGGAACATTTCGAGACGGGAATGAATTTGTATTAAAAATTAACTACAAAACATTTCGACTAAAATTTAATGCTCCATTGAACTCAATTTTGAGCCTTAATAACTTTAAAAATATTGATGACTTAGAAAATAACGAGACATAACAAGTGACAAGACATCATGCCATCTAGCGCTGATGGCACGCTACTTGTCACACAACCGTTATACGCCATTGAGTGAAGGTCGAATAAAGGGAGTTTACGCAAGAAAAGAACTTAGTCGAATTCGTTTGCGGCTTAAAAAAAAGTAGGGTAGAGCAATAGTGAAGGAGAATTTCGGCTTGCTTGAGAACATTGAATAAAAGATGAAACAGGTTCTTAAAGGACAAAAAGAGAAATTGGAGCCAAAGAGTATCTACAAAAATCTTAGAGAATGAAAGACGATCGTTGCTTCATGAGATGTTTATGAAACGTAAACCAATCATGTTCAAGGACGCAAGCCAGGATGTGTACAAAAGTTACAAGACTTAAACAGATAAAGGAAGCATATGATACAGGCGTTAATTTGTAAAGAATGAGCTTCGGATTACATAATAAAATGGTATTAAAGCCGCAAACTAGACGGAACTTAGGAGTGTTATACGGCGTATAACACTATGTATCAGTCCACATCTCCAAGTAGTCGATGTGTCGGATACATTTACCGTTATACGCCATTGAGTGAAGGTCAGATAAAAGAAATTTATGCTAAGAAAGAGCTTATCCCAATTCGTTTGCGGCTTAAAAAGGTGGTGTGGAGATAAAATTGAAGAAGAAGTTCGACTTGCTTGAGTTACACAGTAAAAACCAGATCAGATTCTTGAAAGACAAATAGAAAAATTGGAGCCACAAAGTATAAACAAAAACCAGAGAGATTGAAAGACTATTGTTGCTTTTATGAGATGTTCATGAAACATAAATCAATCATGTTCTAGGACGCAAGCCCGGATGTGTACAAAAGTTACAAGAGTTAAACAGATAAAATAAATGAAGCAGATCATACAAGCGTAAATTTGTAAAGAGAAGAGCTTCGGATTAAATAATAAATGGTTGTAAAGCCGCAAACTAGATGGAACTAGGGAGTGTTATACGGCGTATAACACTATGTATCAGTCCACATCTCCAAGAAGTCGATGTGTCGGATACATTTACCGTTGGCAGCAAGCAAAGAAAAAGGAACAAAAAAGTAAGGACAAACTGATTTGAATAAACAGGGACAAATGATATCAGAAATTCTTTTTGAAGCAACGCTCATAGATTCAACGAATTATAAAAAATTGAAATGGATTCGATATTCGTTTTATTTTGTTTTATTGTTTATTGGGGGATTATTAGTTGAACCTAGAACTCAATTTCAAAGAAATATGAGTCTGCAGGAAAGATTGAATTTAGACTTTGGGAATATTGTTGGTTTGTTTTTAATAATAGGAACAATAGCAATAATAGTATATTTTTATTCCATAAAATTCGAAGAAAAAGGACGTATAAGTTTTTTTAGAAACAATATTCAAATCAAGGATCAATTTGATACATTTTTATTGAAATTCAATGAAATAGAAGATGTGTTAATAAAAAGAGGGTCTACGTATCATTATGAATACCAACGAGATAACTACTTGTTTAAAGCAAATAATTGGATTTCTTTTAAATATGATAAGAGTATATATAAATATGAGTTTATCATTGACTCAGCAGAAAAGAATAAAGAATTTGAAAGGCTCATAAGAGAACTTAGAACAGAACGAATCAATTTTAAATATTTGTCAATTTAAAAAGGCCAGCAGCCAACAATGCATCAGCGTTCATACTCAGCAATAACTGAGCACACCGCCGATACTCACCGTTATCACACATAAGAATGAAAAGGATATTTCAAATATTAACATTAATCCTATTAGTCAACACAGTGTTGTTGGGTCAATTCAAAGAAGGGGAAGTTCAAACTGATACTTCTAAAATCGAAACCAAGTTTTATGAATCCTTTAATTCAATAAGGATATTCAATGAAATCAAGGGTAAAAATCTTACGTACTATGAAGAGTATTATATGGATACAAAGACTCTAACCACAAAAGGAATATTTAAAGATGGCTGGTGTAGCGGAACATGGATAGTGTACAACAAATCAGAAGAGATCACCGATATTCGAAATTATGACACAGGTGAATGGAAAGTACTAGATCAAGCAACTTACCCTAACTATGTATTACAAAATGCAGTGCTCCAAAAAGCTATTGAGTTTATTCAGCAATACTATGGAAAAGAGTTTACAGAAAATCATATAAAATTCAATTTGAATCAATCATACAAAAGAACTGAAAACACATTTGAAAACTGGTGCGAACCTTTAAATGAACCTGCGACAAAATTCTCAATGTCCTTTGATATCAATATAAATGATATTGGTAATTATGAGCGAATGATAAAATTCAAACTTGATAATGAAGGATAACTTGTGCCAATTGAATATTTCAAAGATGTACAAGGGTTTCAAAGCCTATCAGATACAAATTTCAAATTTTTGACTGAAGATGATGCTATTCAAAATTTGGTCTTAGAAAGAGGAATAGAAAATATTGAAAAGCCAACTTTTACAACTCTAAGATGGATTTATAACGAACCAAATGAATTGAAATTAGACAATGGCATATTTGTATATAGCTTACTCTATTTCAAAGAAGAATTAAAAGATAGAAATGGTGAGCGAATGACTATTACCTCAAAATTTGATTCTTATAATTTCAATTTTTGGACAGGAGAATACATTAACAAAACGAAAATGAAATCAGTTAAAGGTTGGGGTAAGGAGAGTGGATTTTCAACTGGATTAATCCCCGATAAATAAAATACGTGTGATAACAAGTGATATGAGATCAGACTTGCTATCGCTGCGTCCACTCCATATCACAGAACCGTTACACCGCACCATGAGAATGAGCATTGCTTATTATAGTGAAGCAAATTGACTTTGAAAGTTGAAAGAGTTTTCAAAAGAGTAAGGAAGATGAAAATTGAATAAGGATCAAAGCTTAATCAATATTCGAGCCTTGAATCTGAGAGAGGAAGGTCCTTAGAAATACAGATTTTGGCCACTTGAAATTGGGATTGATTGATTTTGGGAAAGGAAAAGAAGAATCAGCTATAAAACGAATGAACATACAAGTTAGTGTAATTAGTAATAGCGCAAATCTGATTAGTAATAAGTTAGATTAAAAAAATTAAGGACAAGAGTAACAGTGGTTTTGGAAGGGAATCAAGCGACACTAAGATTTGTTGGAAAACGCTCTTTGATATTTGGGTGATGGGTAGAACTACGCTTAAAACCAGGAGTTGAATAGAAAAATGAGCTTTGCAAAGCAAAGAAAAACGACTAAATTTAGACAAGAAAGAGAATAATAAACCAAAAGCGACAGAAGCGCGGTGTAACATGCGCTGATGCGACATAAGAAATAAGTATGACTGACGTCGCATAGCGCAAGACCGTTGTAGCCAATTAGAAAAAATGAAACTATTCAAACGAAATAAATACAAATTTGAAATTGAAATTCCTGAGGGAATAAAGGAAGAATGGTTTGCCAATAAAGTGAGATTTGTAGGTAATAAAGATAAGATTTACTCTTTTTCGAGAGAATTCAAAAGGATGAAGGAATTAAAAGACGGCGATAAAGTAAAGTTGGGTAAATTGACATTGAAAGTTTCTGATTACATAACCGATGATAGAAACAAAGAGAACCATATTGAACTGCCAAATCATGCTTGGGGAATAATGTCAAGCAAATTTTATGATGTTTGGGAAGGATATGACGAAAATCCATTTGACTTTAATGATTGTGGATATGACGAAAATCCATTTGATATAGGAGTTGAAATAGAGGATATTCCACTTACGGATGAAGTCATTTTGGAATTACCTCATTTAAGAGTATTTAAATCCAAATGGAAAGAATTATATATTTTGATTGAAGATACAGAACTCTATGATTTCATTGATGATTATTTGACTGAGGAATGTGAAATAAAGAATTTACAAATTCAGCAAAGTCAAATTGAAGGTAAAAGTCGATATAGAGTTTATTTCCAACCAGAAATGGAAAAAAAGTTAACTTCTGAATTAGAAAAATTGAATATTAATGAAATTAAAAGAATTTGGAAGTTAAATAACGAATAAAAGAAAACTGGCTACAACAATGGCTAAAACGTTCATAGCCAGCAAAAGCTGGCTACGCCGTTTAGCCTTACCGTTATACGCCATTGATTGAAAATCGAATAAAGGAAGTTTACGCATAGAAAGAGCTTACCCCAAATCGTTTGAGGCTTTAATAAGTAGGGTAGAGCAAGAGTGAAGGAGAAGTTCGGCTTGCTTGAGAACATTGAATAAAAGATGAATCAGGTATTTGAAAGACAAATAGAGAACATGGAGTCAAAACGTATATACAAAAACTGAGAGATTGAAAGACGATCGTTGCTTTTATGGGATGTTCAAGAAACGTAAACCCAATCATGTTCTAGGACGCAAGCCCAGATGTGTACAAAAGTTACAAGACATAAACAGATGAATGAAGCCAATGATGCAATCAAAATTTCCAAAGATGATAAGCTTCGAATTAAATAATAAAAGGTTGTAAAGCCACAAACTAGACGGAACTAAGGAGTGTTATACGGCGTATAACACTATGTATCAGTCTACATCTCCAAGTAGTCGATGTATCGGATACATTTACCGTTGGCAGTCATTCCCCATATTCGACCAACCAAAATCAGTAACCTAAAATACTAATTTCTCCTTGGCAAATTAATTTCCCTCGCTAACGTTCGCTTAAATAGAGATAGAATTGCATAAGAAATTAAGTAAATTTGTGTAGAAAATGACTATTGATAATCAATGGCTTAGCGAACGTTAGTCAGAATCAAAAAAGTAAAAAATGAAAAACCCAAATGATAAAGTCAATACTGAAAATGAAGGTAAAATTCCCAAAAAAGAAGGATTGAAAAAAGTAATATTGACCGAACAGGAATTGCAAATACTTTTGAACGAATATAATCAATGTAATGAAAGAATTGAATCTTTTTTAAATCGACAAGATGCAATTCTCCAAATTTCAATGGCTATAATTGGTGGGGCAATAGCTTTCACATTATTAAATCCTATTCCAGAAGAATTATATTTAGCGATTCCAATAATCCCGATAATGCTATTTATCCATATTTCTTACCACTATACAAGAGTAATAGCAAATCAAGGATATAGAGAATACTTACAGCAAAGACTAAACAGTAATCTTCCCAAAGGCTCATTTGTAAAATACACTACAGTAGGAAAAGAATTCCTGCTAAATAAAAATCCAATTGCAAGAATAAACGGTATTGTTTTTCCTTCTTTAATATTGAGTTCAATTTTATTCTCGATAATTATGTCCAATTTCAATTTATTGGTCATAATTGGAAACGTACTCATCATAATTCTTGTAGCCATAACAGCAAGGATATTATTTAAATTCACAATAGACCTCAATGAAAGAGTTAAAACATTTTGTGAGAAAGATTAGCCTTGGAATATTGGTTCTGGTAATATTGGCATTCATGGCAATGACCTTGATTTCGGCAAATGTTAAAGCTGATTTGATTAACCATTCCATTCCTCCAAAAAGTGAAATTACTGATTCAATAGTAGTACACTTCATTCATGGGTCAATTCCCAAACCAAATTGTGAATATGATAAAAAGCGATTAGGCGGCTATCTTGGAGGTCACATAGAAATAGAAGTAAATGAAAAAGTATTTGGATTCTTATACGATTCAATACCTATAAATTATATTTCTCAAAACAACTATAATTCAAAGTTTGAAGTAAGACAGAAAAATGCTTGGATGAAATATACCAAGCATGATAAAATCACTTCAATATTTTTACCAGTTACGCTTGAACAAAGAAAACACTTATTTACCTTATTAAATCGGTATCTTAAAATGGAACCGTATGACTATGCTTTTCTTGGACAAAGATGTACCTCATCAACAGCGGAAATTTTATCAGATATTGGAATAATCAATAAGTTTTCAAATTTAGAATCAATTATAGCATTTTTTTACCCACGCACTTTGAGATTTACGATGATACAATTTGCAAAAAAAAATAAGTTGACAATTAATTTCAAAGAAGGAATTGAATGTCATAAATGGGAATGAAAAGAAGACGACTGCCAACAATGTGTGAAACGTTCATAGCGGCTATGCGCCGCTACGCCGTTTACACCAGCCGTTACTTGCAATTTAGATGAAAGAATTTTTATTGATAATGGTATTATTAAGTCTAGGATGTAAAGCTGGTGAACCCTTAATGAATGTTCATAAGACTGAATATATGTTCGACTCAAAACTTTACCCAATTAGAAATGGTGAGTTATGGGGGTATAGTGATTTTTATGGGAATGTAATTATAGATCCGCAATTTGAAGAAGTATCAATGTTTAGATATGGAATAGCATTAGTTAAACAGAACAAACATTATGGTTATTTAAATAATAATGGGGAATGGCTGATACGACCTAGGTACGAAAAAGCTGAACCGTTTATCCTTCAAAATTATGAAGATAATGAGGAAGAAGAAAAAGGGAAATTACTTGTTGCACAAGTAGATGAAGGAAAAGGGCAATATTTTATAAATAAGACAGGTAGTCGAATAAAAGAAATAGTGTTGCTGAAAGAAATTGGTACTTGTGAGCAAATAATCTCTCAATTAGGAAGATATAGTTATAGAAATGCAAGTGGGACATATGAACTAATTTATGAATACTGGAGAATTGAAAAAGATAGTACAACAAAGAAAATAAGAGATACTACGAGGTTGAAGCTAGATACAATAATTGAACTTGGTGTAGAGTACGTATTACTTAGAAAAGATTCAAAGTATGCATTTTATTGCCTTAGAACATCACGTGGGATTGATTATCGAAATAAAAAAAGGATAATAGTTCCAATGGATTCTATACATGTAATAGATCCAGAATTTATATATGAGGATGTAAAATTCATAGTGGTGGATGGAAAAGAGCAACCTAGTGCAATTTATAAGAAATGTGGTAAATGGGGAATACCAGGATACTTGAAAGAACCAATAGTTCCGTTTATATACTATGACATGAATCCCGGGGAAAAGGGGAATTCATACGTAGTGGAATATGAAAAAGATAAGTCAGGTTACATTTCAATTATAAGAGATAGTTATAATAGATCAAAGAGTATTATTGTAGAACACTTTAAAAGAGAGAAAGCAAGTAACATGCGCTGATGCGACATGGGTAATGAATATGACAAACGTCGCATAGCGCAAGATCGTTATACGCCATTGAGAGAAAGTCAGATAAAGGAAGTTTACGCATAGAAAGAGCTTACCCCAATTCGTTTGCGGCTTAAAAATAAGTAGGGTAGAGCAAGAGTGAAGGAGAAGTACGGCTTGCTTGAGAACATTAAATAAATGATGAAACAGATTCTCAAAGGACAAATAGAAAAATTGGAGCCACAAAGTATCTACAAAAATCTGAGAGATTGAAAGTCGTTCGTTGCCTTTAGGGATGTATACGGAACGGAAACCAAGCATGTTCTAGAACGCAAGCCCAGATGTGTACAAAGGTTACAAGACTTAAACAGATAAATGAAGCAGATCATACAAGCGTTAATTTGTAAAGAAATGAGCTTCGTGTTAAATAATAATATGGTTGTAAAGCCGCAAACTAGACGGAACCTAGGAGTGTTATACGGCGTATAACACTATGTATCAGTCCACATCTCCAAGAAGTCGATGTGTCTGATACATTTACCGTTATACGCCATTGAGTGAAGATCAAATAAAGGAAGTTTGTGCTAGAAAAGAGCTTGTCCCAATTCGTTTGCGGCTTTTAAAAAGTGGTGTGGAGATAAAAGTGAAGGAGAATTTCGGCTTGCTTGAGAACATTGAATAAAAGATGAAACAGGTTCTTAAAGTACAAATAGAGAAATTGGAGCCAAAGAGTATCTACAAATATCTTAGAGATTGAAAGACGATTGTTGCCTTTAAAGGATGTTCATGAAACGTAAACCCAATCATGTTATAGGACGCAAGCTCAGATGTGTACAAAAGTTACAAGACATAAACAGATGAATGAAGCTAATGATGCAATCAAAATTTCCAAAGATGATAAGCTTCGAATTAAATAATAAAAGGTATTAAAGCCGCAAACTAGACGGAACCTAGGAGTGTTATACGGCGTATAACACTATGTATCGCTCCACATCTCCAAGTAGTCGATGTGTCGGATACATTTACCGTTATACGCCATTGAGTGAAGATCAAATAAAGGAAGTTTGTGCTAGAAAAGAGCTTGTCCCAATTCGTTTGCGGCTTTTAAAAAGTGGTGTGGAGATAAAAGTGAAGGAGAATTTCGGCTTGCTTGAGAACATTGAATAAAAGATGAAACAGGTTCTTAAAGGACAAATAGAGAAATTGGAGCCAAAGAGTATCTACAAATATCTTAGAGATTGAAAGACGATTGTTGCCTTTAAAGGATGTTCATGAAACGTAAACCAAACATGTTCTAGGACGCAAGCCCAGATGTGTACAAGAGTTAAACAGATAAAATTAATGAAGCAGATTATACGAGCGTTAATTTGTAAAGAGAAGAGCTTCGGATTAAATAATAGATGGTTGTAAAGCCGCAAACTAGACGAAACCTAGGAGTGTTATACGGCGTATAACACTATGTATCAGTTCACACCGCCAAGTAGGCGAAGTGTCGGATACATTTACCGTTATGACCCATCAATGTAAAGCGCATTCGTGAATCATTGAATCAATAAAAATACTATTCATCTTTGCTTAAGCGAACAGATTTAAAACAAGCATAGACATTCTAAGGAAGATTAAAAGGACAAAAAAGAGCTAAAAGTGACTCTTAGAATTACAAATACGAGGAAAAAGTTATAAATTGTGGAACAGAATCCAAAGAAAATTGAAAACATAAGCAGCTCGCACAAAGAAGGAAAATCTGGACGAAGAAGGACAAATCAAGAAAGAGATTTTAAACAATTTAAAGGTTAGAGCGCTGCGACTTATGAAGGGCGAAGCCGTGTGTAAACTAAGAGGGAATTCAATAAGTTGTTCATAGCTTTTACTTCGATATTTCACTGCTTCAGAATTTTAATAAAAGAGTAAACAGATAAAGAAAAAAGGGACGGGGTCATAACATGCGCTGATGCGACATAAGTAATAAATATGACAGACGTCGCATAGCGCAAGACCGTTATACGCCATTGAGTGAAGGTCAGATAAAAGAAATTTATGCTAGGAAAGAGCTTGTCCCAATTCGTTTGCGGCTTAAAAAAATGGTGTGGAGATAAAATTGAAGGAGAAGTTCGACTTGCTTGAGTTACAGAGTGAAAACCAGATAAGATTCTTGAAAGACAAATAGAAAAAATTGGAGCCAAAAAGTATAAACAAAAATCTGAGAGATTGAAAGACGATCGTTGCTTAAATGGGATATGAACCAAACGTAAACAAGACATGTTCTAGGACGCAAGCCCAGATGAGTACATAAGCTACAAGACTTAAACAGAAAAATGAAGTAGATTATACAAGCGTAAATTTGTAAAGAGAAGAGCTTCGGATTAAATAATAAAAGGTTGTAAAGCCGCAAACTAGACGGAACTTAGGAGTGCTATACGGCGTATAACACCATGTATCACTCTACATCTTCAAGTAGTCGATGTGTCGGATACATTTACCGTTAGCGATAAGTTGAAAATCAAAAAATGAACGAATCCAGAAAATATTGTAGAAGTCTTCATGCTCAAATCAGCTTGGGTACTACTTCTGATGATAGATTCATGCCAAATGGATATGTCTCAGCTTTTGCGGAGATGGACAAACTTATACTTACCGAAAAATTAGATGGCCAAAACAACTGCTTTAACAAACATGGTGTTTTTGCTCGTTCGCATACTGCACCAACAAAACATCCTTGGGATAAGCCTTTAATTGAACGATGGCAATTGATAAGGAACGATCTAAATGACTTGGAGATATTTGGCGAAAACATGTATGGAATTCATTCAATATGCTACAAGAAATTGGAATCTTATTTCTATGTTTTTGCTGTAAGAGAACATGACCAATGGTTGTCTTGGGAAGAAGTAAAGTTCTATGCCAACTTGTTGGATTTTCCAATTGTACCTGAGATAGAAACTAAGAGTGAACTCGGCGAATCTCAAATAACAGTTAAGAATGAAAATGAAGTTCTATCAAATTGGCTAAAGTCAAATCTTGGAATGACTTGGGAAGAAAGTGTAAATACTGCGGGGAAACTTGGAGGATACGATCCAGAAACAGATAAACCTTGCTCAGAGGGATTTGTAATCAGGAACGCCGAATCATATAAAACAAACCAAGGATCAATAAACGTGTCATCAAACGAATTCAACAACTTGTTCAAACTTGTCCGTGAATCACATGTAAAAACAGATGTCCACTGGACTAAAACCTGGAAGCCAGCTAAATTGATTGATTATCAAAAACACAATTGGCTGGGATACTCTTACTTAAGCTCGGTGTAATGTGGAGATTTCCTAAATATCAAGTAGATACAAAATTGGATTGGGACGATTTAGCCAATTCATACAGTTGGATTGCCGAAATGAAAGGAGTTAAACAAGATCCTATTTGGCACGCAGAAGGTGATGTCTATGTCCATACCAAAATGGTTACTGAAGAATTAATCAAACTCCAAAATTTCGATTCTCTATCAGAACAAGAAAAACACATAATTTTAAGTTCTGCCTTATTTCATGACATAGAAAAGAGATCAACAACTACTGAGGAGGAAATAGAAGGACAAATTAGAATAGTATCTCCGAGGCATGCAAAAAAAGGAGAATTTACCACAAGACAAATCCTTTACAAAGACATTAAAACACCATTTCAAGTTCGTGAACAGATTTGCAAACTTGTAAGATTGCATGGGCTCCCATTATGGGCAATCTCAAAAGATAATCCTGACAAAGAGGTCATCTATTCAAGTACGATAGTAAACAATAAGCTACTCTCAATACTTGCAACAGCTGATGTACTTGGAAGAACTTGCCAAGACCAAGATGAGATACTAATGAAGATCGAACTTTTCAAAGAGCTTTGTAAAGACAATCAATGCTTCACAAAACCTAAAGAGTTTAAATCAAATTATGGACGATTTCTATATTTCAACAAAGAAGACGGATATGTAGACTATTCACCTTATGACGATTTAATATGTACGGTCACAGTAATGTGTGCCTTGCCAGGTAGTGGCAAGGATACATATATCAAAAAGAATTTAGACCAACCAATTCTCTCTTTGGATGACATAAGAAGAGAACACAAGATATCACCAAAAGACAAAAAAGGAAATGGCCAAGTAATTCAACTGGCAAAAGAAAAAGCAAAGGAATATCTTAGAACAAAAACATCCTTTGTCTTTAATGCTACGAACATCACTAAAGACATGAGAAGTAGATGGATAGGGTTATTCACAAACTATAATGCAAGAGTGAAAATCATCTATATTGAAGTACCATATAAGAAATTACTAAAACAAAATTCAGATAGAGAGCATAAAGTACCAGAGATTGTAATTGATAAAATGGTAGGAAAACTTGAAATGCCAGACTTTAAAGAGGCACATGAAGTTGAATACATTATTGAAGGTGAAAACCTATCGCTAACACAGCATGATGACAGAATCACTCCTTCGTCGTGACTCTGCATATGCTAATTCCGTTGTGCCTCATACAGAGCAACCTACAAATGAAGAAGAATTACAAAGTCATTTTAATTTCAATGAGCGGAGTAAGAGTTTATAATAAACGATTGCTTGACCTCGGATTGACTTTACCCGGATTTGTAGAAAGAAGCGAAGTAATTGCAAGTTTACCAAGTTTAGGTTTATTGACTCTTGCCTCTCATACACCCGAAAATTGGAATATAATCTACAAAGAATTAGATGACTTTTCAGAATCTGACATACTTGAAATAATTAGCGAAAAGCCAGATATTATTGCTTTTTCTTCCTTAACCGCAAGGATTAACGAAACTTACGAATTATGTAAACGATTTAAAGAAATTGGAATAACGGTTGCAATTGGAGGTTTACACGTTTCAGCTATGCCAAAAGAAGCTACCAAAATTGCTGACATAACAATTCAAGGTGAAGGAGAAATAATTTGGGAAACAATTCTTAAAGACTTTGAAAACAAAGAACTAAAATCAATTTATAGTTCACTTTCAAACCCTAAGTATAATTTCAATTTCAAGTCTTGTAAAGTTCCGAAATATGAATTACTCGACATTTCAAAATACAATAGATTAACAATTCAAACAACAAGAGGTTGTCCTTTAAATTGTAGTTTTTGTGCAGCTTCACGAACAATAAGTGCATACAAAAAGAAATCAATTATACAAATCGAAAAAGAGCTTAACAAAATTCTTGAAGTTTGGGAAAGACCTTTTATTGAGTTAGCTGATGACAATACATTTGTAGATAAAAAATGGTCGAGAAAATTATTAGCTCTATTTGGAAAGTATAATATTAAATGGTTTACCGAAACGGATATTTCTATTGCCTATGATGATGAATTTTTAGAATTATTGGCAAAATCAAACTGTGCTCAAGTCTTAATTGGATTTGAAACTGCAAACAAAAGAGGTTTAAAAGGTATTGACAGTAAAGATTGGAAGCATAAACAATTTGATAATTACCAAAAGGCGATTGACAAAATACAGTCTTATGGAATTTCAGTAAATGGTTGCTTTATTCTTGGATTCGACACAGACACAAAAGATACTTTCAAAGAAACAGAACGGTTTATAATTGACAGCAATCTTTCTGAAGTTCAAATTACTTTACTTACACCATTTCCTGGGACAGAACTTTACAATCAGCTAAAAAGTCAAAACAGATTATTAAAAGACAACTATTGGGATAAATGTACATTATTTGATGTGAATTTTATTCCAAAAAACTTTACTGTTCAGGAACTTGAAACAGAATTTGAGAAACTAATGAAAAGAATTTATTCTAAAGAATTAGTCGCCAACAGAAAAAAACATTTTAAACGAACGCTATTAAATAAAAGGCAAACAAAAAAATATGAGTCTATTTAAAACCCTAATAAAACTATTAACTTTTAAGTTAACCAGAGACGAAATGTTAAATTTTAACAAGAGCCATTTCATCCTTGGTTTGATTGGAACTTGGATAGTTGGAATGGGCAGATATTGGGATGATGTAGGAGCTAATTGGATGCAACATTTGGGTTTAGGTTCTGTTATATACATTTTTGTTCTAGCCTTATTTATTTGGCTGATTTTACTTCCTTTTAAAATTAAAAATTGGAGTTATTTTATTGTAGTTACTTTCATAGGATTAACTTCATTTCCAGCAATATTTTACGCAATTCCTGTTGAGAAATTTCTATCAATCGAAACTTCAAATACTATAAATGTTTGGTTTTTGGCTATTGTAGCTGCTTGGAGATTAGCATTGTTATACTACTTTTTAAAGCATTTCACTAAATTGAGTAAGGGAAATATAATCACTGTTACACTTATGCCAATTTGTGTAATTATATCTGTTTTGACAATCCTAAATTTACATAGAGTTGTATTCAATATTATGGGAAGAATGAGAAATCCAACGCCACACGATAGCTCATATTTTGTATTAATGTTGTTAACAGGATTATCACTAATTTTATCAATACCATTATTGATTTCATATGGAGTTGGAATTTACAACAGACGAAAATTATTAAGAGAAGAATAAAGTACGAAGGCACAACAATGTGTATAAGTAATAGCGGTTTAAGTGATAAAACGAAAGATAAAATATAAAACAAAGGTTAGTGCAAAACTGAAAGGTTTGTGAGTAAAAATCCGCTACTACTCATACACTAGACCGTTATGACCCATCGAAGAAAAAACTCAGATTATTAGTTGTGCATAAATGAATTAGTAATTCTGCTTCGCCTTAACCATAAAATGTTCGGGGACGCTTATATATGTTGAGAATAATTAGGAGTTCAAAAAATGAGATAAAAGAGGTTGTTAAAAGCACAAAATCGAGGAAAAAGTTATAAATTGTGCAACAGAATCCAAAGAAAATTGAAAACATAAGAAGCTCGCGCAAAGAAGGATAATCTGGACTAAGAAGGACAAATCAAGAAAGATATTTTAAACAAATTAATGGTTAGAGCGCTGCGACTTATGAAGGGCGAAGCCGTGTGTAAACTAAGAGGAAAATCAATAAGTTGTTCATTGCTTTTACCTAAATTTTTCGCTTCTTCAGAATCTTAATAAAAGAGTAAACAGATAAAGAAAAATAGGGACGAGGTCATAACATGCGCTGATGCGACATAAGTAATAAATATGACAGACGTCGCATAGCGCAAGACCGTTGTCGGTCATTACCAATTTTGGTGCATCGAAAAATCAATGATTGGAGATGAAATTGATTTTCTAATGTCTATTAAAATTCCAGACTAACGTTCTCTTAAAAACCACAAATGAAAGAAAAACGGATAAATTTTACGAAAACTTGAGTATAGGTAATCCATCGTTTAGCGAGAGATGATCAGAATTATAAGATTATAGATGAAATGGAATTTTAAGTCATTAATAGAATTAACTAAGGTGAATTTGTCTTGGTCGAAAAGATTTTTTTTGATTGTTTTAACTCATTTTTTAATCAATATTGTTACCAGGCTTATCTTTTTATTTGATGACTTTTCATTGCTAAATCAAATAACTCATTCCATAATTCATATTTTGTTTTTAGGATTGGTAATCAAGATTATATACCTTCCACGTCAAGAGGAATTACTGAAAAAGAAAAAAGAGAAATGGTGGATCTGGGGATTTGTTATTTTAAATGCTATACCATTTTATCATGATTTTAAGCTAGCAGATAATGGTTTTGTGCCAATGTGGGCAATTGCACCATCAACCAATTTTGGAGTTCCCAATATCTACTTATTTTGGTTTTCAACAGAGGATCAATATACTCTAGGGCTCGTAAATAATCCATTAATCCATCTTGATGTACTTTTTTTAAATTTATATTTATTTGGAATATTTACAATATTTATATTGCATATGAAACGTAAAATTATTGAGAAGATCAAACGAACCGACAACAATGTGTATAAATCATAACATCCAGGACTGGATGCTACGCCTTATACACCAACCGTTATACGCCATTGAGTGAAAGTCAGATAAAGGAAGTTTACGCAAGAAAAGAGCTTAGTCGAATTCGTTTGCGGCTTTAAAAGTAGGGTAGATCAAGAGTGAAGGAGAAGTTCGGCTTGCTTGAGAACATGGATAGAATCAGATCGGATTCTTAAAAGACAAATAGAAAAAATTGAGCCAAAAAGTATGTACAAAAAATTTAGTGAATGAAAGACGCTCGTTGCTTTTATAGGATGTATACGGAACGGAAACCAATCATGTTCTATGACGCAAGCCCAGATGTGCTAGATATATAGATTAATGAAACAGAAAAATAAAGTCAATAATACAAGCGATGTTTTCAAAGATGAAAGCTTCGAATTAAAAAATAAAAGGTTGTAAAGCCGCAAACTTGACGGAACTTAGGAGTGTTATACGGCGTATAACACTATGTATCAGTTCACATCTCCAAGAAGTCGATGTGTCGGATACATTTTCCGTTATACGCCATTGAGTGAAAGTCAGATAAAGGAAGTTTACGCAAGAAATGAACTTATCCCAATTCGTTTGCGGCTTTTAAAAAGTGGTGTGGAGATAAGAGTGAAGGAGAATTTCGGCTTGCTTGAGAACATTGAATAAAATATGAATCAGATTCTTGAAAGACTCATAGAGAGCATGTAGCCAAAAGGTTTATACTATAATCAGAGAGATTGAAAGACGATGGTTGCTTTTATGGGATGTACACGAATGGAAAACCAATCATGTTTTAGGACGCAAGCCCAGATGAGTACAAAAGTTACAAGACTTAAACAGATAAAAGAAGCATATGATACAGGCGTTGATTTATAAAGACACGAGCTTCGAATTAAATAATAAATGGTATTAAAGCCGCAAACTAGACGAAACTAGGGAGTGTTATACGGCGTATAACACTATGTATCGCTCCACATCTCCAAGTAGTCGATGTGTCAGATACATTTACCGTTATACGCCATTCCCCATATTCGACCAACCAAAATCAGTAACCTAAAATACTAATTTCTCCTTGGCAAATTAATTTCCCTCGCTAACGTTCGCTTAAATAGAGATAGAATTGCATAAGAAATTAAGTAAATTTGTGTAGAAAATGACTATTGATAATCAAGGGCTTAGCGAACGTTAGTCAGAATTGATTGAAAATCGAATAAAGGAAGTTTACGCATAGAAAGAGCTTACCCCAAATCGTTTGAGGCTTTAATAAGTAGGGTAGAGCAAGAGTGAAGGAGAAGTTCGGCTTGCTTGAGAACATTGAATAAAAGATGAATCAGGTATTTGAAAGACAAATAGAGAACATGGAGTCAAAACGTATATACAAAAACTGAGAGATTGAAAGACGTTCGTTGCTTTTATGGGATGTTCAAGAAACGTAAACCCAATCATGTTCTAGGACGCAAGCCCAGATGTGTACAAAAGTTACAAGACATAAACAGATGAATGAAGCCAATGATGCAATCAAAATTTCCAAAGATGATAAGCTTCGAATTAAATAATAAAAGGTTGTAAAGCCACAAACTAGACGGAACTAAGGAGTGTTATACGGCGTATAACACTATGTATCAGTCTACATCTCCAAGTAGTCGATGTATCGGATACATTTACCGTTATGACCCATCGAAGAAAAACTCAAATTATTAGTTGTGCATAAATGAATTAGTAATTCTGCTTCGCCTTAACCATAAAATGTTCGGGGACGCTTATATAGCGTTGAGAATAATTAAGAGTTCAAAAAAAATGCGATAAAAGAGGCTCTTAAAAGCAAAAAAAGCGAGGAAAAAGTTATAAATTGTGGAACAGAATCCAAAGAAAATTGAAAACATAAGAAGCTCGCACAAAGAAGGAAAATCTGGACGAAGAAGGACAAATCAAGAAAGAGAATTTAAACAATTTAATGGTTAGAGCGCTGCGACTTATGAAGGGCGAAGCCGTGTGTAAACTAAGATAAAAATCAATAAGTTGTTCATTGCTTTTACTTGAATATTTCGCTTCTTCAGAATCTTAATAAAAGAGTAAACAGATAAAGAAAAATAGGGACGGGGTCATAACATGCGCTGATGCGACATAGGTAATAAATATGACTGACGTCGCATAGCGCAAGACCGTTACATGCAACAAAGGAAAAAATAGATGAATAGAATCCCGAACGGAATGAATAAAACATTTGGAATATTTGCAATTGTGATTATTCTTATAATTGGATGTCAGAGTAAAGAACTTGACTACTGCAAAATGTTAGAGCTTGACCAGTCTTATGTTAACACGGACACTACAGATATGGTTAAAATGGAAATTGACCGCAGAAAAAGAAAAGAATTAATAAAGAATAACTTCCATGAACTCATAGACTATGCTAAAAACAATGGATTTCCAGAAATGGGGAAATTAGATGTTTCAGGAATTGATTCTTGTCGCAATTGGGCTGTATTTATTACATGCTTCCATATCGGTCAAATAGAACCTCAATTATTCTTTGAGGATGAAACAATTGAAGTTTTAACAAAAGAAATCGAAAAAGGGAATTTAAAGAGTAGTTCACTTTTCACATCCTTTAGAGAAGGATTTAGAAGTCATGAATTCTGTGAAACTCAAAAAGATGTTATTCGAAGAACTTTGCAGAATTGGCAAATTGAAATTGAGAAACTACCAGAAATTAGATATAAGAAATGTACTAATTAAAGGAATACTAAAAGTTAAAAAGTGCAGCATGTAACAATGCGTATCAAAACATAGCATCCAAGACTGGATGCTACGCTTCATACACAAACCGTTACTGATAACCAAAAAAGCAAAACTCCTAGTTCTAGGAACAGTTTTTATCGGAAAAGAGAAACTTTTGTCTCAAAATAGCGTTCTATATATGGAAACATTTGTATTTTGAGCTATGAAATTGAAGAAGCCAATAAAGATCAGATTTCTAAAAGAAGCAGAATCATACTTTTTAGCCCAAAATGAAAAGATACAAAAGAAGTTTCTTGTCTCCTTTGAGAAGACTGAGTCAGGAATCAAAGGTAACTGGTTTGAGAAACTGAAAGGCACAGATGGTATCTACGAATTTAGGCAAAGTGACCATCAAAAGTTCTACCGAATCTTTGCCTTTTGGGACTCTGAGGATGAAGAAACACTAATAATTGCTACTCATGGAATCGATAAAAAGAGTAACAAAACGCCACAAAAAGAAATCAAGAAAGCCGAGCAAATAAAAAAGAAATACATCGAGACTAAAATATAAGTGATGAAGACAATAGGATTAAGTGAATTAAAAGACAAATCTCTCGGTAAACTTGGAACCGCAAAAAGAGACCACTATGAACATGAGCTTAGAGTTGAACTTCTTTCTGAACAGATTAAACAATTAAGAAAAGAACAGAATTTGACTCAAGAACAACTTGGAAAACTCATCGGCGTACAAAGAGCTCAAATATCTAAACTGGAGAATAACACTTCTAATGTTACCATTGGAACAATTCTCAAGGTATTTAATGCACTGAAAGCAACGGTGAACTTTAGAGTAGAAAAACAAGAACCAATCACTGCGTAAAAAAAAGGTATATCAGTAACAATGTACATGACGATCATGTTCCTAACGTCGCACGACGCATGTACTCACCGTTACACACAACCAAGGATTGAAAGATGAAACAAATAATAATATTAGTGTTCATTATACTGGCTTCTTGCAAGGAGAAGCACTTAAGTACAGTTCAAAGTAGAGACAACAAAAAACAAGTCTTGGTTTGGACAGAATCTATGGCGAAGCAGTATAATAGGGATCAATTTGATGAGACAAAATGGGACCTAGAAATTCTAGAGAATGAATTGTCTTATATTGATATGGATCCGTGGCCAACTCAACCACCGATGGAGAAACAAGTTTATCCAGTTGCGAAGTATGGACCTGGATATGAAGGATATTCATCAAAGAGCATTTCTATAGAAATAAATGACAAAATAATTAAGGGTGGAGCGTTTGCTGTATCAACAAATCAAAATACAATTGAGCCAGAACATGATTCTGAACGATCAAATTATATATTCTTTAATATTCTGATATTGACAGATAAACCGGATTCGGAGGATTCCTCTTTGAGTGTATCATCGCGAAATTATCCACATCATACGTGTCAGGGAAGGAGAAAAACAAGTAAAGGGAACATTGATTGGATCGCTATGCATTTGGCATCAGGCGAGAAGTTTGCGTTGGTAAGTACGAAATATTTCAATCTTAAGTTTGGGCAAACAATATTGGTAGCACCGCAACAAGATGGAAGTATAAGGTTTAAGCAAGTAAATCTTCCACCACTATCAACAAAAGAAATAGATAATGAAATCGTTAAATTAGGTGCTCGAAATGACGTGATAGAATTTTTCACAAAATCAACTAACATATAGGTTAAAGGGCTATGTGTAACAATGTGTATCAAATCATAGCATCCAAGACTGGATGCTACGCTTCATACACTCACCGTTGTAGCCAATTAGAAAAAATGAAAAAAATATTAACCATAATAATTGTAATGGCAATAACAATTCAAAATGGTATTGCTTGTAGTTGTGGTGATTATCTCCTTGATTTACCAATTAAGGAAATGGGATGGACTCAAAGTAAATCTGAAAGAATTTCCAGTATGTCTGATATTATATTTTCAGGAGTTTTACTTGAATATCACCCAATTGAAGAAGAAAGATTAAATTATTTAAACAAAAAGACTGTTGAATATAGGTATGAATTGGTATTCAAACTAATTAAATCATATAAAGGTGACAGTCAAGATACAATCAGAATTCGAACAAACAGAGGAAGTGATGCTTGCGGATTTGGAGCAAAAGAAAATACAAACTGCCTAATTTTTGCTAATCAGAATGGAAATGGATTTTATTACACATATCGTTCTGATTGTTGTAAAAGTATTTCACAAGAGCAAGACAAAAAAAGGTATAAAAAATATATTGACTTCCTTGAATCAATTGTCAATATGAAAGATGGAGATTACAATTATAAGCAAACAAGAACTTATTGGAACGGAGGATATCCAAATCAATTGGATACACTTGATTTAATTAGCTACAAAATTAGGGATGGAAAATTTGAAGGTGAATGGAAAATTACTGATAGAAAAGGAAGAATTATTGAAAGAGGACAATTCTATAATGGACAAAAAATTGGAACTTGGGAAGTAGTTTCAATTTATGAAAGCGAATATGAAGGAATTTCCACCGAGACAGAAATGGTTGAATATAAAGAAGGGAAACCTTTCAAAGCTGAAATAATAATTGAAGATAAAAAATTCAATTTCGAAGAAGGCAAATACGATACAGTAAGAATTCAAAAAATAAACAAAGAATACGAGTATAAATAAAAAAAAACTGGCTACAACATTGTGTATGACGTTCATTGCCAGCAAAAGCTGGCAACGCCGCATACACTCACCGTTGTAGGTAATTCCCCATATTCGACCAACCAAAATCAGTAACCTAAAATACTAATTTCTCCTTGGCAAATTAATTTCCCTCGCTAACGAAATACGGCGTATCTTAATCTTGGTTCTATGCAAGGCCGTTTTTTTAAGTGGTGCCTCTTGTTCCTATTAAGGAAGAAAGCTCGTGTGTCATTCTGGTTAGAATGTAAAAAGTCCTTGAGAATGGACCTCAAGGACTGATGTTAATTTCAAATTGGAGGATCCTTTAGGGATACCCCGCTCAGAATAATTTTCAATTCAAATATACATTCTCTTAGAACCATTTTAATAATTCTAAACTAAAAGAGAATGAAAAAGACAATTTCTATGGAGGTAGTCAATCCTAAGTGTGCTGGAATTGATGTTGGGTCAAGATCACATTTTGTTGCTATTGGCCAAGGTGTAAATGAAGTTAAAGAATTTGGTGTTTATGCTGAAGATCTGAGAAATTTATGTCAATGGTTAAAATTAGAACAAATTGACTCCGTTGCTATGGAATCCACAGGTAATTATTGGCAGAACCTTTATAGAGAATTAATTAGTAATGGTTTTGAAGTAGTGCTTGCCAATGGGAAACATACCAAAAATGCCAAAGATAAAAAGACAGATGTAAAGGATTCTAGATGGATACAACAATTACATTCCTTAGGACTACTTTCCAGTAGTTTTCTTCCTGATGCTAAGACGGAAGTACTCCGTACCTATTGCAGGCATAGAGCTAAAATGATTGAACAAAAAGCAGATACTTCTCATAAAATGCAAAAGTATCTCAAGCTCTTGAATTTCAGATTAGATGTTGTCGTAAGAGATGTGACAGGATTGACAGGTATTAAGATTATAGCTGACATCTGTGAAGGCATCCTGGACCCTAAGACTTTAGCGCAACACAGGCACTACAACTGTCGCAAGTCAGAAGAAGAAATTTGCAAAGCTTTACATTCTAATGAAAGAGCTGATTTCATATTTGGGCTTAAACAAGAATATGATCGATATAAATTTTACCTTAAGAAAATAGACGAATGCGACAAAGAAATCACCGCTTTCTTAAAGCAAAACATCAACCATAATCACATCGATTTCATCAATTTAAAGACTAAGCCATATAAAAGAGTCAACAAAAACACAATTAAAGGGATTGATTTAAATCGTACAGCATTCCAATTTTTTGGAGGAGTAGATCTATTTGCAATTCCTGGGGTAAGTCATTCTACTGTACTGACTATTATGAGTGAATTGGGATTGGAGGGCTTTAAGAAGTTTAATTCTGCAAAACAATTTGCTTCATGGCTTCGTCTTGCACCAAACAATAAAATAAGTGGAGGCAAAATGCTTAGCCATAGGGTGCCTAGAGGAAGCGGTCGACTAAAGATTGCTTTAAGAAATGCGGCAAATGCAATTGGTAGAATGAAGGATACAGACCTTTCTAAATTCTTTGCTCGTATAGCTTTCAAAAAAGGGCGTCAATCAGCTATTACATCTACTGCAAGAAAATTGGCGACTATAATTTGGAATATGGTGAGCAAAGGCCAACAATACGATCCTATTTCTCCGTATCTCTTTCTAGATCAAAAGAGACAACAAATAGCTCAAATACGAAAAGAAATTTCTAAATTCGGTATTGATCCTAATGAAATCGGACTCTTCACTAGGCCTGAATACAAGATAAATCACTTAAAAAGGATCGCTGATAATCAGTCGTTTAGTGAACGTTAGTCAGAATTAAAAAATGAAAAAGCACGATAAACAAATAAAGAGAATAAAAACCAAACTATCGCTAGCAAAAGCTGTTGATAAAGGGTTGGCTGTATTTGGAGCTTCAAGTCATAAGTATATTATAAGAAAACCTGCAAAACTATATGAAGTAGAAGAATTTGAGAGAAAATACCAACTAACCTTACCAATCTGCTATAGAACCTTTCTACTTGAAATAGGTAATGGAGGCGAATCATATTCATCCTCTGCTGCAGGTCCATTCCTTGGGATATTTCCACTTTCAGGAAATGTAGATGAATTACTATACGAGAATGCGGATCAAAACCTTAATGGAAAATGCGTTCTGCAACCTGATATGACAGATGAAGTTTGGAATAACTTAATCAAAGAAATTAATGATGAATCTTCTGATGCTGATTTTTATGATAAAATTTCTAATGTCTACGGTGGTATACTTCCTATAGGATCTCAAGGGTGCACTTATTTACACGGCTTAATTCTAAATGGAGAATATAGAGGTCGTGTTGTGAACTTAGATATGGATAGACAAAAACCAAAATTCACATTTGAAGATAACTTCCTTGATTGGTATGAAAGATGGCTGGATGAAATATTAGATGGTACACTAAGGCAAAAGGGGCCGTCGTGGTTCGGATATTCAAAAGGAGGACAAGCGAATATTCTTCTGAATGAATATCTGAAATCAAATCAGTCGAAAGATAAAGGCATCCTATTCGAGTCAATAATTAGGAAGGCAAAATTGCCTAACGAAGTGATTAACACTATTAGTAATGAGCTCTCAAAAAATAAAGATAAAAATCTACTTTGCCTCTTGACGAAATTTGATTATAGCAAAGCAAGGAAACATCTAATTCAATTTTCCAAAATTGACTTGAATGAAACAATAAAAATTATTTTCTCATACGGATTGATTTATAGTAATGATTGGGTTGATATAATTAAAGCAAATATTAGTTTAATAGATTATGAATCATATAAATTCTACAGAAAAATTCTAGAAAGATCAAATGTTGAATATGGTGACATAGTGCTTCCTCTGTTAGAATCAGGAGATGTCAAACTTAAATGTTCTGTAATAAATACACTTGGAAATACTCCGAACAAACTAAAGTATTTGACGCAATTCAAGAATGCATTAAGTGACAAGAATAAAGAAGTCAATAGGTATGCATTAGGAGCATTATATGATGTGAAAGATGAATCACTTCGTTCATACTATAATCATCTCCTTGAAAGAAACTATAATGAAAAGGACAAATTGGAAAAGCTAACTCATGATCAACTTCTAAGAAATGTAAAATTTCTGGACTCAAATACAAAGATGGCTAAAGAGAAAAACAAAAATAAATCAATCTTCTCAAGGCTATTTAACAAAAAGAAAACCACAGATAACAATATGTGATGACAGCATATCTCTCCTTCGTCGAGAGACGCTGCATACCATCATCCGTTAGCCACAAGTTAGAACAAGCAACAACAAATGAGCAGCAAGGCATTTTTTAAAGTTGACACGAAATTAGCAGAACTTTTAGGCGAGACTTATAGGTCTACCGAATATGCATTGAAAGAATTGGTTGATAATGCCTATGATGCAGACTCTGAAAACATTGAAATTACCTTTCCAAAAGAATTAACACCTAATCCCGAAATTATCATCGCTGATAATGGTTCAGGAATGAAAGAAAATGAAGTCCGAACTGAATATTTGAATGTTGCAAATAGTCGAATTGTAAGAAAAGGGGAACTTTCTATTAAGAAAAAAAGAAAAGTAAAAGGTCGTAAAGGAATTGGTAAATTTTCAGGTCTAATGGTAGCTTCAAAAATGAAACTTGAAACTACGTCTAATGGAGTTAAAACTACTTTGAT
Organism: Saprospiraceae bacterium; assembly: GCA_965230345.1. Taxonomy (GTDB): domain Bacteria; phylum Bacteroidota; class Bacteroidia; order Chitinophagales; family Saprospiraceae; genus JADKBO01. The sequence continues at coordinate 549,569 of CBDDKR010000001.1, forward strand.
GATTGACCGTGATGAATTAGCTAAAGAAGGATACGACCTTGAGAAAATTCCTCTCGAAATTTTTACAGAAAAGGTGAATTCTAATATTTCAGGCACAAAAATTACTCTCTCAGGCTTAAATCAGAATTTTGAATTTCCTAACCCTGAAAGAATGAAACAAATTCTTGTATGGGATTATGGTAGAGAAAATGACTTTGAAATTTCAATTAATGGAGAAACAATTGGAGTTCTTGATTTACAAGGTAAATCATATTCTGAGGAAATAACTATTGACGGGAAAAAAGCAATTCTAAACTATACTATTACGCCTAAACCAATTAAATCAAGTGGTATTGTAACAAAAGTTGGTAACAAGTTAGTCGGACGACCTAAGAACTTTTTAGCAGAAGAAGATATAATCCCGAAAAAACTTCAAAACAGAATATATGGTGAAATAATCTGTGATGATTTAGAAGATGATGTTACTGCTGATTGGGGAGCAATTATTGAAAACAGTAAATTGAATCGAGCAATTTCAGAAAAAACAACTGAAAAACTTAAAAAATCAGTTGATGACGTTTTCAAAACAGATATGAAAATGGCACGTGCCAGATATCAGAGAAAAATCAATAAAGAACTCGAAAAATTACCTGAATATAAAAAGCCATTTGCTCGTAAAGCCTTACACAAGACTTTAGAGAAATTTTATGGCGAAAGTGAGGCGAAAATTAATACAGTAATATCGGTAATGGTTTCTGCTATGGAAAAAGACCACTATTGGGATATTATTTCAAACATTCAAAAAACAGGCAACTCAGATATAGAAAAGTTCGCAAATGCTCTAAATGATTTTGGACTTTTAGAAATGAGTATTATTACAAGTCAAGCACTAAACCGCTTGAGATACTTGGATGAACTATTAATCCTTATTGATGATAAAAAAACTCTCGAAAAAGATATTCATAAAGCATTAGAACTGAATACTTGGATTTTAGGAGATGATTATAGTGTTCTAATATCAGACACAAGCCTTGAAACAGCAATAAACAAAGTTTTAGACAAAAAATATAAAGGAGAAAAAGGTCTAAACAGACCTGACTTACTTCTTGGAAGAACAATAAGTAGAGAATTAGTTTTGATTGAGTTCAAAAAGCCTGATTTTACTCTGAATAGAGATACAGAACGTCAAGCCTTAGAATACAGAGATGAATTGAATACCTATTTTCACAACCAGCATATTAGAATTATTTTATTAGGCGGTCGCGTAAAGCAAAATATTAGCTCTCATAATGAAAGAGATGATGTTCACTTTAGAACATTTTTAGACATTATAAGTGTTGCTCGGAATAAATTAGAATGGTTGATTGACGAATTGAAAAGAGAATAACCAGTGGCTAACAATGTGTATAAGTAATAGCGGTTTAAGTGATAATTCGAAAGTATAAACATAAAACAAAGGTCAATGCTAAACCGAAAGGTTAGCGAGTAGAAATCCGCTACTACTCATACACGAGACCGTTAGCTTCAATATATAATGACTAAAGAAAGAAAACAAAACGGGTGAAACAACGTAGAAAGATTAAGAAACCAATCAACAAATGGGTTGAAAGAGTTATTCACTTAATCGTTGGTGTAGTGCTGTATGGAGCATTTGCTGTTTTCATTGAAGGAAAAAGAATAGCGGACGAATCGGGTTATGCTGGTGATAGTAGTGGGTCTTTTGAATTAATTAGTTGGAGTTTTGGTTTGTTAGTGTCTATTGTCGCATCTATCGTTATAATCCCATTATTATACTATTTATTACAGCTACTTTCTCGGAATGCTAGATCTGAATATATTCCAATATTAGTAGGTTGTTGTTTAACGCCTTTAGTGTATATGGTAATATGTGAAATTGAATTTCGTATAAAGGTTAACAATTATGCCAAAACCTATTCACATGTAATAGAGCAACAAGAGAGACAGTTTATCTCTTATCAGGATGTATATTATCAAGTAAATGATTCTATTCAACAATGGTTAAATGATAGTATTGGAGTGATGTCAAATGAAATTAATAGTTACCCCAATATTTTACTGGATAGCTTAATATTGTTTGATCCGACGAAAGAGATATTTGAATCGACATTATATTCACTGAACACTAATAATGAAAGCGAGATTGAGGCAAGTCATAGGAGTATTTATGGATATAAGTTGAATAATAGGTGGATAATTTTTCCTTCTTCTTTAAATTTCGAATATGAAGAATTACCCAATGATTTTGCAAAACGAAAGAAAATAGAGGATCAATTTAAGTATTTAAAGATGATAAATTATGTTTATAACTTGAAGGGTGAGATTAATCCCAAACGGGTCACATATTGGGGAGTAGAGAAAGTATTTAGGGACGCCTCAATAAATGATAAAATAAATATTCTTGATAGTCTTCTATTAAAGTATAAATCAATAAAACATTTAGAAGAGAGTCAAAAGATTGGAGGTTTTAGGGAATCGGAACATGAAAAGCAACCAAGCCTTGATACAAAGGTAGTACGTGAAAGAAGTATGTTGTTTAAGAAAATAAAAGACAAAAGCTAACATTATGTATGTAAACATATCATCCAAGACTGGATGCTACGCTTCATACATCATCCGTTAGGCGTAACCAAGAAAAAATAAATGGAATTCAAAAACTTTATAGATAATCATTGGAACATATTCTTGAACCATGTTTCCCAATTTCATTCTTTAGAGCGAAAGTTCTTAAATGATTATGCCTACGAATTAAATTGGAAACTAATTAGCAAGAACAGAAATATAAAATGGAGCCAAGAAATATTGGAGACTTTTGAAAATAGGTATTTATGGCATGAATTGGCGTGGAACGAAAGTATCAGATGGAATACCGACCTAATAAAGCGATTTAAAAAAAGGTTAGATTGGTACTATTTGGGTCGAAACGTTAATTTACCTATCTCTGTCGAATTCATAAATGAACATAGAAAGAATATTTTCATAATTGAAACCAATAAATTCCTAACTGCAGAACTAAAACAATTATATGGCAAGGACTTACTGCCAGATATAAAGCCTAAAATACCTCCAATTACAGCATTAACTCTTTACCAACTTTCCAATTTGGAAGAAACGTTTTTGACAGAAAGCAAGTTAATGAAGAATAGTTTTGAGAATTTATATTCGGAATACATTTATCCCAATTTAAGAACAACGAGTATAGAGGAAATATTTGAAAGAAAATTCGATTATTCGCAACGTTATTTTAAGATTAGCCCAATAAGAAATGATTTACATGGATTAACTCCTGAGTTCAAAATTGATGGAAAGAATGTATTTGGTGATTTCCGAGAAGGGAGAGGCTTCTTTGAGATAAATGGTCAAATCGAACTTATGAATGGTTCTTTACAGGAAGGACCACCAAGACTTTATGAAATGCCAAGATCTTCAGATATGTCTTTCTATCCAGTTCTTTTGCTAAGTGAGAACATTAAGACTTTAATAGAGAATTTCAAGATTTCAGACCACAAATTCATTCCAGTAAAAATATCTCCAAAGAAGATTAAGACTGATTTAAGTTTCTATGTACTACAAATTGAATATGACTCACTTTTGAAAAAAGCAGATTTCAATGACTTGCAATTTGAAAAGTTAACAAAAAATGGTTGGTTTGATGACTTTAAATCAGAGCAATTAAGAAAAGGAGATGTTGAGGACTATGGTGCTATTCAATTAATTCAAGAAGAATTAAAATCACAAGGAATTCAATATAGCAAACTTAGACCTTTAAATTACAAGGTTGACACAGATGAAGATATATTTACAATTGAGCACGATATAATAGTTAATGAATTTGTAAAGACTGCAATTGAAAATGCACTACCAAATCAAGTAAATTTTGAATCTGTCCAGACTTTGAATATTAAAATTCCAAAAGAAAGATATGACAATAAGAAAAACAGGAAAGCCTTGAATAGCTCAATTATTCTAAACTCCAATACTAAGATTTCAGAAGAATTCATCTACTATTCAGAAAAAGCAATTAGACTTGAAACCAAAGAGATACCATTTTCGGCTAAAGTTGATGAAGATGAATTTCATCAAAAACAAATTGAGCTAAATGTAATATTACCCGAATCATTCAAACACAGGTATAGAAACAACGAGATAGATACAGAGGAATATGAATTTTTAAGTATTAGTGAATTCTACACCCAAAATGAATATTCAGATAGAATCCCTGAGACTTACAAGTCAATAATTGTTGCTGAAAATGGATGCGGTGATTCACTCGGATTAATTTTGCAAAGAGAGAATGATTACAAGTTAAGAGAAGAGTTATATGAATTTAATCACGAAACTGGAGAAGTAGAAAAATATTAAAAAAGGTATACGCCTAACAAAGTGTATGTCGTTCATGTCGGCTAAACGCCGCCACGCCGCATACACAAGACCGTTATACGCCATTGAGTGAAGGTCAGATAAAGGAAGTTTACGCAAGAAAAGAGCTTGTCCCAATTCGTTTGCGGCTTTAAAAAGTAGGGTAGATCAAGAGTGAAGGAGAAGTTCGGCTTGCTTGAGAACATTGAATAAAAGATGAATCAGGTATTTGAAAGACAAATAGAGAACATGGAGTCAAAACGTATATACAAAAACTGAGAGATTGAAAGACGTTCGTTGCTTTTATGGGATGTTCATGAAACGTAAACCCAATCATGTTCTAGGACGCAAGCTCAGATGTGTACAAAAGTTACAAGACATAAACAGATGAATGAAGCTAATGATGCAATCAAAATTTCCAAAGATGATAAGCTTCGAATTAAATAATAAATGGTTGTAAAGCCGCAAACTAGACGGAACCTAGGAGTGTTATACGGCGTATAACACTATGTATCGCTCCACATCTCCAAGTAGTCGATGTGTCGGATAAATTTATTGATATTCAATTTGCAGGAGGACAGCAATTAAAAGAAACGGTTGAAACAAGCAATTTAACCTTGAATATTCTTGGTCAAATTAAATTGCCTGTGAAATTCATCAATTTTTATTCTTTGTTTGGGTTTAATGCTAATCATTTATTATCCGTAGATGATTGGGATTTAGTTTTTCAAAATAACAAAAGAAACGATTTTCATGATTTCATCTTTGATGAGTATACGTTTATAGTTTGTGCTGGTATCGTTGGAGCAGGAATAGAAATTAATGAAATTATATATATGGAGTATAGATATAATTTTCCATTTATGTCTAGCACTAAAGGTGAAATCAAAGTTAAAGATTCTTACAGTGGTTTTGCATTTGGAGTGTATCTCAATAAGATATTTGAAAAAAAATGAAAAAGCATGTAACAATGCATAAAATGATCATGACGGCATTTCGCCGCCACACCATTTATGCTCACCGTTAGCCACAAGCAGGAAAAAATCAATTTGGAAATAAAATACTTGATGATTTGGAAAGTAGAAACAATGACAATAGAAAACCAGTACATCAAATAATTCTAATATCTGTTGCCACAATTGGATTATATTTTCTACTTGAATTAATTCGATATTCTGTCCCAGAGAATTTGTTTGAAAAAGATGGAGTTCAGATAAAAACGATTGGAGTAATTATTTTAGGAATAGTAGTTCTGAATTCTATATTGATTCCGACCTACCTGAATAAGATTAATCCAGAAGTCAATAATATAAAAGTGTTAGCCTGGACTGGATTAATATTATTTGCAATTGAATTAATTTTCAAACTATTACAGAGTTTATTGATTACAAACAATGGGCTAGACATAGAATACTTGCAATTATTTAAGTCTGCTGGAATATTTAGTGGAATTGGAATTTTAATTGCAAATATTAGAATTCATAAATTAAGAGGAAAAAAAGCTTTAATACCAATCTTACTCCTTTTTGGGATTTGGATAGCGATTGGACTAATCATAAAGGAATAAAGATGAATAAAACCCTCAAAATAATTGGAATCTCAGTTTTGATATTGTTTTTATTTCGAGGATTCATTTACAGATTTTTCATCAAATATAACGACCTTGGAACACGACCAGAAATAGAAATAACAAATAGAAATCTAATTGAGATAATCGAAAGAAAAGCAGCAAAAAGGAAAATGGATTTAAAAGAAATAGTTGAAATAGCTGGTGAAATAACGAAAGAAGAATTAAAGTTTACGACAAATCAAGTTTCCAACAATCCTAATGAATTGATAAAAACGAAGCAAGCAAATTGTGTAGGATATTCGGCAATGTTTAATTCAATTGTAAATTATTTGGTAAAAAGCAGCGAGTTACAAAACGAAATAGATGCTGAACATAAAATTGGTCAATTAGAAACATTTGGAATTAATATTCATCAATATTTTGAAAGTTCATTTTTCAGAGACCACGATTTCAATAAAATAACTAATAAAAGAACAGGTGAAATAATTTCGATAGACCCAAGTGTGAGTGATTATTTATGGATAAAAAGAATTGCTCGAAAAGAGTAAAATAAAAAAAGAAGCCTGTGGCTAACAAAGTGTATGATGGCCATGCTTCCCATACGGTCAGCACGTCACATACACCGACCGTTATACATCATTCAGGGTCAATTGGTCTATCGTAGTCCTTAGATTAGAGTAATAAAATTACAAGAGACAATGTCAAAATTCATACTTCCTAAACAACTAAGAAAAAAGTACAGAAGAATAGTGGTGAATGGGATAATATATGCCTGGAAGTTGGGCGAATCTTTACCAATCGGATATGGATACGGTATTGAAATATTGCATGTCAAATCTAAAAACTCAATTAGCGCATTTATTGAACAACGAGCAAACTATTTAGTCGGTTATGACTCCAATGGGATGCGCAGCGGGACAAGAGTATTATCTGAAAAATTCACTATAACCTCTGCTTATATTAGAAAATTGATACTATATGCAATCGAAAATGGATGGGTGTATACTTCGAACATCTCAGTAAATGTACACGATGAACTGCCATTGAGTGAACATTCAGAGTTTCCATATCCAAAACTAATAAAGGATCAAGTCGTAGTTACCGCTTATAAGAGAGATGAAAATAATTCTCTCGCGGTTCTAAATATGCACTTGGATAAATATCAAGGAAAGAACTCGCCATATATAGTATTTTCAAACAAATCTGAGGCTGAAATATTTATGATAAACACAATAACCAATAATCCAAAGATCGAGTTATGGATGGCGGATAATGAAAACCATGCGATTGCTAAAACAGAAGAGGACAATTTAAAGTATTTTTATACCCAACAGGCTAATTCCTAATTGTACTGAACAATGGATCGAGAACGATGTATAACAGGCGATAATCATGTAAAATTGGCTTACGCCAAATTCGACAGATAGCGCCAGACCGTTAGGCATAATTGAATTCGAGTCCCAGAGTGATAATTTAGTATGTAGTTTTATTGAAGTAAGCGAAAAAGATACTTTGCTAATTGGGGCTCAATGATGGATCAATACTTTTCGTTTCGATAAAAATTTTGTTTCATTCTCAACATATAAATGAAATGGATAAAGACTACAACAGCATAATTCCACCAATTCTATCAAAATTAAACCCCAGTCTTGGTCTGATTCGACATCATGTTAACTACACAAATCCAATTGAATCACTTGTTGAATACATTCAGATTGAAGTTACTCAAGAATCATTCGAATATGAAGACCCTTTTTATGGTATAATTATGTCATTAAATCCTATCGAATTTTTCATTCAATTATGGACAGAATATGAAGACATAAAAGTTAAAACATGGAAAGACTTCGAAAACTTATCAATTATAGATTTTAAAGAATGCGTAGGTTGTTTTTCGAATTCAATAGATATTGTTCCAATGAGTTTAAAAATGGGAAAATTCCTAAATCATAATATCGATTGTCAAATTGAATTCTATTTATCAAATTCTGAGTCTTACGCATGTATGACAGGAGAGAGAAAAGATCACTCACAATTTATCTCAAATGTGAACTTAAGATTAGAATTAGAACCAATGGAACTTTTAATTGATAATTCTATAAAGTCGAAAGAAGTTATAAAGGAATTGTCAACTGATTATGAGGTCGAAAACATGTTGAAAATTGATAAACATACTTGGAAAGAAGACGAAGAAATATATCAAGTGAAATTGAAAAACAACTATGCCTAACATTAGATATCAGATCATATCTCTTCGTACCTCAGAGAGACGATCGATATCATTATCCGTTGTCGGTAATTCCCCATATTCGACCAACCAAAATCAGTAACCTAAAATACTAATTTCTCCTTGGCAAATTAATTTCCCTCGCTAACGTTCGCTTAAATAGAGATAGAATTGCATAAGAAATTAAGTAAATTTGTGTAGAAAATGACTATTGATAATCAAGGGCTTAGCGAACGTTAGTCAGAATTAAAAAGTAAAAAATGAAAGAAGTCATCCGATTAATACTATTAATATTTCCAATTCTCAATTACGGACAGCAAACCGTATGTGTTTATGATGATTTCAAAGTAGTAGGAAATGATACTATTAATAGGACTGCAAATAATATAAAAGAAGGAATTTGGGTGAATTATGAAGTCGCTTACAATTCAATAGAGTGCTTTACTTCAAAAAGTTGTTATCATCAAGAGGCAATTAGATTTATTTCTAGCAAAGGTCAATTTTCGAAAGGTGCAAGAATTGGAGAATGGAAATACTATTATCCAACCGGCGAACTAAAGAGAATAGATTTATACTGTAAAGCGGGGAAAAGAAAGGGGACTTCGAAGGAATATTATAAAGATGGGATTTTAAGAAGTAAGCATAGATGGGAAAACGATAAACTTAATCTACAAACTGTCTATTTCGAGAGTGGTAAGAAAAAATACGAAGCGATTTTTAAGGAAAACGCAATTGAATCTTTCAAAATATATTATGACACAGGAGAGTTGAAATTTAAAGGAACGAATGTGATAGATTGGAAAATAGAAAATCTAATTTCGTTTTCGAAGAGTGGTAAAGAAATTCAAACAAGAATCAAAGGAATTGGAGAATTGCTCTCGAATGAAGACCTAATTGAATACTTGTAAAATAAAAAACTACCGACAACAAGTGACTATGACAGCATGCTCCCTTTGGTCGCACACTGCATGTCACAACCGTTAGAGTCAATTAATATACCCTAATTTGGACTCATTCAAAGAAAGAATAAATATCTTTTTGCTCATTGTTTATTTTTGGAAAGAGTTTGGTGAAATAGGAATTGGTGATTAATCAAAAAATAGTAAGTCTGAAAGAAAAGACTGGTTTATAACTAATGTTTTATTGAGCGTTAGTTAGTTTGAAAATTAAAAAAGAAATAAAATGTTTTATTTGAAAAATGAAATGATGAGATCGGCCTTAGTACTTTTTGCGATTCTATTTTTCACAGGATTATTAGATGCGCAAATTGAAATTTTAAACCCTGACACGTTGCAAATAACAAACATAGACGGCTATAGAGGGTGTCATACAGTAAAAATGAAAAATAGATTAGACAGCCTTTATGAATTTGATTGGAAGTTTATTGTACCTGAGGAATTAGAAGAGAACCTTCGATTGAATATTCATGATTTCAATATTGGCTGGAGTGAAGACTATCAAACTAGCTGTGGATTGAATCGGCCAAATACCTTTAAACCAAATTCAACTGGGGGTGTTGGGGTATGTATTAATCTTTATAATGAATTTTCAGAAGATGAAATAGGTTACATTGATTCTATGAAACTAGAGTTTTTATCTCACCCAGATTGTTCAAAAAAACTTGGGGGAATTTCATTTACAAAAAATCAAGTATTAAGTACAAAGTTTATAGAAAAGGAAACTCCATCTGTTTTTCCAAACCCAGTAGGAGAAGTCTTGTCACTGAGTAAATTTTCGAATGAATATCATGAATTTGAAATAATCAGTTTATCGGGAGAAATATTGCAATCTGGAAAAACTAAAACAAATCAGATATCATTGAATTTTCAGGAAACGGGGTATTTAATTTTAAGATTAAAATCGAATAAAATGCTCTTTCATATTGGTTTTATTAAAATTTAGAACAGAAGTGTTACACGGATCAGCGAACATATTTAGCTAGAAACTTTGAGGTATAAAATACAAAAAATGGCAAAGGTTAAATTAATCGTTTAAGAATGGAAGTATAAAGCTTAGAAATAAAAACTAACTCTAACACTATGTATCACTACACACCGCCAAGTAGGCGAAGTGTCGGATACATTTACCGTTACATTCAATTAAGAAAAATGAGAATCAAATACACGCTAAATATAATTGCAGGATTACTTTTAATCGTAAGTTGTTCGACACAGAAACAACAAATAAATAATGTTGAACAACCAAATCAAATAACAAATGAGTCATTTAAATATGACAAAGACTTCCTAAAATATATTGAAGCGAAATGGGATAGAAAAACTTACGAAAAGGAACATTTACCAAAGTTCGATTTTCTAAAAGCTCATGCTAAACAGTTGAAAATTAAAGATGAATCAATACTATCCAAGAAATTCATGACCAAACCTTCAACTGATAATTTGATAGCGCTATATGTAAATAGAAAATTAGGTTGGAACTCTTTCAACTTTGAAGGTTCAAAATCATCGACAAGAGAAGTCATAGGAAAAGAATTAGAGAACCCACCTACGGAAGAAGAAATGTTGGCATTCTATTACAGTACGATTTTTATTCATATTCTAAATAATCAAAGAAATATTTCACCATATGAATTAAACCTCGATTTTAAAGAATTAGGGCTTAATGAAAAAGAAGGAACAATTATGTTTTTATCTGCGATGAGACATCTTGGAAGTCAAATATCTTCATATTCAGAAAAATCAGAAAACTGTTGGAGAGCAATTGAATTTGTTAAAAAGATTCCAACATTTAATGGTGTAACTTTCGACAATTTTGAATTAGCAAAATTTGAAGACTTTAAATTAGATGTTGATAAAAGATACCCCAAAATGAGTTTTAAAGAAAGATATATACCTGAATTTGAAAAGGCGAAATTAGGGTTCAAAAAATGTTTAGAAATAGAAGATAAAAACTGAATGTAACAATGTGTAAAATGTTCATGAGGGCTATGCGCCCTCACGCCATTTACACGAGACCGTTACTATCCATTAAAAAATGAAAAAATCGACAAAAGTAATTTTATTGAGTTTAGGAATAGTAATCACTTGGTTATTAGGAGGTATTAGCTACACAGTTAAGTTGGTGTATCCACTAAATACTATCCTTTTTATTGTTGGCATAATCGGAATTTTTGCCTGTATTATTGGATTAATCATTCAAATGAAAACTTAGAATCAAATTGAAAATATATGAATTAAGCCATATTGGAGAATTTCATGTCAATCACAATGAAGATTTCTTAGTCTCCGAAGAAGCTGGAAATTCAAGAAGAATGATTGCTGTGATGGATGGATGTTCGAGTGGAACAGACTCTTACTTTGCATCGACCTTAATTGGTAAACTACTGCGAAAAATTGCCAAACAGGAAGCTTATAGAGAGTATGCTCAAAAAGATATTAAGCCGATAAAGGCACTACTTGAAACTATCTCTCTCCAACTGTTTGAAGAATTAGCGAATCTGAATCGTCAATTAGATTTAAAATCGGATGAAATACTTTCAACTCTAATTCTTGCGATAGTAGATGTCGAAATAAAGAATGCTGAAATTGTGATTGTAGGAGACGGATTCATCCACGCAAACGGAGAAAACATAGAATACGAAAATGATAACAAACCTGATTATATAGGCTATCATCTGAATATGGATAAACACTTATGGTTTCAAACAAGAACTCAAAAACTGTCCATAACTAAAGTTAACGATCTAACAATTTCAACTGATGGAATTCATACGTTCAAAAATTTCGATGGTAAATCCTATAAAGAAATCCAACAAGAAGATATTATGAGAAAATTCTTTGAAGATAGAAGCGATTTGGGAAATGACAATAAATTAAAGAAGACTCTTATTGAATTAAAGAATACAAATGGTCTTATGCCAAGTGATGACTTAACTATGATAAGAGTAATTAGCGAATGAAAACGGACAGTAACAAGCGATCATCATGTCAGATCGGCTGTCGCCGAATCCGCCAGATATCGCCGATCCGTTATGACCCATCAATGTAAAGCGCATTCGTGAATCATTGAATCAATAAAAATACTATTCATCTTTGCTTAAGCGAACAGATTTAAAACAAGCATAGACATTCTAAGGAAGATTAAAAGGACAAAAAAGAGCTAAAAGTGACTCTTAGAATTACAAATACGAGGAAAAAGTTATAAATTGTGGAACAGAATCCAAAGAAAATTGAAAACATAAGCAGCTCGCACAAAGAAGGAAAATCTGGACGAAGAAGGACAAATCAAGAAAGAGATTTTAAACAATTTAAAGGTTAGAGCGCTGCGACTTATGAAGGGCGAAGCCGTGTGTAAACTAAGAGGGAATTCAATAAGTTGTTCATAGCTTTTACTTCGATATTTCACTGCTTCAGAATTTTAATAAAAGAGTAAACAGATAAAGAAAAAAGGGACGGGGTCATAACATGCGCTGATGCGACATAAGTAATAAATATGACAGACGTCGCATAGCGCAAGACCGTTATACGCCATTGAGAGAAGATCAGATAAAGGGAGTTTAAGCAAGAAAAGAACATAACCCAATTCGTTTGCGGCTTTAAAAAGTAGTGTAGATCAAGAGTGAAGGAGAAGTTCGGCTTGCTTGAGTTGTAGAGTGAAAACAGGATCAGATTTTTGAAAGCCAAATAGTATAAACAAAAATCTGATAGATTGAGAGGCGATGGTTGCTTTTTTGAGATGAATAAGAAATGAAAACCAAGCATGTTCTGTGACGCAAGCCTAGATATTTATATTATCTTACGAGATATAAACAGATAAATGAAGCAAATAATACGAACGTTAGTTTGTAAAGAAATGAGCTTCGGATTAAATAATAAAATGGTTGTAAAGCCGCAAACTAGAAGGAACCAATTTAAGTTCAACATTGTTCTCAATATGAAAACATTTTATATCTTTACTGTGTGAAGAGGATATTTTCTAAACGAACGATAAAGGAGTTTTGCCAAAATCACTCTGACTCGAAAGATTATCTTGAAACTTGGTATGAAACGGTAAAAGGAGCAAACTGGCAAAATCCAAGTGACATAAAGAATTTTTATTCAACTGTAAGTATTTTGAAGAATTCCAGAGTGGTATTCAATATTAAGGGTAATCAATACAGATTAGTTGCCAAGATTAACTATGAAAGACAATGGCTCTTTATTAGATTTATAGGAACTCATAAAGATTACGACAAAATAGATGCAAATACGATATGAAGCATACAATAATAAAAAATGAGAAGCAATATGATCAGGCCTTAGAAAGACTGAACCAAATATTTGATGCGAAACCTAATAGTAAAGAAGCTCAAGAAGCGGAGCTATTGGCATTATTGATAGAAGACTACGAAGAAGAGAACTACAAATTAGATTCACCAGATCCAATAGTCGCCGTCCGAATTCGAATGGAAGAATTAAAATTAAAACAAAAAGATTTAGTGGGAATTGTGGGTTCAAAAGGAATTGTATCGGAAGTACTAAATCGAAAGAGAAAATTAACAGTGAAGATGATTAGGAATTTATCAGAACGACTCAATATAACTCCCAAAGTATTGATACAAGACTATGAACTAAACTAACAAGTTAGAGGCGAGATATAACATGTGATATGAGATCTGACTTGCTATCGCTACGTCCGCTCCATATCACACTAACCGTTCTCAGGAATAAAAAGCAACAAAAATGGAGTTAAAGGTATCTAGTTAAATGAAGTAATCATTTAAAATTCATTATATGAAAAAGTATTTACCAATTTTATTTGCCTGCATTTCCATATTAGAATCAGTATCAATCAGTGCCCAGATAAGCTGTGGAACTCATCAAAATATAAACTTAGATATTGAGAAAGATTATTTAAATTATAAAAACAGGAAAATCGAAAACTCTGAGAATTTAGAAAAACTGATTAAGGATATTAAAATACCGATTCAGTTTCATGTAACAAGACCTTCTGATGGAGTAAGTGATTTTGAGCCAAGATTTGTTGATAGTATAATTTCTATTTTGAATTTAGGGTTTAAAAACACTCCCTTTACATTTTATCAATGTGAGGAAATAAACTACATAAATGATGACGACTATACTACTATGTGTTATCCCTATCCCTGTAATGACAATCAAGACTATGAAGCGTTTTACAATTTTTATAATTCAGAAATTGCGTTGAATATCTATTTAGCTGAATCCATTTTTGGTGCAAGTGCATGGGCACATTACCCATGGAGTGGAAATCATAGTTATGTAGCTAATTGGAAAAATATTAGAACTACTCATGTACATGAAATGGGGCATTGTTTAGGCCTATATCATACACATCAACCTGGGGAATTTGTGGATGGATCAAATTGTTTGACTGCAGGAGATTTGTGTTGCGATACTCCCGCAGAACCTACTTTAGGAGGAAGTAATGTCAATTTGCAATGTGAGTATTTTGGAAATGCAACTGATTCAAACGGAGATTTATATCAACCTGATGTTGGTAATTATATGTCATACTCACCATATGACTGTAGTTCATTTTTCACTGAAGACCAAACGGAAAGAATGAGTTATTTCTATGATAGATATTTTCAACATTTTCGATGTGATAATAACTTTGAGTATACGGACATTTACTTTGAAGAAATTACGACTTCACCTTATCCCGCAATGGAAGGGGAGCCATACGACATTTTGGTTAAAACTGTTAATAACGGAACCGTCAAGACCACAAACCCTTTTTACATTTATGGGCAGATTAATGATACTGATATTGGAAGAAGTTACGTTACCACCATATTCCCTACAAATCCAAGGCATGTAGCTTTCGAAGACGATGAAGGTTTTCCTAAAGAGCCAGGAAGATACAGGGTCTGTGTAGATACACAAGGCGACACTCTAGAACTGTATCATCATAACAATAGTTATTGTCAGGATATATTAATCCGACAAAAGGCTGGGATTCCAGACTTACTTATTAATAACCTTGCGCTAACAATTCCAACAGGAGAACAAAATGCTTATAATCCTATTAGTTTTGACCTTGAAAACATAGGAAGTATTGTTGCAGAAAGAGTATTAGGTCTAGTCTATATCAATGAAGTCTTAATTGATAGTTTCTCATTAGCAGATGTTCTAGTAGGTGAAAGATTAACTATTGAATTGGATGTATTTATGGGAAGTGAAACTTTTCAAGAACTGTGTATTGAAATGAATCCTGCGTTTACAGAAGAAAGGTTAGATAATAATAGTGTTTGTCTAAAATACACAACACAAGAACAAATTCTATCAGATATAGCGGTAGATTCTTTGTACATCCTCCCCAATGATAGTCTATTAATACGAAATAAGCCATACAAACTATTCTACAGATTTATCAATAATGGGCCTAGCAGTGCATGGGGAAACACTTCTTATCTATCTATTAATAATACAACTTTCGATAGCATCTCATATCCAATAAATTGGGGTCAAGGATTTAATCCCAGAATAGACTCATTTGATTTTGTTCTTACACAAGAAATGGAAATGGCTGAGTTTTGCGTTAGGTTTGATACATATAGAGATACGATAATACACAATAATAGACTCTGCTTGACAAAATCACTTCAAACACTTACCAATACATCGGAGCATACTTTTCTAGATGATATAGTCATTTATCCAAATCCATTCTTTGATGAGGTAAAAATTAGATCTGATGATAATATTGAAGCTGTGAAAATCTATGATATCCTTGGAAATCAAATCAAAAGTATTGATTTCTTTAACGTGAAAGAGATATCCTTGCAATTGGCTGATCTACCAATCGGCATATATAATATCTTTATTGATACTCAGCGAACAAGAAAATACGAGACCATTCTAAAGATTGAATAAATTAGAATACTCCTGAGAACAATAGATACCACAGCATATCTCTCCTTCGTCGGAGACGCTGGATATCATTTACCGTTGTCGGTCATTCCCCATATTCGACCAACCAAAATCAGTAACCTAAAATACTAATTTCTCCTTGGCAAATTAATTTCCCTCGCTAACGTTCGCTTAAATAGAGATAGAATTGCATAAGAAATTAAGTAAATTTGTGTAGAAAATGACTATTGATAATCAATGGCTTAGCGAACGTTAGTCAGAATTGAGAGAAAGTCAGATAAAGGAAGTTTACGCAAGAAAAGAGCTTAGCCGAATTCGTTTGCGGCTTAAAAAAGTGGTGTGGAGATAAAATTGAAGGAGAAGTTCGACTTGCTTGAGTTATAAAGTGAAAACCAGATCAGATTCTTGAAAGACCAATAGAAAACTTGGATCAAAAAGTATAAATAAAAATCTGAGAGAATGAAAGACGCTCGTTGCCTTTATAGGATGTTCATGAAACGTAAACCAAACATGTTCTATGACGCAAGCCTGGATGTGTACAAAAGTTACAAGAGTTAAACAGATAAAATAAAAGAAGCATATGATACAGGCGTTAATTTGTAAAGACACGAGCTTCGAATTAAGTAATAAATGGTATTAAAGCCGCAAACTAGACGAAACTTAGGAGTGTTATACGGCGTATAACACTATGTATCTCTCCACACCGCCAAGTAGGCGAAGTGTCGGATACATTTACCGTTCTCACCCATTATGAATAAGTACATAGATGATTGCGCCCAATTTGGGAACGAATAGTATATTTGTAATGTTTATGAGAATAATTGCAGCAAATACAATACGAGATTACTGGGAGAAATACCCTAAAACTGAACAATCACTTAAGGCATGGTTGCAAGAAGTTGAACACTCAAACTGGGATTCACCTCAGTCATTGAAAATGAAGTATCGCAATGCATCAATACTCACTGGGAAACGGGTAGTATTCAATATGAATGGAAACAGGTATAGACTAATTGTTGATATTGAATATCGCTTGCAAATAGTATTTGTAGTATGGTTTGGTACTCATGCCGAGTATGATTTAATTGATTCTAAAACTATAAGATATGTTAAAGCCAATAAAGACAAATAACCAACATGACCAATACCTTGCTAGAGCATATGAATTAATGCAAATGGATTTGGAGCCAAATTCAAAAGAATCTGATGAACTTGAAGTATTAAGCATTCTTATAGAGGCGTATGAAAAGACAAAATATCCAATAGAAGCACCTAATCCAATAGAGGCAATATTATTTAGACTTGATCAATTAGGAATGTCAAGGAGTGAATTAAGCAAATTATTGGGTTCACGAAGCAGAGCAAGTGAAATATTAAAAGGAAAGAGAAAGTTGAGTATAACTATGATTCGCAAACTAAATCAAGAGTTAGGAATCTCTGCTCAAACATTAATTCAAGACTATGAAATGATTAACGTGTGAGAACAATATACATGACAATCATTTCCGATAACACGGATATGCCGCATGTATCAACCGTTATAAGCAATAGTCTCAAGAACAGATTTCATCCGCAGTGACACCCCCGATTTGATCAAATACGATTAAATCTGAAGATCTCATAAAATGGATGGACTCTGATCTAAGATCAAAAGATTAGCGAAATCTAGATTTCGATCGATCAGGAGATCGACAAAGATCGGAAGTTACGAAAAAAAGATGAGAGAATCAAGAAAAGAATCGAGAGAAGAGATCAAAACGCGGATAGACTACACTTATACAGGTATAAGAGAGTAATATATCCGACTTCGGTTATGATAACCGGATAGGAAATAAGATGTATCTTGCTCAAACTGCAAATAACTATCGATATGATAAAAGACTCCCTTTGGTTGTCCTTCTCATATCTTCTACGTTATGACCCATCGATGTAAGAGCATTAGTGAATCATTGAATCCGAAAAAATACTATTCATCTTTGCTTAGGCGAACAGATTAAAGATAAGCATAAACATTCTAAGGAAGATTGAAAGACAAAAAAAGATGAGCTAAATGTGTCTCTTAAAATTACAAAATCGAGGAAAAAGTTATAAATTGTGCAACAAAATCCAAAGAAAATTGAAAACATAGGAAGCTCGCACAAAGAAGGAAAATCTGGACGAAGAAGGACAAATCAAGAAGATATTTTAAGCAATTTACTGGTTAGAGCGCTGCGACTTATGAAGGGCGAAGCCGTGTGTAAACTAAGAGAGAATTCAAAAAGTTGTTCATTGCTTTTACTTGAATATTTCACTGCTTCAGAATTTTTATAAAAGAAAAAACCGATAAAAAAAATAGGGACGGGGTCATAACATGCGCTGATGCGACATAGGTAATAAATATGACAGACGTCGCATAGCGCAAGACCGTTATCAAGAATTTGAGGTAAAAGAATAGGAAGTTAAGAACAAAAGCTCAACAGAATGTCAAACAAAATAATCATATTAATTACTCTCTTTTTTGCCATTAGTGTCCATTCACAAACTTTATCTCCAGTTGGAACAGGTCTGAAAGTTGACGACAATGTATTTATGACAACATCGCACGTTGAGAAATATGGTTCCCTATATTTTATAGCGGGTGTTTTTGATACAATAAATAGCCAGCCTATAAAGAATATTGCAATATGGGACGGTGAAAATTTTGAGAATGGTGCATTAGGTCTAGATGAAGTTCATTTAAATAAAAGAGTTGAAGAACTGCTAGTGTTTGAGAATGAATTGTATATGTGGTTTCAAGGCGCAGGCTCAATATTTGTTTGGACAGATGACGGATGGAAACTCTTTATTCAAGATGATATTAATGGAGGATTAGTTATTGAAGATAAACTATTCTTTTATGGAAACAATATCGATGTTGGTAATTTTGAACCTGCAGATATTGTGTATTACAGTAATAATAGTTGGTTTATAAAAAATATAAATTATGACTTTCCCAGTGTTGCATTAGATGAGTTTGTTGGAATAGAAGGCCTAGCTAAATGGCAGGATAAATTAGTTGTTAGTACAGATAATTTCTCATGGAATGAAATATCGTTCCTCGATTCTATAGGAAATTTGACGGCAATAGACACAATAACTAACTTGCGAGGAAAACTAATTTCAATTCAAGATAAATTGTTTCTTTTAGATTCGTGGACCGATAATGACATCTACGAATATAAGGAGGATAGGTTTCAATATTTAATAGAAGTTGATGATGATTTTCATGGTTTCTTTGAACTTGACGATGAACTGTATCTTGGATCCATCTATGATGGAACCTACATATATAGAAATGGGAATTTTGTATTAAGAAGTGCAGACAACTTGTCAATTCTTGACATTGCGGAATTCGGTGAACATGAATATTTAATTGCTGGAAAACTTTTTTTTGGATCTGATTACAAAACTAAATTATATGATTTAGCAACAATGAAATTGGAAGAACCATTTGTTACAATTGATTTAAATAAAGAGACAATATGTGAAAATGAGTATATCTATTTTGTCGCAAGTGACAATGATGTTCATAATAACTACTCATGGGCTTTTGAAGGTGGAATTCCATCAAAAAGTAGCGATAGACATCCTAGTGTGAAGTTTACTGATCCAGGATCATATGAAGTAACACTTGTAACAAATAATATTGTCGGCTATTCTGATACACTAATGAGAAGCATCTTAGTTGAAGATGGATGTGAATTCGATTTAGATTTAGGTTATGATAACATTTGGATTTTGGGATATGGCTCTAGTTTTGAAAAGACTATTGCAGGCTTAGATTTTTCTAACGGAGAACCACAGTCCGTTAAGTTTAATTCTCCCTTTTCTATGTGGAATCTTAGTTTTTCTATGAGTGATAAAGAAGGAGATTTACTTTTTTATTCTCATGGTAATGTAATGTTGGACTACAATAACTTACCAGTACAAGGTGCAGTGGATTTTAATACTGGTGAATACATCTTACAGTCGGGTTATGAAACATTTGGAAGACCTCAATCAATGATTTCTATACCATCAGAAATGCATGATAGTATTTACTATATATTTCATCTGCCGCAAGATTTGGTTGGAAGTAATAAAAGCGTATTACCTACTCGGTTAATGATGAGTCAAATACATGTTGATCATTCACGTGAATTAGATATGGTAGTCCAAGATATTCCTTTAATACAGGATACGCTGCAGAATTTCACTATGCAAGCACATAGACATCTAAATGGAACAGATTGGTGGATTATACTGTTTGAACTGAACTCTGCTAATTATTATAGAGTATTACTCGAGCCTGACGGTTCTACTATAGTTGATAAGAAGCAACTAGATGAGGTTATAGATAGAAACATATATCAAACTGTATTTTCTCCAAATGGATCTAAATTTGCATTAGTAGATAAGAATTTGAAAGAAACCAAAATATGGGATTTTGATGCAGAAAACGGAATGTTTTCTAATAGTTTGAAGATTAGTAGTGAAATAGATATTGATACAGACTATCCATTGGGATGTGCATTTTCTCCTAATAGTAGATTTATGTATATAGCATCATATCATTATATGAAACAATATGATTTATGTAGTGATGACGTATTGGAGTCAGAAATAATCGTTGGAGAATGGGATGGATTCTATGATTGGATATATCCATTCTCATTTGGTAGAATGCGATTAGGCCCCAATGGTAAAATATATAGCTCAAGTTATCATGCCTCACGTTTTATGTCAACTATTCATAAACCTAATCTAAAAGGTCTGGAATGTGAATTCAATCAACATGATCTAATGGTAGAAGAAGGCAATTACTTTACTAACAATATAGTGCCGGAGTTTCCACATTATAGAAGTGTTGTGGATAGTATTGATTGTAATTCGTTGAATGTTAGTATTGGAGATATAGGTAACGAACTAGAAATTTTTGAAATATACCCAAATCCAGTTTCAGAACATTTAAAAATTGAATCAAATGCAAATATTAATGGTAGTGAAATTACTATATATAATTCAATAGGAAGAGTTGTTATGGAATTCATCTATGATCAAGATTTGTTGTCTGTTAAAGAGTTGGATTCTGGTATTTATTACATTAAAATCGAAATAAATGGACGTTCTATGAGTAGACA
Source organism: Saprospiraceae bacterium (assembly GCA_965230345.1). Taxonomy (GTDB): domain Bacteria; phylum Bacteroidota; class Bacteroidia; order Chitinophagales; family Saprospiraceae; genus JADKBO01. Next base: position 570,713 of record CBDDKR010000001.1, read on the forward strand.
ATTTGTTAAAATCTAATGTTGGAAAATTTGTCATACTAAACGATAAGTAAAGGTAACTCTTTATAACACTATGTATCAGTCCACATCTCCAATTAGTCGATGTGTCGGATACATTTACCGTTCGGCACAACCAAAAAAAAAGAAAAATGGAATCCACCTTGAATAAAAAAGGTTTCGAAATAATTGAAGATGTTTACTCCGAAAGAGAAGTAAATGAAATTTTGAAATTAGTGGAATTACATGGAATCGAAAATAAGTTTGGTGTAAGAGAATTTTTAGTGGATAATCCAGAAATAGCGGAAAAAGTATTTACAAATAGTCTCCTTGAAATAATCGAAAGAATTTCTCCGAATTGCAAAAAGTCTATAAAATCAATTTATTTCGATAAGCCACCAAATGCGAATTGGATTGTCAATTGGCATCAAGATTTGACGATAAATTTGGCAAATAAAATAGAAGTCGAAAATTTCAAGAATTGGAGAATTAAGGACGAGCGAATAGTTGTACAGCCAAATAGAGAAATTCTCGAAAATATCTTTACAATAAGAGTTCATTTAGATGATTGCACCAAAGAAAATGGAGCTTTAAGAGTAATTGAAGAATCGCATAAAAATGGAGTAATCGAAATCAAAGAATGGGTGAAAAACAAAGAAGGTGAAGAAAGAATTTGCGAAGTCAAAAAAGGTGGAATCGTGATAATGAAACCATTAATTCTTCATTCATCAAGAAGAACAGAAAATCAAAAAAATCGACGAGTAATTCATATTGAGTTTACCAATAAAGAACTGCCAATCGGTTTAAATTGGAAAGAAAAAATTGAAATAAAAAAGAAGGCTGTGCCGAACAATGCATAGCCGTCAAGCTGCCCTATGCGGGCAGCCTGCGGCTATGCGGGACGTTACTTGCAATTTAGATGAAAGAATTTTTATTGATAATGGTATTATTAAGTCTAGGATGTAAAGCTGGTGAACCCTTAATGAATGTTCATAAGACTGAATATATGTTCGACTCAAAACTTTACCCAATTAGAAATGGTGAGTTATGGGGGTATAGTGATTTTTATGGGAATGTAATTATAGATCCGCAATTTGAAGAAGTATCAATGTTTAGATATGGAATAGCATTAGTTAAACAGAACAAACATTATGGTTATTTAAATAATAATGGGGAATGGCTGATACGACCTAGGTACGAAAAAGCTGAACCGTTTATCCTTCAAAATTATGAAGATAATGAGGAAGAAGAAAAAGGGAAATTACTTGTTGCACAAGTAGATGAAGGAAAAGGGCAATATTTTATAAATAAGACAGGTAGTCGAATAAAAGAAATAGTGTTGCTGAAAGAAATTGGTACTTGTGAGCAAATAATCTCTCAATTAGGAAGATATAGTTATAGAAATGCAAGTGGGACATATGAACTAATTTATGAATACTGGAGAATTGAAAAAGATAGTACAACAAAGAAAATAAGAGATACTACGAGGTTGAAGCTAGATACAATAATTGAACTTGGTGTAGAGTACGTATTACTTAGAAAAGATTCAAAGTATGCATTTTATTGCCTTAGAACATCACGTGGGATTGATTATCGAAATAAAAAAAGGATAATAGTTCCAATGGATTCTATACATGTAATAGATCCAGAATTTATATATGAGGATGTAAAATTCATAGTGGTGGATGGAAAAGAGCAACCTAGTGCAATTTATAAGAAATGTGGTAAATGGGGAATACCAGGATACTTGAAAGAACCAATAGTTCCGTTTATATACTATGACATGAATCCCGGGGAAAAGGGGAATTCATACGTAGTGGAATATGAAAAAGATAAGTCAGGTTACATTTCAATTATAAGAGATAGTTATAATAGATCAAAGAGTATTATTGTAGAACACTTTAAAAGAGAGAAAGCAAGTAACATGCGCTGATGCGACATAGGTAATAAGCATGACAAACGTCGCATAGCGCAAGACCGTTACTGACAATAAGTGAAAAAATATAGAAACATGTATCTTCTAATATTGACTATTATATTAGTAAGCTGCGAAAAAAAAGCAGAATTTATAAATAGTAGTTCGGTGAAGTTTGAAAGTATCAAATTTGACATTAAAAACTTGATTCTATTGGAATACGAAAATGATTTTATGGTCAAATCTCCTGAATTTAAGAAGGATACAATAGAATGGAGAGGGATAGATTCTTACACCTGCATATCGAGAGATTCAACTTTAGAAATAGATTTCTCTTATGGTTTCATGACTAATGGTCAAGGTTTAAACTTAATAATCAAAAGTGACTCAGTATTTGCCAAGTTGTATAACTGGAGTGATGGTGCTAGAGGCGAGAGTTTCAATTACAATATTAAAAAACTAGATTTAGTATTATCGAATGATAACTATTTAACCTCTGATACAATAATTGGAAGGATATCAATTGTTGGTGAAGAAAACCTAAATGATACAAAGGAAGATCATATAATAATAAGAGAGATTAATGATTGGGAAGAATTTGAAAAATCATATTACAAAACTAGGGTTTCATTAAAAGGAGAATTTAAACTTTTAAAGGTGCAATATGCAAGTGAAGGAGGACTTCAAGAGCTAAATAGAACGAAACTCTATTTTACAAGAAGATTTGATGACCATATCGATCTTGTAGAATCTAATAGTCTGGATTCACTAAATGCCGAAGATATGAAATGGAAAAAGATACCTAGAAAAGTACTAGAACAAACTCAATTAGAAACTTTAAACTTACAAGGCAACAAACTATATGAGGTAGATTTTAATTGTCTTACTTCAATGGAGAATCTTAGAAAATTAGATCTAAGATGGAATCAATTTAGGAGCTTTCCAAAAAATGTATTAGAGAACAAAAATCTTGAATATTTAAATTTATTAGGTAATCCTATTGAAGATCTTCCCATAAACAAGCTTATAAAATCTAATATTACATATCTAAATATGAAAGGAAGTAAAATAGATACGGCTAATCTGTATCAATTAAGAAATAAAATTGTAGTCGAAATATAAAATACTGTCAGTAACACATGGTGATCTCGGCATACCCTTCGGGAAACGCCGGATACCATCAATCCGTTATACGCCATTGAGTGAAGGCCAGATAAAGGATATTTATGCGAGAAAAGAGCTTATCCCAATTCGTTTGCGGCTTAAAAAAAAGTAGGGTAGAACAATAGTGAAGGAGAATTTCGGCTTGCTTGAGTTACAGAGTGAAAACCAGATCAGATTCTTGAAAGACAAAGAGAAAGCTTCGAGCAAAAAAGCATTTACAAAAATCAGTGAGAATGAAAGACGCTCGTTGCCTTTATAGGATGTTCATGAAACGTAAACAAGGCATGTTCTAGGACGCAAGCCAGAAGTGCACGAAATGTAGATAAATGAAACAGAAAAATAAAGTCAATAATACAAGCGATGTTTTCAAAGATGAAAGCTTCGAATTAAATAATAAAAGGTATTAAAGCCGCAAACTAGATGGAACCTAGGAGTGTTATACGGCGTATAACACTATGTATCAGTCCACATCTCCAAGTAGTCGATGTGTTGGATACATATACCGTTATACGCCATTGAGTGAAGGTCAAATGAAGGGGATTTATGCTAGAGAAGAGCTTGTCCCAATTCGTTTGCGGCTTTAAAAAGTAGGGTAGAGCAATAGTGAAGGAGAAGTTCGACTTGCTTGAGTTACAGAGTGAAAACCAGATCAGATTCTTGAAAGACAAAGAGAAAGCTTCGAGCAAAAAAGCATTTACAAAAATCAGTGAGAATGAAAGACGCTCGTTGCCTTTATAGGATGTTCATGAAACGTAAACAAGGCATGTTCTAGGACGCAAGCCCAGATGTGTACAAAAAGTTACAAGACTTAAATAGATAAATGGAGTAAATGATACGAGCGTTAATTTGTAAAGAAATGAGCTTCGAATTAAATAATAAAATGGTATTAAAGCCGCAAACTAGACGGAACTTAGGAGTGTTATACGGCGTATAACACTATGTATCACTCCACATCTCCAAGTAGTCGATGTATCGGATACATTTACCGTTATACGCCATTCCCCATATTCGACCAACCAAAATCAGTAACCTAAAATACTAATTTCTCCTTGGCAAATTAATTTCCCTCGCTAACGTTCGCTTAAATAGAGATAGAATTGCATAAGAAATTAAGTAAATTTGTGTAGAAAATGACTATTGATAATCAATGGCTTAGCGAACGTTAGTCAGAATTGAGAGAAAGTCAGATAAAGGAAGTTTACGCAAGAAAAGAGCTTATCCCAATTCGTTTGCGGCTTTAAAAAAGTGGTGTGGAGATAAAAGTGAAGGAGAAGTTCGGCTTGCTTGAGAACAATGAATAGAACCAGATCAGATTCTTAAAAGACAAACAGAAAAATTGGAGCCAAAGAAGTATATACAAAACCTGAGAGATTGAAAGACGCTCGTTGCTTTTATGGGATGTATACGGAACGGAAACCAATCATGTTCTAGGACGCAAGCCCAGATGAGTACAAAAGTTACAGGACTTAAACAGATAAATAGAGCAAATGATACGAGCATTAGTTTGTAAAGAAATGAACTTCGAATTAAATAATAAAAGGTATTAAAGCCGCAAACTAGACGGAACTAGGGAGTGTTATACGGCGTATAACACTATGTATCAGTCCACATCTCCAAGTAGTCGATGTGTCGGATACATTTACCGTTATACGCCATTGAGTGAAGGCCAGATAAAGGATATTTATGCGAGAAAAGAGCTTATCCCAATTCGTTTGCGGCTTAAAAAAAAAGTAGGGTAGAACAATAGTGAAGGAGAATTTCGGCTTGCTTGAGAACATTGAATAAAATATGAATCAGATTCTTGAAAGACAAATAGAAAAATTGGAGCCAAAAAGTATGTACAAAAATCTTAGTGAATGAAAGACGCTCGTTGCCTTTATAGGATGTTCATGAAACGTAAACAAGGCATGTTCTAGGACGCAAGCCCGGATGTGTGCAAAAGTTACAAGATATAAACAGATGAATGAAGCTAATGATGCAATCAAAATTTCCAAAGATGATAAGCTTCGAATTAAATAATAAATGGTATTAAAGCCGCAAACTAGACGGAACCTAGGAGTGTTATACGGCGTATAACACTTTGTATCACTCCACATCTCCAAGAAGTCGATGTGTCGGATACATTTACCGTTGTACGCAATTTATGAGAACCGCCTTCCAAATATTAATATTGACCTTTTTTTCAGCTTCTTGCCAACCACAAGAACTGAATGTGAGTATTGAAAATATTGAGATTAATATTCCTGGAAGTCCTGGACCTTGGCTAAAATATAAAGACAACTTCTATTGCTATTTTAAAACGGACAATGACCAATTTAGTTCTGGTTCTAATCATCAATTTTATATTCTTGATAAGAACGGAAAGGTCAAATCAAAGATTGAAGTTCCAAAAAAATTACAAACCTTTTATTACGATTTATACATTAAGAACGATACAATATTTACAACAGAGTATTATGACCACAATACATTTTATCTCGACCAAACAAAAAACACTTGGGTAGAAACTAAAAAAGGAATTGACCTATATTTTGAAGATAATGATTATTCCGTTTATTCTCTTGATTTTGGAGAATGGGGCGGAGTAACTTGGTTTGAAAACAAAAAGACAGGTAAACAATATGAAATAGGCTTAACATCGCCAGTAGTCAATAAATTTAATGACAGCTACTATCTTACGTCAGGAATATCTGTTTTGAAAATTAAAGACCCAAAAAAATTAGATGAAAGTAAAGAGCCATACGATTATAAAAAAGCTGTTGCTGACCTTGAAAATAGATACCACAGAAACGGAAATAATACTACAAACGGAGCGGAAATAATATTTGAATATAAAGATAATGACTATTTCAACCCAACTTTTTCAATAACAACATCGTTCATTTTCAACGATGAACTATATCATTTATATAAAGACAGTATTTCAACCAAAATCGGAATTATTGAAAATAAAAAGTTAGTTTCTATCTACGAATTTGAAAACAAGATTCGTCCATTGCAATGGTACTACGATACAAGAAACCCAATTCAAAACAACAACTTTCAGTCAACTCAATTCCGAACAGAAAAAGAATCAGTTTATGGAATTATTGAAATAAACAAAAACAATGTCAGACTGACTTACTTTAATAATACTTATTCGGAACCTGTATTTGGGGAAAAGAAAATGAATGAGTGGTTTGAAAATACTTTTGAAACATATTTTTCAGACTTTAGCTCATTGACTTTAAGTGAAATCGATAAAGTCGAACAAGAGATGAGTGCAACTAATTTAACCCAAAAGCATAAAATATCAACATATCGACTTGATGGTCGAGATGTAGAGACACCAAGAATTTACCGAAAAATTGAGAATGAAAAATTGAAACTCATAACATTGTATTATTATTCGGGAAATGATAAGAAAATTCAGTTAATAAAATTTGATTGGGGACAAAACAGAAACCAAAATCAAAATATTTCTGACGTTATTGCCTCAATGTCAGATGAAGAAAAAACAGAGAATATCTACAAGCAAAAATTTGATTGGATTTCAAACTACCTGAAAGAAAAATTAGGAGAACCTAACGACTATAAAACCGACAAAAATGGAGCTGAACAACAATGGACTAAAGGAAATAAAATAGTTATCTTGGAATACGGTAAAAGAGATGTCGAACTAACAATTTATAACGAATAAAAAACTGCGTACAACAATGGCTATAAGTAATTGCTTGTTTTCGCCTACTTCTGAAAATCCGCGAGGATTTTCAGTTTGGTGTGTACTTGCAAAGTTAAGTACTAACCCACGCAACTACTCATAGCCGAGACCGTTACCAGCAATTAAAAAAAACACACATGAGAGTATTTGTTACAGCCCATTTAATGTTTTTCTTACTAAGCTATACTTTTGGACAAAAACTTGAAAAGATTTATCTCAATGAAAATGATAGTACGTCAAACCTCTATCTGACAGTTTTACCTGAGGAAATTAAAGGGTGTTTGTTTCTTATAACTAGTTTCTATGAAACACCTGAACACGTCATGGAACAAACTGACTTACCACTTTTAGCGGCAAAAGAAGATATCTTGACAATTATACCAACATTCAAAACAGGATTAGCATCTTTTGGAATTGATAGTTTAACTCAACTTTCCTTTAAAGAAATCATAGAAGACGCTCATAATAGATACAATCTAAAAAACTCAAAATTTTATATTGGAGGCTTTTCAATTGGAGGAAGCTGTGCTGTAAAATTTGCAGAAGATGCGGTTAAAGAAAAGTATCAATATCGACCTGATGCAGTTTTTGTTGTTGACCCACCTTTAGACTTTATAAGATTTTATAATTCCTATAAACGTACTTTGAGAATTGCCCCAAATTCAAAACTTCGAAAAGAGGCTATTTACATGATGGAAAGAATGCGAAATGAATTCGATGGAACTCCTGTCACGAACAAACAAAACTATATTAACAAATCTCCTTACTGTTTCACTGATACAAACCAAACAGCCATAAAGCATATCGTTAATATACCCATTCGATACTACACTGAACCCGAATTGAATTGGAAAATGAAAGAACTAGGAAGTACTGATTATTCCGATATAAATGGATTAGATGGTTCATGTATGATTAATGAACTAATTCTTTTGGGTAATAAAAAAGCAGAATTAATACTTACAAAGGATAAGGGCTACAGAAGACCAGATCATAGAAAACAGCCTCACTCTTGGAGCATCATTGATGAAGAGGAACTAATTAAATGGTTACAAGAATTAAAATAAAAATACTGGTAACAATGTGTATCAAATCATAGCATCCAAGACTGGATGCTACACTTTATACACGTGACCGTTATACGCCATTGAGAGAAAGTCAGATAAAGGAAGTTTACGCATAGAAAGAGCTTACCCCAAATCGTTTGCGGCTTAATAAAGTGGGGTGGAGTACAAGTGAAGGAGAAGTTCGGCTTGCTTGAGAGCATTGAATAGAACCAGATCAGATTCTTGAAATAGAAATAGTAAACTAGGAGCAAAAAAGTATATAAAAAATCTAAGAGATTGAAAGACCATCGTTGCTTAAATGGGATGTGCACCAAACGTAATCAAGGCATGTTCAAGGACGCAAGCCTAGATGCGCTCGATATGAAGATAGATAAGACAGAAAAATTAAATCAATAATGCAAGCGATGTTATCAAAGATGATAGCTTCGGATTACATAATAAAATGGTATTAAAGCCGCAAACTATACGGAACCGAGGAGTGTTATACGGCGTATAACACTATGTATCACTCCACACCGCCAATTAGGCGAAGTGTCGGATACATTTACCGTTAGCCACAAGCTGAAAACAAGGGAATGAAAAACGACCTAACAACAATGAAATCCCTTCACAAAATAGAAACCATAATCCAAGGCGACTTATTTTTAAGCGAAGGAAAACCCTGCCATAAAATCGGTCAGATAAAGAAAGGTGTATTAAGGGGACATGTCGTTAACCACGATGGTGATGAAATCACCACACATTTTTACCAAGAGGGAGATATGATAATCGGCAGTTTTTTACCCAATGTAGCAGTTTCAATGACAATACAAGCGTTGAATGACTGTGAAATCTCAATTGCCAATTATGCAGAAGTGATGAGTCAGGTTAATGTTAATCCAAAAATTACTTCAATTATTAATCGGGAGTTTGAGAAATTAAATACACAATCTCAATTTAGATTGGTGTCATTGCTGAATTTAAGTGCATTGGATAAATACAAACGTTTCTTGCAAGACTATCCAAACCTTTTAAACCGAATCCCTCATTATTATATTGCTCAATATTTGGGTATTACACCAACGCAATTGAGCAGGGTAAGAAAACAGTTTTCTCAACAAATGTAAATGAGATTGATTTTTGCGAAAGATAACTTTGCATTTTACTTTTTTGAAGAAACTAAAATATGAAATATCCAGTTATTTTAATCAGTCTGCTTTTAGTAATGTCTTGCAGCAATAAACCAGTACAAAGCAACCTTTCTCAATCCGAAATTTTTAAATCTGAAAAGATTTCAAAAGCAGCAAATATTACTTTAAATGAAAGTATAGAAACTGTTTTTCCTTTGTTCAATCCTGTTGAAGAACAAAAATGGGCACCACCTTTTAAGCCACAATTTATCTATCCTTTAGATGAAACCGTGCAAGAAGGAATGTCTTTTAAAACTATCAAAAAAGACCGAGAAGAACCCGTATATCTTTGGATTCTCACTAAATACGATACTTCAAATTATCAATTACAATATTTATTGACAACCACCAACCGATATTGGACGATTGATATAGCCTGCACGACCATAAGTAATAACAAAACTTCGGCAAACATTCGTTATTCATACTATGCTCTTAATAAAGAAGGTATAGAGTTAAATAAAAATCACTTGAAACGTATTTTTGGAATAAACCTGAAAGATTGGGAAAATGCTATCAACAATTATTTAATCAAAAAGCAAACCCAAAATGCCAACTAATAATCAAAAGCATTATCAATTAAGTGATGCTGAGTTTGAGCAACAATTTGCCAATTGTACCATAGACCCAACACTATTTAGCCACGAAGCACACGTTAGACTTACGTGGATTCACCTTAAAAAATATGGAATGGAACGAACTATTAATAATATGCAAAAACAAATATCTGATTTCGCTCGGTTTCATATCGCTAAAGGCAAATATCACACTACAATTACCGTAGCCGCAGTCCAAATTATTAATCTTTTTATGCAAAAATCAAATTCCATACTTTTTAAAGAGTTTATTAAAGAACACCGTATTTTAATTGATAATTTTAAAAATCTATTAGGCTCTCACTATAGCAAATCAGTTTTACACTCTGAAACAGCTAAAACTAAATATATTGAACCTGATTTAATTAATTGGTGAATAAAGCCAGTGGCTAACATTGTGTATAAGCAATAGCGGTTTGGGTACTAACTCGAACCATTTTTTCGCTTAATTAAAGTATATTGCTATTTGAAAAGTAGTCGAACAAAATCCGCTACTGCTCATACACGAGACCGTTATACGCCATTGAGTGAAAGTCAGATAAAGGAAGTTTACGCTAAGAAAGAGCTTGTCCCAATTCGTTTGCGGCTTAAAAAAGTAGGGTAGAGCAATAGTGAAGGAGAAGTTCGGCTTGCTTGCGAACATTGAATAAAAGATGAATCAGGTATTTGAAAGCCAAATAGAGAACATGGAGTCAAAACGTATATACAAAAACTGAGAGATTGAAAGACGTTCGTTGCTTTTATGGGATGTTCAAGAAACGTAAACCCAATCATGTTCTAGGACGCAAGCCCAGATGTGTACAAAAGTTACAAGACTTAAACAGATGAATGAAGCTAATGATGCAATCAAAATTTCCAAAGATGATAAGCTTCGAATGAAATAACAAAATGGTGTTAAAGCCGCAAACTAGACGGAACCGAGGAGTGTTATACGGCGTATAACACTATGTATCGCTCCACATCTCCAAGTAGTCGATGTGTCGGATACATTATCCGTTATACGCCATTGAGTGAAAGTCAGATAAAGGGAGTTTACGCAAGAAAAGAGCTTATCCTAATTCGTTTGCGGCTTGAAAAAGTAGGGTAGATCAAGAGTGAAAGAGAAGTCCGGCTTGCTTGAGTTGTATAGTGAAAACGAGGTCAGATTCTTCAAAGGCAAATAGAGAAATTGGAGCCAAACAGTATAAACAAAAATCTTAGAGATTGAAAGTTGTTCGTTGCTTTTATGGGATGTTCATGAAACGTAAACCCAATCATGTTCTAGGACGCAAGCCCAGATGTGTACAAAAGTTACAAGACATAAACAGATGAATGAAGCTAATGATGCAATCAAAATTTCCAAAGATGATAAGCTTCGAATTAAATAATAAAAGGTATTAAAGCCGCAAACTTGACGGAACCTAGGAGTGTTATACGGCGTATAACACTATGTATCGCTCCACATCTTCAAGTAGTCGATGTGTCGGATACATTTTCCGTTATACGCCATTGAGTGAAAGTCAGAAAAAGGAAGTTTACGCAAGAAAAGAGCTTATCCCAATTCGTTTGCGGCTTAAAAAAAGTAGGGTAGAGTTAGGATAAAGGATGTGTTCGGCTTGCTTTAGAACATTGAATAAAAGATGAAATAGATTTTTAAAGGACAAATAGAGAAATTGGAGCCTAAGAGTATCTACAAAAATCTTAGAGATTGAAAGACGATCGATGCCTTTATGGAATGTTCATGAAACGTAAACCCAATCATGTTCTAGGACGCAAGCCCGGATGTGTACAAAAGTTACAAGACTTAAACAGATAAATGGAGTAAATGATACGAGCGTTAATTTGTAAAGAAATGAGCTTCGAATTAAATAATAAAATGGTATTAAAGCCGCAAACTAGACGGAACTTAGGAGTGTTATACGGCGTATAACACTATGTATCAGTCCACATCTCCAAGTAGTCGATGTGTCGGATACATTTACCGTTATCATCAATCATGTAATATGCAAGTAAAAACAATCATTATCACCACTATAATGTTAATTACTTTAAGCTGTAGAAATTCGGAGTTGAAAGATTATGAAACTGTATTGTCAGAAATTATCGTAGAAAAGTTGCACCAAACTAAATACAGAATCATTGAATATGAATACAAATATGGAAGAGATAGAAAGATATTTTCATTACTGGACACTTTGATAAATGACCTAAAAACATTTAATTCAATTGTTTCATGCAAAGAAGGTATTATTGATTACATTAATAATATTGATACAGCTTATACTAACGAATTTGAAAGGGAAGCGTATAAGGATGTCTTTATTCTAAGAGATAACCTTTTGAAAAATGATAAATCTAACGTTCAAAATTTGATATATTTGAACAGACTAATTGATGTATTTGCTATGGAAGAATCACTATCAATTCTTGTTCATCCAAAGTATCAAATTCAACCATTTTTTAAAGATACGGTATATCTAAATAAAGGGAGTAGTCTTAAATTACCCTTAGCATTATATTTGGAATATGAAGGAGATTCTTTGTTACCAAATTATATAGAACACAATATCAATTTCCAATCACAATTCTTTGAATTCAGTACTTCAAATAGAAATTACGGAGAAGTTTATAAAGAATATTTGAAAATGAAAATTCAAAACGAGGTTACTGGTGAAACTTATACGATAAAAGATTCACTAACGATAAAAATAGAAGACAGATGATAACAAGCGATGACGGTGTCAGATTGGCTATCGCCGAATCCGCCGCGTATCACCAGACCGTTATAGTCCATGAACATGAAAAATGAAATTGTAAAACATTTATTTGCACTATTGTTAATATTAATATTGGTAAACTATTCAAGTAGTCAAACAAATTGCGAATCTGGCAAATTCTACTTTCCATTCCCAAATTCGGAGAATGCCGAAATTGGCTTGGATACATTGGTAAACGAATGGTATTCAAGTCATCTAAAATCAATGAATGAGCCAATCTTAACATGCGAAAATGATTGTGAAGTTATTAGAATTATGTATTTAGGAACATGGTCTAACCCAGAAATTTATCGAATTGAAAAATGTAGGAAGAATGTTATAGGATACCATAAACAAACAAACGGTCATGGAGGCTACGAGCCAGGAGAACTTATTAAAGAAACTAAAAAAGAGATTAATCCCCAAAGCTGGGTAAATGTTTCGACTAAATTCACAAACCTTAAATCATCTAGAGTCTCAAACGAGACAAGTTTTGGAACTGACGGAAGTCAATGGATAATAGAAAGACGAACAGATTCAACTTATGAATATATAGACAGATGGTCGATCGAACTAACAAATAAAGATAAAGAGCTCTTTGAATACTGTAAAGGAATAATGAACTTGATTAAAGAATAAAACACGGACTATAACATGCGCTGATGCGACATAAGTAATAAATATGACAGACGTCGCATAGCGCAAGACCGTTAGGGTAAATCTGACAATATTAGAAAATATAAAAGTTAGTATCTTTGTCAAATGATTGATTATAGACAATATATTGAGATTAACTCTGGGAAGAGATTTGGTAAGCCTTGTATAAAGGGAACAAGAATTTCCGTGTATGATGTTTTAAATTGGTTAGCTTCTGGGATGACAAAAACAGCAATTATAGAAGATTACCCAGAATTGGATGAAGAAATGATAAATGCATGTTTGTATTTTGCAGCAGATAGGACACAATTTTATGCTGTTGCGTAATGAAGTTATTATTTGATCAAAACATTTCGTTTAGAATAGTTAAGCGAATCATATCTATTTTTCCAGATTCACATCAAGTGAGAGAGTTAGGATTAGAGGAAGCAAGTGACATAACCATCTGGAATTTTGCAAGAAAGAATGAATATACGATAGTCACCTTTGACTCAGATTTTTATGATTATACGGTTGTAAGAGGAATACCACCAAAAGTAATATGGTTAAGACTTGGCAATACTTCAACAAAGGTTATAAGAGATTTACTAATATCAAAGGTGAAACAGATACAAGAATTTTGTGATTCTGAGGAAATGGCAAAATTTGGTTGTCTGGAGATAATGGCATAGAAGGACTTACCCTAACACTATATATCACTACACATCGCCATACAGTCGATGTATCGGATATATTTTCCGTTATACGCCATTGAGTGAAGATCAAATAAAGGAAGTTTGTGCTAGAAAAGAGCTTGTCCCAATTCGTTTGCGGCTTTAAAAAAGTGGTGTGGAGATAAAAGTGAAGGAGAATTTCGGCTTGCTTGAGAACATTGAATAAAAGATGAAACAGGTTCTTAAAGGACAAATAGAGAATTTGGAGCCAAAGAGTATCTACAAATATCTTAGAGATTGAAAGACGATTGTTGCCTTTAAAGGATGTTCATGAAACGTAAACCAAACATGTTCTAGGACGCAAGCCCAGATGTGTACAAGAGTTAAATATATAAAATAAATGAAGCAGATCATACAAGCGTAAACTTGTAAAGAGAAGAGCTTCGGATTAAATAATAAAAGGTTGTAAAGCCGCAAACTAGACGGAACTTAGGAGTGTTATACGGCGTATAACACTATGTATCGCTCCACATCTCCAAGTAGTCGATGTGTCGGATACATTTACCGTTACACCCAATTAGACAAAATAAATCACCAATGACAAAAGCTGAAAGATTCGAGGGATGCATAATTGGCGGAGCAATTGGAGATGCTTTTGGAAGCGGATATGAAAATGAAGTTAAAGAAAAAGAAGATACTTTTTATCTTTTTGGAAAGCCTGAAATAAAAGAACCAAATTGGCAAATAACGGATGACACGCAATTGACTTTAGCAACAATTGAAGCAATAATTGAAGATGAAAAAGTAAATCCCGAAACAATAGCAAATCAATTCCTCAAATATTACAGGCAAAGAAAAATAAGGGGAATTGGAGCAAGTACGTTGAAATCGTTAAAAGAATTAAGTTTTGGAGGACATTGGAGCCAAGTTGGACGAAGAGGCGAATATGCAGCAGGAAATGGAGCTGCAATGCGAATAGCACCAATTGCTTTTAAAGAAGAAATTACGGATTACGAAATAAGAGACATTTGCATAATCACTCACAATAATGATGAAGCATATGTCGGGGCAAGAAGTGTAATAATTGCAATAAGAGAAATACTAAATGGCAATTGGAAAGGCGAAACAAATTTGATTGATTTGATAATTGACCAAATTCCAGATACAAGAGTTCGAGACAGGTTAATTGAAATCAAAGACATCAAAAGTCTACAAGAAATCGGACAAATTGGGAATGACGGATATGTTGTAAATTCAGTTCCATTAGCAATTGCAGCGGCAAATACAGTTGGAGAAATAGGAATCGAAGAAATGTATTTGCAACTAATTGAAATTGGTGGAGATACAGATACAAATTGCTCAATTGCCGGACAAATAGCGGGTACATTAATCGGACGAAAAGGGATGCCTGAAAAATTGGTAAATAAGTTGAAAGAATTGAATGAATACGAATGGATTGGAACGACGATAAGTAAATTAATAAAAAAAGAAAACTGGGTGTAACAATGTGTAAAACGTCCATGCCCAGCAAAAGCTGGTCACGGTGTTTACACTAGCCGTTACATATCATCAAGTAGAATAGAATGAGCTAAATTTAAACATATATGAGGAACAGAACATTAATATTAGTAATCCTAACAACAATAATACTAAGCTGCAAAACTCAAAAAGAGCTAATAACAGAAGAAGCGACAAAAGAGATAAATCAATATACTCAAGAAATAATTGAATTTCAACAAGAGCTAAATAAGAATTATCTAGACCCTCAAAAATCTCCATTGGATAAAAGTGAAATTTCTAAGTTCGAGAAAGAAGGAGGGCATGATTTTTTTGAAATTAACACAGATTTAATCATAATAGGAAAATTGGACACTTCTCGAGTGAAAAAGAATATAGGCTTTCAAACATCAACGGAAAGAATTGCTATGTATGATCGAATTGGAATAGTAAAATTCGAGTATCGATCTAGAAATTATCAATTGAGTATTTATGAAAGCCACTATACAAGAAAAATACCTGAATACAAAGATCACCTATTTCTTCCATTTAATGATTTAACAAATGGAGAAACTACCTATGGTGGAGGAAGATATTTGGATATAAAGAAGCAAGATTCAGACGAAATAGTTTTAGACTTTAATAAGTCTTATAATCCATATTGTGCTTATAGTGAAAACTATTCATGTCCAATACCGCCGAAAGAAAACTATTTGAACTTTGAGGTAAATGCAGGTGTAAGATTAAATAAGAAATGACGATATGTAACATGCGCTGATGCGACATGGGTAATGAATATGACACACGTCGCATAGCGCAAGACCGTTGCAGGTAATTATAAATGAAAATAAAAGTATCTATAGGAATGATAATCTTTTGTCTTTTTGCAATCAGTTGTAAAAAACAGACATACAAATCCTATAAAGAGAAATATAAACTTTCCTCAAAGGGAGGGCATTATGGAAAAAGTGGACCTTATAAATTATTTACAGAAAATGAAAAATTCTATTTGGAGTCAATCCCATTTGAACACATTAACGTAATATCAGGAGATTTATGCTCGGGAATTACAAAGGTTAGAGAGACAGTAAACGATAGTTTATTGTATATTATAAATAGGTATTTTGGATTAGACAACACATTTGTCAGTTCTGATGGAAAATCCATAGCTTACGTAAATAACTTTTGGCGTAGAACCGACTATGACAGTTGTTCGACAAATATTCTTGAAATATATCGAGAAGGAAAGCTACAAAGGGGATATTCTTATCAAGAACTATTAAAACAAGAGCCACATGAAGAATACTCTTGGCTGTTTTGGGATTCAAAAATTAATTCTGTTTTAGCAAAAAACAGCAAGTATGTAATTGGAGATAGATTATACCTCATTCCAAATAAAACAGGAACATTACTCGAAGTTGACCTTATTTCAGCAGAAGTTTTAACCAAAATTGATACGACTGTATATTTAAGTAACTTGGTGCAGATTGAGTATGTACCTCCAAAGGTGGAGTTTATTAATATCGAAGAAAAGGAGGGGTTCCCAAATTTGGCTAATGGGATTACATTTCGAAATGGATTGAGAGAAACTTTAAACCTTGACCTAATTTCGACTGACGAAACTCAAAAAGAAGAACGTTATTATTTCCATTTTTGGATAGAATGCAAAATAGATAAAGCAGGAAATCCGTTCGACATCAAAGTAAATTCAAACGAACACGTTTTAACCGAAAATTCAAAAGACCTAAGGAACAAAATAAGATCTTATGTTTTTGCTCAGACTTTTCAAATTGATACATTACCATATAATTCAGATTATTGGCTGTTTGAGGATAGGTTATACATTTCTCGAAATCCGATTAGCTTATCACATCAAGATTTAGAAAACTACAAAGTACAAGTCTGTAAGATTGATAGCTTGTCTGGAATATACATACCTACTGATGTTCAAGATGCTCACAATGAATTGGATAGAATGTTAAGTGACACTGTTAAAGTACAAATTAAGAACGGAGAGCCAAGTCATTTTGGATTAGGTACGTGGATGCGGAACAATTGGGGTTTATGGGCTGGTGGCAGATTAAAATGCTATTTTGATGAACGATAATTATATCATCCAGACCATATTTCGGGTTTAATAATTTCAACCTACGAAATGAAACTAAATGATAAGCCAACAAATATTGACAGTTTGATTCAAGTGTATTCTGAATCTGAAAAAGAATGGATGAATGAATGAAAATTACCTGCAACATTGTATATGACGGTCATGCTCCCTATGCGGTCGCACGCCGCAGATACTAACCGTTAGCGATAATCTGTATGCAAATCAGGACATATATTTCTGTTACTCAGTATTAAGTATGCTGAACTAAAATATAAACAAATTTGTTTATATTTTAGTATCTTTGATTATACAACATGGAATATACACTACCAGAATACGAAAGGGTAAAAGGGATTCACCCTGGTGCCATATTAAAAAGAGAGCTAAAGAAGCGATCCTTAAAGGCAGTAGCTTTAGCTAACTCTATTGATGAATATCCTCAAACAATAAACGCAATAACTAAAGAGAAAAGGGGAATAAATCCAAAATTGTCAATCAAACTTGGTGAATACTTTCGAATAGACAAAGAGTATTTCATGCTATTGCAAGCCAGTTTTGAAGTTAAAAGCATTATTCAAAGATCATACAAAAACCCCCTAATTGGTAAGGTAAGAAAATCAATATTCTGGGATACAAATTTTAATAAAATTGATTTTATCAAAAACAAAAGATCTGTTATCCAAAGAATACTTGAAAGAGGAAATGAAATTGAAATAAACGAATTAGTAAAGCTTTATGGCAAACCGACAATAAAGGAAGAGTTAAAATATATTAATAATTCAATCAGCCCATACTTTTCTAAAAACATCAATAGATACATCCACGACAAGCCTTTAGATTCGTGAATGTTCAAAGACAAACTGTCAATGATACACTTTGGAAATGCTTATTAAAATTAATGGAGTTAGATTCATTTAAAAACTTCAGATTAGTAGGCGGCACCTCTCTAAGCTTATTAATTGGACACAGAATGTCCGTTGACATTGACCTGTTTACAGATTCAGAATACAGAAGTTTAGATTTTGTTGAAATACTTAAAATATTAAAAGTAGAATTTGAATATGTAGATCATAATGAATGGATAAATGAAACCATGGGCAATTCTTGTTTAATTGGAAATTCATCTGATGATTCAATAAAACTAGATTTGTATTATACAGATCCGTTCGTATATCCCATTATCGCTATTGATAAAATCCGTCTGTCAAGTCTTGAAGAAATAGCGGCTATGAAACTCGATGTAATTGGAAGAGGTGGAAGAAAAAAAGATTTCTGGGACATTCATGCATTGTTCGATTATTTTGATTTACCAAAGATGTTAGAATTCTACGCTAAAAGATATCCTTACAACTTTAGTAAAGAAGAATTAGTACAACAACTTGTAAATTTTGAAAATGCTGAAACTGATCCTGATCCAAACTGCTTAGAAGGAAAGTATTGGGAATTAATAAAACTTGATTTTGAAGATAGAATAAAAGACTATCGCTAACATGCTGTTATCAGGGAATTGTTCCTTCGTCACGACTCCCGATACAGCTGATCCGTTATACGCCATTGAGTGAAAGTCAGGTAAAGGGAGTTTACGCAAGAAAAGAGCTTATCCCAATTCGTTTGCGGCTTAAAATAGTGGTGCGGAGATAAAATTGAAGGAGAAGTTCGGCTTGCTTGCGAACATTGAATAAAAGATGAATCAGGTATTTGAAAGCCAAATAGAGAACATGGAGTCAAAACGTATATACAAAAACTGAGAGATTGAAAGACGCTCGTTGCCTTTATAGGATGTTCATGAAACGTAAACCAATCATGTTCTAGGACGCAAGCTCAGGTGTGTACAAAAGTTACAAGACTTAAACAGATAAAAGAAGCATATGATACAAGCGTTAATTTATAAAGAGAAGAGCTTCGAATTAAAAAATAAAAGGTTGTAAAGCCGCAAACTAGATGGAACTAGGGAGTGTTATACGGATGTATCAGTCCACATCTCCAAGAAGTCGATGTGTCGGATACATTTACCGTTATACGCCATTGAGTGAAGGTCAGATAAAGGAAGTTTACGCAAGAAAAGAGCTTAGTCGAATTCGTTTGCGGCTTGAAAAAGTAGGGTAGAGCAAGAGTGAAGGAGAAGTTCGGCTTGCTTGAGTTGTTGTGAAAACCAGATCAGATTCTTGAAAGACAAAGAGAAAACTTTGCGTAAAAAAGTATATACAAAAATCTGAGAGATTGAAAGACGATTGTTGCCTTTATAGAATGTTCATGAAACGTAAACCAAACATGTTCTAGGACGCAAGCCCAGATGTGAACAAAAGTTACAAGACTTAAACAGATAAATGGAGCATATGATACAAGTGTTAATTTCTAAAGAGAAGAGCTTCGAATTAAAAAAATAAAAGGTTGTAAAGCCGCAAACTAGACGGAACTTAGGAGTGTTATACGGCGTATAACACTATGTATCACTCCACATCTCCAATTAGTCGATGTGTCGGATACATTTACCGTTATACGCCATTGAGTGAAGGTCAGATAAAAGAAATTTATGCTAAGAAAGAGCTTATCCCAATTCGTTTGCGGCTTAAAAAGGTGGTGTGGAGATAAAATTGAAGGAGAAGTTCGACTTGCTTGAGTTACACAGTAAAAACCAGATCAGATTCTTTAAAGACAAATAGAAAAATTGGAGCCACAAAGTATAAACAAAAACCAGAGAGATTGAAAGACTATTGTTGCTTTTATGAGATGTTCATGAAACGTAAATCAATCATGTTCTAGGACGCAAGCCCGGATGTGTACAAAAGTTACAAGAGTTAAACAGATAAAATAAATGAAGCAGATCATACAAGCGTAAATTTGTAAAGAAATGAGCTTCGGATTAAATAATAAATGGTTGTAAAGCCGCAAACTAGATGGAACTAGGGAGTGTTATACGGCGTATAACACTATGTATCAGTCCACATCTCCAAGAAGTCGATGTGTCGGATACATTTACCGTTGAGCACAATAAAAAATCTCTCAGAGATTCGAAAGAACAAGAATAAATAATTAATTTTGATAGTATCAAATGATAGTATTAAAAAATGAAGCCACCATACGAAATAACAAACAAGATTTTACAATTAATAACTCAAATCTCTGAAAAGATAGGAGAGATTAATGCAAATCTATTAGATAAACCTTCTCCTACGCTTAGGAAACAAAATAGAGTTAAAACAATTCACAATTCCCTGAAAATTGAAGGAAACTCACTTACAGAAGAACAGATAACGGCAATAATTGAAAACAAAAGAGTAATTGGACCAGAAAAAGATATTAAAGAGGTATTAAATACTATAAAAGTCTACGAAAATATTCAGAAGTTTAATTACTCCAACGAAAGTGATTTTAAAAAAGCTCATAAAACTATAATGAATGGTTTAATAGAAAAACCTGGTGAATATAGAAAACAAGGAGTTGGAATTGTGAAAGGAAAAGAAATTGAACACATTGCTCCTCCTTATGAAAATGTTCCATATTTAATGAAAGATTTGTTTAAATATCTAAAATCTGAAAATGAATTAACTTTAATCAAAAGTTGTGTTTTTCATTATGAAATGGAGTTTATACACCCTTTTTTAGATGGAAATGGAAGAATAGGACGTTTATGGCAAACATTAATTTTAAAGGACAAGTATCCTGTTTTTGAATTTATCCCACTTGAGACATTAATTAGTAAATCTCAAAATAAGTATTACAAAGCATTAGCTGACAGTGACAAGTCTGGTAAATCAACAATTTTTATCGAATATATGCTTGGTGTAATAAACGTTTCTTTAGAGCAAACATTAAAATTCGGTAGTAAAAAACTTAATCAACAAGACCGATTGAATTATTTTATAGAATTGAATAAAACTGAATTCTCACGTAAAGAGTATATGAATGTTTTTAAAGATATTTCTTCAGCTACAGCAAGTAGAGATTTAAAGAAAGGAATTGAATTAAATGTATTCGAAAAAACAGGAGAAAAGAATAAAACTAAATATAGATTAAAATAACTGTGCCCAACAATGTGTAAAATGTTCATAGCTGCTAAACGCAGCTACGCCACATACACCAACCGTTATGTCTCATAGGTACAGGCAAGGGACATAGTTTACACTTATAAAGGGACATAGTTTACACTTTTGGGACGAGCTTTTTTTACTATAAATCGGTAAAAAATGAGTTGGCAAACAAAAAGTGTAATGGATCAAAAATTACTATTTATAAAGATGTGGCAAAGTGGAAATTATACGATGACAGGGCTATGCACTCGATTCAATATCTCCCGGACAACTGGTCATAAATTGACCAAGCGATATATTGAAATAGGGGAAGCTTCATTTATAGAAAAATCAAGAGCCCCCCACAGCTCTCCGTATCGAACACGTGCAGAAATAGAACAAGTTATAATAAATCTTAGAAAACAATATCCAAACTGGGGTGCTAGAAAACTTAAAGTACTACTAGGCAAAGAAATTACGGAGGATAAAATACCTTCAGAAACAACAATCAATGCAATACTAAAACGCAATAACCTAGTATCCAATAAACGAAGAAGGAATCCAAAAGAAGGGAAACTATTTCCAAAATTTGACCCTTTAGCTCCTAATGAAATAAGGAGTGCTGATTATAAAGGGAAGTTTAAATTAGGTAACAAAAGATACTGCTGGCCTTTAACAATATGTGACTCAAATAGCAGATTAATAATAGGAATAGATTGTCATTACAAACCAGACTACAACTCAGTGAAACAAAGCTATATCAGGGCCTTTAGGGAATATGGGTTACCAGAATTTATGCACACGGATAATGGCTCTCCCTTTGGAAGTATACGATCACCGAAGCGATTTTCAAAACTTTGTTATTGGCTTATAGATCAAGGTGTAGTTCCAGTATTTTTAGATCCAGCAAGTCCTCAACAAAATGGTAGACATGAAAGAATGCATAAAGACCTAAAAGCTTTTTGTCGACATAAAATAAAAATGACATTGACCAAACAGCAGCTTGTAATGAATGATTTTGTAAAGGAGTATAATAATATAAGGCCACACGAATCACTGGATATGAAAACACCATCGAGCGTACATGTGAAATCAAACCGCAAGTATCAAGAGAAGAAATCAAGATACGAATATCCGCTGCATTATAAAGTGAATAAGGTATGTAAAAATGGAGCATCTAGATGGGGAGCATACAATTGGTTGTGGGTGTCAAGAGCAGCAGCGGGAAGATACATAGGAGCAGAGGAAATAGGGAACGGCATTTGGAATATATATTACCGCAATGTACTTTTAGGATATATGGATGAAAAATTGATAACTGAGAAAGAAACATATTTACATATTAACAAAATAAAAGTGTAAACTATGTACCCGAAGAAGTGTAAACCATCTGCCTTATAATACATTCGAAACATTTGATTTACACACGTTAAAATGAGATGATTTTATAGTTAATCGTATAGTCGATTTAGGATCGAAGAGAATTTGAGAGCTAGAAGGATTAGAGCAATAAAATTATTATTAGATACCTTATACTAAAAGAACATTAACAAACAATAAATAATTATGAGTCAGAAAACATCAAGTGCATTTATAATGGCATCATGGGTTGCTTTAGGAACAGGGGCAATAGGTTATTTAATAGGCCTGTGGCGAGCCGAAATGCTACTAAACGAAAAAGGATATTATTTTACATTATTACTATTTGGATTATTTTCAGTTGTGTCGTTGCAAAAAAGTGTAAGAGACAGAATGGAAGGGATCAAAGTAACAGATATATACTACAATATTTGTTGGTTTGCAACAATTAGTTCAATAGTACTACTTGTGGTTGGATTATGGAATGCGACATTATTACCAAGCGAAAAGGGATTTTATGCATTTGCGTTTTTATTAGCCATGTTTGGTGCTGTAACCGTTCAGAAAAACACTAGAGATAATTTAGCATTTAAAGAGAATTAGTAATCGGCTACTAACAATGTGTATCAAATCATAGCATCCAAGACTGGATGCAACGCTTCATACACCAACCGTTATGACCCATCGAAGAAAAAACTCAGATTATTAGTTGTGCATAAATGAATTAGTAATTCCGTTTCGTCTTAACCATTATATTTTCGGGGACACTTATTAATGTTGAGAATGATTAAGAGTTCAAAAAATGAGCTAAAAGAGGCTCTTAAAAGCAAAAAAGCGAGGAAAAAGTTATAAATTGTGGAACAGAATCCAAAGAAAATTGAAAACATAAGAAGCTCGCACAAAGAAGGAAAATCTGGACGAAGAAGGACAAATCAAGAAAGAGATTTTAAACAATTTACTGGTTAGAGCGCTGCGACTTATGAAGGGCGAAGCCGTGTGTAAACTAAGAGGAAAATCAATAAGTTGTTCATTGCTTTTACTTCAATATTTCACTGCTTCAGAATTTTAATAAAAGAGTAAACAGATAAAGAAAAATAGGGACGGGGTCATAACATGCGCTGATGCGACATAGGTAATAAATATGACAGACGTCGCATAGCGCAAGACCGTTCTATATCATTCCCCATATTCGACCAACCAAAATCAGTAACCTAAAATACTAATTTCTCCTTGGCAAATTAATTTCCCTCGCTAACGTTCGCTTAAATAGAGATAGAATTGCATAAGAAATTAAGTAAATTTGTGTAGAAAATGACTATTGATAATCAATGGCTTAGCGAACGTTAGTCAGAATTAGATAATTAAAAAATATCAGACAATATGAATAAAATAATAAAATATATAACCGTTCTTTTTCTTCTCCTTTTTGCTCGTGGATGTGATTTTTATTCTACATCACTATGGATTTTTCAAGAAAACGGTTTAACAGATGAAACTAACCCATTAACCCAATTATTTGGTGTTGGATGGAATGGCTTAATTGTAGTAAATGTCGTAGTAGTTCTAATAATCGCTTTTTGCTACTATCAATATACATTTAAGTACAAAGTTGAAAGCAAACTAATAGCCAAACCAGAAACCTTTAAAGAATATGCTTCAATATTATATTATGGGAAGAAAAATCAATTATGGAAGCTATTGTATAAACTCCCTAAAAATAGAAAAGCAGCAATAGCTCATTCAGGTTATATAGCAATATGGAGTGTGATATTTGCAAGTTTAATTGTTATGACACACAATCTACTACAATTTTACGATAACAAATTCTATGACGTTTACTTAGAAACAGTTAAATATCCAAAGGTGCTTTTTTATTCAATTATATTTAGTCCTTTAGTGTTATTAAGTTACAAACTTTATAAGAGTGAATTTGAATTGTATGAACAACTAAGTGAATTACACAGAATAAATAACGATATAGAACAATGTACATGACGATCATCCTCCTAACGTCGCACGCCGCATGTACTCACCGTTATCTTTCAGATAGAAATACGCTGCCATGATTGCCTCGCACGTAAATAATATGTATATTTACACGTAAAAAAGCATCATGGATAAGAAATTGACATTAAGCTTAAATCAGCAAATAATTGAAAAAGCAAAAAAGTACGCCAAACATAACGGAACAAGTTTGTCTAGAATGATTGAATCCTACTTTCAATCATTAACAAGCAAATTAGACAAAGAAGAAGACATTCAAATTTCACCTTTAGTTGAAAGTTTAAGTGGTGTCGTATTATTACCAGAAAATTTTGACTACAAAAAGGCTCGCACTAAGTATCTCCAGTTAAAGAATAATTAATGAAAGTTTTTATAGACACGAATGTAATAATTGATTTACTCGCTAAACGAGAACCATTTTATGTTGAAAGTCAGAAGATATTTACACTATCAGATACAAACAAAATCAAACTAATTATTTCTTCATTAAGCTTCGTGAATACTTATTACATATTGAATGACGTAATGAAACTTAAAGAGGCTCGGTCGATTCTAGGCAAATTCAAAGTTCTTGTCCAATCAAATCCTTTAAGTGATAAAATCATTGAACTAGCTTTGAATGATACAAAATTCAAAGATTTTGAAGACGGAATACAGTATTATTCAGCGCTTGAATCACAATGTCAATTAATTGTAACTAGAAACCTAAAAGACTTTATAAACTCTAAAATTCCTGTATTTAGCCCTAAGGAGTTCATCGCCAAAAGAAAATCCGAGAGATAACAAGCGATGACCACATCATAGGCTAACGCCTACGCTGGGTATCGCGAGACCGTTGGCAATAATTAAAATAAATAAAAATGAAATTCCTACTTAAATTTTTCATCATTTTATTGATGATTCTACCATCCGTAGATTTGTTTTCTCAAAATTTTACTGGAAGCCCAGAAGATCTTGAAAAAATCTTAAAAAGTAAATCCGACTTCTCACTAAATTATATGAATGGCAATACTGATAAAACAGTGAATAGATATACTTTAGACGCAAAATTATTTCCTGAGAATAGTGAAATAATCGAGAAGGATTCTATTAAAAAATATTGGACTCCATCTCCCAATTCCAAAATCCTGTTTCATAAAATAACACCCTTAGAAATTACAGTAAAAAACAATGAAGCGTATGCCTATGGTCTTTATGAGGGTGAAACTGAAATTGCTAATGGTAGTAAAGTCAATTGGAGGGGCAAGTATATGAATATTTGGAAGAGAATAAATGGAGAATGGAAGGTCTATTTGGAAATTTGGAATAGAAATCCTTGAATTAATTGCAATTACACTAAAGTTAACTAAATGAAAAACACTAAAATAATAAGAACTTGGAAAGGTTGGACCAGCATAGAGAATGCAGAAGTTTATGAAAATTTACTTATTAATGAAGTATTTCCAGCTGTAAAGCAAAAGGGAGTAAAAGGCTTAGAAAAAGTCAGTATTTCTACATTAGAAAAAGAAAGTGAAGTAGAGTTCTTTCTTGTACTTCAATTTGACTCGTTAGATGCTGTTAAAATGTTTGCAGGAGAAAATTATCATCAAGCATATATACCAGAAAATGCTAAGAGAATATTATCTCGATATGACAAAACAGCTCAACATTTTCACTTAAAAGAAGAATTGATTCTAAAATAACTATTGCCAACAATGTGTAAAACGTTCATAGCAGCGTTTAGCCGCTACGCCGTTTACACCAGCCGTTGTGTGCAAGAAAAAGAAATAAAAAATATTGGCTCAAAAAACAAAAACATTAGCTCAAATTGGCTCAACCTGATGCTTTTTTCGTAACTTTCGAGTATGAAAGAAAAAGTTCATAGTTTTAATTTGAGCCTGAATTGGAAAGTCCTCCGAGCAATTAGCAAAATAGACCGATTTGATGCCTCATGGTCTTCTATTGAAAAGATAGAGGGAAAAAGTTTAAAACAATTAAAGACAGTTGCCACTATCCAAAGTGTAGGAGCATCTACAAGGATAGAAGGCTCGAAACTCACAGACCAAGATGTTGAAGAACTTCTTAGCCAAATAGATATTAGCAAAATAGAGGATAGAGATTCTCAAGAGGTTGTTGGATACTTCAACGTTCTTGATTTGATTAGTGATTCATTTTCGGATATTGATATTCGTGAAAGTAATATCAAAAATCTGCATAATCTACTTTTAAAATTTAGTGAAAAAGATGTCTGGCATAGAGGAGATTATAAGCAACACACAAATGCAGTTCAAGCAACTTTCCCAGACGGAACAAAACAAGTGATTTTTAAGACAACAGAGCCTGGATTTCCGACTGAAATTGCCATGAAATCTCTAATTGAATGGTATGCTGAAGAAAAAGAAGTACACCCATTAATTTCATGTGCAGCCTTTGTTTATGATTTTTTAAGCATTCACCCATTCCAAGACGGAAATGGAAGGCTGAGTAGGCTTTTGACAACATTATTATTATTGAAGTCAAGATATAAGTGGATAGAATACGTCAGTTTTGAACACGAAATAGAAAACAATAAAAAGACATATTATCGTGTATTGAGAAGTTGTCAAGCTCAAAGACCCAGTGAAGATATTACCGAATGGATTGACTTCTTTCTTGAATCTTTGATAAACCTCCAGAATAAACTCCAAAGCAAATTAGAGTTAAGTGGTTTACAAGGAAATTTATCTCCTAAGGAAAAAGAAATCCTAACGTATATTGGAAATAAAGCAGGAAGTAAATCTGGAGAAATATCGAAAAACTTGAATATAAGTAAAGCAACACTAAAAAGAGTTTTGAACGATTTGGTAGGAAAAGGATTAATCATAAAACATGGAAAAGGAGCAGGAACAAACTATTCAACTAAATAGAGAAAAAAATCCTGCACACAACAAAGGCTAAAATGTCAATAGCCTCCATTCGTCGGCTACTGCATTTAGCCAAACCGTTATCGATAAGCAAATAAAAATGAAATGTACATTTTAAAAGAAATACCAGAAGAAGGCACATACGGTGCAAATATCAAGAATAAAATAAATCGAGATGATTTCATTGAATTAATGGAAAAATATGATTTGAAATGGAGTTATCAAATGTTTGAATATGCTAAAAATTCTACTGCTAAACATTCAGCATATAAAAGATCAATTCAAAATCCAGACGCATTTGCTCGATTCAATTATGATGGTCAAGGAGGAGGAATTAATTTTGAATTACCAAAAAGTTATGCGGGCGAATTCTTTGATCTATTAACCCAGCTATCAAAAGAAATAAATGGTGTAATTCTAGATGGTCATCATAAACCTATATCAACTCAAATGATTAATGAATTCAAATCAAAAGAATATAAAAATCTTAATCTAACCAGATATATAGAAAGGTCATTTGGTGAAAATTCAATTTGGCTTTGTGTGAAAACAGAAAATCAAACTGAACTGATGAACAAACTAAAATTACAAGAATCAGATAAAGATAATTTTGTCGACGGAATGGAAAGATCTTATGGAGATGAAGAATTAATGGTTACTAATCCCATAAATGGTTGGACAGTAATTCATGGATCAAATCTCATCTATGTTCAATATGAAAACAAACAAGACTATTTAGATACTTCAAACCATCCACAGAAGACAATAGAGTTTATAACTCGACTAAGTAGCGATTATAATGAAGTTGGCTTTTTTATGGATGGTGAAAAAAGCAACGCTTATTCAGCATGGTATTCTAAACATGGTCAATTGAAATTTGGATATATTCAAGATGAACTTAAAAAAGAAGAATTCGGAGATTGTTCAGAAATTAACAAACTACTAATGTCGGACCCAATTTCACTTTCGATAAAATATTGTGTCGACCCAATAGACTTCATCTACAATAAAGAATCTAGCAAACAAGTAAAAATGACTAAACAAGAATGTTATTTTTCAATATTTGACTTAATGAATAAATAAAAAAGCCTATCGATAACACTAGATATCAGATCATATCTCTTCGTTCCTCAGAGAGACGATCGATATCATTATCCGTTATGACCTATCGAAGAAAAAAACTCAGATTATAAGCTGTGTATATATGAATTAGTAATTCTGCTTCGCCTTAACCATGAGATTTTCAAGGACGTTTATTCAAATTGAAGACTTCCCGGAAAATACTTCCAGCTAAAAGTTACTAAATTTGAAGTATTATGAAGAAGTCAAAATTCATAGAGCCCCAGATTATCAGGGCCAACAAAGAAAATGAAGCAGGTCGAAACACTAAATACGTTAGTCGTGTGTTAGGAATTAGCACAGTTAAGTTTTACAAGTGGCGTAAGTATAGTGGCATAGATGTCTCTGACCTCAAGCAGCTTAAAGAATTACAAGTTGAGAATGCCAAGCTCAAAAATATGTATGCCGAACAAGCCTTACAGTTAGAAATGGCAAAAGAGGTAATTTCAAAAAAGTGGTAAGACCTTCTGCCCAAAGGAATGCTTGTTCGCACCTTCGAGATATGTTTAAAGCCAGTGAACGGTTCAACAGAACATATCAAGAAGATGTTCTAGATGCCTATATAATTGAAAGTTTAAATGAACTTGAGGAGTTATCAGATTCATGGAGAGATGAATACAATAGTTGCCACCCACATCAAGCATTGAAACGCATGAGTCCAATAGTATTTGCAAATGCGAGCCGCAGAGTTATTGATGCTTACGAATCAGTATAGGATAAAATGAATGGCTCTATCGAGCTAGTCTTGACAGAATCTACACAATTAATTGGCTATAGCTTCATGAATACTTCAATGAAGTAATTTAATTTTAACTTGGGGGTGTTTAGGAAGAGTCTTCAGCTATTGTACACCAATAAATAGAATGAGCATTAACTATATTTTTTTTGAGATTAGTAAAAATAAATTAACTTTATGCGGTTAAGAGTATTTTGAAAACAAATTACCCAATTATGAACCACTTTTTTCTTATATTTTCTATTATATTTTTCTTTACTACCTCAATAGCAGGACAAAAGAATTTCATCTCAGGAACTCTTGGATTGACGGATGGAAGTACCCTTGAATGTGAATTCATTTTAAGAATTAAAAACGGCAAGGATGGTATATTTAATGAAGATCATAAAGTTTTAAAATACAGAATGCCAGGGTCTGATAAAGTCGAAAGATTAAGTTTTAAAGAACTAGACTACATTTCTGTGAATACGGATAAAACGAAGATATTCTTGGTAAGAACACCATATTATGAAATTCGAAGAAAAAAGGCACCTAAGAAAACAAAAGATGCAGTTTGGTGTCAATTTAGAGGAGGTTGTGATGATATTAAAAGTTTCCTAGTCGTTCAAGAGTTTGAAGTGGACAAAAATGGTCAGGTTTGGGAAAATTATTTAGATGGCATGGGGGCTTATCTACTTCAAAGACCTGATGAAGATGCGCCAACATTTGTAGGTTATGTCTTTTTAAGAAAAATTATCACTCAACGAGCCTTTGACAAGCAAAGAAGAAAAATGTTGGAAAAGTATTTCTTAGGAGATGAACATGCAGAAGCTTTTCTTGAGGGAAAGAAAAGGATCAAACAGAAAGAACTAAAGGAGTATGTAATGAATAGGTGCGGTATATGAAATGGATTAAATTATTTTTTTTTATTATAGGTCTTAATTATTCATCCAGCATAAAGGCACAATATTTTGATGGTTTTTTGGATGTTGTAGGTAAATTAGGGTACGAAACTGGAGCAACATCATATGGAATTATTTCTGGTGAAACTGGAGTATCTAAATATTTATCATTAGGTCTCAATTTAAAGTATCTTCTTTCGTCAAGATCTGATCTCGGTATGAATTCGACCTTGGATGAAGATGGTAAAATTGGTTATTCTTTGAGAGCCGATATTCATGCCCACAATATAGTTGATCTAGCTAAATCGGATATACTTTTGGGTTATAATTATAAGCATGGCACTTCAGGAGTCCATATTGAATATAGATATTTCATTAGTGAGTTTTTTGGATTTTACGGAAGAAGCAAATATCATTTCGATTATCCTAGGATAACTGTTCTTTCGGATAATAGTTTTTTAGAATCGAAGCTGCGATTTGAAGTTGGAATTATATTTAAAACGATTTCAGGAAACTCATACAATAACGAAGATTGGTGATTTGTAAATCATTGATTGCATTCTTTTAAGAAGTCTGTGATACTAAAAATATGCTGACTAGATAATACATCTAGAAGTTTGAATTAGATGTCTTATGAGTGCTAGTATGGTGTGCTTTGTCAATTTAAAATCATACTATTAAATCTACGATTGAACACAAGTATAGATTGGATCAAGAATTGAGTTGAACACAATTTTCATTTAGTTATTTCATTTTGTGTAGTGTAATTCTTGCTCTATTTCCAACGCTTGAATTTTACATGTTTTGAAATAAGTAGTGTGAAATTGCATATTCATATCATTCCATAAAAGTAGATATCCTATCGACGATTAAATTCAGTTGAAGAAACTATATATCCTTTAATGGATAATTATGTTAGCTGAATGTCTGCCTCTTTACGATTAAAAAGAGAAAAGTAAAGCAAAAGGATAAGTAAAAAATGGATATTTATCATCTAATAATATTAACTTGTTTAGTTGTTGGTTGGATTTAGTGTGTAGTAGGTAGTTATTGTTGGTAAAATGTGGTTTTTGATGAAAAGTCTAGGTACTAAAATTTTGGTTTTGCTTCTAGTTGTTGTGTTTACAAACTGTAGCGATAATTCGAATATGGAAGAAACTCCGATAAATGAATGGACGAAACGGAGTGATATTCCTGAATATGCTTTAAGATTAAATGCAAACGTAGTTACATACAAGAACAATGCATTTTTATTACCAGGAAAGGGAGGAGACAGGTTTAGTTCAAGACCAGAAATATTGAAATATTCTGATAATAAGTGGACTCAAGTTACTACCTACAATGGATTAGCACGGGCAGGCAGCTCTAATGCAATAAGAAATAAAGATGTAATTTATATTCTTGGGGTGTAAATGGTTCGGGTGCACCAACGGATGAAGTAAGGGCCTTTTCGATCAAAAATAAAAGTATAAGCCTTGAGACGCGTTTTTCTCCTGCTAGCAAAGTGGCTTATTCAGATAATAAGGCATATTTTTTTAATGATGAAACATTTTCATCCTATGATTTTAACACTGATGTTAAGGAATCCCTTCCAGTACTTAGTGTAAATGATTCTTTTTCGTCTGCCGTTATTGCTTCTGAAAATAATATAATCTACGTTCTATTTCCATCACAGACTTCAAATAATTTTTATAGTTTTAACGAGGTTACTAAAGAATGGATTCAATTGTCGGATTTTGCTGGACCAACGAGAGTGGATGCCTCTATTGTTTGAACGGGTACGGATATTTATGCTGGTCTAGGCAAAAATGAATCTCCATTTTATGATATATGGAAGTATAATTTGCAAACTGATGAATGGGTAGAGTATACTTTGTATCCTGGAAAACACTTTTCTTCTGGTTTTGCGTTTGAATTAAATAATGAACTGTTTTTTGGAGGAGGATTCACAGGAAGGGGCTACATATCACATGATGTTTTAAATGAAGAGATTTATAGCATAAAGGTGAAATAGAAACCACAAAAAACTAAATATATCAGATCAATTGGAAACCCCTAATGTAATCTGAAGTCGTTTTTGAAGACATCAATAGTAGTTAAGTACAAATCGTTTTGAAATCTAACTATATAAAACGTATTTTTTAGCATAAGTCTTAATTACTTTTTTTGTTAAATGATTTAATGATTATGAAATATGCAGGATTTGTTCATAACCTGAGTTCGATTAATATTTGACTGATAATAAGGGTTTTATATATTGTTAAATACCCTTATTGATTATGGAGTAATAAGGAATAGTTGTACCTTAATGGTTGACTATCAATTAATTAACAGAGCTATTCCTTATGATTCTTAAAGAGCAAATTACTAATATTTTCTGTGTTGTGGATGAATTTGTGATCGAATTTGAAAATCACCTTGACCAACACAGTATTGGAAACAAACCCAAGCGTAAACCTAAATTAAACACTTCCGAGGTGATGACAATAATGATTCTATTTCAATTGAGTGGCATACGATGTTTCAAATGGTTTTATAATCAATATCTCGTCAAACATTTGTCCTCAGAATTTCCCAATCTCGTTTCTTATAATCGTTTTGTAAAACTTCAGAAAAAAGCATTATTACCCATGGCCTTGTTCGCAAAGACATGTTGTTTAGGAAGCTGTACTGGTATATCTTTTGTTGACTCTACTCCCATAAGGGTATGTAAAAACAAACGGATTTTTAATCATAAAGTATTTAAGAATATTGCGACAAGGGGGAAGTCCACAATGGGATATTTCTTTGGCTTTAAACTTCATTTAGTTGTCAATGAATATGGCCAAGTGATTGATTTTCAGATCACTCAAGCAAATGTTGATGATCGTACACCGTTAAAGGGTAATTTGTTTAAAAGGATCTGGGGCAAACTGTATGGAGATAAAGGCTATGTTAGCAAGCAACTTACAGAAGTGCTTTTTGATAATGGCATACATCTGGTAACAGGGATACGTAAAAACATGAAAAACTCATTGATGCCTTTAATCGATAAGATAATGCTACGCAAACGTAGCATCATTGAAACGATCAACGATCAATTAAAAAACATTTGTATGATAGAACATTCTCGCCATCGTTCATTCCACAATTTTATTAATAATCTCTTAGCTGGATTAATAGCATACTCTTTCTTGCCAAAAAAGCCCACAATCAAATTATATCAGTTTACACCACAAAATTCTTCGCAATTAGCTCTTTTTTAATATCGAACTCAGGTTCATAGGAATTATTTAGAAATAGCTCAGTCATTTGCTTTAAATTTTTCTTCCTTAAATGAAATTGGGGCTGCTTTATGTGTTTACCACAGACATGTTAAGGTAATAGACATATGGGATGGATTTAAGGATGTTAAAAAATCAGAGCCTTGGAATGAAAATACTGTTGTTCCTGTTTTTTCTACGACTAAGGCTGTTACTTCTGCTTGTCTTGCAATGCTTCATAGTCAAAGACTTTTTAGTTATGAGGATTGCATAAGCAATTATTGGAACAATTTTAGAGTTAATGGAAAAGAGTCAATTACCGTTGAGGAGTTACTTCAACATAGAGCTGGGTTATCAGCTATTGATTGTAAATTAAGTATTGAGACGATTCGAAATCGAAGAGAATTAGAACGAATTATTGAAAATCAAAAACTTCTATGGGAACCAGGGAATTACCAGGGCTATCATGTATGGAATATTGGTTGGTACATCAGCACATTAATTTCTAAAATTGATAAAGGCAATAGATATTTAAAGAATTTCTTGAATGAAGAAGTATTACCAAATATTGAGGGAGAGATACGAATCGGGATAGATAAAGGATATAATATTTCTAAAATTGCGGAGCTAAAACCCTTTTCAAAATTAAGTGGGCTGTTTGCTATGCCATTCAAATTTGTCTTGGAATTTTTTAAACCTTGGTCTTTGACTTTTAGATCAATTCTCAACCCATCATTTGCAAACGATCATACTAACTTTAACAAAAAAGAAATTTTACAATTGGAAATTGGTGCTGGGGGAGGTATTGCAAATGCACGAGGATTGGCATCTTTTATTGATGCATTGACTAATGAAAAGCATGTTCTGAGTCTTAGCAAGGATTCTCTAGATTATATTATGGATTATCCCAATGATCCAGCAAATGGATTTGAAGATATAGTGTTAAAACAAGATGCTTTTCGCTTTCATGCAGGATTTATGAAACCGTCAGAGAACCACAACTTTTCTCAATCAACAAAGGCCTTTGGTGGATTTGGGGCAGGTGGAAGTTTTGTATTTCATGATCCTGACGCTGAGGTGACCATTGCCTACACAATGAATAATATGGCGTCACGAATGATGAATATGGATAGAGAGGTGAACATTAGACGCTCGGTATATCGGACAATAGCTCAGATTTCTTAGGAGCATCAGTAAATTGTGTACCAAATTAAATTGGAGACATTCAGAAGTAAGGATGATTATAAGTGGCCTATTTATCTTAAGAATACCATGCGCACAGGATGGCACTATATACTGATCTTATTACCTTTGAAAAACTTTAAATATAATGTACATTAAATCTAAAGGCTTAGCACTCTTAAGCATTATTTTAAAAAAAAAAATTAATTGGTAGAACCGATATAGTCTTGTTATACCTAGATTTACCAACTGAAAAGGTCCACGTTCCTAATGATGCATCGATAAGGTCTGCTTTTCTGAATAATTCTACCAATGGATAATTGGGGTTCTTGTATCTTGTTATTTTATGATGATAAAATATGATTAGACTTATTTCTTCTTGCCAATGGATTAGTCCATTTTTACTTAACCATTCTTTAGCCCTTTGAATAGAAGGCTCTAAGTAAGTAAAAGTATGATCAGTCCAAACACCGATATCGTGAAATGCGGCTGCAATTTCTAATTTTTGTTTTTCATCTGTGGAACATTTTTTTAGTATATAACAGAAGTTCAATGTTCGGTACACATGGTTTCGATATCCTTCGAAATTTGGTCCGATTGCCTCAGTCCAAGGGGCCAATATCTCATCCATCAATGGAAATGAAGTTTGTATCATGGGTTATTAAGAATAAATGATGATTTGTTTTTCATAGGATTTAATTTTTTTTGTTGATATCCTTTTCTTATCGAAGTTCTATATACTTGCCTAAGAATGATTGATAATGCATTCGTAACTCCTAAAATGGATTTATCAACGGTCTTCATATTGCATCCATAAACAGGTTTGGGTTTAAATTCTAAAATTTGATATTCGATGAATTGAGCCCATTCTTTACTTACAATTTTTTCAACTGCTTTAAGTCCTACCTCATAAGATCCCACAGCCGGACCCGCGGAGAAGAATTTTCCATCGACTTCTACTTCTTCACCATTAAAATGGGCACCAACTCTTTTGAGATCTATGGTCTGATGATAATTAGTTGTAACTACTCTGTTCTCGAGTAATCCTGCTGCACCTACAATAAATGTTCCTGCACATACACTAATTATGGCTTGCGCTAACTCCTCTTGAGCCACAAAAAAATTAAGTACTTTTTTGTCCTGAATATACTTAGGTAATGTAGCTCCTACGATTAATACATTAAGTTGAGGACATTTATCTATAGTTGTATTCGTTGTTACATGGGGACCAAGTATGGTGGATGACATTTCTTTTGTCTGGGTATTAATATAGTAAAATTCCGTATTCGGAATTTTTGAAAATACATCAACAGCTCCCATATAATCAGGTAAATAAGCACCATCGGGAAGGAATAGTCCTACTTTTAGAGGTTTGGGGATAGTAGGTTGACGAAGGGTCGTTTTACTATCGCAAGGGTACTGTACAATGGGATCATATTCTAGGTTGAATTCCGCTAATTTTGTTATCCATTTACCTCGTGATTTGTTGAGTAAGGTAAAGGCCGCTTCGATGGCTCCTGTTGATGGTCCAGAGGTAATGAATTTACCATCTATTACACAAGTATCTACAGCTTCTATTTGTAAGTCCGTATCCCTTAACTCTTCTAAAGTTTGATTGTCACTTGTCACTCTTTGACTTTTAATAACACCAGCGCGATAAAGTGCAGTGACACCATTAGAGACGGCAATTATATGAGTCGAAGAATCGGAAATTACTTTAATAAATTTTAGTATGTTGTCATTTCTTAATTGTTCATTAGACATTCCAACTACGATTAATGCGTCTAATTTCGGACAATCTACGAATGCAGTATTTGGTTTAATACCAAAACTATAATTACCATAAACCACCTTATTGCTTTGGCCAATGAAATAAGATTTGTTCAAGGGATGAATTCCTAAGACGGCATTTATACCTATCATTTCGGCCGGTTGAAATCCTGGAGCTAAAAGGAATCCTATTTTAATTGTATTTAGCATGTCACTAGTTTTGCACAAAAGTATTACGACCCATGTACATTCATATTGATTGGATAGTTCCATTAATAGGACAAATCAATCTTCCTTCTATATTCGGTAGGTGTTAAAGAAGTATGTTTTTTGAAAAATCGAATGAAATAAGCCGAATCATGGTAACCTAACTTGCCTGCTATTTCGGTTATGTTGACATCCAATAGCATTAGTAAATATTTAGCTTCTACTATTTTAAACCGTATCAATAATTCGGTAGCTGTTATTCCAATAACTTTTTTAATTGATTTGTTCAAATGATTTGGTGTTATTGAAAGTCGTTGGGCATATTGGGCGACATTTATATTCAGATGAATGGTTTTATTAATTTCAGTTTTGAATTTTCGAGTTATTTCTACTGAGGATCTATTGTTTTGGGATACTTCATTGTAGCATTGGTTAATTTCCAACAGCAGAGTGATGACATAAGCATTGATGATTGATAGTTTTTGATGGTTTTGATCTTTACTCCATATGATTCTTTTAAATAGATTCTCGAAGTATTCTACGGGCATATGTTTAATTTCGAAAAGCGAAGTACTCCATGTTTCTAAAAATTCTAAGTTGAAAATCAAAGAATGACTTCCCATTGAGCCTAAAGATCCTTCTCCATTTAAAAGTAGAAAATAACCGTCAATATCTTCCGATATTTCTTCGAAACTAAAGGGTTTGTGTGGCTGAATTACGATAAGGTTATTCTTTAAAGCCTGGACTCTTTGTAGTCCAGAAATCAACTCTATAAAACCTTTTTTGATTAGAATGAATACTATACCTTTTTGTTTTAATAGGGGAGTAGGAGGTTGAATTCCGTTTATGAAATGAGCCAATGTACCACACTTATATTCTTCATGATCTTCGAAATATTCCTTTACGATGGTGGCTGTGTTCATTATCTTTTAATCGTCTTAAATTGGTTAAGATTTATCTACATTTAATATAGTCGTTTACCAATTCTCCAATACTCTAATAACATAAAATATTCTAAATTGTTGGAGTCTAAGGAATATTGAAGTTGAAAGCGTTATTCATATCAATAACACATAAGAATTAGATATAACAGTACAATCAACCAATGTATAATTATGTGATTTAAAGAAGTCTACTATTAAATCATTTGTATATCAGAACAATTTTACAAGGTACTGGCCGGATCGTCGAATCTCAATTATGATATAGCTTTATGAATATATAGATTTTAAAGAAGACTATTATACATTACAAAACTTGATGGATCATTTGCAATTCTTAAATATAGAGAATCCCGTTACTCATCATATGAATTTTCTATTTGATAAAGACTTGTTTAAGGTGACAATTGGATACTGCAGTTAAATTCTTAAATAGTATAATACTGTAGTCCGAATAAAGAACTCACGGTTGCTTGAGCATCTAACGATTCCTTTCTACCATGAATGTGAAATCCATTCCAAACTGAATTTTTTCTGTCAAATTCATTGACCTCTTTCCAATTTTTCTAAGCAATGAATTACGCTCATTAAATTCTAATGAGACTTCTTATTATTCTAACAATAGAATACGAGTAATATTTCATACTGTATGGTCAAATTATTGTTGGTAATATTTCCTGATCAGTAAGATTACCAATTGTTGATTAATCTTAGTGTATTAAATAATCTTCTCGTATGTTGCAAATGACTATTAATTAGTAACTTGTGGGAGTGAGAGGAAGTGTTTCTTGAAACAACTAAACAATTATATACTGAATAATTATAAAAATTGGATAGCAAAAATCTGATCAAATGAATATCTACGAAGTGCAAAAGGCCAATCCAGACATTTTTACTCAATTGACTTTAAAGAATCTACTGTTTTGTTATTATGAATGTCCACAGAAGGAAAAAATAGTACAACTTTATTCGAATCACAATCAACTGACTTTTACCTTAAACGGGCAAAGAAGGTTGCACCATGGTGAGAAAAAATGGACACTTACTCAAGAAAAGGGTTTTTTGGTAAAAAGAGGCGCATTTTTTCAGGAGATTATGGACGATTATTCAGATTGGAAAGTTCTAGTAGTATATCTGAAAGACGATTATTTAAAGAAGGTTTTTGAAGAATTTAGACAACATTTTTCTTTGGATAAGTTACCTAATGTAGATTTGGAAATGATTCAGAGTTTTATGCTGAATGACAAAATTAGAAACAGTTATCATAGTTTGTTACCTTATTTTTCTAATCCTCAATTATTACCTGACGTCGTATTTGAAGGGAAGTTTAAAGAACTTCTTTTTAATATTCTTATTCATCCAAGTAATAGACAAATTTTGGCTTATATCAGTCAAATTGTTGATGATTACACCATGCCAATTTGGGAGGTGATGGAATCCAATTATTTCTATGATTTAAAAATTTCTGAGTTTGCTGAAATTGCAAATAGAAGTACAAGTACTTTTAGACGTGATTTCGAAAAACACTATCAGACTTCTCCTGGGAAATGGCTCACATCAAAGAGATTAGAAAGGTCTACTATTTTGCTTAAAACATCCAATAAATCCATAGGTGAAATTACCTTTGATTGTGGATTTAAGAATGTGTCTCATTTTAGTAGGGTCTTTAAAAAGAAGTATAATTTATCACCTAGTGATTATCGCAAGCAAAAATAGTATAGGTTGTATAGCCTTTAATGGATTAAGCCATGAATTCTTCTACATTATTAAACAGGAAAGAACTATATGGTCAAAAAAACAAAAAGATTGACTTTTTAAGAAAAAGTAGGTTAAATGTTCTACTCTAAATTTGTACGGTATTTATTAATCATTAAAATTTAGAGTTATGAAGTATTTTGTATTGTTATCCATGTTATTTGCGTGCAATTTTTCTTTCGGTCAAAATCAATCAAATCAAGTTTCGAATGAAAAAATTACACAGAATAACAATTTGATGAAAACCTATGTAATCGAACGTGTAATCCCTGGGGCAGGAGAGTTAAGCAATGAGGAACTTAAAGGAATATCTCAAATATCTTGTACTATATTGAAAGAAATGGGACCAACAATCGAATGGCAGCATAGTTATGTAACGGGTGACAAGGTGTATTGTGTTTATAAAGCAGAAAATAGGGAACTAATCGAGGAACATGCTAAGAAGGGAAATTTCCCAGCAAACTCGATAAGTGAAGTTACCTTAACGATTGGTCCATTTACAGCACAACAATAGTCGACTTTTTCTAAGAGTTAACCATAATTTTATTTTAGAATAGGTAAATTGGATATGAAGAAGAAATTAGGATTTGTATGGTTAATGCTATTGACCTTGTTCATTTCTTGTGTCAACGAAAGCGATGGAAAAAGAATCGAAGAAGCATACATTGTATTGGAACACTCCATAAAAGCATTTAAAGCGGGGCAAAATAAACGTGCCAAAGAACTCTCTAAAAAAGCACTTTCCGTAGGTGTTGATATGAAAAATGATTCATTAATGGGATATGCTTTAATGAATTTATGTAGAACAGCCCTTAGAGAGAAGAATGAGGTTGAACTAAAAGTATATGGTGATCAATTGACTGATTTGGCCCAACAAAAAAATGCTGAAATTTGGGAAATGTATAGAGTACATATGTATGCTGAATGGGCAAGAATGAATGGTGACTTAGATGAGGCTGCTGAATTGTACCACACTAGTATGAATATTAGTGAATCTATTGGTAAAAAGGTGACATATGCGGTAGAACATTTTAATCTTGCAATGGTAGAAATAGCAAGAGGAGATCTGACCAAAGGAAAAAATCTAATTAGAAAATATTATGCACTCATGAAAAAGATCTATCCCAATGAAGAAGATGTACATGGGCTGATTCCCATAGCTGAATTACTGTTACATAGTGATAATCTAATTGGAGCCGCGGAGGTCGCCATGACTGCTAGAAGAATGTTCAAGGAGTACAATATTGTGCCTGATCCTGCTGATGAAAAGCCATTAGAAAGGATAGAAGAGAAGTATAAAATGGAACTATCTCGGAAAACTCGAGACAGTTTAAGATTGGCATCTGAAGCACTAACAGAGCAATCAATACTTAATAGATATTTGGAATAGTAAAGACTAATTGAATAATAGTAGAGTTCCATTAAATGATGTTAATGCCCTCTAAATTCATTAAATGTTACGATTAAATTGATTTTAAATGTAAAAAATTATAAATTGTGACTTGGATTGTGGTGTGGACCCAATTTGGAAGCTTAAGTCATATAGATTAATGGATTTAGAATGTTCTTCGAAGCTAAATGAATTGACAATCGAAAATTGTTAAATCGAAGTTTTATAGAAGAAAATGACATTTTAGCATATGATTAACGATTAATGGCGCTAGCTTGATATACTGAATGTAAAA
Organism: Saprospiraceae bacterium; assembly: GCA_965230345.1. GTDB lineage: Bacteria > Bacteroidota > Bacteroidia > Chitinophagales > Saprospiraceae > JADKBO01. The sequence goes on from CBDDKR010000001.1 coordinate 611,740, forward strand.
CAAACGAATGGAAAATATCAAACTATTAAAGACACTATTTATACTCTTAATTTTATCTATTATTACTACTGGATATTCTCAATCTGTTAAACAAGATACTTTTTATAGATCGGCAGGTGTTGATGCTACTTTTATAAACAGTTTTCTTCCTTTTGAGAGTAATATTGGCTCTCGGGATAAGTATATTTTTCATTATATTAAGTACGGGAAAAATGATAGGTTCATACGACAGGCTTTCGACATAGACATATTCGGGAATTTTGAAAAGAATGATTCCGATGTGGATAGAAATGACGCTAGATTTGATGTGTCCTATAAAATTAGTAGAGGGAAGCGCCTGAATGTATTTAAGAATGGGTATATTCTTTATGGTACAGAATTTCATCTGGACTATTTTCTTAATCAAAGATCGGTCTTGGATTTAAATGACCCAGAAGAAGAAAATTTCAATACAAATTTGGATCAGACAGTTTCTATTGCATTGGGACCCTTTCTTGGATTAGAATATAAGATTTCCAAAAGACTAAGTTTATATACAGAATCAGGCATATATTTGAATTTCGCTTATAGTGTTGATAAATTTAGATCTGATTTTAAGCCAGAATTAGACTTTCAAGATTCGAGTATTTCGGTTCAGGATATATTCAATTTGCCAAGCTCAATTATACTTTTTTATAGTTTTTAATCTCTACCCATGAAAAACATATTCTACCTGTTACTAATTTCAACCATCGTGTTTTCTTGTCAAATTATTGAAGAAGACGCGAATATGGCATCTAGTGAATTACAACTAGAAGAGTTCGATTATTTTGAAATTGGAATCCCTTTTGGTGAAACAAAATATGAGTGGATTGCTAATCATGATAAGATTGCTTCATTAGGACGGATATTGTTTTACGATACTAGATTATCTCAGAATAATTCAATTTCGTGTGCCAATTGCCATAATCAAGAGAATGGATTTAGTGACAATCGCAGGTTCAGTAGAGGATTAAAGAATTATGAAACTTCTAGAAATAGTATGACTCTTGCCAATAATGCATACCAAATCTCACATTTTTGGGAAGGTCATTCTGGAAAAATTGAAGATCATGTATTAAATCCAATTTCAAATCATATAGAAATGGGAATGAGAAATATTGATGAACTGGTCAATAAGTTATCTCAAATCGAAAATTACAACAATCTGTTTAAAGAAGTGTATGATGAACCAATTTCTAAAGATTTAATTGAGCAGTCACTTGCTACATTTGTTGCATCAATTATATCATACAATTCCAAATTTGATAAGGGTAAAAAAGTTAGTTTTAGCAATTTTAATCTTAGAGAACTAGAAGGTAAAGCATTGTTTTTTGGTAAGGCTAAATGTGGTAATTGCCATTCAGGAGATCACTATGCCGCATCATGGAGAAAATCGGCTAATATTGGTTTAGATCTTAATTATAGTGATAATGGGGCGGGGCATGGCAAGTTTAAGATTCCTACTTTAAGAAATATTGCTCTGACAAGTCCTTACATGCATGATGGCAGATTTGAAACTCTTGAAGAAGTTCTTGACCATTATACATCAGGCATCAAAGATCATCCTAATCTAGATTGGGCACTTAAGCATAAAATTAAGTTAACTGAATATGAAAAAGGAGTACTTATTGACTTTTTGCATACTTTGACAGATCATAAAATAACATCGGACGTGAGATTTTCTAATCCATTTTAATGCAGAGTTGGGGGGCGAAATTAATGAATATTTGCCAAGACCATTTTTAACAAGACAAAGGTATAGCCTGTTGAATCGTTGCCTTGAATAGTATATATATCGAAAGATTCAATGTTAAACTGTCTATGTGAGATTGTTTTAAGTCTATTAGTAAGTGACATTTATTTTACTGGAAGGGGATGGATGTTTCTTGAGATTGATAATTTCGTTGGTTTCTCCCATATTTAGAGGACAATAATTAAAGAATTATGAAATAAATAATTGCAAATGAATTTATTAAGATTTGGTCTATTATTCATTTTTCTTGTCAATGTTTATGAGGGGGGGGCGCAAATGAGTGTTGATGTTATTCCTCAAGAAGCGTATGATAATTATGCAAATACTTATAATTATACTTTTTGGGATGATAGTTTTTTAGAATCTATTAATTCCACGAGAAAGTTTACTATTCAGACTAGTTCTTATCATATGAGTATAAATTATGATAGTCTGAAAATCCAGAGTCTCAATATTAATAGTAATAATTTATCTAAGGATGAGGCATTTACGACTTCACGTGCGTTCTTGTTTTTGGCAGAATTTGGCGGTGATATGGATTATAACATATTGCAAAATGGAGCTCAACTCTATAAAAAGGATCTTTCGAATCCAACAGATTTTGGAGATAAGGATAGCCAACTAGGAGAGTTCGGAGTTTGGCAGAACAGGCGATTTGTTAGCTCTAATTTAACTAATAATGCTCCCGTTGATAAGTATTTTACAGGTTTGGATTTTGCAAATTGGCATGATCGCCTCAAACTTACATTTCATGTCAGACCAACAGTAAATATTAATGATGGTCAACTTGAGTTTTCCATCGAAATACCTTATGTGTATAATAACCTTTATAATAATGGAACAATTTATGGATTTGCCAATGCTCAAAATAAAGGATTTGCCGTAAAGGCTGGATTTGATGTGGATACATTAATGGTAAATGGCAATTTAATAACTGTTAGGACAATAGAACAAGATATGTTGTCGGGACAAGATTATGAAACTTCTCTAGTATTGTATGCGATAAATGACAATCTTTCGGGGTCATACACTACTTCATCAGAAGAAGAATCTGAGATATCCATTTTGGCAAATCAAACAGCTCCATTTAGTGCACCTGACCCTACGATTAATTATGATGCAAGTGAAGGAATTCATTTTTTGGATATTCCAAGATATGGAATGGGGTATACCAATTGCGCATTAATTGATCAATTACAGAATATTGAATTAGAGTTGAATAACAATTCAAATATTGAGAAAACAGTGAGACTCTGTTTTAGACAGATTCCTAATGTTAATGTTGTGGGATTTAACTCTATTCTCAGAAATGATAACGGTGATCCGTCTGGATTGCCCATTCAGGTTTCAAAAAATTGGCATACATCGACACCTCAGTATTATTCAGGAAGTTGGATAAGAGAGTATACTGAGATCAAAATTCCTCCCAATACTATAATTAATATAGATTACACTCGTACTGGTGCCAAATGGGGCGAAACTTATACGGCATCTTCACATCAGTTAAGTGTTGCTGGTGCAGGAATTCCCAAAGGAGGATGGCTTGAAGCGGCACTTGGTTCTTTTGGTGAAACAATTACGCATTCTCCAGATTATAAATTTGGAAACAGTAATGGTTGTGATTTGAGACCTTTCTTAGTTACAAATCAAAACTACGGTGGTACATCTTCACAATGCAACTGGACCGGCAATGTTGGAGGCGTTAATATGTGGATTTACGATAATGACGTCGGGGAGCGAATTTTCCAGAAAGAGGTGAAAACTAGATTTAAGCGTTATTCACCCAATCTGACAGAAACGTCTGTATCGGCTTATTCTTCAGATAACAAGCTAAAATTGGACTATACATTTTATCTTAATAGGTCTGATGATTTTGTAAGAGTGTATTATAAAGTTAAAATCAAGGCATTGACTAACACTCCGTTTAATCGATTAGATATTTTTCAGCTGGGAGGAGATTATTACAACTTTTATGCTGCAAGGGATGTGCAATATGGAAATTCTTCTGGGGTATTAGGGCAATTTGTTCCAATCAACAATGGTTCAAATGATTACACTACGACTCACTTAGCTTTAACCGGCAGTAGACCTTGGATTTGGGCAGGTGATGGCATTTTTACCTTTGGACAAGGAGGAATTAATATTGACACCAATAATGGTTTAATAATTAGTAATTATTCTGCACAAATCAATGGGGTGTCTTCCAATACACCATATTTTCGAGAAAGATCCAGTTCGTTAGGATTCTCAGGAGGTACAGGGCTTAATCCAACTTCATATTGTTTGGTTACACCTCCGGGAACAACGCAACTCTTGTCTGGTGATTCGATAGAAGTGATGTTAGAAATCGCGGTTCTTCCCAAAACGATGGGAGATTATTATGGCCCTAACATCAATTTTAATACGGCTTTATCTACCTATGGCAATTCAGTCGAATTATTTTTACGTGAAGTACAGGGAAATAATCCACAACTAACATCAACAACAAATGCTATAAATCCTTCTTATCCTTACTCAATTGAAGCAAATAATAGTACAGCTCAGTTGCAATTGTTCGGAGGTAAAGGCTATGTGCCTCTTGTTTTTAATGGAGTAAATGATATTGAGAATCCTGTGTTGTGGAAGGCCATTGATAACTGTTGGGAAGAGATGGATCAATCTGTACATGGTAAAGATTATTGGCAAACAGATTTTAACTACAATTTGGATGATTTTGACCTGATTTATAATGTAAATCAAGATATGCCTTATGATTCTTTGGCATTAATTCACTACTATTTGGGTGATGTGCCTCCGAATAATATAATGGGATGTCCATGTACTAGCACAGTCGAATATAATGTCTTCTTAGGAATTACTGATCGATGGACAGATCCTATCAATTGGTCTCTCGGAATAGTTCCTACCAATTGTCATCATGTTACTATACCAAATGGGTTAGAAGCAATTTTGTATTCGAATGAAACAGGAGGATGTTATGCCATAGATGTTCATCCTGAAGGCAAATTGGAGATTAAAGAAAATGGCAAATTCTTCGTTAATATCGAATGAAATAGATGTACTGGAGAGTGAATTAAGTACCTTCAGTAAAGGTCAATGTGATAAATTTCTGAGATAAAGTATGATTTTTCAGATATTACAATGAAATTTAGACTGAGCAAGAAGGCTTTTATATTTTTTATTGCGTAGAATTAGGCTAATTTGTAAACATTAACCTTTATAGTATTCTGAATAATTCATATTCAACTTATTGTTTGATAATTGGATGAATAGATATTTATCAATTATCAAGAATTAAGAGTTAACAATTGATTACAAAAAGCTATTTTAGCCAACTAAATTAAGAATCAACAAAATGAATATTAAGTACTTTTTACTCCTTTGTTTAATTACCATAAGCTGTTACTCTTGTTCCAAATCATGTGCAGACGTTTCATGTGATTATGATGCTATTTGTGAAGATGGAGATTGTACATGTGTAGATGTAACTAAGAATTATTTACTTGGGACATGGGAATTAGAATCTACTGGAAAAGTTATCGGAACCTTTAATTCTGATAACACGTATACCGATAGTTTTGGAAATATTGTAAGTTGGGAGTTGGATTCCATAAAGTCTGTTATAACCCTTACTCCTGGTAATATAATAATCGTGAGTAAAAATGGATTTAGTTGTTCGCGCATGATGGTTACCATAGATGACGGTTCAGATTTAATACCTTTCGAATTTGTTAGGCAATAAAGCGCATAGCCCTGATTTTTTGGACATATAGTTTATAGTATTATAACTACTTTTGAATATACCTAAAGCATTATGAAGATCTATTGGAGTTGATAAAGTTATTGGGTATTATTGGAATAAATAAACAAGACCATTTATTGATTTATTTCGTATCTATTCGTTGTTAACCTTGCGCTAATTGGAATCACTGTTAGTGTTTATTCAAGATTGAATCTGGATGCATATTTTTATAAATTGTCCTAGATTTTTTAGTCGATAAACGCTATGAAGGGTAGATTATTTCGAAAAATAGATGAATTCTTTAGTAAAATGGAGTCCAAGAAAAACGATTGCATATGTGAAGTAGTATGATTGGAGAACATGGTCTTAGATCATATCTTTGTAAAAAAAAATACTTAACTCGGACACTAATCTTTTATCTACCAAGACACTTTAGGGTATATCAAGGATGTGAATAATTATTCTCGACTATAAATGTTTAATTTAAAGGCATACAATTAATACCTTTCTTAAGACCCTAAATTATGATGACATTCAAAAGGATAGCCAATAAGTTGTTATTTATAACATTGATTATTCTATCGATTGGTTTAAATGCCCAGATTAATCCTGATCTAGCCAATAAACTTCAAAAAGCGTTGGAAGAAGAAGTTAGTCAATTTGGGAATAATGGAGTATCAGCTTATTTGCAGTTGCCATCGAGTCTATATTGGTCTGGAACAGCAGGAATTGGTAAAGGGGGAACACCTATAACAGATTCAACCGTTTTTCATGGCGCAAGTACTACCAAACTCAATGTAGCAGTATTGATGTTATTGCTTGCAGAAGATGAATTGATCGACCTTGATGCAAGTTGGAATTCTTATCTATCATTAGAAGTAGATTTTGATAAGAACATTACGGTTCGCCAATTGCTAAATCACACTAGTGGAATTTCCGATTATTTGGAAACAAGTAGTGCAGAGTTGGACATTACATCGGATTACGAGCGAGTATTTGATCCGAAAGAAATTCTGGAGACAAAAGTAAATCCCAATCCTTTATTTTTGCCAGGACAAGGATTTCAGTACTCGAATAGCAACTATGTTTTGGCGGCCCTAATTGCCGAAGAGGTAACAGGGATGCCTGTTCATCATGGGTTAAGGCAGCGAATTTGGGAACCTCTGGGAATGGAGCATACTTATTTTGGTGGGTATGAATCGTATACAGAACCACAAGCTGGAGTATGGTGGAATTTTGGAAGTGGTTATTCGAATTATAGTGATAAGTCTGTTAATTCTATGTTGAGTTATGCATTCGGAGCTGGTAATATTGTAACCTGCCCTAGAGACTTAGCATTATTTATGGATGAGTTGTTCAACGGTCAATTGTTGAAAGAAGAATCGAAAAAAGAACTTCTAGAAATCGTGTCTAGTAGCAAGGGGTCTTGGACGAATGGCTATGGTTTAGGAATACATCATGCACCAGATCATATTGATGACAATTTGGTAGGCCACGATGGCTATTATACCAATCTCACATCTATGTTTTATCATTCGACTTATCAATATACATTAGTTACCATGACCAATACTCAGTCTGAATGGTTTAAAATATTCCATACTTTAAACAATATTTTAGATGAGCACTTAATCATCAATACTACGAATACCTCATTAAATGAAAATGTAATACTTTACCCGAACCCGAATTCATCACTAAGTTTTAGGATACTCAGTGATTTTATATTTAGTCATGTAGAAATAAGAGATTTAATGGGGAATTTAGTTTTTAACGGAGAGGTTCGATCAAATGAAGTCTCTTGCGATAATTATCAAAATGGAGTCTATTTTGTAACGTTAAAATCTGATTTGGGCAGTAAGGCAATGAAGATGATTGTTAAGTATTGATGAATACAGACTTTGATTAAAATTATAGATTGAGTTTCTATAGAATTTACGTTTTGTTTTAAGTAGATCCTTAAGATTTTTTCTCCTAATTATTAATACAATTGTAGAAGATGTAATGGACTAATATCTATTAAATACGTTAATTTTAGATCTCAAAAGTTTTGTTTTTTAGAGGTTTCTAGTGTGATAAAATTCAATATATAAAGTAGGAACTAAGTCATGTAAAATATCAATGTCTTTGAATAAACAGATGATCAGATGAAAGACCATAAATCGGATTTAATAGCTAGGAAAATTTCGGATCAAATATCATTAGATGGTAATGTCGAAAAGGAAGTATGGAAGAAGGCTCAATGGAGTAATAGATTTGTTGATATGGTAAGTGGTCAACTAGGAATGTACAATACTCAAGCTGCTATATTATGGAATGAAACTCATCTTTATATTGCATTTAAAGTTGAAGAGCCGTTTGTAGAAGCTAGATTAACTGAACGAGATAGTATTCTTTTTTTAGAGAATGTTTTAGAGGTATTAATCGATGGTGGAGATTGTTATTATGAATTGCAAGTGAATGCTGCTAATACCATTTATGAAGTCTTTTTTATTTGGAAAGATGCTTATCAAAAAGGGGGAAGGTTTGATGTTCCTCAATTTGATGTACATCAAAAAGAAGCTTATGCTTTTGGAGGTGATTATGATCGTCAAGGAAAAACTTTTTGGAAGGGAAGTCATCCCAGAGGAATACGGTGGGCATTTACCAACTTTGATTTAGATGGATTGGAAACTGCCGTGAAAGTTGATGGTGTTCTTAACGATAACTCAAGTGTAGATAAAGGATGGAGTTTAGAAATTAGCATTCCTTGGGAAAGTTTAGAATTAATGGCCAATGGAAGGAGTATTCCTCCATCAAATGGAGATGTATGGTCTATATTTTTGGGAAGATTCCAAAAATTAATAACAGGAGGAAATGAAGTACAGCCTCATCCCGCAATGGTATTAAAATGTCATGGAGTTTACGATACTCATTTACCTGAAAAATGGAGTCGTATAGAGTTCGTCTCGATTTGATAAAACTGTGATACGGATTAGGATTGGTGAAAATGGCTTAATTGAAGTTGCAAATGAGCTTAACTAATTTAGTTCATTATTTCGAATCCACTAAATAGCAGGCGGTTTATGTCTTAAGTCATTTCGATTTCGAATACTTATAAAAGGAAGCTAAACTCGGAGTGGTTTCGTTAAGAAAGTAGTCTTATGAATCCAATTAAAGCCCGTTGTACATGTTCAGATCGATATTTTTGTTAATAGCCTTTTTATTTCTGAATACATCATACGGTCAAGATGTAAAAACACATTCTCTTTTCTTCGCTGGAGAGCTTAATCTCGGAAATTTTAGAGGTGTAGATTTTAGTGCTAATTATGCCTACAAAGAAAAGTATTCATTCAGCCTAAGAACATCAGTTAATTTTAGAAAATCACATTCGACTCCAGATAATTATTCCAGCGGATTATTTACAGGAATTCTGACTCTAGGATTGGATTCACCAAAAGATATTTTAGGGATACATTATTTTACTTTTGGTCGATTATTTAAACAGAATATTAAAGGAACGAAACGATTCAATATTCAAATTGGATTGTCTTATACAACAGTCGAATATCCTTATGATTTTAATTTTGTGGGCGGGTTATTTGTTAGGAATTATACATGGAATTACAATAGAATGGGGACTATAGGTTTATTAATCAATCCCAAAATAGAATACCCTAGATATAATTACATAGGATTTACTATCTCTCCTTTTATTCATATAAATCGCTATGAAGTTTTTTTTGGATTCGGATTTGGATCAATGATTCTTTATGGATAGGACTAGGTTAAATACCAGATTTGGCATTAGTGGGGCGAACTAGTATGAGAGGATTGATTACAAAATGCGATTAGTTTTGTACATTGGAATATGATATTAAAACATGTAATTCATAATGTTCCCGAATTACCCAATCCGATCCGATTACAAGAGTATGGTGTTGGAATTTTTAGCGAAGCTCTTACTAAATCGGCCCTAAAAAAGGCATTGAAGAAAAAATATCTATTTGTTGATGGTGCAATTGCCTATTCTTCTACTTGGATCAAAGGTGGAGAAATCATCGAATTTAAAATGCACGAAGAAGTTAGTAAAGTATTCGAATGGCCTCTTGAAATATTATTCGAAGATGAATACCTCGCTATAATCAATAAACCTGCAGGAATTCTTGTAAGTGGAAATGCGTTTCGAACCATTGCCAATGCCTTACCTCATAACTTATCATTTAGTAAAATGTCTGATGCGACACTGCCTCAACCCGTTCATAGGTTAGATTTTGCTACTACAGGAGCTTTATTGATAGGAAAAACTCATGACAGTATTAGGATACTGAATAAAATGTTTGAATTCAAAGAAATTAGTAAATCCTACTTAGCTATAACTATTGGAAAAATGATTCAATTGGGATCTATATCAGATGACATAGATATGAAGGCGTCTAGAACAGATTTCGAGGTTAAAAAGTCTATTTCTTCATTAAAATACGATAGTTTAAACCTAGTACAACTTCATCCTCAAACAGGAAGAAGACATCAAATAAGAAAACACTTGGCGGGAATTGGTAATCCAATTTTAGGGGATAAAGATTATGGTCTAAAAGGATTAATATTAAAAGGAAAAGGATTGTTTTTACATGCTTATTCCCTTGCATTTATACATCCATTTTTAAATGAAGAAATAAGTGTCCAAGCTAAGCTTCCGCTGAAATTCAAAAAGATATTTCCAGAAACTAATATAGATTAAGGAGTCATCAATGAATGATTAAGAAAGCCTTTATGGGTTCTCCATAAAGATCATTTGCATTCCTTTAGATTATAATGTACTTTTAAAACACAGAAATAACATGAAATATCCTATATGATAAAGGTTAAGTCGTTAATTTTCATTGTCTTTTACTTGGTAGTTTATATTGACAGTCACGCACAAGATGTATTTGTTTCCGAAGACAAAGAATGGACTTATGCTATGATTGTAGGTGATGGATACGCAGAAACTGTACTTAGATATTCTCAGTTAGTAGAAGGCTTAGAAGTAGTTAATGGAAAAACATATTTTAAAATTTCCAATTCTGAGGTAGAAAAAGATTCTGATGCCGGATTGATGCGGGAAGAAGGGCAAAAAGTGTATTTTATTCCACAAGATTCAACAGAAGAAATCTTGCTTTATGATTTTAGTTTGGATCTTGGAGATACGATTGAAGTTAATGATTGGTTAAAATCATTACCGGGATATGAATATCTGTTGGGAGATCGAATGATTGTGAATGAAATAGATTCTATTGAAGGATTTAGTGGTGAAATGCTAAAACGAATTTATTTGAAAGGGGAAAGCTTTGGTGGTTTGACTTGGATCGAAAATTTAGGTAATTCTTATGGATCTCTTACTCGACCAAGGGGCTATCCGGCTTATGATGATCACCCCAGACCAAATTTGATGTGTGTACAGCGAGGTGAAGATATACTGTATGAAAAGATATATACAGCTTCAAATAAAAACGGAGAATTGATAGCTGCTTATGATTGTGATGGTCAGATTATGCCAAATGAAGAAGATTCGGAAGTCGAATGCAATGACGTAGCTTTTTATCCCAACCCTTTTACCCATTCACTTTTTGTAGAATCATCAGAATGTTTGGAATATATTTTTATCTACTCACCAAATGGTCATTTAATTTCAAGTATTTATCACCCAAATGATATGATCGACTTATCCCAGTTATCACAAGGTGTATATTATTTAAAGTTTGAAACCCTTGAAAAGATAGAATACCGGTGCATATTGAAATACTGAGAGATACAAAATAATTAGGTGTAACGATGGAGAAAGAGAAACCACGGCTATCTAGGTTAACCGCAATTTTGACACAACTTCAGTCGAAGAGGATGATTACAGCGAAAGAACTTTCTCTTAGGCACGATGTAAGTATTAGGACGATTTATAGAGATATCAAGACATTAGAAAATTCTGGGATTCCAATATTAACCATTGAAGGAAAAGGTTATTCCATTATGGAAGGTTATCATTTGCCACCGGTACTATTTACAGAAGATGAGGCCAATGCCTTGATCACAATAGAACAATTGGCCATCAAGAATAAGGATTTGTCGTTTGTTGAGAACATTTCAAGTGCAATTGAAAAAATTAAAGCAATTTTGAGATATTCCCAAAAAGGAAATGCAGACTTATTATCGGAGAGAATTTACTTCGGAGGTAATAATGCGGAAGAAAAAACGAGCAATAACTTAATGCAAATTCAATCTGCTATTACCCGATATAGGGTATTAACCATTAATTATCTTTCTTCTGATCAAAAAGAAACTAACCGTAATATCGAACCTTTTGCCATTTACAGTATTCATGGGGACTTCTTGTTAGTCGCGTTCTGCCTATTAAGGAACAATTTTAGGCATTTCAGAATAGATCAGATAAAAGATCTTGTTGTACAAGATCAAAAATTCACCCCACACAAAATGACCATCAAAGAGTATTTTGAAAAATATGTTAAGCATCAAAATAACCCTTGACATAGGGCTGTCACAGAGCTATTTTACATTTGTCTTATCATTTAATTAAAACAATCAAGGATGGAAGTTTTTAAAATTATTGTACTGTCACTTTCAGGTCTATTATTATTTTTTGTCGGACTTATGCGTTTGACCAACCCTTTAAAAGCATACAAAAAGAATTCAGGAATTGAATTCACAAATGATGTGAATGTTTTAAATGAATTGCGTGGAAGTAGTGCAGTTCAGATGTTTGCTGGAATTATTGTTTTACTTGGAATAGTGCTTCAGAAAGTAACCTTAATTTCGTTCTGCATTGCTATTTTATACTTTATTGGGTTTGCTTTGGGAAGACTTTTAAGTTTTTCTTCAGATGGGAAACCCAATAAGTTAATTGTGCAAGGATTATGGTTCGAAATAGTTTTTGGTATTACGAACTTAGCTTGTCTTTATTTGACATGGAACTAAAAATTATTGCTTAAGAGATGTTGATATTTCTGCTCAAGTTCGATTTGAATTGAAGATGAATAAAACTAGAGGTGTTCCAATTTAAGTTTATTTACACTAATTTACATTAATTGAGTATTGGGTATTATGCCTTCATGTAGCTTTGATAAAAATCTTATTCATTATGAAATTTCTTAAGAATCAATCATTGTTACTCGTTTGCCTTTTAACGTGTATACTAGTTCAATCTGTCAATGCTCAAAATGACCCTTTATTGTCTGCGTTGAATTCGAATTGTAAAAATTCTGATGCGCAGATAGCTAAATATGTACGCAATATTCATCAGGATAAAAATGGAAACCTTTGGTTTGGAACGAACCGGTATGGTGTAGCTCATTACGATGGAAATAAAGTGTCTTATTATTCTGTTGATCAAGGTTTTCACGGATATCAGATTACAGGCATCACTGAAGGCCAAGATCAAAGCCTATGGTTTGCTACGGACCAAGGAATTGTGCAGTATGATTGGTCAAATAAAAAGAATGGAAGTAAGTGTTTTACCAATTATTCTGATGAGCAAATATTCGGAGGACTGAGGTTTTGGAGCGTATTTGCAGATAGTAAGAATCAGATTTGGGCAGGATCGTCGAGAGGTGTTTTTCGTTTTAATGGAGAGGAGTGGGAAAGCTTTGAATTACCCATTACAGAATCTGAAACGGGTGATTTTATAACTAAAACTACAAGCTGGTCTATTATTGAAGATCGAATGGGAAATATATGGATTTGTACTAATGGATATGGAGTCTTCAAATTTGATGGCTATTTATTTGCTCAGTATACGGAGAAAGACGGACTTACAGATAACCATGTGGATGTTGTGATCGAAGATAGCCAAGGAGATATGTGGTTTGGAACTCGTTTTGGAGGTGTAAGCAGATATGATGGTAAAAAATTTATCAATTATACTTCAAATGATAGTATAGGAAATGATGAAGTATGTGCACTATATGAAGACAAAAGAGGAAACATTTGGTTTAGTTCTGAAGGGTATGGAGTATACCGTTACAATGGAAGTTCCTTTACCAATTACAGTAAAAACCAAGGATTAAATGTATTGGCAGTACAGACCATTTTTGAAGATAATGCTGGACGATTATTTGTAGGAGGTGGAGGTGGACTTTATAGGTTTAATGGAGAGGGTTTTATTAATGTAAAAAGGAATGGTCCCTGGTATTGACTCTCTAAGGAATTATATTAAACTATTTATTGGAAGATGTGTTTACGAGGAAGTATACTCTCGTTTTACACAAATCTGGACCTACATCTTCAATACCTGTAAATCTAAAATATTCGAATAAATGTTTGATAATTCATGTTACCCTATTTTGATTTAGACATTTGTTTACCCATAAAAAACATCAAATCAATATAATATGAATTATACATTAAGCAATAGGATTCATAGATCCTTGGATGAAGTCGCTGAAAAATTTGCTGATCCTGAGGCTGTACATCATTGGATGGAAGGTCTGCAAAAAGTAGAACGTGTATCTGGAACACCTGGAAAAGTTGGAGCAAAAAGTAATTTTCACTATAGATTCAATAATAAAGAGATGGTCATTTGTGAAACCATTTTGGAAGAAAACCTACCTAATCAAATGAAATTTTCCTTCGATAGCTCCATGGGACGGAATATTGTTGAAATATGTTTTGAACCAATCAGCGAAAATGAAGTAAAACAAATTAATAATACAGCAATAGAATTAAAAGGAGCTATGCGGTTTTTAGGTTTCTTATTCAAAGGAGTGTTCAAGAAGCAATCACTGAAATATATGATTGCCTTCAAGGAGTACGTCGAAAATAGTTAAGTGAATGTTTAAGATGGATAATGAACAAGTTTAAACTAAACACTAAATAACTCTTTGCTACCATTAATATAAATTGTAAACATTATGGATGAGTTTCTTCAAGAAGAAATAGATTTTATTTGTAACAAATAGGTTCTAGGTATGTCTTTATAGAAACGAATTACTTAATGTACAGAATAATTAGTACTCTTTTGTCGGTTTTAATGGTTGGTTCTGTGTTCTCACAATCTAAATCAATTGAACTGGACAGTATATTTTCGCTTCTTCATGAAAATGGACGATTTAATGGATCTATTCTTATAGCGGAAAAGGGTAAACCCATATTTGCAAAAAGTATTGGGCTGGCAGATACAGAAAAATCTGAATTGTTAAGCAATACAAGCATTTATAAGTTGAATTCAATTACAAAACAATTCACAGCCATGGGCATAATTATTTTGAAAAGCAATGGGAAAATTGGTTTAGAAGATAACTTGTCTAAATACGTCCCAGAACTCAAATTTTATGAAACAGTTACGATTCGACACTTATTGACTCATACTCATGGAATTCCAGATTATAATGACCTTTTTGAAGAATACTGGGATAAAACGAAAATAGCATCCAACAGCGATATTTTAAAGCTCTATCAACAATTTATGCCTGAAGCTCTTTTTAATCCAGGAGAAAAGTTCAATTATGGAGGTATTGGTTATGAGCTATTGGCTATTATTATCGAACGAATATCGAATCAAACGTATGGAGACTATCTGACGGAAAACGTTTTTACTCCTCTGAATATGACAAATACTTTCGATTACCATAGATTTAAAAACACTGTGATTCCAACAGAAATAGCAAGAGGTTATGTTTATTCTGACAGTTTGAAGAGACATGAAAAACCAGAGTTATTAACTCAGCACTCTGAAGTCGTATGGGGCAATGGTATCTATGGCTCAGGAAATATACACAACCATATTTGACATGCTAAAATGGGATAGGGCTTTGTATAATAGAGATTTTATTTCTCAAGAAGACTTAGATTTAATGTATAGTCCAACGGAATTAAATGATGGAACTCAAATCAATTATGGTTTTGGATGGTGGATTGGTGAAAGAGAAACGATTGGTAAAGTTGTTTATCATGCAGGAAATTCCAATGGATTTGAAACATATTTTGAACGGCATTTGGATAGCAATAAGACAATAATAGTTTTACAAAATTTTGATGCAACTACACCCGCAATAAAATCCATTGAAGCAATATTATATGACAAACCACTTGACTTTGTTGTGTCAAGAAATGAAATTGAATTACCAGTGGAACTACTAATTGAGTTAGAAGGAAATTATGCGATCAATGACGATTTTGTTTTTAATGTTTATCGAAAAAAACAAAGATTGTATGTACAACTTACTGGACAAAGTGCTCTTGAGATGTTTGCAGAATCAAATAAGACTTTTTTCGCAAAAAAGGTTGACGTTCAGTTTGAGTTTATTCGGAATCAAAACAATAAAGTGATTCAAATGAATGTATTTCAGAATGGTCATAAAATGGAAGCTATTAGAAAGTGATTTTATTATTATTACTGATAATATCATTGACACAAAGCAGCATTATGTTTAATTAGAGTTTGGACATAGCACTATTATATACCAAAATTTAACTACCATGGCAGGCTTAGCTACTAAAGAGTCACAAAGGAGTGTGCAAGAATTTATCGATAATATAACAAATGATTCTAAGAAAGAGGATAGTAAAGTTTTACTCGATTTAATTCAAAGAATTACCGGTAAGGAGCCCAAAGTCTGGGGCAATGAAAAGGTTCCATTTTTTATTATTGGGTTTGGAAAATATAGCTATTCAAGAAAGAAAGGAAAAGAAGTGTTCGAATGGTTTAACGTTGGATTTGCACCAAGAAATATTAAGTTGACACTTTATCTCAATTTTGATCTCAATGAAGAAACTCAACTGTTGAATGAATTAGGCAAGTGTAAGTGGGGAAAAGGATGTCTGTATATTAATAAGTTGAAGGATATCAAGGTTGATGTCCTAGAAAAACTAATTGAAAAAAGTAAAGAAGCCAAATGGCATTGAAAGCGATTTTGGTGAAAATCGGTTAAAATGAAATTATGTTGTCTCAAATAGTATTGATACTTTTAAATTCTAAAAACAACAACAATATGAAATATTTAGTGATTTTATTGTCTATGTGCGTGTCTTATTTCTCATTAAGCGCACAGGAATTTTATTCGATGAATACAGGAATCTCAGATAGACTGTTTTCTGTTAACTTTATTAATGATTCTATAGGAACTTCAGTTGGTGAAAATGGAGTGATTATAAAGACAATTGATGGCGGAAGCTCGTGGGTGCAGCAAAACTCTGGTGTATCCAGTATGCTCAGATCGATAGTCTTTTTAGATACTAACAAAGGGTTTATTGTTGGTGAGAATGGAGTGGTGTTAAAAACTATTGATGGTGGAAATACTTGGGAAAAAGAACCCTCATTAACAACTGTTGATCTATTGAATATTTCTCATGTTGGAGATTTGATTATAATAACTGGGAAAGAAGGTTTTATTGCTAGGTCTTCTGATGCAGGTGACTCTTGGAATATTGTAAGTATTGAAACATTTGAAACCTTATATGACCACTCATTCATTGATAAGTCTACAGGATATATAGTTGGAAATTCCGGTCATATATTTAAAACAATAGATGGAGGCATCACATGGGAGCAGTTGATAAGTGAGACATCCATGAGATTAATTGATGTTAGTTTCGTGGACTCTGAGAATGGCATTATCGTGGGAGGTAGTTCGGAGTATGATGGAATCATTTTACAAACTAGTGATGGAGGGCTTTCTTGGGAAAAAAATATTATTCCTAGTATATTCTTGAGTAGCGTTGAATTTGTTAATAATGATTTAGGATACATAATTGGAGGTGATGTGTATCAAAATACTGCTTCGTTGTTTAAAACAACAGATGGCGGTAGTAATTGGGAATTATTCGAATATAAGGACTTTTCTAGGCAGTATCATTTGTCAATTCCAAGTGAAGATGTGTTATTTTCATGTGGTTTGGATGGGTCAATATTGAAGAATAAAAAAGTCAACAATACCTCAGATTTAACGGTAGATGACTGTGTCAAGATTTATCCTAATCCTACAAGTGCATATTTACATTATTCTAGTGAATGTGGCGATTTTCTTGGTGATATAAATATCCAAATAATTAATTCATGTGGAGCGATACTTCTAAGTCAAAGAAACACTGAGAAGGTAGATTTATCTAATTTACCAGATGGACTGTATTATTGTAAATTGTATAATGATAGTAAGTCTATTGTTAAAAAAGTGATATTGAATAAATAGATGGATTATACTTTTGGGTAGTAGTTTGTTTTAGTAGATTATTCAGTATCTCGGCATTGTGAGTTAAGCTTTTTTTGTATTACTCTTGAAACTCCTTCTTACGCAATATTGGTATTTGAAGTTAGTCCTTATAGATCAAGTTATTTTCAGTATCACTAAAAAATGAGAAAGATGAAGGTTACTAAAGAACACAACGAACGTATGGCGAAGCTAACTTTTGCTTCAGTCTATCCACATTATGTGGCGAAAATAGAGAAGAAAGGGAGGACTATTGAAGAACTTCATGAAGTAATAGAATGGTTAACTGGTTTTACCTCGGATAAGTTATCTGAATTAAGGGATGCCAACGTTACATTTGCTGAATTCTTCGAAGCCGCGAAGTTAAATCCTAATGCTCACCTGATAAAAGGAGTTATATGTGGATATAGAATTGAGGAGATTGATAATACTCTGACAAAACAAGTGAGATATCTAGATAAGTTAGTAGATGAACTTGCAAAAGGTCGAAAAATGATCAAAATATTGCGAAGGTGATCCATAAAGGAATAAAACCAAAAGACTAGATAGGAAATAAAGATGTACAGGTAATACATAACTTCCGTTTTCGCAGTTTAAAATCACATTATGAATCCAATAACTAATTTAATTGAGGAATTGAACAACCAAAATTATTGGGACAAAGAGTTGGTATTTAAACGTAATGAATACCTCAAAGTTAAGGGTAGTATAGATACAAATCTTTATCTGGTTGAAGATGGAAGCTTGAGGATATACGTTCTAGATGAATATGAAGAACATACGATTCGATTTGGATATAAGAATAATCTAATTACGGCTCTTGATTCATTTTTGAATGATCAACCTTCAGATTTTTATATACAAGCCTTAAAGAAGACAACACTTAAAGTCTTAAGCAAAAAAAAGTTTAAGGATTTTGTGAAATCGATCGATAATGGGAATGAGCAATGGATTGCCGTATTGGAGAATTTTGTTATTCAGCAGATGGAAAGAGAAAGGGATTTACTTACATCATCACCGTTAGAGAGATATAATCGTGTTTTCCAAAGGAGCCCACAGCTCTTTCAGGAAATCCCGAACAAATACATCGCATCATACTTAAGAATGACACCCGAAACTTTATCAAGGATTAAAAAATCTTAATTTCGATCAATTTTTATTTCTGAGATTTAGTTGAGTTTTGTAGTAAAAAAATATGGTAGTATCAACAAAAGAATTTCTACAGGATTTACTAGAAATAACTAGAGAAAATTTAAATAAAGCCGAAAGTTTTAAACTGCTTTCAGAAGAAGTTCTAAATCGCAAGCAGGACTCAGAAAGTTGGAGTGTTTTTGAGTGTATAGAACATCTGAATAGATATGGTGATTTTTATATACCTGAGATTGATAAAAGAATAGAACATTCTACATATAAGCCTAATGCGCATTTCAAAAGTAATTGGTTAGGCAGATACTTGAGCAAATCTGTATCTTACGAACAGGAGGGATTAAAAAAAATGAAGACTTTCAAATCGATGAACCCTGTGAATTCCAAATTGACAATTGAAACATTAGACAAGTTTATTGAGCAACAACATCAGATTATTGATCTTCTAGATCGGGCGAAAACGATTAACTTAGATAAGACGAAGACGGCCATATCTATATCCAAACTCATTAAGTTAAAATTAGGAGATACATTTAGAGTAGTCATTTATCATAATAAAAGGCATATTATCCAAGCAGAAAAGAACATTGATTTGATCATGGGTTAATATGTAGGCTACAGATCAAAGCCTTGAGTAACGACTAATCTTAATGTTGTTACTAGAGTAAATAATAAAAGATTTATTGAAACCAATTATCTTGAGGAGATATTATTGTAGAGTAGATGGTCCCGCATTTTAAGGTTGATTTCACCTTAGATTTGATGAAGGAAGACCAATACTAAAAGCCTCAAAATGAAACATAGAGTCAATATTGGAGTCATAACGGTCGTAGCATTTATGACATACTTTGGAATAAGTAAATTGTATTTTGGAGAAATCCGTGCATTTCTTGACAGATTTATTGGTCAGCTGGGTGTTAGTCATATACTTACTTACGTCATTGTAGGAATTCCAGTTTTAATCGCCTTAATAATCCTTCACGGGAAGAACCAACTCTTCCGAAGCATTGGATTCGAAGCATCAATTTCAAGAGCTCTGAAATTTTCATTGTTGTGCACGGTGCCCATGTTACTTGGATATGCGATTGTATTTGATTACAATAGTGATTTCTCAATTAATCATTTGATGATTACCGTAATTGCTGCAGCCTTATTTGAAGAAATCTATTTTAGAGGATTCTTATATGGCCAGATTTATCGTTATACGAATTTGGGTTTTATACCTTCAGTATTAGTTGGAGCGGTTATTTTTGGATTGGTCCATATTTATCAGGGAAATGAATTACATGAGGTAATTGGAGTGTTTCTCGTAACATTCATGGGTGGAGTTTTGTATGCTTGGGTTTTTACAGAATGGAAGTTTAACCTTTGGGTACCCATCTTTTTGCATTTATTTATGAACTTGTTTTGGGGGCTATTCTCTGCCGGAAGCAATGCTCTAGGTGGAGTATATTCAAATGTATTTAGAATTATCACGATTGTCTTAATCATTACTTTGACCATTAGATACAAAACCAAAAGAAACATAAAGTTGGAAATTAATAGAAGGACTTTGTGGATGAAGAAATAGTGGTTTATTTGATCATGATAAACTAAATCAATAATGCAATTCAATAGATTTAAGTTGAAACTTACTAAAGAAGATGTTGTTATATTGATGTAGTTCTTGTTTTAAAATTTTGTCATAGTATGAATCTCAATCAAATTACCATTCCCTCTCTATCTTTAGATAAATCTGTGCCATTTTACGAAAAATTAGGATTGAAACTTATTGTCGATTCCATACCCCGATATGCAAGGTTTGTATGTCCAAGTGGCAACTCTACATTTTCAATTCATCAAGTCAATGAAATGCCAAAAGGTGAAGGGGTTTACATCTATTTTGAATGTGAAGATTTAGATCAAAAGATTGTTGAACTTAAGGAAATGGGTATAGAATTCGACCTTGAGCCCACGGATCAAAATTGGCTTTGGAGAGAAGCAAGACTTAAGGACTTGGATGGCAACCAATTGGTTTTGTATTTTGCTGGTGAGAATAGATTAAATCCACCTTGGAGAATTAATTGATTTGAAAGAATTATGATAGATACCATGCATTAATCCCTAATTTATAATTCATGGAACAAAGTTGATAAAACAAATTGTTATTTTTGAAGGAGTCCTTTAGTCTTATGATGTATTGAGTATCACAAAAATATATATAATGAAGAATTATCTACTGCTATTACTCTTCTCAGGATTTTGTTTTCAACCTATAGCAATTTCTCAGGTTATTACAATCGGTAATGGAGGTGACTACCTCAATCTTGAAGCAGTTGAAAGTGTTGTAGTTCCTGGTGATACTCTTTTGTTATTAGCGCAGGTTTTTTCTGATGGCGCCCAGTTTTTAGAGAATCTAAATGGTACAGCCTTGTCTCCAATCGTAATTATTGCGGAGCATGAACATCAGAGCATTTTTCGAGGAGGAACGGAAGCCATACATTTGATCAATTGTTCTCATATAGAGTTGAATGGATTGATCGTGGAACAACAAACGGGGAATGGAATAAATATTGACGATGGAGGAGACTATAGTACGCCTTCTAAACATATTACTGTTCGCAATTGTATTTTTAGAGATATGGATGCTGATGGGAATAATGATCTTTTAAAGATGTCAGGTGTAGACAGTTTCTTAATTGAGAAATGTTCTTTTCTCTACGGAGGGAATGGTGGAAGTGGAATTGATTTTGTCGGTTGTCATTGGGGAATAGTTCAAGATTGTTACTTTGATGAGCCAGGATCAAGTGGAATTCAGAATAAAGGAGGAAGCCAGTTTATCAGGATTCAGCGAAATATATTCAGAAATGTTTCCCAGAGAGCATTAAATCTTGGTGGAAGTACAGGACTTCAGTATTTTCGTCCACCTCTTTCAAATCCAATAAAAGAAGCTTTTGAAGCTGCTGATCTTGAAGTATTTTCTAATGTGTTTATTGGTTGTTGGGCTCCAATAGCATATGTAGGTTGTGTAAGAGTGAAAGTTTACAATAATACGTTTTATCATCCAGAAAATTGGGTCATTCGAATATTGCAAGAGACGACTATTCCAGGATTTTTACCTTGTAGAAATAATGAATTCAGAAACAATATAATCAGCGTGTCTCAGGATATGACTGAAGTGAACATTGGACCGAATACGGAATCAGAAAGTTTTATTTTTAGTAATAATTTATGGTACAATTCGAGTAATAATAGTTGGTCTCCCCAACTTCCAGTATCCGATATAAATCAGGTATTAGAAGATCCTTTGTTTGAAGATGAACTTGCTGAAAATTTTAGATTGCAATCAATCAGTCCGGCCATTAATGGAGGTTTGACTTTAGGAATGCCAGAGAAAGATTTTGATCAAGCCTTGTTTCATCAACCTCCTTCAATTGGTGCCTTTGAAGGAAGAGACGTGGTAAGTAAGACAAATTACCTAAATCTAACCAACGATATTCTAGTCTTGCCCAATCCTTTCTCCAAAAGTATCCAAATAGAAGGTCAATTGAGAAATGCTACCATTTGGATTGTTAATCATATGGGATGTACCGTTCTAAATTATGTAAATGTTAATGATGCAGAGCACATCAATCTTGAAGATTTGCCAAATGGTATTTACTTTTTAATCATTGATAATCCAAAGTTTGGTAAGATGACAACTAAAAGAATTGTAAAACTTAGTAATTGAATTTAATGGATTATAGAACATATCAACCTAGCCAGGAGCTGGAATCATTGGTTAAGTTTTATTGGACACTCGAGGTGCCATTTGATCCGAAGAATAAAAAGCAACAACTTATTCCAGATGGTTGTATCGAAATGACATTTAATTTTGGAGATGGTATTAAGAGGTATGTTTCTGAAAATGATTATATCGTGCATCCATGGGCTATGGTTATGGGGCAACGGACAGAGTCATACTACATCGAGCCATTAGGAGATGTAGAATCATTTGCTATTTGTTTTTATCCTCATGGATTCACTAATTTTGTATCTCTTCCACTAAAAGACCTTGTGGATAAAGAAGTCCCACTTGAAGATCTCTTTGGTAGTGATGAAGCTACTGATTTGGAACAACGTGTGCTTAATGCAGGGGGAACTTCTGAACGTATTGAAATAATAGAGTCATTTCTTTTGAAAAAGCTTCATGAAAATTCAACCATTGAAAATATAGTTAAAACTGTGGTTGATGAACTTATGAGTACCAACGGAGGTACAGCTATAAAAGAAATATTAAAAGGAGATTTATCTAAAAGAAGACAACTTGAAAGAAATTTTAAAAAACAAATTGGTATAAGTCCGAAACAATTAGGTAGGGTAGTAAGGTTACAAGCTGCGTTGAAAACAATGCTCAATAATAAAGATAGTCTAACGAACGTAGCCTATGAAAGTGATTATTTTGATCAAGCACATTTTATTCGAGATTTTAAGAAATTTCTCGGTATGACTCCGAAGGAATTTCTTGGTAATGAAAACATGGTTCTTTCTTCAATCTTTTATAAATAGATACAGCCTGTCGCATTTTTACAATTTCATTTTTTTATAATAGGCTAGCTTTGTTTCATCATTTAATAAAGAAACATGAACAAAATATTAGTCAGTCTTATTGCTGGACTTATGGTCGTGATGTTAAATACTTCTATTGAGTCTGAGGCTAGTTTAGAAAATCAAACAATTACTAAAACCTTAAATCAAAGTAAAAAAGAGATGAAAAGCTATTTATCAATATTTGAAATTCCAGCAACGGATATGGCAAGGGCAATGTCGTTTTACGAAGGGATTTTAGATGTCAAAATCGAAAAATTTGAAATGCCTGGAATGGAAATAGGAGTTCTTCCATATGAAGGCCAAATGGTGACTGGAGTAATCATGAAAGGTGAAGGATTTAAGCCTTCGTCTGATGGTGTTACAATATATCTAAATGGGGGAGATGATCTTCAGGGTATTCTTGACAAAGTTGAAAAGAATGGTGGAAAAATTGTCATGCCTAAAACACCTCATGCCGATGAAAGTGGATTCTTCGCTTTGTTCCTTGATTCAGAGGGCAATAAAATGGGACTACATTCTCCTAGTTGATAACCATGGTATGGTAGCCTAATTGAATAGCAATTCGAATTGTAATCGGATTGCTATTTTTTTTTGATCAGTTGTTAAACAATAAGAAAATGGAAAACATTCGTTGATAGAATAGTGCAATGTTTTATCGTGTTGAATATGTTATTAAGCAAAGGGAAAATAGTTCTAATTATTTTAGTTGCATTTACTCAAATTTTTAGTGCTTGTAGTAAATCAAATCGCAATTTCCAAAACGACATGCCGAAAATCTTATATACATTTCCAGAAGAGAGTGAATTGCATGAAGGTACTTGGCTTCAATGGCCCCACCATTACCAATATGGTCAGAGTTTTCGAGAAACTATGGATCCTATTTGGGTAGAATTGACTAAAGAGTTGGTGGATAGTGAAAATGTACACATTATCGCTTATGATGAATTGGAGAAAAATCGAATATTGGATTTGTTAAAAGAAAGTGAGATTGATACATCCAATGTGGACTTTAAATTATACCCAACTGATGATTTTTGGATTCGTGATAATGGTCCTATCTATGTTTATGATCAGAGTGAAAATCTAGTAATACAGGACTGGGGCTTTAACGGGTGGGGCAATAAGGTAGATTTTAAGAACTGCAATAATGTACCTAAAAGGATTGGAGAAGATCAAGAAAGGGAAGTGATTGACCTTAATTCTACTATGATAAATGAAGGTGGAAGTGTAGAATTAGATGGATATGGTACCCTAATGGCTTGCAGAAGTTCTATCCTTAATAGCAATAGAAATCCTGGAATGACTCAGAAAGAAGCGGAGCGTATTTTTACGGAATATTTAGGCGCAACACACTTTATATGGCTGGATGGTCAACCAGGATTGGAGATAACGGATCAACATATTGATGGTTTTGCTAGATTTGGAAATACTACTACTATAGTAACCATGAGTCCAAGTGATTTATTGGAATATGATGTCAAACAATCAGATATTGATAAATTGTATGCGGCAACAGATATTGATGGCAATGCCTATACCTTAGTGGTATTACCTCTTACAAGTAAGAATGTAGTTACGTCTGCAGGAAAACAACTGGACTATAAAGGATCTTATTGCAATTATTATATTGCTAACACCAAAGTACTTGTTCCTATATACAATGATTCCAATGATAAAATTGCTATGGATATTATACAAGATTTATATCCTGATAGAATGGTAGTTGGGATTGATTTCAGTGATGTATATGAGTATGGAGGAATGATTCATTGTGTTACACAACAGCAGCCTCAGGAGTAATTGCTAAAATACCATACTATAAATCTTGAAAATCTCATTTTTATTGATTGGGATTTCATCTCCAAGATTTAAAGTGGATGAAAACTACAATTTTAGCAATGTTGAGGTAATTGTAGAATCTCCATCAGAAATTAAGAGATAGTAGATCCCTGAGTCAAATGTGCTTGTTGATAAATGGAAGGTGTTTTTGGTTAAATTTGGATCAATTATTTGGGAGTGTAAGGTTTGTCCAAAATTGTTGATTATAGACACATGAAGAGTCTTATTGATGTTGTCGGAAAATTCCAAAATTAAGACATCCATAAGTGGGTTTGGATAAGCTTTTAATTTCAAGGGTTCAACGAATTGAAAGTCATCATTGGTACTGGATTGGAATTCATCGGCGCCAATATCTGGGATGCCATTTAACAAATGGCAATCGTAATCTGAATCGATATCTTCTAGAAAAATACCAGCATCTGTTATACTTGCAGCGTTTTGGGCTAAATGATAATCATAATTAAAGGCGTCTAAGAAAATACTCATATCGGTAGTAGTATGATTAGATTCGACTTTCCCAGTTCCTTCATTTCGAGAAGTTATCGCTTTGTTGGTTAAGTTGTTTGCAATGTGTACATCATAGGTGCCTTGAAAGCGGTATTCAATTGAGTTGAAATAATTATCCGTAATAACTGTATTATGGTAAATTTTTGTGTCTTTAGAGTTTTCCAACCCAATCCCAACGTCTCGACTTGTATGTACAAAATTGTGGGCTATCACCCCTCCTTGATGACCAGAATTGCCTAATCCAAAACCAACTCCTCTATCACAATTAATGATATGATTATTTCGAACGATGGTATTCTTGGAATTGGACCAGAAGTGAATGGCATGTTCAGCTAAACCATTGTCTGGTGAACGAATGTGTTTAAAAGTGTTGTATCTTACTATCCAATCTTTAGCCCTATGGGCATCAATTCCGCCAGTGTAATATTGATAGGCAACTTCATCCTCGAATTCAAACAAACAACATTGTACAATGCCACTATCAGAATAAGTAGGAGATGAATTTCCTGAAACTTTAAGCATTTGTTCTTTAGTATCAACAAATCTAATGTTTTGCATAAGGCAATTATCTGCATCGTGTTCAGCATGGATTTGGATGGCATGATTACTGACCCATCCAATGGTCATATCTGCCGCAGTGAAATTGTCTGCAGCAACATTAAATATATAACCTATGTTTCCACCCATTCCCTTACCTTTAATGACTACTTTATCACGATTTCCCGAGATACTTCTAATGGTCAAGTTAACCATGTTTTGACCAATGTAAAGTAGATTGTTGTTCAACTCATATATGCCATCATTAAGGAGAATGGTGTAATTCCCATTGTTGGTATTACATTCATATAATGCGGCCTGTAATTCTTCAACAGATGAAACAATCAAGGTGGTTTTACCAGTACTATCGTTTGGAAGTATACCGCAGTTACATTGCGAAGCCGATAAAGTAGAATAAAAGGTGATAAGGAATAAGATGTAATATTTCATCGTAATGTATTTGAAATGACTAGGCGGAGAATCGCATTAATATAGATAATGAATCTGACATTCTGGAACTTTGGATCATTAATTTTATGATCTATAATGCTTCGGTTTATTTGTTTTCATTTTTCCTAAATAATAGAATTTAAACATTGACATTTTTATGGAAAATGAGTGAACCTTTAATGTATGTGAATACAAGAATGGACTAATCAAGAGTAAGTTTAAATAAGGTTTGTTGGCTATTAAATACTATGAATTTGTGACTAATAAGCAGGGATATATTTATACCATTTCTAAATAATTCTTGCGAATAATTAAGAAGAGAGTTCTCTCTTATATGAAAGTTATTTCACGTATTTTAGTGAATTGCAATTGTATTAATAATATGATGCTGGAATTTTAATACTGAATAACTAAAGTAAACTAAATGAGATTTGATGAAAAACATTTACTAAATGCTAAGACTAGAGAAGATCTGATTGAAATTGCTAAAAACAATGACATTTCGATTTCTAAAACGCTGAATAAGCTTAAATATGAAGCAGAGTTAAAAGCTTTACAATCAGAATTTGTCAATTTGCAAAAGTGGATCGCTGAAAAGAAGAAGAGGGTAGCTATTATTTTTGAAGGAAGAGATGCTGCTGGAAAAGGTGGATCGATAAAGAGATTTAAAGAACATTTGAATCCTCGGACTGCTAGGGTTGTTGCACTGACGAAACCAACAATTGTTGAGCAAGGTCAATGGTATTTTAGAAGATACATTAAGGTTCTTCCGAATCCAGGTGAAGTAGTCTTTTTTGATCGCAGTTGGTACAATCGTGCAGTAGTAGAACCCGTGATGGGATTTTGTACGGATAAACAATATGAAAAATTCATGGTTCAAGTGCCCGAATTTGAGCATCTATTGTATGAAGACAATTTGAAGATTATCAAGTTTTGGTTTTCGATTTCGAAGGAAGAACAAAAGAAGAGATTTGATGCTCGATTGAGCAACCCATTAAAAAGATGGAAATTTAGCCCAGTAGATATGAAAGGGCAGGGTCTTTGGGATCGATATACCAAGTTTAAAGAACAAATGTTTTCTAAGACTCATACCAATTTTAGTCCATGGATAATTGTCAAAACAAACAATAAAAAAGAAGCAAGACTTGAAAGTATGAGATATGTGTTATCTCAATTTGATTACAAGGGAAAGGGCGAATCAGGAATCTCTTTGCTCCCAGATCCTAATGTGATTATGAGATACCATCGAAGCGCTGTCCAAATAGATATATAAAATAGAAAAGAAGTATGCAAGACATTAAATATAATAAGGAAGATATGGACTTATTTAATTCTAAATTAGGCCTATATTACTTACTGAAAAAGAAGAAGAATAATCCAGATAGGGCACTTGAAGAAATCAAACATATAGAGAAATTACGGGGACTTCAAGAAGAACTCATCAAACTTCAGAATTGGGTCATCGCGAATGACAAGAAGTTGGTCATTTTGTTTGAAGGAAGAGATGCCGCTGGAAAGGGTGGAGCGATACGAAGAATTACAGAATACATCAATCCGAGACACTTTAGAATTGTTGCTCTTAATATTCCTACTGATGATGAAAGAAAACAATGGTTTTTTCAACGGTACATTAACGAATTACCGAAACCAGGAGAGATTGTCTTTTTCGATCGTAGTTGGTACAATCGAGCAGTTGTAGAACCGGTAAATGGTTTTTGTACGGAGAAAGAATATAAGGTCTTTATGTCTCAAGTAAATGATTTCGAAAGGATGTTGGTAGAGTCGAATACTTATTTGATTAAGCTTTATTTTTCTATTACAAAAAAGGAACAAGCTGAACGATTTAAGGAAATAAAAGAGAATCCCTTGAAACGGTGGAAAATGACACCTGTAGACGAAAAAGCGCAAGCCCTATGGGATGATTATACAAGGTATAAAAAGAAAATGTTTGAGGCAACAAATACTAAAGTTGCACCTTGGTTGATCATTGACGCCAATAAAAAAGCGCCTGCTCGTCTTGAGGCAATCAATCATATATTGGATGTGATTCCTTATAAGTAAAACAGCTTTTGAAGCATAACACCAACAATTTTTTTCTATTATGAGCCCCGAATTAGAATTGTCGTTGTTCATTGAAAAGTATGGATATTGTATTGAGTAACCATAAGTATCTCTACTTATAGAGATACTTATGGTTGTTTTATTATGAACTTATGTTAATCCATCATCATTTCCACCAGACGGTGATGGTGGAGTAGGAGGAGCAATTGGTTTTGGTGGAGCTGGCGGTGGTGGAGGTAGGTATAGGTTCTCTTCTTTAATTTGGTCAATTTGATCTTGACTCATAATATTTAGAATTTTTAAAGCCTTCTCAGCCTTGGTTTTTGAAATCCTCATCCAGTTTCCATTGTTATCTTGAAGGGATTTTACCAGCACTTTGTATTCATTCATTTGAGTTGTTGAAGCTCCTTTTCCTTGTGCAATAGCAGTATTGCTAAAAGTCATAAGCAATAAATAAAATAATGGGATGACCGATATTCGTCGAAATAAAGCTCTTACTTTTGATGTCTTTTTCATCATCATTTCTAATCTTTTTTTAGTTGTTATGTAATAGATGCTACTGGCCAAGTAGTTTTTTGTGCATTTGATTTGAGTTAATAGTAATCGCTGATATGATGTAATATCTGATTCGATTATAACTTCTTGATCAGCTAGAAACTCGTGATTTAATTGAATTGCTTTCTTAAATTGTCGAAGAATTGGATTCCACCAGAAAATGGCAATGGCAATTTCAATAAATAGAATATCCAGGCTATGGAATTGTCTAACATGTACCGCTTCATGGTTCAAAAGCTGCCGAGGTATATTGCCTTGTTCATATTGTTTCCTATTAAGATATATGTCCTGCAGGAATGCGTGGGGCTGCACATCGTCATTGACCAGAACAATATTAAGATCGTCCCATCTCACTTGATTGCCAGATTCCTTCTTATTGTAAAAGGTTTTTATGGCAAGGATTAATCTTCCCATGAAGAAAATTGAAATAAGTACATATATAATAGTAATTGGTATTACATAGTCAATTTGATTTGATGCAGAGATTGGGGGCTGGATCATTATCGGAGATAACACCTCATTGGAAAGGGTGTATATTCCAGCATTGGTTTCAATATCGATGAAGGGGATTATAAAGGCAAATGGAATACAACCTAATAAAAAGAATCGTTTGAACCGATGGATGCTTTCATTTTCTAGGATCAATTTGTAAAATGACCAGAGTAATCCTAGGCAAATGGTAGATTTTATAAGAAAAGATATCATTTGCTTCTTTTTTTTATTTGTTCGTTTACTATTTCTTGTAAAGACTTTAATTCATCATCTGACATTTCAGCCTCAGAGGTGAAAAATGAAGCAAATTGGGAGGTCGAATGGTTGAAAAAACGCCCAAGAATGCCTTTGAAATGTCTTGAAAAGTAGGTCTCTTTAGATACCAAAGGAAAGTATTCTCTAGCTTTACCAACTTGCTTATAATCAATCAACCCTTTTTGTGATATCCGCTTGAGTAAAGTTGCTATCGTTGTTGTAGCAGGCTTCGGGTCTGGGTATTGAGCGATGATATCTTTCATGAAAGCTTTTTTCATCTCCCATAAATACTTCATTAATTCTTCTTCGGTATTAGATAATTTCATTTTTTTG
This sequence comes from Saprospiraceae bacterium, assembly GCA_965230345.1. Taxonomy (GTDB): domain Bacteria; phylum Bacteroidota; class Bacteroidia; order Chitinophagales; family Saprospiraceae; genus JADKBO01. Next base: position 642,173 of record CBDDKR010000001.1, read on the forward strand.
AACCATTTACTCTACAAATGTAGAAAATAAAAATGAATTCTACAAGTGTAGAGTAATGATTGTCTTTTATGGCAACATTACATGGCAGCCAATGAGAGATCTAGAAAGAAATACTTTCGTGAAATACGAACGCAGAGTAAATGAGATTAATGAAGTAACATTTAATAGTTTAAAATAAACTGGTGTTTAAGGATTTTAGAGTATGAGCATCTTGATTTGATGAGTTGTTCAGGAAAAAAATCATAAAGGCCTTCTTGATATTTTGACGCACTTTATCCTACTGCAACTTTAGAAATCGATTTATAAAATGCTTTCTTTTTTAAGACATTGTAAATTACGAGTATTAAATTCACCGACAGTAAAAATGGATTTAATCATGAAAACTTCAATTGTTGTAATCACCATTATCATAAGTTGCCTAACTACATCTTTTGCACAAAATCATACAACTAAATACAAAAAACACGAAATGGTTTGGACTGGCGGCGTGTTTAAATCATGGTTATTAGATGAGCATGTTGGGTTTAACAAAATTGGTGGTAAGGTCTCTCCAGTATTCAAGGATGAAAAGAAATCAGGTTTTATGATTCAATCGCATTATATGTATAAACCATTTCGCTTGGTAGGTTTTGGTGGGCACATTGGCTTAGGCTTGGACGTTAACAGTTATATTCAAGCACCTGTTCTTTTGTTTGGACTGAGTATCTCGGTTGGTAAGAACAATGATTTTATTATTGATATTGGATGGGCTGATGCAAAGAGAAAAATTGTTCCTAATTCTGTAAAAAAAGAACTCTTGGCACAGAATTATTCTGAAGTCCCGGAAATATTCAATCATACGGAATTCAATACAGCATTTTATGTCGGGTTAGGCTATCGATTGTTTTAAATCACTTCAAAATGAATATCCTATCAATTCTTCTTGTGAAAACTTGAATTAGTCGATTTTTTGAAGGGTAGTTTATCGGAAAAATAGATCTTGTTTTAAAGATTTGTAAAAGTAATGATAGGATTACTATATTACACCATAAAATACAAATCAACTTTCTTATGAGAATCGCTTTTACCATATTATTATGTAGCTTATTTTATTCTTTACATGCTCAAAGTTTTGAGGATCACATCCAGAGTGGAGATCGATATTACGATGAAGAAGACTATGTGAATTCGGCTAAGGAATATACCAAAGCTTTTGAGTTGAAAGAGGGAAATGTCAACCAATATTACAATGCAGGTTGTTCTTGGGCTTTGACTGGTGATACTATTCAGTCCATTAAATTTCTGATACTTTCTGCTGAAAAAGGATGGAAGAATTTAAGACATATTAAAAGAGATAAAGATTTACGCTCCTTACATAATGTAAGTGCTTGGGGTAAAATACTAGGGTTAGTAGAAGCCAATAAGAAAGAGTCAGAGAAAGATTATGACCAAGAGTTGATGGCGCAATTAAATGATATTTATATTAAAGATCAGACATTGAGACAATTGTATAGAGATGCCGAAGATAAATTTGGTAGAGATTCAGAAGAAATGCGCTATTTCTGGCAATTGGTATCGGAACAAGATAGCATCAATGAAGCAAAAGTTGTGCAATTGATTGAAGACCATGGATGGATAGGTAAAAATGTAGTGGGAGGACAAGCAAATATGACATTATGGTTGGTAATCCAGCACGCGCCATTGCCTACACAAGAAAAATATCTCCCACTTCTTAAAGCGTCTGTTTTGAAAGGAGAATCTCAAGGCAGTCACTTGGCTTTATTGGAAGATCGAATTCAGATGCGAAATGAGAAACCTCAAACTTATGGTTCGCAGATTACTGTGGACGAAGTAACTGGAGAACATATAGTATATGAAATATGGGAACCCGAATATGTAAATCAAAGAAGGGCAGAAGTTGGTCTAGGACCTATCCAAGATTATGTGAAACGCTGGGGAATAGAATGGACAATTGAGCAAAAAGAAAAAGAGTAAATGAATTAGATTGAGTCAATTCAAAAACATATCAAATCATATAGATGGGAAACTCGTAGTATCTACTATAAATCAGATAGAACAAATTACTAAGACTGATGGTCCATCTGTGAAAATGGTTTATTCATCTGGAGTAGAACATTATACGGTCAATGGTCACACTTTTGATGTAGACCAAAATAAATATCTGGTAGTAGGAAATCAAAATGACGTAAAATTAGATATTGATTGTGGTCACACAGTTAAGGGCATTTGTATTTTCCCTACGAATAAAATATTTGAGGAAGTTCTCTATGCAAAGACATTCGAAGACAAGGTTTTATTAGACCGCCCATTTGATTCTGGAAATGGTGAACTGATTCCAAACTACTATAGTTTTAAAGAGAACAAAACAGGAAGATTCCTTAGAAGGATGATGCCTTTTATGCTGAATACAGAGCATGGAGATTTGAATTTTGATGAGTTTTATACTGAGTTGGCTGAATGCATGGTCGATGATCAATTGGAATTGGACCATAGATTAGATAATATTTCTTGTAATAAAAAGAAAACGAAAATTGAATTGTATAGGAGAGTTGCTCAAGTGAAAGAGCATATGGAAGAAAGCTATACAGAAAAACTAAATCTTGACTTGCTTGCTGAGAGTGCATTCCTATCAAAATATCACTTTACCAGAACATTCAAAGCTATATTCAAATTGTCTCCTTATCAATATATATTGCGTTTAAGACTTCGGAAAGCCCAAGAATTGTTAGGGAAGGGCTATTCGTTTCATGAAATCAGTATCATCACTGGTTTTTCAGATGGTAAAAATTTAAGGAAAGCACTGAATAAAATTGGGGTGAATAGAAATTAGCAATTATTACCCCATAAAGGTCCAACAAAAATAAGTCTTTTGCTACAAACATAAACTTATTTTAATGAGGTCGAAAAATATAAACTATTCAATGATTCTTTTGATCATATTGCAATTGATCAGTTTTCAAACCAATGCACAGGAACTTAAGCGCAATGTGTTTTTGGGAGCCCGTTTGATGGATTTATCTGCTGTAGAACAAGATCTTGGAACAAATTCAGGAATATATCTTTCCGAAATTTTACCAGATGCAAGTTTTGGTATGATGAACATCCCTGCTCAAACCGTTTTAAAAAGCATCAACAATAAATCTATTGTATCATTATCTGATCTTGGAAATGTTCTTCACGGAATAAAAGAAGGAGATGACCTGAGTGTAGAGATTTGGGAGAATAAAGACAATAAAATCTATCATGGTAAGGCTGTCGGAAAGAAGAAAGAGATTCATCCTAATGCTGTCGTGGAATATGGAGTGGTGAAGTATGAGGGCAATAAATTGAGGTCACTTTTGTATTTACCTAAAGGTGTGGGTCAACCTCCAGTTGTCTTTTTTATTCAAGGCTATACTTGTCAGAGTATAGAAATGAGAAATGATAATCCAGCTAAACAATTGATAGATGGTTGGGTTGATGCAGGATATGCCGTCTTTCTTGTAGAAAAGCCTGGAATGGGAGATAGCGAGAGCGATATTCCCTGTATGGATATTGATTTTGACCAAGAACTTCATGCGTTTTCAAAGGCTTATAAGGAGTTAATAAGAAATCGAAGCATTAATAGTAAGCAAATTTTTCTTTTCGGGCATTCTATGGGAGGAATTATCGCTCCTCTTTTGGCTCATTCGCATAGCCCTGCAGGAATTATGGTTTTTGGAATCGTTGGTAAGAATTGGTACGATTACATGCAAGATATTTATATAGAGCAACCATTAATTTTCGGGTCATCCAAGGATCAAATTGAAGAGAATAAAAAGTACTATTTACCATTTGTAAAGGATTTGTTGGTCAATAAGAAATCGAATGTTGAGTTGCTCGAAAACCCTATTTATGGAAAGCGATTAGAAGAAGATGGGATTGCTCAAAACTTAAAAGATGGGTATTACATTATGCGACATTATCGATATTGGCAAACTCTTGCGGATAAGGATGTTCCCAAAGCATGGTCGAAGGTGAAATCTCCTGTTTATGTGCTTCATGGCGAGTACGATATTCAGGCGATAGATCCAAAATATGGAGAAATGATCTCTATTAATGTAAATGATAGTGGGGGGAAGGCTCAGTTCGAGTTGTTTCCAAAAACAGAACATGCTTTTCTCAAATTTGAATCCAAGGAAGAATTACTAGATATAATGAATACTGGTGGATATTCAGCGACATTTAAGACCCATTTTAATAAGGATATTACAACGAAGAGTTTAAACTGGATGAATCGTCAAATCTCAAAATAGGATGAGGTGGTATATTATTATATGGTTGGGTTTAACAGTTAGTGTAAGTTCCGCCCAATACGATTTACATCGATTCGAAAATGTAGTAGAACTGTTTAAAACGGAATATAGACAATTGAATATTCCAGAGCTAGAATTGAGTTATGTAAGTAACCTTAGAAATATACAATCGTTGGAGAAGCTGGATGTTCAATATGATTTTTTTAAAAGGTACGAAAGTGAGTTGTTTGAAATTGATATTGATAATTTGTCGCCAGAATTCAAAATTTCATACGCGATTTTACAATATGAAATTGACCTTAATTTAGACAGAATTGATCTTGAAAAAAAGTGGTTTTTAGCCAATCCATCAATTAATGGAGGTGGTCTTTACAATGAAGATTTAGGAAAGGACTGGTATAGATTATTGCTAAGAGAATGGGTGGATAATGAATTAACACCAGAAGAAGCCTTTGAAATGGGGCTCCGAGAAGTGGAACTGGTTAAACAAAGATTAAATAACATCGTAAAAGATAGCAGCTCGCCAAATAGATCACCGTTCTATGACATGGAGAGTGATAGCTCCTATTTCGTAGATGACAAGGAAATCGTTAGGTTAAAATACGAAGCACTTAGATCAAGGATAAGAGAAAGAACAAAAAATTATTTTCCCGAGATGGAGAATATTCCATTGGTAGATATAGCAATTGGGAGAAACGAAAACCTTGCAATTGCGCCAGCATATTACTTTGACAATACCTTTTATTATAATTTTTTTGGCCATAGTTATGATCTAAAGGATATGGAATGGATATTTCTTCATGAAGCAATTCCAGGACATCATTATCAAGCTAATCTTCATCAAGATTCAAAAATGCCTTTTGCAAGTGTATTTAATTATATGGGTTATGTAGAAGGGTGGGGCGCTTATGTAGAGCAATATGGAAAGAATCTTGGTGTTTATCAATCTCCCCAGGACGAATACGGTCAATTGAGGTGGGACCTAATCCGTTCGATAAGAGTGGTATTGGATGTTGGAATCAACTACTATGGTTGGTCTGATAAAAAAGCACTAGAGTTTTGGAATCTTCACCTGAAAGGCAGAGATGATATCGCAAATCGTGAGTTAAATAGAATGAAACGATGGCCTGCTCAAGTTATAACATATAAACATGGTAAAAGTGTATTAGATCGATTAAAAGGAGGACTGAAAACGGCACCTGAGTTGATGGCCTTTCACAAGAAGGTTCTGAAATATGGGCCAATCCCATTATCTATTATGGAGAATTTATGGGATAATTTATAAGTGCAAATATCACAATCAAGAGATTAAACTCCTTGGGAAATTATTTTAAAATTAAGAATAATGAGCATAACTAAAGTCCTATTTTCAAAATTCACACTGCTTACAATCGCAACGATTTATTGCATTAATTTAGGCGCACAACATAGCGAGTATTATCGTCATTTGGTGTTTAGGGAGACACCGTATTCTGATATTCGTGGAAACCATAGCATTGGTCGATTAACCGCACAAAATGAGGCTCACTACAAATTTGTCTATGATGAAGATGGTAGATTAATTGAAGTCTCGCATAGAATTGGTGATGACTTGATTGCAGATAATGGCAATTGGGATAGTTTTATTTGGTTTGCTCCCAAAGTAGAAATTTCATACAGCGGGTCTCATGAAATTCATTATTATTACAACCATCTAGACGAAAAATCGGAAGTCCATGGAAAGGTGTTTAAAGCGGTATTTGCACTGAATAAGAATGGTCAAAGGCTTTCTTTAAAATTTTATGATAGAGTGGGTGATCCTTCGTTAAATACTTGGGGAATTCATCACTATCAATGGACTCCATTGGAAGATGGAATTGTGATAGAGAAACGTTTTGATTTGGAGGAAAACCCGCAAACGATTCGCCCAGATTTCACCTTTTATACGGTGAAAATGGAATTTGATAACGATGGATTATTGGATTTTATTTATCACATAGATGAAACAGGAAATATCATTAACAATTCAATGAAGGCAGGATTAGACCGAATTGTATATGACCAGGAGGATAATTTCTCAAGGTGGATGGTTTTTGATAAAGATTTTAATCCTGTGGAAGGCAATGCACCTGAATTTGCTATTGGCGAACACTTGTACGATTGTCGTGGCAATAAAGTCGAACTGAGAGGATTTGATGTGAGAGGCAGAGCAAAGGCAATGCCCAATGGCGTGGCCCGTGTGGTGAACAAATATGATCTATTTAACAATCAGATTGAGGTGAGAACATACAATCTTGACGGAATGTTATTGCAACATGCCCAACGTATATTCAGCGAAGATGGAAGAAGGGTGAAATGGATCAAATTCTTAGATGTTGATGGAAACTTAACCATGCATAATAGTGGTCAATTTGCAGCAATTGAGTTTGTCTATGATAAAAATGGTGTAGCAATTCAGAAATTTTATGATGGGGAAATGAATGAATTGAAGGGGTAATGCTTTTAGTTTCTTTGGTTAAATGATGGAATGAAATTGTTGGTCGATTATTTGTAGTCCATTGGTTCCGATGGATATGTATTGTTGGATTAAGTCTAAGTGCTTCGCCTGTATATGGATTTAGCTTTTGGTTAAGACATATATGATTCAAGTAGATTCAGAAAGTATGAAGTTTGTAACTTACATTTGTAGGGAAAAATCCACATAATTGAAAAGAACAAAAATCCAATTTTGAGAAAATTCTTATCTAAATGTTTGTTGATACTGATTGTATGGTGTGGGAGTAAGGAGGCATACGCACAATCGGCTTTGACTTACAATGGCAAAATCAATGATTTACCATATGTTGAAAATAATATTAAGAAGATATTGACTTATGATGTTGATATTAAGGATACAACTAAGAGAAGATTGGTCTCAATTATTTATTTGAATAGTTGGGGGTACACTAAGAAATCAGAATTTTTTAGGAATGACGGTACACTAAAATATTACAACCTATACTCATATGAGCAAGACTCTTTTTTAAGATCTGTATATTCTTATTCTGGTCATGAAGAGTTAGAATATTTTACAGAATTTGAGTACGATAAGCTAGGACGTAAATCGAAGCAAAGGACGATAAAGAATGGTGAGTTAACGATAAAACAGAGCTTCAAATGGAATAAGAAGAATGATAGAGTCATAGAAAACTCTGAATACATCAAAAAAAATATAAGGTTAGATGAAGAAGGGCGAATTACTTCTATAGTTAATAAACCCAGAAGAAACTATAGTGAACCGATATATAAATGGGAAACGAAATACGAAAATGACCATGAATACACAAAGGTTTATTTTGATAAAAAATCGAAAGATTATGTGAGTATTTTGACCTGTAGGGATGGTCAAAATATAGAAAATAATACGGATCAGTATTGGCATGACTTAGACTTTTCAGAACCATTGAGGATTGGAAATGGAGACTTCATTGAAAAGCAATTCTTCTATTCCGATAATGGGTTGATGCTTAAAAAAATGAGGCACTTAAATGGTCAGGTAAATGCTATTTATTTGTACAAGTATGGAATGTGATTGGTTGAAGAATTTAGATGGGTAAATAAATTTCTTCCAAAATGTCTTTTGTGCAATTGCTAAAATGATCTATATTTACTAGGTAAGAATTGTTGACATACCATTTTATGGTCAACAGATATTATTTCGATCACCCAAAATTCTAAATATGGAATATTCAGAAACTCTTGATGAAAACAATGTACCAGAATTAATTATTACCAACGAAATTAAAAGCTTTCTATCCGAAACAGCCAAATGGGCGAACTTTATTGCTATAGTAGGTTTTGTCTTTGTAGGATTAACTATGTTAACCATGGTAGGAGTATTGCTTTTTGCAGGCTCGATGGCTTCTGAATTATCTACCATGAGTGCAGGTGTAGCAGGTATCTTCCCGCTAATCTTTTACACCATTTTTATGGGCATCGCATTTATCCCTATTTTATATTTATATAAATTCGCTCAAAACATGAAAAGAGCACTTAAATATGATGATTCTAATGCATTAAGAGAATCGTTCATGTATATGAAGTCTCATTATAAGTTTTATGGTATCCTAACTGCTATTGTTACAGGAATTTATGTGTTAATATTTCTAGTAGCTCTATTAGGAGGTGCGGGAGCATTAATGGGATAGAATGAGAGCGATTGAAAACTTTAATCTGAATGGATAATCTTATGCGGTCTTTAATTGTATTTATAATACTGGGTTTTACATCTCAAGTATTTAGTCAGCATTTCGAAATATCAAATTTATCTAAGGCTAAGAAATTATCCAGTCATGATTTGTTTGAATTTGTTTTAACTAATGCCGAGCAGGATGATAAACCATGTTGTTCTCATATGAAGATGTTGGCAAAAATTCAAGAAGTTTCGAAGGATAGTGTGCAACTTGAAATGGATTTTTATTACCTTAAAAGAGATTTTAGATACGATGATAAGCTGACTGGAATAGATCTAAAAGAACAGGGGCGTAATATTTCTATTGCCCAAGATCATATCATTTCTATAAGTCCATATAAAGCTAGAAAGAAGAAAAAAATCCTTTCGTTTTCAGCAGGTGCCTTAGCTATTGGCGGAATAGTTACAGCGATTAATTCCGTCATTTTTACTAAAGGTAAATATAGGCGAAACCTTTTGATTGCTAGTGGAATTCAATTGGCCGCGGGTATTTCTTTGGGAACGGCATCTGTTTCCAAAGAATACAAATTTAAGTATGCGAACGATCCATGGTCTTTTAAATAGGATTGATACCTTCCAATTCTTCAAACCAATGAAGCGGATAATTCTTGCTTACAGCTTATTATTTTCTTTTTAGCTTATGCTCAGGTCAAACATAAGGTGAAGTTGATTTGGGTTTCAATACATATGAGAGTATTTGGTATGAACCCGGAATTCATGGAAAAAAATTTAGCTTTTTATAGATAATTTGATTAAGATATGGGGAGAAAAGAAAGTTCCATTATACTCTGGTTCTTCAAAACTCTACTTTATGCAGCAATACTTTCTGCATCAGTAAAATGGTTTGGAGGGCATAGAATGTTGGCCAAGTCAATGGCTATGACATTGATCATTGTATTGTCCTTAAGAGAAATTGATTTAGATGCATCTATCAGTAATTCTAAATATCCTGTTCGAATACGTCATTGAGGATATGCACTCTTGGTTCTGTTATTTTTTACAATCAACAACTATATACAAAAAAATCTCTTAGAAGCTAGTTTTGATTATGACAAGCAGTATTTATGGGTATATCTCTGTTATTTTATAATTACATCTACTTCGGAAGAAGTACTGTATAGAGGTTATGTACAAAGAAAAATAGATTCAATATCAAGTAATGGTGGATTATTCAATAAAAGGATTTACTGTTTGTTGTTAAGCAATGCAAGTTTTAGCGAACTGCGATCATATGTTCTTGCAAAGTAAATATTCATGGTTTTAAGTAAATATTCAGTTGATTAATTATAATATATGAGATGGATTTCTATTTTTGTTGAATAAAACTAAGAATTATTGGTATGAAAATGTTTGTTAAAGTTGTTATTATTATTTTTGTAGTATTTGTGAATTCTTCAGCTCAGGTTGATTTAGATAAAGGTCTATTGGCATATTATCCTTTTTCAGGTGGTGCAGAGAATATGACCAATAATGACTTAAATGGAGAAGTATATGGTCCGATTTTAGGCGATGATTATTTTGGAGTAAGTAATTCTGCCTATTATTTTGATGGAGTTGATGATTATATAATCATTGAAGATAATGATTATTTGGATTTTGAATTGAAAGAAGATTTTGCGATTTCTTTTTGTTTTAAAAATGGATTCGGCATAGGTGGAGATTTACTTTCGAAATGGGAATCGGCACATAAAGATACTTCGTATTCGTATGCTGTCAGATTAGTGGGATATGGAGCATCAGATACTTCACAATGGGGGAAAATTCTTGTTGCTAGATACGATGGGGACGATCTCAATTGTGAGGGAGGTGTTAGCATTAAAACTAATGAGTCTTATTTAGATACTAATTGGCATTCTTTGGTTTTTCAGTTGAATTCAAGTAATGAGTTGGAATTGTATATAGATGGAAGTTTAGCCGGTAAAATATCTGACTCGAATGTTTGTTCTATTATTTCGAATAGTAATATCGTAATTGGTAGTCGATCATCTTATCATGATACTAATAATCGAGCTTTTAAGGGCGGAATTGATGAACTTAGGTTTTATAATCGAAGTTTAAATGAGGACGAAGTATTGGAACTTCATAAAAAAGTAATGGTACCATCTAAAGAAATTGATTATAGTTCATATATAAAGATTTTCCCCAACCCTACAAGTGGTGCTGTGACATTAATCAATAGTTCTTCTAAGGAGATAAGAAAATCATTTGTATATGATATTTCAGGAACCATAATAAATGAGTTTCAAAAAGAAATAAACTTATCCAATTATCCTGTTGGAGTATACTTTGTAAAAGTGATTTTTGAAGATGGTTTCCAAAAGGAGCTTAAACTAATTAAGAACTAGTTGGTTGCTCTTAATAAAAAGGCATTCAGTTAAAAATAGTTAATTTGAAACGATTTAGTATTTTACTTTTAATTGTTAGTTGTTTTTCCTGTAACCAGGAAAAACAAAAAATGGAAGATATAAGAATTGAAATGTCTGAGTCTCCCATTTGGGTTCATAATAGTTGTGAAGGAAAAGAAGTGTTCTTTTATGTTTATTGGCATACAAAAGACTCATTGATCTATAAACTAGATGGAAAAGAGATCAAAACTATAAAGGTAACACCAATGGGATATCAATTGGAATTATCATCAGATCAACTTTTCAATGAATTCACCGTGTTTAAAAAGTATAATGGAAAGGAATCGTTAATCTTTCGAGAGGAAATACGATATTATGAATCTGGAGATACAATAGAGTTTTATTCCAATAATTATAAACGTCCTCGACCAATATATGTAGATGCTAGTTTATGTTGGAATGGATACGATGGTTCTATAATTCCGGAAGGCGAATATATAGTACGTTATGAACAAAGTGTTCGAGATGAATTCGAAGACGGTAATATTGAAAGAATATTGTCTTTAAAGAACGTACAACTAAAAAATGGTGCTCAGAAGATATTTGATTTAGATGAGGATCTGATTGTTGAAAAAGAATCAATTGTCCCAAAAGTTTTCAGCTCTGATAAGGGTTTAGGTAAAACCCTTAAAATGGAGAACATATTTTATAAAAGTTCTTCAGATCATATAAACAGTACATTTGAACAATCATCCTTAAGGATTAAATCAAACGGTCAAGGTAAACCAAGCTTCAGGGTGGTCAATTATCATTATGGATCTTTTATTAAAGCAGTTTTAGATTCTTGTGGAATTTTGGATACAATAAAAACCGACAGATTAATCTTACCCAATCACGTTCAGGTAGAACTGAATTGTGGCTTGAATTAGTTTTTATAATGCTTTAGGGCAGATTCTACTGAATTTGCGTGCTGGTTACGTTGCCTAAGGTCATTGATGTATTGATGATAAATTGACATTATGGATAAATGATGAAAATGAATATTATGAAAAATATTATTGTATTGTGCCTATTACTGGCGAATTGTTTTGGATTATTTGGACAAAAATTCTTCACGATTGGAGATAAGTGGATCACAGAATACAAAGAGTATATTGGTCCTAATGCTGTAACGTATAAAAGTATTGACTCTATATGGGCAAAGAAAGACACCCTAATTAAAAACAAGCAATACATCCAATTTGTATCAAATAGATCACATATATGTGATATTTATGGTGGTTATGAATACTTAAGACAAGAGGGGCAAAAGGTCTATAAACTATCTTATGATTTTGATAAAGAGTATTTAATAATTGATTTTGACTCTCAAGATGAATACGATATTGAAACAGAAAAGGATGGTGAAATCATAAAGAGTACAGTTGTCATAGATTCAGTTGGGTTTACTGAATTCTCTAATGGACTTGAATTGAAGACTCAATTTGCGAGAGTGTTAAATAATCAGTCTTGGGAAGATGACTTTCCTCATTTTATTTATCAACCTGGAGGATTTATTAATCCTGGATTTTTATTTCCAGATATAGGAACAGGACTTTGTGATTACTCTTTTGTATCCCAAGATTTTAAATGTTTTATAACAGGTCAGGATACATTTAGTTTTACAGATAGGGGGTGTTATGAATTCGAAATTATAAATAATGCAGTAGATGTTTATGATAATCAGATCATACTATCTCCAAATCCAGCGTATCATTTTGTTAAGGTTCCAGATGAAGTAGAAGTTTTATCTTTATATAATTCAAATGGCCAATTGATTCGAATTGAAATGTCAGATGGTAAATTGATTACAAGTAATTTAAAAACTGGCTTGTATATGATTAAAGTAAAGAGAAAGGATAATGGACAATTACATTTTGGAAGATTCTATAAAATCTAAATTACTTTTTTTTCATAATATGTTGTGCAGATTGTAAGTTGATAGACTTTGTTGAGGAGAAAGCAAATATTAATTTCACGTGAGAATTATTTAGTTTTATTTACATTTTAATTAATTTTGAATCCAGTTACAATAAATTAGAATGTCTATGAGAAATAAAATAGGAGTACTTGCCTTTTTACTTTTTTGCAGTGTATTGATTGGTCAAAATAATCACCATGAACTTATTTCAAGTAGTGGAAGTTCGTTTTACGGTGAAAACATTGCTTTGGATTGGTCCATTGGTGAAGTAGTAATATCTACGTTGAATACAACAGATTTAACATTAACACAAGGGTTTCATCAACCAACGTATTTAATACTATCAACAAAGGAATCTTACCTGTTGGGACCATTGAATATCTACCCCAATCCAACCACGGATTTTTTGATGGTAAAAAAAGAAGGATTAATATCTAACAATTCGTATTCGATTATTAGAAATATTAATGGACAATTGATTAGAAAACAATTGAACGAAGAGTATTCTTCAGGCATTCAAATCCCTGTTTCAAATCTTGAATTGGGGATTTATATATTAGAAGTTTATTCTGAAAAGAATGAAATTATTGGAATTTGTAAATTTGAAAAGATTAAATAAAATGAAAAAATTAATTACATCAATCGCATTAAGTTTGAGCTGTATTTTGATGTATGCACAAGCTCCAGATTTATTTAACTACCAAGCCGTAGCAAGAAGCCTAGAAGGACAGGTATTGTCTGAAGAGTCTATTAGTGTACAGGTCTCTATTCTAGAAAAAGAAGTAGATGGGGAGCCTGTTATGATTGAAAGTCATAATGTGACAACCAGTAAGTTAGGATTGTTTAATATTCATATAGGTGGTGGGAACCCTGAACTGGGATCTATTGCTGATATCAATTTTGGTAATTATAGTTATTTTATCCAGATTGCTGTTGATGAAAATGGAGGACAGAACTATTCTATTTTGGGTACTAGTCAATTGGTAAGCGTTCCATATGCTTTACATGCGAAAAATGGATATTGGCAAAAAAATGACAACAATTATTTCTTAAATGCTGATAGGGTAGGAATTGTTGAAAATAAGGATCAATTGTTTGCGCCATTTACCATAGCTGGTTATGATTCATCTATCCCTTATCGTGGTCAAATAATGTTTATTGATGAACAACATTCTTCAGATGATGACAAAGCGACTGCTTTTATAACAGCATATGGCAATGATTTGGATAGGAATGGAATAAATGCAAAGGGAAGACTTTGGTCTTTGGGAAGTAAGTCGTTTAAAAATAAAGATTTTTTGATTACTAATGAGTTGAAGGAAGGTAATATATCCTTTGGAGTTAATAAGAATAACGATGCCATGTTATTAAAACCAGATGGACAATTAGAAGTAACCTCTAATGATGTTTACATAAGTAATGTAAATAGTGGTGTTATTATGAAATCACCTAATGGACAATGTTGGAGAATGACTGTGTCGGATGATGGTAGTCCTCAATTTGCCTCTATTACTTGTCCAGAATAATACCTGGACATCTCGTAAAAGATTGTTTATTGTTATTTAATCAACGGGGTGTGTTAAATTGATGATATCTTGTAGATTCCATATTATTCTTATGGTATGTCTGAGTTAATATTCGATGGTATGGTAGAAATGGAGAAGTTTCCTGGTAAGGGAGGTTGGACTTTTGCTAGAATAGATATAGCGATGGCCTCTAATAAGCCATTTGGGTGGTATGAAGTAAAAGGATCAATTGACGATGTCAGGTTTTTGCATAAAAAGTTAATGCCGATGAAAGGAGGATGTTTATTCCTTCCCATCAACAAACAGCTAAGAAAACGACTGAAAAAAGATGTTCAAGAAAGCGTACATATAGTATTATTCAAGGATGATATTTCATTGGAAATACCCAATGAGATTTTAGAATGTTTCGATAATGAGGATGATAGAACCAAGCAGTTTTTCAATGGATTGACAAAAAGTGAAAAGTTGGCTTATCTGCAATGGACTTATGCCGCTAAGTATATTGAAACAAAAATCTTGCGAATAACACAAATGATGGAGAAGTTGAGTAGAAAGGAAAAATTTCATAATTGACCATGTAAAGGTCTTAACGGTTTTAGAATCGGTAGATGACATCCCTTAAATAGATTAATTATAGTATTTTGCTACTAAATTATGGTCATGTCCTCAGATGAATCATTAAAGCCGAGTAAAAAACGTATTGTTGGTTTGGATGTAGCTCGAGCCATCGCTGTAGTGGGAATGATAATTGTAAATTTTAAGGTCGTCTTAGGCGATAAAGGAATGGAGTTACTAAAGAGTATTTCGTCTGTATTTGACGGAAAAGCAGCTGCTACCTTTGTTGTTCTTGCAGGAGTTGGACTTGCATTAATGAGTCAAAATGCTATTGATAATGAAGATAAAGCAAAACTTCAAAGAGTCAAAGTTAGAATCTCTAAAAGGGCATTATTTCTGTTTGTAATTGGGTTATCTTATATTGTCATTTGGCCTGCAGACATCTTGCACTTTTATGGTAATTATATGATATTTAGTCTTCTGTTAATTAATGCAAGTTCTA
The DNA here is from genome assembly GCA_965230345.1 of Saprospiraceae bacterium. GTDB lineage: Bacteria > Bacteroidota > Bacteroidia > Chitinophagales > Saprospiraceae > JADKBO01. Next base: position 657,545 of record CBDDKR010000001.1, read on the forward strand.
GATTGCTTAAAGCTTCTGTCTGGATTTTTATTTTGTCATTTCCCATTCTTATGCTCGTAGTTGACTATGAAATCGGTTGGAATTTTAATACGTTGGAATACAATGGATTTTGGACTATAAAAGGCTTTATTACAAATTTATTTTATAATGGTTTTCACCCAGTTATACCATGGACGGCTTTTATGTTATCTGGTATGTGGTTAGGGAGACAAAATTTAAGAGATGAAAAGAACAATTCGACCTTATTGAGAAGATCTTTATTGGTATTTGTAATCTTACAAATTGTTTCGTTTTCTTTAGTCAAAATGATGGGCCCAGTATTAGTAATAGACCCGAAAGAGTTGGAAGATCTTATTGGGACCAATCCCATGCCTCCACTACCTATGTATATGTTAAGTGGTATTGCTATAGCCTTTGTAGTTATATTGTCTTGTATCAATCTGGCGAATAAACTTCCTAATAATTCACTTATTCAAGCTTTGGTGAAAACTGGACAAATGGCATTGACATTTTATGTTGCTCATGTCGTGATAGGAATGGGATTGATTGATTGGATTTATCCTAATCTAATGGGTACTATAGAAATACAATACTCTGTTTTATATGCAATCCTATTTAGCATAACATGTGTTATAGTAGCTAAGTTTTGGCTTGAAAGGTATAAAATGGGACCTTTAGAATGGATTATGAGAAAGATAACTGGTTAGTTTTTTAAAGCCCTATTATGGTTGAAAAGTTCTTTCCTGAAATAAATAAGATATATTTATTTGACCAGCATGTGATGTTGCACATTCTTGGAGGTGAAGGAGCAATAGAGGTCGATTTTCATTCCTTTGATAATTGGGAGGGTAAAATCATCTTTATGGAGAAAGGGCAATACATTAAGTTCTTAAATGTCGGATTTGTAGTCCGAAAAATTCCTTTTAAAGATCAAGATGTTTTTAAAAATAAAAACTTCAGAGTGTTATTCAAACATTTGGTTTCTCTTGGTTATATCAATTTTAAAGATTGTATAGATTGTCAAACGTACTTATCGAATTCGATCATGACCAATCCATATGAGATATTAGATGTTTCATCTAAGCAATGGTATTGGCAAAATCCATTTAAGGCAAAGAGCGAGGAATATCACATTATTTTTGATGTGAAGGATATTATAGATGAAGAATATCGGTGCAATCTTAGTAGTGAAAAAGTGGTAAAACTTTTGAAACCTTATGGGATGCGAGCTCAAGAACTTTTTAATCAAAAAGTGGGTATATCGATTCATCAAATGATTCTTCAAAAAAGAAGGACTGAGGCTCGAAAACAAATTGGATTCACGCTGAAGAGTATTAAAGAAATTGCTTATGAATTTGGGTATAATGATCCTGCATATTTCAATAGAGAATTTAAAAATAGAACAGGTTATTCGCCCTTGCAGTATAGGAATAAAATGAGTGAAAGTGGCTTGGACCCTTTTGTAGAAAAGTTGAATGAACTCATTCTAAAACACCATGCTGATGAAAGAGCAATTCCGTTTTATGCAGATAAAATGAATATATCAATCAAAACAATTTCCCAAAAAGTAAAGCAAAAAATGCATACCACTCTTGGGCATCTAATCAGACAGACAATGATAAATTCGGCCAAAGATCTATTGAGTGATGGAGCTTCTATCTTGGAAGTATCTGAGTACTTAAATTTTAATGAACAAAATCATTTCTCCTCTTTTTTCAAAAACTATACAGGAATTACTCCAAGTGATTTTATTAATCTGAAATAGTACAATTAAAGGGTGTTTTTTTGTACATGAACCTGTCTCATTCCAGCTCATCTTTGCAGTGAAGTAATTAGAAAAGACCATCAATATAGAATTGACTGGTTTTCTAAACAAGTATTTATTATTTAATAAAAAAACTGTAAAAATGGAATTAAAAAATCGTGTACAAGAGATGGATAGCTTAGTCTCTCAAGGGAGAATTATAGAGGCTGTAGAATCTTTTTTTTGTACCAATGCTAGGACATCTGATTATGGCAATGTGGTCACCCAGTCAAAGTCAGAAATGATTGGAAAAATGAACGGATTCATGAATTCGATAGAAAGTGTCAATGGTATTTCACATCACAAAACAATTGTGGATGGAAATACATCAGCATCTGAATTTACATTTGATTTTGAAATGAAAGAAGGCGGTCCAATATTCTGGCATGAAGTAATCGTACGTGAATGGAATAATGAAGGCTTGGTTGTTAAAGAAGAGTACTTTAACGCATCAAATTAAATAATCTCTAAATCATCAAAGAAATGAAAAATAATATAATAGTTATTGCTGTTGCAATGTTACTTTTTGCAGTAAGTATAAACTCTTCAGCTCAGAATAAGATGTTTAATAACGTTGATAATAGCAATATCGCTCTTCAAGGATACAGTCCGGTATCTTACTTAGATTTGGGGCTTGCTCAACTAGGAAATAAGAATTTTAAATCTGAACATGACAAGGTTATATACTACTTCACGTCAGCAGACCAAAAAAACAAGTTCGATTCTAATCCATCTAAATATTTACCTCAATATGGTGGGTATTGTGCATTTGGTATTTATGCAGGTGCAAAATTTAGGGTAGATCCCAATAAGTTTATAGTGAAGGATGGAAAATATTTCCTCTTCCTAAATAATGTTGAACTAGATGCCAAACAATTGTGGTTGGCTGAAAATAATCATAGTAAGTTGACTAGTACAGCAAATCAGAATTGGAGAGCTTTACAATTGACTTACAATTAGATTTTAACCGTTATCAAAATATCAATTGATGTAGTTCTGATACGAACAAAACTCGTAAATGGTTGTATCTAATAGGGCTTTAATAATGATCATATATTGAAATGTATTAGTTTAGGGGAATACAAATGGTATTCCCCTTTACGAAAAAATAAAGATGAATAAGCTAGAATCGATTCTATTCAATATAAGGAAGTGCGAGGTTTGCAAATCTGACTTAACTCATGGTGTGAACCCAATGGTGCAAGGGAATGCAAAAAGCAAAATTGCAATCATTGGTCAAGCTCCAGGTCTAAGAGTTCACCTAACGTCAAAACCTTGGGATGACAAAAGTGGAGAGCGCCTTCGGGCTTGGTTGCAAGTAGACGAGCAGTTTTTTTATGATTCTAGTAAGGTAGCTTTAATACCGATGGGATTTTGTTATCCTGGTAAAGGAAAAACGGGTGATCTCCCACCAAGAAAAGAATGTGCTCCTCTGTGGCATGGTCCACTTTTTAATGAACTGGATGAACTTAAACTTATCCTATTGGTAGGAAGTTATGCCCAATCTTATTACTTAAAAGATAAAAAAACGCTTACAGAAAGGGTGATGACTTTCGAAAACTATGGTCCTAAGTATTTTCCGCTTCCTCATCCTTCTCCGAGAAATAATATTTGGATAAAAAAGAACAGTTGGTTCAATGAACTAGTATTACCGCAGTTGAGGTCAAGAATCAAGAAAGAAATGGATTAGAGTATTAAATTCTTCCTTTAAGTACTTCTTGTTTAAGGCATAATCCTAATAGTTCGACAAATAGAGTAAAGCTCTGTAGAGAAAGTGTTGCGGCTAATCAGATTTTTTTAAAATAAAATAATCTGTTTTTGGGGGATTAAAAAATGAGCGGTGTCTTAGGAGAAAAAAAGATGACACAGCGTTTTTTAAGTTTATCTATTTGCTTATTGATAATGACAACACTCTTAGGACAAAATGGTCAAATTGTAAGGGGTGTTTTGAAAGATCAAGTTTCTCATGCGCCTATTTCCTATGCGAATGTTATAATTGCAGATAGCATTATTACTAGTACGGATGAAAATGGAAGATTTAAATTTGAAGACATCAATGTTGGTGTTTATCCTTTGATCGTAAGTTATATTGGTTATGATGATCTTTATATGCCCAATGTCATTGTCGATGCGGGTAAAGAAACAGTGGTAGATTTGTTTATGATCGAATCGATTGAAGCGTTAGATGCTGTGGTGGTAAAGGCAAGTAGGGATAAAACAAAACCTATTAATGAAATGTCTCTTCTCAGTACTAGGATGGTTGGAGTAGAGGAAACCAAAAGATATGCATCTTCATTTAACGATCCCGCAAGAATGGCTAATTCCTTTGCCGGAGTAGTTCAAACGGATGCTGGAAACAATAATATCGCAATACGAGGTAATTCCCCTAATGGTTTGTTGTGGCGCTTGGAAGGTGTTGAAATTCCTAACCCCAACCATTTTTCGGCTGTTGGTACTTCAGGAGGAGGTGTGTCTATATTAAGCGGTCAGTTGTTAGCTAATTCGGATTTTTCTACTGGAGCATTTGCAGCAGAATATGGTAATGCACTTTCTGGGGTTTTTGATATTAAACTAAGAAAGGGGAACAACCAAAAAAGAGAGTACACAGTTCAAGCAGGAGTTTTGGGAATAGATTTAGCTGCCGAAGGCCCCTTTTCGAAAAATAGCAATAGCTCGTACCTTGTTAATTATAGGTATTCAACGTTAGGTATTCTAAGTCAGACAATCGATCTCGGTGGTTTTGTTACGACATTTCAAGACCTATCTTACAACATATCATTCGATGATAAAAAGTTTGGCAATTTTACATTTTTTGGATTAAATGGATTAAGCAATCAAACGGGGTACGATTCGATTGAATTATACGAATTGGATTTTGTGTCAAATACTCTGGTCAATGGAGTGACCCATGGTAAATCTATTGGTAAAAACTCCTATATCAAATCTGCTGTTGTATACTCCCAAAGAAAAAACTCCATTGAGGCTATTAAATCTGAGGAGGAATCAGGAGAAGAGTACACTGCATTGGACGAATCGCATAAGACAAATAAGTTAACCATTTCTTCTAGATATCAACATAAAATTGATGCAAGGACTTCTTTGAAGTTTGGAGCCATTCATTCACTAACATGGTATGATGAGTATAAGCAATATCAGCAAAACTATTTTACCGATCCTGAATTATACTATAACCAAGATGGAAATACAGCCTACTCTCAGTTGTATGGTCAAGTTCTTCATAAGTTTTCAAAACAATTTACATCAAGTTTGGGCTTTCATTCTACATACAATTGGTTGAATGACACTAAAAGTTTGGAACCAAGACTTGGTCTGAAATATGCGCTAAATCCCAAGCATGCCTTAAGCCTAGGGTATGGTATGCATAGTCAGATACTCCCTTTAGGAATTTACTTTGTTGAAATAGAAGACAATGAGGGGCAGTTAAATCAACCAAATTTAAACTTGGAAATGTTGAAAGCCCATCATTTCATAGTTGGTTATAATTTCAAAATTAGTCCACTTATTAATGTTAAGTTGGAAGGATACTATCAAAGCATTTATGATGTGCCTAGAGGTTTGATAGATGAAGAAAATGAATCTTTATTAAATAATGAATCGGGAACGATTGATGAAGCACTAACAAACGATGGAAAGGGAAGGAATTACGGAGTTGAGTTTACGGTAGAAAGATATTTGAAAAAAGGCTTTTATTTTACCTCAACATCATCAATATATTCTTCGGAGTTTAAGGGGAACGATAAAAAATGGTATGACACAAGGTACAATGGTGGATTCACGAATAGTGTAACTACTGGAAAAGAGTTTACGATTTCGAAAAGGAAAAAACGTTCCATGGGGATTCATATAAAGTCAATTTTTTCTGGTGGGTTAAGGCAGAGTCCAGTTGATGTTGAGCAATCTATTTTGAAGAATGAAACGGTATATGATAATAGCAATCCTTTTTCGGTACAGCTTCCTAATTATTTCAGGTTTGATTTTAAGTTGTCCTTCAAAAGAAACTTTAAGAACATCACATCTACATTGATTTTTGATATACAAAATGTAACGAATCGAAAAAATGTGTTTGGTGATAGATTCAACCCTTCAACCGGAAAAGTTGAAAGATTTGATCAAGTGGGATTGCTGCCAATCATTGCGTACAAAATTGAGTTTTAAGTCAAAAAAGTCAGTCATGGGATTAAAGAAAATAAATTATATTAGTCCTCAACCTAAACATTGGCTTGAAATGGATGAGGATAAAGTATTATTTGAACAAATAGTAAAGGGCAATGATTTGGCCTTCGAAAAACTCTTTCGAAAGTATTATGAGTTATTGTGCCAATTTATAAGCCAATATGCACCCGATTTGGATTGGGCAGAAGAAGCGGTACAAGATGTTTTTATAAAGGTTTGGGAAAACAGAAATTCAGTTGTGATTCACACTTCGGTGAAATCGTATCTATATCAATCTGCAAAAAATAGAGTGTTAAATTCGATAAGAAATGAAAAGAAACGGTTGTCTCATCATGAACTGGCATTGGGAAATTCAAAATACTCGGTAGCTGATTCTGATGAAGAAGATCAGCTTTATAAAAAGTTGTTTATGGGTATACATCAATTGCCACCAAAATGTGCTGAAATATTCAAACTGAGTAGATTGGAAGGATTAACCCATGCTGAAATTGCAAATTACCTCAATCTAAAGGAAAAAACGGTTGAAAATCAAATTGGCATAGCCTTGAAAAACTTGAGAAAGTTTGTCTCAGATTTTATGAAAATTGGTTTTATTCTTAATCTTCTAAATCTATAATCAATGGAAAAGTTAATCATTACTAAGCATAATTTGGAAGAAATTACAGGTAAATTCCTAGATGGAAGAGCATCTGAATTAGAACGGGCCGCATTATTGAAATGGAGAAAGGAAAATCTAGATAATGAGTCGAATTACCAGGAAATATGTAGGGTTAATCAGAAATTTACCAATCTTTCTCAAGGTAAGATTGATGTAGACAAAGCTTGGAATCGTGTTAGTTCTCAATTGAATTTAGGCAAAAAACCGGAAAAGAAGGGTAATACTTGGTCTATAGTTCCTTTAGTATTACTGGTGTTTATAGCAATGATAGTTTGGGGGGGTATTTATTTGAGTAATCAAAACCCTAAAGATGACATTAGGGCAACTGCTGAAGGCTTGGATCATATATTGCATGATGGTTCCAAAGTTCATTTGAATCCTAATAGTGCTTTAAGTCAAATTGATGGTGCACAACGTAAGTTTAAATTTTCAGGGCAGGGAAGATTTGAGGTAGAACATGACGATGCGGAGCACTTCACCTTACATGTGGGTAATGTTGTTATCGAAGATTTAGGAACAGTCTTTGATGTAAAAGCTCACCCTCAAAGCGATACTATTTTTGTTAAAGTAACAGATGGAATAGTTGCTTTTTATACTTCGGATAATATTGGTATTCAATTAGTACAAGGTGAGGAAGGAATGTATATAAAATCAAGAAATAAGTTTTATAAGAGATCAATTGATAAGGAGAACGCAGTCCTCGATATTACTTTTACAGAGACAACTTTGCAAGAAGTCTTGGATCACCTTTCATATTCCTTTAGACGTGATATTGAAGTTGCAAATCAGGCACTCAATGAATGTAAATTGACCGTTGAATTTGAGGATGCTCCATTCGATTTGGTAAAAGACATTATTCAAGAAACGTTAGGTGTTTCATTTAGAGAAAACATATCTTCCATTACGGTGACAGGTGACAGTTGTCAATAAAGAATTATTCAAAACATGAAATGCAACAACAAAGTTTATTGGGTTTTTATAGGATTGTTTTGTTTTATAAATCAATCCACCTTGAGTGCACAGAGTAATAATGATCTTAATCAAAGAGTTTCGATTACCGCTAAAAATGTTACAATCTCAGAAATATTGTCTACTCTAACTGAAAAGACAGACATTCGATTTGCTTACAATCCTAAGGTGATCAAGGCAAACAAAAGAATAAATGTATTTGCCCAGAATAAAACAGTGAACACTGTTCTTAAAGATATATTTTCTGATGAGATTGAAATCAAAAAGCGCGGAAATTATGTAATACTAGCATCAAAAAAAGAAGAGAGGGCGAAATCAAATGAAAGAAGTTATTATGGTTATGTAATAGATTCTGAAACAAAGGACGGCTTGAATAATGTCAGTATATATTCTTCTGGCGGTCAATCTGTAGTGACAGATCAAATTGGAGCATTTCGATTAAAACTGAAAGAAGATGAAAAAGATGAGGTTCAATTAAGAAAATCATCCTATTCAGATCACTCCTTTCGATTATTAAATAGGAACAAGGATAGCGAAATAATTATCGAAATGTCACCAATCAAAAGTATCGATGTCAAAGTTATCCGAGATAGCCTAGTGATGGACAAATTGCCAAGTAGTCAAAAAGCATTGAAATCAATCTATCATATTAATACAGAACTTGGGTTAAATTCGACAAACATTTCAGATACGTTGTATTATCCAATTTCGTTTTCATTTTATCCTGGTATTTCCACGTACAGAAATTTAAGCGGTAATATAGTCTTTAATGGAGCCTTAAATTTTATCGGATACAATAAGGGGATTCATGGCTTGGAGGTAGGACTACTGTCTAACATTAACCTTCAATCCGTAAAAGGCTTTCAAATGGCTGGAATAAGTAATCATACAGGAGATCAAGTTCTAGGATTTCAAACTGCAGGAATATTCAATAAGGCAGGAGGAGATGTAGTGGGGCTTCAGATGGCTGGTATTTCGAATTACAATTTTAGAAATTTAAAAGGAAGCCAATTTGCTGGAATTAGTAACCATACCTTGGGGTTCGTTGATGGTTTACAGATGTCTGGGATTCTGAATTATTGTAGAAGCTTTTCTGGAGCACAATTTAGCGGACTTTTAAACTATAATAACCGATCACGCGGACTTCAATTGGCTGGCCTAGCAAACATATCTGGTCAAATAAATGGAGCACAAATCTCTGGTCTGTTAAATAGAGGAAAGGTGGTTGATGGAGTTCAACTAGGTGTTGTTAATTCGACAGATACCATAATAGGTTTTCAGGTTTCAGCTTTGATTAATCAGGCTAAGGTCGTAAAGGGAGGACAATTGGGAGTGATAAACATAGCCGATACGATTACGGGAATTCCGATAGGGTTATTCAACTTTATAAGAAAAGGATATAGAAGAATTGGATTATCCTATAATGATATGACTCCAATTAATTTGTCTTTTAAGAGTGGAGTTGAGAGTTTTTACACTATTTATTCAGGAGGCATCAATCCCGGATGGACCGATGTTGATGAATTGTATTATTCATTCGGACTTGGTATTGGTTCTTCATTTAATATGAAAAACAAAAGGTTTTCTATTGAATCAGAGTGCTCCGTTGGAATGTTGAGTAAAAAGGATTTTGTCGAAACTTCAACAAATTGGGCAAAAATTCACTTGGGAACATCATACCAGATATCGAAGAATATTGATCTGTTTCTTGGTCTTAATCTAAACGGAATTTATGATAATGATGATAGACTAAACATTTCGACATACGAATCACTGGGTGAATATGGCTTGTACGAATACCGTAACCTGTTTGATAGTGGTTATCAATTGAAAGCCTGGCTTGGGTACAGTTTTGGATTTAATGTGATTATTTGATTTAAATCTAGTTACTTATTTGAGCCTTACATGAGTGGTGAGATCTATTCTTCGTATTGAAATTCTTATTTTGGGTCGATAAATTTGATAAAATATGGATGTAAATTATGCGGAACTCAAGTCTCTTAGAAAATACTTGCATCAACATCCTGAGTTGTCGGGAAAAGAAAATCGTACTGCTGAACGAATTAAACAGGAATTACATAAACTTCAACCGAATAAGGTTTTAGAAGAACTTGGAGGAAGTCCAAGTTTTGCAGCAGTGTTTGATTCAAAGATTGATGGGCCAACTATTGCATTCAGATGTGAATTAGACGCTTTACCAATCCATGAGTCAACCGAAATTACTTATCGATCGATTCATCCCGGTATCTCGCACAAGTGTGGGCATGATGGGCATATGACTATATTGGTCGGAATGGCCAAATGGTTGTCTATAAATGAACTTAAGAGAGGAAGAATAATACTGTTGTTTCAAAGTGCTGAAGAGACCGGTGCGGGGGCAAAGAAAGTCGTAGAAGATCAAAGATTTATTGACCTTAATATCGATTATATGTTTGCTTTACACAATTTACCTGGTGAAAAGGAAAATGATGTATTGATCTTTAAGAGCAAATTTTCATCAGAAGTGATCAGTTTCCATTTGGAAATACTTGGGGTAGAGTCCCATGCTTCAGAACCCGAAAAAGGCAATAATCCTACCTTGGCATGCACACAAATTATTCAAGAATTACAAAATTTAAATGATTCAAACATGAGTTTGGATACATTTGCCCAGATAACACCTGTCCACACCTTAATCGGAACAAAGTCTTATGGTATTTCACCAGGCAAGGCAGATCTTCATTACACAGTTCGAACGTTTGATGGAAAGGTATTGAATGAGTTGAGGGAGAAAATTGAATGGACTATTGATAATATATGTCAGGATTCTGAATTGTCTTATAAAGTGAAATGGATAGAGTACTTTCCTGAAACGGTAAATGATAATGATTGTCTTTTGTATCTAAAGAGTGCCGCAAATTCCCTAAAATTAAATGTAAAAGAAGTTGAATTGCCAAATCGATTTGGAGAAGATTTTGGATGGTACTCCAAAGACTATAGGACAGCTATGTTTGGTTTAGGTGCTGGTGGTAATTCGTTGCCTTTGCATAATCCTCATTATGACTTTAATGATGAGAATATAAAATGTGGAGTACGATTGTTTTGTGAAATTATTAAGTCTATCATAATGGAGGACTAAAAAACAGACTAAATATTGTGTTTTTTTAAGTATTATCCTATGTTATTTGAATAGTGTAGTTAATTGTTTTTTTTTTATAATAGTGTTTTAAGTGGTTGAAAATAAGGTGTAAACGACAAGGTGTTGCTGAAATAGCAACACCAAATTGAAAATGTTTAGATTTCTACGAGTTTTTTGATTCAATTTTGTGATTAATGAATTCGATTAATGCATTACAATGTTAAAATTTAAAAATCAATTATTATGAAAGCACAGTTCATCATTCTATGGAGTGGTCTTTTTTTATTATTTGGTTGTGGTAAAGAGAGTTCGAATGAGCTTCCGCCGTCTCCTATGAAAGAATCATTAATCACATGGCATTGGGAAAAAGAGGTGCACGATTGGGAATTAGGATATCATAATAATCCTGTTTTGTATAAAGATTGGATTTTAATATCAGATATTGATCATACATTTTCAGATAGCGATCTTTATCTTACTGCTTTTGATAAAAATACAGGAGAAGTTGTATGGAAGTGGTATCCCAGTGGAAGAGTGCAGGTACGCCCAATTAATATGAAGCGAAAAGATCATTATTTAATTATTAATACCGATGATGGATTAATTTGTCTCGATTTAGAAACACAAACCATGGTATGGGAATACGAATATGGATCTTTAGAAGTTGGTAGATATGCGTTCGATATTTATGATGATTACCTCTATATTTCGAATCCATATAAGTCTAATGGTTCTGGATTACCTTATATTGACAGTACAAATATGATACGTTTTAATATATACGATGGTGGAAAAGAACATGTCTACGGTAAAGCAAAAGTAGATAAGAAATCCCCTAGTTTTCATGCTGCACTTAAGCTAGAAGACAAAGAGCAAGTAGTGTTTGTGACATCTTACCTTTCTCCTGGTTATTCGCCATACGATCAGAAGGTTCTTCCGGATATTATATGCTATGATATGAAGGAAAAAAAGGTGATTTGGGAAGATACGTCCTTCTGCAAGATTTATTCGAGCTACCACTTTTCCCCATTAGAATTTGAAGAGACAATTATTGCGGTAGGTGATTGGTCATTGTATTGTTATAACAAAAACGATGGTACTTTATTATGGCGACATGAGTTTGAGCATTCAGCTCCTTTTGGTGGCTTTAACAATAGTAGTCCAATATTATATGATGGAATAATTTACTGTATTGATGATACTGGGATTGTTTATGCTGTAGATGCCTCTAGTGGCCTGCGAAGATGGACCAATATATTGCCAGGAGAGGTGGGGCAGATCCGATTTGGACCAGCACCTCATGCTCAGGATCAATTGTTGATAGAAGATGGAATCTTATGGGTGAATAGTTGGGGTGATAGGGATATGATTCTCTTCGATATAAGGACAGGTAAAGAATTGGAACGGTTGAATGACGATGAGTATTCAGGGAATGACATCTTATATGATGTAGAGACAGGCCGATATTTTGTCACGACATATGATAGTGTGAAAAGCTTTAGTTTGAAGAAGTAGCAGGAAATAGAGTAAAGAATAAATATCGAAGCAGTTATGAAAAAACAATACATGGTATTATTATGGCTTAGTATACTATCATACATGGGGTGTACCAAGGGGGATGGAGTTGATCCCCCACCACCGCCACCAATGGATACGTCATTGGTTACATGGTATTGGGAAACGGAAGTGCCCGAATGGATATCTGAGTTGCAGTGTGGACCCGTATTGTATAAAGATTGGATAATCGTTGCCAATTACGAGACTAAGGATATAGAAAGCGATCTTTATCTAACAGTTTTTGACAAACACACAGGTGAGATAGCCTGGAAATGGCAGCCGAGTGGACAAATACAAATACGCCCCATCAATATTAAAAGGAAGGAGCAGTATTTAATAATGAGTACTTATGACGGACTGATATGCTTGGATTTGGAATCACAAACCATGGTGTGGGAACATGTGTATAACCCTTTGAAAATTTATAGGTACGCTTTTGAAATATATGGAGATCATGTATTGATCTCGAATAAACTTAAGACGAATGGGTCAAGTTTGCCCTATACAGATAGTATAGAAATGATGCGATTAAACATCTATGATGGAAGTAAAGAACATGTTTTTGGGAAAAAAATGGTAGAAGAAGGTCGGAAGACATCATCATTTCATGCTGCATTACAATTATCAGGAAAGGACCATGTGATATTCGTCAATTCATACCTGTCACCAGATTATGAACCACGAGACGAAGAGGTATTACCAGACATAATTTGTTACGATATGGAGCAAGAAGAGATTGTATGGTCAGACACAGCTTTTTGTGAAGTTCATTCATGTTATAATATTCCACCGATTGAGTATGGAGAGACGGTGATAGCACAAGGGGACTGGTCATTGTACTGTTATAATAAGCACGACGGTAGACTGTTATGGCGCCATGAATTTGAGCATACGGCACCGTTTGGAGGATTCTTGTTTAGTGGACCAAAGTTGTATAATGGAATGGTATATTGCATTGATGACGGAGGAGTGCTATATGCAGTTGATGCGTCTAGCGGCCAGCGAAGGTGGACCAATGTATTGCCAGGAGAGGTTGGGCAGATTCGATTTGGACCAGCATCCCATCCTCAGGATCATTTATTGATAGAAGATGGAATCTTATGGGTGAATAGTTGGGGCGATAAGGATATGATCCTCTTTGATATAAGGACAGGTAAAGAATTAGAGCGTTTTACAGATGCAAATTATTCAGGAGAAGATATTCTATACGATGAAGAAACAGACCGATATTTTGTAACGACGTACGGCAGTGTCAAAAGCTTTAGTTTGAAGAAGTAGGAAGGTGGTTGTATTTTAGTCTTAAACGTTAAATTAAATCACTTCTAAAACAAAAGAGCTAAGAAAAAGAAAATGATATAAAGGATCACCAACATTATAAAGAATATTACTGTCATATGAGATTGTACTAAGTACAATATGGCTGTGTTGAGGATGTGATATAAATGAGAATAATATCGAATAAAATGAAAAAGAAGACATTGTTTATTTATCTAATGATTTTTACACATTGCTGTCTAGGACAAGTACAAACTATTTTAGATAGCTTAGACGATCCAATTGCCTTAACTATAGTTGATGACAATATGTATACTGTTTTGCATGGTTCGCACTATAAAACAGGAAAATTAATAAAATCCAATCTTCAGACATCTGATATATCGCATGAAGTTCTTATCGATAGTTTGGTCTATCCCAGAGCTATAATTGAAAGAAATGGAAAATTGTACATTGGGACAAGAGATGCAATTATAATATATGATTTGGAAAAAAACGCTGATAGCTATGATACTTTAATTCATGAAAAGTATTTATTTCCGAGATCATTCTTCTTTCAGGATGATGACTTGCTGTTCGCAAATGAAGGTGCCTTAAGTAAAATCAATGTTGCAAATAGTTGGAAAAATAAAAAGGATTTGTGCTTTTTTGTGGAAAATCCTTTGTCAATTGCTGTATCCAATGAGAATGTTTATTTAGCAGTTTCGAATTCAATTTATAAGTTTAATATGGAAACTAGAGAAACTGAAGAGGTAATTTCGGATTTGCCTTATAAACCATATTCCTTACTTCTAAAAGATCGTTTTTTGTATATGGACCAAGGAGTATCCTCTGAACAAAATGATAGAATAATTGCCTATAATCTAGATAATATTGAACTCGGAATGGAGTTGTTTTGTGAAACCAATAATAGTGTTATTGGCATGACAGAATACAATGAAATAATATATTTTGCAAATCAAATTCCAAAATTTGATGGAAAGCCTGAAGGCACCATAAAGGCGGTAAATAAAGAGTTGTTGCAACAGTCCAGCCATTCCATCGAGATTTACCCCAATCCTACCAAAAGCAACTTTTTTATAGATTATCTTTTTTATAATGAAACTGATTTCGAATTGATTGATACCAACGGTAGATTGTTAAAAGAAGAAAGTAATATTAAAGAGTTTAATCTGGAAAACTATCCAAGTGGTACGTATTTCTTAAAATATCATAATGTAGTAAGAGGACTTCAAGGGTATAAGAAGATCATTAAAGTCAACTAGTAAAGTTGTGAATCAGTTATCTTATTAGCAATTTGATAAAGTATAAGATCAGAATAATTGTATAGGACTATTTCACCTATAAACGTAACAAATTCACCTTGAAACCGTCTGGACTTTGTAATAAAGCAAATTCTTATGAGGCTTGGGGTTTCAATAGTGTTTTTATGTTTTTTAGTTAACCTTTTAAGTTCACAATCAATAAGTATTGAGAAAGTCTCCCCAGAGACTAAAGGCTTTTCTTCTGAAAAATTAGATTCTCTGGGAATCTTATTGGATGAAAAAGGATCGTCATCACTTTTGATTCTTGTTGATGGACAAGTTGTATATTCTTGGGGCGATATATACAAAAGACACTTAGTTCATTCTATTCGGAAGTCACTTCTAAATTCTTTAATCGGTATCCATGTTTCTAAGGGAATTATTGATACCAATGCAACGCTCTTAGATGTAGGAATAGATGATTTTCCTAATACGCTTAACGAAGTGGAAAAGTCTGCACGAGTAGCTGATTTGTTGAAATCTAAATCAGGTGTATACCTTCCCGCAGCAGCAGTGACACCGGCTATGATGAAATCTATGCCTGAACGCAATGAATATTTGCCAGGTGAGCATTTTTATTACAACAATTGGGATTTTAATGCATTAGGTTACATCTTGGAGAAGACATGTGAAAAATCAATATTCGATATGTTTCTGGAGGAAATAGCCCTTCCATTGGGTATGACTTATAGAGCAAATATTCAATCTTTATATAGTCCTCCTTTGAATAATAATGTGCCCCATGTAGATGGTTTTTATCAATTTGAATTGGATAAATCACAATTTCCAGCCTATCATTTTAGGTTGAATACATTGGACTTGGCAAAATTTGGACAGCTATATCTTAATGAAGGGAAATGGAATGGTGTTCAAATCATTGATCCTAATTGGATTCAGCTTTCAACCAAGCCTTATTCGGATACATATAAGCCTGCGGGATTAGCATATGGTATGCTTTGGAAGGTTCTAAAGAAGACCTCATTTCGAGACACTAGATCTTATTATCATACAGGATTAGGTGTTCACATGTTAGCTGTTTACCCCAAATATAATATGGTAGTGGTGCATAGAGTTGATACAGAAAAGGATTTTGAATTTACGGAAGTTGATTTAAGAATGATCATTGGTAAGGTGTGGGAGGCAAAGGTAAATTAGGGTTTATAAAGATAAGATAGTATTGTTATTGAAAAATATGATTTTGTATTTTATTGATAGTTAGTGTTTTGTGGGTGCTGAGTTGAAATTAGTTGTGTTTATTGGAACAATTCGTAAGGCTGATTTGTATGTTATGCATTAAACAAATCAACTTTATATGAATTTTAAAATTACCATTTTAGTATTGTTTTTACCATTATTATTAGTATCACAACAGAATATTGATACTATTAATGTTTATACCACACAACTTCCTCAGAAACTTCATGAGACTGGACGTAGTGTTACTGTGATTGATAGAAGTCAAATCGACCAAATTGCTGCAACATCTATTGATGAAATCCTTCAAACTGTAACAGGAGTAGAAATACAATCTAGGGGAGGATTCGGTGTTCAAGGTGATATCCTTCTAAGAGGAGCAACTTTTACACAGGTTTTGGTATTGGTAGACGGTATGAAAATCAATGACCCTTTAACAGGGCATTTCAATAGTTACATTCCCGTTACTCCCGCAGAAATTGAAAGAATCGAAGTGCTTCGTGGCCCTGCTGCTGCAATGTTTGGTGCTGATGCTGTAGGAGGCGTTATTAATATTATTACCAGAACATTTGCCAACAAAGCTGGAGGACTAAGCTTAGGAGGTGAAATCAATTTTGGTGAGGAAAACCTTATTCATTCTAACCAAGGATTTTCCATGAAGAGAGGTAAAACATCCATTGGCGGAGGCTTCTCTATGAATCAATCAGATGGACAAGAGGCACAGTCATGGATAGTCGATAGTACTTTAACCGAAGTTCCGTATAGAAGCTTTTTCGATGTTAAAACGGTCGGATTTTCTGTTGGTCATCAATTAAGTGAAGAGTGGTTTGTCAATGCCAGAACATCATTTGATCATAGAGACTTTGATGCTAGGTATTTTTACACATCTAGTTCATTTGATAAATCAGTTGAAACAGTTTCGAACTGGACGAATCATCTTCAAGTTAGACATATTGGATCTAAAGGGGCGACGGATTACAACATAGCTTATAAGTACAATACAGATAAGTTCGTCTTTAGTCCGGATTTTCCATCTACCAATAATCACAAAACTCAATATTTGAATCTTGTGGTAAATCATACTCAGATGATCAATGACGATTTGTCTCTAAAGTTTGGAGGACAAGTCGATAGGAGAACCATCGAAAGTAATGATAGAGGTGATCATGAAGATTTGCACTATGGATTGTACGCGTCAGGGCTTTATAAGTTGAATAATTTGAATTTATCGTTGAGCTTGCGTGGAGATTATGATGATAACTATGAATTGGAAGTGACTCCTCAATTTAATGCATCATATGCCTTACCAAATGTTGTATTTAGAGCAGGAGCGGGTAGAAGTATTCGAGCGGCAGATTATACAGAAAGATACGTATCCAATACTTTGGTTAACTTAACCCCAGGAAGAAGTTTGGGAAATCCCGATTTGAAGGCAGAAAGTGGGTGGTCCGAAGAAATGGGAATTGATTTATATCCTACGAAGTATTTTAATTTCAAAACTACTGCATTTGCAAGGCAATCGGATAACTTAATTGATTATGTTGAGACCAATCAATCTGACATTGGATCTGTAAGTGAAGTTGGATCACTTCAGGAAGGCGCAGATTATTTCTTTGCAAAGAATATTAGTAATGTTAATACTGTTGGAGTAGAGGCTGAAACGAATTGGAGTCTTGAGCTGACAAAAGACATCAAATTGAAATGGAAGCTGGGGTATACTTACTTAAAAACATCAAATGATGATGATGTTATTTCTGTTTATATTTCTAGCCACGCCAATCACTTAGTTTCTTCTGACCTACAATTAGAGGCTTATGGGTTTAGTCTTGGTTTTAGTAGTTTATTTAAGGAAAGAGATGATTCTTCCGCTCCAGCGATAAATCAAGAATTGAAATCTGAGTACTTCGTAAATAATCTACAGTTAGGATATAAGTTATTGGAAAATGTAGGACTTAATCTACAGATTCAAAACGTATTTGATGAGCGATATTACAACATCTTAGGTGCTAAAATGCCTAGTAGATGGATTATGGCTGGTCTAAAATGGAATATCTAATTTGAAGAAATAGTACGATCTTATGTCCATTAGATAGGAGAGAGTATTTCAGATGATTCCATGTTAGGAATGATGGGATTGATGATTGATTGAATCTGATGTTTTAGAGTTTTTACCAACTCTAGTTTGACAAAGTGATCATGATGGATCAACCCAATATTTCGTACAGGAGTTTGATCAGATTTGAAATTATACACATTGTTTTTATCTTCTTCAGATAATTCAAGTGTGCTTAGATAAGGGAGTATAGTTACTCCCTTATTTTGTTTTACAAAGTGCATCAGATTTGAAATAGATCCGGTTTTAAGATTCACATTGTATGGGTAAGAGTTTTGACTATTTCGAATATCACAGAGTGTTTGTACCTGTGTTCTAAGACAATGTCCTTCAGAAAGAAGCCAAAGTCGATTTACATCGATTTGATTTTCCAAAATTGGATCATTAAATTCTTGTTGAGAGTCGTAAAGAACAAAAGGTTCTAAGTAGAGCGATTCCTCTTGGATATAGGCCATTTGTAAAGGGACTGCAAGAATCCCAATATCCAAATCTCTATTCAGAATAGATTTGGTTATCTCATGAGTAGTTAACTCACTGATCTCAAAAGTAATGTTTGGAAACTTTCTCGAGAATGGGCCTACGATCTTTGGTAAGAGGTACGGGGCAATGGTCGGAATCACCCCAATGGACACATGTCCGGTATGAATGCCTTTGCAAATTTGAGATAAATCTTGTAAGGCATTAATCTCTTCTTGAATTCTTTTAATTTGATCAATGATAAGACGTCCTTCTTTAGTGGGTTTTATAGGTTTCTTTCTTCTATCAAAAAGTTGAATGCCCATTTCACCTTCAAATCTTCCCACCATTGTACTTAAAGTGGATTGAGTAATATAACAATGTTCAGCTGCTAGACCGAAACTTAAGAATTTGTCTACTGCAAGGATATATTCAAATTGTCTAGTATTCATTATTGATGTTATCTATATTGTTATCTAAACTATCGTTTTTATCAATAACGAAGGGGATGTAATTTTGTTTCATAATCAAAAAAATAAATCATGTCCGGTAATCAAGAAACAAAAAATCAAATCTCCAAGTGTCCTTTTCATAATAGTTCAAAGGGAAAGCAATCGATCATTAGTACACAGAATAAAGATTGGTGGCCAAATGCACTAGATGTATCAATTTTAAGACAAAATGGAGTAGAATCTAATCCATTACCAGAAAGATATAATTATAGAGAAGCATTTTTATCCTTAGATTTAAACGAAGTAAAGGCAGATTTACATGAGTTAATGACGCAGTCTCAGGATTGGTGGCCAGCTGATTTTGGACACTATGGACCATTATTCGTACGAATGGCTTGGCATAGTGCAGGTACCTATAGAGTGACTGATGGACGTGGTGGTGGATCTACGGGGTCGCAAAGATTTGCACCATTAAATAGTTGGCCAGATAATGCAAATTTAGATAAAGCTAGATTATTATTATGGCCCATAAAACAGAAGTATGGGAGGAAAATTTCATGGGCGGATTTAATGATTTTAGCAGGAAATTGTGCGCTTGAATCGATGGGGTTGAAGACTTATGGTTTTGCTGGTGGGCGAGAAGACGTATGGCAGCCAGAATCGGATATAAATTGGGGAAGTGAAAAGAAATGGTTAGGAGATAAGAGGTATTCCGAAGATCGTGATTTGGATAATCCTCTTGCGGCTGTCCAAATGGGGTTGATCTATGTCAACCCAGAAGGCCCAAATGGCGTTCCTGATCCTCTTAAAGCAGCCATAGACATTAGAGAAACATTTAAAAGGATGGCTATGAATGATTATGAAACCGTGGCATTAATAGCAGGTGGACATACTTTTGGAAAAGCGCATGGGGCATCTACTCCAGAAAATAATGTTGGAAAAGAACCTGAAGCGGCAGAAATAGAGCACATGGGGATGGGCTGGATTAGTTCATATCGAAAAGGAAATGCTGAAGATACCATCACAAGTGGAATAGAGGGGACATGGACGTCTACTCCAAGCAAGTGGAGTAATGACTTTTTTAAAAATCTATTTAAATACGAGTGGGAATTGACCAAGAGCCCCGCTGGTGCTTTTCAGTGGCAACCTAAAAACTTTGACGAAATAGATCGTGTACCTGATGCACATGTGAAAGATTTATATCACAAACCATTCATGCTTACCACAGATTTGTCTCTAAAATATGATCCTGAATATCTTAAAATTTCAAAACGCTTCTTAGAGAATCCGGACGAGTTTGCAGAGGCATTTGCGAAAGCTTGGTATAAGTTGACCCATAGAGACCTTGGCCCTCATAGTCGATTTTTAGGAGCGGAAGTGCCAAGTGAGCAATTGATTTGGCAAGACCCATTACCTCAAGAGAGTAAAAGCCAATTATCTAAAAAGGATATTCTAACACTGAAGCAAATGATTTCGGCTTCATCTTTAGCTTCAAAAGATCTGATGTATACTGCTTGGTCAGCAGCATCGACCTATAGGGATTCAGATAAAAGGGGAGGAGCGAATGGTGCAAGGATTCAATTACTCCCTCAGAGAGAATGGAAGGTAAATATGCCAAAAGAGTTGAATACGGTATTAAACGAATTGAACAAGGTGAAGTTGAATTTTGATACATCAAATCCAGATGGAATGAAAGTATCAATGGCTGACTTAATTGTCTTTGGAGGACAAATTGGGCTGGAGCAGATTTTAAAAGAATCTGAAGTTTCTACAGAGATAGAATTTCACTCTGGAAGGGTAGATGCCACACAAGAAGATACAGATATTGAATCAATGAATGTATTGTATCCAATAGCTGATGGTTTTAGAAATTTTTGTTTGCCACAATTGAATAATGAAGCAGAAAGGTTATTGATAGATAAAGCACAATTGCTGACATTATCTATACCCGAAATGGTTGCTCTTATTGGAGGATTTAGAACGATTAACTTAAATTATAATCATTCGAGTTTAGGAATATTAACTGACAAGCCAGGGCGAATTTCCAACGATTTTTTTAGGAATATCCTTGATATGGAAATATTGTGGAGACCAGATGAAGATAGTGATGGGTACTTTATTGGGTTTGATCGAAAGTCGAGAATTCAAAAATGGAGAGCAAGTAGGGTGGATTTAATCTTTGCATCTAATTCAGAGTTAAGAGCCATGAGTGAATATTATGGCTCCAATGACGGAGAGCAACAATTGATCACTGATTTTGTCAAAGCATGGCAAAAGGTGATGAATTTGGATCGCTTTGATTTGAAATAAGCTATGATCTGATGTGAAAATTTTAAATGGTTGAAAGTTAATCGTATTCAACTAAGTGGATACCTCCAAGTGTATTTATATCGGTTTGTAAATTTAAGCTAGATAATTAAAGCGTTAGTAGAAAAAGTGTTTTGACTTTATGATATATAGTATAAATTGTGTGGTGAAGCAATATGGTGATTAAAACTTATGGTTTCTGCGTCTAAAACTTTGTGTTGTAGGTTTGATATTTTATGTATTATTGCAGTCCTTTGAATCGCTATAATTTGAATTATTAACAATTAATCAACTACATGAGAAGAATTACTTTATCTACGTTGCTGGTGTCTTTGTCCATAATGGTTTTTGGGCAAATGAATAAGATCCAGTTTGAACAATTTACATTGGATAATGGTTTGCATGTGATCCTTCATCAAGATAAGAGCACGCCAATTGTTGCGGTATCTGTGATGTATCACGTAGGATCAAAAAATGAGAACCCCGATAAAACAGGTTTTGCACACTTTTTTGAACACTTACTTTTTGAAGGAAGTGAAAACATTGGTAGAGGTGAGTTTGATAAATATATCGAAAAAGCAGGTGGAACGCTAAATGCGAACACGTCTTACGATAGAACATATTACTTCGAAATTCTACCAAGTAATCAATTGGAGTTAGGACTTTGGTTAGAGTCTGAAAGAATGTTACACGCCAAAGTAGAAGATGTTGGTATCGAAACTCAAAGAGAAGTTGTAAAAGAAGAGAGAAGACAAAGGATCGATAATCAACCTTATGGTTCTCTGCTGGAGGAAGTCATGAAAAGAGCATTTACAAAGCATCCTTACAGATGGCCAATCATTGGATCTATGGATCACTTAAATGCTGCAGAAGAGGCTGACTATAAAAACTTTTATGCTGATTTTTATGTGCCAAACAATGCCGTACTTTCTATTGCAGGTGACTTAGATTATAAGACAACCAAAGCTATGGTTGAGAAGTACTTTGGATCTATTCCTGCTAAAAAAGGACCAATTTATCGTCCAAGTATTGTTGAGCCACCTTTGGCAGGTGAGGTAAGAGATACTGTTTACGATAATATTCAATTACCCGCAGTTGTTCAAGCTTATAGAATTCCTGCTCAAGGAACAAAAGACTATTATGCAGTTTCTATGTTAGGTCAATTGTTGTCTCAAGGAGAATCTTCAAGATTGTACAGAGCTCTTGTTGACGAACAACAAAAAGCTCTATATGTAGGTAATTTTCCTCTTGGATTGGAGGATCCAGGCATCTCTATCGCCTTTGGTATTGCCAATATGGGAGTTGAACTTACAGATCTAGAAAATTCGATCAACGAAGTAATTGAAAAGTCTGGTAAAGAATTAATGAGCGATGAAGAATTCCAAAAGTTGAGAAATCAAGTTGAAAATGATTTTGTATCCAATAACTCTAGAGTTGCAGGAATCGCTGAGAATTTAGCAAACTACCATATGTATTTTGGTGATGCAGAATTGATAAATACGGAGTTGCAGAGATATCTTGACGTAACCAAAGAAGATATCCTTGAAGCAGCTAAGAAGTATTTTAATAAGGATAATAGAGTAGTGCTTTACTATCTACCAAAAAGTGCTACACCTTAATTTATTTTATCAATCGCTATATAGTTAAAAACGGATTAAAAAACAGAATATGAATAAACTAAAATATATAGGTCTTTTATCATTTGCTTTCCTATTTGTTCAGTGTAGCAAAAAGAATGTTGATAAAATGACAAAGGCAGAACCAATTGACCATTCCTTCAGAAATATGGCTCCTAAAGCTGGACCAGCTAGGACGGTTGAAATTGGCAATTACTCTTCATTTGACATGGATAATGGTTTAAAGGTAATTGTAGTTGAAAATCATAAATTACCAAGAGTCTCTTATCAAGTTTCGTTACTCCATGCTCCTATATTGGAAGGTGATAATGCTGGATATGTCTCTATGGCTGGTGATCTTTTGAGTACTGGGACAAAAAGCATGAGCAAAGCTCAGATCGATGAGAAAATTGATTTCTACGGAGCCAATTTCAATACTTCTAGTTCAGGTATGTACATGTCTTCATTGAAAAAGCACTCTAGTGAATTACTGAAGGTGTTTACAGATGTATTGTATAATCCAAGTTTTCCAGAAGATGAGTTTGAAAAGGCAAAGAGTCAGACTTTATCTGGTTTAGCTTCGCAAAAGACAGATCCAAGTAGTATTTCTTCCAATGTCAGTAGTGTAGTCCTATATGGAAATGATCACCCATACGGAGAAGTGCAAACAGAGCAGTCTACCAAAAATATTACTTTAGATGATTGTAAATCTTATTACAACAATTTCTTCAAGCCTAATAATGCTTACTTAATTATTGTAGGAGATATAACATTAGATGAGGCAAAGTCAATTGCTTATAACAATTTTTCTAGATGGAAGTCAGGAAAGGTTAATGTAAAAAAACACGCTTTACCTATGGCTCCTAAGGGTAATCAAGTGGCATTCGCACATAAAGATGGTGCGGTTCAGTCCGTATTAAGAGTGACTTACCCTGTGGACTTGCACCCAACTTCTCCGGATGTATTAAAAGCAACTGCGATGAATCAAATCCTTGGAGGTGGTGTATTCTCTGGTAGATTGATGCAGAATTTGAGAGAAGACAAGGCGTATACCTATGGTTGTCGATCACAATTATCTTCGGATCAAATGGTTGGAGCATTTAATGCTGGAGCAAGTGTGAGAAATGAGGTAACGGATAGTTCGATACATGAGATTATTTATGAGATGAATCGTATGGTTGAAGAGCCTGTTGCTGCGGATGATTTACAATTGATTAAAAATAGTATGGCTGGAAGTTTTGCTAGATCATTAGAAAGTCCACAGACTATTGCAAGATTTGCTAGAAACATATATAAGTATGATCTTCCTAAGGATTATTATGCTACCTATCTTTCAAGATTAGAGGCTATTACTCCAATGGATATAACTGCAATGGCTAAAAAATACATCAAGCCAGAGAATGCGCACATCGTTGTAGTTGGGAATAAAGACGATGTAGCTGAATCTTTATTGCGATTTGATTCAGATAACAAGATTGATTATTATGGAGCTTATGGAGAACCTGTAAACTATAGTAATAAAATGGTTCCAGACGGAATTACAGCGAAATCTGTCATTGAAGACTATATTTCTTCTATTGGGGGAAAAGATAAATTGGATGCAGTTAATAATCTTACGACAATCGGTGGAATGGCTATAATGGGGCAGAATGCAGGATTGACGGTTAAGGTGACCAGAGATGGGAAAATGTTGAACAAAATGACGATGGGAGGTCAAGTAATGCAAGAGCAAAAGTTTGATGGAACCAAAGCTTCAGTTTCGGCTATGGGATCTTCAAAGGTATTGACATCAGATGATCCAGAATATGCGAGTATAAAGTCTGAAGCGGTGTTGTTTGAGCAAGTTGAGTACTTGACTGATGCTTACAATTTGGAGCTTAAAGGGATTGAGTCTTTCGAAGGTCAGGATTGTTACAAGATGATTGTGAAAAATGGTGATAATACAGAAACTCAGTTTTATGCTACAAGCAATAATCTTTTAGTAGGATCAGTTGCATCTCAAGGTGAAGGTGAACAAGCTCAAGTAATAACGACTAAATATGAAGATTATAAGGATGTTAATGGTATTTTAATGCCTTATAAGATGACTATAATTGGTGCGGCGCCATTTCCATTGGAGATGATGGTTGAAAAATACGAGGTGAACACAGAAATACCTGCTTCAGAATTTGAAGTAAAGTAAAGATAAATGTTCTTTAATTAAAGAGGTCATACGGATAAAGTGTGGCCTCTTTGTATTTAAATGCTACACTTAAGCTATCTAATACTACGATATATCGTGCCGATTTAAAATTATTACGAAAAATTCTAACAATTATGGGTTATTAATAATATTTTTGCATGGGCATCGTTTAGTGTATTAAATTAATTGTGCTAAAGATTTTTTAATACTTGTTGGAAACAACATGAATGATTTGATCAAAAAATAAAGAAGAAATGAAACAAAGAATATCTAAGACGTTAGCTGTGGGGTTTGCCTTATTATTGGCAGCTTCTGTATTTACATCTTGTAGTAGAAATGGATACGGTTGTCCTTATGAGTTGAAAGTTCCTACCTCTGTAGTAAAGTGTATCGTTAAATAGGTTTAAACGATGAAATGGTTGAATTTAAATTCTATTGATCAATTGGGCAAGATCATTGAGAATTCTAAATCTTCTCCACAAATTATTTTTAAACACAGTACTACTTGTCCTATAAGTAGTATGGCCAAGCTCAGATTTGAAGAGGCTTGGAATGTTGATTATGCAGATTGCTATTATCTGGATTTATTGGCTTATAGGTCTATTAGTAATGAAGTAGCCGAAAGGTTCGCAGTACACCATGAAAGTCCTCAATTGATTCTAATCCACAATGAAGAGGTTATCCTAGATGCTTCTCATATGGATATCTCCGTAAAGGAAATTCTTGAAGTATTCCAGTACCACAATATTTCATAGTTTATCTATTCAAAGAATTGGTTTATTCTTATAGAACAGTAATGCGTATTGCTCTAATGTGATTTGATGAAGCTGAGAGTACGTTTACTATTTATTTTTTATAGTATCCTTTCAGCGCTCTAAGTCTTAATCCAATTACGCCTTTGATAGCTTCCGAAACGATGTTCGCATTCATTTTGGATTGACCTTTTTCTCTATCAGCAAAAATAATGGGTACTTCTTTAATTTTAAATCCAAGTCTATGCGCGTAATACTTCATCTCAATTTGGAAGGCATATCCGTTGAATTTTATTCTACTGAAATCCATTTGCCGAAGCACCTTACTTGAATAACAGATAAATCCTGCTGTGGGATCTTTAACCCACATCCATGTTATCATTCGAACATATAATGAGGCACCATAAGATAGGATAAGTCGATCCATTGGCCAGTCTTTTACACCACCACCTTTGGTATATCTTGAACCAACAGCTACATCGGCACCATTTTGACAAGCGTTAAACAAACGATTCAAATCTTCTGGTTTGTGGCTAAAATCAGCATCCATTTCAAAGATGTAATCATAGTTCAGACCAAGCCCATATTTGAAGCCAGCAATATATGCTGAACCCAAACCCAACTTACCTGATCTTTCTAATAAATGCAATTTGTCTCCATAGACTTCTTGCAACTCTTTGACGATAGAACCTGTTCCATCAGGACTCCCATCATCAACGATTAGAATGTGAGGATCAATAGGCTGTGCAAATATTGCAGCAATAATCTCCCTGATATTTTCCTTTTCATTATAGGTAGGAACAACTACTAACTTTTTAACTTCCTTGTTGATGATGTTTTATTTTGTTACGCTAAAATAAATGCTTTACCCAAATAAAGAAGATATATTATAAAAAAATGTGAAGTATAACTACGCTTTTTTTACGCTTTTGACCAAAGTACTGTAAATTGTTTGTCCAAGGGATTTGATAATTCATACATGTCATGAAGTAAATTACCTTCCCATGAGGCAGCAAATTGTAAGTAATTGTGTTTTCTCTCTTGTAGACCGTTGTTGGGGAATAATTTTTCTTTCAATTTCTTGATTTGATTAACCTTGATTTCTTCCTTCTTTTTAACACTCCGTTTGACGCGTGTTTCGATTTGCTGGATTTGCTTAATAATTTTTGTCTTTTCTGCTTGAGAATACCCATACAAGCTTTTATCCACAGAAGAAGCTCTAGTGCTTATTGCTTCAAGGGCTTGTGTAATTGTATGTAACTCTGATTCAAATTCTACAGCTTCATTTTGTAGTATTAATTGGTCTATTAGCTCATGTTCGTTTAAAAAAATGTCCTTGAGGTTAATTCCTAGTTTGTCTATACTTTTTATCGCACTTTTATCCAATACAAGCATGGATTTCCTACGAACCAGAGTAGGGAAAAACACATTGAAGTGTTCGAACTGTGACTTTCTTTCTAGCCAATAGGCTAGCTCTCCACCACCACCGACGTAGGCAATATTGGGAAATATGCTTTCTTGATAGATTGGTCTTAAAACAACATTAGGACTAAAGCGTTCTGGTTTTTGTTCGAGTTCATCTATGATCTCAGATTCTGTCCAAGAAAGATTTGTATTGTTAACTCTATACTGATTGTCTTCAAAGAATATTCTATTTCTTCCCTCTTCGGAGAGGTAGAATAAATTGATGTCCCTCGGGTGTGCTTGAGGATCGAATCCTAATTCCTTAATTTTTTCTTGACTACTTAATACAAGACTTTCACTTTTACGTTCTAAAATTTCTTTTTTCATTTGAGGTATGAAAGTTCTTTTCATAGATTTATCATCCATTTGTACGACAATCAACCCTAAATTAGCAAAAATATTGTTGGTTAATCTGAACATAAATTCACCGTAGGTACGAGAAGCGTTATAAGCCAATTGAATTTTGTCAATCAACTCTTGAGCCTTAATAGAGTTGCCCAATATTTCTTGTACATTTTGAATAATAGCATCAATACCACTCAGAGACATTCTTCCGACAGCACCTATCTCATTGTTTTCCCAAGTAATCGATTTATTAAATAATTCAAGATGGTTTACCTCTTCAAAATCATGATCTTCTCCACCAATTACAAATACAGGCACGATATGGTGAAGGTCAGTTTTTTTATTGAGTTCTTCGCTCAATCTTATAGCGGATAATGCTTTAATGACGTAGTATAATGGTCCTGTTAATAAAGAAGGTTGATGAGCTGTTATTACAGTAAAGGTAGTTTCTTTCTCAAGGGCATTGATGTGGTCCGCTTGAAGAGGAGAAAACGCTATGTTTTTATATTGGTTTCTTATCGAGTCGATCAAGAGTGCTCGATCTACTGGATATTCTTGTCGTTTGTCTATGGCCTTTTGCAACCCCTCTAAACTCGGATCAAAAGCATAAAAACGCTCAAATAATTGAGGGTTTTCCTGATAGGTTACATCTCTTTTACTAAATGCTTGAATTGAAGAAAAAGGAGTAGAGTAGTAGTTCATATTGTAGTTTGAATAATTAGCACTAAGAAAATAAATTTGAAGTACATATTGTTTTCGTTTTGGGTAGAAATCTTGGTCGGGTATCATCATTTGTAAGTGATGTACAATAGATAAGAAGTCTTTATTTCTTATGCGGTGATAGCAAAAATTGAAACCATAATCTCAACATAATTGTGCTGAAATCTGAAAAAAAATATGCTGATTAGGAGTGTTATAAAGACCCTTATAGGTGCATATGAAGAAAAAACAAAAGGAAGATGATTAACCCTCATCTTCCTTTTATTTATTTGATCCTGACTGGTATATCAGATTATTCTTCTATCAAATCTGGAGACATTCCCATAGAGCTAAATCCTCCATCATGGAATAAGTTTTGCATGGTAACCATCCTTGTTAGATCAGAAAACATAGAAATACAATAGTCTGCACATGCTTGAGCCGAAGCATTCCCCATTGGGGACATTTTTTCTGCATATCCAAAGAAATCGGAGAAGCCTTTAATTCCAGAACCTGCAGTTGTCATAGTAGGAGACTGACTAATGGTATTTACCCTTACCTTTGCTTTTTTAGCCCAGTGATAACCAAAACTTCTTGCAAAACTTTCCAATAATGCTTTAGATTCTGCCATTTCACTGTAGTCTGGAAATGTTCGTTGTGCTGCTATATAGGTTAAAGCAAGAATACTTCCCCAATCATTTATGGCGTCTTTCTGCATGGCTACTTGCATCACCTTGTGAAAACTAATCGCTGAAATGTCAAATGTTTTTTGCATCCAGTCGTATTTGATGTCCGTATAAGCTCTTTTCTTTCGGACATTCAAACTCATTCCAATAGAATGAAGTACAAAATCAATCTTTCCACCAAAGTGCTCCATAGACTGCTCAAAAAGATTTTCTATGTCTTCAATACTGGTGGCATCTGCTCCAATTAAGGGACAATCAAGCTTTTTTGCTAAGTTATTTATAGCTCCCATACGCAATGCAACAGGGGCATTTGTTAATACAATTGAAGCTCCTTGCTCTACACATTTTTCTGCAACTTGCCAAGCAATAGAATTCTCATCCAACGCTCCAAAAATTATTCCTTTCTTACCTTGTAATAGATTATTGGTCATAAGTAATGTTGTAATAGTTTCAGTAAAGGTATAAAATTGCGATCAAATTGGATTTGTGATACCGTAACTTTCGTTTTCCCAAAACCTTTTTGATTTAGTTTTTTTGCCAGTACAATATTCAATATTGAATAGACTTTAGTAATAGTTGAATTTGTTTTGTCTTTACGTGATTAATCATACAATTCAATTTGCATTCTAGAGATTATTTTAAATGGTTGTTTAAGCTCATAAAGCAAGTGTAAATAACTTCTAGAAGACAAGATTAACATGAAATCCAGAAAAATCGTATCTTTGCAGAAATTATCCCGCTAACTTGCTTATCTGTTAATCTATATAGCCTATAGATCTTTCTTAAAAGAATGATGAAGAACTACGTATAAAGCTTTCTAAAAGGAAGGAATTATCGTTTAATAGACTATTAACGTAGACAATTATGAATAAAATATTGACTTGTGTATTCGTATGTCTTTTATTGGGCATTTTTTATAATACATCTCTTGCGCAGAGTGACATATCATATGTGTCCTCAGAATTACCAATTGCGACTTCAAACAAATCCGATAAAGAAAAATCTTTTGTATTAAGAGGGAATCCAGATAGATCTTCTCACCTTTTCCTCTATGGGGAAAGAGGCAAGCTTTTGAAAAGATTGCCAGTGCCTCAGTTCTCAGGTAAACATGTTGTAAATCTAGAGGAGTTCAAGGATGATGTTGTCCTGATTGAATGGTGGGTAGACAACAATATTCAACGTTTTAAAATCAAAGAAGAAAACTAATGTATTTCAGGTCAATTCGTGTCTTTTCAGTTTTGGATTAAATTGTAGGCATTGAATCAAAAATTGAAGTGAAATATTTGGATATTTATCTATTTTTGCAGCCATATGCAATTTTTATATCCATCATTTTTGTGGGCTTTGCTGGCCTTATTGATTCCGATCATAATTCATTTGTTCCACTTTAGAAGGTTCAAAAAAGTGGCATTCACAAATGTTAGATTTCTCAAAGAAATAAAAGAAGAAACGAGCAGCAGAAATAAGCTAAAAAACCTACTTATCTTGTTGATGAGATGTTTAGCTTTAGCAGCTTTGGTGTTTGCATTTGCCCAACCTTATCTAGCTGAAGATAAACTGGATAAATCTTTGAATAAGTCTGTTTCAATTTTTGTTGACAATTCTTCGAGTATGGATGCAAAAGTTGATCATGTACCATTATTGGAAGTGGCGAAACTTAAGGCTAAAGAGTTAGTAAATGCTTATGATGATAATGATAGGTTTCAGATTTTAACACATGATTTTGAAGGAAGGCATCAGAGATTAGTTGATAAACAAGATGCATTACAATTAATTGAAGAAATAGAATCTACAAAAGATGTAAAACATGTATCAAACATCTTAAATCGCCAGAATCAACAATTTACTGAAGGAGATAATATAGCATATTTAATTTCCGATTTTCAACAAAGCATCACTGATGTTTCTAACATAACTGATACGTCGACACAAACAGTTTTTATACCACTTCAGAATATTTCTCAGCAGAACATAAGTGTTGATTCCGCTTATTTTAGTTCACCTGTACCGATGTTAAACCAAGTGAATAATTTAATTGTGGAAGTAACCAATCATGGGCTAGAAGATGTAGAAGGTGTAAAGGTTAATTTGGAATGGGATAATCAGACTAGACCAATC
The DNA here is from genome assembly GCA_965230345.1 of Saprospiraceae bacterium. GTDB lineage: Bacteria > Bacteroidota > Bacteroidia > Chitinophagales > Saprospiraceae > JADKBO01. The sequence continues at coordinate 688,808 of CBDDKR010000001.1, forward strand.
GGTATATTGGATATTCCATCAGAAGCTACAGTCACCGATACCGTGGCTCTGAATATTTTGAAAGTTGGGCAACAGAAAGCAATAGTTAAAATCGAAGATTTTCCAGTTCAGTTTGATGACGAATTGTTCTTGGTTTTTGATGTTGACGAAAACATCAATGTATTAGCCATTAATCAAGGGACTAAAAACGATTTTCTTGATGCAGTTTTTCAAGGAATTCCATATTTCTCTGTTGAAAACCAAGATATTGGACAGATACAATTTCAATCTTTTTCTGATTATGATCTAATTCTATTAAACGATCTTCGAGTACTTAGTTCTGGTCTTCGAAATGAATTGCTACAATACATTAAAAATGGAGGAAAGGTTGCCGTTTTCCCTTCTGGTGATATTGATCAAGATTCATATAATTCTTTTCTATCCGCTGTTAGATTAGGAACAATTTCAGATGTGGTCAATGAAGATCAGAGAGTAGCTCATATCAATACGCAAGAGTTTATATTCAATAATGTATATGAAGGTATTCAATCCAATACTACTTTACCTTCGAGTAATAAGAACTACAAATTGAAAGCCCTTTCGAGTGAAGTACTTTTACGATATGAAAATAATGACCCGTTTTTAACCAAGAAGGTAGTTGATAATGGTACCATATATTTTTGTTCGTCACCATTATCAAAAGATCATAATTCTTTGGTTTCCAATGCTGAAATATTCGTTCCAATGATCTATAAAATGGCTTTGTCTAAGGTTGTAGCAGATCCATTATTTTATACGATTGGTTCAGATGATTTGATTTTTGTTCCTAAATATGACCAAACGGACAAACCTTACACAATAAAAGGAAAAGAAGAGTTCATTCCAGCTATCAGTAATTATGGTAATCGAACGGCTATTGATGTTGTTGACCAAATCAAAAATTCTGGTTTTTTTAGCTTAGAAAAAGATGGGAAAAAGCTAAAAGAAGTTGCATTTAACTATAATAGATTGGAATCTAATTTGAAAATAATCCAGCCAGCTCAATTAGCTGATAAAACAAAATTGTTACCTAACATTACAGTTTTGGAAAATGGAGTAAATATTTCACTTAGTGAAATTGTATCAGAAAAGGAATATGGGAAGGTATTGTGGAGGTGGTTTATATGGGCCGCATTATTCTTTTTGTTTGTAGAAATGATTCTCATTCGATTGATCAAAAATTAACACCTTATGCCTTTAATTAAACAAGCGACAATTATTGATTCACGGTCTTCGTGGAATGGTAAAAAGGTAGACATTCTTATTCAGAATAATCGAATTAAGGCAATTGCTCACCGACTTCAATCTCAAGAGAAACAAGTGATCGAGGGACAAAATCTATTTGTTTCAAATTCTTGGATTGATATCGGTTGTCATTTAAATGAGCCGGGAAATGAACACAAAGAAACTATTGAGGAGTTAGCAAGACGTGCGAAAAGAGGCGGTTACGGGACTATTGTCCCAAAGTCTAAGACCAGGCCTGCTCTTAATACTAAGTCTGCTATAGAATACATTCTATCAGAGGCAAAGAAGAATAAAATTAAAATTCTTCCAATAGCTGAAATAAATGCCAGTGAGGAAAAGGAAAACCTAGCTGAAATGTTAGATATTTCTAGCTCAGGATGTAGATTATTCAGTGATGCCAGTGATTATTCTATGGACCCTGGTCTATTGCAGCGCGCATTGCTCTATGTTAAAAGCTTTGGAGGTCTTATAGCAGTGTGCCCATTAAATAAGAAAATGTCAAAAGATGGACAGGTTCATGAGGGCAGTATGAGTACTCAAAATGGGATGGTAGGAATTCCTTCGATGGCAGAATTTACAGCATTATACGAACAATTGGCTATAGCGCAATATGCAGATTCAGATATTTGTGTTGTTGGAGTTTCCACAAAGGAATCTGTGAAATTATTGAAATCAAATAAGGGTAAAACTGAACAAAATATTTATTCTACGGTGCCTTATTTGAATCTATTGTTTACAGATTCAGAATTGAGGGGATTCGATTCGAACCTGAAAGTTTTACCACCTCTTAGAAGCAAATCGGATAAAAAGGCATTAATAAAAGGGTTGTTGGAAGGCACCATTACGGCAATATCTAGCAATCACTCTATGCATGATTTGGAGGCCAAGGATCTTGAATTTGCCTATGCCTCATTTGGAGCTTCAGGAATAGAAACTGTGTTTTCTGCCTTAAACACATATTGCCCACGATTACCATTAGAATTATTAATTGGAGCTTTAACGGAAGGCCCAAGGTCAATTCTGAATATTGATCAACCTATTATTGAAGTAGGTGTAAAAGCTGAAATTACAGTTTTTGATAAAGATGCTTCATGGACTTTAGATTCTGATGAAAGAAATCCCTTTCACGGTAAAAGATTAATCGGAAAAGTGTTAAGGGTGTTTTAGATGCTTGCATGAGTAAACTCTATTCCATTTTTAAGAATTATTCAGATAAAACGATTAAACTTAATTTCTATTTTCAATTAGAAAATGATTTGGTATAAAGCGGGTGTGGTGATTTAATGGAAAAACTACGGTTAATATTCAAAATCACTTGAAGATATAAATGGGGTTAAATATTTAAATCAATTATATTTGCGCCCATGGAAAACAAAGTAATTATTCTAGATTTTGGATCTCAATATACTCAGTTGATTGCGCGACGATTACGAGAGTTAAACATTTATTGTGAGATTCTTCCTTATAATAAGATGCCTGAAAATACAGAAAGTGTAAAGGCGTTAATCTTATCAGGAAGTCCTTTTTCTGTGTTAGATGAAAATGCGCTTTATCTGGATGTGAAAAAGGTAGCAGGTAAAATGCCAATTTTTGCTGTATGCTATGGTGCTCAGTTGGTTGCTCACCAGTTAGGGGGAGAAGTTATGCGCTCATCCAAGAGAGAATATGGAAAGGCAAGTTTACAGATAGAAAACCAATGCACCTTGTTTGAGAATGTCTCTGAATCATCGCAAATTTGGATGTCTCATGGAGATACAATTAAGTCTGTTCCAAATGATTTTGAAATCATCGCATCAACAAAAGATATAGGAGTAGCAGCATACAAGTCTAAAGATGGTGTTTATGATCATCCAATTTACTGTGTGCAATTTCATCCTGAAGTGGCCCATAGTTTAGAAGGAAAAGATATACTGGATAATTTTATAACTAAAATTGCTGGTGTTGAAGCAAATTGGACTCCTGAATCATTTATTGATTCTACAGTAGAAGAATTAAAGCTTAAATTGGGCAATGATAGAGTTTTGATGGGACTCTCTGGTGGAGTCGATTCTACAGTCGCTGCTACTTTAATTCATCGTGCTATTGGAAAAAACCTTTTCTGTGTTTTTATTGACAATGGATTACTGAGAAAGGATGAGTTTGAAGATGTATTGGAATCCTATAAGGGAATGGGATTGAATATTATTGGAGTTCGTGCTGAAGATGAATTTTTAAATGAATTAGAAGGAGTTTCTGACCCCGAGAAGAAGCGTAAAATTATTGGAAGAGTATTTATAGAAGTCTTTTCTAAAGAAGCAGATAAATTGTCTGATATAAAATGGTTGGGGCAAGGAACGATATATCCTGATGTAATTGAGTCTGTATCGGTAAGTGGTCCATCTGTGACTATTAAGTCACATCACAATGTGGGTGGATTACCTGAGAAATTAGGATTTGATTTGGTGGAGCCTTTAAGGATGTTGTTTAAAGATGAAGTAAGAAGGGTAGGAAGAGCACTCGGAATTGATGCTGAATTGATTGGAAGACATCCTTTCCCTGGCCCTGGATTGGCGATTAGAGTGCTTGGGGAAATTACAAGAGAAAAGGTATTCTTGTGCCAAGAAGCTGATGCCATTTATATCCAAAAACTCAAGGATTCGGGGTGGTACGACAAAGTTTGGCAAGCTGGAGCAATATTACTTCCAGTTCAATCCGTTGGAGTAATGGGAGATGAAAGAACGTACGAAAGTACAGTTGCTTTGAGGTGTGTAAATTCTTCAGATGGTATGACTGCGGAATGGTCTAAATTGCCATATGAATTGATGGCAGAAATCTCAAGCGATATAATTAACAAAGTAAAAGGAATAAATCGAGTTGTATATGATATTAGTACTAAACCGCCAGCGACTATTGAATGGGAATAGGTGGTTCTTAATATTTCTTGTATTTATAGTTGTTGGTTGTAACACTTCTAAATCAGCTACTCAGTCGAAGAGAAGAGCAACAACACACCATAAAGTTCCAAAGAAAAAAAAGAAGAATCCTAAGGTGATTACCTTGGAAGAAACGAAGTCAACCTCAAAGCCTCCAATTACGGATGAAATGGTTGAAAAATCAACGTCGAAAGTCAAGTCTGCGTATAGATTTGGTCTTATGCTTCCTTTGAAAACCTCGTCTGATTTCAAAAAAGAAATATACATTCAGTATTACTTGGGTATGAAGCTTGCAGCTGAAAAGATCAACAATACGAATTGTAATATAGAAGTCGAAGTTATTGATCCAAAGGAATCTATGAATAGTAGGATGTTTGAGGTGTCGGATTTCGATGTTATCATCGCACCTAATGACAAACAGATGGTGGAAGAACTGATTCAAGAGGGTAAGAGGAATGAAGTGTTGATCGTTTCACCGTGGTACAGCAATTCGAAGATTACAAAGGATAATCCATACTATCTACAACTAAGACCTAATTTGAAGGAACATTTTAATGAGATTATCAAACATGTTAGTGAGAATTTCAAACCTGAAGAGGTTGCCTTAGTCGGTTTGGAAAATGGTCGATATAAGAAGTGGTTTAAGTATTTTCAAGAGATAGGTAAGGCATATTATATGTCGAGTGATGCGCCTTTTTATGAGCATTATGTTGAAAAAGATTCTTTGGCATTGGGAGAATATGTATTCAGAAATCAAATTGAAGAAGGCATCAATGTTTATATCGTTCCAAATTATTCTTTTAAAGATGAAAACCATGTTTATTCAGTATTCAGAAAGTTAAATGCGGAGAAAGGACTGAATGAAGTGCATGTTTATGGCCTACCTATGGTTTTAGATTCGGATAAAATCAATTTTGATTTTTACAATAGCTTAAATCTCAAAGTGCCAGTTTCAGAGTTCTTAGTTGAGGATAATAGCATTGCAAAATCGTTTAAGAATAACTTTTATCATAAGTATCATACCTTGCCTACTGCAGACGCCTACGAAGGGCACGATTTAATGTCATTCCTAGTAGATATGGTGGATCAATATGGTAATCATTTCCCATCTGTCATGAATGATGAGGTGAAAAGATATTTACAATCTACATTTCATGTTAAAGGGGTAGACTTAAGCAAGAATCCAGAGTCTTATTTGGACAGTCATATTGACTATTATGAAAACGATCACATTGACATCATCGAATTTAAGGATGGAAGATTCAGGAGGATTGAAGAATGATTTCTGAGCGAAGAGATAAGAGGCTGAAGGATTTATCAAGAAGGAGGCAGCACGATTTAACCGTTATTCTTGAAAATGTCCATGATCCCCATAATATTGGTGCAGTTATGAGAACATGTGATGCTGTCGGAATTTCTGATATTCATGTCATATATACTGAAGAAGGAGCCAACTCAATTAAAGAATATATCGGTAATAAAGCTTCTAAGGGAACCAAGAAATGGGTGAGAGGACATTTTTATCACTCTATTGAAGAGTGTTTGAAGGTAGTTCAACCTAATTTTGATCAGCTCCTTGCTACCCATTTAACTTCAGAATCAAAAAGCGTGTTTGAAACTGATTTATGTAAATCAACAGCGTTGGTATTTGGCAATGAAAGGGAAGGAATATCTACCGATTTATTAGGTGAATGTTCAGGTAATATCTTAATACCTATGGTTGGAATGGTTCAAAGTTTAAACATATCTGTTGCTGCCGCCGTATGTCTCTATGAAGCTTTTAAGCAAAGATTGGATAGAGGCTTGTATAACAGAGAATTTGATTCGAACAATAAATATATGCAGGAGTTGTACGATGAAGGTGTAGAGATTACCTATCCAAGAATTGCAGAAACGAATAAGGAGGTATTGAAGAATATCTCTCCAACAAAATAAATTATTAAGGACTTATTAAGTCAAAATACAAGAAATGAAGAAGATAAACTTTAGTGGTAAGAGAGTATTAGTAAGAGTAGATTTTAATGTTCCATTGGATGATGAGCATAATATCAAAGACTTTACGCGTATAGAACGAGCTCTTCCTACCCTAAAATATATATTGGACCAAGGAGGAAGATTGGTGATCTGTACGCATATGGGAAGACCTAAGGTAGGAGAAGAGAATGCTCATTTGTCGACCAAACACCTAGTTCCAGATTTGGAGCGATTGTTAAATAGAACTGTTGTTCATTTAGATGATACAGTAGGAGAAAGAGTTCAGAAGAAAATCTCAGATTTGGACAAGGAATCTGTTGTAATTCTAGAGAATACACGGTTTTACAATGAAGAGAAGAAAGGTGATGAGACATTTGCCAAACAGCTTTCCAATTTGGCAGATATTTATATTAACGATGCATTTGGAACTGCCCATAGGGCACATGCATCTACTGCAACGGTTGCCCAATATTTTGATGATGATGCAAAGGGTTTCGGGTTTTTAATGCAAGCTGAAATTGAAAATGGAAACAAAATACTACAAAATCCTCAGCATCCCGTTACTTGCATTGTTGGGGGAGCTAAAGTCTCAGATAAAATTAAATTATTAGAGAATTTGATCAATTTGGCAGATCATATTCTAATTGGAGGAGGAATGGCGTATACTTTTATTAAGGCTCAAGGTGGAGCCATAGGAAATTCTCTTTGCGAGGATGAGCATTTAGATTTGGCTAAGGAAATATTAAAAAAATCTGAGGCTAAAGAGTGTACCATACATCTACCAAAAGATTCTGTAATCGCAGACGAATTTAGCGCTTCTGCAAATACGATGATTGTTGATAGTCATTCTATACAAGAAAACTGGATGGGGTTGGATATTGGTCCTGAGGCTATTGCAGATTATAAAAAAGTCTTACTGGATTCTAAGACCATTTTATGGAATGGACCGATGGGGGTATTTGAAATGGAGTCATTTGCTATTGGCACATTTCAGACGGCTCAAGCTGTAGCAGATGCCACAAGTAATGGAGCTTTTTCTTTAATTGGTGGCGGAGATAGTGTATCAGCAATTAATAAATCAGGTCTAAATAATAAAGTGAGTTACATCTCAACAGGTGGTGGTGCAATGTTGGAGTTGTTAGAAGGGAAAAAACTTCCCGGAATTGCAGCTATAACAGATTAGAATTTGATTATGAAAGAAGAGTTTCGAAAGTTTGTGGAGTCTTTTCCATTTCTTAGAAATGAGGAAATTGACATCATTGTTGAGAATACGAAACTTTGGAAATACGAAAAGGGAACGTTACTGCTGAGAGAAGGAGAAGTGGCAACGTCTTGTTATGCAGTAGTAAGAGGATGCGTCAGAGAATATTATATTAAGGATGGAGTAGAGAAGACTACTGCGTTTTACACCGAAGGCCAACCAGTCAATTCTTTTTCTAGTTATTCCAATGGCATTCCCTCGAAACATTATTTGGAGTGTATGGAGGATTGTATACTCACTGTAGGAAATGAATCATTGGTTAATGAGATGTGTGAGCGAATCCCGAGATTAATGGAATTTATAAAAATTGAAGTGGAAAGGGGTGCAGGTACACTCCAAGAGAAGATGGCTACATTTATGACATCTTCTCCTGAAGAAAGGTACCTGAATTTATTAGAAACAAACCCCAATCTGATAAATCGTGTTCCGCAACATCAGATTGCAAGTTATCTAGGGGTTACTCCTGAATCATTAAGTAGAATTAAGAAAAGAGTACAGTTAAAGAAATGACACCTCATTTAACTCTTAATACCCTTATGAGTCAACCAAAATGCAAACCATAATTCTGCAATTACTGCGAATACCAATAGAATGGAGCTTATTGTAATCAGAGTTGAAAATGTGGGTAAGAGTAGTCTGAAAATACTGTCACCAGCATAGCCCAGTCCTCCAACCAACATGACTAAGTCTAAATACTTTGGGGCAATTTGAGATTTTCGAATGACAAAACTCATGACAAGTACATGGATCGAAAAAAAGAGTTGCCACGATAATTCTCCATACTTATGCATCCTAAAGTAAATGAATACAATGGATTCCAATTGATCCGTAGCGAAAGATTGAATATTTGTAGGATTTGTGATTAAGAAAGCTGGGACTAAATAGTTGATAAGATTAAAGGTCATGATAATTGACATTGCTAATCTAGCATATGTTGCGATCCTCATTCCCAGACTGGAGTATGTCTTGAATAGGTCAAATAGAAGAGCAGTTAATACAAGTTCTAAGACAATGACAATGATGTCTCCAAGCATTCCCCATCGAAGGATATCTAAGTGATTTTGTAAGTTGTTTAGGGTTTGACTGGGGCTAAACTCATCGACTATTAGACTTGGCATATATCCTATACTATAACCGCCGATAATGGCAATAACCAAATAGATGATTCCTGAAAAAGTAAACTTTAGTTTGGTGTTTTGATCTAGTTGTAACATCGTAAATATTTTGTGTTACAAAGATCAAGTCTTGTCAAGTGATTGGCATTGACTTAAGATAAGAAATCCTTATAAAGAAGGATATTTCTGAATTTTTGAGAAAATAAAACTGTAGTAAAAAAAAGATCCTGACCATTGTCTGATCAGGATCTTAAAAATAATAATTTGTATTATATATTATTTAGAGTTGCCATCTTTAGAAGGTCTTTTAGGCCTTTCTTCTAAAGCTTTCTTTGACAACCTCATTTTTCCTGATCTAGGATCATCACCAATGTATTTAACATCAAAGGTGTCACCTTCTTTCATTACAGCACTAACATCATTGATTCTTGTATGCGATAATTCAGAAACGTGTACTAATCCACTTTTACCGTTGAATTTGACAAAAACACCATAAGGCATTACTGATTCAACAGTTGCAGAGTATACTTCTCCCACAGTAGGTACAAAAGCAATACTGTTTATGGTTGCCACAGCTTCTTTTATTCCATTCGCATTGGAACTAGAGATAGATACATGACCTTTATCATCTTTTTCTTCGATATTAATTACTGTTCCTGTATTGGCTTGCAATTCTTGAATAACCTTTCCTCCAGGTCCAATAACGGCACCAATGAAGCTTTTATCAATAATCACCTCTACCATCCTAGGTGCATGAGGCTTCAAATCATCTGCAGGAGCATCAATGGTTTTGTCCATTTCATTTAGAATATGGATTCTTCCAGCTTTAGCCTGAGCCAGAGCTTTTTCAAGTTGTTCATACGGAAGTCCATCAATCTTAATGTCCATTTGACAACCCGTAATTCCATCTTTAGTTCCTGTGACTTTAAAATCCATATCACCGAGAGCATCTTCATCTCCAAGAATATCACTTAAGATTGCCACCTTGCCATCTTCAGCTATCATTCCCATTGCAATACCAGAAACGGCACTTTTGATTTTAATACCAGCATCCATCATTGCCAATGATCCAGCACAAACTGTAGCCATAGAAGAGCTACCATTTGATTCTAAAATGTCAGATACGAGTCTGATGGTATAAGGATTCTCTTCAGGAAGAACTTGCTTGAGTGATCTACCAGCAAGGTTTGCATGACCTACTTCTCTTCTTCCAGGTCCTCTCATTGGTTTTGTTTCTCCAACAGATAAAGCAGGGAAGTTATAATGCAATATGAACTTTTCATTATAGTTTTCTAAAGCATTATCGATTAATTGAGTATCCAATTTTGTCCCTAAAGTAAGGGAAGTCAATGATTGTGTCTCACCTCTATTGAATATGGCAGAACCGTGTGCGGAAGGCAAGTAGTTAACTTCTGTCCAGATAGGTCTTACTTCATCAAAATTTCTTCCATCCAAACGTTGTCCTTCATCAAGTACCATATTTCGGATAAGTTTTTTCTTTAGCTTATCCAGACAGCTTTTGATTTCATCCCAATTATCTTCAAGGAATTCTTCACCTTTTTCTTCTAATAGAGATGCTTTTAACTCTTCTTTTATGGTTTCAAATCCTTTTTTACGGTCTACTTTATTATGTGCACCACGAGCTACAGCTAGAATAGAATCACTACAGCGGTTAGCAACATCATTATATAATTCTTCATTTAATTCTGGAGCTTCAAAAGGTCGTTTGTTCAAAGCTTTTTCACCAACTAAATTAGCTAGATCTAATTGTGCTTGACAATGCACTTTAATGGCTTCATGACCAACTTTAATGGCTTCGATTAGATCTTCTTCTTGACATTCCTTTGCTTCTCCCTCAACCATCATTACGTTTTCCATGGTAGCAGCTAGAATAATATCCATTTCAGCTTCTTGTAACAGCTGTCTTTCAGGATTTATGACAAATTCTCCATTAATCTTTGCAACCCTAACTTCTGATATCGGACCATCGAATGGAATATCTGAAACAGACAATGCCGCGGAAGCTGCTAATGCAGCATAAGAGTCGGGCATATTTCTTTCATCTCCAGAAATCAAATTAAGAATTATCTGAGTATCAAACATATATCCATCTGGAAACAATGGACGAAGTGGTCTGTCTACTAATCTTGATATAAGTATTTCATATTCTGATAATCTTGCTTCTCTTTTGAAGAAGTTTCCAGGGATTCTTCCTGCCGCAGCAAATTTCTCTTGATAATCCACTGATAGTGGAAAGAAGTTTTGACCTTCTCTCATCTCATAAGATGAAACGACAGAGGCAAAAATCATAGTGTCTTCTACTCTCACAACTACCGATCCATGTGCTTGAGTAGCTAATTTTCCGGTTTCAATTGTAACCGTTTTACCATCAGGCAACTGGAAGTTGACTGATTTGCCAATTTGGTTTCCCATAAATTATTCTTTTTAAATTTTAATAATTATCTAAGTATCGGATCGGAAAAGGAAAATTAAAAAAAAAGAGAGCATTAAAATACTCTCTTTTCTATCGGATATTATTTTCTAATATTCAGTTTGTCACATAAATCTCTGTACTTCTGAATATCTTTTTTTGCAAGATAAGTTAGTAGTTTCTTTCTTTTACCAACTAGAGATAATAATGCGGTCTTACATCCAAAATCTTTTCTGTTAGATCTTAAGTGATCCGACATACTCTTAATTCTGTGTGTAAATAACGCAATTTGACCTTCAGTAGATCCTGTATTTGAAGCAGAACCACCGTATTCAGCAAAAATTTGGTCTTTTTGTTCTTTTGTTAAATAAGCTGACATTTAAATTATTTTTTAAGTTTACCAATATGTAAAATCATCGAGATCTTACTTTAGCGAGGGCAAAGATACGAATAATATTGGATTAAGAGATTATAATTGACTAATCTATGTTAAAATGACCCACTGCTTTCTAATTCGTGTAATTTAGAGTTTTTACATTTGAATATTCGTGCAGGAAATTTGTCTAACAATCGATAATCATGGGTAGCTAAAAGCATGGCACTCTTGTTTTGAGTGGAGACTTTATTCAGTAAATATAATATCTCATCTGAAGTGTCGGGATCCAAGTTTCCTGTAGGTTCGTCTGCAATGATTAGTCTAGGTTTATTGATTATTGCTCGTGCAATGGCAAGCCTTTGTTGTTCACCACCTGATAGAGTGTGAACCTTTGTATTAAAGTATTGACTTAATCCGACCTCAGCCAGAACTTCTTCAACTCTTGTCTTTATTTTCTTTTTGTCCCTCCAATCCGTCGCAACCATCACAAAGGATAAATTACTTGCAACAGTCCAGTGTTTGAATAAATAGAAATCTTGAAATATCATTCCTAAATGACGACGCAAGTCTGGAATTTGATTTCTTTTAAGCTGAGATAAATTGTATTCCAAGACTCGGGCTTGACCCTTTTCAACTTTAGCCATTCCATAAAGTGCCTTTAAGAAACTGGATTTTCCACTTCCTGACTTACCAACGATGTAAGCTACTTCAGCCTCAACCATACTAAAGTTTAAGTTCTGAAGAATAACTTTACCCGATTGGGATATGGATGCATCTTGAATTTCTATTACTTTATGATTGTTCAATCTTAATTCTGTTTATATATTAACAAATATATGAAGTGATTTTGTATGAGAATAGATAATAATTGAAGTGATTACAAAAAACATACATTAAATACATAAGTGAACCCTTGTTGAACTGCAATTCCTTGTAGAATTGGTTAATCTTCTATTTGCTCTGGTAGACGATCTATCCACTGGACGACTTCTTCAATACTCATGGCATTTTGTAGATTGTAGGTGCCAATTCGAGTTCGCTTAAGCCGCGATAAATATGCTCCAACTTCAAGGCTTTGCCCCATGTCATGCGCCAATGATCGGATGTACGTTCCTTTGCTACATTCTACTTCGAATGAAACGTAAGGCAAATTACATTCAATGAGGGTATTCGATAATATGGTAATTGATCTTGCTTTCAACTCCACATCTTTTCCTCTTCGAGCAAGTTTATGAGCAGATTGACCATTAATTTTAAGGGCCGAGTAAATTGGTGGAACTTGTTGTAGTTCTCCAATAAATATGGATGTAAGATCTTGAATACTCTCTTGACTAAGGTGATTTATCGATTTGTGGTCTTCTTCTGGAGCTTCACTATCATACGTCGCTGTAATGGAGCCAAATTTAACTTGGGCAATATATGTTTTACTTTTAACAGTAAGATGATCTATTAGTTTTGTGTAATTACCAACACAGATGAGAAGTAAACCTGAAGCCATTGGATCCAAGGTTCCACTATGTCCTACCTTCATTTTTTTTATTCCAATCCCATATTTGAGTGAAGACCTTATTTTATTCACAACATCAAACGATGTCCATTCAAGAGGCTTATTCACCAATATCATGACTCCTTTTTTTACATCATTTATCTCAGGAGTATGATCATTGGTTATGATCCTGTTGTGATCTAAAGTAGGAAGTTTTTTCATACTGTATTTAGAAAGAATTGGTTTGAAAATTTAACGTAGTACTATTGAGATCACATTACCCCTTCAAATGATAATTTAAAATGCTATAGCTATTATTAGAGGTAATCATTCTTCTCATCTAGCAGTCAACTCAGAGTGAAAAGTAAATAGCACTGATTCCTCCAATTATGAAGCAATAGTAAGCAAAGTACTTAAGTTGAGCTTTTTTTACTAAGGTAATCATCCATTTACAAGCAAAATAACCAGTTATTAATGATGCGATAAATCCTAAAAGAAGAGGTGTAGTTTGAACTCCTTGGAGGGAAATATCACCAGAAATCAAATCCTTGGCCATTTTACCAAAGATCAATGGGACAACCATTAAGAATGAAAACCTAGCAGCTTTATCTCTATCTATACCAAGCAGGGTAGAAGTAGCTATAGTCGCTCCAGATCTTGAAATCCCAGGCAAAATAGCGATAGCTTGAGCGATGCCAATGATAATCGCATTTGATGAGGAGACTCCTTGTTTTGAGGTTTTTGCCTTATCTGCAAGAAGAAGAAGTATTCCTGTAATAATCAACATTGATCCAACCAATAATATATTTTTGTTGAACAAAGACTCAATTTCTTCTTCAAATAAAATGCCTATCATCGCAGCAGGAATCATGGACAGAATAATATTTAGAGAAAATTGTACACTTTCTCTCTGTCCACTGAACAGATTTGAAAGAATCTCTTTTATATCATCTTTGAAAAATATGATTGTAGCTAATGCAGTACCAAAATGTAATGTCACTGTCATTAACAATCCTTGCTCCCCAATAGAATGATCGTTAAAAAGGAACCGAGCTATTTCGATGTGCCCGCTACTACTTACGGGTAAAAACTCAGTTAATCCTTGGACAATTCCAAGGATTATAGCAATAATATGATCCATTATTTTTTAACAAATATGGTATAGATTTGTAATCCTAATCCAGCCAATATGAATATTGGAGCAATTACTGTTCGACGAGTACTATAGATAATATCTTCATCCCATACGTCAGAAGATGGCATGTGACCTCCAGACATTAAAAAATATCCTAAGATGATTAACAAGACACCGATCATCAAATACATGAAATTCTTCTTTCCAAAAAGCAAACCTTCCGAAGAAGAATCTTTCTGTTGATTTATTTTTGACTGTGTTTTAGTTAAGTCAGATGCTGCCATTAGAGTTATTTTAGATCTAATTTAGAATGATAGCAAATATAATAGATTTGTTTAAACTGTTATTAAGATATACTATGCATTAAGCTTTTATTTGCAATCCATTTATAAATGATGAATCATTAGTTGGATATCCTTTATGAAGGTTTTATTCCAAAGATAATCTTTAATGTGGGAACGGGTAGAAATATTCTTCTATGGAAGATTAGGTGTTTAACTTATCTATAGATAATATAGAAACCAAAAATGGTCATCGATAAATCAATGACCATTTTCAATATATCTTAACGATTCTGATTAAAATCCATAAGTCAGACCTACACCACTAACGGTTTGCAAATCATCAATTTCAAATCTAGCATCTCTCAATCCTAAGGTTAAACCAACACCAATTCCTTTCCAAATTTCGAAAGAAACGGTATTATACCATGTATATTCAAAAGTTGTAGCCTCGTAAGGTTCTCCATTTTCAGGAGTGATTAAAGTCTTGTCCGATGAATAAGGTAAAAAAGATGATAAGGCTGTTTTCCATGCAAATCTTTTTCCTAAAAGAATCAAGTCTTTTGAGTAGTCTACACGTAATTTTGCACCTAGAGTTCCTGTAGTTTCAATATCTTCCAATCCCTTTTCTGGAAATTTGATGTTGTAGTTTAATGGATGAACAACAACAGTCATGTTTTGAATTGGTAGCCATGTTACCCCTGCTCCGATATCAAGAGTCGCAGGTTCGAAAAAGCTTTCCACCGAGGTGTTTAATTCTACCATAACAGATGCTGCCAGTTTAGGAGAAAACTTATAACCACCTAGAGAGGCAAAGTTTAAAATGTCTGCAGTACCATTGTCAAATAGGTCATCGTCTTCTTCTCCAGACTTTAGATCAACATCTTGCCAAGCTTTTGTGGCCTTCAATTTGTTGTTCCAAAAATACTTCGCCCTAGAATAATTTGCTTCTGCCGCAAGATCTAGATTTAATCCTGTTGATTTAGCATCTGGATTTGGACTTGCGATCCAGTTCGTAGAATTACTTAGGTTAAATCCAGCTAAACCAGAAATACTTGTTCGCCATCCTGCCAAATTGTTAATTTGACTTTGTAATGAAGACACCTCACTATTTAAGGCATTCAATTGTTTTTGTAACTCTGCCGCTTTAGCAGATTTTTCAGATTTCATAGCTTTTAACTCATCAATGGTTTGCGCAGAAAGCGTTCCCACAAAAATCATTGAAATCAATAGGGAGTAAAATAGTTTCATAAATATTAATTTGATTTTACTTTGAAATAATTACATTTTCACTGACCAGTCTATGAATTGGTACGATTATGCTTTTATCTTCGGATTTAATTACCACAGATGTTTTATCTATCTCAGTAATAATACCCTCAATGTTTTGTAGAGAGATTTTATCTCCAATATTGTATTTTCCCTTTAATGAATAAGATGCAATGTAGTTGGATACCAATTCTTTGGAAGCAAAACCATAGCCTATAGAAAATGCTAAGACCACACCGCCTATGATGATGGATAGGTTTTGAGCTAAAAACGCAGTATCAATTTTAGCTTGAGATAAAGCCATTATAAATACAGTAATAATAACAAAATAGAATACAAAAGATGCAATTATTTTGCCCGATGGAATTCCTAAAGAATCACAAGCAGTCGATATCAATACCCTAATTTTATCCGCAGCTAATAATCCCATGATAAGAATTGCTATGGCTACGATTAGATTAGGTATGAACTCAATCATATTTTTCACCAAATTGGATAGTGCTTCCATCTGAAGAATATCCGTGGCGGCAATTAAGAATATTAATATTAATACATAATATATAAATTGACTGACTATTCCACTAATTCTTATTTTGATATCATTCTTTCTAATGATCTCAATATCATTAAACATTTCTCCAAACTTATCAATTTTGATTCGTTGTAATATGGATTTAAGAATTTTTGAAATGAATTTGGCGATGGTGAATCCCATTATGGTGATAAGAATGGCCATCAATAAATTGGGAATACCTAGCACAAACTTGTCAATAATTAATTGCAATGAATTGGCAAAAATTTCTTTCATTTTTTAGTTAATATTAAGATTGTTTTCCTCCTTCGTGAGGATATTTGGAATTGATTTTTGATTCTGCTGAAAAAGAAATGAATATGTGAAAAATTCGAGGCAAAAAGTGCTCTATTAGATCTCCAAGAAATCCAAATATATTTCGAGAACTAATAAGATTTTGCTTTACTTTATTGAAAGTAAAATCTTTGTTTTGTGCCAACATTTTTTCCAATTCTTTAAAATTGTTCTTTGCCATAGCCTTAATTTTTAAGCATACTTCAATCGATGGATCTTAATAAACTTCTCCTTCGCCCTTTTGATTTGCATTTTAATGGCACTTTCCGATTTTTGAAATATCTCGCACATTTCTTTAATAGTAAGGTCGTCCTGATATTTCATTAAGAGAGTCGCACGATCGCTTTCTTTCATCTCGTCTAAGATGATCTTAAGTCTACTTGTTTCAACTTCTAGAATTTCGGAATCCATATCTTGCTCATCATGAATGTCTTCCAATACATTAATGTCTTCAACTTTTTGCTCTATACTTTTTTTCTTTTTTCTAGTCTGATCAATACAGTAATTGTAAGTTATACTGTACAACCATGTTGAGAACTTCGAAGTGAATTTGAACTTGGATAAGTTAAGCATCACTTTCATGAAAATTTCTTGCATTGCATCCTCAGCTTTTACATCATTCTTAAGCATTGAGATACACTTCGCAAAAACCTTTTTCGAGTATCTTTCATAGATTAAAGAAAAATACGCTACATTTTGAGTAGCTAAATACTCACGAATGGCGTCTTCATCTGATATAGAAGAAGAAATGCCACCTGTTACAAGAGCATTAAGCAGATTGATCATCAATTATCTACTACTTTTTGAGGAGGTTATGGTATTAAGACGAACATGGTTAATTGAAGTCACATATTTTTGAAAAATATGATATGACAAATTATGCCCATTCCGATTTATCTTTCTTAGTAATTGCAGCAATAATCAAGGCTACGATGAATCCCATTATTGACATTGTAATGTAATTCGTGATCTGTGCTGTCAATCCAAATGAGTTTGCACCCTCAATTTTTTCAATCATTTCATCGTATTGCTCCTCATCCATTTGATCACCAGCAAATGTTTCTACCATTGCCATGGCTTGTTCTGTAGCCTTAACTTGAAGATCAGGATCAATAAAATTGTATAATACATAGGTGAATATTGTGGAAATTAACCCACCAATTAATGCAGTTAACCAGCTTGCCAATAATGCTTCTCCAAACGTAGCAACGCCTTCATTACTTGCTTTAAAAGCTTTGACAGCAAGTACCATGTAAACTATAAATACTATAGGAATCAGGAATCCACCATAAGACAATGCATTTCCGCCCATCATATATAGTATCAGAGTGAATACCACAGAAACTACACCTAGTTGTACCCCTTTGTTTATAACAATTGACTGCATATTTCTATTAGTTTTACTTTAAACGAAGATAGGAAATATTAACAGATTTAATAAACTTTAAAGTAATTTATAGTTTATGACTTGTAAATCAGTTGATTAGTTTTTTTATAGTCGTTGATCGAACTATTCGCTTAGAACCTTTACTTCTGTACGACGATTATATTTATGTTCTTCATCCGTACATTTGACACCATCAATACAATGATTTCTAATTCTGGTTTCTCCAAAGCCTAAAGCTTTTATTCTATTTGGATTAATGCCTTTTGATACCAAATAATCCCTTGCTGAAATTGCTCTTTGAATCGAAAGCTGTTGGTTGTAATCAGGATCACCTTTGGAATCAGTATGCGCAGAAAGTTCGATTACCATTGTGGTTTTACGTAGCATTACCTTCGCCAAAACATCTAATTCTTCTGCGGCACCTTCTTGAATTTTTGAACTATTAAATTCATAATAAATATTATTAAAAACGACTACTTCTCCAACCGTAGTTGGTATATAAATAGAGGTGTCCTTTTTTACTTCTACCACTGGTTCAACTTCTACAGGTATAGGGTTTAAAATAACGTTTTGGATATCTTGATTAGAACTTGGTTCAAACAAAAAGATGCTTTCTTCATATTCATTAGACCGAATTCTTACTAGATACTTGGTATTTTCTTTTAACATTATCTCAACCTGTCCCATATTATTCGTGACTAAACTATCAGCTAGAGTTGTACCCTTAGGGTAAAGTTTTAAAAGGATTTCTCCATTGGAACTTTGTGAAAGCACGTCTAGGTCAAAGTTCTCAAGTTCATACTTGTCATTTTCAAAGGATATTTTGGATATACTAAATACGGCTCCACTTATAGGGGAGAGATTTAATTTATCCATTGCATAGAACTTGGTATAAATGTCCTTTTTAGGTACACTATATTCCAAGAGAGGTATGTCTAATTGAAAGGAATATATATCATCTTTTCCAATGCCGCCAGGTCTTGATGATGAAAAATAGCCAGATTTTAATTCAGAGTCAAGAATTAACCCAAAGTCATCATAACTGCTGTTAAAAGGATAGGGAAGGGGAATAGGAGCAGTCCATGAACTATCAATTAAAGAAGTGTAATAGATGTCCAATCCACCTAAACCTCCAGGTCTGTCTGAAGCAAAGAAAACCAAATCATCCTTAGCATAAAATGGAAAGATCTCATTGAAATTAGAATTTATCTCTTTGATGTTTTTAACTGTTTCCCAGTACTTTCCTTTTTTTTCAGCCGAAAAAATATCCATTTTCCCTAAAGTACTCTCTCTATTGGAAGAAAAGATCAATTGTTCTCCCGTCTCAATGATACTTGGATGACAAGTAGAATATTTTTCACTGTTAATTTTCAATGGTTTTGCATCTTTAAAATCAAGTCTTTCAGATGCTTGATATATCTTTCTTACTATAGTATCACGAACTTTGAGTTTGTCCTCATCATAATAGGTTCTTGTAAAGTATAGATTGCCCTTGGTGTGATCAAAACAAGCAGGACCTTCATGGAATTTAGAATTAATATTTTTATTGAATAATGCACGTTTAAGTAATTCGTTGGATGTGCCCTTAGCCGAAAATCCAAGATCAAAATAGTGTTCTGAAATCTCTTGGTCTCTTTTAGATTTTGGGTTGGAGTATACAAACCCAATGAAATCACGATAATAGAATGGTGAAAATTCTAAATTATCCGAATTTATACTGGATTCATTATAAATCTCTACAAGTTGAGCAGTCTCTGCTTGAAAATTGTACTGTGCAGATAGATTTATCGTACAGAGTACAAAAACAAGAGTGAAGTATTTATGTTGTAAAAACAATTCCATTCTAAAAATATCTAGGATTAAGTAAAACGACCTTTTGACGCTTTTTACCAAAGGCATAAGAGGCTATCAATTCAAAACTTCCATTATCGTACTTTCTAATTTGAGACAATGTGAAATCTTGAGAAAATCCGACCATGAATTGATCGGAAAGTTTAAAACTCAAAAGGAGGGCTATAGACTCACCGATATCACCTTGTCCACCACCTAACCGATATCCTATTCCGGCGGTATATTTTTCGTCCAAGGTTAAGCTTGTGGTGATATCTGTATCAAAAGGACTGTTTTCTGCAAATTTCAATAATGATTGTAATGTAAGTCTTAATTTCTTATATATTGGGAAGGTACCTCCTCCCATAATGAATAAGTGTCTTACTTCAGTACTAGCAATATCGTTATTGTCGAAATCGAGGTCTGACTTTGCCAATCTTGGAACAGATGCCCCTAAGAAATAGTTGTTCGTATTGTAATAGATCCCAAATCCTAAGTTTGCATAAGTTTCTGAAATTTTGTCTTTGGGAATGGAGGGGTCTAGTTCAATTCCTTGAGTGGCTATTAAACGGTCATCCGTAAAGTCCATAACTCGAGTTCTTCCTGAAGCTTCTAATCCCATACTTAATGTTCCATTGTTAAGAATGAATTTATAAGCATAGATTCCAGAGAAAGTAACAGACCTAGATACACCTATCGTTCTACGTCGTAGGTTGAATCCTATACCAATTTTCTTTTTATAACGAGGAAGATTAACACTTAACAATTGAGCTTCAGGAGCTCCTGGAAATCCATTCCATTGATCACGAAGCTGTAACGTCAAATTAAGATAGTCTTCATTTCCAGCAAACCCAGGATTAAGTGACATTTTGTTGAACATGTATTGAGTAAACATCTGCTCTTGTTGACCAAATATGGTGATGGAACTAAGACCTAATATCCCTATAATTAAATATCTAATCATCTCTGTAAAATTAAAAATCCTTTAATAGGTGATTTGCCTTCACCAGGTTCAAAAACAACGAAGTATGTTCCAACAGGTAGTGGTTCTCCTCCATATGTTCCTTCCCATGTATTGTCATAAGGTGAGGAATAGAATACTTCATCTCCCCATTCGTTAAAAACCCATATTTCATTTTTGGGATATAAATTGGTATTGATACACGACAATATCAATTGATCATTTATACCATCATTATTAGGTGTAAATATGGTTGGTAGAGTACAATCTTCATCAAGTCCGACTTCGATTGTTACCAAAGCATCTGAACAAAGATCAGAGCATCCTTCTATACATACTTGATATGTAAAGCTGAATGTTCCAGCAAATCCTGTATTAGGAATAAACTGGATGCCTTCGTCAATTATGGTAACAGTTCCTGTATTGTCCTGATCCAATATAGAAACCGATATGTTCTGCGCAAGTATATCATTGTTGTATATATTTAGGACACTCGTTTGATTAATCGAAGTTTGGTAATCGTCATTTTGCGTTAGAGGTGTTTCATGTAAGAATATTTGTACTGTGTCACTTGTAAACTCATTACACCCATCTTTACTATAGGTCAGCCTAATAAGGTTTTCTCCTGGTAAGAAATCTTTTGCTAAAGCAGAAGCACTGGAATCGTTGACAACTTGAATTCCTGGAGTTAAAGCGATCCATTGTACGTCCACTTCTGGTGGACCAAATAAAGAGTTCAGAGCTACAAATTCCTCGGTATCACATGCAATGATTTGTTCATCCATTGCCAACGCAATAATATTAGGAGCGGATTGGTAAAGCAACAAAACTTGATTAGATATCCTAGAATAACAACCATTTTTCGACGCCTGAATATAAAGATTATTTGCTCCTTCGGTGAGTGTACTTCCATCACTTATTGTAAAACATAATCCACTTGTTTCAGCAATTAACTCTCCTGTATTATCATTATATAATTGATAAGCTGTGTTAGGTTCGATATGATCAGGATTCATACATATTTCTATGGCCGATGTCAGATCTGAACAAAATGAAAGAGTATTTTCCTGGAAAGATGGGGTAATCAAACTATCTAAGATTTCAATAAATGATACTTCTGAAATCTCAGAGATGCATCCATTTCTTTCGTAAGTAAGTTGGTAGTTTCCTTCATGGAATTCCTTGGCACCAATAATGATAATAGAGTCTTGATTTAAGGTTGAGTTATCTGGAAGAACCCATTCAAAATTTTCTCCATTTGCAAAAGAGTGTAGAACGATTGTATCATGAAAACAATAGACTCCTGCTCCTTGAATTGTTGGGGCTTCTGGAATTTCGTTTACAATCAACTGAAATGCATCAGATGTGTCTGACTGGCAAGAACCATTTTGCCCAATTAATGAGTAAGACCCTATATTAGGAATTCCGATGTTCGGAAGAGTTAGATCAGATCCACTTTGATTGATTACACCTTGGGGAGTAATCCAAATAAAACTCTCTGCTGTAGAATTATTTGAAACTAAATTTAATGTATCTCCAGCGCAAAGTGTTTGATTTCCTTCTATAATAGGTTTTTCGGGTTTGATATCAAAATCAATTGAAATATCTTTAGGTATTGATGGGCATCCATCTTTAAACACTGTCAATACATACGTACCGATATCTTGTTCATCCAAATCTGATAAGGTAGGAGACAGTACATTGGAAAAGAACCCATTTGGACCATTCCATTCGTAATCATATTGTCCCGAAGGAAAGATAGTGGGTAATATATCAATTTGACTATTGTTATCTACACAGCCTGTGTTATTTGAACTTAAAGCAGTGATCTCTGGAGGTGTATTAACTTCGACATTGGTGGAAGCAACATTGGTGCAATTGGTTGCTGTAGTTATTGTAACGTTATAGTCACCAGCAACGGAAGGAGCTTTTATAGTTTGACCACTTCCAGAGAAGTTTGGACCGCTCCATTCATAGGTCGCATTGGGGACGAAAGTAGCGTTTAAAGTAACTGAATCACCAGCGCATACAGGACCTGTATTGTCAGCTCCAACATTGATTAAATCATCAATAGTTATGGTTAGAGCTGAAGAAACGGTAGAACTACATCCATCTCGAACAATTACTACTGTCCAATCTCCTGAAAGATCAGGTTGTGCATTAGGAACGGCTAATGTATTATCCATCGTAGTTCGATAGAGAAGTCCATTTCTAAACCACATATATGAGGTGGCATTGGTTACATTGTTTACTGATAATGAAAATGTACTGCCTTTGCAATAAATACTTTCTCCAGTTAGTATTGGAGTCTGGGGTTTAGCTAATGAAACAACGGTTACGACCGCAGTGTCAGATTGACATCCCTCTATATTTATAACCAACTGATAAGTTCCTTCGTTTTGAGTTGTGACTACAAATGGAGTAGGAGCCTGCAAGTCAGACCTGAAATCATCTGGCCCTACCCAAGAATAGTTGTAATTTGTATTTTGATTGGTGTCTCTCAACATTACCTGATCTCCCTCACAAACCGAGATGAAGTTGTTCTCCAACATAGCTACAGGTTTTTGATAAATAGCAATATTGATTTGATTTGACGGTGGTGTTTCGCATTCCGCGTTGTTTACTACGACGTAGTAATCTCTATTGAGTGAAGAAGGTGTGACAATGAATGAAGAAGTTGCAGTAGTTGCTAAAAGGTTGCCATTTGGAGCAATACCTTCGAACCAGCTGTAAACCACTGGCCCAGAAAAGTCGTTTGATTGGATGACGACCTCATCTCCTTCACATATAGAAGAATTTAAAGCAACCAAATCGGGTTGAGTTAAAGGTGTAATGTTGATCTCTATACTACCTAAACTTACACAATCATTAAATCCAGTGACCTCCACAGTATATTGACCATTTATGGAAGTAGATGAATTCGCTATTTGTGGATTAGCTTCATTAGAAAAGAAAACACCATCTTTTTTCCATTCATAAGTATATGTTACTCCATTGGTTTCAGGTATATTAGAAAATAGTTTTAACGTATCATCTATACAAAGACCTGCGGTGAACGTAGGTCGGACTTCGTAAGCGATTATATCAATATTAGCACTACAGGAATCGATGTTGCCCATTTGGTCACCAACATATAGCGTAGATTGAATCGAAGTTCCAATATCTGAACAATCAAAAGTTTCATCAGAAGTAGTTAAGGAATGAATACTACAGTTGTCTGAGGAATTGTTGTTAATAACGTTAGGATCGATGTTTAAATCTACAATGCCGCTTGGATGTACAGAAATCGAAGTGTCTTTACAAATTGCATTAGGGGGAATAGTGTCTTGAATCTGAATGATTTTACGACAAATTGCTTTGTTATTGCCTTGATCCCTAACCGTATATTTTATATTGTTGATTCCTAAATTTAGCATTAAGGGTATACTATCAGTACTTGGAGGAATGATTAATGTATTGCCACTGTCGTTTAATTCATATTCTAAATTGGCATCAAAATACCTGAGATTAGCTCTTAAAAAGCTCTGACCATCGACTGTCTCATCTGATGCAAGATTTATACATGGATTTATACCGCCTCCTTCTATTGAAGATCCAGAAGGTGTTATAGCAAAGATTTCAATGATCCCATCATTAGCCCATAGATTGAAAGCACTTTTAGGAATAGAGTATGAAAAAACGGATCTGCCACATTCATTTGACGTATCTAAAGTAGTTTTACCTAGTATAGTTCCTCCTTCTCCACGAATTTCTATTTCTTCTCCAATATCATTAATATCACCAATAACTTCAACCTCTAATAAGGCAATATCTCCATGAACGAGAGTTTCTATATTTTCAAATCTAAAAATTCTATTAGAGGCAGTGTGAATTTGCAACGCAGAATCATATGCAAAAATCATTTGTTGAGCTTCTTGGGTTAATGGAGAAACCATGTTATAAACTTCTGAAAAACGGCAATTTTCGGAAACGGTAACATCTATGGGTAGGGTGACGTTCAAATTACATGAATCGGCTGTAAGAAAATACTTTAACGTATCTCCACACTCAATTGTTGGCGGTACCATATCTTCTACGATAATAGTCTGAATACATTGATTTGAATTCCCAGCACAATCTTCAAACAGATACTGTATCTCATTAGAGCCAATACCAACCATGAAATTGATCGAATCACCAATGGAAGCTTGAATTGGTTGTGAATTGTTCACTATATAAGCAGTACTTAATACATTGGTGGTTTCAATTTCGATGATGGCTTCAACGGAAATTCGCGAATTTATACATACTGCATTGATTCCCAGTACTCCACTACTGGGGGGAATATTGGGTTCAAAAGTAAATGTTACGAATCCATCGTCTAGCCATCTATTGAGATCATCTAAAGATTGATCCGTAATTACAAAGGTTGTATCACCACATTGATTGATTGTCTTTGGAGTTTGACCAATAATAATCCCATCTTCATTAAGGATATTGAAATATTCGGATACATCATCAGCATCTACACTTTGCATTTCAATTTCGAAGGTTGGATTGGACGAAGCTTCAAAGGTATTGGTATTGAAAGGACCTATATTAACTGTTACGGGATTTACAACTACTTCAGGATTACCTGGATCATTAGAGGTTATAGATTCTTGATTTTTTACTCTGATAGGTGAAGTCGTTGCCGTACAATCATCCATTGCACTTGGAAAGATTTGATGGGCACTGGTTTCACAATTGTCGGCTTCCAATGTGATGGTAACATCGTTTGGGCAATTAATAGGTATTGGTGCAGATTGATCAATAATTCCAAAAATCGCACTGGATACAGTAATGTTTTGGCATTCATCAATATGAAGGAAGTCTACAGTTTGGTGTCTAAGAAAACCTGGAATACTAGAAGGACATGGAGATTGGATGAATGAATCTGGAGCAATACCTGGAAAAGTATTAGGATCATTGACGTCATAAGATCCAGGAATAGCGGCAAAGATGTTAACGACTGAACATTCATCTTCAGAGGCAGATCTCGCATCTAACGAGAGCCATTCTAAAAAAGCTGCATTAAAATCGACATCTTCATCGCACATGAAAACAGAGTCCTTAGCTGGTTTTGTGATTACAGGTGCGATTTCATCTTTTATCAATAAGGTTTGAACGTCTTGTGTCTCATTATCGCAAATGTCACGAATGGTATAAATACGTAACAAGGAGAACTCACAAGATTCAAAATTCCCATTGTCTGTAAAGGTTACAAATAAACTATCTGAGCAATCATCGTATAGGGTGTCGATGTTGTTCATGACATTTTCTGCAAGGATGTCTTTACAGTCTACCACAAGAGGCGATTGAATCTCAATATGCGGAGATGTTTGATCTCGGACTGCAATGTTTTGACGATGTGTAGCTTGATTTCCACATGGGTCAATAGATGTCCAAACCCTCAATATTTCGTAATTGTAGTAATCACATTGAGTAGAATCTGAACTTTGGTTATTCTCTTCGTTATACTGTACTATGGTTTCCCCATAACATTGATCAAAGGCTAACGGATTAATAGGAGGATCTAATTCTGCACATGATAGAGTAACATCTCCAGGGAGTGAGTCAAATACAGGAGGAGAGTTGTCAAAAATATTAAAACTTCCTGACGTCGTTGTTTTGTTACCACAATTGTCTTCCAAAAAGAAGGTGACATTGATGGTTAAATCACATCTGTTGCTAGGTAAGTTAGGATAAGGACCTTCATCTATCGGAAATGTTCCAAATGGCGGTAGATTTGTCGCAAAATCAGTCCAAACTATACTATCGGTACAGGCGTCGTTTGCTTCTGCACCACCATAAGTTTTTATCCAGGTTATCAACGAATCCCTTACATCATCGAAGCATGAAATGTTAACATCTTCAACATCCTTTGAAATGATGGGAGGAGTATTGTCTATTGTTGAAAATGAAGCAATAGATGGAAGACTTTGATTACTGTTTCCATCAATGGCGATAAATTGGACTTCAACAGACTGAGTGAGGCCACATAAAGTGTCGCTAGATGATTCAAAAATCTGGATGGCCGTATTTAGATCAGGAATAGCAAAAAAGCTTACGACTCCACTATTATCGGTTGCTTCAGCGCCACCATGATTGTTGTACCAATCCGTCAAATTCCCAATAATGTTGGTAGAATTGCAAGGAGCGGTTAAGGACAATGCTGGCACCGTAATGACGGGAGGAGTATTATCCTGAGCAAAAATTGGATTGGTAAAAATCCATCCAATTAGTATACTCAACACCAATATTATATTTTTCGGTGAGTTCATTTTCCTGTTGATTTATGAATATACAAATTTAGAAAAAATATGAAATTTGATAAACGGTTGTCTATAATAGACTTACGAGTAGAAAATATATTTAAAATACACATATTTTAAATACAAAAATTGTGTTATAAATCGTCTATTCTGAGATGATTCTACTTGCACCGTAGAAGATTCCTATAAAGGCCATTACTATGATAAGACTTACATCTGTAACGACGTAATATGTAGGATACTTAAAGTTAAAATCTGAATAAATATAAGTGATCATAAATGGTAAAACTGCAATTAGACCAGCTTGTATTCTCCATTTTTGATTGATGATCGAACCCAATAGTCCAGCTGCAAATACAGATAAGGCATGTGTAATAATATTGATTATATGAGCCTCTGTTGTTAAACTGTCTAAAAATACTTGGACAGCTTTTCGATCCTCAAGATCAATTCCGATAGGATAGGGGAACATACTCGAAAATACCATCAATCCTAAAAACCAAATGGTTAATCCACCAATGACTCCTACAAGAACGGCTAGAATTGATTTCATTATTTTCAAAAAATTGAGCGGCGAATGTACAAAAATCTTTAGATAACATCATCGAATACAACAAAAGTAAAGTATATCATCTAAAATAGTCTGACAAATTCTGATTCAAACAGAATTATTGAACAGTATAAATGCTCTTTTAAAAGAAACTTATAGAGCGATTGTCTCCACAATCGTTAAATAGGTTGTAAAATTGGTTTGATACCCAATTTAATATAAATTTGTAGCGTATTTTGGATTTGTATTATGTTAAGAATTTCACTCTTTGTATTATTCTCTTTATTGTTGAACACAATTGTCTGTTCACAAGTAAGATTTGTGAATGAATTTTTGAATATTGGGGTTGGTGCTAGAGGTCTTGGTATGTCAGGTAGTATTGTCGCTAGTGTTAACGATGGTACATCGGGATATTACAATACGGCTGGATTAACAGAAATAGATGCACCATTACAGATTAATGCGATGCACTCGGAATGGTTTGGTGGAATCGCGGGATATGATTATTTCAGTCTAGCCAAACGAATAAATAAATCAAACTCTTCATATGCGGCTCTTAGTTTTATTCGTTTAGGTGTGGATAATATTCCTAATACTTTAAACCTTGTTAGTGCTGACGGAAGTGTCAATTACGATAGAATAACCAATTTTTCTGCTTCGGATTATGCTTTTATCCTTTCCTATGCAACAAAATTGGGAAATCAGAATAAATGGTCGGTTGGTGGCAATGTTAAAATAATCCGTAGAGTGATTGGTCCATTTGCATCGGCTTGGGGATTTGGTAGTGATTTTTCATTCAAGTATAAATTGAATAAAAATGTTGTATTTGGATTATCTGCTCGTGATATAACTACAACTTTTAATGCTTGGACATTTGATCTGGATGAAGAATCAAAACAGACATTCATTGCAACAAATAACGAAATTCCTGAATCGTCTATAGAGTCAACACTGCCAAGGATTGTTTTAGCAAGTGCATATCGGAATTCAATTAAAAAGTGGACCTACCTTGTGGAATTGGACTTGAATATTTCTACGGATGGAAGAGAGTCTGCCATTTTCTCATCTGCAGATTTAGCCATGGATCCTTCAATAGGAATTGAAGTTGGATATGCAAATCGTGTTTTTATTCGAGGAGGAATCGGAAACATTCAACAATCCTATACTCCTGATGATTTGACCATAAAATCTACAGATTTTCAACCAAATGTTGGTTTGGGAATTCGACTTGGACGTATCAGAATAGATTATGCTTTGGCTAATGTAGGAAATGTGTCAGGTGTTTTGGCTTCTCATGTGTTTTCTGTCGGGTTGGACTTTAAAGATCGAAAGAAGAAACAAGTTGACGATCAAATCAATCCTTAAACTATTCCTTTAGACATAATAGTTCAGTAATCTAACACAGCTTCATTTTTTAATGATGAAATATTCATACTTACTAGGTTTTAAATCATCTCTTGTATTAAAGGATATGGAGTAAGATGACATTATGCTGAATAAATTATTCGACAAAAAAGATAAATGAAAAACATTCTAATTATTGCCTTAAGTATTTTAACCACATATTCCTATGCTCAGGATTGCAAATGTGAAGATGAGTTGAAATTTGTTGTTGATTATTATGAGGAAAATCTACCCGGGTTCGGAGATAATGTAAATAAGGAGAACTTAGACGATTATATCAATTTTAAGAATAATCTATCCTTACAGTCCAAGCAATTCTGCGATGATGAAGAAATGTGTTATAAAGTTTTATTGATATATGTTGAATTTTTTAAAGACAACCACTCATCTATTTATACAAATAATACTGTAAGTATTGATGAAAACGATAAAGAAGCAATTAAAATTTTTCTTGAATCGGATAGATATAAGAACCGAGAAATGATTTATAGTTATGGGGCCAGCAAGAATTATTCCATAGACAAGATTACCAATATTTATCAGTCAAAAGATAGTACCTATACAGTGCAAATAATTGAATCAAAGAATCCTTTTCGTGATTATGCTGGTGTAATAATTGACGCAAAAACACCTCTGTGGAAGGAGGGGGCAGGTAAAGTTTGAACTTAAAGAGGTTGGAAAGGATACTTTTGATATGTTCATGTATATGAGAAATCATGATCTGGCATTTTTCAAAAATATAGTTTTAAGAGATGGTGTTCTTAACAACTCATGGTTTAATACAAAACTGAAGAATAGAAATACATATAACATTCTAGAAGGAAATGATTTGACGTTTGAAGAGTTAAGTGATGATGCCAATTATATTCATATCCCGACATTTAATGGACGCTGGTTTGCTAAAATATCGGAATTTTATGAAAAATACGACTCATTGATTCAATCTAAGCCCTACCTTATAATTGATGTGAGAAACAATGGAGGAGGAAGTGATGCATGCGTAAACCCACTATTAAATTATATTTATACTAAACCATTTAGAGATGATGATGTAGATATTTATGCAACAAGAGAGAATATTAGAAAATACAAGGAGTGGCTTGACCATATGAGTAAAGACACTCTTAATTATAGCCATGAATTTATTAAATCGTTCTCAGAAGAAATAGATAAAATGACATCGGTTCCGAATAAAACCTTTGTGTCTCGAGGTGAAAGTGAGGTAGTAGAATTGGATAAAGTGTTGCCCAATCCTCAAAGGGTAATTATAATAACGAATAGGTATTGTGCCAGTTCTTGTGAAACCCTTTTATTTTGGGCCTTGGAGAGTGATAAGGCTCTAATTGTCGGTGAGAACTCTGGAGGGTATGTAGGCTACGGAGAAATAGGTGAAATACCTACTCCTAACTTCAATTTCTGGTTAGGTTGTACCATGTCAAGATATTCCAATCAACGAGCATATGAAGTGGACGGAGTTCCTCCTCATGTACGATTGAATTACAATGAAAATTGGGTGAAGCAATCACTTGAATTAATCCAAAGCGACTCCTTTAAGTCCAATAAATAATCGAGGAAAATTCCTGCCTTAAGAATTTAGGTTTTCCAAATTTTTAGCCTTAGTTAATACAGCTTCCTTTAATTGATTTTTGTAGGATTCTACTTTTTTAAGGATATGTTTATCATTTGAACCCAAAATGGATGCCGCAAGTATTCCTGCATTTTTAGCAGCATTGAGTGCAACAGTAGCAACTGGTATGCCGTTAGGCATTTGCAAGATAGAAAGAATTGAATCCCAGCCATCAATACTATTAGATGATTTAATAGGAACTCCTATAACAGGAAGGGGAGTAATACTCGCAACCATTCCAGGAAGATGTGCAGCTCCTCCAGCTCCAGCGATGATAACTTTGTAGCCATTAGCAGCCGCATTTTTACTGAAATCAAACAATCTTTCTGGTGTTCTATGTGCAGAAACAATGGTCATGTGATATGAAATACCAAGACTTTTTAAAAACTCTGCAGCCTGATTCATTACAGGAAGATCGGAATCCGATCCCATTATTATAGCAACATCTTTTCCCATGATTTAATTTTCTTTGCTTTTAACTTTAAGGACTTTTTTTATACGATTGGCCTTTTCAATTGCTTCGGTCAACGAATCATCGATAACGGTAATATGACCCATCTTTCTATAAGGTTTGGTGATTTTCTTACCATAAAGATGTGGGTGAACACCAGATTCAGAAAGTATTTGATCTAGACCCTCGTAGTATGTTGGACCAGTATGTCTAGGTTCACCTAGTACATTTATCATAACACCTGGTGATCTTAAAGAAGTATCTCCTAATGGAAGGTCAAGTATTGCTCTTAGCATTTGAGAGAATTGAGATGTCTGACAAGCTTCAATGGTATGATGACCACTATTATGCGGTCTTGGCGCCACTTCATTAATAAGAATTTCACCCGATTTAGTCACAAACAGCTCTACAGCCAAGAGTCCGACGATGTCAAGTTTATTCATCAGTTCATGACATATAGATTCGGCTCTTTTTATGATTTCAGCCGAAAGTTTTGAAGGAGAAAATAGAAACTCTACTAGATTGGCCGTAGGATGAAATTGCATTTCAACCGCCGGAAAAGATTTGATTTCTCCTGAAGGGTTTCTTGACATGATGATAGCGATTTCTGATTCGATATCTACGAGATCTTCTACCAAAGAAGGAACGTCAAATAAATTTTCTAAATCCTTAATGGATTTCACCACAAAAACGCCTTTACCATCGTAGCCATCTTTCCTTGACTTTTGTACAAAGGGTATAGATATTTCCTCTTGTAATACAGCTTGAAGGATCTCTTCTCTATTGTTGAATAACTTAAATGCGGAAGTTGGTAGCTCATTTTTATAATAAAAGGCTTTTTGCAAACCTTTATCCTTTATAATTTCTAATATATGAGGTTGAGGAAAAACCGATTTACCTTGTTTCTCCAATTCATATAGTGCATCAATATTGACCGCTTCAATTTCTATTGAAATAATGTCTTTATCCATCCCAAATTGGATGACATCGTCGTAATTATTGAAATTGCCAACATGAAACTTATCGGTATGGCTTCCTGCTGGAAAATTTGGATCTTGGTCCATTACTGTGATGTCTAAACTTAAGGGAATGGATGCCTCTAAAAGCATTTTTCCTAATTGTCCTCCGCCTAGAATACCGATTTTTTTATCTATCTTATTTGACGTCATTACTCTTTATTTAACCAGCTTTTTTGCCTCAGTTATATTGTCAACTGGGAATTTACAGACTTTGTTTCTGCAAACATAAATCATATTTTGCCCCTCTTGAAGTTTATTTTGTAGTAATTCTAAACTTCCTTCTTTTTCTCCGCCGAGGAAAAAAGCATTAGTAAAGTATTCTTCTTGCATTTTTTGACTCAAGGTGGTTGCTTTTTCTCCCAAAATGGCAATTTCATATGGTGGAAAAATACACTCTAAATAAAGTTGACACCAATTTGAATAAAAATTAGGTATATCGGTGTCCTTAATTTGTGGTAGCAGTTGGTACATCATGGTGTTACTTCTATTTAGGTACCTTTTGTTGTTTAAAAAAGTACCAAGCTTTAGTAAGTTTCTCGCCATAATTGAATTTGAGGATGGAATAACATTATCTGCTAGAACTTTTTTGCGCGTAACTAAAGGTGCATCTTTGTCTGAAGTATAATAGAAAAATGTTTTTTCGTCATCAAAGTGTTCAAATACGTATTCGGTTAACTCATTCGAACGATTAATCCAATACTCGTCAAAAGTTACTTCATATAGTCTTAAATAACCTGCAATAACTGCAGCATAATCATCTAGAAAAGCATTTATGGTTACCTTCCCATCTTTATAATTCCTTGATAGACGTCCATTTTTATCAATCATATTTTTATCAATAAATTGAGCAGTATTGATCGCACTTTCTAGGTAAGTAGAATTACCAAGAGCTGTAAATGCATCAACAAGTGCTGAAATCATGAGACCATTCCAAGCGGTTAAGACTTTGTCATCCAATCCTGGTTTGACACGATTTTTCCTAATCTGCAATAGATTTTCATTAACTGCAGCGATAAGACTTTTTAACTCTTCATCTGTAAGATTGTATTTTTGAGCAAGATCAGGTTTTGTGTTTTTAAGTATATTGGTTTGCTCTTCATGCCAATTGCCTTCAGGAGTAATATCATAATAATCACAATATACTTGAGCTATTGAATCATTGTTAATAATTTGTGTAATCTCCTTGAAATCCCAAACGTAGTATTTCCCTTCTTTTCCTTCGCTATCGGCATCATATGAAGAATAAAACGCATGATTCTTAGCCATTTGTTCTGTTTTAAGAAAATCAATGGTTTGTTGAATAATGGTTTTGTAGGTATCCCTTTTTGAAATCTTATATGCATTGGAATACAAGCTAATTAATTGTGCATTGTCGTAAAGCATTTTTTCAAAATGAGGAACATGCCATTTCTCATCTACTGAATATCTCGAAAATCCTCCTTGAAGCTGATCATAAATGCCACCTGAGGCCATTTGTTCCAAAGTTGTATTGACAGCTTTCAAAGCGTTCTCATTTTTGGTCAAGTGAAAATACTTAAGTAAGAATTGATAATTATTGGGCATAGGGAATTTGGGTGCCCCTTTTCGACCACCATATTCCATGTCAATATTGGATAAAAACTTTGTGGTAATTTGATCCAATTCCACTTCTGAACAATTGGCATTGGATATGTCTACCAATTCAATTTGATCAATACTACTTAATCCTTGCGCAATTCTCTCTGCAGAATTCTCCAGCTTTTTTGGATCATCTTCTTTTAAGGATTTGAACTGATTTAGAATGTTGGTCCATTGATCTTTGGGAAAATACGTTCCTGCCCAAATAGGGCGTCCATCAGGTAAGGCAAATGCATTCAAGGGCCACCCACATCCTCCATTATTGATTAATTGACAAGCTGACATATATACATCATCAACATCAGGCCTTTCTTCACGATCCACTTTAATGGGTATAAAGTGTTCATTCATTATAGAAGCGACTAAACTATCTTCAAAGGATTCATGCTCCATCACGTGACACCAATGGCAGGCGGAATAACCTATACTTATTATCAATAGTTTTTGTTCTTTTTTTGCTTTTGCTAGAACTTCGTCATTCCAAGGATGCCATTTTACAGGATTATAAGCATGTTGGAGTAGGTAGGGTGAAGTCTCATTAATTAATGCATTAGGTTCTTTTAGCTTATTAACATTGCTGGTTGGTTTACAACTATGTAGTAATGAGATAACAAACAGGAGATGGATATATTTGTGCATAAGTTATAAAGGGATATGCACGCAAAGATAAATTTTTAGTCGAGATGATCTAGGTTGAAGCAATGAAATGGGGTAGTTGTTAATTCTTTATTTCACTGGATTATCTATTCCCATTCCAAATAAGGCAAAATCATACTTTACAGGATCCAAGGGATCGAATTGTCGAAGCTTATCCGTTAATTGTTTTACTGTTTTCCAGTCCCTTTGTTTTCTTTGAATAAGACCAAGGTTGTTAGCCACACGTTCGACATGGACATCAAAAGGGATAAAAAGAGTAGACTTATCAATTTTATTCCAAATGCCGAAATCTATTCCTTCTGAATTGGGTCTTACCATCCATCGCAAGAACATGTTAATTCGTTTACATGTTGATTTGTTTTGTGGTGCAGCTATGTGCTTTTTTGTACGAGATATAAAATTAGGATGATCTATAAATGTACTGTGAAAATGGTTTATGCCAATTTCAAGGTCTTCATGTACAAATAAATCTTCTAACGAATGGTAAGAGCTATAATATCTCTTGAAAAAATCAATAAAATATAAGGTGTCCGTAGGTTGAAATGTTCGGTGAACGAAAGATTCGAACCTCTTTAAATCGTTGGATTGATGGTTTAGAATAAAGTCATAAGGCGCATTGTCCATTAGCTCAAAGAGCTGGGTTGCTTTATTAATAATTGTCTTCCTTTGTCCCCATGAAAGAATAGCTGTCCAAAGACCTACAATTTCAATATCTTGAAATCGATTAAACCGTTTGGGAACTTGAATAGGATCGTCTTGAATAAACTCCTCTTTGGCATAATGATAATACCTTTCTTCAAGTAATTCAAAAACCAGTTTATCCTCCAAGATAGACTTAAATTACAGGCTTTGTTTTATCTCCACGATTTCGTATGCCTCAATTACATCACCAACCTTAATGTCGTTATAGTTTTTGATAGAGATACCACATTCCATACCATTTTTGACTTCTTTAACATCGTCCTTATATCGTTTTAACGAGCTTAGTTCTCCATGTGCACCTTCTTTTACAGGATACTTCACTATTCCTTCTCTAATTAAGCGCACATGATTGTTTCTGAAGATTTTTCCTTCAGTAACAAAACAACCTGCAATCGTTCCAACTTTCGATATTTTGAATGTTTCTCGAACTTCTGCTGTTCCAACAATTTTCTCTTCCTTGGTTGGCTCCAACATGCCTTCCATCGCCATCTTAACTTCTTCGATAGCCTCATAAATAATGGAGTAGGTTTTAATCTCAACACCTTCTTTTTCCGCCAGAGTTCTGGCACCACCAGAAGGCCTAACTTGGAATCCAATAATTATGGCATCAGAAGCAGATGCTAACAATACATCTGATTCAGCAATTTGTCCTACGGCTTTATGAATTACATTAACCTGAATGGTCTCAACAGACAATTTGATCAAGGAGTCACTCAATGCCTCAATAGATCCATCAACGTCCCCTTTAACGATAAGGTTAAGCTCTTTAAAGTTACCTAGTGCCAATCGTCTTCCGATTTCATCCAGACTTATTCTCTTAGCAGCTCTAGAAGTTTGTTCCCTTTCAATCTGAGATCTTTTCGTAGCAATAGATCTTGCTTTTTGTTCAGAATCCATTACTTTGAAAACTTCACCCGCTTGAGGCGCACCACTTAAACCAAGAACCATGACTGGGGTAGAAGGACCAGCTTGTTTAATCCGCTTCCCTTTGTCATTCTCCATTGCCTTAATCTTACCACTATGCGATCCTGCCACAACTGGATCCCCAATTTTCAACGTACCTTTTTGAACCAAGACCTTGGTAACGTAACCTTTTCCTTTATCTAAAGATGCTTCAATTACTGTACCTGTGGCCATTCTATCTGGATTGGCCTTAAGTTCAAGTAATTCAGCTTCTAGAACAATTTTTTCCAATAATAAATCAATGTTCAATCCAGTTTTAGCTGAAATATCTTGCGATTGAATACTTCCTCCCCATTCTTCAATAAGAAGGTTCATTGAGGATAATTCTTGCTTTATTCTGTTAGGATCAGCTCCATCTTTATCAATTTTGTTGATGGCAAAGATGATAGGAACTTGTGCTGCCTGTGCGTGACTTATGGCCTCTTTTGTTTGAGGCATGATTTTGTCATCTGCTGCAATTATTACAACAACGATATCCGTAACTTTGGCTCCTCTTGCCCTCATGGCAGTAAAGGCTTCGTGACCTGGAGTATCTAGGAAGGTAATCTTCTTGTCATTAACTTTTACCTCGTACGCTCCAATATGCTGGGTAATTCCCCCTGCCTCGCCATCAGCGACATTGGCCTTTCTAATGTAATCAAGTAAAGATGTTTTACCATGATCAACGTGCCCCATTACCGTAACAATAGGTGCTCTTGGTTCTAAATCTTTTGGATCATCTTCTACTTCCACTTCGTCTTCCACTTCAGACTCAGCACTGATGAATTCTACATCGTGATCGAACTCTCCCGCAACTAATTCGATGATCTCGGCATCCAACCTTTGGTTGATAGATACAATTACACCAAGATTCATACATGTGGTAATTACTTCGGTAACACCTACATTCATGAGACTTGCAAGCTCAGAAACAGAAACAAATTCTGTTAATTTCAACTTGCTGTCCTTCTCAGCTTTTTCAAGGTTTTCAAGTTCTTGTTTTTCTCTTTTAACCTCTCTATTATCACGACGTATCTTCTGCCTTCTATTCTTTCCACTGCTCATACGAGCCATGGTCTTCTTGATCTGATCTTCGATTTCCTTTTTAGAAACTTCTTTAACCTCTTCCTCTTTCTTCTTGTTGTTACCCTTGTTTCTTCTAAGGTTTCTTTGGATATCGTCAACGCTAACTTTTTTACGTTTACGTTTACGTTTTTGTGTATCCGAATTGGCGTTGTTGTTTGCGCCAGTATTGCCTTTAGTTTTGTTTTGAGCCTGTTTTTCTTTTTTCTCTTTTTCCTTTTTATTTCTTCCAGACTCAAACTTACTAGTATCAATTTTTCCTAGAATCTTAAGTCCTGAAAGTTGAGGAGTTTTAGCTCTAAACTCTTTAGGCTCTTCTTCGTCTGTTTTACTCTGTGCTTCTTGTCCTGTAGTTTTTTCTTCGGTAGACTTTTGAGGTACTTCTGTGTCATCTACTTTCGTTGTTTGCACTTCCTCTTGAACCGTTTCTTCTTTTGGAGTAACAGCTTCAGGAGCTTTGGTCTCTTCAGGGGCTAAGTTTTCCTCTTCAACAGGTTTATCTTCTTTAGGCTCTTCTTTTTTAGGAGTAGGCTTGCTTCTTTTCTTTCTTGCTTCAAGATCAATTTTGCCCAAAACCTTTAAGCCTGGCTTGGTAGCCTTGGCCCTGATGATTTCTTCTTCATTTTTCTCCTCGGTCTCTTCAGTTGCAACCTCCTCTTCTTTTGATGTTGAAGACATGTCAGGTGTATCTTCAATTTCATCAATTTGGGATTCTTGAGAAGGTGTTTCTGGTTTTGGCTCTTCCACTTCAGTTGGCTCATTTACAACAGGAGTAGATGGTTGCACTACCTCTTCTTCTGTTTCCTTAACAGGTTCTTCTTCAACCTTAGGAGCTTCTTTCTTCAAACTTGGAAGAGTGAATTTGGGTTTTCCTAGGTCTTTTTTAAAGCTTGAACCTATTTGAATTTTATTGGCCTTTTCCTTTACTTCAGCGGAGCCCTTAAATTCTAAGCTTAAATCCTGATACATTTCATCAGAGACTTTTGCATTAGGTTTATTGTCAATGGAGTACCCCTTCGATATTAGAAAATCGACTATTGTAGAGGTAGCTACATTAAATTCTTTCGCTATTTTAAATAATATTCCTGACATCTAATTTTTTTAATTCGAAAACTCTAAAGCTTAATCTATCATAACACGATTTATCTGTAGATTAATCATTAAATTCTTCTTCTAGTATTCGAAGAACTGCATCTATAGTTTCTTCTTCAAGATCTGTTCTTCGTAGTAATTCTTCTTTATTCAATTTCAGAACACTTCTGGCAGTATCACAACCAATGTTCTTTAATTCGCTAAGTATCCACTCATCTATTTCATCTGCAAACTCGTCTAGGTCTACATCGTCAATTTCTTCATCGGTATCTCTAAATACGTCAATTTCAAAACCAGTCAGTCTACCTGCAAGCTTAATATTACTTCCACCTTTACCAATAGCCAATGATACTTGGTCAGGTTTTAGGAAAACGGAAGCTCTTTTACTTTCGTCATCAATTTCTATTGAAACAACCTTTGCCGGAGTCAATGATCTCTGAATATACAAAGAAACATTGGTAGTGTAATTAACGATATCGATGTTTTCATTCTTTAACTCCCTAACAATACCGTGAATTCTACTTCCTTTCATACCCACACATGCTCCAACTGGATCAATACGATCATCATAAGATTCAACGGCTACCTTTGCACGTTCACCAGGCATACGAACGATCTTCTTAATGGTAATTAAGCCGTCCTCAATCTCAGGCACTTCTTGCTCCATTAATTTTTCCAAAAACAAACCATCTGTTCTTGAAAGTATGATCTGCGGAGAATTGTTTCGCATTTCTACTTTTTTGATCACGCCTCTTACCATATCTCCTTTTCTAAAGAAATCTCCTTTGATCATCTCATTTCGAGGGAGTAGTAATTCATTGCCTGTGGCGTCATCAATAATTAATAGATCTTTCTTCAAAATTTGTCCAACCTCTCCTATAGCGATTTCACCCATTCGATCCATGTACTTCTTGTATACATCGTCTTTTTCAAGATCCATGATACGAGAGATCAAAGTTTGGCGAGCAGCCATAATGGATCTTCTGCCAAATTCTTCCAATGTTAATTGCTCAAAACATTCATCTCCAACGTCATAGTCCATGTCGATGGCTTGAGCCTCTGTAACTGAAATCTGACTCATCTCATCTGTAACCTCTCCATCTGCAACAACTTGTCTGATTCTCCACATCTCGAGGTCACCATTCTGTGTATTCACAATGACATCAAAATTGTCATCGGATCCATATTTCTTTTTGATTAGAGTACGAAATACGTCTTCCAATACACGGACCATGGTTGGCCTATCAATGTTTTTACCGGCTTTAAATTCCGAGAATGATTCGACTAGATTCATTATTTAAAACTTATTTTAATTTTAGCTTTATCTATACGATCAAAGCTAATTTCTTTCTCAATAATATGCTTCTTTTTCTTTTTTCCTTCCTTGATGGTTTCTTCGTATTCTACTACGATCTCATTATCATTGGCCGATTTTAACAAGCCTTTTACCTTTCCTTCATCATACGACACCTCAATGTTTCGTCCAATGTTTTTAATGTATTGCCTAGGCATTGATAAAGGTGTTCCAACTCCAGGAGAAGAAATATCCAAGGTGTATTTCTCACCAAATTCTAATGATTCATCCAGAACCGCTTCAACTGCTCTACTAACTCTTTTGCAAATAGAAAAACTGATGCCTTCATCACTATCAATGAAAATTTCAATTTTATTGCCACTGATTCGATCACTTACGTAAAAACAATCAGTATAGCCTTCCTCCTCGAAGAAACCCTCAACGATCTCTTTTAATGAGTTGGATTTCATGTGATTATGTTGTATTTATAAATAAAAAAGGGAACACATCGTTCCCTCTCCACTTCAAAACTGACGCAAATATACGTATTTTTTGTAATCTAACAAAGATTTTGGGCTGCTCAACCATTAGTAATATTGAGGTGATTTGCATTTTAATAATAGTTGAAGGCTTATTGATTAATATCTTATTTTTTAACAAGACATATCCCTGTTTTTTAATCATCAAATTTGCATGACTTATACGTGGTGTATTATTTTTAGATGATGTAAATATTTTCAATGAGTTTCTTTAAGAGATTATTGTTTTTTTATTTTTTACTATTCGTTCTTGTTGATGTATGGTCGCAAGAATTAGTGCCTTTTCGAATAGGTGACAAATGGGGCTATTCAAATCGATTGGGAGAGTTGTTGATTACTGTAATATACGACAGCGTATCTTTATTTGAATATGGGAATATGGCCATAGTTCAATTAGAGGATGAGATTTTCTGTATCAATAAAAATAATGATAGGGTAAAGTGTCCAAAAGATCGGGCAGTTTGCAGTGGAGTAAAATGTTCTCCAACTACTTCCTTAAGAATACATAATAAAAATGGAAGAGTTGGAATTGTTAATGAGAGAATGAAACCTTTTGTTGATAACATACACCATCTTTATTACCTTGATTCAATGCCTGCAATTTGGGGCAGAATTTGTGGAAATGGGTATGAATTGATTGCTGTGGAACGTGGGGATAATTGGGGAATCGTGGATAGAGAATATCGTACCGTCGTTGATCTGGAATACGATATGATTAGGGTAGAAGGTAGATATTTTGTTTTGTCCAAGGATGATCGATTAGGAGTTGCAGACAGAAATGGTGAAATTGTCGTTCCTCCCAAATACCGTAAAATTGATTTTCTATACGATTTTGATCTAATAAGAGTATTATGTGCCGATGGAAAATGGGGATACATAAATAGGACTGGAAAGGAATATTTCAAGTCTTAATTTAGCCTCGTATACCCAATGATGGAATCTTAATGAGGTGATTGTAAGTCCTGATAAGACTATTCAAATGTTTTCTTTTGAAGAAGAAAATTATCCGAAAAGATCATATAAACCCCAATAACTAAAAGCTCCAATAAGAAGAATATAGATTCCAATATTTAGTGTCATTATACTTTTCAACGTCCATGTAATGTTGTGTTGCTTTACGTATTTGATGCTGTAATAAATTATTGGACCTATAACAAGAAGCAAGAGTAAAGGCATGTATGAATAGTAAGTGACGATTTTCGAACTGTAATCATAATAAGGGGCACTAAAATAGTAGATGTTAATGTTTGTTGCTAAAATGAACATATAATAAAATAGACCAGCATTAATTAATGCTAGAGATAGTTTGATCAAATGTTTTTGCTCCTGCTTAAATCTTCGAATAAAACTTATGAAGTAAATGGCGCTAAGTATTAAAAGAACTCCTCCTAGCAAAACTAGAGT
Organism: Saprospiraceae bacterium; assembly: GCA_965230345.1. Classification (GTDB taxonomy): domain Bacteria; phylum Bacteroidota; class Bacteroidia; order Chitinophagales; family Saprospiraceae; genus JADKBO01. The sequence continues at coordinate 730,028 of CBDDKR010000001.1, forward strand.
AACTCTAAGGATAGGAGTATTGAATGGTGTTTTGTAGCTTTTTAGCCGTTCAAATTCTTGATTTACAGGGAATAACTCAGGGATGCTGATTAAGTGATCACCCTTTTTTAGTTCTTCGGAAATGTTAAATTGTTTGGTTTGATCAAACGAGTGATAAAAATAAAGGTTGACTAGACCTTTATCGGTGTCCCAAATAGAGGTGAGTAGGGTGCCGTCTCCATTTCGATCTCTACAAACAGACATCGTGTCAGACATTGATCTGCAGAATTCTAAGGACGTATTTACTGTATTTGCTTTTAAATAATCTTCACCGTTTTTATATCTTTCTTGGAGCCTGGCATTTTGGTTGGTTGTAATGGAAGGACAAAAATTAGCCAATACATAGGTAGGATCATTTCCTTTAATCATTTGGTAAGGTTCTACAATCAAGTAATCACCAGATTGATCAATGTAAATGTAAACATCATCTATAAAAATGCTGTAATCGTATGCTTCGATGAATTGTCTAACATCTTCAATGGTCCTACAACTTTGAAGAATTTTTGTCAAATAGTCAACTTCGTTTCTAATCGGTTTTTTATTTCTTAGATCTACATCCATCTCAGGATGATAGGCGACTAGTCTTGAAAAAACCAACCCTTCTGTATTCATTCCTGACTGAGGTACAAAGATGTTAGGGCCGACTTTCCTAGAACCTGTAAAGCAAGCGCCATATTCAGATGGATTTTGAGGATTTTTAAACCATATGCAGGTTGTGGTTCTCCACGCATCTTGATTGCTACCAACCATTGTTTTATTATCAACGGTGATTTTGTACATGCTGCAGGCATCAACGTATTGATTAGGAAGCACCGAAATAAGGAAAGATAGAAGAATGGAATTGAGGCTGTTTGTTTTCATAGGAATATGAACGATGCAATATGAAAAGTAATTGTTCAAGACATTGAGTCAATTTGAAATTAAAGGAGGACTGTATTCAATATTTGAGTTTATTAGTCATTAGATAATTCTTACCGATGAATTGATTAGTTTTGAGTTTAAGTTGAATATGAAAAGTATTAAAATTTGGCCTTAAAAATTCTACATACTGGAGATTGGCATTTGGGTAAGATTCTGCACAAGCATTCCTTAGATGAGGATATGGACATGTTTTTTGAATGGATGCTTCAATATATCGTTGATCAAAATATAGATGTTGTCCTGGTTTGTGGTGATGTGTTTGATTTGGCGAATCCAAGTCATTCTGCGAGACGGAAGTATTATACCATTCTTGGTAAACTGGTAGAATTGAAAGTCAGAGTAATCATTATTGGAGGTAATCATGATTCTGTCAAAAACCTTCAAGCACCGACAGATTTATTGTCTTTTCTGAACATAACAGTAATTCCTGGAGCAGGTAATGAAGTGTCGGAAGAAGTCATTTATTTGAATGAAAATGGCGAACAAATAGTCATAGCGGCGGTCCCATATCTAAGAAGTAGAGATATTAGGCGAGGTGAATTGAATTTGTCAGATGACGAAAGAATACATCAATATAGAACAGGTATTGTCAATCATTATAAAGAGGTGTATTCATTTGTTAAAGATTCTGAACAGAAAGATTGGCCAATTATTGCTTTGGGGCACTTGTTCTTAACGTCTTCAACTACTTCAGATAGTGAGCGAGATGTACAAATGGGAAATTTGGCAGGAATTGATGGTCAGTCGTTTGTAGAAATGTTTGATTATACTGCACTAGGGCATATTCATCGTCCCCAGTCGTTTTGTGGAGGAAAGGTAAGGTACTCTGGATCACCAATATCTTTGAGTTTTTCGGAACGGAATGATCAAAAGAAGGTTATTGAAGTTACCATAGAAAATGGCACAGTGACAAATGAAGAAATCGCCGTACCTAAGTTTCGCGAATTGAAAAAAATAAAAGGGAGTTTTGATAGCGTGAAAAAAGCTATTGAAGCGTTGGAGGTTAGTTCTCCATTAAAGCCCCTTGTTGAGATTGAAATAATAGAAGAAGAAGAGAAGATGGGATTGGTCTCTCAAGTCCGAGACTATTTCGAATCATTCAAATCTGACGAATTTGTAGTAGTAAAAACCAAAATTTCATTTAATAAGTCTAATGTTGATTGGAGTGAGCAATATGTGTCTCGGAGCATTAAAGAACTCGATCCAGTAGAAGTATTTGTTCAATTCTTGGTAAATGAATCAGTAGAAGAAGGTAAGCATCTCACTTTGCAATCGTCGTACGTTGAGCTTATAGAAGAGATAAAAGAGTTGGGTTAAGTAAAGTGATATAGGAGTAAACTTTGCGTATAATTAATTTGAAAGTTGAAGTCTACTCCTATCAAGATTTAGTTATTATTAAATTACTTCTATACTATAAGATCGAAGTATCAATTGTTGATAATCTTCTTCTTGAGCGTTTCAAACTCTTCTTCGGAAATAATACCTTCTTTTTTGAGTTCTCCAAGCTCTTTTAGTTTTGCAATGATATCCAGGTCAATGATGTCGTCTTTTTTGTTCTCCTCCTCAACTTCTGTATCTTTTTGAGTTTTCATTTCTTCAACAATTTCCTTTCCTTTCTCGAATTTTTCGTCGTAGTACTTTTTTAATCTTGAAGGATCAAAATCTAAAAAGGTTCCACCAGTTTCGAAATGTTTTGCAAAGACTTCACCCAATGCATAGGTTGAAGCTCCAGATAGGACAGCCATCGTTACACCTCCTAAAATACTTCCAATCCCAGGGATAAATTTAACGGCTCTTTTCCCAATATTGGCCATCACACTACCCGTTAAGGCCGTTACAATGGCTTTTCCTTCAGTTTCCTTATAATCGACATCGTATACCCTGGCTAATTGTTTAATCATATCCAACTGAATGGCAGTAACTGCTATTAGATCAATAAATGGGATTGGAATAGCTCCACCACCCATAGACCATATGACATGGTTTTTAATGATTGAATCTGATTCTTTAGCTTTGTTTCTTTGCTGAGTCATGTTTTATGTTTGTCTGTTCGGTTTTTCTAATTGATTTTTCTTTTAAATAGTTTCGGAATTAGAGAAAAAATCGATTAACGCAAGACCTCAATCGATAGAAATAAAAAAGGCACCAATTCTAAAATTGATGCCTTGATATGTTTTTAACTTGTTATAATTAACTTAATACAGATGCATCTAAGGGCTCAATCCATCCAAATTCATCTTTTACAGATAAATTTCTCATGCCATTAATGGTCGATTTTGCGAATGCAGCAACTTCGTAAGAATCAGGATTTAAATTAATGATTTTATCGCCCCATTTTATTTCTGAGACAGGAGCAATAACGGCAGCTGTCCCACTCCCAAATACTTCTTTTAAGTCTCCAGATGAAGCGGCATCAAATACTTCATTTATACTTAAGTCTTTTTCAACAATTTCGTATCCTTTTTTAGTCAAGAGTTGCATGATGGAATTACGAGTAATTCCTTTAAGTATGGCGCCATTAATTGCAGGAGTAATGACTTGATTGCCTATTACAAAAAAGATGTTCATAGTTCCCACCTCTTGAATATATTTGAACTCATTAGAATCTAACCACATTACTTGATCGTATCCATCTTTTTTAGCCAATTGTGCTGGTAGAAGTGAAGCAGCATAATTACCCGCGGTTTTGGCTTCTCCAACACCACCTACAGCAGCTCGAACATATTTCTCGGCAGCTCTTAGCTTTACAGGTTTGTCGTAATAAGGGCCAACAGGTAATGCAATAATGATAAACCTATAAGTGTCAGAAGCTCTTACACCTATTGTAGCATCAGTGGCATACATCATTGGTCTTATGTAAAGTGCACTTCCAGCTTGAGGAGGAATCCATGCTTTTTCAGTCCATACAAACTTTCTGATGGCGTCCATGAAAAGTTCTTTTGGTAGTTCAGCCATACACATTCTTCTTGCTGACTCATTCAGTCTTTCAATATGCTTTTCAGGTCTAAACAAAAGAGGTGTTCCATCTGGACTTATGGTAGCCTTCATTCCTTCAAAAATGGATTGGCCATAATGCCATGCTAGGTTTCCCGGATGCGTAGGCATAAGTTCTAGCGGTTTTATTTCAGCATTTTGCCATTTCCCATCAATATAATCGACAACAAACATATGGTCAGTATAGATTTTACCAAATGGAATGTTTTCAAAGTCTACGTTTTTTACAGCAGATTCAGCTACTTTTGTAATTTTGATTGAATTCATGTCAGATTGTTTATAATTATGAGAAATAAGGCCAAATGGTCTCTTTTGATCAAAGCCGCACAAAGTTAGCTTTTTTTTAACTAAAAAACAATTTGGAAATCAAAATTAAATTACGTATTTGGGTGTTATGGAATCTTTAAATTTTGCTTTTTATTAATATGGATTTATTGTTCGATATAAAAGAAGGTTTGTCAAGTGAAGGGTTAAAAACAAAATACTTAGTGTACTTGCCCAAAAATGAACTGAACGATTCCAACAATAAAATGTTGGATGCTCTACTTGGAGCGATAAAACTTGGTAGAGATTTGGTAGATTTGAGAGCTTTTTCTGATGCATCAAGACTTACTATTGATGAACAGGCTCAATATGTAATCATTTTTGGATACAATAATGATCAGCATTTTTCATCACTTAGATTGGAGAAGTATAACGTTTATGATTTAGAAAATACTAAAGTATTAGCTAGTGATTCTTTATCCGAATTGGGACAAGATAAAGGATTGAAGATGAAGCTGTGGCAGTGCCTTCAACAGATGTTTTTAAAGGTTAAATAAGAATAATATGGAATTGATTTTTGCATCTCAAAATGAGAATAAAATAAAGGAGATAAATCAAATGCTTACTTCGGAAATTCATGTTGTTGGGATGAGAGAAAAGGGGATTCAAGAAGATATTGTGGAAGATGGTATTAGTCTAGAAGAAAATGCCTTGATAAAGGCAAGGTATATTTATGAAAAACTGGGTGGAAATGTATTTTCGGAGGATACAGGTTTAGAAGTTGACCATTTGAATGGAGAGCCTGGAGTTCATACGGCTAGGTATGCTGGAGAGGAGAGAGACGCTACAAAGAATATGAATTTGCTATTATCCAATTTAAGTGGTAGCGAGAATAGAAGTGCTCGGTTTAGAACTGTTATGGCGTTGATATATGATGGTAAAGAATGCTTGTTCGAAGGAAAGGTTGAAGGAAAAATAAGCCTTGAAATGTCTGGAAATAAGGGATTTGGATATGATCCAATATTTATTCCCGATGGTTATGAAGAGACCTTTGCCGATTTGGATCAGGAGGTGAAAAACAAAGTTTCTCACCGGAAAAGGGCCTTGGAAAAATTGATCAATTTTTTAACTAAAAAGAACCAAGATGTTTAGATCTGTAATTTTTATGCTGACTTTTTGTTGTCTCTCACAAATACACGCTCAGGTGGAACAAGTCCCAGAGCAAAAAAACAATAATTATTCGATCGTATTGCACGGTGGTGCAGGAATGTTAAGACCAGAACACTTGTCAGTAGAAATGTTGGAAAAGTATAAGTCCGCATTAAACGAAGCCTTGAGTATTGGTGAGAACATATTGAAAGATGGCGGCACATCCATTTCAGCAGTAACAGAAACCATTAAGTTCTTGGAGAACTCACCATTATTCAATGCAGGTAAGGGGGCTGTTTTTACGCATTATGGTACGAATGAATTGGATGCATCTATTATGGATGGAAAGACCCAAAATGCTGGTGCGGTTGGTGGAGTAACCAATGTTAAAAACCCAATCACCGCGGCTCTGGCGGTAATGGATAAATCGGATCATGTATTTATGGTTGGTAAAGGTGCAGAATCTTTTGCGATAGATCAAGGATTGGAAATAGTAGACCCACATTACTTTTTTACGGAACAAAATTACAATAGATTGAAAAATGCCAGAGATTCTGAAAAACGTAAAATGTCTTCTGATGAAGAAGAAATGGAGAAAAAGAAGGGTACAGTTGGGTGCGTAGCCTTGGATTCTGAAGGGAATATAGCTGCAGGAACATCTACTGGTGGAATGACAAATAAAAAATACAATAGGATAGGAGATAGCCCTGTAATTGGAGCTGGAACTTACGCCAACAATGCTTCGTGTGGTGTGTCATGTACAGGGCATGGGGAGTATTTTATTCGATTTACGATAGCGAGAGACATTGCAGCTATGATGGAGTACGGAGGGAAGTCCCTTGAAAAATCGGCCCATTATCTGGTTAAGGATAAATTGGTTGATAAAGGTGGCTTAGGGGGAATAATTGCTATCGATAAAGATGGAAACATTTCAATGCCCTTTAATACGACATGTATGTTTAGAGCGTGGTCTAAAAATGGAGAGAAAGGAGTAGCGGTGTTTTGATAAATCATGCATTCGAATCCGTATTGAAAACTCGGGACTTGAGAAAAAATCGTATTAACTAATTAATCAACAATCGAATCAATTCTATTATGAAGTATTTAATCTTTTCTGTACTAACCATATGGGCAGTAAGTAATTCATTGGCACAAGAGAAAAAATGGGACGTAAATAATCCTCCTGGTGAATTTGAGAAACATCAAATTTCGGTTAATGAAGGAACCTGGATGAATGTAGATGTTAGTCCAGATGGAGAACATTTGGTGTTTGATTTGTTGGGTGATATTTTTATTATGCCATCTGAAGGGGGCAAAGCTACAGCATTGAGAACAGGTCTGGCATGGGAAGTTCAACCTAGATTTAGCCCTAATGGGAAGAAAATACTATTTACAAGTGATGCAGGTGGTGGAGACAATATCTGGACTATGAATACAGATGGAACAGAGGCAAAACAGATCACGAAAGAATCATTTAGACTATTAAATAATGCGGATTGGGTTCCTGGGTCGGATTATATCATTGCCAGAAAGCATTTTACTTCGACAAGATCATTAGGAGCTGGAGAAATGTGGATGTATCATATTTCTGGAGGAGATGGTATACAATTGACCAAAAGAAAAAATGATCAACAAGATGTGAATGAGCCTTCTGTTTCTAACGACGGCAGATATGTATACTACAGTGAAGATGTATATCCAGGTGGGTATTTTCAATACAATAAGGATCCCAATGACGAAATTTTTGCAGTGTTTAGGTATGATCGTAATACTGGGAAGACGGAAAAAATTGTTGGAGGACCAGGCGGAGCATGTAGACCACAGATCTCGAATGATGGGAAGAAATTAGCCTATGTACGTCGAGTACGAACCAAATCTGTATTGTATATACATGATTTAGAAACAGGGCAGGATTTTTCAATATTTGAAGGCTTGAGCAAAGATCAACAAGAGGCTTGGACGGTTTTTGGAGCGTATACTGGGTTTTCATGGTCTGCTGATGATAAGAACATTTTTATATGGGGTAAGGGAAAAATTCACAGAATTGGAGTGTCAGATAAATCTTCTAATGTTATACCATTTCAAGTAGAAGTGGAGCACAAGTTCATGCAGACCTTAGAGTTTGCTAATAAGGCATTTGAAGACAAGTTTGAAGTAAACGTATTGAGAAACTTGCGAACCTCACCTAATGGAGAAAATGTGGTATTCAATGCTTTGGGAAGATTGTATATAGCAGATGCTAATGGTACGAAATCAAAGAGATTAACATCTAATGAAGAAATTGAAGCAGAATCTTCGTTTTCTCCCGATGGGAATAAGTTGGTTTATGTCACTTGGGATGATGAAGAACTAGGAACTATAAAATTATTAGATTTTAAAACCAAGCAGATCTCAACCTTAACTAAAGAAAAAGGATTGTACAATACACCTTCTTTTTCACCTGATGGAAAACAAATTGTCTTTAGAAAAAGTGGCGGAAATGGTCATATGGGATATTCGTATGCTAAGAATACGGGAATATTCATTATGGATGCAGATGGTGAAAACACAAAGAAAATTCTTGATTCTGGTGAATACCCAACTTTCTCAGCCGATGGCAAAAAAGTATTTTATACCAAAGGTGGATATGTGTTTGGTTCTATTAATAAATCCTTTGGATCTATAGATCTAGAGACTCTGAAGGAGCAAGAGGTTTTTAAAACTAAGTACACTACTCAATTTACACCTAGCCCAGATAACAAATGGATAGCTTTTACTGAGTTGTATAAGGTTTATATCGCACCGATGCCACAGATTGGTAAGTCTTTTGGTTTGTCTGCTAAAACGAAAGCAATACCAGTAGCACAAGTCGGGCGAGATGCAGGTATAAATTTGCATTGGTCGAAAGATAGCCAGACATTGCATTGGACATTGGGTAATAAGTACTTTTCGGAGCCCTTAACTAATCGATTTTTATTCCTTGAGGGAAGTGTTGATAGTCTTCCTCCTATGGATTCCGTTGGCACTAAAATAGACTTGACTGTAAAATCAGATAAGCCTGATGGGAAAATACTTTTCAAAGGGGGGAAAGTGATTACTATGGATGGAGCAAAAGTAATTGATAATGGAGTTGTATTGATTGAGGGAAATAAGATCAAATATGTTGGTAAAGAAAGTGGCTTGAAAGGAGAGAAAGGAGCAAAAGTAATTGACATTACAGGAAAAACAATTATGCCAGGTTTAATTGATGTTCACGCTCATTTAGGTGCTTTTAGAGGTGGCGTAAGTCCACAAAAACACTGGCAGTATTTTGCTAATTTGGCTTACGGTGTGACCACTACACATGATCCTTCAGTAAATACGGAAATTACTTTTGCACAATCTGAAATGGTGAAGTCAGGAGCTATGATTGGTCCTAGAATATTTAGTACGGGTACCATTTTGTATGGGGCTGATGGTGATTTTAAAGCCGTAATAAATAACCTTGAAGATGCAAAATCTGCTATTAGGCGAACTCAGGCTTATGGTGCATTTTCAGTTAAATCTTACAACCAACCCAGGAGAGAACAACGTCAGCAGGTAATTGAAGCAGCTAGAGGACTTGGTATACGTGTTGTCCCTGAAGGAGGTTCGTTTTTTTACCATAATTTAAGTATGGTGGCAGATGGACACACAAGTGTTGAACATAATATCCCTGTGGCCCCATTGTATGATGATGTTATTCAATTCTGGTCGAAGACGAAAACGAGTAATACACCAACCTTAATTGTGAATTATGGAGGAGTTAATGGCGAATACTACTGGTACCAGAATACCAATGTATGGGAGAAGGATAGATTATTGAAGTTTACTCCAAGGGCAATCATTGACTCAAGAGCTCGACATAGAACGATGATCCCAGATGAAGAATATGAAAATGGACACATTTTAACTTCTCAGTCGTGTAAGAAACTTCAAGATGCCGGAGTAAATATCAATTTGGGTGCGCATGGTCAAATACAAGGATTAGGAGTGCATTGGGAATTATGGATGTTACATCAAGGTGGAATGACCAATTTGCAGGCTTTAAGATCTGCGACAATGAATGGAGCGGAGTATTTGGGAATGGAAGACGAAATTGGATCAATTGAAAAAGGAAAACTTGCTGATTTAATTGTTGTGGATGGAGATCCTTTAAAGAATATTCGAGATACAGAACGAGTTACCTATACCATGATTAATGGGAGGTTATATGATACTGATACTATGAATGAAATGGGAAATTATTCCAATAAAAGATCAAAGTTTTATTGGGAGTTGGATGGAAGCGGCAATGGATTCCCTTACTTCAATCAAACGAATAGTTTTATGCCTGCTCAATGCGGGTGTAGACATTGATAAATATGTTGGTCTGAATTAATATAATCTTACTCTTTTTGTTATGAAATGGATAGAGTAAATCACAATAAAAAAGGGATAATCGATTTCGATTATCCCTTTTTTATTATAATAGTGTCCCGTCCTAGTATAGCGTTACACAAAAGAGAGATGAAATGTCTAAAGAATTGAGAACGAATTATGTAAAGCGAACACAGAAAAATTACAGTTTATCCTTAAAGTTACAGATTGTGTCGGAAATTGAGCGAGGAGAACTGTCGGTAACAGGAGCTAAACGCAAGTATGGGATACAAGGACAAAGTACAGTAGTTAATTGGCTACGGAAATATGGTACATTTGATTGGGAGAACCAAACACCATGCAATATGCCAAAGACAGCCGAACAACGGATAATGGAATTAGAGGCAAAAGTGCAGCTGCTTGAAAAGCAGAAGAAGCACTTAGAAAAGCAAGCCGAGCGAGCAGATCATAAGACTATTCTCTTTGATATGATGATAGAATTAGCGGAGAAGGAGTACAATATTCCAATAAGAAAAAACTCCTTACCCGAACAGTTGATCACGTCAAAAAAGAACAAGAGATGAGTATTACATACGCCTGTAACTTGTTCGGGTATAATCGGCAGGTATATTATAGATCAAAGTCACGAGTTAAACGCCATCAGAACAGAGCGCAGCAAGTGTTAGAAATGGTTACTCAAATAAGGTTAAAGATGCCACGAATAGGAGGCAAGAAGCTGTATCATATGCTCAAGGCTGACTTGAGACAGATAGGCGTAGGACGGGATAAGTTATTCGATATATTACGAGCTAACCACATGTTAATCAAACCAAAGCGTCAATACCACAAAACGACCAACTCACATCACAGATTCCGCAAGCACAAGAATTTAATAGAAGAAATACAGGTAAAGAAACCAGAGCAAATATGGGTCAGCGATATTACTTACATCGGAGACAGGACACATCCTCAGTACTTAGCCTTGATTACGGACAAGTATTCAAAAAAAATAGTTGGATATGACGTATCAGAAAGTTTATCAACAAAAGGCTCAATTAGAGCTTTAAAGATGGCGATTAAGAATAGGAAATATAAGTCTCACAAGCTTATACATCATTCGGATAGAGGACTCCAATACTGTAGTGATGCTTATCAAGAACTACTTGGTAAGCACAAAATTAAATGTAGCATGACCGAACAATATGATCCCTATCAAAATGCGGTAGCCGAAAGGATAAACGGCATACTGAAACAGGAGTTTATTCTTGGTATAAAAATTAAGGATATAGAACTAATGCGATGTTTAGTAAACCAAAGTATTGAAATATATAACAATGACAGGCCACACTTATCTTGCCATATGCATACACCAGAATATATGCATAATCAAGATAAGCTAAGCCCCAAAACATATAAAACAAAAAACCATCTGTGGATTTAAATCCACAGATGGTTCATTAATAGTATTTTTAAACCCGTAACACTATTTTAGGACGGGACATAGAATCTTGTTTTATCCCAAGATCTTCTTCATTGTTTCTCCTATTTGTGCTGGCGAATCAACAACATGAATACCATTTTCTTTCATGATAGCCATCTTAGCTTCAGCAGTATCTTCATGACCACCTACAATTGCTCCAGCATGTCCCATTGTTCTACCTTTAGGTGCTGTTTTCCCTGCAATAAATCCAACCACAGGTTTTTTATTTCCAGTCGAACTGATGTATCTTGATGCAATAGCTTCATAATTTCCACCAATTTCACCAATCATAACGATACCTTCAGTTTCAGGATCATTCATTAATAATTCGACGGCTTCTTTTGTTGGAGTGCCTACGATTGGGTCTCCTCCAATTCCAATTGCTGTAGATATACCTAATCCCGCTTTTACGATTTGATCAGCCGCTTCATAGGTAAGAGTACCTGATTTTGAAACGATTCCTACCTTACCTTTTTTGAAGACAAAACCTGGCATAATGCCGACTTTTGCCTCTTCCGGAGTGATTACTCCTGGACAGTTTGGTCCAACTAACCTACAGTCATATTCTGAGATAAATGCCTTAACTTTAACCATATCTTGAACTGGTATGCCTTCTGTAATACATATGATTACTTTGATTCCTGCTTCCGCAGCCTCCATTATTGCATCACCTGCGAATGCTGGTGGTACAAAAATGATAGAAGTATCAGCTCCCAATTCAGTTACAGCTTCTTTTACTGTGTTAAATACTGGACGATCTAAATGAGTCTGACCACCTTTACCAGGTGTTACACCTCCAATTACGTTGGTCCCGTACTCAATCATTTGAGTAGAATGAAAGGTTCCCTCAGAACCAGTAAATCCTTGAACTATTATCTTAGAATCCTTATTGACTAAAACACTCATTTTGTTGTTTTTTCTATTATAAATATTTCTTCGTCTTCTTTATGCATGAAGTATTTTTCTCTAGCAAACTTTTCTTTATTGTTTTCTAGATCTTTCCAATGCTTTTTAGCCTCAGCAATTTTCTCAATTTGCTCTTGTTTTTCTGCTTCCATTTGTTTCAATCCTTGTGATATCTTATACGAATTGATCAAATTATGGTCGTCAAAAAATGCAATCCAAACAAAAAACATAAGTCCTACTATGGTAAATTTATTTACCCAAGAAGCAGGAATATGAAGCTGTTGAGTTAAAAACTGCTTAGACTTCTTTTTCTTCTTTGCCATGAAACATAATATTTCTTATCAAGGCAAAGATATATTAAATTAAAATATAATATGTAAAGTGTAATAAATAAATTCATAATCAATCCTTTATCCTAACTTTACCTATCGTTATAACCTAACTTTTTAGATTATTATCCTAGAATATCTTTTCCCGGATATATTGCTGTATTTCCTAGTTCTTCCTCAATTCTGAGGAGTTGGTTGTACTTAGCGATACGATCACTTCTAGAAGCAGAACCCGTTTTAATCTGACCAGTATTCAAGGCTACTGCAAGATCTGCAATAGTTGTATCTTCTGTTTCACCGGATCTATGACTCATTACAGAAGTCATACCATTTCTTGTAGCCAATTGAACTGCATCAATTGTTTCTGTTAATGATCCTATTTGGTTGACCTTTATTAAAATGGAATTCGCAGAATTTTCGTCGATTCCTCTTTGTAATCTTTCTGTATTGGTAACAAAAAGGTCATCTCCCACCAATTGTACTTTATTTCCAATGGCAGTATTCAATAAGTTCCATGCTTGCCAATCGTCTTCATGAAGTCCATCTTCTATTGATAGAATAGGGTATTTGTTTACCCAATTTTGCCAATGTGCAACCATTTCTTCACTAGTTAGTTTATCACCAGTAGATTTGTGAAGGTGATAAACTTTTTCCTCTTCATTATAGAATTCAGATGCGGCAGCATCCATAGCTATAAATATGTCTTCTCCAGGTCTATATCCCGCAGATTCGATCGATTTTAATACAATTTCAATGGCTTCGTCGTTGGATTTGATGTTTGGAGCAAATCCTCCCTCGTCTCCAACGTTAGTAGAGTAACCTTTACTTTTTAAAACCATTTTTAGATGGTGAAAGGTTTCTACACCCATTCGAAGAGCATCCGAAAATGTATGTGCACCAACGGGCATAATCATGAATTCCTGAAAATCTATGCTATTGTCCGCATGACTTCCTCCATTTAGAATATTCATCATTGGAATAGGCATCACATGCGCATTTACACCTCCAATGTATCTGTACAATGGTAATTCTAATTCCTCAGCAGCAGCTTTGGCTACGGCCATAGATACCCCAAGTATTGCATTCGCACCTAAGTTGGATTTATTAGGAGTACCATCTATTTCGAGCATAATGTCATCAATGTAGCGCTGATCAAAGATGTCTTCACCAAGTAAAGCTTCTCTGATTTTTTCATCTACATTATAGCATGCATTTTGAACCCCCTTACCAAGGTATCTACTTTTGTCACCATCTCTTAATTCGACAGCTTCATATTTACCTGTAGAAGCTCCTGATGGAACAGCTGCTCTTCCTACGATGCCATTTTCTGTTATAACTTCTACTTCAACAGTTGGATTTCCTCTTGAATCAAGTATTTCTCTTGCTCGTAGTTCGTGTATAGTACTCATTAACTTATTTTAAAACTTAACTTATTTATGTTTCTTTATCAATGAAATAAAATCATCAAATAAATACCTCGAATCATGAGGACCTGGAGCAGCTTCTGGATGATATTGTACAGAAAAAACAGGCCTATCTTTCAATGAGATACCTTCAATGGTTTCATCATTAAGATTTACATGTGTTATTTCTACAGAATCATTGTTGTTCACATCATCTGGATTTATAGTAAATCCATGATTTTGACTAGTGATCTCGCATTTTCCAGAAAGTAGATTCTTAACCGGGTGATTTATACCCCGATGACCATGGTGCATTTTGAAAGTGCCAATCCCCATTCCTTGTGCAAGAATCTGGTGTCCTAAACAGATACCGAAAGTGGGCTTTTCTGTTTGAATTATTTTTTTCGCATTATCCGTTGCATAGTGCATTGAAGATGGATCTCCTGGACCATTACTCAAAAAGTAACCATCTGGATTAAATGCTTCTAATTCCTCAAATGGAGTCGTAGCAGGGAAGATTTTGAGAAATGCGCCTCTATCAGCCAAACATCTTAGAATGTTTCTTTTAGTGCCAAAATCATAAACGGCAATTTTAATGTCCGAATCAGGATTACCCATAGTATAAGGCTCAGGAGTGGAGACCTTAGAAGCCAACTCCAATCCTTCCATAGAAGGCACTTTTGCTAATTTAGATTTAAGTTCGTCGATATCGTCGATTTCGGATGAGATGATACAGTTCATCGCACCTTCAGACCTCACTTCCTTTACAATGGCTCTTGTGTCAACATTATATATACACACCATTTTGTTATCTTCAAAATATCCTTGAATATCTTGGTCAGCAAGTGGACGAGAATACTTGTTTGTTAAGTTTTTGCAGATTAATCCAGAGATTTGAATGGAATCAGATTCTTCATCAGAATCTTTTTTTACTCCGTAATTACCAATGTGGGCATTGGTCGTAACCATAACTTGTCCATGATAAGAAGGGTCGGTAAATACTTCTTGGTACCCAGTCATGCCTGTGTTAAAGCAAATTTCCCCGGTCGTTGTACCAATAAAACCTCCCGCATTTCCAACATAGACACTTCCGTTATCCAGAACAAGGGTGGCTTTTTTGATATTAGGTTCTATCATTCTGATATATAATTTTTCTAATTAACCGAGCGCAAATATAGGATATAGGAATTAAAATTGGTGGAAATTTAAGCGCTATTTATTTTTTTGAAATTTATATATGTAAAGTGTTGATTTTCTAGAGGGCTGTTGGTTTAATTCCCAGTTGCAATTTGAGGAAATAATTGATTTGAGATCTGATAGTTATTCATCATAGATCCTAATAATAAGAGGTTGTATTAAGTAATTTAGTGTAGGCCACTATGAAGCCAATTCGTAAAAGAGAAAGATGAAATTATTCCAATGACAAGATAATACCAGCTTATACGACTATATCGACATAGAAACTTAATTGCAATATTTAAGTTAATTGAATGAAGCTTTATATGAAGTTGATTGTTTTATCGCCTTGCAAATATGATGATGGAAATAAATTATTGATAGTCGTAAAATTGTGGAAATACGATTTAATACTATTTTTGCGCCGAATTAGAAAAATAAATCAATTATGGCTTTACAATGCGGTATCGTAGGACTACCTAATGTGGGAAAATCAACTCTATTTAATGCACTTACATCTGCAAAGGCTTTGGCAGCAAATTATCCATTTGCTACGAAGGATCCAAATGTAGGAATGATTTCTGTTCCTGATGAGCGGTTGGATAAACTAGCCGAATTGGTTAACCCTGAAAAAATTCTACCAACCACAGTCGAAATAGTGGATATTGCCGGTTTGATCAAAGGTGCTTCCAAAGGAGAAGGACTTGGAAATCAATTCTTAGCAAATATTAGGGAGGTAGACGCTATAGTTCACGTGGTTCGTTGCTTTGAAGATGGTAATGTAGTGCATGTTGAAGGAGGAGTAGATCCTGTTCGAGATAAAATGATTATCGATAACGAATTGATACTAAAAGATCTTGAAACTCTTGAAAAGAGAATAGAAAAAGGTAAGAAACAGGCAAAGAGTGGGAATAAAGAGGATATAAAAAAACTGGAATTCTTTCAAAAGATATATGCATATATGGAAGAAGGTAATCCAGCTAGGGCATATGATTTAGACGAATCGGATGAGGATAATTACAACGATTTGTATCTTCTTACAGCTAAACCAATTTTATATGTATGCAATGTAGATGAGGAATCTGTGATAAATGGTAACGAACATACTAAGAGTTTTACTGAAGCAATAAAGGATGAAAATGCTGAAATTCTTTTGGTCTGTGCAGGTATCGAAGCTGATATTGCGGAGTTGGATACAAAGGAAGAAAGGATGGAATTTGTCCTTGATATGGGATTGACAGAGCCTGGTGTAAATAGACTGATTCGATCTTGTTATTCTTTGCTCAATTTAATCACTTATTTTACGGCTGGAGAAAAGGAAGTTCGTGCATGGACTGTTGCTAAAGGATCTAAAGCTCCTCAAGCTGCAGGAGTGATCCACTCTGATTTTGAAAAAGGATTTATCAGAGCTGAAGTGATCAAATACAATGATTACATCGAATTTGGTTCTGAACCAGCGGTAAAAGATGCAGGTAAGCTAGGCGTAGAAGGAAAAGAATATGTTGTCGTTGACGGTGATATTATGCATTTTAGATTTAATGTGTAACCATAAGGATCCGTCAATGTGTTCAATTAATATACTAGCAACATAGCAGATTAATGCATTTATTGATCTTTTATATCATTTATTGGGTAGGTTGGTTCATGTGAATTAAGATATATTGAAAATTCCTTAGTACAGATATTATCTACTTTTGAACATAATAATTTCTTAAAATAAATAGATTTGCTGATTTACAATTAGTTATGATTTGATTATCTGCAATAGCTGATTTTTGCAATATAATAGAAAGCTTATTTAAATAAGAATCGGACTTATTGGATAGAAATTTACAATCCGATAAATATTCCGATTCCAAGAGATAGTTGGTAACCTTTGTTATGGTAGTATTATTGTGAGTTGCGCCTAAACTAATGGGAAAGTTTTCATAATGAAGAGGTTCATTAATGGGTCTATAAAATAACAAATTGTCTAAGATTTCTTTGAGACATACATCTTTGGTGATTAATGAACTTGTCAATGTAGCCAGAAATGTGTTGCTATAAATGTTTTGATTTATTAGATGATCAAACGATGTACAATCCAACTCTAGTTGTGATGTTAGGGAAGAAATCAATAGTGTATCACTTTTATTTAAATGAGTTCTGTAACTACGTTCATATTCGTTTATTAAACTATCAAGTTCAGCTTCGATTAAAGTATCAAGTTCATTTTTCTGACATGAAGTAGTAAGAGAATAACTGAACATTACTAGGAGAAAAATATATTTCATAATTTACATTTTTACTTCGTTACCATTGTTTTCTATTCCTTTCAGTAGTATGATATTTGCATGTTTGCATGAATCCTTAGTTTTAATATTTAGTATTTTGCTATTAATCAAAGAAGAAATCATCTTCAATTTAGGTAGAGATCTTTTCTTTATAAAGAAACTACAACTTGCCAAAAAGTCAGATTTGCTCAAATAACTGCTGAAGAACTCTCTATATTCTTTGTTGTTCATTATTTTTTGATAGATTGGGTAATTAGAATAGTTCGAAAAATCGAATGTTGTGATATGTTCATCTCCAATATCTTCAATAAGATCAATAAATTCTAATATGATGTTTGGACAAGTAGTCCACTTATCGTATTTTATTAGGAGGTGAATCTTGTAATTGTTACTATACTCATTAGAGAATACAATTTTTTCTAACTCCATACAATTGGTTCCAATTCTATTAATTTGGTCAGCAACTAATAAATGATCACTTTTATTTAAAACTATCCTATATTTTCTTTCATAGGCATTTAATATGCTATCTACCTCACTATTGCTTTTTTGAGCGGTTAGTATACTACTAAAACAAAGGATTATTGTTAGAATATTTATTAATATCTGTTTCATATTCATAATTCCCTAATTTTCTGGCTGATCTGACTTTCAAACAGTTAATTCCGCTGTTGAACACAGTTTTTTAATCACTTCATTATTCTATTTTTCATTGCTCATTTTTTTTAAGAAATACATATTTAATTCATCATCATTGTTGATGAGATTCCGCAAAGAATTTATATAATCTACATACAATTGAAATTCATTGCTGGGAAGGTTATATTTTAGTTCTCTGATACATAAATTAATGAATTCTTCGTTTCTCTTTTCACTTAAGCTATTCTTTGATAATAATAGGTTAAGAATATCGGGCATCGTAAGATTATCGAATAGAAATACGACATATGGGTAGTTTTTAATCCATGGAATTTCATGGTACTTTACAATATCCACAATATGATGTTTCCAAAAGTCCCATCTTAAAACACAAAAGTTAACTGCTCTTTTCGGGGCTATATTATGGTAGGCATCCATGAGAACTAAAAATGTCGAATCTGGCAAGGCACCTCCTCTCTTTAGTTCCCATATTAATAGCTTCTCTTCTAAATAGTCAATTGATGTTTCAACGCATTCTGATTTTTTGTAATACTCATTTATTAGGGAGTCTCTAATTTCTTTAAAGAATTTATTTGAAAATGGATATCCTTTTATTGGGTCAGGTACTGGGGGGGGATATCCGTACTTATCTAGGTATTCTAAATTATACAAGCGACCTTCCTCGTTGTATCGTTTACCTATTTTCTCATAATATATATTAGCTTTTTCTTCTAGACTTATTGTGTCCTGAGCATTCATGTCAATGCTGACAAAATATAATGGTAGTAATAATATATATAATTTCATTGTTATTCAATTTTTATTTTAGATAATAAATTTCCATCATTTAAAACTGATAGTAATAACCAATTATCTGATAATAGGTAACATCATATGTAGCAACTTGCCCACTATAATAAGATTTATTTGCTCATTATTACTACAACCATTAGGTCTAGTTGGATTCCTTAACATGCGCGATGAACGCATCTTGTACATTAGTGTTCATGTGCAATAATATACTCCTGATTATGCTTGATATATATTCTATTTTTCATTGTTCATATATCTTATCATACTGCTTAAATTTAGTTCACGAGTAGAATCTTGTGTTACTTTATGCATTTGTGTAAAACCATCCATTCTTAAAACAGTATTTAGCATTCCCAGTTGATCATTCGATAATTCTCTATTTAAATAATCAGAATATAGGATGTAATGAATGAATAACTGAATTTTATCAATAGTAAGACTCTTTAAAAT
Organism: Saprospiraceae bacterium; assembly: GCA_965230345.1. GTDB lineage: Bacteria > Bacteroidota > Bacteroidia > Chitinophagales > Saprospiraceae > JADKBO01. The sequence goes on from CBDDKR010000001.1 coordinate 749,220, forward strand.
TTTGTAAATAATAGGTGACTCCCCAGTCATAATGTGAATCGGTTTCATATTTTCATTGGCTTTGAACTTAAATGCATTATCAAGAATAAAATAATATCCAATCTGTATTTCATTTTCAAGAATATACTTTGAAATAATTGCATAATTTTGATTACTTAATTCTTTACGCTCTGCCATTTCGTAAAAATTACCAATAGCATCAGTTATCTCATAGTAATTTTGGTTAATTATCTTTAAGTAATTCTCTAATGAATCCATATTAGAAAGTACAACTGTTTCAACTTGGGCTTTTGCTATAGTGACATTGAAGAGTACCCCAATGATTAATATTATTATTAAACGATTTTTCACAGTCTTATTGGTTTAAATTGTTTGAGTTCAGTTTATGTGACTTTATGCAAGTGATGGTTTTATATAAGGGAAAATGATAATATGAAAGCATTGTATTGTGCGATATCTCACGTTATGATAATTAGTCATCCGCGAAAACAGCTTATGAGGATGACATCTTTACAAAACCAATCCTTCAATCTATGCATATGAAATGACCTCATTCTTATTAATGTTCGTTTGTTTTTATAATAGGTGTACAGGAATCCAAGTTCCTATAGAATGAGATAAATATGTATTTGTTTCTAGGGGCGACAATTTAGAAAAGGGCTATTGTTACCCCTGTAAAAACGGATTGTTTTGCTTTTCATAACCTATAGTTGTGCTTGGGCCGTGTCCAGGGTAGACTATCGTATCATCTGGAAGTACAAATAACTTTGATTTAATGCTATTGATCAAAGTGTCAAAATCACCACCAGGTAAATCTGTGCGACCAATGCTATCTCTGAATAAGACGTCTCCAGCGATGAGTTGTTTACTATCTCTATGAAAGAGACATATGTGCGCAGGGCTATGTCCTGGTGCGAATATGACTTCCAATTCAAACTTTCCTACTTTAATAAGATCTCCTTCTTCGTAGAATACTGAAATTTCAGGAGATGGAGCGTAGGGTATGCCATACATCGTACTTACTTGTGGCTGCATGTCTAAAACAACTTTTTCATCGCGATGTGATCCTAATTCCAGATTGTACTTGCTGTGTATAAACTTATTGCCCAAGACATGGTCAATGTGACAATGTGTGTTAATCAGCTTTGTTGGAGTGAGTTGGCTTCCATTGATGAAAGCAGTTAAAGTTTGTTCTTCGGCAGTACTTGAGCAACCTGGGTCAACAATGACAGTTTCTCCTGTTTCGTCGTAAAGTAAGTACGTGTTTTCTTGAAAAGGATTAAAAGTAAATGTTGCAATTTCCATGTTTTTAATGTTGTACTAGTAAAGTTAATAATAGGTTTGTTGAGATTGATATTAGCCTCCTCGCAAAACTACAGCTATTAGAATAATTCTCCCTGTGATGGAGGAGGATAAAGTTGAAAGGATTGTCGGTGGTGCTTACAAGGGCCAATGTCTAAAATGGCATTTCTGTGTTCTTTAGTTGGATATCCTTTATTTTTTTCCCAATTATAATTAGGATGATCTTTATGAATTTTTTTCATGAATTCGTCGCGGTGGGTTTTAGCTAAGATAGAGGCCGCTGCTATGGAGGCAAATTTGCCATCACCTTTGATTATGGTATGATGTTCAATGTTTTCGAAGGGAATAAATTTATTCCCATCTACAAGGATCCTTGTTGGAGTAATAAGAAGTTGTGAAAGTGCCTTATGCATGGCGTGGATTGAAGCCTTTAAGATGTTTAGTTGGTCAATTTCATTTGGATCGCAAAAAGCAACGGCATAGGAAATGGCTTCCTCTTCAATGATTGATCTAAGGATGTCTCTATTGGTTTCGTTGATTTTTTTACTATCGTTTAACAAAGGGTGGTGAAAATCCTTAGGAAGAATGACCGCCGCAGCATATACTGGTCCTGCCAAACATCCTCTTCCTGCCTCATCGCATCCTACCTCAATTCCTTCTTCTATAAAAAACGGTTTTATCGCCATATGTATTAAAATGATAAAATTGAAAGTTTAGTACATCATTTATTGACCTTAGTTAGAACATCATAGCATGATCCTTTTAATTCACATGTACCAAAAGAATAAACCATAATAGAGATTCAAGTTTAGAAAAAGGTAGTGAATTTTGTTCTTTAAAAAATGAAAAAATATACAAGACAAATATAGTTGTTGTTTACAATATGTTGAAATAACCAAACAAGCAATTATTTTTGTCTAATGTTGGAGCTGGCAATTATTTTTTTCATTATTTCTGTGATATATGCATCGATTGGATTTGGTGGAGGATCCAGTTATTTAGCAGTGTTGTCGCTAACGACTTTACCATATGAGTCATTACGAGTTATAGCGTTGGTTTGCAATATAATTGTAGTAGGTGGAGCTTTGTTTTGGTATTGGAAAAATAACATGTTGCAATTCAAAAAAGTACTTCCTTTAATTCTGTTGAGTATTCCTTTAGCTTTTATAGGTGGAACTATACAATTGGAAGAAAAGTTGTTTTTTATTATCCTTAGTATTGTTCTATTTCTTTCTGGAATTGCCGTTTTAGCCAATCTGCGTTTGATTGTCCCGAAGAATAATCTGAAAAAGATGGAATCCGTAAGAAGGAATGTGGCTATCGGGGGCGTTGTTGGTTTTGTTTCGGGATTAGTTGGAATTGGAGGTGGGATTTTTCTATCGCCAATCCTTCATTTGACAAAGTGGGATAACGCCAAGATCATAGCTGGAGCGTGTTCTTTTTTCATTTTGGTCAATTCAATTGCAGGTCTGATAGGAACACTGAGTATGCAAACTTCAGTTATAAGGTACGATAAGATCTTGTTACTTGGAACTATGGTATTTATTGGTGGACAAATTGGTACTAATGTTACCATAAGACGACTGAATCCTGATTGGATAAGGGTTTTAACGGCAATATTAATTATTGGGGTTGCCATAAAAATTTTTATTGATCACATCTGAATTAAGGAGATAGGGGGTGTAAATAGTGTCGATATATCTGAAAGCGAGTTGGATGTAGAAGTGGTAAGAGACTTTCTTGAATCGTTTGAAGAAACAAGCTTGGGAATACATTATAGATGCTTTGAAAGAAACTGTTCCAATATGGAAGATATAGAGTTTTGAGAATGGAAATGTTTGGGGTTTAGCGTATTCATAGAAGCGAGTATGTTGATTCGAGTTGATGTGAAAGCCGTCAACATATAAGTATTTTAAGAAATGTTTTGCAATTAGTCTTGATATATCGTCAATAAATATTATTATCTTTGCACGCTGAAATAGATATTATTACGTTGGTATTGTTACACATTGTATTAGAATTATTTACCAATGTAGTTGGAAATAAGGTACTCTAAGGAAATATGGTTGAATTCTTTTAGTACTGTTTTGTTTATAAATAAAATTTTGCATGAAAGTTCTTTTTGTGACTCAGGAAATGAATCCTTATACGGTATTGACAGAAATATCGAACTATTTTCAAAAGTTACCACATGAAACTCAAGAAAATGGTAATGAAATAAGGATTTTGATGCCTCGATTTGGATCTATTAATGAAAGAAGACATAGACTGCATGAGGTTGTGCGATTGTCAGGTATGAACATCATCGTTGATGATGAAGATTATCCATTGATTATAAAAGTGGCGTCTTATCCTGGTGCAAGACTGCAAGTGTATTTTTTGGATAACGAAGAATTCTTTAAAAGGAAGTATCTATTTCAAGATGGTGATGGAAATGACTTCGAAGACAACCAAGACAGAATGGTTTTCTTCTGTAAGGGTGTGATGGAAATCGTTCGAAAGTTTGGATGGCCGCCAGACATTATTCACTGTCATGGTACAATGACGAGTTTGGTTCCTTTATATGTGAAAAAAGGATATAATACAGACCCGATTTTCTCTCATTCTAAAGTACTGTATTCTGCCTATTCAGATGTGTTAAGCCAATCTTTCAATAAAGAATTTGCGAATAAAGCAGCAATTAATAATTTGGATGCTTCGGACATCGATCCATTTTTTGATGGAGAACAAGTTAATTTACATAAAGGAGCCATAACATTTGCTGATGGCGTATTGATGGGTAATTCCGAAATCAAAGGAGAAATAGAGTCCTATACCCACGAAAATCAAAAACTATTTGATTTTGTTGAAGAAGGAGATCACAATAAAGCGATTTATTCGTTTTATAATGAGTTTATAGAAGAGGAAGAAGATTAGATATAAGATCTGTTCTGCAATACTTAAGTTTAAATCAAATTAATGACAAGACTCCTTTTTATTTTAGCTGCTGGAATAATTCTATTTGCATCATGTGAAGAATCTTCGAGTATCGGAAATGATTTGCTGAATGATGAACGTTTTGATGTAAGTTTCTTGGATGATTTTAAGATTGTTTCTCAATCGATTCCAGGAAAGGTAAATGTGGCTTACCATGAAAAATCTGAATTTAGTATTTTCTCTGTAGGAAATCTTGAAGATCCTCAATTTGGAGAAAAGACTTCAGAAGTGTTTTTTGAATTGGACTTCAATTCTAATATTTCTATTCCTGATTTTGATGGTTCATCTTTAGATTCCATGGTGTTGGTCCTTCAGTATGATACCTTAGGTTATTATGGAGATGGAGATGCCATTCATAATCTTGAAGTGTATCCGATGATTCAAGATTTTACAGATATTGATACACTTTATAGCAATGAGACCGTTGATTATTCTAATAGTCAAATTGGAGAATTAGCTTTTCGAGCAAGAATGAGCGATAGTATTCAAATAGTTAATCATTTGGATAGTTCTGACTTGAAAATACCTGCGCAAATTAGAGTACGAATGGATAATTCTTGGTCACAAGAACTATTTACTAATTCTAATTATTATGCTGACAATAGTGCTTTGGATGATTATTTTACTGGGTTCTATTTGAAGAATAACCCCTCCAATAGTGCTTTACTTGGGCTTAATATAGGAAAAGATGCTAATTCAAATACAGGGTTGAATAGGTTGCAAGTATATTATAAAGATACAGCAGATGTAAACAAAATTTACAATTTTAGAGTTACTACGGGAAGAGGGACGTTGGTTAGTGTAGATAGACAAGGATTTTTAGCCCAAGATGTAATTGATGGAATTGTTGATAACGATTCATTATTAATACTCGAGGCTGCGGCAGGCTACAACAGTAGAATTACATTTCCTGATTTATCAAGTCTAGAAGGTAAATTGATTAATCATGCATTATTGAAGATTTATGTGGCCGAAGTTGGTAATGATGATTTAGATCTGTATTCACCTATTAACCAATTGTTGGCCTCAGAATATAATGACGACAATGAATTAGCTGTTATTAAGGATATTTCGGATTTAGCAGCAATAGGTGCACCATTATCTAATGGTTTTGGAGGAGCTTTAAAGGAAGATGGAGGTCAATTTTATTATGAATTAATAATCACCAAGAGAATTAAGGAAATTGTAGAAAACATAAATGATCCAATGATGGATAAGGATATTATTATTACGCCTTGGTCTAGAACACAATTGCCGAATAGAAGTGTTTTTTATGGCGCGAATCATTCGACATATCCTATCAAATTGGAAGTAACATATACCGAATTATAAAAAATAATACCAATACCATATGTGTGGAATTGTAGCTTATATTGGAGAAAATCAAGCATATCCTTTTTTATTGGAAGGGTTGAAGAGGTTAGAATACAGAGGATACGACAGTGCAGGAATATCTGTATTAAATAATGATCTGGTTACAATTAAGAAAAAGGGTAAGGTTAAAAAACTTGAAGATGTAGCTCGAAAGAATGATATGTCTGGTACCATTGGTATCGGTCATACGAGGTGGGCAACTCATGGAAAGCCTGACGATCTCAATGCTCATCCACATACGACGCACCATAATAGATTAACATTGGTCCATAATGGTATAATTGAGAATTATGCTTCCATCAAGAAAGTCTTGGTGGATGATTACAATTATACTTTTAGATCTGAAACGGATACTGAGGTATTGGTTCAACTGATTTCATTTTATCAAGAGCAGAATGAAATGACTTTAGAACGTGCTGTTTTAGAGGCACTAAATAAAGTGGTAGGAGCATTTGCTATTGTGGTAATGGACAGAGATAATCCTGATTTAATCATAGGGGCTAGAAGGTCTAGTCCATTGGTATTGGGAGTGGGTAATGATGAGTTGTTCGTTGCATCTGATGCAACCCCAATTGTGAAGTATACTAAGAAAGTAGTATACCTGAAAGATGATGAAATCGTTATCGCTCGAAGGAATGGAGATTTTACAGTCAAGAATATAAAAAACGAAATCCAGGAACCAATTGTTCATGAAATAGACATGAAGATTGAGGAGATGGAGAAAGGCGGGTACGACCATTTTATGTTGAAGGAGATTCATCAGCAGCCAACGACTATCATGGAGGCTATGAAGGGCAGGATCAATGCAAAAAAAGGATGGGTTACTCTTGGAGGGATGCAGGATGAAATTAATCGTATCCTTAATGCAAGAAGATTAATTTTCGTGGCCTGTGGAACTTCATGGCATAGTGCTTTAATTGGTGAATATTTGATTGAGGAATTAGCAAGAATACCTGTTGAAGTGGAATATGCTTCAGAGTTTAGGTATCGTAATCCTATTTTAGACGAAAAGGATGTTGTAATTGCCTTATCACAATCTGGGGAGACTGCAGATACTTTGGCCGCATTAGAATTGGCTAAAGATAAAGGAGCACTTTTATATGGAATTGTAAATGTTATTGGTTCTTCAATTGCCAGAATTACAGATTGTGGATCATATACTCATGCTGGTCCCGAGATAGGGGTTGCTTCAACTAAGGCTTTTACAAGCCAATTGGTTGTTTTGACATTAATGGCTCTTAATTTGGGTATGAAGAAAGGGACAATCAAAGAGTCTCATTTTAGATCTATTCTTGCTGAGCTGGAGAGTCTTCCAGAAAAGATTAAGACCTTTTTAGAAAACTCAGATAAACAAATCAGATATATAGCCGAAGAGATTAAGGATGTAAACAACGCTCTTTATTTAGGAAGAGGAATTAGTTTTCCTGTGGCTTTAGAAGGAGCCCTTAAATTGAAAGAGATATCTTACATTCACGCTGAAGGTTATCCTGCTGCAGAAATGAAGCATGGTCCTATAGCCTTGATTGATGAAAATATGCCAGTCATTGTTATTGCGACTAATAAGAGTGCGTATGAGAAAGTATTTTCTAATATCCAAGAGGTGAAGGCTAGAAAGGGTAGGGTTATTGCAGTCGTAGAAGAAGGCGATGTTAAAATTAGTCAAATAGCTGATTATACCATTACAGTGCCTGCAACGGATGAATCTTTGAGTCCGCTTGTTTCAGTTCTGCCTCTTCAATTATTAAGTTATTACATTGCGGTACTTCGTGGTTGTGACGTTGATCAACCTAGAAATTTAGCGAAATCAGTTACCGTAGAATAAGAAGATTATGATGGAAAGAAATTTCGAATTAGAATATAATTCAGAAAGAGATCGATTAAGAATCTCTGAATACGGAAGAAATGTTCAAAAATTAATAAGTCATGCTCAATCCATTGAGGATAGAGAAGTGCGTCAGTACTTTGTGGAAAAAGTGATTAATTTGATGAATATCATGGTTCCTAGTAATAAGTCATTAGCGGATAATAAACAAAAGATGTGGAATCATGTCTTTAAAATTGCCAACTATGATTTGGATGTAGATGTGCCTGATGATGTTATTATCCATGAGACGGCTGAAAATGTGGAAAAGCACGATTTAAGCTATCCTTCGTCTACGTATAAGAATAGACATTATGGAGCATATATCCAGAAGATGATCCAGAAGGCCCTGGCCATGGAAGATGAAGAAAAGAAAGCAGGATATACTGAAGCCATTGCATCTTACATGAAACTGGCTTACCAAACTTGGAATAAAGAGCATTATGTAAATGATAATGTGATCATTCAAGATTTGGAGAACATATCGAACGGGGAATTGACTTTTGGAGAAAATTTCAGTATTGAAAACCTGGTATCAATAAAGCAATTGAAAAAGTCTACAAAAGGAAAACCCAAAAAGAAGTTCAACAACAATAGAAAAAATATGAAATCACGTTCGAAATCTAATGGACGTAGATAATTCTAATACCATCCTTTAAATCGCATAAAATTCTATCTGGTCTATGACACTATTAAATGGTAAGCAAACTTCAAGTGATATTAAAGAAGAATTGAAGGAGAAGGTTAACTCTTTAGTCTCGGAAGGTAAAAGACCGCCTCACCTTGTTGCTATTTTAGTCGGAGATAATCCAGCTAGTCAATCTTATGTGCGCAATAAAATAAGATTTTGTGAGTATGTTGGATATAAGTCAACATTATTAAAATTAGATGCATCGATTTCTGAAGATGAATTACTTCAAGAGGTTGACAGATTGAATAATGATAATGGTGTTGATGGATTTATAGTACAGTTACCTTTACCTAAGCATATTGATGAGGAAAAAGTTAATCTAGCTATTAACTACAAAAAGGATGTTGATGGATTTCATCCCACAAATTTTGGGAAGATGGCTCAAGGTATTGAAACTTATCTTCCAGCAACACCATTTGGTATCCTTGAGCTGTTGACAAGGTATGGTATAGAAACATCAGGTAAGCATTGTGTCGTAGTTGGAAGAAGTAATATTGTCGGAACACCGATGAGTATTTTAATGTCTCGAAAAGGAAATCCAGGAAATTGTACAGTGACCTTAACTCACAGCAGAACGAAGGATATTAAAGCGGAATTGCTAAGAGCAGATATTATCATAGCGGCTATAGGTATACCATATTTCATTAAAAGTGATATGGTCAAACCAGATGCAGTTATTATTGATGTTGGAATAAATCGTGTAGAATCGAGCGAAACAAAGTCAGGATATAGATTAGTTGGAGATGTTGATTTTGATGAAGTATCTAAGGTGTGTGGGGCTATTACTCCTGTGCCTGGTGGAGTAGGACCTATGACGGTAGCAGCTCTTATGATGAATACGATGAAGGCCTATCAGAATCATACAGCAAGTTAGTAGTGAATTATATTAAAGTTACGGTTTCTAAATACGATGAAGGATTAATGGCTTTATGCTCTTTGCTCCCTTTTGAATCTTTTCAAGATGTTGACGAAACTATGGTTTGTTATATTAAAGAATCTGATTTCTCAGCTGATGTAATGAAGCAGTTTTCAGATTTCTTAAAAATGTTCAATGCCAATTATACCGATGAGGTCATCCCTCCTCAAAATTGGAATGCGGTATGGGAATCAAACTTTAAACCTGTTGAAATTGACCAATTTTGTCGAATTCGTGCGGACTTTCATCCTAGTGTAAGTGGATTTGAATATGAAATAAGAATCAATCCTAAGATGGCTTTTGGCACTGGACATCACGAAACAACATTTATGATGATTCAACAGATGGAAAAGTTGAGTTTCAAGAATATGGATGTACTGGATTATGGGTGTGGCACTGGTATATTAGCGATTCTCGCGAAAAAATTAGGTGCAAAATTAGTAGTAGGTGTTGATATAGAAGAGGAGTCGTATTCTAATACAATAGAAAACAGTAATCTGAATCAAACAACTTTGGATAAGGTATACTGTGGGACCTTGTCAAGTGTAGTAGAGCAACCATTTAATATTATACTTGCGAATATCAATAGGAATGTATTATTAGATACTTGTGATGAAGTCGTAGAAAAGCTAGCTTCAAATGGCTACTTATTATTGTCTGGTATATTGTTGGAAGATTTTAACAAGGTCTACGAAAAGTATAGTTCTCAATCACTGAATTTGGTTTCAAAGGCTGAAAAAGGAAAATGGAATTGTCTTCTTTTCCAAAAATAATACCATTAGGGTTACGATATTTGAAACCGCACTAATGAATTGGTTTGAAAAACTTACACCAATCATAATAATTATAAAAGGTGTAAGTTGTTTGTTTCCCTAGAGGACTTTTAGTTAGTACTAATGATATAAATAATAGAATCAGTAGATGAGATATACAGATAATGTTATTCGTCTTTTTTTAACTTATAGGTATATGCAGCACCTCCATTGTCTCCTACTAATAAAGTATGGTTATCGATGATTTCCAATGCTCTGGTATTGCCGTTTATTATCAAACCAGATCGTTGGACTTCAGTAATACCTCCATTTGGTGAGATCTTAAAAATAGCCCCAATTGAAGCATCATATTTTCCATAATCATAATCTGTTTCCCAGTAGTTTCCAGCAATTATAACTTCTTTTTTATCATCGCCATCTATATCCCAGAAGACAATGTCGTTATTCATCGAAAGTTGAGCAGATATGGGCAGTTCTTTAGGTATAAAACTTTCACCGTTGTTGATGAATACCATGGAGGCAAGATTCGTAGCTCTATAAACTGTTGATTTCTCTACCTTTTCTTTTCCAAACATATCCACAATATCATCCGAAGCAAAGTCTTTATAACGAAGATATATCTTCCTGTAGGAAGTCATTTGATCTAGTAATTCATCTCTCGAATGAACGGGGTAGGATTTATGACCAAAATAGGTGCATAATATTGGATCGTTTTCTCCATTATCATCAAAGTCATTAGCATATATGCAGGTTGGTTTATCTGGACTAGCTTTAAAGAAACTATTAAGCCCTAGATTACCAGCCACAATATCTTGATCTCCATCATGATCAATATCTTCAATTAATACGCTTTGCCATAATCCAAGTTCTTCATTGAGCTTTGATTGCTTGTCGATGTAATATGTTTCCCCTTTTTTACGAGCAATTTGAATCCCATTCCATTCACCCACAAAAACGATTTCATCGACTTTATCACCATCTAAATCACCAGCTGATATATCTTTAATTAAACCCAGTTCTCCACTGTTTGGTAAAATTTCTCTATTGATGTGGAAACTACCGTTATCATTGATTAATGCATAGGATGGCGGAGAATTAGGGTACGATCCTGGTATAGCTCCAGCTCCTACGACTATATCTAAATCTTGATCATTGTCGAGGTCCATTATCTGTAAGGCATTAGCATTGATTTTTGGAGCAATATTGATAGGTGAGTAAGTAAATGTACCATCACTATTATTGTAATAAATGGATACACCATATTGCTCACTACCATTGTCCCATTGGTATCCTCCATGAAGAACGATGATGTCATTATCACCATCATCATCAATATCCTCTATCTGTACATCAACATCCTCTTTTGATATGGATTGATCAAGAGCTTTAGAGTTGGATTTTTCCCAAGAGTTTGAGGACTGAAATATAATCGAACTCCTCTGGTTAAATGCTCCACCAATAAAAACGTCTGCATGGTTATCACCATTAAGATCACCCGATGCGATACAAGGTCCTAGTGTTGAGTGCATATAGTGTAAAAGGGGCTCTCGTTTAAAATCAATAAATGCATTTTCACTATGATCGAACGGAAAGCTATGTTTTTTTACCAATGTATTATTGCTAGAAATTTTGGTCTGAAAGTCCATGCCTTTTCCTTTAGTGATGATTTTTACTCCTGTTTCACCTGTCGAAATAAATCTTTCCCATTTTCCATTGGGCCATTTAATCTTTAAATCTTTGATTGACTTTCCTTTTGGAATACCAATATGAACAAAAGGCTCAACACTTGATACAAAACCTCTAATAGGGTAATATTGATGAGTGATTTGACTATCGTCGTTAAATGTTGCAACGACTATACTTCCCCATGTTGTATTTGATGATTCTAACTTAAGACGCAATGATTGGGCACCTGTGGTTTCTACCAAATTATTTCTCAATAAAAATGCAGGATCGTTGATGTTATTTACAATGATATCAAGATCTCCATCATTATCCAAGTCTGCATATGCAGCACCATTGCTAAAAGAAGAGGGACCAGAATTCCAATATTGGCTAACATCTTTGAATTGAAAATTTCCTTCATTTGAGAAAAACACATTCGGATAATATAAAGAATCCACAATCTTATTCCATTTTTTGTATAGTTTTCCTGCCATCAACCCTTTGGTTGACCTCCTAAGCGAGTCAAGTCTAAATTTAGCATAATCCATATTGGTCACATCTTTTAGATAGCCATTGCAGATATACAAATCGATGAAACCATTATGATCAAAATCTTGTCCTAGAGCACTCCAACTCCATTCACTTTTATCCACATTTGATAAAAAACCTAAATTGGAGAATAATCCGTCTTCCAATTTGACTTGCAGAGAATTAAACCTAAATTGATCATGATAGCCATATTTTCGCCCAAGAGAAGCTAAATCATAATTAATGTAACTCTGCTGTTGTTTGACCTGAGAAATATCAGTAGGCATCATATCATTGACATAAAAATCTAAATTGCCATCGTTGTTTACATCCAACAATTCACTTCCCATAGATGAAGCAGAAATATTGTCGAAATATTTTAATATTTCATCTTTAAATCCTTTGCCTCGTTGATTGATCATCAAACGATCTGGTTTAGCATAATCATTACAAATGTATACATCAGGATAAGAATCACCATTGAAATCATGGACAATGGCGCTTAATCCAAATGCTGCATTGTCAACATTTGCCTTGAAGGTTTGATCAACAAATTTTCCGTTTTGATTGACCAAATACTTGTCCGTGATGTATTGTCTTGCGGTGTCCTTGACCATTTCATAATCTCCTTCTTTATTCATACGGAGGTTTAGGTCGCTTTCTAATCCCCAATTGATAGGATGATTGATCATATATGCGTCTAAATCTCCATCTAAATCAAAATCAGAAAAATAGGCTTGAGTAGAATAACTGGGGTCATCTAATCCATATTTTTCAGCTTCTTCAGTAAAAGAAAGGTTTTGTTGATTAATATAAAGGCAGTTCCTTCGAGCTTCAGGATTGTTTAAGGTGCCAGATTTGCAAATATAGATATCTAACCACCCATCATTATTGATGTCCAGCATAGAAATTCCAATATTTGTCCCTTTATTATTGTTGATTCTTGCGGCTGCTGTGATATCCTTAAATTTCCAGTTGCCCATATTCAAATACAATCTATTAGGAGATAAAGTACCTGAAAAACAAAGATCTTGAAGCCCATCATTGTTTATGTCTCCTACAGCCACACCTCCTCCGTTAAAAGCATATTCGTAGGAAAAACAAAGTAGTTGAAGACTGTCGTAAATTTCATTTTCAAACAATACTCCAGATTGTTCACTCGGAATGAGTTCAAACAAATCTGTAATTCCATCATAGGGCTCTTCAATTATTGATTGAACTTCCTGAGCATCATTTGTTTTATTACTCTTTTCAGATGAGCAAGAATACAACAAGGTTACAACTAGGACAAATAGCACTCCTAGAGTTAAAATATTTTTCATGTTTTCAAGTATTAATGATTCAACTTAGTCATTACATATTTGCCAATATTCCTTCCTTGTTCTAATCCATTATCTATACCAAACTTATAATGAATTCCTCCATAATATCTTGATAGAGATGCTTCTTCACCAGCATGATGAACCGATTTGAATTGTCGTGCAGGTAAGCCAAATTCTACTTCTGTATAATCGACAAAAGAAGTATTAGGAAATAAATTGTCTAGGATATAAGAAGCACATCCTGAGACGACACTATGTCCACTTGTAAATTCTGGGAAAGGTGGTGTTTGAATGTAAGGTTGCCATGTTTCATCTATATATCTATTGATATAAGTTACTGGACGAATGAGCTCTTCAGTATACTTGGTATACCAACATGCAATTATTCCATCAAACATTGCTGTAGTTGACATTGCATACGCTTTAAGCGACTTATTCAAATCAGCATTGGTTATGTCGCATAGAGCTTTAGTTATGCCAATCCAGTGCCCTGGAGGACTTATTCTATGATTAAAGGCAACGTTATGGCCCTTTTGAATAAACTCATTTGGATTACAATCCCAGTGTTTTGCAATACTTCTGTGCTCTTCCTGATTGTCTTTGGATTGATTATAAACATGCATTACTTCTTTATAGAAATCAGAATCTTTGTCGGTACTAAATATAGGTCTTGGTTTGGGCTGGAAGTTTTTGACATCGTCCAATATGAGCGGTCTAAGATTTTTCCAATTGGGCTCTAAGGCGGGTTCATAATTTGGTGGAGTTAATACCCATGTACTATCATGTCCACGAACAGTATAAAAATCATCTGCCTTGACCTTAGCATAATTATCCTTGTCCAACCATACATTGGCTTGGTCACAGATGCTTTTAGCGTATAGTTTCGAAGCATCAATTCTGTCTTTACTCATTCCACGTTCTAGAGCAGTATCTTCAAAATATTGGCTCATACTATCGACCATACGTTCTGTAAATACAAGTTTTTTCGCGGTAATGCAATATGCTTGTATTGCAGCATAAGAATAATCGATTTTTAAAGAATCATTATAGGTTGGGGATAGTAACCCTGGTTGAAAATTTTCAAAACTAGACATCCCTTTGCCATGTAAAAACACCTCATATGCCATTAGGTTAGGATATGCGAATACTCTTGTAGCAACGGGAGGATTATAAATATCTTCAATGGAAATTTCAATGAGCTTTCTGTTAGCTACATGAATTTCTTCAGATGTAAAAATTTCGTAATCTTTAATTTCTTGATTACAACTGACTAACACGAATGTGATTAATGAAAGAAAAACAAGCCTATTCATTTCAAGTATTTTGGTTATGGAATTAACAACAAGTTGTATTGTTGTGTAATGATTGCAAATGTAGTATTTGTAATGAATTATACCGAAATTCAAGGTGTTTAATATGTGGAATAGTTAAATATTGAAATAATATTTGATTCCGTGGAGAGTGGCCTACCAAGTAGTGGTTAGGCTTAAGAATGGTACTGTAGGGAAAATAGAAACCTTTTTTATGACTGGAATAGAGGAATTTGGCGTGTTTGTGGCATATAGATAAAATGGATTTAGTCTATTGTATGCGTTGTAAATGCCAAAGTTGAAAGAATGCTTTCCAAATTTTGAATTAAAACTGTATTCACCACTTATACTTAATTGATGGAAAGATGGAAGTCTATAGTTATTTCGACCATCTGGTCTCAAAATTTTAATTCCCAGACTTGATGAGAACTCTTCGTTCGGAAGCGAAAATGTGCCTCCACTTGTATATACCCATTGAAGTCCAAGCCATAATTTTGAGGTTATATTTCGATTGATAGCAATGTTTATATCATGAGGTCTTTCGTTCTTGGAAGAAAAATAAGTGCCCTCATTTAAGTTCGCAAATTTCCTTTTGGCACTGTTTCGATGATATCTAACCCAGCCTTTTGTTTTTCCAGTTTCTTTCGTAATTCCGATTGTATATCCTCGAGAATATCCTTGTCCAATTTCGATATGCTCATCCCATGTAGTACTTTGATTAAAAAAAACGCCTTCTTGGTTTTGAATGATGACATTAGCATGTAAGTCTACTGGCAAGGAGTAATCCAATAAATTTTTATAATTTTTTGTATACAAAGTGGCGGATATAGCCAAATCCTTGAGTAAGTATCTTTTTATTTCAAAATCAAACTGATCAACCAAAGTTGGTTTAATGTGGCTTAAAGAAGGTACCCATAAATCGGATGCAATACCTAGTCCAGGATTGGATAAAAGTCTAATGTTTTGAGCTAGACGACTATATGATATTCCGATAGTGGTGAAATTATCAGGAACCCAAAGGAGTTTCAATCTTGGCTGCAAGGTGGTATGATCAGTCCCTTGGACATCGAAATTGTTGATATGAAGACCAGGGTAGAAGTATAGGTTGTTTTTTAATCGTATATTCAGTTCAGCAAAAATTGATGCTTGATAAGCCCTTAAAGCATTGCCTGGATTGTTAAAGGAAGTGGTATCTCCCTTATCTTTTAAAAGACTTTGTCGAATGGTTGGATTGAAAGTATGTTGAGTATATGTTACTCCGATTTTTGATTTTAGGATTTCATTGAAGTAGTAATCCATCGAGACACTTCCTTTTAAATCTTGAATGTCTGAAAAGGTCTTGACGTCAATGGTTTTATCCAATTCTATGGTATCGAATTTAGAATAAAGTTCATAGTATCCTCTCGAAAAATAACTGTATTTATTCCATCCTACATGAGCTTTGAGAATTGCTGATGAAGAGATTATTTTTTGATAATTGAGAGAGAGTAGTGTATTACCCCATTTGAGTTCGTTGATATCTCTACTGCTAAAGTATGAAGTTGGACTAACAATGGTGTCATTTTTAAACAATCTAATTCTATCTTGTCCCAAATACGTAGTTAATGAAATTTTTTCATTGTTTGAAAACTTATGGGTAACCTTACAAACTGCATCATAATAGCTGAGACTAAGATCTCTAAAATTGCTTAATGATGTAATGATTGGTTTAAAAGTGAAATTGAACAAGGATGCACGAGCGGCTAAATTAAAAGTAGTTTTTCCATTCATATGTAAAGGACCATTGGCAGAAAATTGCGCAGAACCTAATCCTATATTTAAGGACTTTTTAATACTTTGGGAATGTCCCTCTTTAAGATTAAAGTTAATTACTGAGGATAACCTTCCCCCAAATCTTGCAGGAATTCCAGTTTTAATTATGTTTACTGACCGAATAGTCTCGTCGATGAATATGGAATGAATACCAGCGATATGGCTTACTTCATAAATGGGCATTCCTTCCAATTGAATCAGGTTTTCATCACTGTTTCCCCCATTTATATATAATCCAGTAACTCCTTCAGCACCTGATGTTGCACCTTCTATTGTTTTAATGTTCTCGAGAGCGTCTGTAGTCCCCGTAAGACCTTTATTTAAATAAGGTTGAGTACTGAAAACCAATTCTCCTCCTGGATCTATCAATAAATTATCTGAAACATTTTTTTTAATAGTAATGGTTTCTATTTGGTTTTTAAAGACCATACTTATGTCTTTATGCAGATTCCTACCCGAATTGGTCACATGCACTGTTGTTGGATTATATCCAAGGTATCTAACTTCTATTTCAGAAGAATCAGAATCAAATACCAATGAATAAAATCCATTGTTATCGGTGGTATAAACCTTTTGAGTCCGATTATCAACCAATACAGCACCAGGTAGGACCTCACCCGAATTTTTGTCTTTAATTATACCATAAAGTCGAATTTTTTGAGGTTCCACTTGAAGAATTATTTTATTGTTAATCACTTTTATTTCAAGATTTTTGTGATTAAACACGTTTTCTAGGAGCTCTTTTATGGATACAAAGGAAGATGTTATTTCCAAAGAGACAGATTCGGATGGATCTATTTGATTGGAAGCATAAGAAAATGTAATGTTTGAGCTAGATTCAATATTTTGGAACAGTTGTCCAATTGTCGTCGATTGTTCGATTGTTTTTTTCGGAATTAGACTCTCCAATGCAGATCGTTGTGCATGAATATTAAGACTCATTGCACCTACAAAAACAACAACTAGAAAGACTCTAAAACTCAATACTATTCACAGTTTAGTGAAGTTATAACGTATGAGTTACCTTTTTTGATGAAGTTTGCCTTAAAAATAATCTTTAATTCCTCTAAAACATCTTGAATGTTAGGATTGGAAAAAGTAGAAGTAAGACGACAATTAGAGTGGTCGTTTACCTTTGTAGCAATTGATATTTCAGTTTTAAAATGCCTGCTAAGGTCACTAAGCACCGTTTGCAGCTGTTCATTCTCAAATACAATTTCATTATTATCCCAACTCATAGAATTGGCATATGTATTTTTACTAACTGTAAGATCACTTTGGGAAGATCTCAATACATCATTAGCATATAGATCGACAGATCTACCGTTATAATCAACTCTAACATGGCCTTCAAGAACAACAACTTCAAAAATATTGTCCTTGGATAAAACTGAAAATGAAGTTCCCAATACGGTTACCTTGCCACCATTGATTTTAACAGTAAAGTTGTCTTTATCTTTTGTTGACGTAACATCAAATAAGGCACGTCCATTTAATTCAACATATCTTTCATCTATAACTTTAACTGAAGAACTTTTGTCCAGTCTAACATTAGTCCCGTCTTTTAAAGAAAATTCCATTAATTTTTCGGCACTTGCAAATACCTGTTGTTTGGACTCGGTATCGGATGATTTGAAAAAATTGAAATACGTTATTCCACTCAATAAAATGAGTAAGCCAAGAAGAGCCAACCATTTATTAGGATTTGGGGCGGACGTTAATTTCGAATTTATATTACCCCAAGCCTTATCTTTATCAACGGGTGTGTAATCTTTTAAACCTTCTGATGCTTCGTGGATTGCTTTTAGTTCTTGAATAATATCAAGATTTTCTTGAGCTTCATTTTTCCATAACTCAATCTGTTCCAATTCCTTTCGGTTGTTAGAACCACTAAAACTTCTTATGATCTTATTATAAATTTCCATATTATTTGAAGTCTTTAAGAATCTCTCTTAGAATTTTATACGCTTTAGTAATTTGATTTTCTACTGTTTTTACAGATATGTCAAGTTCACTTGCTATTTCTTTATGAGTTCTTCCTTCTAGTTTTGATAACACAAATATAGTACTACATCGCTTAGGTAATTGTCGTATAGACTGATATAATTTATCGATTTTTACTTTTTGTTCTAATAACTCTTCTAAGTTGATCTCAGCGACACTTTCCAATGTACTTAATTCAATTTCATTATTTATATCTAATTTTTTCTTCCTATTTAATTCAAAGATTCTATTCTTTAAAGAAGTGATTAAATAAGCTTTAGGATTTCTATTTATCTCGACCTTTTGCCTACGATTCCATATCGTGACAAATATATCTTGTACTACATCCTCTGCAAGCATCATATCCTTTGTATAAGTTAATGCAACTTCGCATAAGGGTTGATAATAGTAGTCAAACAATTTTCTATATTCTTGTTTGTCGATCAAAAATGTAAGAGTTTAGCAATGCTAATTTACCATATCTTTTGCGTAATTCAAATCTTAAAAAGATATATAATATGTCTCCTGTGTCAACAGGACAAACAATGTTTAACTCTAGCTTGTCACATGGTTCTCAAATGACGTAAAGAGGATAATGGAAATAAAACTTGGTGTTTTGTGATATTGTTCTGATTTTCAATAGGCATTTAAAGTAAATGCTTGAACTAAGTAATGCTTTTGGAATAAAAAAGAGCTACCGAAGTAACTCTTTTTTATTCTTTTACAAAGAAGTATTTTAAAGATTTGTTGCATTGGGTGTTTGCTACATAACAAATGTTAAGCGTCAAATCCCTCTAATATTATTTAATGAAAACTTTAAATTGTTTTCTATTGTTTTGAATGGTTACACTAATAATAGCTAATCCTTTGTAATTATTGATTTCAAACTGATCGCTGATTTTATCCCAATGGTTTATAAGTGTGCCATTAATACCATGTATTGTTATTTGAGCAGGAGTATTACCTCCAATTAAACGAAACTGACCTTCTGATATAGATGGAACAATAGTGATTTGTTGAATCAATTCATCATTAGAATTACTAATTGGAATTATGTCAGCACTTGATCTTGGATAGATTTGATAGAAGTCAAAATACGGAGCAGTGAAATCAAATTGACTTCCTAAACCAATCACATTAAAAGGTCCTTGTGGAGCAGTCATGTTGGATAATTCAGTTTGTGCAAGAACTCTCATAGTAGCGGTATACTCACCGTTGGTTATTTGAACGTTAAAACTTGATCCATCTCCTTTCCATTGACTTTCATCAACGTAGTCAAAATTGTTTAGTTGAACTAACCTTGATTCAGATTCTTCTGAAAGAGTATCTACTACAATTGGTGATTGTATCGTGCCATCTCCATTGGCATTAATGACATCAGCTGTAATTTGTGAAAGACCATTATATTGACCTACAGTTCCTCGGACGGTAATTTCATCACCTTCATTTACAGTATATCCTAGTGTGTTGTTTGGATTGTAAATTGAAATTCCATCATGATTGTCATCAATGAGGAAAAAGTTCAATCCATTAGACGTTGAGTAATTCACACCATGCACGGTCCCAGTGACTTCGCAATCAACCATAATGGAGTCTGTTTTCCCTTCTGAATCAACACCTCTCAATTGCCCAATAGTATATGAAGGATAAGTCTTAGCCGTACCTACAGTAATTTTTCCTTTCATTCCCAATCCAGCGTGAGGATCACATTGGTATTCATAAATTCCTTCAACCATAAAGGTGTATTCGAATGTCCAACTATCGTTTGAAGCAGCCCCATTGCCAAAAGATTCAGGGTTATCAGGAAAATCAGATTTATCACCATTTACATTATGGAATCCGCCCATGTTGACCCACTGAACAATTTCTCCTGGGTTAATGGTAATATCATCAGGAGCAAAAGTATTATCTGGTCTTGCTTCGATTATATGGTCAGGCACCAATGTACAAGACATTTCATTATTTTCTCCTGGTGAACCACGAAGGATTTTGCCATTTAGTTCAATTCCAAGGTTGTTTTTAGCTGCCGACCAATTTTCAGCTATGGAATTGTCCGAAAATGGATCACACAATACGATACTGGCACCTTCACCGTCGGTTCCATCTGCAGAGGAAGGCCATGGATTGTCATCGCCGTACTCAACATGATCAAGTTCGTTGCCATCTTTGTCCAATAACGTTATAGCCTCGCCTCCATTTTTTAATCCTCCTTTTTCCCACTTCAAACATGTTTTTCCAAAAACAGTTTGCATTGCTGATTCATTGATACAAATACAGACATAAGAATCTCCAGCCAACATATAATCAGGGAACGTGAATTCGATCCCATCAGCAAATGTTGCCCCAGTAAGATCAAAAGGAATGTCTGTTGAATTATATAGTTCAATGTATTCCAAAGAATCCGATCCTGATTCTGGTGGATTGTATGAAATCTCGGTTATTACTATCTGACTAAAAGATATAGTTACCGAGAAAAAAGCGATAAGGAAAGTGTAGAGTGATTTCATAAATTGTGTTTTAATGATTAACATTCAGATCTTATAATACTTATGAATAAGAAACGAAAATGCTACTTCGCTTCCTACTACTTCTTACAAATATAAAATTTTATAGAATGTCTATCAAAAATTCACAGATGTAGCATGTATATATTGCTATTAAGCCCATAGAAATTTGAACAACTTAAAGCCGAATTGAGACTGTTTATCTTGTAAAATAGTCGACTCCATTAATCAACTACTGAAATATTTACAATTTTGTAATCATTAATTCATGAAATCTTAATAAAGACTAAACTACTGTTCACAGCTGAAAGATTGTTAGAATAATAGGACGAAAATGTTCTGGTAATTAAAGTTTTTTGTTTTTTACTGTTAGAAGTTATGGTAAACTCTACTTCCCAGTATTCTGAATGGTTCGATGCTCGATGTGATATATTTTTTCTGTTAGATCAAAGTCAAACTCATCGTTAGAAGCAATTAATATGGTTCTGTCTTTACGGTAGTTCCTCAGAATCCCTTGAAACCATTGTTTAGCGTGTTGATCTAAGTAGGAGGTGGGCTCATCTAGAATGAGCAAATCAGATTTAGATATGATGGCGAGTGCTACATTTATCTTTTGTTGCATTCCACTGGAAAATTGTCTAATCTCTTTTAGTTTGGGATCTTTTAATTCTATAATTTCCAGAAATTCTTTGTAAGAAATAGGTGAAATTTGAGGTTTGAATTTTTGTTGAAAATTGAATGCCTCAGATAAATTCATCTCTTGTGTAACCTTAATATAGGGAGCACTATACGTTGTGTATTGAGGAATTCGATTCTTGGAAAGAACGATTCCATCTCTAGAGTAAACGATTTCTCCCGAAGTAGGAGATAGGTAAGAAGAAATTATTCGTAATAAAGTTGATTTTCCAGAACCATTCCTTCCTGATAATCCTACTACTT
Organism: Saprospiraceae bacterium; assembly: GCA_965230345.1. Lineage (GTDB taxonomy): Bacteria > Bacteroidota > Bacteroidia > Chitinophagales > Saprospiraceae > JADKBO01. The sequence continues at coordinate 771,176 of CBDDKR010000001.1, forward strand.
CACCACTTAAAAGATGAAGATCTATATCTTTTAGGATAGTTTGGTACCCAAACTTTTTAGTTATCTTATTTAATTTGATATCTAACACGACAAGAGCAGGAATTAGACAAATCCTTTCATGATTCCTCTTTTAGATTTTTTAATGAAATCAATAATTTGATTTCTATATTTTGAGGAAGGAATTTCTTTTAGAATTTTATCAATAGCCTGAGAAGTGTTTTGTCCTTTTACAAATATTTCTCTATAAATCTGTTGGATGTGGTTGATCTCTTCTGTAGAAAACCCTCTACGGGATAAACCGACTGAATTTACACCAACATAAGATAATGGCTCTCTTGCTGTTTTAACAAAAGGAGGAATGTCTTTACGAACTAACGAACCTCCAGTAATAAAACAATGATCACCAATATTGCAAAATTGCTGTACTGCTGTTAAGCCTGCTAAAACCACATGATTCCCAACGGTAACATGGCCAGCCAAAGTACTATTATTTGAAAAGATACAAGAATCACCAACAATACAGTCGTGAGCTATATGTGAATAAGCCATAATCAAACAATTACTTCCTATGACGGTCTTATTACGATCTATTGTACCTCTATTAATTGTAACACATTCTCTAATTACAGTATTATCACCTATAATTGTTAATGAGTACTCTCCATTAAATTTTAGGTCTTGTGGAATAGCAGAAATGACTGCTCCTGGGAAGATTTTACAATTTTTGCCAATTCTTGCTCCAGGGTATATGGTAACATTTGATCCAATCCATGTTCCATCACCAATCTCAACATCTTCTCCTATGGTTGTAAATGAGTTTATTTCAACATCAGCTCCAATTTTAGCCAATGGATGAATCTCCACCATTTTATAGTTTACATTCATTAATGTCAATCGTTTAAATTCTACGTTACTTCCTCCTAACGATTTGGGCCGTTAGTTCTCCTTCACTTACTATCTTATTTCCAACGTAAGCAGTTCCTTGCATATGAACAATTCCTCTTCTAATAGGAGACAAGAGTTCCATTTTTAGAATTAGAGAATCTCCAGGCAGTACCATGTTTTTGAATTTGACGTTATTCATTTTCAAAAAGTATGTATCCCAATTATGCGGATCGTCCACCGTACTTAAAGCAAGAATTCCACCAGTCTGTGCTAATGCTTCCATCTGCAGTACCCCAGGGAAGACAGGATTGCCTGGAAAATGTCCTTGAAAGAAATTTTCATTAAATGTAACGTTTTTTACCCCGACAACGTGATCACTTTCTAACGATATTATTTTATCTACCAATAAAAACGGATATCTATGTGGAAGCATTGACTTTATTTCTTCCAAGTTTTTTATTGGAGGAAGAGTAGGGTCGTATATAGGTTTGCCTTTTAATCTTTTATTCTCAATTACTTTTTGTTTTAAAAGCGCAGCGAATTCAGTATTGATTTTATGCCCAGGTTTAATTGCAATAACTTTTCCTTGAATTGGTCGTCCCAATAGGCTTAAATCTCCTATGACATCAAGTAGTTTGTGTCTTGCCATTTCATTATAATGAAACAAGTCTTCGTTGCTTAGTATTCCATTATCTGGTAATGTCATCTTTTGAACACCCAGTTTTTCAGCTAGAATATCAAGGTCGTCTTGAGTCATATCCTTCTCAGCAATAACTAAGGCATTTCCCAAATCACCACCCTTTATCAAGTTCGATTCAATGAGAGCTTCAAGCTCGTCAGTAAAAACAAAGGTCCTACAGTTCGCTATTTCAGCTTCAAAATCTGCTATATTTTCTAAACTGGCAGTCTGCTCAGCTACATTTTCATTGGGAAAATCAATAATAACTTGGATTTCAAAATGGTCAGAAGGCATCGCAATGATTTCTGATCCAGATTCCTCATCTTTAAGCGTAATTGTTTCAGTAACAACAAAAGGCTCGGTCTCTGTGTCAAGTGTTTCTATTCCTGCCTCATTTATCATATTTACAAAAGGAAGGGCGCTTCCATCAAGAATCGGAATTTCGGGACCGTCAACCTCAATAATTGCATTCGTAATTCCCTTGCCACTTAACGCAGCTAATATATGTTCGACTGTAGTTATACTTACGTCTTTTTTACCTATTGTTGTGCTCCTTTGTGTATTAATCACATTGGAAGGATCAGCTAAGATCGAAACCGAAGGTGTTAAATCTGTTCTGGTAAATTTAATCCCTGCATCCGTACTCGGAATTAAGTTAATATTTATGGTGTTTCCTGTATGCAACCCCTTGCCAGCGATACTTACAGGCTTACTAATGGTTTTTCTCTTCATTAGAATTTCAATCTTTATTTTTACTATTCCGCAATATATCCAATTCAGCCTCTAAAGACTCTATTTTTTTTATAATTTCTGGTAAATTTTTGAAATATGCATAAGATTTTAAATAATTCTGATACCCTATAGCTGGATAACCGTAATGCTTTTTATTAGGCTCTTTTATGGTTTTTGATACACCACTCTGTGCTTGAATCATAGATCCATCTGCAATCTGAATGTGTCCAACAAAACCAACTTGTCCTCCAATCATGCATCGACTGCCTAGTTGTGTGCTTCCAGAAACTCCTGTTTGAGCAGCAATTACAGTATCTTGACCAATTTGTGCATTATGGCCAACCTGTATAAGGTTATCTAATTTGACTCCTGAATGAATCACCGTACTTCCCATTGTAGCGCGATCAATTACAGTATTGGCTCCTATTTCAACATCATCCTTTATCTCTACATTTCCTGCTTGGGGAATTTTCTTGTATTGCCCATGTTCATCTTTTGAAAATCCAAAGCCATCACTTCCAATAACGACGTTACTGTGTATAACACAATTTGCACCAATATTACATCCGTGGTAGATTTTTACACCAGGATAAATGATGCAATTTGGACCGATTGTACAGTTCTCTCCAATAAAAACTTGTCCGTAAATTGTAGTATTGGGTCCAATGGTTACGTTTTGACCAATAATAGAAAAATCGCCAACTTTTACACCACTAAGTAGTTGAGCGGAAGAGGCAATAGATGAAAGATGAGAAATGCCATCTACTTGAGATGCTTCTGGAGAAAATCTCCCAAGAAGAGTTCCAATGGCTTCATATACATTATCGACCCGCAATAAAGTTGGTCTAATTTTCTTTTTGAGTTGTAATTCTCTTTGAACTAAAATTGCCGAACATTTAGTTTCGTAGAGATATTTTTCATATTTAGGATTCGCATAAAACCCAATTTCACCTTCATTACCCAATTCAATCTTTGCTGGTCCATGAATCTCACTTGAGCTATCTCCTTCTATTTCAGCATCTAGTAATTGTGCTATCTCCTCAATAGTCATTTTCATATCGCAAATTTAATAAAGTTAAATTTATTGAAAACGAATCCCTAATCATTTGTGGTTACATTTTGTAGAAAGACGACCATAAAACATCTTTTGAAAATGATGTTAATTAATTAAGAACATCTGAATTCATTACAATTGATCACATAACTGATTAGAACTTTTTTTTAGTATGAATTTTGGCAACTTTTATATTTTCAACTTGTTTTAAGTTGAAATTTTGTCTTGTTAGATAGGATTATCTTATAATTTCAAAATAGTCTTCGGTAGATGGTTCTTGCAATGGATCAATTTTTATTTCTACGACTTTTGAGGATTTTGGACCCAAATGACACCAAGAAATGAATTGATTTATTTGAGCTGTTTGTCCTGTAACTTCTATAAGAACATCTCCATTTTCAAGGTTCTGGACAGTTCCGACCAAACCAAATTCAAGAGCTTTCTTTTGTGTGAAATATCTAAACCCAACTCCTTGAACTAATCCTTTCACTTGAATAATATAGGAATTCAACATGATGTACAATGATTGGCTATTAATATGATTAATTGTGTTGACTAGCTTAAATAAAAAAAGCCACCCCACATGTAGGATGGCTTTTTTTATAGCTTTAATTCTAATCTTATTGCTTTTCTTCCATTTTTTCTGCTTCCTTTTCAGCTTTTTTCGAAGCACAAGAAGCTTTGCTTTTATTACATTTTGCTTTGTCTTTAGCGCAAGCTTTTTTGCTTTTGCTACAAGCTTTTTTGTCCTTAGCGCAAGCTTTTTTCTCTTTAGAAGAACAACAAGCCTTCTTGTCCTTAGAACAAGCTTTCTTAGCAGTTGCAGCTCCTTCTCTCTCCATGCTAGCAGAAGCTACTTTAGTGAATTTTTGACTTTTTGAACAGTATTCAACCTCGTTCCAGCTAACTTTTCCTGATTCTTCACAAGTGTATTTAGCAAAATAAGAAGTTTCTCCTGTTTCAGAGTTTACTCTTTTTTCAATATTTTCATCTGCTTCAGCTAATTTGTCTGCTTCTTCAATAAATGAAGCCATAGTAGCCGTTGCTTCAGTTCCTGCAGCTTCAGCTTTTGCAGCTTTTTTAGCGCAACATTTAGATTTTTCACCTTTTGAACACTTCTTTGCCTGAGCATCAACTGATACAGCACCAACTAAAAAGAAGCACAATAGAAAGAATAAGTTTTTCATCGAAATTAATGTTTAGTTTTATGAAATAAATATTGGATTGCTCAATGTTTATTGGAACTCTCCGATTATTATGACGGTAAATATAGATATTATGTTTTAATGCTAATCCTTGAATTTACAATATTTAACAAAAATTAACAACTCCTGACATTTACTGTTATTATTTTCTTAGAAAATGTACGCAAATTGACAATCAATTGCTATAATATGTTAGGCAGTTATAATGTATTAATCATTTGAAGTGATGAAATTGGAGTATTAAAATGGAGTTAAGGATTGGTTAGTATTTTGTATGATGTATTCGATTATTGTTATCTTTATGATGTAAAACATAAATGATCAACTTAATCCCATTTTTATGAAGTATTTCTATTTTTTATTCATGGCCTTGATAACACTCGGTTGTAGTAAAAAAAATGTAATTCCCTCTGCATATTCTGGTGATATGATGATTGTCGGAAGTGGAGGAGGATTTACTGGAGCATATTCGACATATTATATTTTGGATGATGGTGCCATTTATAGACAAAACATGCAGGACACGGTGTTTGTAAAAATTGGGGAGTTGAGTAAAAAGGTTGTTAAACATCAATTCAGAATGTATGATGATATGAAATTGGGTGAATTAGAGTTGAATGATCCTGGCAATAGATATCATTATTTGACATATAGAGATAAATCTAAAAATGAACACAAGATTCAATGGGGTAAGTCAACTTTAGAAGATAAACGAATTTCGATATTTCATGATAATTTAATGAAATTGATAAAATCGATGAACCAAAATTGATGAGGTCTCATTTAAATTAAATACACTATTTAACAATTGAATTTAAATATGAAAAGAAAGATTGTACTATTTCTAGCCCTTGGATTCTCTACATTGTCTTTTGGACAATTTAAAACAATCAATGGGACATTTGGTAAAGAAAAGAATAATGAACCGATTAAATTGTTGACGCCTCCTAGTCAACTTACCTTTAATCAAGAAGCAAGAGATTTGCCTTCAGATTTTGTATTAAACCCTTTGCATTTTTCTGATGTAAAAGATTTTAATCATAATGGTGTGAAAAATGTTTTAAGGGACACAGAAGGGAATCTTATCGGAGTTGAATTATCTCTTTCATTTTCAAGAGAATCAAGTCTAAGTGCAAAAGTTGAACAAATTACGCAGTCATTGAGTATGGTGTATGGATTTTCTACTCAAGATAATTCATTTGAAATCCAAAGCAATATAGTTGATGAATTAGGAATGCATCATGTTAAAATTATTCAGAAGTATAAAGATGTAAAGATATATGGAGGAGAGTCGATAATTCATGGACAGGATGGGATCTTTGATTTTGTCAATGGTGAAATTTTCAAAGATGTCAATATTGATATTGAACCAACATATGAACTTCAGGAGGCTGAAAACATAGCTGTTAGCGATGCTGGGAAGCTGTATGACAAGTCAAATGATCATTTAAATATTTTTGATTTAGAAGAGATGACTTCGGAGCTGGTGATTTATCCATTTAAAGGAGAGCACTATTTAGCTTATCATCATTCGTTTTATACTGATCTGATGCATCGTTGGGAATATTTTGTTGATGCACATGCCGGGAATGTTATCAATAAATATGAGAGTGTTTGTAAATTTCACAATCATAAAAAAGGACATTCTTGTGATACACATAATCACAGTGCATGTGAGATGAAGATAGACGGTAATACGGCTAATAATTCATTTGGTATTTTAGGTGCAGAGAAGGCCAATGCAACAGATCTATTAGGAGTGACAAGAGAGATTGATGTTTTCAGTGTTGGATCAAATTATTACATGATAGACGCCAGTAGAGATATGTATTCATCAGGACAATCCAACATGCCTGATGAGCCAGTTGGAGCAATATGGACTATTGATGCCTTCAATACATCTCCTCAAAACGATAATTTTTCATATGGTCACGTAACCTCTTCCAACAATAGTTGGGGAGACAAAGGTTCGGTTTCTGCTCAGTTTAATGGTGCTCGTGCCTATTTGTATTTTAAAAACCTGCATGGAAGAAATTCTATTAATGGATCAGGAGGTAATATTATTGGTCTAGTAAATGTTGCAGATTCTGATGGGCAATCATTGGGGAATGCATTTTGGAATGGTGCTGCAATGTTTTATGGAAGTGGAGATGCTTCATTTAAGCATTTGGCTGGAGGATTGGACGTAGCAGGTCATGAAATGACGCATGGAGTAGTACAGAATACAGCCAATTTGGAGTATCAAGGCGAAAGTGGTGCGTTAAATGAAAGCTTCGCAGATGTTTTTGGAGTGATGATCGATCGTGACGATTGGTTGATAGGGGAAGATGTAGTTAAGACTTCGGCTTTCCCTTCGGGAGCATTACGGAATATGCAAAACCCTCATAATGGTGCAAGTACAGGTAATTTTAATGCCGGATGGCAGCCAAAAAAATATAGTGAGCGGTATACCGGCAGTGCTGATAATGGTGGTGTCCATATCAACAGTGGTATTCCTAACCATGCCTTTTATTTGTTTGCATCTGACTCAAGATTGGGGTCCTCAGACAACGATAGAAAAGTAAAAGCAGAAAGAGTTTATTATAGAGCTTTGGCTAATTACTTGACTAAATCGTCAAATTTTGTAGATTGTAGAATTGCAGTAGTTAAAGCTGCTGGAGATCTTTACGATGCAGGAGTAGTTGCTGCTGCAAGAGAGGCGTTTGATAAGGTTGAAGTCTTTGGAGAAGATGGTGGTAATTATCAAAAAGATGCACAACCAAATCCAGGAGACGATTTAATCTTGTTCACTCAAGAGAATAATGACAATTTATACATATTCACTCCTGATGGCAATGAAGTCGCAAATCCTCTTTCGACTTCAAATCCGATTAGTAAACCAAGCGTTACAGATGCCGGAAATGTGATTGTCTTTGTTGCTGATGATAAGAAGGTGCACTATTTGACGATTGATTGGAATGCAGGAACTGTAGATGAACAAACACTAAACTTTACAGGTATTAATGAGTGGAGAAATACAGCGATATCCAAGGATGGTAGATTGCTTGCGGTACTAAGAGAAAGCGTGGACAATGAAGTTGTGGTAGTAGATTTGGCCACTGGAAATGGAATCTCATATGAATTGAAAAACCCGACATATACAACGGGTATTTCAACAGGTGATGTGTTGTACGCTGATGCGATGGAATTTGATTATAGCGGAAGATTCTTAATGTATGATGCTAAGAACAATATTGAGAGTAACACTGGTGGAAGTATTGAGTTTTGGGATATTGGATTCATTGAAGTATGGGATAAACAAGGAGAAACTTTTGCTGAGGCTGACCAGATTTCCAAGTTGTTCCAAGGTTTACCTGAAGGCGTTAGTGTTGGGAATCCAGTTTTTGCAAAAAATAGCAATTATATCATAGCATTTGATTTAATCGAACAAGGAGAATCCAGTCTTGTAGGTGCAAATATAGAGACAGGCAAAGTAGGATTAGTCTTTGAAAATTCTGGTTTAGCTTATCCAAGTTATTCGAGACTAGATGACCAAATAATCTTTGATAATCCTGTTGGTAATGGTTATGACTTAGGAATAGCTCCTGTGAATTCTTCCAAAATTGAACCTAATGGACAGGCATTTTTATATTTTGAAGATGTGAGATGGGGATCGTTTTTTAGCAATGGAATTAGAGACTATAATACATCTATTGGTGAAGAAAATCTTAATCAGAAAATGATTGTTTCTCCCAATCCATCTAGTGGTTTTGTTTTTGTCGAGTTAGATGCCAACAAAACTCAAGAAGTCATTTTTCATGTATATGATATACAAGGAAAAAAAGTGCTAACATTGAATGAAGATTTAAGTTCTGGAGACAATACAATTGAATTAGACCTTAATGAATTTGAAAGCGGTACTTACTTTATACATACTGTAATTAATGACAAAATAGTTGTTGAGAAAGTGATAAAGATGTAATAAAAATAGACTAAAAAAAAAGGCTGTTTCAACGCGAAACAGCCTTTTTTATTTAGTCTATCAGAATCATCAAATTAATGATTGATAATCTTAGTAAGAAAAGGTCTTACTCCAACTCTAATTCGATTTTTAGTCTTTGGGTTTGCTATATTTGTTCAACAAATAATCCATCTTAATTGAATATTGCGATAATAAGGTTTAGCTCTATAGGAGATATAATATTAACAACTCCTATAATTAGGGCAGTAAAATTGCAATTAAATGCGAAAGTAGTTTTTATTACTTCAGAGAAATTTTCATTTGTGCTTAAGGATAACCCTTATATAGATAAGATTGTTAGCTATGAGCAGATTGGACAAGTTAATGATGTGAAATTTGACTATATCTTAGATTTGCATAAAAACATTAGAAGCAGAAGGATTAGGTCAAAACTTAGAGGTAAGGTATTGGATTTTGACAAACAAAACATTGAGAAATGGATATTGGTAAATTTTAAAAAGAATATTCTTACCAAATTACACCTTGTAGATCGATATTTTTTAGCATTTGAATCGATAGGAATTATAAATGATGGGAAGGGATTAGATTATTTTTATCCAAATGATTCGTCATTCGAAATCCCCAATGAACCGTATGTAGTCATTAATTGTGGGGGTACATACTTTACCAAGCGAATTCCACCAACTCTTATTGATGAGATAGTAAAACAATCACCAATCAAGGTGTTTTTGCTTGGTGGGCGAGATGTAAAGGATTTAAGTCTCCAATTGACAAAAGACGCTAAATTGGTAAATCTAATAGATAAAACTACCTTGACTGAAGCAGCATATCTGATTAAAGCTAGCACATTGTTAATTACCAGCGATTCTGCATTGATGCATATTGGTGCTGCGCTTGATGTGTCGATGAGCGTGGTTTGGGGGAATACTGTTCCAAGTTTTGGTATGTATCCTTATCAGCCAAAAGATTCTAAAGAAACTATTGTCCATTGTGAAGTGAAGGAGTTAAGTTGCAGACCTTGCAGTAAAATAGGGTTTGCTTCTTGCAAGAAAAAACACTTTAAATGCATGAATAATCAAAGTGTCAAAACCATTCTAAGTCCATTAAACCAACATTGTTAATAGCTATGGAGAGATGAATTCTAAATTTCCAACTTCGTCATAAGTAACTAGACTTTCAAGACTAAACCCCAAATCATTAGATCGATGGAGACATATATACGACATCGAACGTATAGTTTCTGAATTAATGGTTTGAAATGAATTAGGAATGAGTTGTTGATCGTCCAGGGCAGGAACAACCAATAGAGGTTCTCCCAAATGTTCGATTATTGAATTGCAAAAAGGATCATGTGATAATCGGATACTTAGGTTAGCCTCAAACTCTTTAAGAAAATCAGGTAAGCTCTCATTAAATGGGAGAGATATCGATAATGGTCGTTCAAAATGTAATAGTAATGTCTCAATACGCGGGTGTAGATTAGTGAAGAAAGCTTTCAACATTTTAAGATCTTTTACCAATAAGGATAAGGGTATGTGTTGTGACCCAATCTTAAATCTTTTAAGTAATGCGAATGCCTTAGTACTAAGTAATCTACATGAAACGCACCAAGTCGAATCTGTTGGAAGAAGCACTAAGCCGTCATCTAAATAGGTGTCAGTCGCGAATTGTATGTTTTCACCGAAATGCATAGCTCAATAACGAGAATAGTGGAGTAGATAATATATTTAAAATGTTAAAACTTTGTAAGCAAAATTTTTGATGTAGTGTGTTTGAAGGGCTCAAACGAATAGGCAATTGTTTTGAAGAGTGAGGATAATGCAGGTCGTAAATTTGTACTGTCAATTCATACAACTCATTTATGAATACTTGAATTTTATCGGGTTTTATATAAAAAGAGGTTGAGACTTAAAATTGTCCTTGATAGGTTTTACATTTGCAGCAATAAATAAATATATAATGAGAATAACATCCTTTATTTTAATTTCAGCTGTGTTAGGCATGGTGTCATGTAAAAATGAATCTGCTAAGGTTGAATCTAATACTCCTAAAGTTGAAGAAACAACAAATTCTGATTCACTGAGGTACCCAGAAGAAAAACATTTGAAGAATATTCGTCAATTAACTTTTGGAGGTGATAATGCAGAAGCATACTGGAGTTTTGATGATAAGAGTTTAGTATTTCAAGCAAAGAATAAAAAATGGGGAGCAGAGTGTGACCAGATTTATACGGCTCCTGTTGGAAAAGAAATGAGAGATGTGCCTCAGTTGGTTTCGACTGGAAAGGGAAGAACAACTTGTAGTTACTTTATGCCTGGTGATACGACTATAATTTTTGCTTCAACACATGAAGGAGGAGATGCTTGTCCACCAGAGCCAGGTAGGGATCAAGGTTATGTTTGGCCATTATACGAAACATTCGACATTTATGTATCAAACCTTAAGGGAGAAATTGTCGCCAAATTAACGGATGAACCAGGTTACGATGCCGAAGCAACAGTATCTCCAAACGGAGACAAAATTGTATTTACATCAACAAGGTCTGGAGATTTAGAACTTTATACAATGGACATAGATGGTTCAAATGTGAAACAAGTTACTAATGAACTGGGGTATGATGGAGGAGCATTTTTCTCTCCAGATGGGACAAAGTTGATTTTTAGATCGTCTAGACCAAAAACAGAAGAAGCCCAAAAAGAGTATAAAGACTTGTTGGCAAAAGGTTTGGTTAAGCCTGCCGATATGGAATTGTATGTTTGTAATGTTGATGGGAGTGATTTGAAAAAGATTACCGATTTGGGACAAGCGAATTGGGCTCCATTTTTTCACCCTTCAGGAGAAAAAGTACTGTTTTCATCAAACCATCATTCTCCTAAAGGAGGTAGACCAACATTTAATTTATTCATGATCAATGTTGATGGAACTGGTTTAGAACAGATTACCTTTGATAATGTCTTTGATGCTTTTCCAATGTTTTCATTTGATGGTAAAAGATTATTATTCTCATCAAATAGGCATAATGGAGGAACCCGAGAAACCAATTTATTTGTAGCTGATTGGGTGGAATAAAATGTATATAGTTTAGAAAATCATAAACATGGCGGAAGGAAGAGTAATTTTAGATGATAAGAGGTTTTCACTAACCATAGATAGATTGTGTTACCAGCTTATTGAGAATTATGATGACTTCTCAGATACGTGTTTGATAGGAATACAAGAGAGAGGAGTTCTGCTGGCGAATCGAATAATTGAAAGAATCGAATATTTGAATAAAAAGAGAACTCCTCAATACGGAAAACTTGATATTACGTTTTATAGAGATGATTACAGGCAAAGAGAAAAACCCTTAAAAGCATCTACTACAGAAATGGATTTCTTGGTTTCTAATAAAAATGTCATTCTAGTAGATGATGTTTTGTATACGGGGCGAACCATTCATGCAGCAATGAGTGCACTGCAAGATTATGGACGTCCACAAAAAATTGAATTATTATGCCTTGTAGATCGTAGGTTTAATAGACATTTGCCTATAGATGCTGATTATGTTGGCATAACTGTGGATGCTGTAGATGAAGCATATGTAAGAGTAGATTGGATGGAGGATAAGAAGGATCAAGTCCTTATATTTTCAAATAAGTAAAGCTTATTGTTAAAATGTCGATGAGTCAATTAAGTACGAAACATCTTTTAGGGATTAAATACATCACTAAAGAAGACATTAACCTTATTTTTAAAGCAGCTTCAGACTTTAAAGAGGTATTAAATCGACCGATTAAAAAAGTCCCATCTCTACGTGATGTTACGATTGCAAACATTTTTTTTGAGAATAGTACAAGAACTAGAATTTCCTTCGAATTAGCTGAAAAGAGACTGTCCGCTGATGTAGTGAATTTTTCAGCTTCATCATCGTCTGTTAAAAAAGGGGAGACTCTATTAGACACAGTTAACAACATCTTGGCCATGAAAGTTGACATGGTTGTAATGAGACATCCAGCTCCTGGAGCTCATCATTTCTTATCCCAGAAAATTGATGCAAATATCATAAATGCAGGAGATGGTACTCATGAACATCCTACTCAAGCATTACTTGATGCCTTTTCCATGCAAGAAGCTTTGGGTGAAGATCTTTACGGAAAAAGAATTGCAATAATTGGAGATATTGTACATAGTCGAGTTGCCTTATCTAATATTTATTGCTTGCTAAAGTTAGGCGCAAAAGTGAAAGTATGCGGTCCTCCAACTTTGATTCCTAAGTTTATTACCGAATTAGGAGTTGAAGTCGAATACGACGTTCGGAAGGTGTTAAAATGGTGTGATGTCGCCAATGTATTGCGTATTCAACTAGAACGCCAAAACATAAAGTATATTCCATCATTACGCGAATACTCCATGTATTACGGAATTAATAAGGAAATGTTGGATAACTTAAATAAGAAAATTGTATTGATGCACCCTGGACCTATAAACAGGGGAGTAGAATTATCTTCTGATGCAGCGGATTCAGACCATAGTATTATTCTTCAACAAGTCGAAAATGGGGTAGCTGTTAGAATGGCCGTTTTGTATCTGTTAGCTGGTAAAAAATAAGAATTTCAAAGAATTCTTATTTGCATAGCAGCATTTTTTTAATCCATTATATCTTAATAGAAAAACAGTTCTAATGCATAAATCTATACTCTCGTTGTTAATACTTTTATTGTTTAGCTTAAACCTTTCAGCTCAATGTAATATTGGAGATCTAGAGGTCACCAGATCACAGTGCAATGTGGACGGTTTTTTCAATGTGACTTTGGACTTTACGTATTCTAATCCTGAAGCCAATGGATTCAGAGTACAAGGTAATGGAATGAATCATGGTGAATATGCTTATAATGACCTTCCCATTACCATTTCGAATTTATCTGGGAATTGTGAAACCGAGTGGGAATTTGTTGTTAGAGATTTGGAAGATTTAGAATGTTCAAATTTTATTGAATATGGAGTAGTATGTTGTTCTCAGAATTGCGACATCGAAATTGTTAACTTTGGAATTGGTGAATGCCAAAATGGAGGTTTTAATGGCGAATTGGATGTAGAAGTTGACCAAAACACGACAGAAACTACAGCAGTTTACTTTAATGGTAATATTTTAGATTATTATGAACTTGAATCTTATCCTTTATTATTAGAAGATTTAGTGCCTCAGGCAAATGTTGAAAATTCTATTATCGTTTGTGCTGAAGGGGAGTCTGATCTGATTTGTTGTGATACGATAGTATTTGAAAGTCCATGTGATTGTAAAATCTCAAATCTACAACATCGTATAGTCGAATGCGATGATGAAAATTCAGAATACTATCTGGATATTAATTTTGAGTATAGAGTAGTTTCGGATAGCTTTTTATTTGGAGGTAATGGTAATTTCTGGGGTAATTTTGCCTATGATCAATTACCTCATACTATAGGTCCTATTCCATTTTCGAGTGATACTACAACGTATCTGATAGTTGATGAGAAGAACAATTTTTGTTTTAATGAATTGGTTGTTCCTCCAGTTACCGAATGTGACACAATGTGTAGTTTATCCAATGTTGTTGTGGAAGTAAATGAATGTGAAGAAGATAATGTGTTTTATGCAACATTAAGTTTTGACGCAAATGCTCATGGTGTTGAAGGCTTCTCAGTAAGAGGAAATCACACTGTATATGAAGAAGATCTTTTATATGGTGAAGAAAGTTATGAGATAGGACCAATTAATGCAGATTGTTCGACATATTATGAGTTTTTTATTAGAGATAATCAACTTTCTGATTGTTTCGTTGAAATTGGATTAGATGAACCTGTTTGTTGCGGTCCTTGTGAATTAGATGACCTCATCGTTGACTATACATGTTTGGATGGAGAAGTAACGGATCTAACCATTTCATTTGATTATTACAATACATTGGATTCATCATTTTTAGTGGTAATTAATGAAGATACTGTAGGTCCTTATGGAGTAGTCTCTCTCCCTTTAACTATAGATTATAATCAAAACAGTGATGAAGAGATCAGAGTTGAAATCATATTTGGATCTGACCAGTTATGTACCATTGTTAAGGAATTGATACCAGAATGCGATCCTCATTCTTGTCCAGAATACTTCGGCTTTGAATATGATTATGGAATGTGTAATGATGACAACCATTATTATGTTTTAATCTCATTTCAGTATGAAGGAATGGTAGGAGATTCATTTTTTGTTATGGCAAATAATGAGGAATATGGTCCTTTTAAGTATGGACAGAATCTTTACGAGGTTGGACCTATTGTTGAGGGATGTGAACCCTTTGAATTTGTCATTATAGATGGAGACAATCAGGATTGTTTTCAGGCATTCTTACTAGAAGATACACCCTGCTGTTCGGACTGCGAAATTGTAGACCAATACATTGAACCCATATGTGAGAATGGAATGGTAATCGGACTGTCATTCTATGCTGAAAACATAGGTGACAATGATAATTATTCTTTGATTATTGGACCAGAAGTATTCGGTCCTTTTAGCTATGGATTAGAACATAATTTAGGATTTGCTTTAGCAGATGGATTATATATAGGAGAATTCGTTGATTCAGAAAACGAATCCTGTAGTTCGATATATTCCTTTGAGGTAGGATGTGACCCTATTGATTGTGAAATTAATGAAATGCAGGTCGAAACTCTACATTGTACACCTGACTCATTTAGATTTAAAATTGATTTTGATCATAATAGAGAAGATGATGATCTGTTTGAGCTTTACATTAATGATGAGTTTATTGCTACATTGTCGTATTCATTTTTACCCTTTTTGACTGGCGTCTTACCTCGTGGCGAAGGACCTTGGGTAATTGAAGTAGTTGATGTTGAAAATCAAAACTGTGGTGTTGATGTATTTATCCAAGAAGAGTTATGTGAATCATCCATCAACGATCAATTCTTTGGCTCGATTATTCTTAAACTCAATGATGGAATTTTATTTTATGAAAATCAACAGTTAAATGACCATCGAATAGATGTATATAATTTACTGGGTCAAAATGTTTTTTCTGAATCTATAAGTAATAAACAAAAACATATACAATACGACATGTCTAAACATTTACATCAAGTTTTGATTGTGCATTTGACAGATGGAATCCACTCCAAGTCGATTAAGATGTATGTAAAATAGATCAGAAAGTTATAACAGTTAAAATTCTCTATATAATAAGGGTTAGAACTTAAACTTGAACTAGGAATTCTTCAAAACAAAAATCAATGATATTAAAAGCCAAATTGTTAACACTAAGTATTTTGATATATAGTCAGATTGTGAGCCAGCAGACGGTAGAATCATATATGTTCGGTCACAGTTTAATGGATCATACGAATTTGAGCAATCCAAGTGATCAGACTAAAATTGCTTTTTGGATAAATGAGTTTTCAGATGAAGCCGGACATACATACGAAATGGGGGGAATGTTTGGTAGCATATTTACGTTCGCGAATTATAATGTGGTATCACAGTGGGGAGTTGCTGGTGTACCTGTAACTTGGGATGATGCCAATGGTCCTTTCTCTCAAGCATCAGTAACCAATTCTGTATTTACGGCGAGAAATTATATTCAGGATTTAGGGCCAGACGAAGTTTATTGGGGTGAAACCATGTCAGCAATTACAGCATCTAAGAGGTTAGTTGATAGTTTGTATGATGATCATAATCCAATCGATTTATACCTATATGAAAATTGGCCTGATATGGCTCCTTACCTGTCCGGCGGATTTCCCCCAACGCCATCAGAATTTACAAACTATAAGAATGGTTGTTTAGGTGTTTGGCATGATTGGTGGACAGAATTCCATGATTCATTATTAATGGATAGACCTAACCTAAATGTGCGAATGATTCCTGTTGGCCCAGCCATCGCTGACTTATTAAATACTGCTCCCTATAATACATTGACGGCATCTGATCTTTATGAAGATGATGCACCACATGGTTTAGAAACCATTTTTTTTTTAGCAGGGTTGACCACGTATATGGCCATGTATCAAGAAAAAGCTTTGGCATCTTATACAATACCCAATACGATACATTCAACCATATCATCAAACTTTTCATCCGTGATTGATCATTTATGGGCGTATTTATTAGCTTTTAATGATGGCAATGGTGATAACCGTGTTTTTCCACCATCTGGTAACGATATGGATGGAGATGGAGTGGATGATGCGACAGATAATTGTCCTAATACTGCAAATCCTGGTCAAGAAGACTTTGATGGAGATGGAGTGGGGGATGCATGTGATATTCCTGATGTGAAGGTAATAGTAGAAACGGGTGTTTTATATGCAGAAGATGCAGAAGGTGTTTTAATAAAAGGAAGAGATGGTAACTGTTATTTGTTGTTTGTCGATGCAGATGGAACCTTCAAAACACAGCAAAGACCATGTCCTAATTAGCAAATTGGAATTGAATTATTATTCTTAAAGGATGGAATTAATTTTCTATTGTACATTTGTATATTATCTAATATAATAAATCGTTCATATGAAATTAATTGCAAGTATTCTTTATTTTCTGTCATTTTTTCTTTGTGTTATTAATACTGGATTATCTCAAGTAGATCTAGCCAATGGATTACAGGCTTATTATCCTTTCTCTGGTGATGCAAATGATGTGTCGGGAAATGGATTTAATGGCACGGTATACGGTGCAAGTCTTATTGAAGATTTTTCTGGTACTGCCAATTCTGCCTTTCATTTTGATGGTGTTGCTGATTTTATCCGAGTTGCTGATACTGATGAATTGGACTTTGATTTAACTGAGCCTTTTGCTATTTCTTTATGGTTTAAAGGTGAAGATGGTGGAGATCTTATATCTAAATGGAATTCAGCTCATACGAGTGATTCATATTCGTATGCAGTGAGAATGGTTGGACTAACATACATTGATGCAGGAAAAATGATTGTGTCTAGATATGATGGTAATGGAACTAGTTGTTATAGTGGTGTAAGTATGAAAAGTACAAATACATACTACGATAACAATTGGCATTCACTAGTTTATCAACTTAATGAAAATAATCAGTTGGAACTTTATATTGATTCCGAGTTGGTTTCTTTAATCAATGATCCTAGCATTTGTTCCATTTTGAGCAATAGTGATATCTTAATTGGTAAGAGATCACATTCTAATCCAAGTAGTACAAGAGCGTATAAAGGAGCAATTGACGAAGTAAGGTTTTATAACCGAAAATTAACTTCAGATGAAATCAATATTTTGGGAGTTGATTCTGATGGAGATGGAATTGCTAATTTATTGGATAATTGTCCGTATACTATAAACCCTGGTCAAGAAGATTTTGATGATGATGGTGTTGGTGATGTTTGTGATACACCGAATGTTAAAGTTATTGTAGAAAATGGTGTTTTATTTGCCAAGGATGCAGAAGGTGTATTAATAAAAGGAAGAGATGGGAATTGTTATTTACAGTTTGTGGATGTTGATGGAACATTCAAAGTTCAGCAAAGACCATGTCCTAATTAGGGGATAGAAGGGTTTTAGTTTATAAGTAAAAAAAGCTGGTTACTTTTCGAGTAACCAGCTTTTTTATTAGGAATCAATCCTTGCGTATTTTGCATTTTCTTCGATGAATTTTCTACGTGGAGGTACTTCATCTCCCATCAACATAGAGAAAATTCGATCCGCTTCAAGAGCATCACTAATGGTGATTTGCCTCAAAATCCTTGTGTCTGGGTCCATAGTTGTTTCCCATAACTGTTCAGCATTCATCTCACCTAGACCCTTATATCTTTGAATCTTTATCCCTTTATCATCTCCCCCTTTACTATAGCCCAGTACGGCTTCTTGTCTTTCTTCTTCATTCCAGCAATATCTGAATTGATTTCCTTTACGTACTTGATAGAGTGGTGGAGCGGCAATATAGATGTATCCATTTTCGATAAGAGGTTTCATATAACGGAAGAAAAACGTCATAATTAATGTAGCAATGTGGCTTCCATCAACATCGGCATCACACATAATTACAACCTTATGATATCTCAGTTTTTCTAAATTTAATGACCTCTGTCCGTCGACGTTGGTAATACTTACTCCAAGTGCGGTGAAGATGTTTTTGATTTCTTCGTTTTCATAAATTTTGTGTTCTAAGGCTTTTTCTACATTTAGAATCTTACCTCTTAAAGGAAGGATGGCTTGGAACATTCTATCTCTTCCTTGCTTGGCAGTTCCACCTGCCGAATCACCCTCAACCAAAAAGACTTCACTTTCTGCTGGATCTTTGGAACTACAATCTGAAAGTTTCCCAGGAAGACCACCTCCAGTAAGTACAGTTTTTCGCTGTACCATTTCTCTAGCTTTCTCAGCAGCTTGTCTTGCTGTTGCTGCTAGGATCACTTTCTCGATGATTTTCTTAGCTTCATTTGGGTTCTCTTCCAGCCAATATTTAAGAATTGTTCCTACTGTTCTTGATACAATACCAGTAACTTCGGAGTTTCCTAATTCACCTTTAGTCTGTCCCTTAAACTGAGGCTCAGGAACCTTGACTGAAACAATTGCAGTTAACCCTTCCCTAAAGTCATCACCAGAAATTCTTACCTTTAGTTTAGAGAATAAACCACTTTCTTCACCATAAGTCTTGAATAACCTATTTACAGCTCTTCTAAAACCAGATACATGAGTTCCCCCTTCTCTAGTATTAATATTGTTAACGTATGAGTGAATGTTTTCTTGATAGCCTGTGTTATAAGACATAGCTACTTCAACCTCTACGTTCTCTTCTTTACCAGTAACATGAATCGGAGCAGATAGTAGTGACGTTCGAGATTCATCCAAGAATTTAACAAACTCTTTTAGCCCTCCTTCAGAATGAAATGATACAAACTTATGCTTTTTTGTTTCTTCATCGATTTCTCTTTCATCTGTAAGTGTAAGGGTTAAACCTTTATTCAAGTAGGCCAACTCCCTTAGTCTTGTTGATAAAATTTCGAATTTGTAAACGGTTTCTTCAAACATGGTTTGATCAGGCAAAAACGTTATGATTGTACCTGTAATGTCTGTTTCACCTATTACTTTAATATCTGCTTTAGGCTTTCCAATCGAAAACTCCATTTCATGAATCTTCCCATCACGATGAACTTCAGCTCTTAAATATTCTGAAAGTGCGTTAACACAAGATACACCTACACCGTGCAATCCCCCAGAGACCTTATATGTGTCTTTGTCGAATTTTCCCCCAGCATGCAAAACAGTTAGTACAACTTCAAGGGCGGATTTTTTTAATTTAGCATGCATTCCTACAGGAATTCCCCTACCATTATCCTTAACTGTGATCGAATTGTTCTTATGGATAATTAAATCGATGTGATCACAGTATCCTGCTAGATGTTCATCGATAGAGTTATCTACAACCTCCCAAACGAGATGGTGTAACCCTTTACTATCTGTACTACCGATGTACATTCCGGGTCTTTTTCTAACTGCCTCTAGCCCTTCTAATGCTTGAATATTATCAGCACCATAATTGCTGTTTACATTTTCTGTACTCATCTAAGCTCCTAAATTTAATTTTAGCCGAATATGGCTATTTAATTGTCTTATGTTTTTTTTGTTCAAATTACTTTTGTAACGACCTGCTAAGATACTATATTTTTGCCAAAATAATTGAAGGAATAGTAGTGTAAATATATTTTAATCAATCGGTTATATATTTACGAATTAGAATATAAAATATAATTCTTCGATTGTTTGATTTACCCTTTATTTCTGGGCGTTTAGGTAGAGATAAAATGCGATTATACTGAATACTATATTCGGGATCCAAATTCCAACCAATGGTGAAAAATTCATATTGGTGACGAATGTCACTGCAAATTTTGATAGTATGACATATCCAGCACCTAAAACAATGCCTAACGCGAGATGTAAACCCATTCCTCCTCTTACTTTCTTAGACGCAATGCTTACACCCATTATGGTAAGAATGAGAATGGTGAATGGATCAGATGTTCTTCGATAGAGTTCAAGGAGGTATTTGTTGGCTGTATTTATTCCCTTACTCTGTTCTTCATCTATGAATTTCTTTAATTCAGATGTTGTCATCATTTCCATTTGATTGCTATATCGAATGAAATCATCTGGAAGAAATGGAAATAATGTATCTCTCTCAATATCTTTCTTTATAATGAGTTGTTCTCCACTTTTATCAAAGAAACGTTCTTCATAATTGTTCATTTTCCATTTTGAAGTTGTGGAATTCCAGCTAAGTTTTTTGGTTTTCAGTACATATGTAAGTTTGGTTCCTTCAAATCTTTCTAAACGAAAACTTCTGGCAGAACTGTCTCTAGAACTGAACATTCTGAAATAGACCTTTTCATTTGGTGAAATGTAGAAGTGCACATCGTTAGAAAGTGTTTTTTTGTTGCTTTTTTTGATGTATTTACTTTCAAATTCAAATTTTATCCTTGAGCTATTTGGAATGATGTAATTATTCCCGGTCCAAAGAAGAATCGACAATATAGATGCAGATATGATGTAGGGTCTTAGGATTCTATTGTAACTTACTCCAGAGGACAAAACAGCAATAATTTCTGTATTTCTGGCAAGACGGCTAGTGAAAAATATAACAGAAATTAACGCAAACAAAGGCCATAATAACCCATTAATCCATGGTATGAAATGAAGGTAGTATTCCTCCAAAATTTGCATGGTAGTTAATTCGTCATTTAAAAATTTATCAACTTTTTCAAAGAAGTCAATGGCAATAGAAACCATCGTAATCATCAGCACAGTAAAAAAAAATGTAGATAAGTATTGTTTGATAATATATCTGTCAAATTTTTTTAACATGAATGTTATTTAGAATTTCTTAAACATGAATTAATGTATTGGATTTACATCACGTGTGTTGTCCCAATCAATAGAATAACCAATCTAACTAATCAATTCTCCAAATTAATTCAACTAGAAAGAGTTCTTCCACATCATACTTTCAACGGGCTTTTCCGTTCTGACAATGTATTTAGCATTGCTTTTTTTGTTATAGTAATTTTCTATAGCACCGTCGACTTTAAAATATATCAATTGACCAATAGGCATTCCAGGATAAACACGAACGGGTTGCGTAACAGAAATTTCCAATGTCCATGTATTACAAAAACCCACATCTCCTTTTCCAGCAGTAGCATGAATATCTATTCCCAATCTTCCAACCGATGACTTACCTTCAAGAAATGGAACAGTAGTATGAGTTTCAGTATACTCTTCGGTGACTCCTAAATAGAGTGTGCTTGGTTGCAACACAAAGCCTTCTTCAGGGATCACAAAATGTTCTATTTGATTGTGCTTTTTTGCATCAAGAACACGATCAGAATAGACAGCCAAATTTTTACCAAGATGAACATCGTAAGAATTGGTGCCTAAATTAGTGTAATCCAAAGGATCAATAACAATTTCTCCTTTATCTATAGCCTTTCTAATCTCTATGTCGGTCAATATCATTGCAATGGTTTTATACTGCTACGTCGTAATCTCGAAGAGCATCGTTTAAAGATACCTTTTTATCTGTGCTTTCTTTTCTTTTTCCAATAATTAAGGCGCAATTTACATTGTAATCTCCTGCTGGAAAGGATTTGGTGTAACTACCTGGTATAACAACCGATCTTTCAGGTACAATTCCTCGATGAGTCACTGGTTCTGGTCCTGTGACGTCAATAATTCGTGTGCTCTTGGTTAAAACTACATTGGCTCCAAGTACACTTTCTTTTTCGACTATTGCTCCTTCAACGATAATTGACCTTGAACCAATGAAACAATTGTCCTCTATTATTGTAGGAGTAGCCTGCAAAGGTTCAAGAACTCCACCAATTCCTACACCTCCTGATAAGTGGACATTTTTCCCAATTTGTGCACATGATCCTACAGTTGCCCAGGTGTCTACCATAGTGCCACTTCCAACATATGCACCAATGTTAACATAGCTTGGCATCATAATGACACCTTTCTCTAAGAAAGACCCATATCGTGCAATAGCATGAGGAACAACTCTAACACCCTGTTCTTTGAAATTCCTCTTCAACGCAATTTTATCATGAAACTCAAAAGGTGGAACTTCTATAGTCTTCATTTCTTGGATAGGAAAGTACATTACGATACCCTTTTTTACCCAGTCATTTACAACCCAAGATCCTTCACCGTCTTGTTGAGCCACTCTAACTTTTCCTTGATCCAATAATTCAATCAATTCACGAATAGCATTTTGAGTCCGTTCCGAGGATAATAGTGATCTATCTTCCCAAGCTTTGTTTATTGTTTCTTTTATTTCGTTCATATTTCTTTGAATAGAATTAATGCGTTTTGGGCGTTGCAAATATATCAAATTAGAGTGATAATCGCTTTTAACAATTACCTTTAAAGTTGTTTTAAGTAATCTTTCAAATATTGAAAAACTTGTTTGGATTGAAGCCCGTGGTCGAAGCCTTCCGTAGTATACATTGTTGATGTTTTCCACTCTTTATGAATACTTAAACCGTTATGATATCCATTAATGGAATCCTTTTTATCGTGAATAATCAATCCAAGGAGAGGTATATTTTGCACAAATTCAGATGTTGCAAACTTTGATAGTGGATTACTATACCATTTTTCAAAATTATCCATATAAGATGTTCTCACTCTATTGTTTAATCGAATAATGTCAAAATAGGTATTGGTAATTTCAGTCATAGTATCAGGACTTGCCAATAGAATCAAATTGGAGATATTAAATGTCCCAAAGCGATGTAAGGCGAAGGCAGATGAAAAAGCACCTATTGAATGACCTACTAGGACTGTTGGGGAATAATGTTCAATGGCTGATCGTATCATATCTGAGTAGAGTACACCATCAAATTTTGAACTGCCGCTTTGACCATGAGCAGGAGCATCTAAAAGAGCAAAATTGTATGGCGTATCCTCTATGTATTTTAAAATGCGTTTCCATCGAGATGAATTACTTTCCCAACCATGAGCGAATAATATAGTCTGAGAAGAATTTTTATCCATAAAATAGGTAGCCACCTTCAATCCATGACTGTCTAAAAAGCGTAATTCAAAATTGGCTAGATAATCACTTTGATGAGGCTTTAGCCTTCCTTTGCGAGGAGTTCGAAATATTTCAAGTGCTAATTTGGCAGCATATGATTTGTTTACCCATCCCATAGTGTTTAAACCGAACCCAACCAAGGCGGGTAAATACTTGCTTAAAAAGTCTTGTTTCCTAATTACCGTCATGAAATATGATATCTATTTTATCTAAGGCGTTCTAAGGTTTAATATATTCCCCATTTCATAGCAAATTCTACATCGGGGTTCATATTTATCTTTTTCACCAAGCACTACTGTGTCTTTTTCAGTTGACAAACGATAAGAGTGGGTAGCAAGATTCCCACAATGTGGACATATGGCATGAACCTTAGTAATATATTCAGCGGTAGCTAATAAAGATGGAATTGGTCCAAATGGTTGCCCTTTAAAATCCATATCCAATCCTGCAACAATGACCCTTTTGCCTCGAACTGCGAGTTTTTGGCATACTTCCGTAAGTTGTTCGTCAAAGAATTGTGCTTCGTCAATTCCAATAACTGTGTAATCGTCGATGTACGTATAGATTTCAGAAGAGTTTTGAATTGGTATTGAGTCGATCGAATTTGAATCATGACTGACCACCTCACTTTCGTGATAACGTGTGTCTTTTTGAGGTTTGAATATTTGAACTTTCTGATTGGCTATCTTAGCACGTTTTAATCGTCTGATGAGCTCTTCAGTTTTTCCTGAAAACATAGATCCACATATGACTTCTATCCACCCACTTCTCTGACCTTTGAATCCAGGTTCTAAAAACATAGTACAACGATTAAGTATTTCGATTATTAAGACATTCCTCAGTTCGAACTTAGGTAATGCGAATGCAAATATTATGAATTCTGATTATTTGAAATCTATATATTGACATTTTTTTAATAAAAATTATTTTAATATGAAGTTAATACGAGGTATGAGTACAATCGGACAGATAATAGAATTTTAACTTTGTCGTTGTATTATTCAGTTATTCAAATGTTCTATTTAAGGTTGTGGCATTGAATTTGCTTTGTAATAATTGGTTATAGATTATTAAATTTTATAATGTAAATTATTTGTGAATGGATATCAAGAGAATTGAAAAGAAACTTAAGAAAATAAACAAACTAGTAGAGTTATATAGAGAGGAGGATGAAGTTTCCAAAGTTGAAAGAGATATACTTTTGGACTACATTAAAAAGCTTTACGAGGAAGTATTATTTCTCGACATGTCTTTTGAAGATGAGATTACTCCGATCAAGCCTAAATCTAAAGCTAAGCAAAAAGTCGAAACGAAAGAGCCTATTATTAGAAAGGTCGAAGAAAGGCCTGTTGTAGTAAAAGAAGAGAAACCCATCACTACTGAGGTAGTGTCTAGTCCAGCCGTGATAGAGGAACCTAAGGTTGAAGTTAAACCCAAAGTGGAAGAAGTAGCGGTATTGACTTCAAAGCCAGAGTACGATGAGTTGTTCGTAGATGATGAAATCAATGATATCTCGGCACGTTTAGCTCGAACTAAGATATCTGATATTAATAAGTCAATGGGAATTAACGAACGTATATTTACAATTAATGAACTATTCGGAGGAAGTTCTGATGCATACAATGGCGCAATTGCTTATTTAAATGGTTTATCAAATTTTCAAGATGCAAGAATGTACTTAGAAGCAGAAATTATTGGGAAGTTTTCTTGGATGGAAGATGTGAAAATTAAAAAAGCTCAGAATTTTATAAAACTTGTTCGTCGGTTATTTGTTGGATAAGGTTAATGAGACAAGACTATAAAATTCTTTTAAAAAAGTTAATTATTCCGATTTCAATTCTCGCAATTTTATGGGGAATAGAAATCTTGGAATATCTGACCGAAGATCGTTATACACGATTTGCAATTTTCCCCCGAGATGCCAATAGTATATTAGGAATTATATCTGCACATTTTATCCATTCAGATTGGGGACATTTAATTAGTAATTCATTCCCTATGTTTGGATTGGTCCTAATCATGATGTTTTT
This sequence comes from Saprospiraceae bacterium, assembly GCA_965230345.1. Classification (GTDB taxonomy): domain Bacteria; phylum Bacteroidota; class Bacteroidia; order Chitinophagales; family Saprospiraceae; genus JADKBO01. Next base: position 796,808 of record CBDDKR010000001.1, read on the forward strand.
CTACGAAAGGTTGTTATATCCAGTGTTGATAGGAATAATGATGTTGACGGGTACATCGGTATGGTTGTTTGCCAGAGAATCCTATCACTTAGGCAGTAGCGGTGTAGTTTATGGATTAATTGGATTTATATTTTGGTCAGGAATTTTCAGGGGGAATTTACGATCGACGGTTCTATCGTTAGTGATTTTGATAGGGTATAGTAGTTATTTTCAGGGATTGACTCCTGAAGAGGGCGTGAGTTGGGAAAGTCATCTGTTTGGTGGTATTTCAGGAGCATTCCTTGGTTTGGTTTTTAAAAATGTTGCTGTGGATGGAGAAAAAGATTTTATTGACGATCCTGTCGAAAAGTCCCCAGAGATTAAGAAAAGGTTTTTTCATCCCGATATATTCTTGAAAACTAAGTACCAAAGATATTTGGATAGCCTGACTGTAGACGAAGGTGAGTAAGAAGAGATTTACACTTGTTGAAGTGATCTTTTTACATAGGGTGATTTCGTGTAAAATAATGTATCGTTTATTGTGTCATTTGCCGTTAATAATTGCAATATGTCGTGAGACTTGGAATCAATAAATGGTGTGTAGAAAACTGCTTTGATGAAATTATGTTAATTGTTTTGCCGTGTGAAGTGATTTTAAATCTTTGATTTGTAACAATATATGGAATGTGGTTTAGTTATGAATTTCCTTAATTCAGGAATATACTTTTGAATACTTATTTTATCAGGTTTGTACTAAAGCAAAACTGCACTTTGTCACAAGTATTTGTTTTTTATTACCAAAAAAATGGATTAGCTGATGTGAAACAAAGTTTTCTATTGATAAAATCTCTTATTTTGTAAAATATTAGGCATTGTCTAATTAAGTAACTTCGGTTGAGTAAAAATTAATCTACTTTTTAGATATTTGCACGATGAATGAAATAGGACTTCGCACGTTCTAGGTTGTTAAAACCTGGGATATTGTGATGAAAGGTTGCCAACTTGGAACAGGGTGAGTTTTATTTTACTCAGAAATAGACTTTCTTATTGTGACTTCTTTTAATATGTGAGGTCAGATAAGGTATAATTTGATGAATAAAATAGACCCTGTGATGAACAGTAGACTTTTCTCACATTGGACTGCAACTTTTATTGTAGTCTTATTTCTTAATTTGACCTCGTCCTTTGGTCAAGTATTTACATGCAATGGTAATTTAGTTTCTAATCCTTCCTTCGAATCTGGCACAACCGGATGGAGTTGGTTTGGTGGAGGTTTAGTTCAAGGAACTTACGCTGCTGTATTTGGAAATTATTCAGGACAGTTTCAAATCTCTAATGGTTCTTCAAATGGAGTACATCAAACGGTAAGTTCGGGTAACTATAATCCAGGTGATGCACTTAAATTGGAAGTACATGCAGGAACACATAATCCTGGATATACACATCATGTAGGGTTTTGGTATTACGATAGTAATTGGAACTGGTTAGGTGATGATAAGGTAGAAGTGAATAGCCAATTACCAACAATGACAAAATATACTGTTCTTGGTACACTTCCTAATAATTGTCATTATGTAAGAGTTTTTGGGAATGGTAGTGGAGATTGGATAAAGACTGACGGATGGTGTGTTACACCTGTAAATGTAGCACCTCAACCAGCTGATTGGTCTTATGATTGCGCAGATGGCAAGACAGTTGAACTGGATTGGAATGGGATTAAAGGCAATTCAAATTATACAGAAAATTTTAGCAATTCTTCGAATATTGAAAGAGTAGTGGTAGAAATTGTATATAAAGGTTCTCACCCTGGTTCTTTCATGGCAGTTGAGGATAATGGAGGAACAGAGTATTTGCTTCCGGAAGTTCAAATCAATGGCAATAGTTCGCATGAATATGCTTATAGAGGAGAAATAGTTGGATCAATTTCTTCCGTTTCTTTTAATAATATTCCTAATCCATCAGAAGTTCAATCTATAGTTTTTTACATTTTTAGAGATTTGGACGATGGATTAACTTCAGTTGGGAAATTCATAGAAAGATCTGGATATAGAACTTCATTTACCGAAAACCTTGCTATTCCTCAAGGTGTATCGCCAAGAGATATTACGGTGACAATTCCTGTTTCGGAAATGACCTATGATTGTAGAGAACTTACATTTACCGTTCAGGCTAAGAATGGAGGTTCAAATGCAGGAGCAAGTCAAAGTGTTACTATTAATCCTGCTACACCTAGTGGTGGGTGTTGTATTGAGGCTCCTGAAGTGATATTGACCAATGTGCCTGCTAATGCCAATAACATAGATATAACTGTTTTTTCTCCAAATGGAGATGGGTGGTCTTGTCCTCCAACCGGGACTCAAAATGGACAATCATTTGTTATTGCTGCAGCACTGCATGTTGATGTCGAATGTTCTTGTCCTATTATATCTTCTAGTATTAGTGGTGACCTGAATATCTGTAATGGAGAGAGTACAACTTTGTCAGTAAATGCTTCAGGGGGAAATTCACCTTATACAATTTCATGGAGTAATGGATTGGGTAATGGATCGTCTAAAACGGTTTCTCCTTCCAATACAACGAATTACATGTTGACTATCACAGATGATGACGGATGTTCAGCTACCACTTCTGTAGAAGTAGTAGTTAATCCCAACCCAACAGTAGATGCCGGTGTTGATGTTGAAATTTGTTCAAATCAGCAAATTACTTTGACTGCAAATGCTTCTAGTGGAACACCAAATTACACATATAGTTGGAGTCATGGATTAGGCAATGGTGCAAGTAAAACAGTATCTCCCAATTCCAATACAAACTACAATGTTACGGTAACAGATTCCAAAGGCTGTTCAGATAGTGATGATGTAATGGTAAGTGTTAGATCAAGTCTAAATCCTGGAAGCATTGCTTCGAATGAAGGGAATTGTGGAACTTTTAATCCAGCCATAATTTCAAGTAGTGCGAATGCGAGTGGTGGAAATTGTTCTATTTCTTATGAATGGGAGAAGAAATTAGAAAATGGATCTTGGCAAACTATTTCTGGAGCTACTTCGTCAAGTTATGATCCAGGAGTAATTATTGCTACAACATCATATAGAAGAAAAGCAACAAATTGTTGTGAGTCTGCGTATTCCAATACCGTAATAAAGACAGTAGGAAGTACCATCATTGCTAATGCTGGTCCTGATCAAAATGTTTGTGATGGAGGTTCTGCAACGTTGAATGCTTCACTTGGCTATTCTGGCGGTGCACATGGATTTATACTAAGAGCTGAACCAGAATCTACTTCTAGCGATAATATTAAAATTAAAAAGGATGGTTCAAGCGGACCTAGGTTGGTGATTTATTCAAATGGGAACCCTTCTCCTACGACGCTATATCAATCACAAAGAGCAAGAATCGAAAGCGATAATACTGATCATAACCATGATGATTTAAAAGTTGGATATAAAGGTGGAGAGTATGATAGATCATTGATTGACTTTGATATCTCATCAATAAGTGGAACAATTGATCAAGCATTTTTAGTCGTGAAAACTGAGGACTCTGGAGATTTAGATGTTGGAGTTTATGCCATTGATGAAGAATGGAATGAAGATGAAGTAACATGGGATGAAAAAGATCAAAATGTTACTTGGGATGATTCTGGTGTGATTGGTTCTGGTGATATCAAGTGGGACGAAGTAACCTTCACATCAAAGCAAGATTATTCATTCGATGTAACGGCATTGGTAGATGCTTGGGTTAATGGAGGAAATCAAGGGTCAGGAAGTTATACTTACTTGTGGAGCACGGGTTCTACAAATTCGAGTATAACAGTTAACCCTTCATCGACAACAACATATACCCTTACTGTTACGGATACCAATTCTGGTTGTACTGATTCTGATCAAGTAATCATTGAAGTTTCTAATGATATGGTTGATCCTGGACAAATTGGTAACGACGAAGGATTTTGTACAGGATTTGATCCTGCCGTAATTACAAGTATTGTAGACGGTAGTGGAGAATGTAATAACTCAGTGGTTGAAGATTGTTGTGACGAAGGTGATAAACCGAATTTATTTAGGCTTCTATATAATGGTGAAAGTTGCGCACAATCAAATAACAATCAAGGTACCGTTGGAGGTAAGTGGGATTGTTCTGGAGATGCTGGAGGTGATCCTCAAGTTTACATTTCAGTAAATGATGGTCAGTTTTCGGGCACAGTTGATTTGAACACAACCTTCGATATTTATAATGGAGGTGATAAATTGAGTAATCCAGTAGAGATCTCTATTTATAGTTCTCAAGGTGGAAGCCTATTACAAACTATAGAGATTCATACCTCTTGTTCGGCTCCAATAGTTGGAGGTGATCAGTTTGGTTCTTTGGTGTTACAGTACGTTGAGTTTGAAAATAATTATACGTGCGAAGGTGTAAATAATACAATTGCATACAAATGGGAGTCCAAAACATCATCAACTTCTTGGACCGAGATTCCAAATGAGGTAGGACCGACATATGATCCTTCATTCATTAACGTTACTACCCAATATAGAAGGTTGACTTTGAACTGTTGTGGTGCAATTGAATCCAATGTAGTCACAAAATCCGTTCATGCTGTTCCCGAAGCCTCAGCATCTAAAACCGATGCTACATGTGGATTAAATAATGGTTTGGCATCTGCATCTGCTGGTGGTGGAATGGGACCATATACTTATTCTTGGAGTAACAACGGAACTACTGCAACGATATCAAATTTATCACCAGGGACGTATACTGTTACTGTTAAAGATGCAAACCTTTGTGAGGATGTAGCTAGTGTTACCATTAACAATATTGCTGGACCTACTGTTTCGATATCAGGTGATAATAATATTTGTGAAGGACAATCAACTACTTTATCTACTTCAGTTAACGGAGGAAGTCCTTCATACAACTATTTATGGAGTGATAATTCTATATCTTCATCCATAAGTGTTAGTCCAACTACAACTACAACTTATACTGTTAGTGTAACGGATGATAACAACTGTACGTCGACAGCAAGTTCTACTGTGACTGTTGAACCTCAAATAGTATCTGGTATTTCAGGTCCAAGTACAAGGTGTGCTGAAGAAGATATGACTTTTGTCGTTTCTCCTGCGGTTTCAGGAGCAACATATGCTTGGAGTCTAACTGGTCCAGCTACACCAAATTCTGGGTCAGGGGCAAGTATAACGGCTCAATGGGCAAATTCTCCAGGAACTTACAATGTAGAACTTACCATCACTAAAGGTGAGTGTGAAAAAATCTACAACCATTCAGTAATCATAACAAACAAAGTATTTGCTGCAGGGGGACCTGATCAAGAAATTTGTCAAGGAGGTTCTACAATATTAGATGGTAGTGGTCCAGGAAGTGCAGATTTTTCTTGGTCAGTAGTAAGTGGAGATCCTACCTCAATTGATGGTGGTGTTGATTCAGAAGACTTGTCTGTAAGTCCATTAGTTACTACGGTATATCAATTGACGGTTAGTCAAAATGGATGTACACGAATCGATCAAGTAACGGTGGAAGTTAATACAAATTTGAATCCGGTGGCTGATGCTGGAGGGAATAAATCGGTTTGTATAGAACAAGATTTAGTTATAGGCGGTACACCAACAGGTACTCCACCAGTAGATGATCCTACGGCAACTTTATCATATACTTGGAGCCCTAGTTCTAGTTTGAATGCTGCTAACATTGCTAATCCTACTTTTAGTAATGGTATACCAGGAAATTACAGTTATGAAGTAATCGTTGAAGCAACGAATACAGGCTGTAAGGATACCTCGGAAATGGTCGTAACGGTAAACGATAATCCTTCTGTTAATGCTGGAAATGATGTGACTATTTGTGACGGAAACTCTACTCAATTAATGGCTAATGCTTCTGGAGGTAATTCTCCTTATACATATACATGGAATAATGGTCTTGGAAATGGTCAAACAAAGACAGTTTCACCTTCTTCCACTACAACTAATATTGTTACAGCAACAGATCAAAACAATTGTATCGCAGAAGATGAAGTTATTGTAAATGTTCAAGAAACGTTTAATTCAGGAATTTCTGGACCTAACTCAAGATGTGCTGAGGAAGATGTTACATTTATAGTTTCTCCTCCTGTTTCTGGAGCTTCTTACGAATGGACACTTGCTGGACCAGCAACTCCCAATTCAGGAACTGGATCTAGTATAACTGCTCAATGGGCGGATCAACCAGGACAATATGATGTCGAACTTAAGGTTACTAAAGGTGAATGTGAAGAAACATACGTACACCCTATAGTAATTACAAATAAGGTGTTTGCGATTGCAGGACCTGATCAAGAAGTATGCTTAGGTGGAAGTGTTACTTTAGATGGTTCAGGACCTGCTTCAGGGAATTATAATTGGAAGGTATTGTCTGGAGATCCTACTTCTATCGATGTAGGGGGAGCAACTGATGATATTGTGGTAAGTCCATTGGTGACTACAGTATACGAATTGACTGTAAGCCAAAATGGATGTACACGAATTGATCAAGTAACGGTACAAGTTAATACGAATTTAAATCCAGTTGCTGATGCGGGGCAGAATGATTTTGTTTGCAGTGGTGAGGATTATATTCTTGGCGGTTCTCCAACAGGTACTCCTCCACTAGATGATCCAACAGCTAATTTAGGATACATATGGTCTCCAAATTCGAACATTAATCAATTTACTATAGCAAACCCAACTTTTAACTCAGAACAATTAGGAAATCATACTTATGAGGTTATTGTTTATTCATTGAATACGGGATGTGCGGATACTGCTGAGGTTACACTGACTGTGGAAGCAAAAGCAAAAGTTGGGGATTTCGTTTGGGATGACTCAAATAACAATGGTATTCAAGATGCGGGAGAAAGTGGTATAAACAATGTACAAGTTGAGCTGTATGATGCTAATACTGATGAATTGGTTACAAGCACAACTACAAATACTTCTGGTGGAAATGCTGGACACTATGAATTTGAAGTATGTAAAGGTGATTATTACATAGTTTTCGGAGAAGTAAGTAATGCGCAGAGGACTTCACAGAATGTAGGTAATGATGCTTTAGATAGTGATGCGAATTCAAATACTGGTAGAACAGAAAATTTCAATCTTTCTGCGGGAGAAAACAATACTGATATTGATGCAGGATATACGTCTATTGCAGATTTAGAATTGACAAAAGAAGCGGACGATACAACACCGAATGTAGGTCAGATCTTGACGTATAGCATAACGATCGAGAACAAAGGGCCAGATGCAGCTACGGGAGTATCAATAGAAGACATTGTACCAAATGGATTGAGCAATGTATCGAACATCAGCAATGGTGGCGTGATGAATAGTGGAACGATAACGTGGAGCGGTTTGAGTATAGCATCAGGCAGCAGTGTGGTATTGACTTACGAAGCGGAAGTGATGGCACCAGGTACAGGCGTTAGTTATAAAAACGTATCGCAGGTGACGGCATCCGATCAGTACGATATTGATTCTACACCAGATAACGATGATGGTGACCAGAGTGAAGATGATGAAGACAATGAAGAGGTTACACCACAGCAGTCGGATTTAGAATTGACAAAAGAAGCGGACGATACGACACCGAATGTAGGTCAGATCTTGACGTATAGCATAACGATTGAGAACAAAGGGCCAGATGCAGCTACGGGAGTATCGATAGAAGACATTGTACCAAATGGATTGAGCAATGTATCGAACATCAGCAATGGTGGCGTGATGAATAGCGGAACGATAACGTGGAGCGGTTTAAGTATAGCATCAGGCAGCAGTGTGGTATTGACTTACGAAGCGGAAGTGATGGCACCTGGTACAGGCGTTAGTTATAAGAACGTATCACAGGTGACGGCATCCGATCAGTACGATATTGATTCTACACCAGATAACGATGATGGAAACCAGAGTGAAGATGATGAAGACAATGAAGAGGTTACACCACAGCAGTCGGATTTAGAATTGACAAAAGAAGCGGACGATACGACACCGAATGTAGGTCAGATCTTGACGTATAGTATAACGATCGAGAACAAAGGACCAGATGCAGCTACGGGAGTATCAATAGAAGACATTGTACCAAATGGATTGAGCAATGTATCAAACATCAGCAATGGTGGCGTAATGAATAGCGGAACGATAACATGGAGCGGGTTGAGTATAGCATCAGGCAGCAGTGTGGTATTGACTTACGAAGCGGAAGTGATGGCACCTGGTACAGGCGTTAGTTATAAGAACGTATCACAGGTAACGGCATCCGATCAGTACGATGTTGATTCTACACCAGATAACGATGATGGAGACCAGAGTGAAGATGATGAAGACAATGAAGAGGTTACACCACAGCAGTCGGATTTAGAATTGACAAAAGAAGCGGACGATACGACACCGAATGTAGGTCAGATCTTGACGTATAGTATAACGATTGAGAACAAAGGACCAGATGCAGCTACGGGAGTATCGATAGAAGACATTGTACCAAATGGATTGAGCAATGTATCGAACATCAGTAATGGTGGCGTAATGAATAGCGGAACGATAACATGGAGCGGTTTGAGTATAGCATCAGGCAGCAGCGTGGTATTGACTTACGAAGCGGAAGTTATGGCACCTGGTACAGGCGTTAGTTATAAGAACGTTTCACAGGTGACGGCATCCGATCAGTACGATATTGATTCTACACCAGATAACGATGATGGAGACCAGAGTGAAGATGATGAAGACAATGAAGAGGTTACACCACAGCAGTCGGATTTAGAATTGACAAAAGAAGCAGACGATACGACACCGAATGTAGGTCAGATCTTGACGTATAGTATAACGATCGAGAACAAAGGACCAGATGCAGCTACGGGAGTATCAATAGAAGACATTGTACCAAATGGATTGAGCAATGTATCAAACATCAGCAATGGTGGCGTAATGAATAGCGGAACGATAACATGGAGCGGGTTGAGTATAGCATCAGGCAGCAGTGTGGTATTGACTTACGAAGCGGAAGTGATGGCACCAGGTACAGGCGTTAGTTATAAGAACGTATCACAGGTGACGGCATCCGATCAGTACGATATTGATTCTACACCAGATAACGATGATGGAGACCAGAGTGAAGATGATGAAGATAATGAAGAGGTTACACCACAGCAGTCGGATTTAGAATTGACAAAAGAAGCGGACGATACAACACCGAATGTAGGTCAGATCTTGACGTATAGCATAACGATCGAGAACAAAGGGCCAGATGCAGCTACGGGAGTATCAATAGAAGACATTGTACCAAATGGATTGAGCAATGTATCAAACATCAGCAATGGTGGCGTAATGAATAGCGGAACGATAACGTGGAGCGGTTTAAGTATAGCATCAGGCAGCAGTGTGGTATTGACTTACGAAGCGGAAGTGATGGCACCTGGTACAGGCGTTAGTTATAAAAACGTATCACAGGTGACGGCATCTGATCAGTACGATGTTGATTCTACACCAGATAACGATGATGGAGACCAGAGTGAAGATGATGAAGACAATGAAGAGGTTACACCACAGCAGTCGGATTTAGAATTGACAAAAGAAGCAGACGATACGACACCGAATGTAGGTCAGATCTTGACGTATAGCATAACGATCGAGAACAAAGGACCAGATGCAGCTACGGGAGTATCGATAGAAGACATTGTACCAAATGGATTGAGCAATGTATCGAACATCAGCAATGGTGGCGTGATGAATAGCGGAACGATAACGTGGAGCGGTTTAAGTATAGCATCAGGCAGCAGTGTGGTATTGACTTACGAAGCGGAAGTGATGGCACCAGGTACAGGCGTTAGTTATAAGAACGTATCACAGGTGACGGCATCCGATCAGTACGATATTGATTCTACACCAGATAACGATGATGGAGACCAGAGTGAAGATGATGAAGATAATGAAGAGGTTACACCACAGCAGTCGGATTTAGAATTGACAAAAGAAGCGGACGATACAACACCGAATGTAGGTCAGATCTTGACGTATAGCATAACGATCGAGAACAAAGGGCCAGATGCAGCTACGGGAGTATCAATAGAAGACATTGTACCAAATGGATTGAGCAATGTATCGAACATCAGCAATGGTGGCGTGATGAATAGTGGAACGATAACGTGGAGCGGTTTGAGTATAGCATCAGGCAGCAGTGTGGTATTGACTTACGAAGCGGAAGTGATGGCACCAGGTACAGGCGTTAGTTATAAGAACGTATCACAGGTGACGGCATCTGATCAGTACGATATTGATTCTACACCAGATAACGATGATGGAGACCAGAGTGAAGATGATGAAGATAATGAAGAGGTTACACCACAGCAGTCGGATTTAGAATTGACAAAAGAAGCAGACGATACAACACCGAATGTAGGTCAGATCTTGACGTATAGCATAACGATTGAGAACAAAGGGCCAGATGCAGCTACGGGAGTATCAATAGAAGACATTGTACCAAATGGATTGAGCAATGTATCGAACATCAGCAATGGTGGCGTGATGAATAGTGGAACGATAACGTGGAGCGGTTTGAGTATAGCATCAGGCAGCAGTGTGGTATTGACTTACGAAGCGGAAGTGATGGCACCAGGTACAGGCGTTAGTTATAAGAACGTATCACAGGTGACGGCATCTGATCAGTACGATATTGATTCTACACCAGATAACGATGATGGAGACCAGAGTGAAGATGATGAAGATAATGAAGAGGTTACACCACAGCAGTCGGATTTAGAATTGACAAAAGAAGCAGACGATACAACACCGAATGTAGGTCAGATCTTGACGTATAGCATAACGATTGAGAACAAAGGGCCAGATGCAGCTACGGGAGTATCAATAGAAGACATTGTACCAAATGGATTGAGCAATGTATCGAACATCAGCAATGGTGGCGTGATGAATAGTGGAACGATAACGTGGAGCGGTTTGAGTATAGCATCAGGCAGCAGTGTGGTATTGACTTACGAAGCGGAAGTGATGGCACCAGGTACAGGCGTTAGTTATAAAAACGTATCGCAGGTGACGGCATCCGATCAGTACGATATTGATTCTACACCAGATAACGATGATGGAGACCAGAGTGAAGATGATGAAGACAATGAAGAGGTTACACCACAGCAGTCGGATTTAGAATTGACAAAAGAAGCGGACGATACAACACCGAATGTAGGTCAGATCTTGACGTATAGCATAACGATTGAGAACAAAGGACCAGATGCAGCTACGGGAGTATCGATAGAAGACATTGTACCAAATGGATTGAGCAATGTATCGAACATCAGTAATGGTGGCGTAATGAATAGCGGAACGATAACATGGAGCGGGTTGAGTATAGCATCAGGCAGCAGCGTGGTATTGACTTACGAAGCGGAAGTTATGGCACCTGGTACAGGCGTTAGTTATAAGAACGTTTCACAGGTGACGGCATCCGATCAGTACGATATTGATTCTACACCAGATAACGATGATGGAGACCAGAGTGAAGATGATGAAGACAATGAAGAGGTTACGCCACAGCAGTCGGATTTAGAATTGACAAAAGAAGCGGACGATACAACACCGAATGTAGGTCAGATCTTGACGTATAGCATAACGATCGAGAACAAAGGACCAGATGCAGCTACGGGAGTATCGATAGAAGACATTGTACCAAATGGATTGAGCAATGTATCGAACATCAGCAATGGTGGCGTAATGAATAGCGGAACGATAACTTGGAGCGGGTTGAGTATAGCATCAGGCAGCAGTGTGGTATTGACTTACGAAGCGGAAGTGATGGCACCAGGTACAGGCGTTAGTTATAAGAACGTATCACAGGTGACGGCATCCGATCAGTACGATATTGATTCTACACCAGATAACGATGATGGAGACCAGAGTGAAGATGATGAAGACAATGAAGAGGTTACACCACAGCAGTCGGATTTAGAATTGACAAAAGAAGCAGACGATACAACACCGAATGTAGGTCAGATCTTGACGTATAGCATAACGATTGAGAACAAAGGACCAGATGCAGCTACGGGAGTATCGATAGAAGACATTGTACCAAATGGATTGAGCAATGTATCGAACATCAGCAATGGTGGCGTAATGAATAGCGGAACGATAACGTGGAGCGGGTTGAGTATAGCATCAGGCAGCAGTGTGGTATTGACTTACGAAGCTGAAGTTATGGCACCAGGTACAGGCGTTAGTTATAAGAACGTATCACAGGTGACGGCATCCGATCAGTACGATATTGATTCTACACCAGATAACGATGATGGAGACCAGAGTGAAGATGATGAAGACAATGAAGAGGTTACGCCACTGGTAGCTGACTTAAATCTTATAAAGACTGTAAATGATAGTTCCCCAAGTATTGGAGATGAAGTTACATTTACTATTACCGTAAGTAATGAGGGACCTGATCATGCGACAGGTGTTGAAGTCGAAGACGTAGTTCCTTCAGGTTATACAAATATCACTTCTGATGATGGATCTGTTAATGGGAATATTGTAACATTCTCTGGGGTTGATATCAGTGCAGGATCTTCGATAGATCTTACTTTAAAAGCTGTTGTAGTTGCACCAGCTGAAAATATTTCTTACAGCAATATTGCGGAGATAACAAAAGCTGATCAATACGATTCAGATTCTACTCCAGATAATGGTGCTGATACTGATGGTGATGGCAATATCGGATCGCAAGATGCTGATCATAATCAAGATCTGGATGATGAGGATGATGGAGACGATGCTATAATAATACCAAATGGAACTATATCTGGTTATGTATTGGAGGATGTGGATAACGATGATGTTGGTGATGATGGAGTTAACGGAGTCGAGATAAAACTTTTAGAGGCTGGGACGAATAGTGTTTTAAATACTGTGACAACCAATGCAGATGGGTATTACATATTTACAGGTGTTGAGCCTGGTGATTATGTTGTAATGGAGCAGGATGAATCTGAAATTGATGAAGATTTTGTTGATGTTTACGATGGTGATGATAGCCCGGAAGATTCCAATGATGCTGTTGATAATTTGGATGATGATATGATCTCTGTAACGATTGAGGCTGGTGAAATGGATATGGATAACAATTTTGTGGAGGAACAACTTGGTTCTCTATCGGGATATGTGCAATTGGATGATGATAATGATGATTCTGGAGATTCTCCGCAGGTTGGTGTAATTGTAGAATTAAAAGATGAATTAGGAAATGATATTACAAGTGTTGTTACTGATGATAATGGATACTATGAGTTCATCAATCTAGAACCAGATACCTACATTGTAACGACTACGAATCCTGCGCATAGTCAGAGTATTTCGGATCAAGATCAAAGTCCAGATGGCGATTCTTCAGATTCAGATTTAACTGTTGATAATTCTATCATGGTAGTAGTAACTCCAGGAGAGGATGATACAGATAACAATTTTGTTGATGAATTATTTGGAATTATTAGTGGTCAAGTATCTGAAAAATCAAATGATGGAAGTGTTGTTGTCATTGAAATTGAAGGAATTGAAATCAAATTGATCAATGAAAATGATGAGGTAGTTTCTACAACTCTAACAGATAATACTGGATATTTTGAATTTACAGATGTAGCTCCAGGAAATTATACATTGATGGAGCAAGATGAATCAGAGATCAATCCAGATTATATCGACCTTTATGATGGTGATGAAACTCCAGAAGATGGTGTAGATGGTGTAGATAACTTGGATGATGATATGATACAAGTAGTGTTACATGCAGGAGAACACGATGCTGATAATAATTTTGTCGAACAAAGACTGGCTTCTATTGGAGATATGGTATGGTTTGATTTGAATGGAAATGGTATACTCGATTCTGGAGAAGTTGGACTCCCCGGAATAGAAGTAACTCTTCTTGATGGATCGGGAATTCCACTTACGCAAGACGGTAAAGGGAATCCTGTAACACCAATAATCACTGATGATGAAGGGAAATACTTGTTCGATGACCTGATTCCTGGAAGATATTATGTGAAATTTGGGGAATCTGATATATTAGAATTTTCACCACAAAATCAAGGTAGTGATGAAGATTTAGATAGTGATGCGGATCCTGTTACAGGTATTACAGAAGCAATAATCTTAGATGGAGGTGATGAGATTACCTCTGTAGATGCTGGATATTACTCATTTGGGGCAATTGGTAATTACGTTTGGTTAGATGCCAATTATAATGGAATTCAAGAGGCGAATGAAGTAGGTCTGAACGACATCGTAGTAAATCTTTATACAGATAACGATAGCGATGGAAATCCAGATCAAGTCATTCCTGTTCAATCAAAAATAACCTCTACCAATCCTACTACTGGAAAAGATGGTTACTATGTATTTGAAAACTTATCCGTTGGTTTATACTTGGTAGAATTTGTGAAATCTGACGATACAGAATTTACCATACCTAACTATAGTGGTAAAATAATCAATGCTCATGATGAAGGAGACGATAGTGATGCAGATGCTACCAGTGGATTGAGTCATTTGATTGTATTACATCCTGGTGAATTCAATGATAAAGTTGATGCTGGATTGTACTATCCAATGACACTTGGTGACTTGATTTGGGTTGATGACAATAATGATGGATTGTATAATCCAGGAGAACAACCTTTGATCGGTGTGGAGCTTGCTCTATGGACGGATGATGACAATGATGGATCACCAGATACAGATACAGGGAGAAAAACGTTTACCAATTTTACGGGTAACTATACGTTTAAGAATTTGACACCAGGTAATTATGTTGTTCAAGTTGTGCCAGCAAACTTTGAAGTGGGGCAGGTATTACATGGTTTCGTGTCAAGTACAGGAAACGATCCAACTCCAGACCCAGATGTCGATCCAAGTAATATGGATGATAATGGATATAATCCTAATTTAGGTATCGGTGTTATAAGTAGGACGGTAACATTAGTTTCTGATGACGAACCAGTTAATGATGGTGATACAAGCCCGAATACAAACCTTACAGTTGATTTTGGATTTTTTAAAACTGGAAGAATTGGTGATTACGTTTGGGAAGATTCTGATGCAGATGGAATTCAAGATGTTAATGAAGATGGAATGAATGGAATTGATGTTCATCTTTATAATGGAACAACGAATGAATTGATTACATCGACGATAACTTCACAAAATCCTAATAATGCGGCGCAACAAGGATATTATGAATTTACAGGTTTATTCCCAGGTGATTATTACATTAAAGTAGATATGCCTTCTGGTTACTTCGTTACAGATGCCAATCAAGGTGGAAATGACAACTTGGACAGTGATCTTGATAATTCTAATGGCGAAAATACCACTCAAACTTATACAATAGGTACAGCGGATAATAACATGTCTATTGATATAGGAATGTTTAAAGAAGCGAAAGTAGGTGATTACTTATGGCGTGAGGTTACTGGGGGAATGGATAATGTTCAGGATCCAACAGATATTGGAGTAAATAATATGCTGGTTGAATTATTTGAAGTTGGTACGAATAATTTAATTGCGGATCAGATTACGCATACCGGACCTGAAGGGACTGATGGATATTATATGTTTACGGGACTAAAACCAGGTAACTATTACATCAAGTTCCATAAGTTTAATGACTTCGAATTTGTGATTCCAAACTTTGGAGGTGATGATATGAACGATAGTGATGTCATTGATCCAATAGTTGGTTTGACATCAGCATTTGTTGTGAATGCAGGAGATTGTATTGAAGACATTGATGCCGGCATTAGAGCATCTGCTTTACCTGTGGAATTGATTTCATTCTATGGTGAGTACAATGAAGAAAGAGATGTTAATGAATTAACTTGGGTTACTGCAAGCGAAATCAATAACGACTACTTCCAAATCGAAAGAGCCATAGATGGAGATAACTTTGCATCGATAGGCAGGGTAGAAGGAAATGGAAATTCTAACCATAACATTACATATACATTTGACGATATCAATGTTCTTAACTCTGGTACTTATTATTACAGACTTAAGCAATTTGATTTCGATGGAAGTTTCGAATATTCTAAAGTCATTAGTATTAGGATAGACAAAGTTACTGATGAGGATATACAGATATTCCCAAATCCAGCAGTTGATCAAGTCAATATCAATATTGATTGGAAAGAGGGAGCAAGTGTGAAAGTATACATATTGGATGCTCAAGGTAAAATGGTAATGGATCATATGATTGATAGAACATTAGAGTACAATTCACAGTCGTTTAACGTTCCAGTTTATGACCTGCCAAAAGGAGTTTACTTCTTTAGAGTTGAAGTAGAAAATGCTGTATTTAATAAAAAAGTATTGATTATAGAATAATGAAGTGATTAAAAACTGTGTTCAATAGCGGAATTAACTGCTTGGAAGTCAGATCAATCTTGCATAGCCAAAGCTAAGGAAATTAATTTTTGGGCAGAGATTGGATTTCAATGAGTTGATTCTAGCATTAGGATTTAGTTTTTAAATTACTTCAATAATCAATTCACAATAAGCAACAAAAGAGGCTGGTGATTTCACCAGCCTCTTTTGTTATATACCCATTCTTTTAAATACATAGACAAAGTATTAGGGGTTTTAGTATCTTTGCAGTCATTTTGAAATAAGGACTAGCATTCCCATGTGTTATTTTGATGTTTTTAACAATATAATGCAATGATAAATAACTAGTTCTTGGTTGTTTTAAATAAGTATAATTAAGATTTAGCTTCATGAAATTTAACAAGATTGACAAGGAAAATTTAGAGTGTACTCTTCAGATTACTATAGAACCTAAAGATTACTTGCCAGATTTTAAAAAGCAGATTAAGGATATAAAATCTAAAGGTAGTTTTAAAGGATTTAGAAAAGGTAAAACTCCTGATTCCTTCATTCACAAAATGTACGGAAAGTCTGTATTGTCAGAGGTCGTATCAAAATCAATTGATAAGGCATTTACCGATATTGTTGCAGAAGAAAAGATTAATTATATAGCACAACCTTTACCTTCTACAGATCAAGATTTAGATATTGATTATAAAGATTTGAAGAAGAATTATGAATATTCTTTAGATCTTGGTTTAATTGATGATATTCAAATTAAAGGATTGGACAAAGATGATGTATATTACAAATATGAGGTGAGTGTTGACGAGAAGGAGTTGGAGGATCATCTGGAAAATATTAGCAAGACATTTGGAACAATGGAATCCGTAGATGATGATGTCCAGACGGATGATGTACTAAAAGTCTCAGCTGTGGAGTTGGATGGAGATAAAGAGAAGAAAGATGGCTGGATGGCTAGTTTTGATATTGTAATGAAATCTGTCACTAATGATGAATTGAAAGACTCATTGTTGAAACTAAAGAAGGGAGACTCATTTAATGCTAATATTAATGACGTAACTAACCGACCAGCGAGTTCAATAAGAAAGGATTTGTTGGGGGTAGAAGAAGGTGATGATAGAGAAATTGGAGAAGAGTTTGCTTATAAAATTGAAGATGTTGAACGGTTAAAGCCTGCTGAATTGACGGATGAACTCATCAAAGAGAAATTATCTACGTGGAATCTAAGTTCAATTGAGGAGCTAAAAGAGGATTTCAAAAAGAATAGAAAGGTCAACTTCGAAAAGGATGCCAAAGCGATGTTGTATCGAGATATTATGGATACGATTATGGATAAAACTGAAGTAACATTTTCGACTTCTTATTTGAAAAGATGGCTTCAAGAATCTGAAAATGTTGGCGAAGAAAAGTTAGATGAAGTGACAGAGTCTTTCTCAAATGAGATGAAGTGGGTTAAGATAAAAGAACAACTTAAGAACCAATACAATGTTGAAATCACTCAAGGTGACATAAACAATAAATTGTATGAAAGGGCAAGGTCTATCTTAATGCAATATGGTATGCAAGACGAAAGTATGTTGGGTATGGTTATTGAAAGGTTGAAGAAAGATCAGAATGAATACTACAACATTGTTTCATCTGCAGAAACAGAAAAAATATTTGGTCAGATTGAAGGAGACCTTACCGTAGAAATGAAAGAAGAAGGTTCTGAAAAATTCTACGAAATTGTTAATGAAAGATTTAATCCTGCTCCTGCTGCTGGCGAAGAAGAAGAGTAGTCCGTTATTGGATAAACTTTTTTTTGAATATTAGGTTAATGTATTGGTTGGAATAATAAGATGGCTTTTTTAAGCGGATTTGCAGTTATTCCAACTGATAATGTTTATTTTACAAAAAATATAGAAATTATGATTCACAAGGATGAATTTAAAAAATATGCGACCAAACATTTAGGTATGAACTCCATGCATTTGGAGAAATACATGAATACATTGACACCTAATATTAAAGGTTTTACTCCGCAGGTTATTGAGGAAAGACAAATGAATATTGTTGGAATGGATGTGTTCTCTCGATTGATGATGGATCGTATTATATTCATGGGCGTCCCTGTTAATGACTATGTTGCAAATGTTATTCAAGCACAATTACTTTTCCTTGAATCTACAGACCCTAAAAGAGACATTCAGATGTTTATAAATAGTCCAGGTGGCTCTGTAATCGATGGTATGGGCATCTATGATACAATGCAATATGTTGCACCAGATGTAGCCACTATTTGTACTGGCCTTGCGGCTTCTATGGGCGCTGTTTTATTGGTAGCTGGTCAAAAAGGGAAAAGGTCTTGTTTGCCACACAGTAGAGTGATGATTCATCAACCTTCAGGTGGAATGCAAGGTCAATTTACGGATATGGAGATTTCATACAATTTAATTAAGAAGTTAAGAAAGGAATTGTATGATATCATCGCATTTCATACAGGAAAAGATTTCGAGACCATCGAGAAAGACTCTGAGAGAGATTATTGGATGACATCTGAAGAAGCTAAAGAGTACGGAATAGTTGATGAAGTACTTAATAGGGGAGAGATGAAGAAATCGAAATAGGGAGAAAAATAATGGTGAATGTCAAGTTATTCTAATGATATAAAGTGCTCTTTTTGTGGAAGAGATAAAAGAGAAGCCTTGATTCTAATAGCTGGAATTGATGGGCATATCTGTGAGGCATGTGTAGATTCTGCACATCAAATCGTAAATGAAGAAGTCCATCAAAAATCAGCATCAGCATCTACTAAGAAATTTGCACTTCCTAATGATGTAAAGCCGATTCAACTAAAGGAGTATTTGGACGAATACATTATTGGACAGGAAGAGGCTAAGCGGTATTTGTCAGTAGCGGTTTATAATCACTATAAAAGATTAAATCAATCTAAAATTGACGATGTTGAAATTGAAAAATCTAACATTGTTTTTGTAGGAGAAACTGGTACAGGAAAAACACTTTTGGCTAAAACCATAGCAAATTTTTTGGATGTACCATTCGCTATTGTAGATGCTACGGTATTTACAGAAGCCGGATATGTAGGAGAGGATGTGGAAAGTATGCTATCTCGGTTGCTGCAAGCATGTGATTATGATGTTGCGGCCGCTGAGAAAGGGATAGTGTATATAGACGAAATTGATAAAGTAGCACGAAAAGGAGATAATCCTTCCATTACAAGAGATGTTTCTGGTGAAGGAGTACAACAAGCTATGCTTAAAATGCTTGAAGGTACGGATGTTAATGTGCCACCTCAAGGTGGAAGAAAGCATCCAGAGCAAAAATTGATAAAGATTAATACTTCCAATATTTTATTCATTTGTGGTGGAGCTTTTGCAGGAATAGAAAAACACATTTCTAAAAGACTGAATACGCAGACTATTGGGTATGGGACGAATGATGATATGGATTCCATAGATCGTGAAAACCTATTGAAATATGTAAATCATAAGGATCTAAAATCGTTTGGATTGATTCCTGAACTTCTAGGTAGATTGCCAGTTTTAACATACTTAGAACCTTTGGACAAGGAAACTTTGATTTCAATTCTAACAAAACCTAAAAATGCTATAGTAAAGCAATATAAGGTAATGTTCAAATATGAGAATATTGACTTGAAATTTACTGAGGATGCTTTGGAATATATTGCATCTATGGCTTTAGAGTATAAACTGGGTGCAAGAGGATTAAGATCCCTATGTGAGGCCGTTTTGACTGATGCAATGTTCGAATTGCCATCATTGGATGATGTTACAGAGTTTATTGTGGATAAAGAATATGCAATGGGGAAAATTGCAAAATCAAAAATTGCCAAACTAAAGGTGGCCTGACCACATTATAAACATTAACATTTTCTTTGGATACAATGCATTATTAACTTTAGTCTTAAATTAAAGTCATCATTGATTATTTAAATAAATTGGAATGAAGGGTAAAGGAATATTTGGAATCATTGTATTAGGATTGTTATTGTGTACTAATATCATGGGGCAAGGAGGGATGAATTCAAGTGAAGAAAGTGACCCTCAAGCAAAGGCTATTCTCAATAAGATTAAGAAAAAATTTGAATCGAATCAAACTTGGAAAGCTGATTTTGATTTGATTCTGGATTTACCTGATCAAGAAGAGGAAATACAAAAAGGGTATATCAAACAAAAGGATGATAAATTCATGGCAAATATCAACGAGCAAGAAATTATTTGTGATGGATCAAGTCTTTGGGTTTATTTGAAATCTAACAATGAAGTTCAGATTAATGATTTTGACCCTAATGAAAGTGGCGATTTTTTGTCACCAAAGGATATGTTTAGAATATATGAAAGTGAAGAGTTTGTATATGCCATTACAGGAGAAGAAAGGTACCAGGGTACTAATCTAACTCTTATAGAATTTAAGCCTTTAGATCCAAATAGCGAATATTCTAAAATGAGAATTGCGGTCGATGAAAAGGCAGGGGAAACAAAGTCTATAAAAGTATTTTCTAAAGATGGTTCTAGATACACATTAGTGATTAACAAGTTGAATTTCAATATTTCGCTCGATGATGCTGATTTTGTTTTTGATGCAAATAGCTATCCAGGTGTACGAATCGAAGATTTGAGATTAGATTAAATTCGAGAAGAAAGGAACTTTTTGGTTTGAGACAGAGTTAATCGTAATGCAATATTTCAGGGGTTGACCGGTATCGACAGGAAAGATCACTGATAAGTAAGCATGTCGGAGCAAGATTGTTTACTCCGTTAACAAATAATAATCACACTATAATTGGCGAAAGAAACTTCGCATTAGCTGCCTAATCTAGGATTAGAAAGCTTTTTATGCCGCATGGTTGATGCCTGATACACATCACTGCCGCGTATAAAACAACTTTTCAGGCTTAGCTAAGTAAGATGCTTCGATTACAAGGCGAAATTTAAGAAGATACGGAATAATGGCGTTTTCTTTTGCACCAAGTTATTCTCGACAATCTGAGCAAAAGATAAACATGTAGAAAGCTTATTAGGGCTTTGTCTGGACGGGAGTTCGATTCTCCCCAACTCCACTAAAAAGAACTCTTTATCCAAAGAGTTCTTTTTTTATGGTTTCGATTTGAACTGCACACTGAAATGTATCCAATCATTTGCGCTGTGTAGACTGAAAATAGCTTGATGTTTTAGGAGGATTTCTCGAATAAGCATAAGACCTATACCTTGCCCCGTTGGCTTTGTACTAAAGAATGGAGAAAAGAGTTTGGATTCTACTTCTTTGGATAAACACCCCGGATTTGATATGGTAAAAGAATTCGAGTTAGTGATGATATTGATAGATTGGCCTTTATTCGTGGCTTCTATAGCGTTTTTAAGCATATTATGTATCACCTGTTCCATTAATACTCGGTCCGCTCTAATAAAATAATCTTCATTAGGCGAAAAGTTTATTCGAATATTTTCTTGCTGAGCAAGGGGTTCCCAAATTTTTATAGATGAAAGAATAATATCGTTTAAGTTATGATCCTGCAAAATGGGATCAGGAACCTTCAAAATTGAGGCAAAGTTTTTGACGAATTCCGATAAATTTGTATTTCGAGCTATGGCAATTTGCAATGATTCCCTGAGATCAGTAGAGGTGTCATCAAAATAGTAGTCAAGTATCGTTTGTAATATAGAATTGATGGCTCCCATGGAGTTGTTTACCTCATGAGCCATCATTCGAATTACCTTGCCATAGGCTTCTTTTTCGTTCTTCAATAATTCTGATGATAGATCCTCAATCATGATAAATCGCCTCTTAAATCCAAAATGAATAATATGACTCTTACTACAACGGTATCTATTTATCCCATCATTTTGTATGACGAGACTTTGGTTATCTGGACACTGTTGAATCTTTTGAATTAAGGTAGAACTATTCGTGCTTAAATCCCTACCTATGTAGGGAGGATTTAACTTAAGTATTGAAACAGCACTTGGATTAATTTTAGTGATTTTTTCTTCATAATCAAGAATTAGAATTCCGATTGGTGAAGCCTCGACTAGTTTTTCCAAAAAGTAGTTTTGTTCTTTGGCAATGGACCTTTCTTCCCGTAGTGTATCAATCATAAGATTGTATATGTCAATCAAAGAGTCCAAATCATTTGAGCCTGTCTTGACATATTTAATCGTAAAATCTCCCTCTTTTAAGGCTTCTGCTCCAGCACGTACTAAGTTTATTGGTTTAACCAATTTTTTGTATAATTTAAACGAATAATATATACTAATTAGCACGACTATTTCAAGCAATATAAATACCCAAATAGTATTTCTAAATGCCCAATAACTCAAGCCAATAATAGAAGCATTTAGAATGAAAGAATACAGTATAAATTGGTACTTCAATGGCATAGTCTAGGTCATATTATCGGATGAATTGGGTTTTGAAATATTATATTTATCCATTCGACGATATAACGAACTTCTAGTAATTCCTAAAGATTTAGAGGTCTCACTTATAGAGAACTGATGATGATTTAAGGTCTTTAAAATCATCTGCTTCTCCATGTCTTCTAAGCTC
Source organism: Saprospiraceae bacterium (assembly GCA_965230345.1). Lineage (GTDB taxonomy): Bacteria > Bacteroidota > Bacteroidia > Chitinophagales > Saprospiraceae > JADKBO01. The sequence continues at coordinate 819,751 of CBDDKR010000001.1, forward strand.
ATCGCACCAACTTTAGGAAGTTTAGTATCTTTTATGCTACTGTTTTTTTGCGAAGTTATTTTTTCAAAGTCATCAATGGTCAGCTCACCTTTATTCATATGTAGTAAAACACATCTTTCAACAAGATTTTTGAGTTGTCGTATGTTTCCCGGAAAAGATTGCTCCATCAACCAGCTTAATCCACTTTGATGAATTTTAGGAGTGTTGATTTCATATAATTCACAGGTGTTTTTTATAAAATGGTCGACAAGTAAAGGGATATCATCTTTTCTTTCACGAAGGGCGGGTAGATGAATCGTAATTAAATTAATCCTATAGAAAAGATCTTCGCGAAATGTACTATCGTTAACCAATTGATTGAGGTCTTTATTTGTAGCACTGATAACTCTGAAATCTGACGGTATGGTATTACTACTTCCTATGGCTTCAAATTTTTTTTCCTGAAGGACTCTTAGGAGCTTAACTTGATTTTCTAAAGGAAGATCTCCTATTTCGTCCAAGAATATTGTACCTCTATGAGCCAATTCAAACCTTCCAATTCGATCACTATGTGCATCAGTAAATGCTCCTTTTTTGTGCCCGAACATTTCGGATTCGAATAAGGAAGAGGGAATGCCACCCAAATTTACCTTTACGAATGGATTATCCCTTCTTTTACTCATTTGATGGATGGACTCAGCGATAACTTCTTTGCCAGTTCCACTTTCACCTAGAATAAGAACATTGGCATCGGTATTAGCCACTCGTTGGACCATATCCATTACTTCCAAGAAAGGCTCACTATTCCCAATGATATGACTTGTCTCAAGTGATTTTGGTAGTCGATTTTTACTTCTATTGAACTCAAGACTTAATATAGTATGTACAGAAGACAGCAGTTGTTGATTATCCCAAGGTTTGGCAAGGAAATCTTTTGCACCTATTTTCATCCCTTCTACTGCTAATTGAACAGTAGCCCATCCAGTCATTAAAATGATGTTTTGATCAGGAAACTTCTGAAGAATTAGTGTAAGTAGTTTCAATCCTTGTCTTCCAGATGTATCAATACTAAAATTCATATCCAACACAATGAGATCAGGAGTAAACTCAAGAATTTTGTCTAATACCAATTGAGGATGATTAATAGTTGCTACCTCAAATCCCTTTTTACCAAACAAAAGTTTTAAACTTTGGCATACTGCGATGTCATCATCAATTACCAAAATTTTTACTTCACTTTTTAGCATAATCTTGAATTAATCTTCGTGTAAAGCAATAGAAGGTGATATTCTAGAGGCCTGTATACTTGGATATAGTGCGCAAAGTACAACTATTGTTAAAATTATTGCCATGGCTTCTAATAAGGATTTATAAAATAGTATATCTGGAATGTCAAAAATATCTAATAACGGTATTTGGATTGCGAAGAGTGAAGCAATGGTTACTCCGATAAATGTTAATATTATAATCTCTAATATAAACTGTTTACGAATGGTTGTTGTATGAGCTCCTAAAGCCATTCGAAGACCTATTTCTGACTTCCTTTTATTGATGTTGTACCATAAGATTCCGAAAAGTCCTAAAGCTACGTTGATGCATAAAAAACCACACAATACCATCAAAGTTATAATTGGAATCCATGATTCTTTAGAATTGGAAATTTTTCGATCTTCTAGGTCAACTATCGTGAAAGAACTACTTTTGGTAATATCCGCTACACGTTGGTAAAGTCTTTCTTCAAAACTAGCTGGAGTATTATTTTCTAATCGTACATACATGGCCTTTACCGCATTATGATGATATGGTCTATAGTAAATGAGCGTTTCCCAACGTTGTTCGAATTCACCCATATATCTATAGTCTTCATATACACCGATGACTTCAAGCTCTTCACCAGTGTTTAGTATTTTACCTACTACATTTTCTCCTGGATAGTATTTCTCGGCAAAATTCTGATTTACCAATACAGGTCTGTATTTGTTTTTTTCATCGCCTTCTTCAAACCACCTTCCCTGTAATATTTTCATATTCATGAGATCTGCAAAAAGGTGATCTTTGAATGCTAAACGATATTCGAAATTAGTTCCCAAACTATCTGTTCCACCTGTTTGCCAAGTGGATCCTGAGAAAGGGAAAATTTGACCACTAAAAGCGACTCCTTCAACATATTCTAAACTTGGAATCTCAGACTCTAAAGTTTTTAAAATGGTGGATGCTGTGGTCGAATCCATATTCCTCATATCATCAAGAAGTACCATTTTGATGTTTTTGCAATCAAAACCTAATGGTTTACTAAAAACTTGAAAATTGTAATTCATATATGCAATTACAACAAAGAGAACAAGAAATGACAGAAGGATTTCCAAAATCATTAGGGCATTGCTTTTTTTCTTGTTCCAAATCAATTTGAATATATGCTGGATCATAATTGTGTTTGTTTTATGGCTTTAACAATAGGAATATTCGACATTTTTAATGCAGGAAGGATACCAGATATTACTCCGAATAAAATGCAAACGACAAAGCTGTAAAGGAAGAAGTTCCAGTTGATTGGAAGATGAACGACTTCTAAAATTTTACTGTCATTAATGAGATAAATGAGACCTATGGATAAAACAAGGCCGATCAAACCTCCTATTAAGGTTAAAATAATATTTTCAAACATAAATTGAAACAAGACGTCATATTTTGAAGCACCAAACGCTTTACGAACTCCAATTTCAGATGATCTATCCAAGATGCGACTTACATTAAGATTGATCAAGTTTAAAGAAGGGAGGAATATTATCAATGAAAGTAAACTTAGAATAATTGAAGATGCTACGGTATAGCTCTTTCTTGGATCGTCATGCCAATAAATGTTGTTGGCCATTCTTTCACTTGGAGTAAAAGGAGTAATGATAAGTTCATCGTACTCTGCTGGATTTTCAATAGGAATTTGTTGAACTACATTCTGAATTTCTTCTTTAAGAATAGGTATTGATATTCCATGATTTGCCAAAAGACTAGCATTAAATCCTCCCAGATAATATCCTTCGTTAGGATCTGGTGGCAGATGAGTATAAGCCAGATAGGCTTTACTGTAAAGTTCTCCTCTTGAATTGGGAGAAGTTCGAATCAATCCAATGATTTTATAAGTTTTGTTGTCTATTTTGATTTCTTCATCTAAAACATTATTTTTTCTTCCAAAATATTCCATAGCCATCTCCTCTGAAATAACAACTACATGAGCAGCATTATTAAATTCAGTTGCTGAAAAGGGGCGCCCCTCAACAAAATCAAATGTATAAATATCCCAAAACTGAGCATCTGAAAAAGTACAGGTTACATTTATTTTATTGTTGTTGACGTAAGCATCATAGAATATATTGGTACAGAAAATGGAGTGTACCTCAGCATTTTGGATCTTTGGTAGGTGATTTTCAAATATACTTCTACTCCCATTACTAGTACTAGTACTCCGATTGACATCATTAGTTTTGAAGGTAGAATCAATGACTTGAATGCCATTGACTAGGGTAGTGTCATAAGTGAAAATAGAGTCAATTTCTTCTTTCTGAATTTTCACCCTTGGTAGTTCAATCATACGATCTTTGTTTTGCATTGGACCTATGCCTCCTAACTTGGCTTGAAGAAAGGAAATGAAAACCATTAAGATCATCAATGTAAAACTTATACCGAATATGCTTATGAAAGTGAAAAACTTTCGACGAGCTAAGACTCTTAAAGCTAACTTCAAATAGTTATAAATCATGGTTCTTGTGATTTTAATTAAGCAACTTGGCTTCCGTCATACAATCTCATCAGGCGATGTGTTTTTTTTGCCATTCTTTCATCGTGTGTGACCATAACTATGGTCGTATCCAAATCTTGATTTAAATGGAGTAAAATATCCATTATTTCGTCACCCATAACACTATCCAAGTTTCCAGTAGGTTCATCCGCTAGAATTATTTCAGGTTGACCAACTATGGCACGAGCTATAGCCACTCTTTGTTTTTGACCTCCTGATAATTCATTGGGGAAATGATTGGTTCGATTGGAAAGTTTTACTGCTTCTAAAGCCTGTAGAGCCATTTCCTTTCGTTTTTTTCGTCCTATATTTCTATAGATTAAAGGGAGTTCAACATTATCTACTATACTGAGATCTGGAATCAAATGAAAGCTTTGGAAAATGAAACCCAACTTTTTATTTCTGAATTCTGCAGTTGCTTTAGAATTGTATTTTGATATGCTTTTTCCATCAATTTCTACTTTTCCAGAACTTGGTGAATCCAGGAGTCCCATAATATTTAAGAGGGTACTTTTACCGCAACCTGAAGGACCCATTATAGATAGAAATTCACCTTTGGGGATTTCAATGTTGATGTTGTTAAGAGCCGTGGTTTCAATAGTTTTTGTTCGATATACTTTGTTGATCTCATTTAGAAGTATCATGTTATGAAGATGTTTAAGTTGATGTTAATTATATTTATGATAGAGGTGGTCTAGTAACATTAATATTTGTAAAAATTATTCTTGAGATTGTCCTAGAAGAGATGTATTGGAATATAAATCATAGCCTGAATATAATCGAACAAGCGATATGCTTTGCCAGTACAACTTCAGTTGATTGATAAAGTTTTGTTTTGCCAAGTTGTTCTCTCTTTGAGCTATGGTAAGTTCGGTTATTCCTAAACTTCCTAAGGCATAACTCTCTTTCGAAATTGAAAAGCGTTCCTCTGATTTAAGAACAATGTTCTTGCTCAGTTGAAGGGATTTTTGGATTTCTCCAAATTGAAGAAGAAGTATGTTTATATCCTTAGTGATTTCTCTTTCTGAAATGTCCTTTTGAATCTCAATATTCTTAAGCAAAAGATCATGTGATTCTAGGGATTTTTTTCTCAGATTCCAATCCCATATGGGAGCAGATATTCTTACCTGAACATTTTGTGCATCGTTAGGAGCATCGTAAACTTGTTGGATATTTGAGGCACTTTTAGCATAGCCTAAAGAGGCAACAATACTGGCTGAAATTCCCAATTCTGAGGCTGTCTTTCTCTTGTCTGTTGTTATGTTCCATTTTTGTACATTCAACTCATGCAAATTGGGGTTCCAATCCTTAGCATTGGATAATATTCTACTATGATTTATTTCGATAGAGGTTAAAACTTCTGGTATATCAAATTGATGTGTCGTATCATAATTTGTACTCAATAAAGTGTTCAATCCCTCTAAAGCCTGTTGATGTTGAGATAATGTTTGTTCCTTAAGTAATTTAGCATTTTCGAGTGCTATTTCAAGCTGTAATAGATCATTTTTTGATGCGTTTCCTTGCCTATACTTTTGCTGTGTAATCTCATGCAATTTTGAGTAATCATTAAAATTGATATTGGCAATTTCCTTGTTTTCTTGGGCTATCAATACATCAAAAAACAGATTTGTACTTTGCAATCTAGAATTTTCGATTTCAGCTTGCAACTTTCGACTTAGTTCTTTTTTCTTTAAAGAAAGTAATCGTTTTTGGTGTTTATAAGGATTGAAGGAAAATAGGGGTTGTACTATTCCAATTTCAACAGGAACACCATTGTATGATGTGAAATCATTTGGATAATCATCAAATCTCCTGAGGTTGGTGTTTACAAATACATTCCCTCCTGTCCACGGTAGAACTTGTGAAACACCTAGGGACAAGGAAGAATTGTTTTGAGACAAGTCGGTAAATGTTATTAATCCATTCGGTTGAACTATTGGTGAAGATGTTTTGAAGTAATCAATCAGATCTAAATTCAGTCGAAATTGTGGTAACAAGGACGCCTTATATATGTCTTCTTGCAAATTCTGATGTCTTAGAACATTTTGGGAAACTTGAATTTGTAAGGTGTTTTCTTCCGCTAGTTTAAAAACATCATTTAATGATACAGATTGTCCGAGTGATGGAGTTACATAAATAGCAAGGAGTAATAATGTAAATGTCTTCATTTTCATTGCGATTACTTATTTACTGAAAATTCATCCAAATAGTCAAAATTGGAAATGTCAGATATGATTACTTGGTCTCCTATATTAAGTCCATCAACGACTTCGACGTACTCACCATTTGAAATACCTTTTGTAATTTGTTGCTTATGGGCTTTCCCATCTTTAACAACAAAAACAAACTGTTTTTTTGCACCTTTAATAGCCTTACCATTTTTTAGTTTTAAAACATCATGTTTTTCATCGGTAATGAGAAATACATCAGTGCGCATATTGCTTCGAAGGAGTTCATGGCTAGGATCTTCTAAACGGACAATAAACTTTACGGTATTGTCGATGACCTCTGGTAGTATACGGTCAACAAATCCTTTTAAATTGGTTTTACCAATGCGAACTTCTACCTCCATACCTAGTAATAGAGATTGAGCATATCTTTCAGAGGTTGTAGCTTCTACCTTGTATTTATCCAAATTGGCAATTCTTACAAGGGGCTCACCAGCAGTTACCGTTCTGCCAATATTTTCATTAATCCAAGTGATAACACCACCGATTGGAGCACGTACATCAGTGTTTTGAAGTTTTTTTCTTAACTCGATTAATCTCTTTTCTTGAATGGTATATTCTAATCCTAATCCTTTTCGTTCCGTTTTATTTACTTTTTGCTTGAAGAGGTGATTATTTTCTAACATTTCTTTTTCGATCTTGGCAATCTTCAATTGAAGCTCTAACCCTTTGACTTCATCTTCGGTAACACCACCAATTTTAAAGAGTGTCTTTTTATTAGATAATTGAGCTTCGAGTTCTTCTATTTGTATTCCTTTAATATCCGCTTGATGTCCAAGATCTTTTACTTCTTTGTCAAATTGAAGTTCTAGTTTATTGATGTTATTCTTTCGTAGTTCCAACTCATCATGAAGTTTATCGTATTCTAACTGGGTGAATTCTTGATTGAGTTTCATAATTAAGTCTTGGCTTTTTACATGTTGTCCGGTTTGTTTAATGATTTCCTTGATTTCTGTTGTGACCGGTGCGTTGAGCGCTCTTTCGAAAGCAGGTACAATAACACCAGAGGCGCTCAACTTATTGAGAATATTCCCTTTTTCAACATTTACAATAAGTAGGTCATTGTGATCGATGTTTTTCCCTAATACCTTCCGAAATAGTAGGATTAAAATGCCAAGTACTACAACCAATAAAATAGCTTTAATGAGTTTTTTCCAGGTATCCTTATTTCGTTCTTCTGAGCTTATTTCTCTGTCCATTTGAATTACATTGAATCTTGTACAATTCTTTATCCAATGTGCATGCCAAAAAAATAATATCAGATTATCAATGATATATATATAAATAAATAATGGATATGTTCGATATCGAACATATCCATGTACGAATTTGGACATAAAGCCCAGAATTCTATGAAGTGAGCATTATTTACAGAATGTTATAACATTTAAAGGCTAAGTTCAATTAAACATTAATTTCAACCTTTTGATATCATGATATTTTTGGACTAGTAGTGTTATACGACCATATGATTTCTCATAAGCTGTTAATGTACTCAACAATGAGTTCTATTCCATTATCATCTGGAAGGGTAGTGCCAATAAATGGCATTTCGCCACTTTCAATTACTTCAATGATGTCATTTCTGTTTTGAATCATTCCTGATTGCGATAGGGATGTTGTAAACCTTAGATCCATATTTTCCGAAGCTGCATCTTCAAAACCATATGGATTATGACAATGAGCGCAGTTTACTTCAAGATAGGCCCTGGCTCGATTTGCTAAAGATTCATTCTGATTAGAATAGGCTGGAAGTGATCCTATCGTATTACTTTGTAGGTTTTCGATAAGTCCCAAATTATTGAAATGCTCCAATTGATTTATTTCTAAATTGTTATGTGTAATGTCTCGATTTAAGTTTCGCATTTTTGGACCTATTGGCGATAGTTTAAAATCTTTTTGATGACATATAGCGCATTCTCTTTGATTTGGTATATGATAAGTTGTGGACCTTTTGTTGCCTGAAAGGGTAATCCATTCTACGAATAAATCTTGCCCTGTATGATTTAAGGTCGCCTCGGTTTGACTACTATTCCAAACGTATGTTGCTGTATTCCAAATTCCTTCGACTTTGATAAGTATTCTTGTTTCAATAATCCGATTGCCCTTTTCGGGAAATCGATCGTCATTGTTATAATAAAATGTTTTGACCAAGATTGTACTATCCGGAAAAATAGGTAGATCATCTCCAACCATCTCCATCTGGAATCCCTTAGGAATGTTAATTAACCTTTGCTTCTTGGCATAATCTGTAAATAATGCAGATCTTAATTCAAATTCATGAAAGGAGTCAGTGGGTTTTAATTCCGACATGCTTCCTTCAAAAATATTGTACTCAGATAAAAATGATTTGAATTCTATCGTATTTTGTGGTACAGGAGTTTGTTCGTCGTCAGCAGAGCAGGATACAATTAAAACAGAAAGTATTAATAAAATAGATAATGCTTTGAGCCCATTCGATATCTGAAAATTCATATATTAATTTTGTAGTTTTATAATAATTTGTAGATCAAAATGATCTTTAATAATATTATCACCTAGATTACTGAAAAAACTACCAGAACCATATTTGATTCCAAACTTTGTTCTATCTATTGGTATGGAAGCAGTGAATTGATTTTGGTCGTATTTTGCTTTAAATTGAATTTTGTTAGTAATTCCTTTTATTGTTAATTCACCCAGTATTTCATAAACTTCTCCTTTTCGTGTAGATTGAGTCAAATCAAATGTAGCAGTAGGGTAGTTTTTAACATCAAAAAAATCCTCATCCATAAGATGGTAGGCAAGATCTTTTTTATCATCTTCTGGATCTTCGTCATCCTCTTCGTCCTCTTCTTCATCCATTAATTCGGATACTCTTATGGATCTCATGTCTACTACGAAATTACCATTGGAGATATTATTGTTAATAAAAGAAAGTTCTCCCTTCATGAGATTAATGGTACCCAAATGGTGTCCGAATAGTTTATGTCCTTTCCAGTATATTTTACTTGAGTCGACATCAATGAGTATGTTACCATCTAGAGCTGGTTGATGTAGAACCTCCATATCGGAAAGAGTGGTATTAGTTGGTTGATTGTCTTTTTTTGAATTACATGAAATGAGTATTAAGGCTACTGATGTAATCGTAATTTGTAATATTGGTTTTATTCTCATTAGATATTTAGTTTTTAATATTGATGTAACCCAAAATTGCTGCGATATCATATGCAATGAAGAGAGAAAACTGTTAAGCAGTATAAATAAAGAAATGAAAACGTATTGAAAGAGGATGAATCGTCATAGCTAAGTTTGAAGCGCAGTTTTGATCTTTTATGAACCTATTAATAGGAGATTTAATGGTTTAATTACCTGAAAATTGGGTTTTATAGATTTTGGTTTGCTTAAAACCTAACATCTGTTGTTATTTTGTGAAACAACATCATTTGGAGAATTGAAAGAATTTCTATGGTAAAAAACTATTTGTCAGAATTATATACAAAGTCAAGCTTTAATCGAAAGAGCAAAACGATTGCATACCTATTTATTGCAATTATCATTGGAATAGTACAAGTATTAGAAGATGTTGCAGATAACGATACTGAGTTGGAATCAATCACTCGTGAATTTGCAATTATCGTTGTAACTCTTATCATAGTCTTACCTGTATTAGGATGGGCATTTCGTAGTTTATGGAAAGCCTGGAAAAAGAATGGTGTTTTGGCCAATTGGTTTTATTCCGACATTGTATTTGTTATTGCATGCCTGGTAATTTTTCCATTAATACTCTTGATGTTGGCTTATCCAACCTTTTTTGTAGACAATATTCAGGACGTATGGGTAGTATGGGCGAGTTCCTTGATATTTGTGTCGATTGTAATTGCCATTGAAGTTTTTTGGATAATGATAGAAAGACGCTTACAATTAGAAGCACAAAATGCACACCTTAGGAGAAATGAGGAGATGACAAAGTATCAAGCGCTCATGAACCAGCTAAATCCACATTTTTTATTTAACAGCCTTAATGTTTTATCATATTTGGTATATAAGAACCCTAGGAATGCTGAAAAATTTATAGAAGAGCTGAGCAAAATTTACAGATATATTATTGAATTAAATGAGACCTACCTCGTGCCACTAAAAAAAGAGTTAGAGTTCATCGACTCGTACATGTACTTACAAAGGATTCGTTTTCATAATAATCTCACTTACGAAGTCAATATTGATCTTGAAAATTATCAAAAGTATATTCCTCCTCTCACTTTAGAAGTGCTATTAGAGAACGCCGTAAAGCACAATGTGATTGATGAGCAAAGGCCTCTACATATAAAAATTCATAGTAGGGAAAACCTGCTAATTGTAGAAAATAACATTCAGTTAAGAATGGAGAACAAAATTAAGTCTACAAGAATAGGGTTGCAAAACTTAATTGAAAAATTTGAGATATTGGATGATGAAATTCCATATTTTTATACAAAAGACGGAGTTTTTATTGCCGAAATTCCATTGCTAAATACTGAGATATGATTAGAGCAATAATAATTGAAGATGAAGAATTGGCTATTGATCGATTGAGACTACAACTTTCAGAAATTGACCAATCAATAGAAATCGTTACAGTATTAAAAAGTGTCCAGGAAGCGGTAAGGTGGTTGACTTTTCATAGTGCTGACTTGATTTTCTTGGATATTAATCTGTCTGATGGTAATTCATTTAAAATCTTTGATCAAGTACAAATTGAAACGCCGATTATATTTACCACAGCATATCACGATTATGCCATAAGGGCTTTTGAGCATTTTAGTATCGACTACCTTTTGAAACCTATCAGTAAAGAAAAGCTAAGCAAAAGTTTGTCAAAGTTTAAGTTAATACGAAATAATGCAATTTCAAGAGGAAGTATTGAGCGTTTGATTGATTTAATAGATCATAAAAAAAGCTCTAAAAAATTCATGGTAAACATTGGTAGTAAGGTTAAAGTGATTGATGTTAGTGATATAGGATTTTTCTCTTTTGATAATAAAATCACTTTCATTTATGATAATAATGGCAAGAGATACCCCATTGATTTGTCACTCAAACAAGTTGAAGAATCATTGTCCCCCCATGATTTTTTTCGGGTGAATAGACAGTATCTTATTGGTCGACGTGCTGTAGTAGAACTTCAGTATTATTCTTCCACCAGAATTAAGTTACACTTAAGTCCAAAATCTCAGGAAGACGTGTTTTTAGCTCGTGACAAAATCGGCCGATTCAAAAGATGGTTGATGGAGTAGTCGGAAAAGATGGTCACAGGCAGTATAGTAGGCTTAAAATAAAAAAAGGTTCTTCATCTGAAGAACCTTTTTTGTTGACCCACTAGGACTCGAACCTAGAATAGCAGAACCAAAAACTGCCGTGTTGCCAATTACACCATGGGTCAATGCTTCTAATTAGCGATCGCAAAGATAGTATTTGAATCAATAATGTGAAATAATTATCCCTGAAAATTTAAACTTTTTTTGCTTAAAATGATCTGTTATAACTTAACTTATTGACAATCTTTTACTTAATTAAATACATCTATAATGCTCGAATCACATCATATTGGGTAATAATATGATGAGCACCTAAAGAATCCACTGCGATGACTGCTTGTTGAGGTTTATTAATGTACTTATTTAACTCTTTAATAGGAAGATTAGGGTCTACCTTGACAAAAGGATCAGCCATAATAGATTCTACACTAGCATCAGCATGTTCCAATGGAGAACGCAATATATGCTCCAATATCATCGTATCTGTAATAGATCCTTTGATGTCTCCATCTGCAGTGACAGGAAGCTGTGATATATCGTGATCTTTCATTATTTGAAGAGCTTCTTTAACCTTTTTATCACTTTCAATTCCAATAAAATCACATACCTTTTTTTCATTGATTAAATCTTGAACGGTCAATTCACGATCTAAGAATCCACGATCTCTCATCCACTCGTCGTTGAATAGTTTCCCTACATATCGACTTCCATGATCGTGGAAGATCACTACGACAACATCATCGGCAGTTAATTTATCCCTGAGTTGGATTAGTCCTTGTACAGCAGAACCTGCTGAGTAACCAAGAAGTAGGCCTTCATACTTTGCCAATTTTCGAGCGGCTATGGCAGCATCTTTATCGCTTACTTTTTCGAAGTAATCTATGATGTCAAAATTTACATTTTTAGGGAGAATATCTTCTCCAATTCCTTCTGTTATGTATGGATAAATCTCTTTTTCATCAAATTCACCCGTTTCATGATATTTTTTGAATACAGAACCATAGGTGTCAATTCCCCAAATTTTAATATCAGGGTTTTGTTCTTTGAGATATTTTGCTGTCCCAGAAATGGTACCCCCTGTGCCAACACCAACAACTAAATGCGTTATTTTTCCTTCTGTTTGTTCCCATATTTCAGGTCCTGTAGACTCATAATGAGCTTGTGCATTAGAAGGATTATCATACTGATTACACCAGATAGAATTCGGTATTTCTTTATGGAGTTTTTCAGCCACTGAATAGTAAGACTTTGGATCATCAGGTTCTACATTTGTTGGACAAACGATCACTTCGGCACCCATTGCTTTTAGAATGTCTATCTTTTCTTTGGATTGTTTATCGCTTGTCGTAAATATACATTTGTACCCTTTTACACAAGCTGCCAATGCGATTCCCATACCTGTATTTCCAGAGGTACATTCAATGATGGTACCCCCAGGTTTGATATCACCTCTTTTTTCAGCATCTTCTACCATCTTAAGAGCCATTCGATCTTTAATCGAGTGCCCAGGATTAAATGTTTCTACCTTAGCCAATACCAACGCTGGTATGTCTCGGACAACCTTATTTAATTTTACAAGTGGCGTATTCCCAATGGTTTCAAGTATGTTGTTTTTGTAATTCATGTGGTCTTAAATTTTCAGAGCCCAAAGATAGAACTTCCTATGATTATTAATGTAATTGGAATATTAAGCTTACCTAATTCGTTTTCTTTATCAAATTTATAAACAATTCATGATTGGCTCTAGGGGGAATGGAATTGTAGCATGTTTCCATTTTTATTACATCAAAATATTTGTTAAACAGGTTGTAGTATTCTTCTTTGTCTCCTCCAAAGGGTGGACCTTGTTTTTCGAAATTGATGTTAAAAAGAACCCCACATAGTCTACCATTGTCTACCAAAAGTTTATGTGTTTTTTCTACATATTTTGTACGTAATACAGGATCTAAGGCACAAAAGAATGTTTGCTCTAAGATCAAATCGTATTCTTCTTCTAATTCGAAAAAATCACTTTGAATGCATCTAATGTTCGGATTCTGAGATTTAATTTTAGCCAGTGGAGCATCCGACCAATCGCACACTGTAATGTCTTTATATCCCAAGGAATGTAGTTTCAGTGCTTCATGTCCAAAACCTGCTCCTGGTATCAATATTTTGGTGTCAAAATTAAAGGACTTTGTTAATTCGATCAATGGGGGAGAAGCATAACCAATGTCCCATCCCGTAGTCATATCTTTATATCTACTGTCCCAAAAATCTTGATTGAGCATAGTATGTATGTTGTAGTTAAGAAACAAAAAAAGCCTCCAATCTAAATAGACAGGAGGCCTTTAATATATTTTTTAGATAATCTATCCTTCAGATTGAAGCTGAATACCACTAGTATCACCTCCACTAACCATAATAGCAGTGATAATACATAATACGAATAAAGATATAGCTAATCCCCAAGTTAATTTCTCAATGAAATCGGTTGATTTAGCAGCACCAAACATTTGATTTGCTCCAGCTCCACCAAAAGTAGAATCAACTCCACCTCCTTTAGGATTCTGAATAAGTACAACACCCATTAATAGAAGGCAATTCAAAGCAATAACGATTGTTAATAAAGTGATCATTATATCTTAAATTTATATATATTTTATAAAACGAAGTGCAAAATAAGTGATTTCTGATCTAAATTGCAAATTTCTTCCCGAATAATAAATTTAAGGACGAGAAATTATTTCTTTTTTTCTAATTCGTCAATTTTATCGTTGAAGTATTCCTGTTTTTCAGGATGAAGATGAATCAATTTTTTATACATACCAATGGCTTGGTCGAAGTGTCCTTGGCTTGTTAAGATAGTAGCAAGAGTTTCCGAAACAATTTCATTATTCTTGGTAATACTCTCTTTGGCTGAAATCTCTACTTGTGAAGGCTTTTTCTTCTTCTTTTTCCTCTTCTTTTTTAATGCACTTCCAGTTAAGGGGCTTTGATGTTGCAACCACATTGAGAAGTTGTCAAATACTGGATTTCCTTCATTTATTACATCAGTATCATTAGTTTCATCTGACTCAAAGGAACTGGTTTCTAATTCAGGAGTGCTCTTTTTGCTTTTCTTTTTCTTTTTCTTCTTTTTAGCTTTGAGCGTTGCTTGAATGAGCTCATCTTGTTCAACTTCCTCTTGACTGGGTAAATCTTCTAGGTCTATATTGTTTGTGGAAAAATCTTCTTCAAATGTAGAGGAATTTTCTTCCCAAAGTATAGGCTCCTCAGTGAACTCTTTTTCAACTTCTTCAGTAGAAGAACTTTCTAAAGAAGATTCACTGTCCAAGGTTAAAGATTTATTTTTCTCAAAATCTGAGTTCAATGGGTCATTCACGAGAGGGGGTTCTTCATATTGCTGGAAATTTCCTTCAAGTGTTGAAGATTCCGAATATACCGGAACACTAGTGTCAATATTTGATTCTTTATTCGTGGAGATATGCCATTTTTCCTCAAGGAGATTAGAGCTGAAAAGACCTGTTGTATATACTCCAGCCAATCGTGGTGAAGCACTATTTTCAATACCATTGCCTTCGACAGCAATATGCCCAAGATGTTCATAATTGAACAGGTCGGTTTTGAAAAACTGATATAATTTAAAGATAAGGTCTTTCAATATTCTCAAATTTCTGAAAGCAAAGAAAAGAATTTTACGCATTATCCTAGTTGTAATTCACAATTAATTTGGATCATAATCTAATGGAAAAATTGTGCCGAATATTCACTAAGAATCTAGCGAATTATATAAATATTTGATTTACATGAATTTAATATTTATAAAAAGTGATTTTTAATTGTCTCTTTTAAATAAGTTGAAAAGATTTTAATGAAGAGAACTTCAACCAATAATTGAAACGGAGCAATGTCTAAATAATTATGGTAATGTCGCTTCAAAAACCGTAAGAGTTTCAATATATTGACCATTTATTTTTTCATATGCACCCGGAAATTTTTCAATATTATTCATAAATACTGGATCTTCAAAGTAGTAATCTCGAAACGGACCTTTTTTCTCTCCAACAATTCGAACCTTCATACCCCAATCCTTCATTAACGAAATGCTTCGATTTGCATCTGCCATACTAGATTGAATAAAGATTAACCTTCCACCTGGAGTTAAAAGTCTATGGGCATCATTAATTAATGTGTCAATAAAGTATCTGTAGTAGGTTTTTCCTGATTTTGCAAATGGTGGGTTAGTAATGAGTACATCAAAAGGGCCTTCATCAATACGAGTCCAATCTGCTACTATGTAGTCAACTGGGATGTTAATATTGTTCTTTTCAAGATTATGGCGGGTATTGTCTAGTATGGCTTGATCTATTTCTGTGACGGTTAGTTTTCGTGGATTATTCTTTGCAATAAGAATGGTATGATTACCGCATCCACTTCCTAGCTCAAGTACATTAGCATCCTGAAAATCCAGATTAAGTATCATGTTTCCCAGATGCATGCCATGTGGAGTTGGATTCCAAACACCTTCTGGAACATCTAAATTCATTGAGATATCACCAAACTTCAGTGAAAGTTCTTGAGGATAAAGATTGTTTCCTTTGTTCATAACAGATAAATTTTGAATCACTTTTTCTAGTGTATCTATTAATATAATAAAAAAGAGTGAATCGGCCTATAATGTAGTTATGTCAATGAGGTAGGGCTCCAATAAATAGCCATCTTTGGCTCTAAATACATCCGTAACCAATAGTTGTTGTCTTAGTTTTTTCTTTAAATCGATCTGAAATGTAATCTTGGTATGATCTTCAGACCAACCTATAAGATCAGTAATACTCAATAGATTTTCCTCACCTAATGGTCCAAGCCTTAAATTTCTTATTTCGGTATTCATAGGTTTTGAGAATTCGATGGTCATGGTCTTGATACTTGGATCTACTTCAGTTGAGTTATTGGCGAATTCGGTTATACCAACAACTTTTGGACGATTTAACTGAAATTGCTCTTTGTATTCTACAATACTCTTATCAAAGTAACCAGAAGCATCAATAAATGAAACCACCACATCTTCATCAAGATAGTCTAATTCTATCATTTCTTTGATCGCTTGTTTTTTATCCTCAGCATGATCATAGTAACTCTTAGAAATAGCGTATCCTACATAGTATCCAAGGTCTCCCATATTAAATTGGTTGTTTGCATAGCCCCAAAACCACATTACTTCAAACTCTGTAAACATTTCTTTTACAAATGCATTCTTTATCCACTTATCGTTGTTCTTACCAAAGACAACACTTTCGGTAGGTGATACGGTATTCAGTGCTAGTTCTGCGACAAACTCAGCAACACCTTCGATAAGTGTTTTAGACATTAAAGAATTTGCAATCGTAGTATCTTGTTGCGTATGTACATATTCATGAATATTGGTAAAAACGATACTTCTGTTTGGGTCATTGGACATGAAATATGGAGATAGGTGGGGAAAGTCTTCATTTAATTCAGAAGTGATTGTAGTTGAATCTGCTAATGCTAATTCAGTACCAATAAGTACTTTGTCACTAAGGGTTGTTCCGCCGGTCCTTAATGCGCCAATGGTAAAATAAATATTAGCTGGTTTTAACTCAGGATAGATTTGACGAAGTTTTTCAATACCAACATTAATCTCATTGGCATATTTGTCTGCATCCAACGTTTTAGTTCTAACAGAGTTCCAGAATTGAGGGTAAGCATTTATGGCATCAACATAAGACTCTGCTGTATATCTTCGTGCTTCATTGATAGCGTGGAGACCAGGAGATCCATTCTTGAAATATAAGCTGTCCATTAATTTGATTTGTTCCAAAGAGTCCTTGGATTGAACAACTTCATCATATGCCTTCCAAAATAGAGGAATATCTGAAGTGACAATGGTTTGAGTATTGGAATCAGAACAAGAAGAGTATAATAGTGCAACGATACCTAAAATAAAATACTTCATAATGATTTGCATAATTGTTATGCCGGTGGAATTGAGTCTAAGTGGTCGGGACGACAGGATTTGAACCTGCGACCGCTCGGCCCCCAGCCGAGTACTCTACCGGACTGAGCTACGTCCCGAAACTTTTAAAGAGATGCGAAATTATTTAAAAAAATGAAAAACTCTTACTTTTATCAAATTAATATTAGAAGTCATATGTAATACAGTGTGTATTGTGGGTGTTTACCTTCCCAATAATTCGCCTTTACTAAGGCACTTCTAAGTATTAAAGTTAAAAGGAGATAAGCCCTAAACCCTGTTCAATCGAATAGGTTCAATCCTTTTTAATGGAGAAGTTCAATGTTTAAAATGTAGTTAAAGGTTAGGCACAATAAGTTTGTATCCTACACCGCGTTCGTTAAGTATTTTAATATTTGGGTCAGAAGCGAGTCTTTTTCTTAGTTTAGAAATGAAAACATCTAGTGTCCTTCCCACATAATTTTGGGCATCATTCCAAACTTCTGTTAGTAGGGTGTCCTTTGTTACAGTTGCATTTTTGTGTTCATACAATACTTCGAGAAGTTTAGATTCCTTGCTTGAAAGCTGAATTTCTTCCTGGTTGTGTTTCAAAGTAAGAAGAATGGGGTTGAAGTAATATGCCCCAATTTGAATCAAATCACTATTTATCGAAATGGACATTCTTTCATTCTCTACGTCAGTTGATCCCTTTTTGTTTTTGAAAAGGAAATAACCGATGGGCAATATCAATAGAAATAATGCGGGCCATGCTCCTAGTTTTGTATTCGTATTTGTAGAATCATGCGGTTTATCTGAAAGTGAGGGCTTGATGATTTTGACTTTTAACATGTATTTGCCCTTGGGCAGAGGCCTTTCTTTACAAGCAATTTGCTCAGGTTTGTAATTGGCAATAATCTTTGTTTCGTATACAGATAATTTAGTCGATAAATCAATAACCTCTAAATAGAAATCTTGAGCAAATTTGTGTTTCTTATTTACCTTATTGGCTACAGAAATGAGTTGATCCGGAATTATACCTAAGGGGGCACTAAATTCAATCGAATAGGTATCGTTGACATCTTTTATAGGGAGAACCCTCGACAAACTATCGTTATTCAGCAATAGAAGTTGATGTCCAATGGTCCGCATTGCCACTCTACGATCAATGTTAGTTGACCCTTTACCAAATGAATGGATTGAAAGGAAAATTGAAATAATCAGAACGGCTTGTATTTTGTATTTTGTCATATAACAAAGTTATCTGTTCTGAGTCGTAAATACTCCTAATAGAAGCCCAATTTACACTAATTTACATTGAAGTGATTTGAAAACTGTGTTCAATAGCGGAATTAACCGCTTGGAAATCAGATCGATCCGAAAATTCTTTTGCATAGCCAAAGTTATGGAAATTAATTTAAGGCAGAGCTTGGATTTCAATGAGTTCATTTTAGTATTAGGATTTAGTTTTAAATCACTTCATTCATTGATCTCTTAATATACAAGGATTTTAGTCGTATTTTCTTCCAGTACGATCAATATTCGTTGAGTTAGCTTGCTGTGTACCCATAATTAGGACATCTTGAATGTTGACATGGATGGGTCTTGAAGCAATAAAATAAATTGTTTCGGCAATGTCCTTAGAAGTTAAAGGGTTGAAATCTTCATAAATTTTCGATTTCTCTTGATCTCCATCAAACCGATTTAGGGCAAACTCTGTCTCTTCTACATGAGCAGGTGAAACTTGGCTTACTCGAATCCCATGTTTATAAAGGTCAAGGCGCATGCCTTTGGTAAGAGCATCAACGGCATGTTTCGAAGCACAATATGCTCCCCCCTTAGCATAAACCTCATGTCCCGCTGTAGAACAAATGTTAATGATATGTCCGTTCTTTTTACTTACCATTAATGGAGTAACCATTCTCGAAATGTATAATAAACCTTTAACGTTGGTATCGATCATAGTGTCCCAATGTTCGATTTTCCCTTCATGAATAAAATCCAGCCCTTTGGCCAATCCAGCATTATTTACTAGGATTTGAATATTTGACCAGTAATCATTTAAGGAATTGATCGCTTTTTTGACCTCTCCTTTCTTTCTGATATCAAAATTTAACGTTTTAATTTTGCAACCATATTTCCTTTTAAGCTTACTCTTTAATTCATCAAGTTTTTCTTGACGACGTCCTGTGATAATTACGTTGTATCCCTTCTTTGCAAATATTGTTGCGGTGGCTTTACCGATTCCACTTGTGGCACCAGTTATAAGAGCTATGTTGCTTGGGAGTGTTGATTTACTCATTTGTTAATTCGTTAATGATTTCATTGAATCTTTTATGGAATCCGTGGTATGCTTCGGTTGCAGGACCAGAAAATCCGGTATACACATATTTGACCATATTATCCTTGTCTAAGAACACCAGAGTAGGGTATGAAATAAGTCGATCAATTTTAGGAAAGAGTTTACTCGCCTCGCTTTTACGATAGTGCTCTCCTAATAATACTGGCCATGTAATGTTTTTCTTCTTTTTATATCGAGCAATTTGATTGAGGTTCTTTTCCTCATTTTTATATCGTTCAAAGCATATGCTCATAATCTCAATATCGGTTGTTGGATTGTTAGATTGAAATTCTTGCAAATAGTTGGTCGCGTCCATACAGTTTGGACACCAAGTACCCATAATTTCCAGGATCTTTGGTTTGCCTTTAAACTTTTCGTCATTGATGTCAATTAGTTTCCCACTATGGTCCTTAAAGGTAAATTGTACAGGCTCTTCAGGTGCAGTTACTGTATTAAGAGCAAATGGATCTGTAAGAGATGCGTTGTTGTTCTTGATAGCACTAAATGGGACCAAGTAATGAGAACCTGAATAAAACATTCCGGATAAATTACTGGTATCGTGTTGAACAAATTCAAAGAGGAAAGCATGTGCTCCATCGAAACAGGATAAAAAGGCTTTGTTATTCGCAACTATTCCTTCTAAAAATCTATAATCACCAGTTTCAGTCAAGAATGTGCCCGTCAATTGATTCCCTTTTTGGTTGAAATCACCAATGGCTTCATAGGAATGGTCAGTGTTGGGTTCAAACGTAGTTTCCCATTTGCCACTAAATTCTGAAGGTGTTTGTACTATTCCTTTTTTGAAACGAGAAGTATCTCCATGAGTGGCCTTAAATTTGACTTTATAATTCTCTTTGAAATTAACATGCCAATATCCTTCCATTACTTTTTCCTCGTATACCGCAGAGATGTAAGAGTCGTATTCTGGAAATTGAATATTTAAGGTATCTTTTGCTGTAGTTCTATCTCTTCCAAAGAGAATATCATTTACAACTATTCGTTCTTCAGCATTATGCAATACTATATGGAATTTTTCATTGTCGTCGTATACTACTTCAAAATTGAAGGGTAATTCTCCTTGATCATCAATTTTTCTTGTGATTTCATCTTTGTCTGTAAAAACCGCTTCAGGAACTGGTTTTAAATACAAAACTCCTCGCCATATCCCAGGAGGAATTTTTGAAAATTGATTTTGAGATTCTACACAAGAAGAAAGTAGAATGCCAACAAGAAGTACAAAACTGAAAAATCTTAACATACGATATTATCCTTTTTTCTCACCAACAAAATTATCTTTCTTATGTTTAAACAAAACATTAAAGGTGGTTAAAGATCCATATATTCTTGTAATATACTGCTGTAAGTTTACCTTTTCTTCATCTGTTAATTTACTGCTGTTAATTCTCTGTTCCATAACCCTTAGTCGATCTCGAACCATAACGATCTTATGGAAAAAAGTATCTATTGGAAGCTCCTTGGGTTTTAGACTTTCGTCTTTTGGCTTTAAAATAAGTAAACCATCTTCCCATTTATCACCCAATTCTATCTCATCAACTACCGCATTGTATGATTTAAGTATTTTGACCAATGCTTTTTCCGCTTGAGAAAAGCTAACAGCTTCTTCTGCTTCTATGGCATCTATGATTTCCCAACCAGAATAGTCTCTACCTACGAGTTTAATCCCAAATTGCATGAAGCAAACGGTGTAAGCTGCTACATCAATTTTTATAATCACACCTTCGGCATATGCTGGGTGCTTTACTCTTGATCCAATCCCTAAAATTTGTTCAGACATATTAAAAATTATTTTAATGTAAATATATGTGTTTTGTAGAACTTCCGAAAACAAACTAATTATGAAATGGATGGAATCTTACAAGCATGATGATTTTTATGAGATAGGAAGCGGGGCGAAATTTTGTATTTTAACTTTATTTTCCGTAATTAGATTAGTGAAGAGGAATTACTGTGAATTATAATTTTATAAAGTGGAGAATTTACAAGATAATCATATTGGGATAAATCATGTTCGTCCAAGATTTCAAATAGATATTGATTTGACGTTAGAAGAAATTACACAAAGGTTTAATAATGGCTTTCTCAACCATAATTCTGGGTGTAATGGAAAGGTGAGTTATGATTTTATTGTGGTTCGCTTACCTGAAAAAGACCAAAAGTATTGGTCACCTCAGTTGTCCATTATGGCAGAGGAAAATACTGAAAACAATTTCTTACTTCAAGGATTATATGGACCTAGACCGAATGTCTGGACGATGTTTGTGTTCTTTTATTTTGTTATTGCATTGGCCATTCTTGTTGTTTCAATGATAGGGTTATCCAATTGGACACTTGGCGAGTCAGCTCAAATTTTTTGGTTTGTTCCCCTCCTGATACTTGTCTTTTGTTCGCTGTATTTGGTAGCATATATTGGACAGAAATTGAGCAGAAGGCAAATGCGGACCTTGCATGATTTTGTTGAAGATGTTTTAGGTGTTAAGTTGCCAGTGAAGGATTAAGATTAATCCTGTCAGTTTGATATGTTAATCTTTGGGAATTGATTTGTGTTGATCAATATTACTGTCATTATGTGCACCGATAATCTTTAGTTTTTTTATTAAATATTAAACGCTAGTAAAATGAATCGAACGGTTAGATTTCAAAATGCCATTAGGTTTGCTGCGGTTTTTGTAGCCATAATGTTTGTTTATTCATTTCTTTTGTCCTATAACGGAATGAGTGGAATTAGCATTAGTCACCCTGATGAAAATTCCACTTTAAGAATCCTTCTAAATGAAGCTCAAGGGTTGTTGAGAAATCTCGCATTTTGGATGTTAGTTGGATACATCTTTAAAGATTATATGGCAGCCATTTCCGCCTTGATAATTTCAATTTTATTAGGATATGTATTTAATCACTTTTACCCAATTTCATATGTAAGTAACCCTCCTAAAGATGTAGAATATTACATAAGGTTATTTATTGGAGCCCTTCCTAGTTTGGTTTTTGGAATGGTTCATTTTAGAAGTTTTAAAGGCTTGAAAATGGTATTGGTTTGGGCAATACTTTGGGGTTTTTCGATATCATTGAATTCAAATAGTTTTGAACGCTTTATTAGTGGATTGACTTGGTTTGTAGGGGTGGGAGATCCATTTGAGATTCATGTGGCTACAGGTGAGTCAAGTTATAGACCTGTTCGTATTTTAGAGGTTCTGAAAAGTGAATTGTATTTGATTGTTCAACTTTTCGTGTTTTGGTGGGTGTATCGTTTCATTGAGTCAAAACAGAATGTTTGGCGTTTTATGAATACCATACCAGCTACAATAGGTGGCAATAAGTTGTATTTTAGTATAGTTTATTGGTCATTCCGACTTCTACTTTTTATTGCTGCATTTGGATTGGTATCGCATGTGGCCAATACATTCAGATTGCCTTTAGATGTGTTTACTGTTGGCAGAATTCTTATGTGTGGTGTGGCACTAATAATAATAACCTCGATATACCGTAATTTCTTAGTCTCTCATTTTGTAGAAAGAAATCAGTTTCCTGGAGGTCTTTATTTCGTATTAAATATTCCAATAATAAATGTATTTGCTTGGATTTATGTAATGCTGAATTTTGATAAACAGAAAATGAGGTTAGAGGTAGTGAATAAGCCAGGTTTCTTTGAAAACATTAAAGAGAAATTTGTCAAAGAATATAGAAATAATCATTTGAAAATAATCATAATGATACTGGTGGGATTATCTATGATTCCTCAGTTTAAAGGGGGTGAAAACGCATTCATAATGTTGGTTATTTCAGTTTTTTCATTTGCATTGATGATTTGGTTTTTATATAATGAAGAGGCTACAATAATTCTGTTGCTCATTTCAATTCTTGCATTGGGTATTATTTCTGCTTTGAGAATTGAATCCTTGTTGTACCCTGCAATGGCATCAGGAATAATCAATATTATCTTGTTCTATGGATTGTTTTATTTTGATGAATTTAGGCGAGAGGAATATTCGTTTGATGAAGAAAAGGATCGAGCATGAGGAGCTTAGTAATTCTTTATTTCTAATATCTCATTGATGATCTGATTCCTGTAATCTGATATGTGTTCGATCAGTAGTCTGAATAAAGGTATTTTTTCTTCGGATTGATCGAAAGTTGATTTTAGTTGTTTATCAAGTTCTTTTATGGGTTGAGTATTACTTCTTTTCTTGGTATTCCGAAAATCGTCAATGATGGAAATGTGCTGGGTAGCTTTTATCCTTTCTAAGCCTAATCTAAGTTGGTTAAATTCATAATCAGTTAGGTTTAATAAATAGTGATAGATGTCGTCTCGTCGGATGATTAACTGATGGATTAAATTCAATGGGAGTAATCGCTCGCTATGTGAAATCTGAGTTTTCATTAGCATGAGTTCATCTAATAATTTGTATTCGGCGTAGGAATTTATACTAGTGTTTTGTTTTAGGTTTAAAGCATCCAATAATAAATTTCCTGCAAGAAAGTTGTTTTCGTCCTTGAATAATACTTCAAAAATGATGTAATCTGCATCAAATTTTGGAGTGAATTCAACTCTTAATTTTTGCCACTTATCTGATGTGATGGGTGCTGATTTGTATATACAATATGTTTCTTCAGAACCAATCTTTTTGATACTGATTACTAATCGCACAGGATTGTTAAAACGGTGTATTGAATCTTTCCCAAATACAAGAGGACTTGAAAGGTTTTGACTTTGAGCGACATGCAAAGTGAAGTAATAATGCATCCCTTTTTGAAGCGTTTCAGTTAGTTCTTGGCCAATACCTTCATAACTTCCATTTGGCCTTGTAACCATTCCGATGTATTTCTCTCCATCTTTAGGCTCCATCTTGACACCAAAATATCCAGGTTGAATATCGTAAGGTGATTGATCGGGGAATTTCTCTTTTCCCATGTCATACCAGTTTTTTGCAGCCCCACCGAATCTTATGGGTTTTGTTAGTTCCTCAAAGGATGGGTTGTTGAATTGTATTCTTTTTTGACTAATCCCCTTTGAAGTTGTAAAGGTCAAAGAAAGAATCAAAAGTATGTGTTTAATCATATAAGTATCAGGTGTTTTGGAGATCTACTGGATAATTGTGAAAATACGATTTTAAATTAAACTCAAGATTTTAAATCACTTCGTTAGTATTGCGAATCAATATAACCCTTCAGACGAATAAATTCTCTTTTTTATGTTAAAGCAATTCATTCGCTGAGTAGGAATGAATAAAATCTTTCTCAGGAACTTTTATAACTATGTCATTTCAACACAAAAAGAATGGGGAATTTGAAATGATATGATGTGTCGAATGCTTAGATTTGCGCCCTCAATGGTTATTCTTGAATTAAGTGCTTCAGTATGGAAAGAATCAGTGTTTTCGATATCTTCAAAATAGGAGTTGGTCCCTCTAGTTCTCACACTTTAGGTCCGTGGAAAGCCGCTATAGAATTTGGTCAACAGGTTGAAAGTATATTGCAAGTTGATCGCGTAGAAATTCACCTTTTTGGTTCTCTATCCAAGACAGGTAAAGGGCACGCAACGGATTTGGCTGTTCAATTAGGTCTATGCGGTCATGACCCTAAGACGATTGATGTTGGATTAATTCAGAATTATCTTAACGAAATTGAGCAAGAGTGTATACTGAAAGTTGGGACTAAATCAATTCCTTTTAATGCAAGTACTGATATTATTTTTGAAAATACGATAACCAAGGAACATCCAAATACGTTGGTCTTTAAGGCATTCTATGAAGAACAGTTACTCTCCGAAGAAGTTTATTATTCTGTTGGCGGTGGTTTTATTTGTCAGCCTGGTAGAGAAAATAATGAATCGAAATCCGTAGAGTTGCCGTATCCCATTGATTCTGGTGAGGATATTCTTAGGTATACTGCTAAGACAGGAATGTCTATTTCAGATATTGTAAAGACAAATGAACTTAGTTTTAGAACAGGGGATGAAGTCAAAACCTCTATGAAAGAAGTTTACAATACAATGCTCGAATGTGTTTACCTGGGATGCCATACGGAAGGGTATTTGCCTGGAGGACTTAATGTGAAGAGAAGGGCAAAGAGATTGAATGATCAACTACTCCATGGTAAAGACTACGATAACGATGGTGATTGGATAAGGGCAATTAGAGATGGTGACAAAACTTTCGATGAAATCAATAAATGGGTAAGTTGTTTTGCTCTTGCAGTCAATGAGCAAAATGCTGGACTAGGAAGAATTGTTACTTCTCCGACAAATGGAGCTGCTGGAGTAATTCCTGCTGTTATGCTTTATTATTATTGTTTTTGCGATTACAAGGGAACCAATGATCTTGAACGATTTTTGTTTACAGCGGGTGAAATAGGATGTATATTTAAGAAGAAAGCAACGATCTCTGCCGCCGTTGGAGGATGCCAAGCTGAGATAGGTGTTTCTTCTGCAATGGCTGCTGCGGGATTAACGGAGTTGATGGGAGGAAGCCCCGGACAAGTATTGATGGCTGCAGAAATAGCGATGGAACATCACTTGGGCCTTACCTGTGATCCTATCGGAGGTCTGGTACAGATTCCATGCATCGAAAGGAATACTATGGGGGCCATGAAGGCAATAACAGCCTCAAATTTGGCCTTAGTAACCAATCCTGATGATGCCATTGTAAATTTTGATTTAGTAGTAAAAGCCATGTGGGATACGGCTCAGGATATGAATAATAAATATAAGGAAACCTCTGAAGGTGGATTAGCCTTTAATCTTCCAGTTGCATTACCCAATTGTTAATTATAAAAGAATACGTGGAAAGACGGATTATAATTGATAATCAAGCTTATTCTTAATTTCTGACATGACAAAGGAACTTTGTACCTTACCTAGGTTTGGTATAGAGGATAATTTGTTGGTGATAAACTGGTGGTAGTCGTTCATATCTTTACATATTATTTTTAATAAATAGTCGAACATTCCCGCAATATGATAACATTCAATCACTTCGTCCAGTTCATTGATGTTGGCCATGAACTGCTCGATGTATGTTTTACTATGATGTTCTAAGGAGACTGAACAATAGGCAATAAGATTGAGTCCAACTTTTTCTTTGTTTATAACAGCTGTATATCGCTCGATGATGCCTTCATTTTCTAATTTTTTAATCCTCTCATATATCGGAGTATTGGTCATGTTGAGCCGCGAGGCAATTTCTTTTATGGTCAATTTAGCATCTTCCTGTAGGAGACGTATAATGTTTCTGTCAATATGATCTAAGTTAGCCCTCATAAAATAGTAGATGATTTTTCTATAAATTGATTCATGTGTTGCAAAAATAGAATAAATAACCATGAATGTTGTTGTTTGTAGATAAATAATCTTCATTTGTGTTTGCAGTTGGTAAAATATCCTAAATGAATTACATTTGAACTAGATTTTAAATAAAAACCAAATTCATTTACTAACAACTATGAAGCATAAATTCTCTCCAGAAAGTTTGATGATGAGCCATGGGTTTAATCCTGAATGGTCAGAAGGAGCCGTGAAAGTTCCAGTATTTCAAACATCCACTTTTGTTTTTAAATCTGCAGAAGAGGGAAAGGCGTTTTTTGAATTAGCTTATGGTTTGAGGGACAAAAATCAGGGTGAATCTTTGGGCCTCATTTATAGTAGGATAAACAATCCAAATTTGGAAATTCTTGAAAATCGGCTTTGTCTGTGGGATGAAACTGATGATTGTGCAGTTTTTGAAAGTGGAATGTCTGCCATTAGCACAGTCTTATTGGAATTCTTAAATCCTGGTGATGTAGTATTGTACAGTAATCCAGTATATGGTGGTACCGATCATTTTATAAATCACTTTTTACCTAGTATTGGAATAGAAGGTGTTGGCTTTTTTCCAGAAGATTCGAAAGAAGAAATAGAAAAGAAACTAATCGCAACTGGTAAGGCAGATCGCTTGGCTATGATTTATGCTGAAACACCTGCAAACCCCACAAATTCTATTATAGATATATCTATGTGTAGAGATTTAGCGGATAAGTATTCACATAAGGATAAAAAGGTGTTGGTAACCATTGATAACACTTATATGGGACCATTGTGGTCTCAACCAACAAAACACGGCGCCGACTTAGTGATTTACTCTGCTACTAAATATCTTGGCGGACATAGTGATTTGATTGCTGGAGCAGTATTGGGAAATGCCGAATTAATGCAAAGGGTGAAGGTTTTGAGAACGTTTTTAGGTAATATGGCAAGTCCACATACTTGTTGGTTGTTACTTAGAAGTCTCGAAACACTAAAAGTAAGAATGGAACAACAAATGAAAAGTGCGTCTAAGATCGCAACATTCTTAAATAATCATCCAATGATAGAAAAGGTATACTACCTAGGATTAATACCTGAAACTCATAAAGACTATGAGGTGTACAAATCCCAGTATAGCTCTCCAGGTGCGATGATTTCTTTTGATATCAAAGGTGGTGAAAAAGAAGCATTTAAGTTTCTTAATGGGCTGAATCTATTTAAACTGGCGGTAAGTTTGGGTAGTACAGAAGGTTTGGCGCAACACCCCGCAACAATGACGCATGCAGGAGTGGATCCAGAGACCAAGGAGAAAATTGGTATTTCTGAAAAATTAGTAAGACTTAGTATTGGTGTCGAAAATGTTGATGACATTTTATACGATATTAATCAAGCCTTAGAAATACTTTCTTAATTCTTATGTAGATTTCACAAATTGTAAAGTGATTTAAAGGCTGTGTTCAAATTCGGAATTAACTGCTTGTAAGTCAGATTAATCCGAAAAATCTTTTGCATAGCCAGAGCTATGGATATTAGTTTTAAGCAGAGCTTGGATTTCAATGAGTTGATTCTAGCATTAGGATTTAGTTTTTAAATCGCTTCTGTATTTATAACTTTGTAGCAAAAGAATATCTATGCAATTTTTGAAGCCGTATCTTTCTTCATTTGAGCAGTATTTAGCGACCAATCGTTTCAATTTGGAGCCCAAATCGCTGTACGAACCATTGGATTATCTGTTGGGTCTTGGTGGTAAAAGAGTTCGTCCTTGTTTGGCTCTGTTGAGCTTTGACTTGTATAAGGATGATATTGAGAAGGTTTTGCCTATTGCAATGGCAGTAGAGCTTTTCCATAATTTTAGTCTGATGCATGATGATATAATGGACGATGCTGATCTAAGAAGGGGAGGGCAAACAGTTCATGTCAAGTACGATGAAAATTCTGCAATACTATCGGGTGATCTAATGCTGATAAAGGCATGTCAGTACCTGGAAAAGTTAGATGTAGAAATATACAAACCCATTATGCATGTATTCAATAAGATGGCAGTGGGTGTCTGTGAAGGGCAAAGATTAGATATGGATTTCGAAACGAGGAATGATGTATTAATCTCTGAATATATAGAAATGATTACCAATAAGACATCTGTTCTTTTGGCTGCGTCATTGCAAATGGGAGCAATTTGTGCAGAGGCAGATGAAATGGATCAATATCATATTTATGAGTTTGGTAAAAACATTGGGATTGCTTTTCAAATTCAAGACGATATTCTTGATCTCTACGGAGATGAACAGGTTGGAAAGAAAATCGGAGGCGATGTAATTCAGAACAAGAAAACATACTTGTTATTAAAAGCTATTGAATTAAGCGATGATAAGACTTATCAGAAATTGATTGAGACCCTGCAAATAGAAGATGAAGACCGTAAAGTTATAGAAGTGCGTAAGATGTTTGATCAACTCGTCGTAAAAGAATATGCTTCACAGGTAATGGAAGCTTATAGAGATTTGGCTGTATCGCATATTCACCAACTAAAAATTAGTGAAGAAAATAAAGTAGGCCTGATAAGCTTTGCTGATTATTTGATTCAAAGAAAGTTTTAAAACAAAAAAGGTCATCTTTTCGAAGATGACCTTTTTTTATTATTAGCTACCCAAATAATGTTTGAGTAATTTACTCTTAGAAACGGATCTAAGTTTATTGATCGCTTTATCTTTTATCTGACGAACTCTTTCTCTTGTCAATCCGAAACGATCTCCAATATCTTCTAGTGACATTGGGTGTTCGATGCCAATTCCGAAATATAACTTGATGACGTCCATTTGTCTTTCGGTTAGCGTTGATAGAGATCGCTCGATTTCTGTTCTTAGAGATTCATTGTGAGCTAGACTCTTATCTGTGTCTGGAGTACTATTATTCTCCAATACATCTAAAAGAGAGTTGTCTTCTCCTTCAGCAAAAGGTGCATCCATTGACACGTGTCTAGCAGCTACCCCAAGCGTAGTTTCTACCTCTTCTGCAGGAATTTCTAACAATTCCGCCAATTCGTCTGAGGATGGTTCTCTCTCAAATTCTTGCTCTAGCTCCGAAAAGGCTCTATTGATCTTGTTTAATGACCCCACTTTGTTTAGAGGAAGTCTAACGATTCTTGATTGTTCAGCTAAAGCTTGAAGAATGGACTGTCTAATCCACCAAACTGCGTAAGATATAAACTTAAAACCTCTAGTCTCATCAAATCTTTGAGCAGCTTTAATCAGTCCCAGGTTTCCTTCGTTAATTAAATCTGACAATGAAAGTCCTTGATTTTGGTACTGCTTTGCTACGGAAACAACAAATCTTAAATTTGCCTTTGTTAATTTCTCAAGCGCTTCTTGATCTCCTTCTTTTATTCGCTTCGCTAAATCAACCTCTTCCTCTGGAGTCAATAGGTCAACCTTCCCGATTTCTTGTAAATATTTTTCTAACGACTGGCTTTCTCTGTTCGTAATCGATTTTGTAATCTTAAGTTGTCTCATTAAACTAGCTGCAGTTTTTAATTACTAATAATACCAAAAGCATGCAAAAATAATACTAATTTTTATTTGGTGTTCAATTTTTGCAATATTGAAAGCCGTATAACAATGGTCTTACGGAATTCTAACTGGTAATTTTCGTTTTCGATTGAGTATTATGAGAAGTCATAAATTGAAATTTATACATATACGTATGTTACCTGACTCTCAATGGACGCATACATATAATACTACTAAATGGCTCCATATAAATTAGAAGAACCAATACCATTAATTAATTTAAACTGAAAAAAGTTCATTATTTTGGATAAATGGAAAAAATATTTTTACTTCGCCAAACTTGATATTAGAATAATTATTTATTCTTATATATTAACAGCATATTTTAAAACAGTAGAATGAACAGAGTGAAATTAGAAATGGAGTACATCTTTAAGGCTTCTCCAACCATATTGTATCAGTTTATTACAACACCCAGTTGTTTAGTTAGATGGTTTTGTGATGAGGTAGATATCAATGGTGAAGAATTTGCGTTTGCCTGGGATGGTGCAGAAGAAATTGCCGAAATGGTGGACGATATTGAAGATGAAAGAGTAAGATTCAAGTGGGAAGATGCAGATGATGAAGAGGAATATCTAGAATTTAGAATGTACAAGTCTGATGTTACCAATGAGACAATATTGGAAATTACGGATTATTGTGATGATGATGAAGTCGATTCTACACGGGATTTATGGGACAGACAGATTGTGAAGTTTAAGCAAGAATGTGGAGGTTAATTGAAAAAAAACTTCTAATATTTTGCGAATATAAAAATTGTTGTATATTTGCACTCCCTTAAAGAAAGGGATACACTATATCGCGGGATGGAGCAGTTGGTAGCTCGTCGGGCTCATAACCCGAAGGTCGGAGGTTCGAGTCCTCCTCCCGCTACTAAATGGGAATAAAACATATGATTTGTTTTGTTCCCTTTTTTTATGTCTAAACTTCAAGATTTATAAACCGTTTAGGATTATTTTCTTTCTTTACGATTTATATAATTAATCGTATTGCGTAATCTCAAAAGGCTACACAGTAAACTCAATTGCCCTTTATATTATAAAAGTGAATCTGTTTAATTAACCATTAAGATCAAATTCTTAAGAAGATTAAACTTGTTTGTTGAGGGTATGCTTGATCAAACCAAATTCGCTACCGATTCATAAGAGTTCTTCTATTTGAGAACAAAGTTAATTGCGTACTCAACCTTACAGGTAAATGTATGAAAGACGAAAGGTGCAATATCTGTCTATAGTATAAATACTGAATTATATTCATCCAAAATTTGGAATGCTAGCTTTTAACCAGTTTGAGGCTTTATTTACATTATTGGTGACAGGAATTGAAGTAGTTTAACAAAAACGGTTTTATTTGTCTTGATTTAATGATTTGTTCAATGACGGGCTATACTGCTATTGTGAAGATACACCTTACACTATTATTCATATTGTTCTGCAGCAATGAGGCTTATCCTTCTGATAATTCACGACTGGATAGTATTGAACAATTGATTATATCCAGTGATGGTGTAACACGTTGTCAACATGTTGTAGCACTTTTCAGGGCTTTTGAAAATCAGGAGAATGTTGGAAGCATCCCATTTCCAGATTCGTATTATTCCTATGTTGATGAGTGTATTCCATTAGCTGACTCTATTGATGATATTGATCTGCTAAATTCCTTGAAAATTTCAAGGGCAGCATTGTTGCTGAGAGAAAGTAGAAATCTAGAAGTGTTCAATTTAATGACAGAAGTTCTGGTGTCTCAGCAGCCCTTAGATATATATGACAGCCTGGATACATACGTTTTTCTTTCAAATGCATGTCATGGGTTGAACTTGCATGATAAGGCTCTTGAACTTGCCCCTGTTAAAAGGAGTATTGCGCAAAAACTTAACCGACAAGATGTGATCAATGAGTTGAATAGTGAAATTGCTATCACCTATTATAAATTGGGAGTTTTTGATTTAGCTGCATTTCATTTCAAAGAGTTGATTGATACGTATAAAAATGAAGAGAATTGGTATTTAGTTGCTTCACATTATGGCAACTTAGGCTTGAGTTATTATGGTTGGGAAAAATTGGATAGTGCTCTGGTGTTCTACGATCTTGCTAAGAAATTTGCCAATAGGCATTATAAAAGCGTAGACAATGTAATCGAAAAAGAGTATTTTCTTGGATTTATCGATGGTCATATTGGGGAGGCATACATAGGTATGGATTCGATACAAAGAGGAATAGAATTGGCATTGAAGGATATCCAGTCTAGTAAAAAGGTTAACCAGTTTGAAAACGTTGCAAATAGACTGATGTTAATTTCCCAAGCCTATCATATGTCGAACAGGCTTAGTAAGGCATTGATCTATTTGGAAGAAGCAAAAAAACTATTGATAGATAAAGGGTTATTTAATCACAAAAAGCAAATGGAAATAAATAATCTGAAAGCCCAATTATTATTCGAAGTAAAAGATTTTAAACTTTCCGCTGAACTCTATAATAAGAACAAAGAATTATACGATAGCCTGATGGTCAAAGAGAATGCAATGAATGCACTTATTTCCAACAGTATTTTTCAAGTGTATCAAAAAGAAAATGAGTTGAACAAGCAAAAAGTCAATTTGGCAATTATAGAAACTAAACACTTGAAAGAAGTTCAAATTAGAAATACGTTGTTCTTGATTGCGCTTGGATTATTGTTATTTGCAGCTCTCGGATATCTTAGTCAGAGTCAGAAAAATAGAGCCAATAAATTGTTGGCAGAACAAAAAATAGAAATAGAAAATCAGAAGAAGGAAATAGAAAAAAATCTACTTGAAAAGGAAATCCTGTTAAAAGAAATTCAACACCGTGTGAAAAATAACTTGCAGGTAATATCTGGTATGTTTCAGCTTCAAGCCGGAGCATCCAAAAGTCCTGAAATTGTTTCCATTATGCAGGAAGGTAATGATAGGATTCAGGCGATGGCACTTATCCACCAACAACTTTACCAAAACGGACACAACTTAAAGGATATTTCGTTCCAAAAATACCTTGTAAAATTGGTCAACAATATTGCGAGTACATATAAATCAAAATCTAAAAACGTTTGTATTGAAATTGAGGCGAAAGATGCTCAGTTGGATGTTAATACTGCTATTCCATTGGGTCTAATCATAAATGAATTGGTGTCAAATGCATTTAAATATGCCTTTACAGGGGAGTCTAATGAGCAATTGCATATATCTGTAGAATCGAAGGGCTTAAATGATTTTCTTTTGGTAGTCTCGGACAATGGTATCGGCTTCCCAGATGGTTTTGATTTGAATAAGATTAATTCTTTGGGACTAAAATTGGTAAAGATTCTAAGCAAACAATTAAATGGATCAATTCATACTTCGAGTGATGAAGGATGTAGTTTTTTTATTACTTTTAAGAACAATATTGCTGTGTAAATGGAACCGTTAAGTGTACTAATAGTTGAAGATGAAGGCATCACTGCAGAAAGCCTTAGCGAAGTATTGAAAGGAATTGGGTATGAGATTGCTGGTATAGCAGCTAATGCGTTAGATGCCATTGATATATTACAAAAAGAACAGACTGATATTGCTATATTGGATATAAATATTCAAGGTGAAAAAGACGGTTTGTGGTTGGCAGATTTCATTCAGAATAAATACAAGATCCCATTCATTTTTCTAACGGCATATGAAGACGAAAGAATTCTGAATAAAGCCGTTAATACTAAGCCAGGAGGATATCTTGTAAAACCATTCACCAAAACCAGCATCAATGCAGCTTTGAAAGTGGCAGTTCAAAATTATGGTTTGAGAATCGAAAAACCGAATGAAGGTGAACAAGAAGATACCCAAAGCTACAAACCGGTCCAATTGTCTGATTCAATCTATATAAAGAACGACTATTTATTCAATAAAGTAGTCATAAGTGATATCATATTGTTGAAATCAAATGGACATTATGTTGAGATTCATACTGTGAATAAAAAAATCTTAGTTAGGTCGAAATTGAGTGATTTTTCCAAGGCATTACCCACTAAGGATTTTGTGAGAGTCAACCGATCTTATCTTGTCAATGTTAATTGCATAGATAAATTTGGACCTTCATCAATATTTGTAAAATGTAAAGAGATTCATTTAAGTAAAGCCTATCGTAAAGAACTGTCAGATCGCTTGAAAACAATTTGATAATAGACAATATTTCACTACGAGCGTTGTTTTTTTATTCAATTATAATAAATGTGATGAAAAGCTCATTCTTTGTGACATAATTTAGAGGGTTTGTGACATTAATTTTAATGACACTAAATTCCTGTGTTCTTTTGAGTAAGAAATTAAGCTAATCAAAAGATCAATATTATGTTCAAGCTAAGGTTTTTACTTCTACTTTTCGTAAATATTATTTTTATAGATGCTATATGGTCACAAGTTAGCATCAATATCGATGGTTTAGAACCAGACAGTAGTGCAATGTTGGACGTTCAATCTACAGAGAAGGGTATGCTTATTCCAAGAATGACATCGGTACAAAGAACCTTGATCAACAATCCTGCTACTGGACTCCTTGTCTTTGATATGAATACTGAGAGTTTTTGGTTTATGGGTAATAGTAACTGGATAGAGCTAAATGATGGAAATTTTTCATCAATTCACGATACAGACAGTGACACCAATATTCAAGTAGAAGCCAGCCCTGATGAAGATACCATTCGCATCGCTATTGATGGCGTTGAGCGGCTTGTAATGGGAGGACATATGATCGAACCAATGTCGACAGGTGGATCTGTTTTTTTTGGTGAAGGCGCTGGAGAAAATGATAATTTATCTCCCAATAATAACTCATTTATTGGTTGTCGAGCTGGACAAAATACCACTTCAGGAGACGAAAATACTGCCCTTGGTTATGAATCACTATTAGAGAATGTAATAGGTGTTAAAAATACAGCAGTGGGTGTTAAAGCTCTTAAGTATAATACTGGACATCAGAATACAGCCGTGGGTGTGTCTGCATTAAGTTCAAACCATTTTGGTGCAGATAACGTAGGCGTGGGGTTTGCAGCATCGGTCAATAATTCTGGTAGTTTTAATACCGTTATTGGTGCAGGGGCAAATGCACGTGACAGTTCAGGCTCACGAAATACTATTGTCGGGTTTGAAGCTGGAAGAGGTGCACATATTTTTCAAAGATCAGGTTCCGTGCTTTTGGGTTTTAAAGCAGGTTATAACGAAACTCGGGATAATAGACTTTATATCGACAATTCAGATACAGGTTCACCTTTGATTTGGGGAGACTTTGCTAGGGATAGTCTGCGGATCAATGGAAGTTTTGTTGTTGCAGATGGATCAAATAACTTGAGTGTGCATGGTCACCAAATTGAACCTCTAAACAATGGAAAGTCGGTTTTTATCGGAGAAGGGGCCGGAACAAATGATAATTTAAATGAAAATCAAAATGTAGCTATTGGTTTTAAAGCTCTTAATGCGAGCGAAACAGGTAGATTTAACGTTGCTATAGGCTACCAAGCATTGATGAAAGATACAACTGGTGCTAATACCGCAATTGGGCGAAGGTCATTGGAGAATAATACTTCAGGTGTTGGTAATACAGCTTTGGGTTTGAGGTCAATGTTGTATAATGAAAGTGGTACAGCAAATACGTCCGTTGGAATCGATGCACTTAGAAATAACAATTCTGGGGACTACAATGCAGCTATGGGAACTGGTGCAATGTTGAATCATGTTTCTGGTGATGACAATATAGCAGTAGGTGCTTATGCTGGTCAACAAATATTCAACGGTGAGCGCAATACAATGCTTGGATATATGGCTGGGAGTGGAGGAATCCCTCATAATAAATCAGGAGGAGTATTTATTGGTTACAACGCAGGGGCGAATGAGTTGACAGATAATAAATTGTATATCGAGAACTCGAACAGCAATTTTCCTTTGATTTATGGAGATTTTGCAACTGATAAAATTCACATAAACGGAGCACTTTCAATAAAAGATGGTACGCAGAATGCTGGCTATGTCTTAGTTTCTGATAATGATGGGGAAGGCTCTTGGCAACCTGGTGGGAAACAAATAATAGATTCTGATAATGATACATATATTGATGTTGAGACGGCACTAGACAGTGATACCATTTCATTTGTACAGAATGGTACTCTCCGTTTTCGAATTGGTGGCCCTGCTTGGGAGCCAATCAATTCTGGTCAGTCAACATTCATTGGAGAAGGGGCAGGTGCAAATGATGATTTAACGAATAATACCAATACATTTTTAGGGTACATCAGTGGACAATCAAATACAACAGGATTTGCAAACGTCGCTATTGGAGCATACTCGTTTACAGATAACACAAGTGGAATACACAATATTGCCATTGGTCAAGGTGCATTACTCCAAAACACGATAGGATCTAGTAATGTCGCAGTTGGAAAAGATGCTCAGTACCTAAATACATTTGGTGTTAATAATGTGGCTATTGGGGAAAATGCTGGCTATACAAATGGAGGTGGCGGAAATAACATCACCATTGGTAAAAATAGTGATAGATACAATACATTTGGTGAGGAAAATACGATTATCGGAGCAGAGGCTGGTGGTGGTAGTTCGAATTCCAAATCAGGAAACGTGTTTTTAGGATATCAGGCTGGTTTTAATGAATCTACGAGCGATAAACTTTACATTGAAAATTCGAGTTCTACATCACCACTTATCTATGGTGATTTTGCCAATGATTTCTTACGTGTAAATGGATCTTTGTCTATAGTTGATGGTACGCAGCAAGATGGGCTTGTGTTGACTTCAGATGCAGCAGGAAATGCTTCCTGGCAAATGGTTAACCCTTTATCAAGAATTCAAGATATAGATGGTGATACGTATATAGAAGCAGAAGAAAGCGTAGATGATGATACTTTGAGAATATATACTGAAGGAATAGAACGAATCCGAATCTCAAACCAGACTATTGAACCTATTAATACCGGGAAATCATTGTTTCTGGGAAAAGATGCCGGTGTCAATGACGACCTTTCAGATAATGAAAACACTTATCTAGGATATCGAGCTGGAACATCAAGTGTGGATGGATATTGGAATGTTGGTGTGGGGACTGATGCACTTTCAAGTATTACGAATGGTTACCGCAATGTAGCTATAGGTAGAAATGCTGGTGGAAGTATGACTACCGCAAGCCATAATGTAGCCATCGGTTATCAGGCTCTTGATCTCGAGGATGCAGGAGCTTATAATGTTGTTGTTGGTGGATTTGCTGCATCCAATATGCACGATGGTGTTTCTAATGTTATCATTGGTCATGGTTCAGGGAGTTTAATTGACGAAGGCTATAACAACGTATTGATAGGTCTTAATGCAGGTAGTGGCGGAAACTTCCATAGTAAACAAGGATGTGTAATGATCGGAAATAGTGCAGGATATTATGAAGAGACGGACGACAAACTATTTATTGAGAATACAAGTAGTTCCACTCCACTAATCTGGGGCGATTTTGCGAATGACCTGCTTCGTTTTCATGGAAATGTTAGTATAGGGAGTACAGCATCTGCATACGCTCTTCAAGTCGGCAATAGTGGAGATGGTACCGAAGCGCGAGGCAATGCTTGGAATACTTTTTCAGATCAACGTTTAAAAAAGGATTTCTCGGAATTACCAAATGCCGTTGAAATGTTGTCCAAACTAAATGGTTACTACTATTACTGGAAAAACGAAAATGTTGATTCCACCCGACAAGTTGGTGTAATGGCTCAGGAGGTTGAACAAGTCTTACCAGAAATTGTCAGTACTGATGAAGAAGGTATACTGTCTGTTGACTATGGGAAGTTGTCCGCATTGTTGATAGAAGTAAATCAAGTGCAGCAGAAAAGCATCGAATTATTAGAGAAAAGGTTAAACGCTTTTCAAGTAAGTAATGAATTGTTGAAAGAGCAAAATACCACTTTGGAGGCAGATGTTGCGATGATCAAAGAGATGTTATTTCAGAATAGTAGGGTAGTGACATCAGGTCAAGATAAAGAATCAATACAAAAAATAGATTAGTCCAATAGCCTCCGACTTTGACTACTTTATTTTGATGTATGAAGAGCATTCAATTGCGGGCAAGCAATATAATGGAAAACGGAATTCTATGTAATAAACATTAATGTTAAATTCACAAGGCTACTTACTCGTGCAGAATTTTTTCTAGTATAATCTTATGCTTACACTGAATGCCATTTTCAAATATTGTCTCAGCATAATTTTGAGTAAAATAGTCTTTTTCAATTCGATCAATCTCGAATCCTAATTTTTGATAAAGTGCTAGTTGTCCAATACTTGAGTTCCCAGTAGCAATAACCACCTTGATAAACCCTTGTTTTCTACATAATTCTTCCGCTTGGTTTAATAGATTTTTACCAAATCCTTTGCCTTGTTGAGATTCTACTATCGCTATATTTTTTATTTCCATTGTTTTTTTATTCAAGGGATGCAAAACGAATGCACCAATGATTTCAGAGCTCAATTTTGCCACATAACATGTCCCATTTTTCAAGTATGATTGTATCTGAACTCTGGAGGGGTCGGCCAATAAAAGGATGTCGTAAGGAATGTCCTTTGACTCAACTACCAGTTTCAAATCTAGGACTGATTGATTCATAAAAATAGATTTTATCAAATTGAAGATCAATTTTACTAAACAGCAGGATCAGATTTTGCTGTATTAAAGCAAGGTTCGGTTTTTATTAAGTATCCTGTACTTACAAAAGTCCAAGCGATAAAGCCTACAATGATATATGAGGATAATCCAAACCATGATCCTAAATTATATAATAAATATAGAACCAGTAAAGACTTTAGGGCTTCGAGTATTAGGGCACTTTGTTTTGCATCCATGGTTGTCGTATAACTCATAATATTTAACACAAGAAATAGACCATAGAGCATAAGGTAGTCCAATGAATATTGATCTATAATCGAAAACATATGAAGCATCAGACCTAAAGTCGTAAGCAATTGAATAATGGACCATATGTTGAAAAGATTAGAGGTAGGAGTGTAATACTTTTGAATGGAATCTCCATCTTCATAATAGGAAATTGGGTATTTTCTCTTGACATCTTCAGGTCTCCATCCAGTAGGTTTAAACCAAATGCTGATTTTATCTTGAAATCTAGAAGTTCTCCATGAGTCTTTGATAATTCCCCATACGTGTTGGAAATTAATTAATACAGGATTCCATGTGTTTACAGGTTTTTTGACACCATAGATTGGTATAACATCATCTAGTTCTGGTTGAAAGGTGCCGAAGAGCTTATCCCAAATAATGAAAATTTGACTGAAGTTTTTGTCAATGTAAATATCATTAATTGCATGATGTACACGGTGGTGAGAAGGTGTGACAATAATATGTTCTAGCCAACCCATTTTATCAATCAATCGAGTATGGTACCAAAACTGTGCAAAAAGCTGGATAGGCGCTACTACAGCAATAACCCTAGGAGGAACACCAAGAATGGCTGCTGGTATTAATAATATGGTGAATAGTGCAAAAATGGATGAAAAATTCTGCCGTAAAGCACACGCCAAATTAAACTCCTCACTGCTATGATGTATAATATGTCTATTCCACAATACATTAACCATATGTTCGAATCGATGAGACCAATAACCTGCAAAATCTAAAGCTATAAATGCCAAAATATAGCTCAACCAATTCGATGATATTTGACCTATAGCGATGTGCTTATGCATGAATTCATAGCTGATAATAATGACAATTAGTCCAAGGACATCTTTAATTATGTTTGTCATTCCTGAACTCAATGAAGAAACAGTATCAAAGACATTATATACTTTTTGATTCTTGAAATAGCTGATAACCCATTCTATTATAATTAGAATTAAAAAAAAGGGTATTGCATACATCAGTATTTGAGCATATTCTGTCATTCAGAGTTCGTTTTACTTACATAAATGAGTATTCCGCCAAACATGATCATTAAAATATAGATTAGAAAAGCAAAGCCGGCACCGACTTGATAGAGAAATCCAAGAAACTCTAAATTTAATCCGACTAAAGAAAGAAATATGGACAAAAAACCCATGAAGAGTAAAATAAATCCAATCAATGTAACTTGTGATCTTTTCATTCTATGAATATGTAATATTGACTTCAAAAATACCTAATTTTTAATTAATATCGATGGGTGATTGAGGCAATCTTAAGTGAATTAGAATCTGTCATAGTTTCTGTGGTTGATGATCCAAGATGTAAATAGGGGATAATTGACAATTAAGCTGATTTGGTAAATATTTTTATTATTGATTAACGTATCTTTGTTTTATGTCAACATTGGAAAGGTTAAAAATTATCGAATGCCCTCGTGATGCCATGCAAGGATTGCACGATTATATTCCTGCAGATGTGAAAGCACAATACATCAATAAACTTCTCAAAGTAGGATTTGATACCATTGATTTTGGAAGCTTTGTATCGCCAAAAGCAATTCCTCAGATGCGAGATACTGCCGAAGTATTGTCCATGTTGGATTTAGATGCAACGGAGAGCAAATTGTTGGCAATTGTAGCTAATTTAAGAGGAGCGAATGATGCGATTCAATTTGATGAGATAACTTATCTAGGCTATCCATTTAGTATTTCTGAGACATTTCAAATGAGAAATACAAATGCTACGATTCGAGAATCTCTTACTAGAGTGGAAGATATTTATGAGATATCTGAAAAAAACAATAAAAAAATGGTTGTGTACTTGTCCATGGGTTTTGGGAATCCCTATGGAGATGAGTGGAATGTTGAAGTTTGCGCCAAATGGGTTGAGAAACTCAGTAATATGGGGATCAAAATTATGGCGTTGTCTGACACAATTGGAATTGCCAATGAAGAAAGTATTTCGTATTTATTTTCAAAGCTGATTCCAATGTATCCCGAAGTCGAAATTGGCGCGCACCTACATACAACTCCGACAACCTGGAAGGAAAAAGTGGAAGCGGCATACAATTCGGGGTGCAGAAGGTTTGATGGAGCCATTAAAGGTTATGGTGGTTGCCCTATGGCCAAAGATGATTTAACAGGTAATATGCCAACGGAAAATCTTATTTCTTATTTTGATAATCGCCAGATCGAACATGGATTGAACTCCGATTTATTTATTGAGTCAATGTCCATTGCCAACGAAGTATTTCCGCATTGAGATTTATTTGATTAATACTTTTGAAATGAAATGACGTTTCTGTCATTAAAATTTTTGTGAGCTCACTTGGTTGAGTTTTTACAATTATTAATTTTGCGCCCCCATTTTAAAGGATAAGATAAATG
This sequence comes from Saprospiraceae bacterium, assembly GCA_965230345.1. GTDB lineage: Bacteria > Bacteroidota > Bacteroidia > Chitinophagales > Saprospiraceae > JADKBO01. Next base: position 861,486 of record CBDDKR010000001.1, read on the forward strand.
CGAACGACAATTGTTTATGGACTTCACTATATTGATTATATTCAATGCTACCTTCCTAGTGCTTACATCGCAGAGGTAAAGGACCATAAATTAGGCAAATTGCTTAAAAAAGCAAATGTTGAAACTTTAGAATCTTATACCATTGCCTGGGAAAATACGGTTCATGAACAATTATTGAAGACTATTGAAATTCTTAGCCCTGAAAACATAGAATCCTATTTCAACCAGAATGGTAGAAAAAATAGCATTCAAAAATTGATTCAAGATAAAGAAGGGCTAAAGAGAATTCAGAAATTTGTCTTTAAGTATTTGACCTCTACCTTAGAATTGATCACATTACATAATTTGCCAGTTTGCTTGGAAGTTGAACACAAAATTCGACTAGAAGAAGTAAGGCTAAATATTACAAAAGATAGACTAATACCTCGCATCAAGTTTGTCCGAACTCAATTGGGGTTGAAATACGAATTATCTTTAATTTACAAAGATAATTCGATAAAACCATCTGAACACGACGTCCATTTATTGACGGATTTGTCTGGCTGGGTTATTATAGATTACAAACTTTATAAACTTCAAGAAATTAATACGGCGAAGTTGCTTCCATTTATGAAAAAGGAATCGATTTTCATCCCTTCTCGTATCCAAGAAGATTACTTCAAGAAATTTATAAAAGACATTATAGGGCGAGTGGATTGTGAGGTGGAAGGATTTGATCTTTTGGAAATTGATATTGAACCACAGCTAGAGCTAAAATTGATTGAAGATTTATTCGAAGGTTCATTTATTCTCGCACCCAAATTTATCTACAATGATATTGAATTTTGGTCTTATGATATGGCCAAGCATAGAGTGAACCTGACCTTCGCCCCAGAATTGAAAGTCGAAGTTTATAAAAGAAGTTTTAAAATAGAATCAGACTGGTTAAGTAACTTGAAGCAGTTAGGATTGTCCTCAAAGGGGCAGTATTGGGGATTAGAATCAGAAGATAAATTTGAAATTATCAGTTGGGTAATCAGAAATGCAGATGACCTTAGAAAGAAGGGAATTCATATCAATCCACCATTGGTAAATGGTAAAATGGTTTCCCTAGAGCGATACGACATGGATTTATCATTTCAAAAAAGAAACGATTGGTTCGATGTTCAGGCTGTCATTAAAGTAGGAGATGAAAGTATACTGTTTGCTGAATTATTAGAGTATATTGCGAATGAAGAACGGTTCTATCCGTTAGCTTCGGGTCGTGTGTTCATCATACCAATGGAATGGATGCAGAAATATTCGAAGATTTCGAAGTTTTCTAAAAAGACTAAAAATGGAGTTCGAGTTTCTTCGACACACTTTACATTAATAGATCAATTAGAGGATTCTTCTAACAGTCAAAGGATGTATACCAATCCTATTGATCATAAAGTTTTTCCAATTAGTAAAAAATTAAACGCGAAATTACGTCCTTATCAAGATCGAGGTGCGCAATGGTTGATCAATCATTATGAAAATGATTTTGGAGCTCTCCTGGCTGATGATATGGGACTTGGAAAAACAATACAAACGATTGCTCTGTTATTGCATGCCAAAGATCAAGTGCAAAGTGATTCGAGCGCATCTCAAAAGAGGCAGTTGACCTTGTTTGATTCGGTTGAATTGTCTGGGAAAAAACCATTATGTGCATTGGTTATTCTTCCTTCAAGCTTAGTTTATAATTGGAGGGAAGAATTACAAAAGTTTGCTCCATCATTGATGGTTACCGAATATAGAGGACCACAAAGACGCAATATACTTATTCAAGAATTTGATGTAATCTTGACTACTTACCAAACGACTTCTCGGGATGTTGATCGTTTAAAAGGGATAGATTTTCACTTGATTATTCTCGATGAAAGCCATTATATCAAAAATAGGAAATCGGGTTTGTTCCAAAACATCAATAAATTATCAAGTCGCCATAAGGTATCCTTGAGTGGAACTCCAATTGAGAATTCTCTATCTGATCTTTATACCCAAATGGAATTCATCAATCCTGATATCTTAGGTAGTTATGAATTCTTTAAAAAGCACTTTCAAATTCCAATTGAGAAAGGTGATGATGAGTCAACCCTAGATGATTTAAATGCAATGTTGGACCCATTCATCCTGCGTCGTACAAAGGAAGAAGTGCTGAAAGATCTACCAGACTTGTCAGAATATATTGTCTACTCTGAAATGAGTGCTGATCAGTCCAAGATATATGAAGAAGAGAAATCCATTGCAAGAAATCACTTATTAGGTATTGGTCCAGAAGACAGGACGTATAAGATACATGTGTTCAATATGTTACTTAGATTGAGAAAGTTATGTAATCATGCTTCGTTGATAAAGGATGGACCTGAGTTTGATAGCGGTAAGTTTAAAGATGTGACTGCATTTATTTCCAATGTTGTAAAATCAGGCAATCATGCACTTGTATTTTCTTCGTTTATAGGTCAATTGGATTTGTATGTGGATTATTGCAAGTCCCAGGAGATCAATTATGAGCTTTTAACTGGTGCTACCAAAACGCATGAAAGAGAAGCTGCTATTGATCGATTTAACTCATCAGATGAGAGTACAATATTTTTTATTTCTCTTAAAGCAGGTGGCGTAGGATTGAATTTGACAAAGGCCAACTATGTGGCGATACTTGATCCATGGTGGAATCCATTTGCAGAAAGGCAAGCAATCGCAAGAGCACATAGAATGGGACAAAATCAGAAAGTCTTGGTTTCGCGATTCATTACGAAGGGTAGTGTAGAAGAAAAAATGTTGAAATTGCAACAACAAAAATTGCAAGTGGCTGGAGGTATTGTCGATTTGGGATCTAATCCAGAAATCGAAAGTAGTTCGGTGGATTATTTTTTTGGTTAAGAATGATTAGCTGAACTTAACTAATCTACTTTTTTGTTGTCGGTGAGTACATATTACGTTGAAAATTCAATAGCTTTTGTTGCGTCCTTTTACGGATTCTACTATACTTGGGTGAACATATGGTTGCACCTATAAAACGAACAATATGATACAATTCAGAATTAAACTCTTAATTCTAGTTTATGTTATCTTTTTAACCACATCTTTTGGGCAAAATGAATGGACTTACATAAATAACAAATTAGAACAAGATGTACCACTTAATAGGAAGGATTTTGAAGATTTAGATTCTTTGGTTTCTATAGATTCTATTAATATTTTTCAATTTCGTAAAATTGCGAAGAGTGTGGTGTCCAATCTAAATGTTCTAGGATATAATTTTATTTTGGATTACGGAGAGTTATTCTATTTTATAAATCTAGATGTAAATATTGGAGATGTCTTAGAGGGAAGAGAAACGAGGAACCACGTTTTATATAAAATTTTGAGTAATGTTAGTCACCCACAAGAACTCAACTCCTTGTCAGAGTATGTTCTAAACTCAAATTTTTTGGATAGAGAGCTAAGCGAGTTTCAATTTAAGTTGTTAAAAGAATTATTACGCTCCTTGCCTTATCATAGGAAAATTGAATATTATAAAGCTAAATTGCGGCAAGATAAGATTAACTTATTGTTACAATCATCCTTCGAAAATATTAGTAAGAAAAAAGATCACATTAAAGACTGATGCTATAGTTATAACATCAGTCTCATCGTTTATTATCCTTTTCCTACAAGCTTGCAAATTTCCACAACCATGTCGACCGCTCTTTCCATATCTTGGACACATACCCACTCATGTTTTGAATGAATGGCTTTCATCCCTGTGAATAGGTTTGGACAGGGAAGTCCCATATGCGATAGAACAGCTCCATCGGTTCCCCCTCTTATAGATTCTACTTGGGGATTGATTCCTATGTTTTTCATTGCTTGGACAGCATAATCGACAACGTAGGGATGTTGGTCCACAACATCTTTCATATTTCGGTATTGCTTCGATGTTTTTAAACTATACGACGAATTTGGGTAGTTTTTCAATACATCTTTACAAATAGAGTCCAACAATTCTGCATGATCTTTTAATTTTTCAGTTTCGAAATCCCTCAATATGAATTTGATTTCTGCGGATTCCATTTTTGCTTCTACCTTTATAGGATGGATGAATCCTTCTTTGTCTTTTGTTGTTTCGGGAGATAATGTATTCTTTGGAAGAGCAGCTATAATGTCCGAAGCTATTTTTATAGAATTCTCCATTTTTCCTAAAGCACAACAAGGATGAGCCGAAACACCTTGAATATGTATGCTTGCGCCATCAGCTGAAAAATTTTCACTTTCCATCATTCCGACTTCACCACCATCTAGAGTATATCCGAAATCTGCTCCTAATTTATCCAGCTCTACATTCGCAACACCCTTACCAATTTCTTCGTCAGTAGTAAATAGTATTTTAATGTCACCATGTTTGATTGTTGGATCATTCTTAATTTGATGAAAAGCATCCATTATGATTGCTACTCCAGCTTTATCGTCACTACCTAAGAGGGTTAATCCACTGGCTGTAATAATGTCTTGCCCCATTTTTTCCTTCAAGTAGGGGTACTTTTCAGTCGTTATGACCTGAGTATTGTCGTCAGGTAGCACAATGTCCTGACCTTGATAATTCTCATGGACGATTGGTTTGACATCCTTGCCACTACAGTCAGGAGCTGTGTCAAAATGGGCACAGAAAAACACCTTTTTCGTATCATGATCAACATTTGAAGGAAGGGTAGCATACACATAACCAGCATCATTGGTTTCAGCAGGGATACCTAAGTCTTTGAGCTCTTGTAAGATAAGATTAGTCATATCTTTTTGCTTCATACTTGAAGGGAATGTATTGCTGGTTGGATCGGCTTCTGTATCTATTTGAACGTATTTTAAAAATCTATTTTTAACTGTATAATTCATCAAATTAGGATTTGCATTTATAAAATGTAAAAATAGGGAAAAGCTAACAAAAAGGAATCCTTATTTATGCCTCATCTTGGCCTTTATGTAAAGATGTGATAGCGAATATTTGAATACTCTTTGATTTGTGAAGTGATTTGAAAACTGTGTTCTATAGCGGAGTTCTTAAATCAACTTCTGTGTTATGCATCCAAAATACACCTCAACCGAGGTAGAATTTTTCTTTTCTAATATCATCTATACAAGAAACAGAATAACTTAAGCCTGAATTCCATTTTTTAAGTCACTATTCGTGAACTGTTGAAAGTGCTTTCTGATAGGAGAATTTCAGCTTATTGTGCAATAATAAACTTTAAGATAATCCCTGATTAGAATAGGATTTAATTACACGGTATAAGCTCTATCTTAAGTTTTCTTGATTAGGTACATATAGACAGGAAAGTGATCACTGTATCCTCCTTGATATTTGTTTCCTGAAAAAGTCCTCATTGGATAGTCTTTATATTTACCGGTTTTTTGAATGAGGAACTTCTTATTGAATACATTGGCTTTGAAGAAATGGTAGCCGTCCTCATCTTCTAAGAAATTATTAGATATAACCAACTGATCAAATAAACTCCAATTGTCACGATATGCGTTCGATCCCATCCCTCTACGATAGAAATCATACATTGGGTTGTACATACCAGTTTTCTTTGCTTTTTTCTTTTTGAATGCTCCTCCAAGATGGTTTTTAACAGAATCGTTAGTCGGATCATCGTTCAAATCACCCATTACAATAATTTTGGATTCTGGGTTAATCTGAATTAATGAATCGACAATCTGTCTATTCAATTTAGCGGCAGCATTTCTTTTTGGTGCAGACCTTTGCTCTCCACCTCTTCTAGAAGGCCAATGGTTGACCATGATGTATACTTGCTCATCGTCTAAAATTCCTTCTACATACAAAACATCACGTGTGAAAATTCGATCACCATCATCATCGTAAATGTAAAGCGGAATGTTTTTGGAGTGTGAAGGTTTGAAATGATTAGGATTATACAATAACCCAACATCTATGCCTCTTTTATCCGGAGAATCGAAATGAATGATTTGATAGTTTCTATCTTTTATAGCAGGCTGATCAACTAAATCTTTTAATACCTTAAAGTTCTCCACTTCTGAAACACCTAATACTGAAAGACCGCTAGGAACTGTTTTTGTTCCGATTTGTGAGATTACGAAAGCCATATTGGCAAGTTTTTCTTGATATCTCTCCAAAGTCCAAGAGTTTTTACCCTCAGGAAGGAATTCTTCGTCGCGTATTAGAGTATCATTTACCGTATCAAATAAGTTTTCCAAGTTGTAAAACCCTACAGTAAGTGCTTTGTAATCATTGGTTTGTGATAAGCCGTAACTTGTACTGAATAAGGTAAATAATAGAATAAAAAATAGATGTTTCATTGTCTGCAATTTGACGCCAAAAGTATTTACTTTTTCCATAATATTTTAGTCGTAATATGAAATAATGGTTAGCTTTGCATTATTATTTGATGAGAGCTGTATTACGATCATGTTGTATACAGTTTTAACCAACAATCAATAAGAATGATATTTAACCTAAACTTAGGACGTCCAAGGTTTCTGGTCGTTTTCTTTTTAGCACTTTTTATGTCAAATTTAACATTTGCTCAAGTTGTAAAAGGTGTTCTTGTCGATCTCTCAGGTATATCCATTCCGGGAGTCGAAGTCCAAATTAAAAATTCTGACTTTATTACGTATTCTAATGGATCTGGTGTATTTAGATTTTATAATGTTCCACCTGGTGATTACGAACTAATTAGTTCTGAAGTAGATATTCAGACATCGTCGTTTACTGTATTGAGTGAAGGAGATGTGGACTTGGGGAAAGTTCAAGCAGAGCAGAAATCTATTGAAGAAATCACTGGGGGTATTTCAGTAATTAATGTTGATGATTTGGAACAAATTGAAGAAGATGAAGCGGGCTCGGTATCGAGTATGTTGACGTCTTCCAGAGATCCCTATGATAGGGCTGTTGCATTCAATCTGGGAGTTTTAAGATATCGAAGCAGAGGTTATAATAGTGAAGATGTAAATCAATATTTGAACAATATGCCTATGAATGACCTGGACGATGGTCGGGTGTATTGGAATTATTGGGGAGGTCTTAATGATGTACTTAGGGTGCAGAATAATGATTTAAATCTTAGATCTTCTGAGTTTTCATTTGGTGGTCTTGGTGGCGCATCTTCTATTGATTTGAGAGCATCTTCTCAGAGAGTTCAGAAAAAGCTTGTTTATAGTTTAAGCAATAGAAGTTATACACATCGATTGATGTATACACATTCTACAGGTTTAATGGATAATGGATGGGCGTTTACTTTTGCTGCGTCTAGAAGATGGGGAGAATCTGGATACATCAAAGGAACACATTACGATTCATATTCCTATTTCGCATCGATAGACAAAAAGTTATCAGATAAGCATTTATTGAATTTTGTTTTACTTGGAGCACCATTGAGAAGAGGTAAGGTAGCACCAACGACTCAGGAAGCTCTAGATTTAGCAGGTTCAAATTTTTATAATCCTAACTGGGGTTACCAAAATGGTGATGTTAGAAATGCAAGAGAAGATAGAGTTAATTCTCCTGTTGCGATGCTTACTCATGATTGGACGATTGGCTCTAAGACTAAGATAAGTACGACTTTAGGATTGCAGACAGGGACACATGCCAATACAAGATTAGAATGGTATTTGGCACCAGATCCTAGGCCAGATTATTACAGGAAATTACCTAGTTTTCAATTGACTGACTTTGCTAAAGATAAGATTACAGACGTATTCTCGAACAATGAAGAATACCGTCAGTTGAATTGGGATGAAATGTATAGAATCAATAAAGAGAGACAGCTTTCAATTCAAAATGCGAATGGAATTGAAGGTAATACAGTAACAGGTAATTTGTCGGGATACATTATTGAAGAACAACATTTTGACAATAATAAATTGAACTTGAATTCTGTTTTATACCATGAATTATCTGATAAGTCAAGCTTAAATGGTGGTGTAACTGCAATGTATGAAGAAGTGAACAACTACAAGGTCGTTGATGATTTATTAGGTGGTGATTTCTTCGTAGATTATGATGATTTTGCATTGCGTGATTTTTCTCCAACAAGTGATGCCATTCAGAATGATTTAAACCGTCCTAATCGAATTTTAGAAGAAGGAGATCGATTTGGATACGATTATGATATAGTAACCCAAAATGTAGATGGATGGTTGCAGTATAACTATGCAGGAAGAACGATCGATTACTTCTTGACAGGAAGGGTAGGAAATACATCTTTTTATAGAGATGGGCACACGAAGGTTGGAAAATTTCCAGACAATTCGTTCGGAAAATCTGACACTAAGTCCTTCTTGACATATGGAGGAAAACTTGGAGTTACGTATAAGTTAGATGGAAGAAATTATCTATATGGAGTTGCAAGCTATCGAACCAGAGCTCCTTTTTCGAGATTTGCATTTACTTCTCCTAGAACAAGGAATTCTATAGTGAATGACTTAACCGAGGAAAAGATTTTGAGTGGAGAGGTTGGTTATTCATTTAGATATTCTAAAATGAAAGGAAGGGTTTCTGCGTTCTACACCAAATTTGAAGATCAGATTGATAATGCTTCTTTTTACCATGATAATCTAAACACTTTTGTTAATTACATCATGACAGGTGTAGGCAAAGAACATAAAGGAATAGAAGGTGGAATAGAAATTTCACTTCCTTATGGGTTTGGTATTGAAGCAGGTGGAGCAATTAATCAGAATGTATATACTTCCAGACCAACAGCATACCTTACGGTTGATAACAGCGCACTTGAAGTTTCTAACGGAAGAACAGTTTACATGGAAAACTTTTATGTTCCTGGTGCGCAGACAGCCGCAAGTTTGACCATAAGATACAATAGTAAGAATTATTGGTTTATTAATTTAACTGGATCATATGTTGGAAATAATCATTTAGACTTTAATCCAGATCGAAGAACGGTTGTTGGGACAGATCCAATCGTACAAGAAGAAGCTCCAGAGTTGTGGGATGAAGTAACTGAACAAATAGAGTTGGATCCTATTTATACATTGAATCTTTTTGGTGGAAAGAGTTGGAAGTTTAATGATTATAGGTTGGCAATCAACTTAAGTATTGGCAATTTATTGAATGATAAGAATTTAATTACAGGAGGATTTGAACAGTACAGATTCGATTATACTGAGAAGGATATAAATAGATTCCCTCCGAAATATTTCTATGGATACGGATTGAATTACAATTTGAATGTATCCTTTAACTTTTAAGAATAAGAAATTAATAATTGACTTTATAAATAATTTAAAATGAAATTACTTAGTCGCATTTTATTATTGACCTTTTTAGGTGGACTTACTTTTTTTACAGGTTGTGTAAAGGATGATTTTGATGAGCCACCTGTAAATGGTGAGGACCCTAAAATTGAGGCAGACCAAATCGTTTCATTGGAAGAAGTGATGAACGTGTATGAATCTGGTGAATTTGTTAAGCTAAATATGGACAAGTATGTAAAGGCTCTAGTTATTGCAAATGATGAGAGTGGAACTTTTTATAAAGCTTTGGTAATTCAAGACGAGAATAGTGATGTTGGAATGACCGTATTGGCGGATCAAAATAACCTAGCGGCTGAGTATCCCGTAGGAAGAAGAGTATTTGTACATCTAAAGGATCTTTGGATAAGTGATTATAACAATTTACCACAATTGGGATATGGTCCATATGACGATGATGGTGATCAAAGAATGTCTCAAATTCCTGGAGTATTGGTGAACAACATTTTAAGAAAGGGAATGTACAACCTAACCGTTGAACCTAAAGATGTAAATATTTCATCTTTGGGAAATGCTGACTTAAATAGGTTAATTAGACTAACAGATGTTCAATTTGTGTCCTCATCTGTTGGTGAGACGTATGCTAACAGTGTTTTACAACAAGGCGTTAATCATGGACTTGAAAGCTGTAATGGTGAAGAGATTATCGTAAGAACATCGGGTTTTGCAAACTTTGCGGATGAAAGAGTACCAGAAGGGAAGGGTACCTTAATCGCAGTTTATTCCATCTATAGAGATGACAAACAATTGTTGATTCGCTCCTTAGAAGATGTACAGCTTAATGAGGATAGATGTGGTAGTGTTGCTGGTGAAAGAATTACCATTGCAGATGTTAGGGCGAAGTATACGGGTACTCCAGTGAACGGTGATCCAGGATACATTGAAGGTGTAGTCATTAGTGATTACGAAAATGAAAATATTACTGGAAGGAATTTGGTGATTCAGGATGAAACAGGTGGAATTGTAGTTAGATTTGATGACTTCCATAATTTTGGAATGGGAAGTAAGATTCAGGTTACAACATCTGGAATAGAAATTAGTGAATTTAATGGAACCTTGCAGTTAAACAATGTTCCAACAGCTGGGGCAGAATTTATAGCTTCAGAGAGTATTACACCTAAAACTGTTACAATTAACGATGTACTCCAAGATTTTGAATCTTATGAGTCAACTTTAATAAAAATTGAAAATCCTACACTATCTGGAGGATCTACCTTTGCTGGGAACCTTGATATGACAGATGCATCTGGTCAAATCTCTTTATTTACTCGAAATGCAGCTTCGTTTGCCAATGAAGCAGTACCAACAACTGTAAAAAGTGTTGTAGGTATTGTAGGAGAGTATACGCAATCTGGATTCAACCCTCAGATTTCTATGAGAAACATCGATGATATTGACGGCGAAGGTGGTGGAAATACCGGTGGAGATGAAGGTGTAGAAGAATCTTTTAATGGAGGCAGTGCTAATGAAGATATAGCCATTAATAACTGGGATAATGTTTTGGTTCAAGGAGAAAGAAGGTGGCAAAAGAAAGAATATCAAGGTAATGGATATGCTCAAGCAACTGCGTATAATGATACTAATTCTTCTATGGAGTCATGGTTGATCGCTCCTGAAATTGACGGTTCAGAGTATTCAACGTTAACTTTTAAAACAGCTAAAGCATTTTATAATCATGATGGATTATCCATTTGGGTGACATCTGATTATACTGGAGATGTAACTACGACTTCTTGGACAGAAATTACTACAAGAATTGCTAATCAAAATGATGAAGATCATGAATGGATTGATTCTGATTCAATTGATTTGTCTTCTTATGGATCAAAGGTAAGAGTGGCATTTAAATATGTTGGTAACGGACCGAACGGAGAAACAACTTCGTATAGAATTGATGATGTAGTGATCAAATAATATGTATAAAAATATAGTTTTTGTAGTTGCAATGATTGTGGGAAACAGTGTTTTCTCACAATCATTGTCATTTATAGAGCATAGCGAAGATCACATTTTGTTGAATGTAGAGGATTCGATCCAAATAGTAGAAATAGTAGATGCGCACAATGCAAGAACTGAGGTAGAGGTAGCATATGATGCTGGAGAAATTCTTTTATCTAATCTCTTTCCTGGGTCCATTTATACCATCACATATGTTGATGACGAAGGAAATATTCTAAAAGATCACTTTTCTACAATTTCAAGATCTACTGGTGAGATCGAAACGTATTTCAACTACGAAATTGTTGGAGGGAATAATGCATCGCTTATTCCTAATGGTACAACGTATGCTGAGGTAGAAAAAGCGCTTAGAAACTTAATTAAGTCGGCGAAATCAAGCATAGATTATTGTGCTTATAATACAAATGTGACCTCTATTGCGAATGAGTTAATTGATGCGCATAATCGTGGAGTTCGAGTAAGAGTTATCGTTGAAAGGCAAAACAATAATTCTGCTTTTGATGGATCATTCCCATTTGAAATATTGGAAGATACTAATAATGACTTGATGCACAATAAGTTCATTATAGTAGATTCTGACGATGAATTAAATGCACATGTTGTCAATGGTTCAATGAATTTCACTAGAGGACAAATGGAATATGATCCCAATCATCTTTTAATCATACAGGACCAATCTTTGGCAAGAGCTTACGAAACTGAATTTGAAGAAATGTGGGGAAGTAGTGATGCTCAATATGATCTGTCTAAGTCAAAATTTGGTAACAAAAAATCCAATAATACTCCGAAGAATTTCACAATTGGAGGGCGAAACTGTAAGTTGTATTTTTCACCATCCGATAATACAACTTTTAGAATCGCAGAGACTTTAGGAACGGCAGATTATACCATTGATGCGGGATTATTACTTTTTACATCATGGGATCTTAGGGACAAACTCAAGGAAATATTAAATCAAGATGTTCGCGTGAGAATGATAGTCGAAGATGAAGAGAATTCCTCCTCGGTAATAAGTCAACTCAAAGGTTTGGGTGCGTTGACAGAATATCATTATGGTAATGCGATTTATCATCACAAAATGGCAATAATAGATGCTGAAAATGAAGATTCAAACCCGACAATAGTTACTGGATCACATAACTGGACGTATACGGCGGAAACCAAGAATGATGAAAATACTATGATTATTGAGGATGCATTATTGGCGGATTTATTTAGACGTGCCTTTGTTACACATTGGAGAAACCTGAGTACAAATACGATTTACACTAGTTGGGATAAAATGGAAATTTATCCCAACCCATCAATTGACTTTATCTATTTGAAGGACCAGAATAATTACGATTACGAAGTTATTAATCAGCTTGGTGAAATTATAATGAAGGGAAGATATCAAGACAAAATAGATATTAATCATTTGCCATCCTCTAAATACTTCTTACGATTGAGTAAAGATTCTGATACTAAAGTATTTCCTATAATAAAGTTGTAGTAGGTTGTTTCATTTCAAGGAGTTTAGTATTCGTCAAGATCATTCGGCAATGAAGGTGAGTACGGATGGTGTGATCTTTGGTTCATGGATAAAGGTGCGAAAGGATTCTACTATTTTAGATATAGGAACGGGAACAGGGCTTTTAGCTCTGATGATGGCGCAAAAGAATCAATCCATCTGCATTCATGGTGTTGAAATAAATAGTGGAGCATACGAAGATGCTTTATTTAATGTAGAACGATCTATATTTACAGATCAAATTACTCTACATCATAATTCGATTCAAGAATTTGCGGAAAAGAATTCTATAAGGTTCGATCAAATTGTTTCGAACCCACCTTATTTTAATGCAGGAATGTCATCTGAAAATTCATCTCGAGCAATGGCGAGGCACCATGAAAAGCTGAATTTTGAAGAACTATTTAGTGTTGTAAGTCGATTGCTGGTTAAAGAAGGATTGTTTTCTGTCATCTTTCCCAAGGAACAAAAGACCGACATTGTTGATCTCGCGAATAAATTTGATTTAAATATTTACCGAAGTTGTAATGTTCGAGCTAATCAATATTCATCAAAAGGAAGAATAATGTTGGAGTTTCTAAATGGTCATTGCAGTTTAGAAGAAGAAAAGGAATTACAGATTTATAATAATGGTTCGTCAGATTATACCGAAGAATTTGTAGAGCTTACCAAGTCTTATTACTTATAAATTGTAACATCAGTCACATCATACTGATTCAAAGACTTTTAACTTTGAAGTACAAAATCAAAAGAATTACAACAACAGTTAGCATGCGACTGTTATCTTAGTAGAATCAAAATTTAATTTAAAAATATAGCTTCGATGAAAGTAGAACAAATATATACAGGATGTTTGGCTGAAGCAGCTTATTATATAGAATCCAATGGTGAAGCTGCAATAATTGATCCACTTAGAGAATCTTCACCTTATATGGAGAGAGCTCAAAGAGACAATGCAAACATCAAATACATATTCGAGACACATTTTCATGCTGACTTCGTATCAGGACATATTGATTTAGCAGATAAAACTGGTGCTCAGATTGTGTATGGACCAACTGAAATGGAAACTGGATTTGAAAAGATTGTTGCCAATGATGGACAAATATTTAAGGTAGGCAATGTCACTCTAGAATTATTACATACTCCAGGGCATACGATGGAGAGTAGTTGTTTATTGTTACGTGATGAAGATGGAAAAGAAGTTGGGTTGTTCTCAGGTGATACCTTATTTATAGGTGATGTTGGGCGACCAGATCTTGCACAGAAAGTTGTGAAAGACCTTACTCAAGAAAAATTAGCAGCACACCTCTTTGATTCATTAAGAAACAAAATCATGCCCTTGAGTGACGATATCATTGTGTATCCTAATCATGGCAAAGGTAGTGCGTGTGGTAAGAATATGAGCAGTGAGACTACCGATACTTTGGGTAACCAGAAAAGAACAAATTATGCGTTAAGATCTGACATGACTAAAGATGAATTTATCAAGGAAGTATTAGATGGTTTGACTCCTCCTCCGGGTTATTTTCCCCAAAATGTTTTGATTAATATACAAGGATATGACTCATTGGATGATGTTTTGGAGAAAGGTTCGAAAGCTTTGTTGCCTGATGAGTTTGAAATGGTAGCGGAAGAAACAGAAGCAATAATTCTTGATACGAGATCGAAGGATGAGTTTAGAAAAGGATTTGTGCCTAACTCTATTTTTATTGGAATTGATGGAAGTTTTGCGACATGGGTTGGTACTTTAATTCCAGATGTAAAACAGAAGATACTGATAGTCGCAGACGAAAATAGAGTAGAAGAAGTAGTTACAAGATTGGCTAGGGTTGGATATGATAATTCAATTGGTTACCTCAAAGGAGGTTTTGAGAGTTGGAGAGAAGAGGGTAAAGAAATAGATTATATCGAGAGTATATCAGTCGATGAGCTGTCAACTAAAGAAAATGCAACAATAGTTGATGTTAGAAAGAAAAGTGAATTCGATAGTGAGCATGTAGAATCTGCCACAAATGCACCGCTGAATTACATAAATGATAGTATGAAATTAATCAACAGTGATGTTATTACACACATCCATTGTGCTTCTGGATATAGATCTTTGGTCTTTATTTCAATTCTTCAATCACGGGGTTACCGAAATCTTGTTGATGTAATGGGAGGTTTTAAAGCACTTGAATCAAGTAAACTTTTTAAAGTAACAGAATACGTTTGTCCGACTACATTGTTGTAGTGTGTGAATAAACCATTGACATGACATTAACTTTAATGTGCGTGTTTCGAGGTTAAAAAGGAGAAGAATCATTGATTCTTTTCCTTTTTTTATATTAAATGATTTATATCATTGGAGCGATTTTTTATTCGATCTAGGTTTGCATGATAAAATCGAAAACAGTCATGCATAATTTTCACAACATTGATATTGCTACCATAGAATTGACTCTTGATATCATGAAATTTGCTATCAATAGAATTACTTCAACCAATCCCGAAATAGGCATACCAATGAGCTTTGATAAATTGAAGGAAAAGGTAGGTGAAACAGTTACCGCTGAAGGCATTGGGGGAGAAAAAGCACTGCAATTGTTCAAAGATGTATTGGTTAAAGCATCTATACCAACAGATCATCCTAGACACCTAGCATTTGTCCCTGCTTCACCATCCAGGGCAGCTTTAATGTTTGATCTGGTAACAGCAGTATCAAGCATTCACGGTTCTTATTGGATGGAAGGAGCCGGTGGAATTTATTGCGAAATGGAAGCCATGAAATGGTTGGTATCTCTTACTGGTATGCCATCAACGGCTTTTGGTGTTTTTACAAGTGGAGGGACTGCAGCTAATCTTTCAGCCTTAGTTGCAGCACGTGATGATTGGAGAAGTAAGACTGAGCACAAAGGAAGACAACGTGGTATTATTTTGACAAGTAGTGGTGCTCATTCTTCTGTTAAATCGATGATCAATGTAATAGATGTTGATGTTGTTGTAATTGATTCAGAAGAGAAATTAACTAAGGATGATTTGGAAAACCAATTGACATTAATGTCATTGGAGGATAGATCAAATGTTTTTGCCGTAGTGGCGACCGCTGGAACGACCAATGCAGGAATCATTGATGAATTAGATGGTATCGCAGATTTTTGCGAACATCATAATATTTGGTTTCACATTGATGGAGCATACGGAGCAGCAGCATTGGCTGTCGAAGAAGTGAAACCATTGTTCAAAGGGTTAGAAAGATGTGACAGTATTACGATTGATCCGCACAAATGGTTGTTTACACCATATGACTGCGGTGCCATAATATACAAAGACCCAGAACTTGCAAAGAAATCACATGCACAACACGGCGCATATTTGGATATCTTTAAAGATGAAGGTGCAAAAGGCTTCAATCCGTCAGATTATCAGATTCAACTTACAAGACGAGTACGCGGAATGCCTCTTTGGTTTTCATTGGCAATGCATGGAACAGAAGTATATGCTGAAGCAATTAGAGCAGGAATTAATATGGCGAAAATATCAGGTGATAAAATCAATAAATTGACTCATGTTGAGTTGGTTAGAGAACCTTCATTATCTTGTGTTTTATTCCGTAGAAAAGGATGGGATTTTGATGATTACGTTAATTGGACGTACAAGAATCAACAAAATAGATATGCCTTAGTTACTCCAACGAAATGGAAAACTGAAAATGGAATGGAAAGTGTTGCTAGATTTTGTTTCATTAATCCAGATACCTCAGAAGAAGATGTAGATGGTGTTTTAGAATCAATGTTGTAAATATCTTCTATTATTAGAGTAACTAGAGTCACGGAAAATTGCGATAGAATTAAGCAACTTTGTTAAAATAATAAAAAATAGATTCATGACAGCAGTATATATTGGACTTGGCCTCCTTGCATTGATTTACATCGTTGGAAAATTTGGAATGGGCAAATTGACGGGTGTTGAACAAGTCGATGTTCAAGGTGCAAAAAACTTGTTAAGTAATGGTGCTATACCCTTAGATGTACGTACTCCAGGTGAAGTGAATCAAGGGAAGATAAAAGGTGCAAAAGTTGCGAATGTAACCGCTCCTGAGTTCATCAGCGCTATTAATAAATTGGACAAATCAAAAGCATACGTTGTCTATTGTAGAAGCGGAAGTAGAAGTTTAATGGCCTGTAGTAAGATGAAGAAAGCCGGGTTTGAAGAGGTTTATAATCTCAGGGGTGGATATATGAGTTGGAAATAGATATGATCGATTTTCAAGAAGATGTAATTCAAGCAAGTTTTCGAATACCACAGGTGGTGCAGTTCTCAGCGCCTTCTTGTGGCCCATGTGTATGGATGCAAAATACTTGGGTGGATATCAAGAATGATGTGAATAATCTTAACTGGGAATATGTTAGCATACCAACAACTTCATTTGAGAGAGAAGTTGATAAATATAGGATCAAATCCAATCCTGTAACCATTTTATTTATTGAAGGAAAAGAGAAAGCTCGGTTGAATGGGGCCTTTCCAGTCATTGTGCTTAGACAATGGCTAAATGATCATTTATAAAGAAGATTTAACCGCAACTTATGTTACATTTAGTTGTAGGTATTGAGGTTATCTTTGTTGTAGGATAGGATCAAAGTATAACACAAAACTTTAAATTGAATCAAGAGATTCAATTCGATATAGTAAAGAATAAGTATGGTATTTTTTAGTTAATGAAAGTCTCCATTTAGATCATCTAGATGGAGACTTCTTTGTACAATTGATGCCTTGGTTTTATGTTGAAGATTAGTTGATTACAAATTTGATTGATTCTCTGGATTGGTTCACGATAAAGAAATAGATTCCATCAGACAATTCATTTATACTTAATTGCTCAATTGGCGATGTTAAAATACCGCTACTGACTACTTGACCTGTATAATTTACAATTTTATAATTAATGGAATGATTGTAGTTGTTTGTGATCGTTAATAACTCATCATTAGATATTGGATTAGGGAATAAACGAATGTTCAGATTATAATCCAGATTAGAAAATGTTGAACTAGGAGTAAGTTTAACTTTTGTTATAAATCCACCATTATTTGCGTACCATAATTCATTATTTACTTCATCATAATGAACAGCATTAGCTAGTGTGCAAGCATGATCAACTAAAGTCTGAGTAAGACCTCCATCTTTCGTTTCATATAATATATTTGCTCCATTTTGTTCAGTAGTGTAGTAGAAGTGTCCTTCATCAATAAAAAGCATATTTCTTATTCTATAAACACTATTTAGCTTTTCCCAAGTTTCACCTGCATCGGTTGTCTTGTAGAGATCTCCGAAAGTAGTCAAGTATCCTGTCATAACATCGTCAAAATGAATAAATCGAATTTTATCAATAGGGTAGGTTTCAATGCTCCATGATTCTCCTAAATCGCTACTTTCAAATACTTGATCGCTGAATTTAGTAACATATATTTTTCCTGTATTGTCCTGATAAAGATTGCTACCGCTCTCAATTTTTGCTTTTGATGTCCAAGATACTCCATTGTCGTATGACTTGACAATGGAAACTTCATTGTTGAATTCTTGAACTGCTACTAGTTCATCTGAATTTTTAATTTTCAAAACACTATTCAAGCTCCTCGAGCTTTCATGAATGACATTGGCATCAGTATCTAGAATAACATGCCCACCTTCAAACGAGACTAGTATATTTTGATTGGAAAGAACGTCTACAGTGTTGCAGTAGTTTTTGCCTATGATATCGAGATTAAGTGTATGCCAAGATATTTGATCTTGAGTGTAGGTTATTGAACCTTTATCACCGACAGCCCAAATATGGTTTCCTGATTTATCTATATCTCTAAACGAGTTACTTTTACGATCTATTAAAGGTGAAAAAGATTTACCATAATCATCGGATTTGATTAAAGTAGTTGACCTACCTCCAAAGTATACAATACCTTCTTCCACGCATGATGCAAATATCAAATCTATTCCAGATGAATCGGATAGAGAAATATAGGATGAAGTTAGGCCTCCGTCTTCCGATACATATAACCGATTCGTGTTTACCGAAATTACGGTATTCTCGTTTAATGAAATGGCTTGAATGTTTTCAAGAGATTCAATGGCATTGAAAGAAGACCATTGATTTAATGTTTTAAATGGATGATTCTCACCTGATATATTGATATATCCGATTTGATCATCGAACATACTTATATTATTAACTCGGTCTGTAAACTCATTGAGTAACGTAATATTTCCATCATTTAAACTGACGTGATGAATCAAACCATTCCTTGACCCTAAATAGATGGATGAATTAATAAAGTCCCATGCTGTTATATAATCATCTTCGTATTCTACACTAATTACAAGTCTCCATATGGAGTCCTGATTTATATGTTTTTTTGCAATAGTAGTATTGCTCCTTACAAAAATATAGTCATTGAATATTTCTAAATCTCTATAGGTGCCTAATAGAAGGTCAACATTTGAACCAGTCAATATATTAGAAGACTGATCTGAAACAGAATATTCTTGGAGATTATTATTGGTTAAAATAAGTAAGGTGTTTTCATCATTTCGTGGCGAAATTTTAATTGATTTTGTTTGAGACGGATAATCAAAAGATATAAAACTTTGTCCACCATCATTGGAGTACAGTCCTAAATCACAACTCCCAAAAGTAACAATCTCGTTTTTGTGAACATCTACTTCACTTATATTAGTAAATGGGAGTTGTGGATATACTTGCTCGTATGATTGCGAGAAGAGTTGTTGAGAAAAAATAATTAAGACACAAAATAATACGTGTTTCATGTTTTTTACACAAAACTATTGGGATTGTATCAAACGGATATCACCCTAAAAGGTGAATTGTACTAAACTATGAATTAACCATATGAGATGCAACTGGGGGGAATCGGTTGAAAAGCTCATCTTT
The DNA here is from genome assembly GCA_965230345.1 of Saprospiraceae bacterium. Classification (GTDB taxonomy): domain Bacteria; phylum Bacteroidota; class Bacteroidia; order Chitinophagales; family Saprospiraceae; genus JADKBO01. The sequence goes on from CBDDKR010000001.1 coordinate 881,168, forward strand.
GAGTGAATCCTCAATGTCTAGACTATTGACCGCTTTCGCCATATCTTCTAACCATGCTAGAGCAGCATCTTTTGTTATTTTATGAGGTAGATGTCTAAACCTCATTTTAGGGTGTCCATGAACCTCTGTGTATCTTGCAGGTCCTCCAAGAAATTGAGTTAAAAACAGATATTGCTTATCCTTAATCTCTTGCTGGTCATTCTTAAATAAATGGAGAATTCTTTGATCAGCAAATACGAAGTCATAAAATCGGTCAATAAGTATTTGCAAATTTTGATCACCTAATCTGTCGTACAGACTTTCAAATTCTGCCATGGTAATATGTTGTTTTGATGATATAAAAAAAGGAAGTTCCTTCATGAATAGAAACTTCCTTTTAAATCGAATTGTTTATAATCTATTCACTTCCTTTTAAGGATGTGTCAAAGTAATATCTATTCATTCTAGCGATGTTGTCCAACGATATTTCTTTTGGACATTCTGCCGCACATGCTCCAATATTGGAACAAAACCCAAAGCCTTCTTTATCCATTTGGGCAACCATTGCCTTGGTACGTCTTTTGGTCTCAACCTTACCTTGTGGTAAAAGTCCAAGGTGAGATATCTTAGCAGAAGTAAACAACATTGCAGATCCATTTGGACAAGCAGCGACGCAAGCCCCACAACCTATACAAGCAGCAGAATCGAATGACTTCATTGCATCCTCTTTTTCAATTGGAATGGCATTGCCATCTTGGGCTTGTCCCGTATTGACGGATACAAATCCTCCAGCTTGAATTATATTATCAAAAGAAGAGCGATCGACAACCAAATCTTTAATGATAGGGAATGGTTCTGCTCTAAATGGTTCAATAGTAATGGTATCACCATCTTTATATTTACGCATGTGGAGTTGACAAGCCGTAGTGGCTCTTTGCGGACCATGAGGTTGACCATCTATGACCATACTACATGTACCGCAAATTCCTTCTCTACAATCGTGCTCAAATGCTAGAGGTTCTTTCCTTTCAGAAATAAGTTGTTCGTTAAGAACGTCTAACATTTCTAAAAAAGACATATGTTCATTTGCTTCAACAGAATAAGTTTCGAATTGACCTTTAGACTTATTGTCTTTCTGTCTCCAAACTTTAAGGGTGAGCTTCATAATATTATATTTATTAATTTATTGAATGAACCGAAGTACAATTACTTGTAGCTTCTAGTCTTTAATTCTACGTTTTCAAATTTTAATTCTTCCTTGTGCATTATTGGATTGTTGTCATCCCATTCCCATGCGGCAACATAAGTATAATCTTGATCGTTTCTTTTAGCTTCTCCTTCCTCAGACTGGTATTCTTCTCTAAAGTGACCGCCACAAGATTCGTTTCTATCCAAAGCATCAAGCATCATCAATTCACCTAATTCTAAGAAATCCGCTACTTTAGTTGCTTTTTCTAATTCTGGATTAAAGTCCTCTTTGGAACCAGGTACAAATACATCTTTATAAAACTCGTCTCTTAGTTTTCTGATGGCTTCTCTTCCTTCTTTTAATCCATCTTCATTTCTAGCCATTCCACAATTCTCCCACATAATCTTTCCTAATTGACGGTGGAAGTATTCCACGGACTTAGTCCCTTGAATATTCATCAATTGGTCTATTCTAGACTGTGTTTCTTTTTCGGCATCCATAAACTCTTTAGAATCATTTGGAATTGCTCCTGTTCGTATTTCATTAGAAAGGAATTTACCGATAGTATAAGGGATGACAAAATAACCATCTGCCAATCCTTGCATAAGTGCAGAGGCTCCCAATCTATTAGCTCCATGATCTGAGAAGTTTGCTTCTCCTAATGCAAACAATCCTGGGATATTTGTTTCTAAGTTGTAATCTACCCAAAGTCCACCCATTGTATAATGTACAGCTGGATAAATCTTCATTGGATAGATGTATGGATTTTCTCCTGAGATCTTTTCATACATCTCAAATAGGTTACCATATTTAGCTTCAATGACAGCAGTTCCCATTTTCTTAATTTGGGCTTCAGTGGCATTGTGAATTCCCTGTGTATTTGCTTCAGCTTTACCATAACGCATTATAGCTGATGAGAAATCAAGAAATACTGCAAGTCCTGTAGGAGCGACTCCATGTCCTTTATCACATTCTACTTTCGCAGCTCTTGAAGCAACATCTCTTGGCACCAAGTTACCGAAGGCAGGGTATCTTCTTTCCAAGTAATAATCTCTATCTTCTTCAGCAATATCTAATGCCGTTTTCTGTCCTTTTTGAATGGCGACAGCATCTTCCTTTTTCTTAGGCACCCAAACTCTACCATCGTTCCTTAAGGATTCAGACATCAAGGTAAGCTTAGATTGGTATTCACCAGATTGAGGAATACAAGTTGGGTGAATTTGTGTAAAGCAAGGATTGGCCATTAAAGCACCTTTCTTTACTGCTCTCCATGCCGCTGTTGCATTAGAATTCATAGCATTAGTAGAAAGGTAGAAAACATTTCCATAACCACCAGTGGCTAGTACAACACAATGTGCACTATGTCTCTCTAATTTACCCGTAAGTAGATTTCTTGCGATGATTCCACGCGCCTTACCATCAACCATAACCAGGTCCAGCATCTCATGTCTGTTGTACATTTCTACCTTGCCAGTAGAGATTTGTCTAGATAATGCCTGATATGCTCCAATCAATAATTGTTGTCCAGTTTGTCCTTTGGCATAAAAGGTTCTAGATACTTGAACACCTCCAAAAGATCTATTTGCTAACAACCCACCATATTCTCTGGCAAAAGGAACACCCTGAGCTACACATTGATCAATGATTTCCTTACTTACTTCAGCCAGACGATGGACATTAGACTCCCTTGATCTGTAATCTCCACCTTTGATGGTGTCATAAAACAATCTATATACGCTATCACCATCGTTTTGATAATTCTTCGCAGCATTAATTCCTCCTTGAGCAGCAATACTATGCGCCCTTCTAGGACTATCGTGAAAGGTAAATGCCTTAACATTATACCCTAATTCTCCTAATGTGGCTGCCGCCGAAGCACCTGCTAATCCAGTACCGACAACAATAATATCGATCCGTCTTTTATTATTTGGTGCAACTAATGGAATGTTAGATTTATACTGTTCCCATTTTTCAGCAAGGTTACCTGGTGGTACATTAGAATGTAAATTCATTTGGATAATTTTTATATCTAGTTATAAAACTGATTTACTTTAAAAACATGAAGTAATAAATAGGGATTATGGCGTAAGCCAAAGGAACTACTATAGAAAATGTTTTTCCTAATCCTTTTATGAATGGGCTGTATTTAGGATGGTTTACTCCCAAGGTCTGAAATGCACTTTGAAAACCATGCCACAAATGAAACGCCAATGCAATAAGACCAACTACGTATGCAATAACGATTCCTATATTACTAAATGAAGCTTTAACCTTGCTATAAAGGTCTTGCATCTCAATTCCATCTACTGTAATCATGTCAATAGGTCCAAATTTCATTTTGAACCAAAAATCTCCCATATGTAATAAAATGAATGCGAAAATTAATGTTCCTAATAATGCCATGTTTTTAGATGCCCATGTAACTTCTTGTTGTGCTTTAGGAGATACAGCGTATTTAGATCCTTTAGCAGATTTATTCTTGCTCCAGATCATTATTCCCAATATAGCATGTAGAATGATGAAGGAATAATTTCCGTATGCAATCGTTTTAATCAATGGATTAGTAGTCATGAATTTTGCATAAGTATTGAAGGCAACACCTCCGTCATTCGACAGTAATTGAAGATTTCCTAAAAGGTGAACTACTAAAAATAGGATAAGGAATAATCCCGTAAGACTCATTATAAGCTTCCTACCTATGCTTGATGTTAAGAACGTCGATAACCAATTCATATTAAATTCTTATTGCTAATTTTGTGGTGCAAATTTAAGGGTTAGACAACATTTAAAATAATTCCATTTTGAAAAAATATTATTTAGATGTGCTCTAAATAGAAATTTGTTGATTTTATATTAATATATGGATGTAGACAGTTCAAATCGGTCGAATGAAGGAATGTGAAAATCCAATATTTGAGGATTACACGAGAAGAGAAGAAATAATTTTTATTTTTAAAGCAACGCTTCTGAATATGTCGACGTCTACTTATCGAATTTGAATTCAAATGTTCCTTAATTATACATTAACACAAATTAATATAATGATAAAAAACATTTTAAGAGTTGCTTATTTTCTGATCTTAATCGTAGTTGTAGGTTGTCAAAAGGATAGCGAAAAATTCGTTCCAACTGATAATAGTAAAGACTACGTTTCAAATATTTTCGGTATCGTAGTTGATGCTGATCAAAATCCAGTAGAAGGTGCTACGGTTCAATTTAATGGTAAAACTGTTGTTTCGGACCAGTATGGAACTTATTCAATTAACAATGTCAAAGTAAATTCTAAACATGACGTAGTTAATATTATAAAAGATGGCTTCTTTGAAAGTATAAAAACCATTCGAACCAATCATTCTAAAACGATTAGAGTAAAATCACAATTGATCGCTAAGAGTTTTGACCAATCCTTTAATACTAATAGTGGAGGTCAAACTAAAAGTGGGTTGGTTTCGATCAATTTTCCTGCAGAATCTATTATGCATGAAAATGGCGATAGTTATACTGGTGAAGTAAAGGTAGCCATGGGATATATAAATCCAATTACTTCTGATGGCTTTGAACAAATGCCTGGTGATTTAACTGGTATTGGTACCGATGAAGTTGTGAACATATTGTCTTCTTACGGTATGGTAGCTGTAGAATTAGAATCACCATCTGGAGATAAATTGCAGATTGCTAAAGGGAAATCTGTTGAAATGACAGCTGAGATTCCAAGTGAAATAACAAGTAGTGCTCCTAACAATATTCCAATGTGGTATTTTGATGAAAAAGGTGGTGTTTGGAAAGAAGAAGGAATTGCTGAAAAGGTAGGCAATACTTATGTAGCACAGGTAGAACATTTTACTTACTGGAACTATGATTACAGCGAACCATCAATCATTTTATCAGGTAGAGTAATAGATGAAAATGGAAATCCTGTGAGTAATGTACATGTTTGGGTGTCTGTAGTTGGTGAGTACTTAGGTGGTCATGGTAATACCGATTCTGATGGAACGTTTTCTGGACCAGTTGCAAAGGATAAAAATTTAGAGTTAAAGATTTTATCAAATGCACCAGGGTGTTGGAATGAGGTGATTTATACTCAAAATATTGGACCTTACAGTGTAGATACTGATATGGGAGATATTATATTGGATTCTTCTTTGTCTGAATTGGATCAAGTAACTATAAAAGCTGATGTAATTGATTGTGATTTGAATCCTGTCACTAATGGATTTGCAAAGTTAGGGTATAACTTTTTCGAAATAACAGATGGAAGCGTAGATATTACGTATATAACTTGTGGAACGACACCATTAAACTTTAAAGTTGTGGATAGGGACCAAGCTAAGGAATCTAATTCACAATCATTAACTGTACCAGGAGACCATGATTTAGGAACGATAAGTGCATGTGATTCTGATGTAGATTTCGTACATATTATTTGTCCTGAATTGGGAATAGATTATAGAATAATTGATTCAGTTCAAATCGTGGATTTCCAAGATGCGAAATTCTTATCTGCTCATGGATATGAAAATACTAAAAATGAGTCTTACGGACTGACTGTTTATTATGAGGAGTTAATGGCAGGATTCAATCAGGGAACTTTCCCTACGAATTTGGAGACGAATTTCTTTTATAATGCTCCAATGAATGTCAGTGAGTATTATTTTATCGATCAAGGAAATCCTGGAGAAGTTACAATTACCCAAGGAGGAACTTCTGGTGACAAAATACAAGGATCGTTTATCCTTCCTTTTGTTACTCAGGGTAGTTCGAATACATGTAATATGACCGGTACATTTAGCATTACGGCGAACTAATATATGACTTTAGAGCAGGTTATAAAAGGTTGTATTAAAAACGACGAAAGAAGTCAAAAGAAACTATATGATACATATAGCGGGCAGATGTATAGCATCTGCCTTCGCTATTGTCATGATGCTCATACGGCAACGGATGCTTTGCAGTTGAGTTTTATTAAAATTTTCCGAAAAATCCATACTTTTAATTCTTCAGGAAATATAAAAGCATGGATGAGTAGGGTTGTGGTAAGAACTTGCTTAGATGAAATTAAAAAGTTCAAAAGACTTCAATTTGAAGAAGTGAATGAATCCGTAAAGCAAATTGGAGGAGATATCGATCATTCAGATATTGATAACGATACCTATAGTGAGCTTATGGCTGTGGTAAAGAAATTACCTAAAGGGTATCAAAATGTATTTTGCCTTAAGGTTATCGAAGGTTATAGCCATAGCGAGATTGGTGAACTGCTAGGAATAAAATCAGAGACTTCAAGATCTCAATTTCATAAGGCAAGATTGTTATTGAAGGCTATGTTGGAAAACAAAAAAGAATTACTTAAACACTAATTAAGAACTAAAAAGGAATATGGACAATATATACGATTTTGAACAAAGATTGAAACTCGCTTCTGATCAACAAACTATATCTCCGCCTCCTTTCGTATGGAAGAATATCAATAATGAATTAAGACCGAAAAGAAAGAATAGGTTTTTATTATTCTTTCTAGCATCTCTGGGCATTTCTGCCGCTTGTTGGTTTATCATAAGCAATGCAAACACGCCGAATCCCGATGTTAGAAGTTCCATTGTTGTGGCAGATGAAACTCAAGTTGAGGAGACATTGAGTCCTGAGAGAGTGGAAGTGGAGGAAGATTTAATTTCTGCAGAATCAATGGAACCTGTGACTAGGTCATCGAATAACAATGTTGAACCTAAAACAGGAAATACTACTCTTAATAATAATAAATCATCGGCATCCGGGGTCGTTGTTTTAGAAAGCAAAAGTAATGAGGATGTTTTGATTGAAGATAAAGAAGGTTATTCAAAAGTTGTAGCTGAACCATTGCTTGATGAAACTGCCTTTTTACCCTTGATAAGCCCCGTCTCTATCGAAATCAATGAACGAAACGAAATCCTAATGCCTAAAAGAGTGGCATGCCCAACATTTAACCGAAGAAGTAAGCTGAATATGTTTGTTGAAGGAAGCCTAATTGGTGGACTTCCTGTATTTTCGTTTTCTAATGATGCCAATGAAGAATTGACGAATCTTAGAGAAGCTTCAGAGTCAAATTGGTATAGCTGGGGTGGAAACATATCTCTTGGAGTTCATTTTAATAAAAAATTATACGCTGGAGCAGGATTAGAATTTATGCAACATAAGCAGAAGTTTAATCATTCTACACCTTCCATAACTAAGATGATCATCACATTTGATGAAGTAACTGGAGAACCTATAGATACGAGCTTTGTGACAGGTTCAATTCAAAGTAAAGGTGAAATACGACACAATACATTCGAGATTCCAATGTTCATTGGTTATACACAAGCCTTGGGAAGTTGGAATATAGGTGGTGAAGTTGGACCTTTATTTAATGTGTCAATTTCCTCCAAAGGCAAAATGTTTGAAGAGGCATTAAATATAAGTAGGGTAGAAGACCAAGATGGAGTATACGAGTCAAGCCTAGGATTAGGTTTTAAAGCTGCTTTTGTGGTGCAAAATCATCTTGGTAATGGCTGGGCATTTTTTGTGAAACCATCCGCAAAGTGGTATGCTAATGATATGACGGTTAGCAAGTATCCAACAAAGGTGAAATTGAGCTCTTACTATATTTCGATCGGATTGAAAAAGTACTTGTAATTTTGATGTATAAGTAAACGGGCTTTCTTATTGGTGTTAATGTCTTGAATACAAAGAGATTTTAGATGATGCTGTTGGTTAATAGAATCTAAAGATTTACCATATTACTTTCAGAATGCTTTACTTAAGTTTTCATCACTTTTACTTATATTCTTCTTGAGGAAATAATATTGCGTTAACTTTGTGCCTTAATTGATGAACATGGTAAACGATATTCTTTTCAAGGATCGCAAAAGCAATGAGCTATTAAAAGAAGTTCCTCCTGGACTCGGATGGTTAAAGTTTTTATATGGGAATCCCTTAGGGAAATTGTCTTTAGAATTACTAATCAAAAAGTCTATTGTATCCAGATGGTATGGTAAGGCTATGGATCGGGAAAAATCAGTAGATAAAATTCGTCCTTTCGTTAATGAGTTGGGAATTGATATGACTGAATCGGTCAAGTCTATTGAAGAATTTACTTCGTTCAATGATTTTTTTTATAGAGAGTTGAAATCTAATGCACGCCCAATTCAGAATGGAGTTGTTTCTCCAGGGGATGGGAAGATTTTGGTTTTTAAAGAAATTCAAGATATCAATAGGTTTTTCGTCAAAGGAGAACGGTTTACTATTGATTCATTTCTTAGTAATAAGACGCTTTCTAGGAAATATGATGACGGCAGCTTGGTAATTCTAAGGCTAGCGCCTAATGATTATCATAGATATCATTTCCCAATAGGTGGAAAAGTAGATGGTACTACTTTGATCAATGGCGTATATTATTCTGTTTCACCTCTCGCATTGTATGAGAATTTTACTAAAGTGTTTTGCAAGAATAAAAGAACTTTAACATCTCTATCTACTGAGATTTGTGGTGATGTGTTGTTGATTCCTGTTGGTGCTACAATGGTTGGAAGTATTAATAATACATTTAAGGAAAACAGCCAAGTTCATAAAGGAGATGAGATGGGCTATTTTTCTTTTGGTGGATCTACAATTGTACTCTTGTTTGAAAAGGGAAAAATTGAATTTAGTCAAGATTTAGTTCAAAATACCAATGAAGGATATGAGACTTTTGTTAAAATGGGAGAGACTATTGGGTTGCCTATGTCATGACCTAATTTCCTTTTGCAACTTTAATCCTTAATACCCAATAAATAGAAAGTATGCCCAGGACTACAGATATGTAGCCTAGGTACTGGTAGTTTTCATAAATTTTACTTTCATTAATAAATACGATTTGTCCACTGATTAAACTAGCTAAGGCAACTGCGAACTGTTGTAAAGACGATTTGAGGCTCATGAAACTCCCTCTATTTTCTTGCGGTGCTGCGGCTGAAATTATAGTATTTGGTGAAATCATTCTTCCGCTAGCAAAAATGAAAAACATGGTTGTGCAAGAAAGTGCAAGTACGACATGAACTTTGCCCAAATGCGTAATAAGTAGGGTAGGAATAAATGAAATAAGCAGTAAGGTGATGAAAACCTTATTTACGCCTTTTGAATCGGTTAATTTACCAATATATGGTGAAGTAAATAAAGTAAATATTCCTCCAAGGAAAAACTGGATAGCTATTTGATTTTGGGTTAATCCAACATTTCTCATCATATAGGGTGAGATAAATGGAATGATCATAAAATGAGCTAGTATTAGAATAAATCCCGCCCACAAAGCAATCCTTTGATTTTTATCTGATATTATAGAGTTGAGTATTTGAAGTGGGTTCTTTTTTATAATGGTTGGGCTATTGGGTTGTTTTAGGTCGGGTAATAAGATGTATGTTACTGTTGCAGTCAGTAGTCCTAGAATTCCTAATGCAATAAATGGAATATTCCAGGTTCCTAATCCTGCAATATAAATTCCCATCGGAACGCCCAGTGCTGATGCCACTGAAAAGGCAGTGAATAAATAACCGATGGCTTGCCCTCTTTCTTTAAATCTAAACAAATCACTTATTATACTAAGTAGAAGAGCGCCGATAATTCCACCAAAACAACCCGTAATTATACGCCAAAACAGTAACTGCTCGTAATTGGTGCTAAAGCCGCAGATAAGTGTTCCAATAGAGAATCCCAAGTAAATGATTAACAGACTTTTCTTCCGATTGAATCGATCCATCCAAAATATTCCAAGTAAACCAGATATTGTTGCAGCGGCAGCATAACCGGATACAAGTAGGGAGTATTCATTAGCATTTAGCGAAAATTCTTCGATAAATATATCTCCCAGTGGCATCACTAACATAGAATCAATGATATGGGTGAAATTTATAAAAGCGAGAAGGAATACAATAAGTCTTTGGCCCTGGCTATTATTCATTTATTCGATGTATGCAAAGTACCCAAAATCAAAATCGAAACGTAAGTTAGATGGAGCAAAGCTTCTGAGTTTAACTCGGATTTCCATATCAAATCGATCTTTACTCAAGACTGGGGTCAAATTAGATAAGCTACCATTAAGGAATATAGAAGATCCAACATTGAATGGAACAGGGTCTAAATAGTACATTTCTTTATAGGCGTTTGGATCACTTTTGTTGTATACTCGCACAACGACTTCTTCTAAGAAATTCAACTTGCTACTATTAAGGGGAGCATCCATTAAATTTGGACCAGCTTCTACATCGGTAATCTGATCAATCGTTAGATTGTGTTCCTTCAACAAATCATCAAATCTACTATCTATGTTTTCTATGACGAATACATGAGTCTCTAATAGGTTTAAACCTAATGGGAGTTCAAATGATGTCGTGAGCCGTTGCTCATATCTGGTTCTATTGTCTTTATTACAAGCTCCGAGAACTAGAAGCAGCCCCAAAATTAATAAACTCTTGTAGTTGTTCAATTTTGTCATAATTGTATATGAAATACCAAACGGTTGAACACCTTAAAATGTTTTACTTAAATGTAATTTAATTCTACTTTAAGACTTTAAAAAAAATAAGATAAAAAATCCCTGAAAAAACGGGCTAATCAGGGACTTATTAGGTATAGATTTCGTAATTTAATACCATGTTTAACACATCATAAAAATAATAATAAATATGAAAAAACATTAAGAAATCTCCGAAAGGAGTTCGATCCTTTCTTGCTAAGATTCAATTGTTTATTTAAGACTAGAACCCAAAACCTTGCTACCACAGCTTTTGTTTATCTCAAAGCATTACTCAATTCTGATTTAAGCAATATTCAATCTGTAAGTGAAACACCTGATTGTTCGGCTTACCATAAGCTCCAACACTTCATTTCTAATTCTCCTTGGCCTTATCAACCCGTATTTGATCAGGTGGCACATGAAGTATGCTCACTTTTTAATCAAAATCAAGATACCTGTCTGATTATCGATGAATCGGGAATGAAAAAGAAAGGAAATTATTCTGTAGGAGTAATGAATCAGTACTGCGGCAACCTAGGCAAAATAGACAATTGTCAAGTTGCCGTTTATGGAAGCTTATGTCAAGGCGAATTTTCAAGTATTGTTGATGCCAGACTCTATTTACCTGCCCGATGGTGTGATGATAAAATTAAATGTGACAAGGCTAAAGTTCCTCTTGAGCATAGAACATTTAAAACCAAAATTCAATTGGCAACCGAAATAGTAGAACATCAAATCAGGTCCATGATCAATTTTGATTTTGTACTGGTTGATGCATTCTATGGTAGAGACGCTGCGTTTACCCAAAAGATTCACCATCTAGGTAAATATTTTATTGGAGACATTCGCAACAATCAAATGATTTACTTTGAAAAACCCAATCTCATCGTAAAACCTAAAAAAGGAACAAAAGGTAGAGCTCCTACTAAGTTAATCCCTGACCAACAAGGTCTTAGACTTAAAGAATATATGAGTAAACTAAAAACAAAAGATTTCCGAAAATTAACAATCCGTAATACTGCCAAGGGCAAATTAAGAGTAAAAGCTCATGCTACAAAAATTTGGATATATGATGAAGCTAACCAAGCTTTTTATCAGAGAACCTTAGTAATCCGAAAAAATCTCAATAAAAACTCTTCCTGTCCTGTAAACTACTTCCTTACCAATATGAGTTTGGAAAAGTTCCACTTAAAACAGATAGTAAAAAAACATGCTACACGGTTCTTTATAGAACACAATTTTAAGGAAGCTAAATCCAGTTTAGGAATGCATCAATTCCAAACTAGAAAATGGCTAGCATGGTATCATCAAACTGCTTTAATCATGATATTGTTAGCCTATATAATGATTCAAAAATTAAGGGCTTTTGCCGTATTTCCTATCCTATCTGCTAATGACATTATTCTGATTATTAAGAATACCATAATCTCTAAAAATCCGCCAGATTATACTTGCAAAATCTTTTATGACAGGTACTTCTATAGACAATTGGATGTCAATATAGCTTATTCCAAACCCTAATCTCTTAAAGTAGAATTAATAACATAGTATAAATAATGTCGAGACTAAAGAAATAGTGGAGATGTACTTAAAATTTAAAGGTAAGTAGCTTTAGGAATAAATTAAGGGGAAATCTATAGGATGAAGTGCAGGTTTCTTTATTTCTGAAATTAGTTTAAGAATTGGCAAGTGGATAATCTTCAATTTTGCAAATTAAACTTTTAATGTGATGAATTGGAGAACTGATAATATGCCTGATCTTAGTAATAAAATTGCAATTGTAACTGGAGGGAATGCCGGTTTGGGGTTTTAGATAAGTCTGGAATTAGCAAATAAAAATGCTAAGGTTGTCATTGCGTGCAGATCCGAAGAGAAAGGACTAAGTGCTGCTAGAGAAATAGAGCGCAAACTTAATCGAAAGATTGATTACGATGTGATTCAATTAAATTTGATTGATTTAGATTCGGTTCGAAGATTTACGGATCAGTTTACTTCTAAATATGCACATCTTGATATACTCGTAAATAATGCTGGTGTAGTGAGTCTAAGAGATAGACAAGTTACACGAGATGGAATAGAAATGCATATGGCTACAAATCACTTGGGACATTTTGCTTTGACTGGTAGCCTCCTTCCTGTTATCAAAAGATCAAATTCTAGAATTGTGACGATGTCAAGTGGTGGATACCTTTTTGCTACGCTTGATTTTGAAGATATGAACTGGGAAAGTCGGAAATACGATAGAGTTAAATGCTATGGGGCGAGTAAACTAGCGAATCTATTGTTTATGGTAGAATTAGACAGGCAATTTGAGCAACATGATTATTCGTCCATTTCGGTTGGGGCACATCCAGGACTTTCGGCTACTCAAGGACAGAAGAATAGGGCAGAAGGGCTATTTTATAAAACAATGGCACAATCTGTTGAAATGGGTGCACTACCGGCATTAATGGGTGCAACCGCAGAAGATGTTGAAGGTAAGATGTATTTTGGACCCAAATGGTTTATAAGAGGTTATCCTGTATCTTCTAAATTAAAAGATGTTGTTTGGGACAAGGAAATGGCCAAAAAGCTATGGCGATATAGTGAAGAAAAAACAGGGGTTCTTTACAGGTTCTAGCGCAAATGTCAATACGTGCTTTGTAGAAGTTAAGTAATACAATGTATCTAGTTCTACATTCTTCTAGGTTTGCTAAATTTCATTTTGGGGTCAACAGATGCTTTGGCCTTAAGAGATTTCGTCGTTGTAGGTACGGCAAGAAGGCGCTTTTTGTCGATTAATTCTCCAGATACCGAACACACTCCATAAGATTTATTGCCAATACGAATTAAAGCTGCTTGTAAATCTTTTATATAACTCATTTGACGATTAGCCATAGTGTTCAAAAGAGTCATTTCATTATGTGAACTTGAAAAATCAGTCAGATCAGAAGTGGAATCTTGAGATGAATTTTCTGCGAGTTCTTTGATTTGAGTAGATAAACTTTCATATTGTTCAGATGCAAGCTTCATTTTCTCTTCAATAATTTGTTTAAATGCTTGCAAATCGGAGTCAGAATACCTTTTGTGCATAATGATAGTTTGTGTGCTGTTTGTTTGAGCGTACTAATATACAAATCGTATTGAAAAATCAAAATAACTGATGGTGATTACTTGATTCGACAAATGAGTCTTTAACGTGACCTACTAGTTCGATTCAAATTAATTTAATTATATATTAGTAAAATGAATAATATAATGGATTGTTTATCGTTTGTTAATCAAGGTGTTAAAAAGTTAGCACTGATTTTTATAGCAAATTACATATTAAATAATTTTGTAATATGTAAAACCTTACATATCTTAGCGGTCTCAAAGCATTAGTAAGAATTCTAAAACCGATTTACAAATGGGGTCCAAAAAGAAAAAAGGCTCTAAGGCGACATCGTCTTGGTTGAGTGATGGAAGGTGGCGAAAAATATTTGGAGTTGCGTGCATTTTGTTTGCGGCATATCTAGCTGTTGCTTTTACATCTTATATGTATACTTGGAAATATGATCAAGATAAAGTCTTGAACTTTACGTTTGAAGCTTTGCTTCAAAGTGATTTAAAGGTGGAAAACTGGCTTGGTCGATTAGGAGCATATGTGTCAAGTATGTTCTTTTATTGGGGCTTTGGATTGCCTAGTTTGGTGGTAATATTATTATCAGTGCGTCTTGGCTTTGATTTGTTAAGAAAAAAATCATTGTGGCCATTTCTAGTATTGACAAGGAATTCAATCTTGTTAATGGCGTTTTTCTCATTGTTGTTAGAGTTTACTTTTAGAAATTCATCTTTTGCATGGGGTGGTGCTTTTGGAGAAAGTACTTGTTTTTGGTTGACCAATTTTATTGGTACAATAGGAGTATTCTTGTTGTTGGCGTTCACCATGATCGGCTATGTGATGTGGAGATTCAATCCAAATCTTGATTCATTATCTTTCTCTATCCCAGAAGGAGGAGAGTTTGCATCACCTTTTGTGGATTGGGTGCAGAAGTTTATTCAGCCGGAAACGGAAACAGAGTCGGTAAAAACTGTAAAACCGAAAAAAACATCTCATTCAAACGCAATGAAGGAAGAAACACTGAAGCCAATAAATGCTTCTGTTTCTCAAGACATGGATTTTGAGGTGGAAATACCCAATGAAAATAACAAAACATTAAGTGAGGCTAAATCGGAGCTGAAGTTGGATATTCCTACACCAGTAGTAGAAAAACCAAGAGTTTTGGAGTCGTCGATAAAAACAGAAGTAGCAAGCGAAGAACTAGAAATTGTTGAAAATTTAGGAGATGATGATTTAAATATTGCTCAAGCATCTAGCTTAAATGATGTCATCCGTGAGAAGACAGCTGATGATGTCCTAAGTTCTGAACCGTATGATCCCAAATTGGATCTTAAAAATTATAGATTTCCAGAGCTAAAGTTTTTAATCGATTATGCTGATACTAATATCGCAATAGATCGTGCTGAATTAGAGGCAAATAAGGATCAGATAATAAAGACTCTTTTAGATTATAAGATTGAGATTATTAAGATCAGAGCTACTATTGGGCCTACAGTAACACTTTATGAAATTGTACCTGCTCCCGGAATCAAAATCAGTAAGATTAAGAATCTAGAAGACGACATAGCTCTATCTCTTGCAGCTCTAGGAATACGTATTATAGCACCAATTCCAGGTAAGGGAACGATTGGTATTGAGGTGCCTAATAAAAATAAACAAACCGTTGGCTTAAAAGAAGTTTTGGAGAGTGAAAAATTTCAAAACTCTAAAATGGCCTTACCAATAGCATTGGGTAAAACCATTTCTAACGAAGTCTTTGTTGCGGATTTGGCGAAAATGCCTCACCTCTTGATTGCGGGTGCCACAGGACAAGGTAAATCGGTAGGAATTAATACGATCATAATGTCGTTGTTGTATAAGAAACACCCATCTCAGGTTAAAATTGTGATGATTGATCCCAAGAAGGTGGAATTATTCCCTTATTCATCACTGGAGAGGCATTTCTTAAGCTTCTTACCTACAGAAGATGAACCAATTGTTACTGATACGACGAAGGCTATCCATACGGTGAATTCACTTTGTATGGAAATGGATCATCGCTACGATTTGCTGAAAGCAGCTAAATCAAGAAATATCAAGGAGTACAATGAGAAATTTACTTCAAGAAAGCTTAATCCAAACAATGGACATAAATTTATGCCATATATTGTATTGGTAATTGATGAGTTCGCCGATCTTATTATGACTGCAGGTAAAGAAGTAGAAATGCCTATAGCAAGACTAGCGCAATTGTCAAGAGCGGTTGGGATTCACCTTATAATTGCTACACAAAGACCATCTGTAAATATTATTACAGGTATCATAAAAGCAAACTTCCCGGCTAGATTAGCATTTAAAGTGACTTCAAAAATTGATTCTAGAACGATCCTAGATGCCGGTGGTGCAGAGCAGCTAATAGGTAGAGGAGATATGCTACTGAATGTTGGAAGTAGTATGGTACGATTGCAATGTGCATTTGTAGATACACCAGAGGTTGAACAAGTGATAAATCATATTAGTGATCAACAAGGGTTCCCTGAGCCGTTCTATTTGCCAGAATACAAAGGTGATGAAGAAAGTGGAGGAGGAAGCCAAGGTTTCTCATGGAATGATTTGGATGATAAATTTGAAGAGGCTGCGAGATTAATTGTTGGAAATCAACACGGATCAACATCAATGTTGCAAAGGAAAATGCAATTGGGATACAATAGAGCAGGAAGAATCATGGATCAAATGGAGAAACTTGGAATCGTTGGTTCGTCCAATGGCTCTAAACCAAGAGAAGTATTGATGTTTACTGTTGAAGAACTTGAAAGACATATAGAAACCATAAAGGGTAATATTGATTAATCTTTATTCCAAACCGAGAATGATTAAGCTCCCAACTTCGGTTGGGAGCTCATCAAAGAAAAATCCAACCTAAGAAAACCTTTTTTTATTCCAAACCGAGAATGATTTAAGCCCCTGACTAACCATCAGGGGCTATCATTATTTTAGGAAGTTAAATAGTTTATGTTATGATGCAATCAAGTGAATTAATTATAAAGGATGATGGTAGCATTTACCATCTGGGATTGAAACCAGAAGATCTTGCCGATACAATCATTACTGTAGGTGATCCTAATAGAGTGGATTTAGTTACGAAGTACTTTGATACAATATATTATAAAAAGGAAATCAGAGAGTTCGTTTCGGTAAAAGGATCATACAATGGGCTTGATATTTTGGTTATTTCTACTGGTATTGGAACGGATAATATTGATATTGTAATTAATGAGCTGGATGCATTGGCCAACATTAATTTTAATACTAGAAAGGTGTCAGAGCAGTTTAGAAAGTTGTCATTCTTTCGCATTGGAACTTCAGGAGCGCTTGTAGATGATATTCCTCTAGGTAGTTTACTCGTATCAGCTGCTGGAATTGGGTTGGATAGCCTAATGCATTTTTATTCTTATCAAAAATCACAAGATTCAATATCGCTATTCAACGAATTAAAATCTCAGTTTGCTTCTCTTTTACCTGAAGTATCCTTTTATAGTGAATTAGGGGATGAAAGGCTTGTTAAGGAGTTCAAAGCAGCTGGTTTTTATACAGGTATTACAGTAACTGCTCCTGGATTTTATGGACCGCAAGGTCGGTCATTAAGATTAAATCTGGCCTATGATGATTATTTGAATAAGGTTCGTGAGATATCGACAGAAAATTTGAGAGTGACCAACCTTGAAATGGAGACTGCTGGAATATATGCTCTTTGTGCGGCATTGGGTCACGAAGCGGTTAGTTTGAATGCCATATTAGCGAATAGGTTTACAGGTGAGTTCTGTGATAATTCTTCTCAAGTTGTTGATGAATTGATTCGAAAATCATTGGATGTTATAGGGAATATCTCGTAGAATGAAATGAAGGTTTAATATGGATCAACATCTATATTTACTCTGACATTTTTAATCCCCATCTTATTCTTCATTAAACTCCTCACATGTAAGATATAATTCTTAGTGAAGTGTAAGAGGTTCTTATCGTTTTCAAGTTTGATGTTAATAAGTTGAATGTAATTGTTTTTTATTCGAGAAATAGTTGGTGTAATGGGACCCTTAACTCTATGATTGCCTAATTTTTTTGCCAATTCTTTGGCAAAGTAAGTGCTTCCTTCTTGGACTCGGTTTAAGTCTTTAGACTTTAATTCGAGATTTATTAAACGAACAAATGGTGGGAATTTGAAGGTTTTTCTTTCATACATTTCTCGTTGATAAAACATTTCATAGTTTGTATTAACAATTTCAGCTATCAATGGGTGTGTTGTGTCAAAGGTTTGAATATAAACCAAGCCTTTTTCTCCTCTTCGACCTGCTCGTCCAGCCACTTGTGTAATGATCTGAAATGCTCTTTCACCAGCTCTAAAATCAGGGAATTTGATCAATGAATCTGCATTAATTACACCAACCAGTCGGAGGTGATCAAAGTCAAATCCCTTAGTAATCATTTGGGTTCCTACCAGTATATCTAATTTTTGAGTACTAAAATCATATATGATCTTGTCGAAGTTTTTCTTGCTTCTAGTTGTATCGTAGTCCATTCTCCCAATTTGGGCATTCGGATATAAATCAATCAATTCTTCTTGGATACGTTCTGTGCCTTGACCCATTTCAAACAGATTATCACTTCCACAATCAGGACATTTTCTTGGATTATGGTCTCTGTGACCACAATAATGACACCTTAATTCGTCAAAATATCGGTGTACAGTTAGGCTTACATCACAATGCTTACATTCCGCTATCCATCCGCATTCATTACACTGAACAACGGGGGCAAAACCTCGTCTGTTTTGAAAGAGTATGGCTTGCTTGTTTTCGGCAATATAATGTGTCAATGCATCTTCCAATGGTTTGCTTATGGCCCTGTTTTTTAATCTGCCAACTTGTTTTTCTCTTTTGAGATCGACAATTTTAATCTCTGGAAGAACTGAATTGCCATATCTTTTATTAAGTGTTATAAGTCCATATTTATTATTTATAGCATTGGTATAGGATTCGAGACTAGGGGTGGCACTTCCAAGTACAACAAATGCTTTGTTTTGATTAGCAAGGACTATCGACGTGTCTCGTGCGTTGTATCTCGGATTAGGATTGTTTTGTTTATAACTCGGGTCATGTTCTTCATCTACGATGACCAATCCTAAATCTTGAAAAGGGAGAAAAAGGCTTGAACGTGCTCCTAAGACTATCTTTTTCCCATTTTTAATGGCATTCCAGATCTCTACGCGTTGATCGTTACTCAATCTACTGTGGTAGATGACTATGTCGTCACCAAAATAATGTTCTAGTCTTTCAACAATTTGAGTAGTAAGTGCTATTTCAGGTAGGAGGTATAGGGATTGTTTATTCTGCTCAAGCATTTCGTTGATCAGTTCAATATAAATACGCGTTTTACCTGATCCTGTTATTCCATGAAGTAAAACAGGTTTCCTCTCTTCCTTACACTTTCTTATAGCTTCAAGCGCGAGATTTTGCTCATTGGATAGATCAGGAACTTCATAGATATTACCATCGTATATTTTCAATCGACTTACTTCTACTTTTTCCGAAATAAAAATTTCTTTTTTCTCTAGAGCCCGAATTACTGAACTGTCACTATTGCTCATGGAATATATATCAGAAACTGGAATTTTTTCTTCACCATTTTGTTTTAAGGTCATGTAGGCTAGCACAGCTCTTTTTTGCTTCTCTGATTTAGTGTTATCAAGAAAATCCGATAGATTTTGCTCATTTTTGTACTGTTCACTTAGTCTGACAATACGTATCGTTTTCGGCTTGAACTTTTTTATAAGTTCTTCTTTAAGTTGAATTACACCTTGGTCAATTAATGATCGAATTACGGGATAAATTGTTTTTTTGTCTAGAATATCTCTAATTTCCTGAATGGATAACTCTTCTCTTAAGGTTAAAGCTTCGGCAACTAAGTATTCTTCATCTGATAATGAGGTATAATCATGTTCGAAACTGTCATTAATCAAGACCTTTGTTGCACTCTCTAGTTTGAATCCTGAGGGTAGGGCTGCATGCATTACTTCTCCAAGAGTACAGCAGTAGTATTTTGCAATCCATTTCCACAGATCGAGTTGTTTTTGGCTCAATATGGGATTATCATCTAATACACAAATTATTTCTTTGGGTTTTTTATCCGAATCGATTTCAGAGCCCAGTTTACAAACTATTCCAGAGTACAATTTACGCTTAAGAGGTATTTCTACTCGACTGCCTATTTGAATGTTATTGTGCCATTTGGTAGGTACAGAATAGGTATACTCTATGGGTAGTGCCAGAGGAATTATAACTGATACAAAAAGGGAATTAGACTCTTGCAATATTATAGAATAAGTTAATTGAAAAGATAAAATTAGAATAAATTGTGAATCTAGTTTTGACAATTTGAGAAGAAAGAAAAAATAGCATGGTATTTCTACATTTTGAGAAATTTTGATTTCTTGAGTTATATAGATTCCTCCGTTAATAGATTAAAATATTTAGGATGAGATTTTCGAAAAGTGATTTTTTAACTACATTAGCGGTTCATAGAAAAAAGTGTGTATGTCTATTATTACAAAGAATTCTGAAGAGTTCTTATTTAATTATCTGAATAATTACTCACCAACAGGTTTTGAAGCTGAGGGGCAGAAGTTATGGGTTGAATATTTGAAGCCATTTGTAGATGAGTGGCATCTTGATAATTACGGCACTGCATATGGAGTCATTAATCCTGGTAAAGAATACAAAGTAGTAATAGAAGGACATGCTGATGAGATTGCCTGGTATGTAAACTATATTTCGGATAAAGGATATATCAGCGTTATACGAAATGGAGGAAGTGATCACATTATTGCTCCATCTATGAGAGTTAATATTCATACAGACAAGGGGTTGGTAAAAGGTGTTTTTGGTTGGCCTGCAATTCATACGCGTTCTGGTAAAAATGCGAATCTTTCACCTACATTAGAAAATATTTTTGTAGACGTAGGTGCAAAGGATAAAGATGAAGTTTTAGAAATGGGTATCCATGTAGGATGTGTTATTACTTTTGATGCAGAATTTGATGTTCTAAATGATAAGTACTACATGGGACGAGCATTGGATAACAGAATGGGAGGATTTTGTATTGCTGAAGTTGCTCGAATGCTTAAGGAGAATAAAAAAGAACTCCCATTTTCTCTTTATATTGTAAATGCTGTACAAGAGGAAATCGGACTTAGAGGTGCACAAATGATTGCACATCATATAAAACCAGATGTTGCAATCGTAACTGATGTTTGTCACGATACTTCAACGCCATTGGTGAAAACTATAAAACACGGTGATACAAAATGTGGTGAAGGGCCTTCTCTTACTTTTGCTCCAGCTGTACACAATAAGCTTTTGAAGCTCATTCGTGATACGGCAGAAGACAAGGATATTCCAGTTCAACTATCTGCATCATCTAGAAGTACCGGGACCGATACAGATGCCTTTGCTTACAGCAATAGTGGTGTTCCTTCCGCATTAATTTCTCTACCTCTTAAGTATATGCATACAACAGTGGAAATGGCTCATAAGAATGATGTTGAAAATGTAATCAAACTTATTTATGAGACATTGCTTAATATAGAGGAGAACCATAATTTTAAGTATTTCTAGTCGTGTTTTGACACAACGTATAAATGGATTATTACGATCTATTTTTGAGACGTACGTCTACTCAAGTCTTCATATTGGACTTTGTGCAATTAGTCTTACCATTTTTGGGTTTATAGTCATAGATCTTCCGATCTTTTGGAACTATGTTTTAGCAGTAGGAGCTGGTACTGTTGTTATTTATAATGCGCATCGTTTAATAGGCATTAAGCGCATGACTGATCATGATAATGGAAGATACTTAGTATTAAAACGGCAATATCCATACATTGTAGCTTTTACCTTATTATTTGGTGTAACGTCATGTTATTTTCTTACAATTCTTCCTTTTAAGGTAGTTCTATTGATGGTGGCTGGAATATTGCCTACTTTGGTCTATATATTACCTATTCTCAATGGTAGGAGAGGACGTGACTTTGGCGAAATTAAGATAATTGTAGTGGCTTTAGTTTGGACGTATTTATGTATATCAATTCCTAGCATTCTTAAAGGTGACATGACCGGTATAAGTATTATAGTTCAATTGGCTGTACTTTTCTTTTTTATAGCAATTACATTACCCTTTGATGCAAGAGATTTTTATATTGATAACGCTTTAGATGTTAAAACGATTCCTTCATATTTAGGAATAAGAAGAACACTTATTGCAGGGCAGGTTATTGTTTTGTGCTCTGGTATCCTGGCATGGTTGTACCTTATCTTATTCTATCCAGATTCTGACATAGGGTGGGTGTTACTAATTGTTCATATCGTATCCTTTATATTTATTTATAATTGGTCTCCAAAAAAGAACGATCTGTATCTTAGCTTTTGGATGGATGGTTTAATTGCACTTTATTTAGGGATTTACTTTCTTGTGTCAAATTAATTTCGTTTTGCCCTAAAAAAGAACGACTTTTACAATCGTAATACTACTAGGTGGAATTATTAAAGTTCATTATTCCTAGATTGGGTTTAAGCGTAAAATATATATTCAAAATATGATCATCTTCCTATTTGTAATTGGATTTGTTGTACTAATTAAAGGGGCAGATTATTTGGTAGAGGGAGCTTCAAATCTGGCGAAGAAATTTGGAATTTCTGAACTTATTATTGGACTAACGATTGTCTCTATTGGTACATCAATGCCCGAGCTAATCGTGAATATACTTGCAAGTTTTGAAGGCAAAGCAGCTATGGCAATTGGTAATGTATTTGGAAGTAATATCGCAAATTTATTACTGATTTTAGGATGTACAGCATTGTTTAAACCTCTACCCGTGCAGAGAAATACTATACTTGCAGAAATCCCGTATTCTATTGCTGCTATCTTGTTAATAGGATTTTTGGCGAATGCTGCGGTATGGCAACTTCCAGCTGATGATATGGTTGGACTCAGTAGAATAGATGGAATACTCATTATGGTGTTTTTCCTAATATTCTTTGCCTATATTTTTATGACTGCCAAGGAAGATATGCAAACGGCAACTGTAGAAAAAGTGGAATCAGGGAATCCAACATGGAAAGATGTTGGTTTAATTGTGATAGGAATGTTTATGTTGTATCTCGGTGGGAAATGGGTAGTTGAAGGAGCTGTATATCTTGCACAATTAATGAAAATGAGTGAAACGTTTGTATCATTGACACTTGTTGCATTAGGAACTTCTCTGCCTGAGTTAGTAACATCATTGCGAAGTGCAGCTAAAGGGTCTACAGATTTGGCAGTAGGAAATGTCGTGGGGTCTAATATATTCAACGCTTTATGGATTCTAGGTATCAGCAGTAGTATTAGAGCAATTCCCTTTGATACTGGAGCTAACTTTGATTTATTGATTGTTGTAGTAGCAACGCTATTGGTGATAGTATTGATGATAATAAGCAGAAAGACGGAGATTAAGAAATGGCATGGTGGAGTTTTACTATTGGCATATATCACGTACAATATCTATATTTTTATAAGAGGTTAGACCTTAGTTTTTCGAGTATCCATATTTTGTAATCGAATCTTATAAGCACAAAGTGTTTTCCCTCTATATTTAATATTAAGTGCTGTAACTAATTCTTATAAATACCTTGGATTTACACACTCCATATCGTAAGTCTCAAGTAATGAATACATTCGAGATAGTGAGGTGGGTTTTACATTGTTTTAAATGAGTCATTTCGATTCAAGTTATTGTACTGGATGAAATTGGATTAGGACTTGAATAAGTCGCTGAAATAGAATACTTTTGAATTTCCGATACTACAGTTTTAGTCACCCCAAACTTCACTGATACGCATGATTAAATGGAGGAAATTTCCATTCGTCAGAATTGTAATTGCAGCCATTTTGGCTATTGTCATTATAGAATTCACTTCTATTCACATAGCGGGATTTATCCTTATTGGTATTTGTACTATAAGCCCATTCTTTTTTAATTCCAAGATTAATCAAAGTCTTATATTATTGATGCTAGTATTTGGCTTATTTGGCATCAGAACAACCATTAATCATTTTGAATATGACAAAGGTCATTTTTCAAAATTTAGTGGTAATGTATTGATCGGTACAGTAATAGACTATCCAAAAACTAAGCAAAGAACCAGATGTGTAGTTGAAATCAATAGAAGATGTGATGCACGGAATTGCTATGATACAAAGGGAAGGCTACTGTTGTTTTTCCCCAAGCAAGATCTCCATAGCACTAAGATCAAACCATGGACTAAGATTAAGTTTAAGTCCAAAATATACGAGTTGGATCAAATCGAGAATCCTAGAACATTTGATTTCTCAAGATTTCTTAATTATAAATATGTTTATCATCAAAGTTTCCTTTCGGATACGTTACACTACGACATCATAGAAAAGAACAACAACAGTTATTATATGATGTGGGCATCTTCTTTTAGGGAAAAGGCCTTAGACGTTTTTAATCAACATCTTGATAGAAATCACAGAAAAATCATTTCTGCAATGGTATTAGGGTATAGAAACTCTATTGATATTGAACTCAATGAAAAGTTCGTGAAAAGTGGTGCAATTCACCTATTGGCTGTTTCTGGTTTACATGTTGGAGCCGTGTCAGGTTTGTTTTTTCTTTTGTTTAAACGAATTAGAGATAAACATTGGGCCGTAAAAGTTATAAAAGGGGTAATGCTGATATTTCTGTTAATATCGTTTGTATTGATAACGGGAGCTTCACCATCTGTAATTAGAGCTTCAATGATGTATGGAGTCGTTTTCTTAGGCAGACTTATATCACGAAACTCCAACTCACTAAATGTTTTGTCTTTTACAGCTTTGTCGATGTTATGGTATGATCCATATATATTGTTTCAAACTAGTTTTCAATTTTCATTTCTAGCGATATTGGGCATAATTCTCTTTTTCTCAAGATTGAAAGTACTTTACAAATCCTATCCAATTTGGACTCATCGAATTTTGGATCTTGTCAATATCACCATATCAGCTCAGATGTTCATATTTCCCATTTTAATTTATGCATTTCATGGATTTCCAATATATTTTGTTTTGACAGGTATATTGGCTGTTCCTGTTGCGATACTGGTTTTATACTCAGGACTGGCCTTATTAATTTGCCACTTTTGGCTTCCATTATTATCTGGACTTATGGTTTTCATTTGCTCAGGTTTAACTCAGGTATTGTTATCAATTGTAGAGTTTGTCAATAAATTGCCCATCCATTATGTCGAAAATATTTGGATTACAGAAGTTACACTAATGCTGATGTATGTAGTCATTGTTGGCGTTCTACTTTTCCTGAATCAAAGATTCAGAATGTCATTTTTCATGATTACAATTGGATTAATGGGTATTTCGTTATCTTCTGCTTGTAGGAATCATTTTCGATTAAATGACAATGAATTGGTATTCTATCGTTTGAGAAATGAAGTGCTGATCGATATAATTGATGGGGGTACATTTACAACGATTAAGTCTAGTGATCTTGATCTTCAGATGGAGTTGGCTGTGGCAAATAACTATAGAAGCTATAAGGATGTGGTGTTAAATCATACTATTGAAATAGATTGTCAAGATGATTGGTTTGTATTTAATAAGAACAATCCGAAGTTTAGATCATTAACCGTTATGGGAAATAATATTCCTAATCCATTGCCAGTTACGGATGTATACGTAATTACGAGTTATATTCCGCTGAGAGATTTGATTGAACGCATAGATCACAAATGCGAAATGATAATTATTGCTGAAAAATATGGTGATGATCCATTATGCTGTGAAAATAACAATCTGGATGCTAAAAGAATTAATTTTCATCTTCAAAAAGATAAGGCTGTTTTACTTGCTATGAGTAAGAAGAATTAAGTTGAGCCTAATATTTAAAATTCGAGTCTGGCATTAATCTTTTCTATAATATCTAATTACTGATACTGATTCCTTCAATTGCTATTATAGTGACTATACTGATTTCACAAAAACACTTATTTTATTGTACTTTCAATACGCGTTATAAAATTTCAATGCTTAAAGTATTAATTCATACATCTATAAATACGGTTAATTAATCTATTTTGGGGAACTATTAGGGCCATTTGGCATTACATTTAATAAAAGATATAGTCAGATGATAGGAGTGAAAAGCATCAAGAAATGGTTAGGTATAGAAGGTGTTTCAGTTGATTTGGACGTTCCTGAAGCCATTTCATATTCTAAGAATCCAAACATTAAGGGTAAGGTTTTGCTTTCGACTTTAAGGGATAGTGATATAAACGAGATTGAAGTCAAACTAATTGAAAAGTATCAAAGAGGACGAGGCAAATCTAAACTTATTGATGAGTATACCCTTGGAACAGTTGTTATGAAAGAAGATATCCAATTAATGAAGGATGAACAAAGAAGTATTGACTTTAATCTTCCAGTCAAGCTTAATCACAGTACTATGGATAAGTGGGGGAATAAGAATTTTCTTTTTAAAGGAATATCTTCTTTAGCTAAAATGGGTAAGGGCGTTAAATCGTGGTATAGAATTGAAGTAATTGTAAAAGTATCTGGAACCAAATTGAATCCGCATGCAACTAGAGAAATCGTAATTAATGATTAGATGATTTAACAGGAAATCCAATTTTTCGATCCATTTGGTATACTTTGGTATATCTTCGCCAAGGTGTTGACTTATGATGGTTTTCACCAAAATAATGTAGTATCATGTCTAAATCATTGTGATTTTGAAATCCAGGAATAGATTGAATTACATCCAAATTTTCATCAATGACGACAATGGATGGAAAACTAAGTTTGCCATTTAACAAATAGGTAGCTAACCCATGATAACCACCCTTGTAGGTTTTAATATAGGAATAAGTTTTACCCTTAAACTCTATGTCTTTTCTATATTCAGCATTAAACTTTACAGGATAAAAATTTTCATTCAAATATTTAGCCACCTTATCGTCAGAATAGGTTACATGATCCATTTTCTTACACCAGCCACACCATGAAGTATGAACATTAATGAAAATTTTTCTTGGTTCAATCTTCGATTTAGCCAAAGCTTCTTCAAAAGTCAACCATCTAACTTGATTTTGTCCTTTCAAAACAAAACCACTAAATGCAAGCGCTACAAGTAATAATATTTTATTATTCATAAATTGTTATCCCAGCTTTAGATGCACACTATGACAAATATATAAACTTTTAAATGAAATAATTATGCTTTAGATTTCAATTGGATGCTTTTTAAAATAATTTTAACGCAGTAGAGTTTGTGTTAACACTTTGGTGGTAAGATTGTATTTTAAATGGAGATAAACGTTCAATTAACTAGGACATTTTAATGTTAAATCGGAGCGTTATATTTCTTTGATATCAAAATATTAATACATTGAATCAAATTAGAATATGACATTACTTGTTAGTCGCTTTATTTAAATGAATAATTATTGATGTATTTAAGATGAATAAGCCTAATGTAAAATGAAGAAAGCACTTTTAATTCTTATCGTTTTTACTTGTTGGACTTGCAACAAAGAAGAAGGTAATGTCAAAGAAATCAAAAGGATAGAGATTCAAGTTGAAGAAACCATCAAATCAGATTGGGTCCATGGAAGACTGATTACTAATGAAAAGGAATTGGACTGTCGGATTAAGATAAGAGGAGGCTACAGTCGAATTTATCCTAAGAAATCTTACGAGATTGACTTAAATGAAGACATTGGGTTATTAAGTCTGCCTGAAGATGATGACTGGATTCTAAATGCAAATTATATTGATAAAACCTTTTTAAGACATACAGTTTCTTACCAGATATTCGAATCAATGGATGGGCAAAATCAAATTGCTCAGTTTAGATATACTGAGCTATATATTAACGACGAGTACTCAGGATTGTATGTTTTGATGGAGAAAATGGATAAATCATCTATATCAATATCCAACTCAATGGAGGGTTTTCTTTTTAAAGAGCCACATTTGTTTAAGTCTAATTATAAAGGGTTGGATTCTATGGATGTTAATTTTCATCAACAGATTTATCCAGATGTTGATGAATCAAATTTAAACTTCCGCATTGAAGAATTACGTCAAAGTATCATTGCTTTACAAGGAGAGGAATTTGAGGCTTTTATAAAGCAAAACTTCAATTTGAAAAGTATTATAGATTGGCATTTATTACTTTTATTGTCCAATAACAATGATGGAATCCTAAAGAATTTTTACCTCTACAAAAATGCTGATCACAAGTTAAGTATAATTCCTTGGGATTACGATCACTCTTTTGGAAGGGATGGAGACAATGAATTAAACTTAATTCGACCACTTAACATTCATCGATCTATTCTCTTTAAGAAATTATTAAATACAGCATGGTATACGGTAGATCTTAAGGACAGATGGAATGACTTAATACAAAAGAATATTCTTTCAAAAAAGGCCGTAAAGAATAGGTTTCAAGATATAAGCACCATTGTAGAACCTCACATTGAAAAAAACCAGATGAAATGGCCAATCAGTGGAGGATTTTATTATGATTCTAATACTTTTTACCAAGAAATAGAATTGATCAATCAGTATTTAGATCTACGATATCCACAGCTAATTGAATACTTCGATCAGCTCTAGTATACTTTATAATTGAATTCTTTCGACTATTTCCAATCCATAACCAATGAGTCCCACTCGTTTTTTAGTATGACTAGAAAGTAATTTAATTTTACCAATACCAAGATCTCTGAGGATTTGAGCTCCAGTACCAAAATCTCGTTGTTCTTCGGATGGTAATGGATTGTTTGAAGGATCTGTATCCAATGATTTAAGTTTATTAAGGACAGATTCGGCCTTCTCACCGTGTCTCATATACAATAAAACTCCATTTTTCTCCTTAGAAATTTGTTCTAGTGATGATCGTAAACTTTGAGTATATCCATCGAAAAGCATTCCCAGGAAGTCACCAGTTTCAGATCGAGAGTGTACTCTTACTAAGGTTGGAATAGTTTCTTCAAATTTTCCTTTATGCAGTGCAAAATGGATATCGTTGGTAGTTGTTTGTTTGTACACAGTGACATTAAATCTACCGTATTCCGTATCAATGGAGGTTTCGAAATCCCTTTGTATGATACGCTCTTTCTGCATTCTATATGCGACAAGATCTTTTATGCTTATGATCTTCAATTGATGTTTTTCAGCAATTTCTATTAATTGAGGTAGTCTGGCCATTGTTCCATCTTCGTTTAAGATTTCTACCAAAACTCCAGCTGGGTAAAATCCAGCTAATTCAGCCAAATCAACACTTGCCTCAGTATGACCGGTTCGTCTAAGTACTCCACCTTCTTTAGCAATTAAGGGGAAGATATGACCAGGTCTAGCAAAATCGGTTGCTTTAATACTGCTGTCTGTCATAGCCTTAATTCCAGTAGAGCGATCATAAGCTGAAATCC
The DNA here is from genome assembly GCA_965230345.1 of Saprospiraceae bacterium. GTDB lineage: Bacteria > Bacteroidota > Bacteroidia > Chitinophagales > Saprospiraceae > JADKBO01. Next base: position 910,438 of record CBDDKR010000001.1, read on the forward strand.
CAGTAGTACATCCTTGGCCTATAAGATCAATCGAAACCGTAAATGCGGTATGATGCAATGCGGTATTTTCTCGAACCATGAGATCTAGCCCAAGTTCTTCTGCTCTTTTATTCTTTATAGGAGTACAAATCAATCCTCTTCCATGAGTAGACATGAAATTGATGATCTCAGGTGTAATACAGTCTGCTGCACAAACAAAATCACCTTCATTTTCTCTATCTTCATCGTCAACTACAATGATAACTTTTCCCGCTTTTATGTCTTCAAGGGCTTCTTCTATTGAATTTAGTTTGATCTCATTCATTGGTTAAATATCTTATATTAACTGAACTCATTTAATTGGATAATGTTCGCTCAAAACATGATTTTAAATGCTCAATACTTTTATCCCATTTATAATTATCATGAACAAAACTCTTACCATTATTTCCTATTTTTTTTCGTAGCTCAGGATCACTTAGTAATTTATTAATCTGACGTACAAAAGAGTCTGTATCATCCGCAAGTACAATGGAGTGATCATTTTGACCGCCTATTGCACGATTGACTTCTGAAGTTGTTATACATGGTATACCCATAGACATAGCCTCCAAAATTTTATTTTGTTGACCTGTTCCATTGTATAGTGGTGCTACCAATATTTTACATGAAGCATAGGCTTCGGTTATATCATCCACCCACCCAGAGACTTTAATGTCATTGGTTTCAAGACTAGTAACTCTTGCAGAAGGTCTTGCTCCCGCAATTAAGATCTTTAGTGGTTTGCGAAATTTATTTAGATACTTCGGGCTAATTTCTAATGCAATGATTTCAGCAGCACCTACGTTGGGAAGATAACCCATATTTCCAATGAACCCGATATCATATTTAGGGTCAATATTTTTTGGCGAAAAAGTGTCAATATCTATACCATTCGTAACGATATCCAATCCACTCGGCATAATATGGCGTGCGTCCTGATCAGAAATTATAGAATGACCATCGAACATTGAATAAATTTTCTTTTCAAAATTCTTTACTCGTTTCGCCTCTTGATTGTAAACAAAATGAAGTATACCTTTTGAAATCTTGGCTCTTTTACTCATTCCAATGCCATATGCATCCATGTAGTCTATGTACTTTTTACCATCTAAATCCATTACATATGGAGCCATACGAATTAATTGGCAGTAAGCAAGATCTATTTTTTTAGTACTAAAGATTTTGTGAATATTTTGTTTGATCTTTGGACTTAAGAGTAAACCAACCTGAAAAGGTAAACGATTTCCAATTGCTCTAATTAAACCAATGATCTTCGACCAAACGTTAACTTTGAATATGTGAATTTCTTGACAATACTTCTTAATTTCAGCATAATCAGAATCATCTATAGCCTTATCCGTGAGACTGAATAATATGAGATTATGGTCTTTAGACAATCCTTTAATTTGGTGATACATTCGTAACTTATCACCACGTTCCAAAGGATATGGAAACCTAGAACAGAAGATGGCAATATTCACATTATCTAAATCTTGCAGCAGGTATCAATTCTTTTGAATTATTGCTATAATTGTAAAAGCCTTCGCCAGACTTTCTTCCAAGTTTACCCGCTGTTACCATGTTTACCAATAAAGGACATGGTGCGTACTTAGGATTGCCAAAACCATCATGAAGAACATTAAGGATAGAAAGACATACATCAAGGCCAATAAAGTCAGCTAACTGAAGTGGTCCCATTGGATGTGCCATACCTAGTTTCATAACAGTATCAATTTCTTCCACTCCTGCTACAGATTCGTAAAGGGAATAAATGGCTTCATTTATCATTGGCATAAGTATACGATTAGCGATAAATCCAGGGTAATCATTAACTTCTACCGGAATCTTTTTGAGATTTTTAGACATTTCTACAATGCTGTCACAAACTCCTTGATCGGTTGCATATCCCTTTATTATTTCAACCAATTTCATGATTGGAACAGGGTTCATAAAATGCATACCAATTACCTTTTCTGGTCTTTGAGTAGCACTAGCAATTTTAGTAATGCTAATAGACGATGTATTGGTTGCTAAAATGCAGTCTGGTGGACAAAGTTTATCCAAATCTGTAAATATTTTAAGCTTTAGATCTTCTCTTTCGGTTGCCGCTTCTACAACTAAATCTGAAGACTTTACAGCTTCCGACATGTCGGTATAAGTATTTACTCTTTGAAGGGTAGCATCTTTGTCTTCCTGAGAGATTCTCTCTTTAGCAACCATTCGATCCAGGTTTTTCGTAATGGTCTTAATCGCCTTTTCAAGACTATCTGAAGAAATGTCACAAAGATTTACATTATAACCGTTCATAGCAAATACGTGAGCAATACCATTACCCATGGTTCCAGCTCCAATTACCGATATATTTTTCATTGTATACTTTTGTTTGTGCAAATGTAGATGATTAAGCGTTCAAAATGAAAATGTAACTGCTTATTTTAAACAAAAATCTTATCACTAAAAGCAGGAATTATTTTTTTATTGGTTAAGTGTTCCAAGAAACTCTGCACACCTTGGATCCCATCATCTCCTAAATGAATAGAATAATCATTTACATAGAGCGAAATATGTTTTTGCATGACCTCTATATCCATTTCTTGGGCGTGTGTTTTTGTGAATGGAAGAGAGTCTTCAGGATGTTTAAAAGCGTATTCTACTGATTTTTTTATCAACCTTTCTACCTTAAGCTTAAGTTCTGTGGGGAAGTATCTATTTATACATATGCCTCCAAGAGGTATTGGGCTGTGCGTGGTACTTTCCCAAAATTCACCAAGATCTAAGACCTTGTAGAGTCCTTTAGACTCATAGGTGAACCTACTTTCATGAATGATCAATCCAAGATCATAACGGCCATCCAACACATGATTTTCTATATCAGAAAAAAGAACTTCAGATTTTTTTGTAAAGGTTGGAAAGGCCAATGAACAGAGTAGGTTTGCTGTGGTATTCTTACCTGGAATAGCTATAGTAGGATCTACCAATTCATCTAAATTAATGGCTTTGTTAGCAACCAATAATGGACCACAATTAAATCCTAATGCACCTCCACTGCGCATCATTTGATAATAGGGTATGAGCTGAGCAAAACTGTAGTAACTAATTTTAGTAATATCTATACTTTGGTCAAAAGCCCTTCTGTTTAATTCTTCAACATCTTCTATGATCCATTCGAATTGCAAACCCTCATTGTCAATTTTATTATGATACAATGCATCAAAAATAAAAGTGTCGTTGGGACAAGGTGAAAACCCTAGTTTAAGATTATTTTGATTCATTCTTTGAAAACAATTGAATAATTAATGCTAGAATTAGGACAAAGATACAACCTAGGAAGTTTAACCAGAGATATCCCACCACATCCATTTTGTATATTATGATAATGGCAACTTCAGAGATAATTGCGGCTAGAAATACTGACGTCCCTTTAATATGTTTTATAAAGAATCCAGTTAAAAAGACGCCCAGAATGGTACCATAGAACAATGATCCTATGATGTTGACGTATTGAATCAAATTTTCGAATAGGGTTCCATAACAAGCAAAAGTTATTGCAATGCCTCCCCATAGAATGGTAAACCATTTTGTCATTTTTAAATAATGACTGTCATCAACATCGTTTCGAATCGAACCTCTGTAGATGTCCATTGTGGTAGTACTGGCCAAAGCATTTAATTCTGAAGCGGTTGAAGACATAGCTGCACTAAATATTACAGCCAACAACAGACCAATCAGCCCTTTGGGTAGATACTTTAAAATAAAGGAGATGAAAACGTAATCTTTATCATTGGTTTCTGCTTCTGGAATCGCTTTAGAAATAATAGTTTTAGCTTGATTCCTCAACTCTTTTTCTTGAGTATAGAATTTGGATAGTATGGATTTGTCGTGTTGTGTATTGGAATTTAAATAAGTCGTTCTTTCATTGGCTAACAAATCATATGAATGTTCAACATTTGCAAATTCTTCTGCAAATTCGGTTTGTTTTACTTCTTCAACAATTTGTTGATTGAAGAAAATAGGGGCTTTATTGTATTGATAAAAAACAAATACCATAACTCCTACAAATAGAATGAAGAATTGCATCGGTACTTTAAAAAGGCCATTAAATACCAAACCCAATTGACTTTCGCGTATAGATCTACCACTAAGATATCTTTGGACCTGACTCTGGTCGGTTCCGAAGTAGGCTAAAGCTAAGAATAATCCTCCTGTTATTCCTGACCAAAAGGTGTATCTGCTTTGAGTGTCAAATGAAAAGTCAAGTACTTCCATTTTCCCAGCCGCTCCAGCTATATTTAGGCTTTGTTGGATGCTACCGGGAGTCATTTCAAGAATTGTCCATAGGGCCAAGAACATTCCCATTAAAATAACAAACATTTGTTGTCTTTGTGTTACGGATACTGCCGATGTCCCTCCTGATACAGTATAGATAATAACAAGAACCCCTATGATGATATTAAGAAGATTTAAATCCCAGCCAAGGATAGTCGAAAGAATAATAGCCGGTGCATAAATGGTTATTCCAGCCCCCAATCCTCGTTGTATTAAGAATAAAATAGCTGTAAAAAACCTTGTTTTTTTGTCGAACCGGTTCTCTAAGTATTCATATGCAGTATAAATTTTCAATTTGTGATAAATCGGAATAAATACCAAACAAATTACGATCATTGCCAAGGGTAGACCGAAATAAAACTGTACAAAGCCCATTCCGTCATGATAGGCTTGTCCAGGTGTGGAAATAAATGTTATAGCACTTGCTTGCGTTGCCATAACAGAAAGCCCAATAGTCCACCAATTTACATCATATGAGCCTTTAATATAACTGGAAATGGTGTTTTGATTTCGAGTTTTCCAAACACCATAAAAAACAATAAATAAAACAGTTCCAATAAGGACTGACCAATCCAGTAAACTAATGCTCATTGTCCAAAGTATTTAGTAACTATGTAGAAAAATACAACGTACGTGATGTTGGCCACTAAAATCAATGTGTATAAAGGAGACCATTTTTTAGTAGATTCTTTCATGATTACATATTATGGCCTTGGGAAATTACTTAAGGATAACAAATTAGCAAAGATTCTGTACGCACCAGGAACCCCAGCAGGTAATTGTCTGAACCAACTGTAGCCAGTATAAACAAAGTGTCCATTTCCATATTCAGCAATGAGAAGACCACCATTTTTAGGATCTTCACCCGGATCATTTGCACTCCAAATGGCTTTGTAGGCGTCATCCCATTCGTTAGCAAAATATAAGCCTCTTTCTTGTACCCAATTTTCGAAGTCTTCCGAAGTAATTTGGTTGGGAAAATTCATTACTCTATGGTCAGGATTTAGGACCCTGATTTCAGCTTCTTCTACTGAAACTCTATCTCTAGAGAGTTTAATTGGGTAGGGCCCAATATTATCAATTTTCAAACTTCTATTGGTATTGTACTGGACAATCATAGTTCCACCATTTTCGACATATTTTAGGAAGTCTTTTTGGTGAAATCTTATTTGATCAAGCGTATTATATGCTCGAATTCCAATGATCAATGCATCATATTTTCTTAAGGATCCTTCATCGATTTCTTCTAAATCCAATTCGGTGACATCATATCCTATTTGTCTTATACTTTCAGGAATTGCATCTCCAGCTCCCTTTATATAGGCAATTTCTTTTCCGGCTTTTTTGATATCTAAATTGACACATTTGGATTGAGCCTTCAAAAGAACCCTTTGAAGTGGGATATGATCGTAATCAATCGTACTAAGAGATCGGTCATATTTCTCTCCTTCAATTTCAGCAATAGGTGAAACGGTGATGGAAGATGCGTAGGATGGAGGTATAATGGAAAAATCAAAAGTCTTACTTTCTCCTTTTTGGTTCAATATAAAATCATAGGATAATGGATCGGATTGCCAACCTTCTTTCAAGTTTAAATATACTTTACCGTCAATGCTATCCTTACCAGAAACTACTTTCAATTTGATCTTTTTAGATTGGTTATCCGAAAAAACATAGACTTTATCCTCCAAAGAAACAAAGGCTTCCGGAAGAATGTCAAAAGGCTCAATGGTCTCACCATTTTCAGGAGAGTTATACTTGTATGTAGCATCTTTTGCAATAGTAATATCTATATTATTGATGCTAAGAATGAAATTTACCTGTATCGTTCTTGGCGTTTCTGGGAGACCAATTAGGTTGGCATCATCTACTTTATACATACCAAGACTTCCCTGTTCTTTGAGCCAATAAGGTGAAGTAAACTCAGCATTATTCGATATTTCGAATGGAATATCTTGAAAATATGCCTGATTAAGTTCCAATGGATGATTAAGTACAGTATCCAATCCTTGAGGAGATATTTGAATAGATCTTAGTGATATATTTGTTCCTCTTCTTTGTGTTGCTTCAATTGAAATTATGACTTTTTCTCCTGGCGTAGCAGTACTTTGTTGGATATTGGCTTCTAAGTATAGTCCAAGGCATTGTTGAATAATGGTTTCAAGCTCTTTTGTTTTGCGATTACGCCAAAATGGATCATCCAAATTTTGTATATGTTGATATACTGTCATTAGTCGATCGATGCTTTTTTCAGGACGCTTAAAATCAAATTCAGATAAAACAAGATCCATTTGTCTTTGGATAATATCTCCTCCGGTTACTCTTGTCCAAGTGGTATTAATTCCTTCAAAAAGATTGCTTCTTTCGTTTGGCATAGACCCTCTTACCAGTTGCAGATACTCCAATTGTGATCCTCTCTTTCCTGTACTACCAAATCCCTGACATTTGTGTTGACTTCTGGACAGAGCAGCAATTTCATTGTTGGATTTGCCAAGCAAGGGATAATAACTTCCAATATCAACGGCACACATTTTTGATTTATCCGCCTCTTTGAATTTCTCTCGACTGCCATAAAACCACCAAGAAGTATTAAAAAATAATCTTGAAGCTTTCCAAGGAGAAAGTGTCTTGAGTTGCTCAGGAAATATCGAAGGATCTCCAGCTTTTTCAAATAATTCATCAGAAAGCATTGCAGAGGCGGTATGATGACCGTGTGTACGTCTATTACCACTATGATCAAACCTATTGATGATAATATCAGGACGAAGGGTTCGAATGGCTAGAACAACATCGTGTTTGACCTTTTCGTCATCCCAAATATTAATGGCCTCTTTAGGGCTTTTAGAATATCCGAAATCATTTGCTCTTGTAAATCTTTGATGCCCTCCATCAATTCTTCGAGCCGCAAGCAGTTCTTGGGTTCTTATAACTCCTAGGAGTTCAGATATTTCTGGCCCAATGAGATTTTGTCCTCCATCACCTCTAGTCAGGGAGAGATAGGTAGTATGTGCATTTACATCATTAGATAAATAGGAGATTAAACGAGTATTTTCGTCATCGGGATGAGCTGCTACATAAAGAGCAGATCCTAGGAAATTGAATTTTTCTAGTGCCTTATATATTTCACCAGAATTCATTTGCTTGACCTGAGCAAACCCATTTAAACTCAAAAGAATTGTGACAATAATGCTTAGGAGAGTTGATTTCATATTTGAATTGATTGTGGAAACAAATATAATTAATATTAAAAAGCACTATAATGTTTAACAGATTCTTAAGAATGTAATCTATTCGGACTATCACTTTGAAGACATACCTAAGATAAGTTGATAAGAGCTTCGTCCAAATTTTTGATCAAATAATCGGCATCTTCTAATCCTATATACAGTCGAATCATTTGATAGGGGATAGGTGAATCAGGCACCCCAGGAATATCATGAAAAGCTAGAGATGGCATTTTTAGAGATTCATATCCACCCCAAGAAACAGCAAATAAGAACTTATCCAGTTTTTGAACAACGGTAGAAACTTCTTGTTTGGAATTGGTATCTAATTCAATGGAAACCAACCCTCCACAACCACGCATTTGGCTTGAAGCTAACTCATATTGAACAGAATCTGGGTCAAGCGGATAGTAAATCTTTCGAATCTTAGGATGATCTTTAAGAAATCTAAACACCTTTTTTGCATTTACTTCTATTTGTTGCATTCTGACCTTAAAAGTTCTTAGACCTCGTATGGCCAAAAATGCATCATGCGGAGAAACAATGGTTCCCAATGTCATGAATTCGTTCGAGAATATATTACGAATGATCTTGGAACTTCCACATATTGCACCCATTACAAGGTCACTATGACCACTTAAGTACTTGGTGACAGAATGAACTACAATGTCAATTCCGAGATTGATGGGATTTTGAAAATAAGGACTACAATGAGAATTGTCAATAATGGTGATAATTTCTTTACTACGTGCTAATTGTGCAATAAATCGAAGATCTTGAATCTCAAAAGTCAACGAGTTTGGACTCTCTAAAATAATGAGCCTCGTATTGTCTTGAATGGCACTTTCAAACTCCTTATTTTCTTTACCAGTAATGAAGGTGCATGTAATGCCAAATTTAGGAAGGATATTAACCAATAATTTATATGTCCAACTATAGGGTTTGTTAATACAAACAATGTGGTCATTTTGCTTTACTTGACTTAAGACTGCTATGGACATTGCAGATGCACCACTGCTAACCATAAGACAGTCTTCGGCACCTTCTAAAGCCGCAATTTTCTTTCTTAAGATTTCCACTGTAGGATTGTTCCCACGTGTATACAAATGATTGGATAATTCGTCTTGAATCTTTTCACGCATTTCCTCTATGCTATTTACATAGAAATTACTGCTCTGAATAATAGGGGGTGAAATAGCGTCAAAGTAATTGGAGCGATCCTCACCAAGATGATTTAAAATGTCATTTATATCCATGAAAATCGCTCCAATTATTTAAGAATGTATTTAAGGTGTTTTAAACACGTCTTTTATTTTAATCCTGGTATGGCGTCACCAGATAATGAGATTATAAGTTTACCACATTGCTCTTTTGGAGCTCTTAAGTCTGGTTCAAATTTATAGCCATACGAAGCGTCCAAGGCCTTTTTCAATATCTTTCTACTAGTTATAGTAGTTCCTTCATCCATAATTTCAGCAAAAGTTACTCTTCCCCCTCTGTTAATGCACGTTTTAACAATGATTTTACCTTTCTTAGTCATTGGTATCTTACTGAAGTTTCTATGAATTACTTTTCTACCGAATATACCATAACCTGATCCATCATATTCTCCTGATCCATCAGAAGTATTTCCAACACCACTTGTTATATCAGACCCTTTAGTATTTCCTTTTCCTTTTCCAGAAGTTCCTTTCCCTTTTCCTTTTCCATCTGTTTTACTAGGAAGAGATTCATTCGTTCCAGAAGTTCCACTCCCAGGCTTAGTAATCTTTATTTTACTTTCAGTCTTAGTAGGTTTTGGAGGATCCACCGATGGTGTTGCAGGTTCTTCTACAGGAACAACTTCTTCTTCTGGCATATCGATTTCTACATCTGTTTCTTCTGCTTCCACTGGGCTATCTTCTACCGTAGTCTCAGATACAACAGGATCAGAGGGAGTCGTATTAATGACTGGAGTTGGATCAGGAATTTCAACTTCTGTTTTTTCTATCTCAACTTCTTTTGGTTGTGAAGTCTCGACTTTTTCAACTTCTTCATTTTTTGGTCTCGATTCTCCAACATCCGCATGTGCATATGTGCTTAAAGAACTCTCTTCATAGGTAAATTCAACTACAACCGGATAAGGAGGCTTGTCTATATCATCTTCCTTTGGTGTACTGCTAAAGGAATAGAAAAAAAAGATTAATAGCAACAATAGATGTATTACGATTGACCTTCTTAGTCCTTTATTCTTATTCTTTTTTTCTAATGCAGTCATTTCAATGTGCTTTTATTTAATTCTAAGACGCTATTTAAATCGATGATATTGCTAAGAAAATCTTAAAAAACCATCATAATTAGAATAATTATTTGATCATTCGATCAATGTGCCAACAAAGATATTAATTATTATCATAATATAGCAGCAAAATTTATTCCAAGAAAATCGAATTTTTGAATAAATTATTGGTTCTATCTTAAATAGGAAAAAGACATTGAAGGCGTATTTCCTATTTTTTGCTGGGTAGAAAAATTACCCAGAATATGAAATTGGTTAAACCTAAATCTTAACCCGAAATTGAACGACTCATCTTCTAAATTGGCACCTACGAAGGTTTCAAATACCGAATTAAGCTTGTAGTTAACAGCCGTTTTAACATTAATGTCTTGTTCTAATTGTTGTTCAATTTCCACCAAGAAGTTTAAATTGCTCCAAGGAGTATATCTTACCCCCAATGCTATTGCAGTAGGAATAAAATAGTCTTCATCTTCCTTAAATGAAAACGGATTTATCATAGAACAACCCAGTAGAATAGATTTGTTTATGTGGTATGAGACTCCAAGGTCAACTGATATATTATTCGAATTGCCAAACTCTTTTAGATCATACCGAATTCCGGATATTCGTGTACCGATCATTAGGCTTTTAGTTAACAGTCTGCTGTAAATAAAGTCTACTCTATGTTGAAGAAAGTACTTATTCCCAAATTGTGCATAACTTATTCCAAGAGCAGAAGAATTAAGCTTTCGAAATCCTCCAATATTGATGGTGGATAAATCTTCAACATTAAATTTTCTTTGAAATCCAATATCAAACCCATAGGTATGATCAGTATGTACAAGGCCTGATGGATTGCCATAAATGCTTTCTATAGAATTAGAAGTAGATGTTATCCTTGCGAGACTATTAATCAATGCGCCTCCGGTAGAATTGTATATTCCTTGAGAAAAGATAGGGTTAATCTGCAACCAAAGAATGGTATACAAAGCATATTTTAGAAACTTGGGCATGTGCTAAGATAAAGAATTATATTCAGCATAACCAAGGTATATTAAGTTTTATGCCATAGATCATTATCTGGTGGCACCGCTTAGTGATAGAATGAAATAATTATGCATTTGTAATTTGTATTAACAGCACTAACAAGATTATTGTAGACGGAGAATGCTTTGTGAAAAGTCAGATTTAAATCCGTTTATGGCTGTATAGAGATTTCATTTGTGCAAAACGAAGATTTAACGAATATGAATAGGTGTATTCCCTAGTATTTGGTGAGGGATTATGCCTATTTTCTATCATTGTTCTTTTTTTTCTGAATGATTTGTTTTAAGATTTTAACGAATTATTCTATTTTTGATGGTATTCAATTCTATACTGGATATTTCCAGAGACTGATTTAGTTATTTCCAGAGTAATAATAGACTTCATTCAAATGATTTTGGGTTAAATTCCTGAATTCATTACTTTTTTACGATATCATTTTTTTTAATATAAAGTCAATAATCATGAGATTAATAGCTTGTTTTTTATTTGTTTTTTCAATTGCATTTAATTCTAATGGACAAGAAATTTTATTACTTAAATCTTCTGGCAAGGTCGTAGTTGGTGATACTACCCAAATCAGTACACCAGGCAATTACAATCTTTATGTTCAAAATGGAATTTTAACTGAAAAGGTCAAAGTTGCTTTAAAATCTACAGGTGAATGGGCGGATCATGCCTTTGATCATACACCTTCAATTCATCAGGTGGAAAAAAGTATAAATCAAAACAGCCATTTGGTAGAAATGCCCTCTGCACAATCGCTAGTGAAAGAAGGGTATGAACTGAAATCAATGGATGCAAAGCTTTTGCAACAAATAGAATGGTTATGGCAACATATGATTGAATTGAAAAAAGAAAATACTGAATTAAAGAAGGAATTGGAGTCGATTAAATCAAAATAGGAACATATGATACAGATATATATAAGAAAATTTCTGTATATCCTATTGGGAATGGTTTTGTTCTTGAGCGAAGGAATAGCTCAGGTTGATACCATTGTCCTCGGATTCGGAAATAATGCAGGGATTACAACTACAGTTAGTAGTTCAACTAGTCCTGGTTCACCAGAAAATACTCTAAATGAAATTGGATTATTACCCAATGAAAATGCTGCAGCCCGGTTTCTTTCTCAAGCTGCACTTGGCTATAATTACCAAGATATCTTAGATGTTGCCAATATGGGAATAGAGGATTGGATAGAAGATCAATTTACAAAACCTAAAGGGTTTGATCTTCTTACTAAAGTAGAAGAGTATCTGCAATTTGCAAGAGATTCAACAGGCAATCCTGGACAACGAGTAAGTGGTAGAATGTGGGATTATGCATGGTGGCAATATCATATGACGAGCACCGACTATTTGCGTCAGAGGATAGCTCTTGCCTTAAGTGAAATTATTGTAATTTCTGAGAATTCTACATTTAGAAATAATGGTTTTGCTCTGGCTAACTATTATGACATTTTATTGAAGCATTCATTTGGGAACTATTATGATTTACTAGAAGATGTAACCTATAATCCAGCAATGGGTGTTTATTTAACATTTATGAATAACCCGAAGTCGGATCCTTCCAAAAATAGGTTTCCAGATGAAAACTATGCACGTGAAATAATGCAATTGTTTACTATTGGAACAGAAATGCTCAATAACGATGGAACTGTAATTTTAGATACCGCAGGAATTCCTGTCCCCACGTATGATAATGTAGATATAGCAGAATTCTCTAAAATATTTACTGGAATGACTTGGGCAGATCGGGATATCTTCGGCCGTGGAGCTTTAAACGATACCAGTTACATTGCGGCTATGCAAATGTTTGATTCTGATCATGAACCTGGAGTCAAAAACTTATTGAATGGATTTCAAGTGCCTGACCGAAATCCTGTAGATGGTAAAGCGGATATTACGGATGCCTTAGATAATCTATTTAATCATAACAATACACCACCATTTATATGTAAACTTCTTATTCAAAGATTGGTTACGTCGAATCCAAGTCCTGAATATGTGACTAGAGTAGTCAATAAATTTATTGACAATGGACAAGGGGTTAGAGGTGATTTAAAAGCCGTGGTAAAAGCAATATTGTTAGATCCAATAGCAATTGCATGCGGATCAAGTGAGGAGTTGGATTTTGGCATGTTAAGAGAACCTTTTTTAAGATATTTTCATATAAACAAAGCATTTAATGCCAGTACATTAAGTGGTCGATATAGAAATGATATGGATTATGTATATAGGTATACACAGCAAAAACCGATGGCTTCTCCGAGTGTATTTAATTTCTTTCAACAAGATTATCAGCCTATAGGTTCTATCGAAGATGCAAATAAAGTGGCACCCGAATTTCAAATTACAGATGCACAAACGATAATAGGTTATGTGAATGGTTTGTATAGATGGGTTATTTCTAACAATCCTGCGGATGAGTATGATATTTATTCTGGTGAACCTAATGCCAATTACTCTGATGAGATAAGTACATTGGATATAAGTACAGAAATGATGTATACAGATCATGATGAACTTCATATACTATTGGACAGACTTAATTTATTATTGGCTCAAGGAAGGCTATCAGATAAATCTATTAACATCATCATTGAAGCATTGAAAAAGTATGCCAACTCATCAACTTCTGAGCAAGAAAGAATTGTTCGCTTAGCTATTTATCTTGTAATGGCATCACCTGAATACTTAATAAATCGATAATTATCATGGGAAGAAAAAAACATATATCAAGAAGACGATTTATAAGAGATGCAAGTTGTGCTGGAATGGGATCAATGGCATTTTTATCTTCAGCCCTTAATCTAGGTATGATAAATACCTTGTCTGCAAGACCACACATATTGTCGAATTCGTCAGATTATAAGGCGATGGTTTGCATATTGTTAGCTGGAGGAGCTGATACTTATAACTTTTTAGTTCCGACAGAGACTTCGGAATATGCTGACTATGTAGCTACAAGAGATGACTTAGCATTAGATATTAATGCCACATCACCTCCTCAATTATTGCCATTAAATTATAGCGACAATGGAAGAACTTTTGCGGTACATGCTGGGTTACCTGATGTCAAAAATATGTTCGAGGCAAATGAGTTATCTTTTATATCGAATATTGGTACTTTAATAGAGCCTATTGCTAATAGTGCAGAATATTATTCAGGAAACAAGCTTCGCCCTTTAGGTCTTTATTCTCACTCTGATCAGATTATGCAATGGCAAACATCTGTACCTCAATCAAGATCTGCGGTGGGAGTTGGAGGTAGAATGGCGGATATCTTGCACGAGATGCACAATATTCCACAAATATCCATGAATTTTTCACTTGCTGGAAAGAATAGATTCCAATCGGGCAATGAATTCAATGAATTCTCGATATCAAGGAACTCTACGGCTGTAAACATTGGATTCTCAGGATTCTCCTCTGGTTATAGTAATTCTGGTTTTATGAATGATACCAAGGATAATGCTATTATTGATCTCGTTGAGCAAGAGTATTCTAATATATTTCATGAGACCATTGGTGATTTAACAAAGCAATCAAAAGAGAGTATAGATTTGGTAAAGGTTGCGCTGCAAAATGTAGTACCACTAAATACTATGTTTTCAGATACCAATATATCTAATGATTTAAAAAAGATTGCTGAATTAATTAGTGTTCGATCTTTCCTCGGTGCAAATCGACAGATTTTCTTTTTGACTCTAGGTGGCTGGGATGATCATAATAATGTAATCGGTAACCTAGAAACCAGATTGCCTGTGTTGAACAATGCATTGAACGAATTTAATCAAGCGATGAAAGAAATTGGAATGTATGACAATGTAGTAACCTTCACAATTTCTGATTTTGCAAGAACATTGACATCCAATGGTGATGGGTCTGATCATGCTTGGGGTGGAAATCAAATGATCATGGGTGGCCCAATCCAAGGAGGTCAAATATTTGGAACATACCCTTCACTAAGTTTAAATAATAATGATTTAAATCTATCCACGAGGGGGCGGATATTACCGACTACATCTGTAGATGAATTTTATGCTGAAATAGCCTTATGGTTTGGTGTGTCGCCAAATGATTTGGACTACATTCTTCCAAATTTATGTAATTTTTATTCTCCTTCATGTCCAGCAACACCACCAGCTAATTATATGCCTATAGGGATGTTTGCTTAATTCTAATCTATTTAACAATGAAACGATTTTTAATTATACTATTCATATTTGTTGGAGTGAGGCAGATTTCAAATGGGCAAGTATGCGTAGGTCAGAGTGGTCAGATATCGTGGGAAATATGGCAAGAACAGTTTAACTATCATTTTAGTGAATTGTATGCCACAGAGTATTTTCCTACGACACCACATTTGAAAAAAACTTTATACAGTACAGCCTCACCCATTAATTACGACAACTATCATGGCGCAAGAATGCGTGGATTTATTCATGTTCCTGAACCTGATTCTGTACAATTTAATGTTACAGGAGATGATAAGGTGAAATTCTTTTTAAGTACAGATTCAACTGCTGCAAATTTAGTAGAGGTTGCGTATACTAACTCTTGGACGAGTAGGGAGGACCATACTAAGTACCCTGAACAAACCTCAGATTCCATATTTTTGGATACTGCTCAGTATTACTATTTTGAATTGATATATTTGGAACGAACAGGGGGTGATCATGGAGCGATATGGTGGAAGTCTTCATTCCTTCCTAATACGGAGTGGAATACCATTACGGCTGATTATCTGAATGATGTTGGATGTTTACCTGCATCTTGTCCAGAAAGAGGGTTGCCTTGTGACGACGGTGATGCGATGACCGAAAACGATGTTGAGGATGGATTCTGTCATTGTCAAGGAAGCCCTATAACAGCCAATACATGTATTGGTGAACGAGGAAGTATTACAAGTTATCGATACGATAATATTCCTGGAAGTTCTTTAAATGACTTGTACAATGATCCTAACTATCCAGCAATGCCTGCTACAAGTTCGGAGTTGATGATGTTTGGTACACCCGAGAGCAGTGCATTTCAGAACAATGGATATTTGCTTCAAGGATATATTACAGTGCCTGTGACTGGTAATTACAAATTCAACGTGACAGGAAATAATAGTACGGTCTTCAATATGAGTAATGATGAAGATCCATTAAATAAAACAGATAATGAGGTTATCGTTAATGGATATACTGGAATGACTGAACATGATAAATATGGTACACAGTCTTCAGGAGACATTTTTATGGAGACAGGTAAATATTATTATGTCGAATTGAATTCGAAACAAAGCGGAGGATCCTTTCATTATCAAGTGTTTTGGCAAGCACCGTATCATGAAGCCAATACATGGAAGAGGATACCTTCATTTTATTTGTACAATTATGAATGTGAAATAGCGTGTGTTCCTCAAAACACTTTGTGTGACGACGGAGATCCTTTCACAAATAATGATAGATACAATGGTTCCTGTGAATGTGTTGGAACACCTTGTTCTGGTCCAGATTGCGATAGCCCATTGGCCAATTATGTTCCCTTTCAAAAGTGTAATAAAACAGATCAATTAGACAACAATGCATCGAATAATTGGCTTTCTTGTTCAGCAGAAGATAATCCGAATCCTGCCAACAATAGGAGTCATTGGATAATGTATGATTTGGGTAATAGATATAAGTTGATTGGATCACATATATGGAATTACAATGTTGAAAATGAAACGAATAAAGGATTTGAAAATGTTCAAATTGATTACTCCGAAGACGGTAGCAATTGGAGTAACTTAGGAACTTACAATTGGCCTTTGTCTACAGGAGATCCAAATTATGGTGGATTTATTGGACCATCTTTTGCTGATACCTATGCTCAGTATGTGTTAATTACATCTTTAGATGACACTTTAACATGTCGTGGCCTTGGAAAGGTTACATTCTCTGCTGTTGTTTGTCCTGTTGAAGGGACGAGTTGTGATGATGGTCTATCGTATACCGTCAATGATACTTTCAATAATAACTGTGAATGTATAGGAGAGCATCTATATGAAAACGAATGTGATAATCAAACCTTGGTTTTTGGAGATGTAAATATGGATAGTGAAGTTCATTCGGCTATTGAAACAGTAACTGCAATAAGTAATATTAACGATGGGGAATATGTTGGTTTTATTGCTGGGGATTTTATAGAACTAAATCCAGGGTTTGAAACGTTGGGAGAATCAAACTTCTCAGCATTTATAGATACTTGTGCGCAAGGATCAGTTCAACTTCCGGCGAATGATGATGAAACAATAGGTAGATCCTCCACACCAGAGCAAAAGAAGAAGGAACTGACAGAAGATTTATTGAATCTAGTAAAAGTACCTAATACTGATCAATTTGTGATAGAGTATAGACTTAATAAGGGTAAACATGCGAAGCTAGAAATTCTGGATCAGAACAATAGGATTATTGCAACGTTAGTAAATAAGGATTTTAGAAATAAAGGCATATATACAAAACGAATTAGAACCAAGAGATTAATTCAATCGTGGTATACAGTGAGATTGATTACCTCTGAAAATACACTAACAAAAAAGCTAGCTGTAGAATAGAAGATATCTAATTTTTCTTCAAAAATAAAAGGGGCAATTTTACTGAAAAATTGCCCCTTTTATTTCATATCCTTGGATAATGTTATTTCCCTTCAGCTGGCTTAATTACATTGCCTTCTATGTATAAGTAGATATTCCCAGGATCAGAGTTTCCTGTAATGGTAATTCTTTTCTTTTGTTTTCTACCTTCTTTACTTCCTTTTCCTCTTGAGTTAAACGTTACTACAATTTCTCCAGATTCACCTGGCGCAATAGCTTGTCTTGGCCATTGAGGAACAGTACAACCACAAGATCCCTTAGCATTTGAAATAATATAAGGTTGATCACCTGTATTCGTAAAAGTATATTTGTGCGTTACTTTTTCACCATCTTTTAATTCACCGAAGTTAAATGTACTTTCGGCAAATACTACAGTTGTAGGTTTAGGAGCGTTTTTGTCTTTTACGATATATGTAGGTTTAGGATTAAGCTTATCCTGCTGCTTCTTGTCCATCATCTCTTTGATTTGCTTTTCAGCTTTTTGATGAGCAGTTTCTTCCATTTTTTGTTTTTCTACCTTAGCTTTTAACTCTTCTGCTCTTTTTTTCGATTGCTCCGATTTTTGTGCAAGAGAATTGTTTTTCATAGGTTTAAAAACAAGGTCTTTCGTTCTCATAAAACGATCAACTGTCTTTTTATCGGCTTTTTTAAGAGCCTTCTTAATGGTCTTTTCAACCAATTTATTATCATCTTGAATTAACATACTTAAGAGTTTCGTTTTTTCCTCTATAGTAAGAGTCTTAAGTAGTTCTTTTCTTTCTTTTTTAGAGATGATCTCTTTTTTGACTTCCTGCGCATTTACTATGTTGAATGACAAAAATGCAAGTAGTATAAATGTTATTTTCTTCATGTTATTTATTTTCGTTTGCAAATGATGTAACAAATCTATATGAAATACTCCAATGATGGAATACATAACTTAATTCCTTAACAACTTATTATAATTTAATCAGGTTTGTAATACACCCGGATTAAACTTCTCTATTGGAGCATGCTGAGACATTTCAATACCTAATGAAATAAATGATCTTGTCTTTCTCGGATCAATGATAGCATCAACCCAAAGTCTTGAAGCTGCATAATAAGGTGTGGTTTGGTTATCGTATTTTGTTTTTATACTATCTACCAGTTTCTTTTCATCTTCTTCACTAAACTCTTCTCCCTTTTTCTTGCGCGCGCTAACTTGGATTTGTGCAAGAACCTTTGCTGCTTGAGCTCCACCCATAACTGCTATTTTGGCTGTTGGCCAAGCTACAATTAGCCTTGGATCATATGCTTTACCACACATGGCATAGTTACCTGCTCCAAATGAGTTTCCTACTACAATACTGAACTTAGGAACGGTAGAATTTGAAACGGCATTAACCATTTTTGCTCCATCTTTAATGATGCCTCCGTGTTCTGATCTTTTTCCTACCATAAAACCGGTAACATCGTGCATAAATACCAATGGAATTTTCTTTTGATTACAGTTCATAATGAATCGAGCAGCTTTATCAGCTGAATCACTGTAAATGACTCCACCAAATTGCATTTCTCCTTTACCATTTTTATGAACGGTACGTTGGTTAGCTACAATTCCTACAGACCATCCATCAATTCTAGCATATGTACAAAGAATGGTTTTACCATAGTCTTCTTTGTATTCACTCATGCTTCCTTTGTCCACAATACATTCTAACAAATTACGAACATCATATGGTTTATTGGTGGCAGAAGGGTAGATACCCAATATTTCAGCTTCTGACTTAAGAGGTTGAGTTGGCTTAATTCGATCAAAATTGCTATTCTCAAATTTGCCTATTTTCCCAACCAAATCTCTAATCTTATCCAAACAACTTTTATCATCCGGCATACTGTAATCAGTTACACCACTAATCTCACTATGAGTTTTTGCTCCGCCAAGAGTCTGTAAATCTACGTCTTCTCCAATGGCTGCTTTAACTAAATACGGTCCAGCCAAAAAGATAGAACCCGTACCTTCTACGATTAAAGCTTCATCAGACATTATTGGTAAGTAAGCTCCTCCTGCTACACAACTTCCCATAACTGCAGCTATTTGAGGTATACCCATGGAGCTCATTCGTGCATTGTTTCTGAATATTCGTCCAAAATGCTCTTTATCTGGGAAAATTTCATCCTGCATTGGAAGGTAGACACCTGCGCTATCTACAAGATATATGATGGGGATTTTATTCTCCATGGCAATCTCCTGAGCCCTGAGATTCTTTTTCCCTGTCATTGGAAACCATGCTCCCGCCTTCACTGTAGCATCATTGGCCACTATCATACATAGTTTTCCCTCAATGCGTCCAAGTCCTTCTACAACACCAGCTGCTGGACAACCTCCAGCTTCTTCATACATTTCGTATGCAGCGAAGGCGCCGATTTCGAAAAACTCGGTGCCTTCATCAATTAAATATTCTATTCTTTCTCTTGCCGTCAATTTCCCTTGACTATGCAATTTTGCTATTCTTTTTTCTCCTCCTCCTTGATGGATCTCTTGAAGTTTGTAATTAACCTGCGAGATCAATTGACCCATCTTATCCTCATTCTTATTAAAACCTATATCCATAAAATTTATTTTGGTTCCAATATCACATCAATTCGTGCTTGAAGATCGTCTATGTGATATTGAGTAATGTCGTCATTTGAAGTTGAATTCTTTAATTTTTTCTTCAATGTTTTTAATGTGCCACGTGCAATTGAAGGAATGTCAGAATGCTCATATTCATTTCTCTCTTGAGTCAGCATTCTTTCTAATCCTTCTACAAAGGTACGTTGTAAATTTCTTCTATAAAGAGAAATAGGAGCGTTTTGATCCAATTCACTATATATTCCCTCGATTAAATCATTCATCATATTCATTACCGAATAAGTATTCGAGTTTAATGTAGAATTTTCCAACATTCTTGTTAGTCGATCGCTATTAAAAAGCATAGCAAGAGACCGATCCTGTAATCCACGTATACGCTCGGAAACACCTTTGGGTTCAAATCTTCTAACAATGTCTGAATGAATAAGCCAAGTAGGTGTTTGATACAATTCCTTATTCAAGAAATCAATTGCTTCCTTTTGTTTAGATGGCTCCGTATGAACATAAACAGGTTCATTTTGATCCGATGTTTTATAATATTCATATACACCACCAACATTTGCGACCACATGTCCTACATATCTTCTGAATTGACCATAAATTTGGTTGTATAATTCTTCTAATTCTGTATAATCTTTAGTGTCTTCACTCGTCCATTCCACAAGGTTGGGTATGATCCTTTTTAAATTGGCAATACCTAGAGCACTAGCCTTCATCGAATTGTCACCAAGATCTTCTGTTTGAGCAGAAGGATCTAATGGTATAAATCGTTGTCTTCCGAATCGATAAATTGGATCGTTTGCCTTTTCTTTAATCCAATTATTTATAGTTGGTCGTTCAGATTGAGGATCATCAATACCTTCTATAAGACGATATCCAAATTGAATAGACCAGTCATCATAAGGTCCAATATTAGGCATTAAGCCAACGTCTCCATCTTCTGGTTGAGCTACGTAATTAAATCTGGCATAATCCATTATGGAAGGGGCAGTACCCATTTTTTTCGTGAAACTTGGTGACCTTAATGAGTCAACAGGGTAGGCTACACTTGATCCCATATTATGAGGTAGTCCTAAGGTGTGTCCAACTTCATGGGCTGCTACAAATCGAATCAATCTACCCATCACCTCATCCTTGAACTTGGGACTTCTAGCCTCTGGATTAATTGCTGCAGTTTGCACAAAAAACCAATTTCTCAGTAAGTTCATGACGTTGTGATACCAAATGATATCGCTTTCTAAAATTTCTCCAGTTCTTGGATCGTGAACATGAGGTCCCATAGCATTTTGAATGTCTGTACTAACATATCTTATCACTGAATATCTAACATCTTCTGGACTCCAGTCAGGATC
The DNA here is from genome assembly GCA_965230345.1 of Saprospiraceae bacterium. Classification (GTDB taxonomy): domain Bacteria; phylum Bacteroidota; class Bacteroidia; order Chitinophagales; family Saprospiraceae; genus JADKBO01. The sequence goes on from CBDDKR010000001.1 coordinate 931,888, forward strand.
TTCTTCTTTACTTGGTGGATCTTTTGCCATAATAGCATTTTTAAATCCAGCTTTTTCAAATGCAGATTGCCAATCGTTAATTCCTTGTTTGAGGTAAGGTCTCCATTTTTCTGGAGTCGCAGGGTCAATATAATAAACAATAGGTTTTGCAGGTTCGACTATTTCTCCATTAAAGTACTTTTCCCTGTCCTCGGGTTTAGGTTCTAGTCGCCATTTTGTAATGAATCGTTCATTAGCTGCTTTTTGTTCATCCAAACTATAATTTGTGCGTTGTACAGAAAAGTATCCTACACGATTATCCGCTAATCTCGGAACCATTAATGTTTCAGGAAGCAAGATGAAGGATTGATTTAACTCAACGGACATGGTACCAGTCAATTGATTGTCTGGTAATTTGGTTCCTGTATATGTTAATACATGACGAATTTCAGTATTGTTAGGATAAGATTTCATGCTCTGAATGAAACTTCTGGATTTATCCACACCACGAATCCCAAATCGTTTTCTTTCCCATGGATACATTGCCCCAATTAAATCAACATCTGAAGTAAATAGAGCATCAACTTCAAAAACAATGGAAGTTGAATCTTTACCAAGAGCTTTGATGTCAAACATTTTAATGATCGGTTCAAAATTATTGTTCTTAACCGATTGATAAATGGGGTCTTCTTCAGAAGCAACACTTCCATATGAAACAGATCTCAATAATACCTTATTGTCCTTTCTTTGCCAACGAATGACTTGTTGTGGTCTAGATTTAATACCAGCACCACCAAAATTTAGATTTTTAACAAATCCTGAAATTCGGGAAACCACTAAAATCTCTTTTTCGAGTAGATCATTTGAAAGTTCGAAATAATGCTTGCTGTCCACTTTATGAACGGTGATAAATCCACTATCCGTAACCGCTTTATTGGTGATTACTTCAGCAAAAGGTTTAATCCCATTCTTCTTTTTCTCAGGTTTTTTCTTTTGCTCTGTTTTCTTCTTTTTACCAAACTTGAAGAATTGTGCATGACTTTCTGTTTGAAAAGAAATCATCAATAGGGCAATTGTAAACAGGGCAAAAACCTTTTTCATTGTTTAAATTTTGAATTAGTTACATTTAAATTATTGGGCAACGAAATAATAGTTTATTCGTTGGTTGAATTGATCCGAAAAACCAGATCTGGATAAATTTGTTTCATGCTTCAGGAATTGATCAAATGTGTATATTTTGTATCCGAATGAATCAAGGTAGTCAAATACATCTTCAGGAGCTGTACCATAGTGATCTGAAGCTCCCATTCCATGTTCAAAAATGATAAGAGGTTTCCAATTCTTTAAAAGATTCTCAGCTCCTTTTAAAACACCGAATTCACCTCCCTCTACATCAATCTTTAGTAAATGATAAGGAATGGATTCATCAATACAATCGTCCAATCTATTTTTTTGTACATGAATGATTTCATCTTGAACATTGTCGTGGTCGTAAGATCTCTTTATCAAACCACTATAAGCAGGATTGGATTTTACAAAATTAAACGAAGCTTCCCCATGCTCATTGGTAAGAGCATAAGGAAGTATCGTTACGTTGGTATTTTCATATTTTATTTTTAAGTTGTCATACATGCTAGGTATGGGTTCAAATCCTATATGCGGGCCAGAAGGATTCTGTTCTACATACATGTCCATAATTTCGCCTTTATGACAACCTACATCAATACCATTTTTATCTTGATCCAAATGCATCCGAATAACTCTATTGGAACAGTAATCATACCATTGATTTTGCGTGATTCTAAAAGGAATTTTGACCATTAAATTCCTGATTGTATCCTTAATTGAGTTAATCAAATTCATTCCGATGGTTTATTCTCCAGATAGTTCGTTAACAATTCTATCTGCTTTGTAAATATATTTGAGTGCATTAAATATACCTGCAGCATGAACACTTACCGTTCTATTGTATTTTTCATCAAAGATGAATTTACCTGGTAAGGACTCAATATTTCCATCGAATATTAGTCCAACTGCTTCTTTATTTTTATTGATCAAAGGACTTCCAGAATTTCCACCTATGATATCGTTGGTCGAAACACAGTTAAATTTAGATTTTAAAAACTCTAACTCTGGTTCCATCCACCTTTCTGGTAGATCCCATGGAAACTCCTCTTTATGAGAATAATGTCTGTTGTATAAACCAAAATAAGTTGTAAAGGCAGGAGCCGTTGTCCCATTATATTGATATCCTTTGATAATCCCATCTGAAATCCTCAATGTAAATGTGGCATCTGGTGGAAGAGATGTTCCGTACACTTTGAATGCTTGATTGGCAATCTTAGCTTCTAATGACTTTCTCAATCCTTGTGAAGATTTAAAAGCATGAACGGCATCTTTATAATTTTTATGAAATATCAATGCAGCTTGAATCAATCTATCTGAAGATTTGTTAATCAATGATGGGTCATCCAATAGTTTCGTCAACTCTTCAGAATTCCAAATCTGACTTTTTTGGACAATAATTTCAGCATATTCCTGAGTACTTAAACCATCCAAAATATTATTAAGAGTTGAGTTTTCGTTTGGAATGGATTGACTGATTTCATCCAGAAGAACGTAGAAATAGTTTCTTTCCTTTTCTGTATTGCCTTCTTTTTGTAAGTTTTCAATGTCGGCCCTTAGTTTACCTTTTGCATCCTCATCGGCGGCAACATATTCTGAAAGGTAAAACATCATTTTGTAAATCTTTCCTCTTAATCCACTTGGAGAAAGATTTGTGATGGCCCAAGCATGAGGTTTTAATTTCTCGTACTCAGATGTTAGATCATCCCAATAAGTTAATTCCTGAGAATTTTTTCGAATATGGTTCTCCATATCTAATTTTCTCCCAAATAATTCAGGATCTTTAAGCCCTTTAATAATTCCTCCATAGGCCTTCATCCCATTGGCAATATTGGCAATTTGATTAAGCATAGCCTGCGCCTCAAATTCCTTACTTGGATCATTAACTATAGCCTCATATTCTTCTACCATCATATCGTTGCGATTTTTCAAAAACCGATAGGTCATTGGATAGCGGTAATCACGATCATATGCCAATTGTGCAATAGTACGATATCTCTCCGTACTACCAGGGTTTCCTACAACAAAAACAGGCTCACCTTCTTTGGCGCCTTCAATGTTGAATTTTAAATAATTAGCAGACGTGTTTAATGGCTTCCCATTTTCATCATATGCTCTCCAAAATGTACAATCAAGGTTATATCTAGGGTAAGTGAAATTATCAGGATCACCTCCAAAAAATCCAAGATCTACTTCAGGGATCCATACCAATCTAATGTCATTAAATCTTTTGTATCCATATAGAGAATATCGACCACCGCTATAATAGGTGACCACTTGAAGTCTTAGATTTTCCCAATTGGAATCTCCTTTGTATTTGGTCTTAATTTCGTCTAATGCTTTTTGGACCAATTCAGAGTCATTCATCTTGCCTCCATTGTTTCTAACCAACATTTCTACTTCAGACGAAATATCTTTGGCTTGAATTAATTGTTCGACATATAGATCATCTGCCTTCCTTTCATCAGAAAGTTCGTTTGCATAAAATCCCTGTTTGTCAAAATTTTCACCATCTTTCTGTAAGGCTGCTACAACATCTCTTGAGCAATGATGATTAGTCATAATAAGACCGTCTGGAGATACAAAACTTGCACTACACCAAGAAGCAAATCTTAAGGATGACTTACGAACATCGTCAAACCATTCTTGACCAGGATCGAAATCGTAAGCTTGCTTAAACCACTTCGTAGGTGGGTTTTCAAAAGTCCACATTTTGCCAAAATCGTGTGGATTAGGTTCGTTGTTTTGACCAATTAGTACTATTGGTAATACCAATAGCAATAAAATTTGATTCAGTTTAATCATCGATTCTTATTTATATCAATTTATTTAAATTCAGATTTTGTATTATAGAATAAGAAACTCAATATATCAGCTGCTTCTTCTATTTGCTTTGAAGTTGGTTTTCCTGCTCCGTGTCCAGCACTTGTTTCAATTCTTATCAGAACAGGATTATCGCCATTGTGCTGTTTTTGTAGTTCCGCAGCATATTTAAAACTATGGGCTGGTACAACTCGATCATCATGATCAGCTGTAGTAATCATTGTAGCCGGATAAGCCGCTTTTTTGACATTATGTAATGGTGAATATGCTAGAAGATATTTAAAAGCTTCTGGATCGTCACTACGTCCATAATCTCCTGCCCAGGCCCATCCAATAGTAAACTTATGGTATCTCAGCATATCCAATACACCAACCGCTGGAAATGCCACTGCAAATAGATCTGGTCTCTGAGTCATACATGCTCCCACCAATAGACCACCATTTGATCCACCTTGTATACCTAGTTTTTCCTTGGAAGTGTACTTTTGACTTATAAGGTATTCTGCAGCTGCAATAAAATCATCAAATACATTTTGTTTACGCTCTTTGGTACCTGCTTGGTGCCATTCTTTCCCAAATTCTCCACCACCTCTAATGTTGGCTACTACATAAATCCCTCCTGCTTCAAGTAGAGGTAATCTGGATATACGGAAGGAAGGAGTAAGAGAAACATCAAAGCCTCCATAACCATATAATAAAGTTGGGTTGGTCCCATCTTTTTGAAGTCCTTTTTTATGGGTAATGAACATTGGAACTTTTGTCCCATCTTTACTCGTATACCACTCTTGAGTTGTTACGTAATCATTTGAATTGAAATCTACCTTTGGTTGACGGAATATTTCTGATTTTAGATTGCTAGCATCTAAAGAATAAATGCTTGTTGGGCTGGTAAATGATGTAAAGCTGTAAAATGCTTCATTTTCTCCTTTTTTACCACTAATAGAACTCGCAGATCCTATACCTGGAAGTTCGAGATTTTGAATAAACGTACCTTCTGTATCATATACTTTTACCAATGAACTGGCATTTTGGTAGTAGTTGGCAAACATTTTTTCTCCAACGAGAGATACACTTTGAAGCAAATTATCGGATTGGTCAATAATGGTTTTCCATTGATCTTTAGCCGTATTGTTAATATCGATTGAAACCAGTTTCAACTTAGGGGCCTCATTGTTTGTAAGAAACATTAAATGATCACCATTATTGTCAATAAAACTGAAATCACTGTCAAAACCATCAATAACTGTGATTATGTCATTTCCTTTTGAATGATCTATGATCTTCACACCATTACCGCTTGTAGATTCAGAGATGCTTAGTATCGTAAATCTTTCATCATCAGATGTTGACGCATATACATTCCTTTGAGCATGTACATCGTCTTTGTAGATCAGTTGATCTTTGTCTTGATCATCCCCTAACTTATGATAATACAATGAATGGAATTCGTTTTTATTTGAAAGCTCAGAACCTTCCTCATTAGCTGGATACCTTGAATAGTAGAATCCATCATCTTTCCATGATAATCCCGAAAATTTAATCCATTCTAATTTGTCTTCTAAAAGTTTTCCAGATTCCAAATCTTTTACGTAAGCAGTACGCCAATCAGATCCACCTTCTGAAACCAAATATCCTAAGTACTTTCCATTTTTTGAAAAGGACAATCCTGCTAAAGAGCTTGTACCATCTTCCGAAAAGGAATTGGGATCCAATATTACACTCCCATCTTTTGTAGGATCATCAGTAACATACAATACACTCTGATTTTGCAGACCATCATTTTTGAAATAATAGTACTTCCCACCTTCCTTAAATGGAGAGGAATATTTTTCATAATCCCAAAGAGCTTCTAATCTGCTTTCGATATCCTTTTTAAAAGGAATACTGTCTAGGTATGAAAAAGTTACTTCATTTTGAGCTTTAACCCAAGCAGCCGTTTCTTCAGATAAGTCATCTTCCAGCCACCTATATGGATCTTTGATTATAGTACCATGATAGTCATCGGTAATGGTATCCATCCTAGTCTCGGGATACTCGACCTTAATAGGGGTAAATGAAATCGAATTTTCCGGCATTTGTTCTTTACACGAAATTAGTAGTATACAAAAAAGTAGACTGCAAAGATATCTCATCTCAGGAAGTTTTTAGTTTTATTTAATGGTATCCTTAAGTACAAAAAACTTAAGGCATATTGAATTTGCTTTAAGAGCTAATTTAATATTTTTCAATTGCTCTGCAATAGATGAGTGCTTTTATTCGATTAAGTCGTATCTTTTATAGATGTATGACTTCTAAATTTTGTTCGATTAAATGATGGTGTTTTAGAGATATGATGATGTTATGAAATATAGGGAAACTTTGAAGTAAAAATTGTTTGATTTAGAATAAAAACTAGATTCTGTCGGAACTAAGTACCATGAAATATCTTTATTAAAGCTGATTTCGTATTTTTGCACGCTAAACAAATTGGAGTTTATATAGATGGCAATCGCTTATTTAACCAGAATAGAACGTTTTAATGCGGCTCATAAATTATGGGTTAAATCATGGTCAGCTGAAAAGAATGTTGAGATATTTGGAAAATGTGCCAATAAAAATTGGCATGGTCATAATTATAAGTTGCATGTAACGATTAAGGGAAGTCCAGATCCTGAGACTGGATTTATTATGGATGCAAAGAAGTTAGGGGATTTAATCAAACAAGAAGTTACAAATGAATTGGATCACAGTAATTTAAACCTTGATATCGATTGGATTCCTGAAGGTATGCAGCCGACAACGGAAAATATGGTGATTTTAATTTGGAATAAAATTGAACCAAAACTTACGAATTGTAGTTTGCATTGCATTAAGTTAATTGAAACCGAAACGATATACGCAGAATATTATGGCGAGTAATTATAATAAGGTTGAGTCTTATAATCAGGAGACAACCGATACTCTTAAAAAAGGGTACAAGACTTTAATCAGTAATTTAGGGGAAAATCCAGATAGAGAGGGGTTGATAAAAACACCAGAGAGAGCTGCCAAGGCAATGCAGTTTTTAACCCATGGATATGATCTCAATCCGATTGAAATATTACAAAGCGCTTTATTCAAAGAGGATTACAATAATATGGTTGTGGTAAAAGATATAGAATTGTATTCTATGTGCGAACATCACATGTTGCCATTTTTTGGTAAGGCCCATATAGCGTATATCCCGAATGGACATGTAGTGGGATTAAGTAAAATACCTAGAGTGGTTGATGCTTTTGCAAGAAGATTACAGGTGCAAGAAAGATTGACAGATGAAATTTTAAATGCTCTTTGGGATGCACTTAAACCATTGGGTGTAGCCGTTGTAATTGAAGCGGTACATATGTGTATGATGATGCGAGGAGTACAAAAACAGAATTCAGCTACGACAACATCTGCATTTAAGGGCGAATTTAAAAATGTAGAAACGAGAACTGAATTTTTAAACTTAATAAGCTCGAACCTTAAATGATTTTATCATTTATTTAACAATATAAATGGTTACATTTGCCTTTATTAGGACGTCGAAAAAGTGTGAAATTATTCAACAAAAAACTATAAAATTTACTAAATGAGAAAGATTTTATTTTCAATGTTAGCCTTGATTCTTGGAGTTGGAACCATCATGGCACAAAAAGAATTGACACAAGGTTATATAAAAATGGAAATGACTGAGGTAAATTCTGATAACGAACAAATGGCTATGCAACTCCAGATGCTTAAAGGTACACAAACAGAAGTCCATTTTAAGGGTGATAAGTATGTGACAAGTATGAATATGATGGGAGGTATGATGGTGACACAGACTTTTGTTAATCAAAAGGATAAATCATTTGACATGCTAATGGACATGATGGGACAGAAAATGTGGATCAATTCCACTATGGATGAAATGAATGCTTCTGAAAATGCTCAAGTTGCTAAGAATGCCAAAGTAACTTACGACAAAAAGGATACTAAAAAGATTTTAGGTTATAATGCTTATAAAGTCATGATTGAATTCCCTGATCAAAAAGATATGAGCGTAACAGGTTATATTACAGAAGAAATCAAAACTAAGGCTAACCTTATGCAAGGTATGGAAGCTTTAGAATTGGATGGATATCCATTGGAATTTACCGTAACTAATCCGATGATGTCTATGTCAATGTCAACAATTGAAATTAAAGAAGATGTTGATGCCTCTAAATTGGAAATGAACACAGAAGGGTATAAGAAGATGACGATGGAAGAGTTTTCGAAGCAGATGGGAGGAATGTCAGGGGGAATGGGATTTTAATTCCAGACTTATATAAAATGTATAGAAAAGGGAATTACTGTTAATTCCCTTTTTTTATTGCCAATCTGAAGCTCCTAAAAATAGCTTCATAAACAGGGCTATGAGTAAAGGAACAATAAATCCAGATGCCATAAAATAATAATATGATTTACTAATTTTACTTTTTTCTAATTGATCAGCAATCAATGATATTAATAATATGGCAAAAAATAATGGAACAAAAATAAAGGTAATAAGTGTTGCAAGATACTCGTTTGTCAACCATATGGTGGTATAAATAATGGCTTGCACAATGCTTAACTCGATCCAAGAAAAATACTTTTTAATCATTGAACTAATGTAGATAAAATATTCGATATGAGAAGAATTGAATTGATATGCTGTGGAATTGTCTTGTTGTTGGGATTAACTGTAAAAGTGGATGGCCAAGATTTGAAAAAGCTTCAACGTGAGCAAGATTCTATTTATCAGGTCAATATAAAAAAATCACGTATCGCTGGAGTTTATATTCCAAAATCATTCGATGATGCTTTTAGCGAAATAGACAAGTTAAGTTCACCAGAGGTTCGCCATAAATTTAGGTTGGCTGAAGAAGAAGTGGTGGCGAAAAAACTACATTTTGGGCTAGGTAAATGGATGTTGGTAAACTGGAATTTTGAAACTGGGTCTCGATTGTCACATAAAATGAGACAATTGGGTATTGTGTATCCTGATGATATGGTTAATTTTATGCTTAGATCATACCACAGATATTTGAATAAAAAAGATCAGAACTATCAAGAAAGAGCTAAAGAATACATAAAAAAGCGAAAAGAAGAACGCGAAAGGAAACTTAATAAAGTAAAATAGTCCCTTTGATTACAAGGATAAGTCTAACAAATTTTAAGAATTATGCATCCATTGAATTGGAAATACAACATGAGGTTGTAGCCTTCCTAGGTAACAATGGGATGGGAAAGACGAACTTATTGGATGCCTTGTATTACTCTTGTTTGGGTAAGAGCTATTTTTCATCAAGAGATCGAATCGTTCTTAAAAAAGGAGAGGATTTTTTTCGAATAAAAACTTCTTTTCTAAACGATGAAAAGTTGAATGATGTACTTATTAAGGTAGTTCCTGGTAAACTTAAGGAAATTGGTGTTGATGGAGTCCCCTATACGAAACAAAGTGATCATGTAGGAAGATTCCCAACAGTTATCATTGCTCCATTAGATGTCCAATTGTTGTTAGAAGGAAGTGAGCCTAGACGATTGTTTATGAATAACTCAATTGTACAATATTCTAAGAAGTATCTTGATGCCTTAATTATGTATAATAGGCTTTTAAAGCAGCGCAATGCGTTGTTGAAAAAGTATGTTGAGCAAAAAGTATTGGATAAAGGACTATTAAATGTGTTGTCTAATCAAATGGTTCCATTCGCAAATTTGATTTTCGAGCATAGGGCTTCTTTTGTCGAACGAATTAGCCCTATATTTAATGCATATTATCACCAAATTTCAGGAGGTAATGAAGATTGTTCACTACATTATAAGAGTGGGTTAACTGAAGATAATTTCTTGAATCTATTGGAACAAAACCTGGAGAAAGATAAAGTCTTAGGACGAACTACTTCTGGTGTACATAAAGATGATTTGGTATTCAAGATGAATGATGAAAAGCTAAAAATATATGCTTCTCAAGGACAGCTCAAAACATATGTATTGGCATTAAAACTAGCTCAGTATTCAGTATTAAAAAGCAACAGTCCATTTAAACCTTTACTTTTGTTAGACGATTTGTTTGATAAATTGGATAAGAACCGAGTTGGTCATTTGTTAGAGTTGATTACGAATGAAGAATTTGGGCAGGTTTTTATAACAGATACCAACTTAAAAAGGATTCCAGATATTTTAAATGAAAAAGGAATACCGCTGGAAGTGTTCCATATTGAGAACGGTGATATAATAACGGGTCATGCGTAAGAATGATAGACCAATTCATGAAGTACTAAAGCAGTTTGTAAATCGATCTGAAAAGATTAATCAGGGTATTGCAACGGTAAGAATAGAAGAGTTGTTTCGACAAGAAATGGGACCTGTGGTGAGTAGGTATACTGAATCCGTAAAACTCAGAAAAGATACTCTTTTGATAAAGGTATCGTCTGCTCCTTTAAGAATGGAACTTATGCACTCGAGAATGAAATTAATGGAAAGTCTTAATGCTAAATTAGGACAAAGCATCATACAAAAAATAGTAGTAAGATGAATTTTGAAATGGTTAGGGATTACTTAATCAAGAAGCCATACACTACGGAAGATTTTCCTTTTGATGAGACAACACTGGTGTTTCGAGTTGGCAATAAGATTTATGCCCTTATGGGATTAAATGATGAACCTCCACGGATCAATTTAAAGTGTAATCCTCAACGAGCATTGGAATTAAGAGAATCATATAATTGTGTGATTCCAGGCTACCATATGAATAAAAAACACTGGAATACAGTTGTAATGGATGAAGATTTAAGCTGGGAATTGTTAAGAGAATTAATGGATCATTCCTATGATCTAATTTTTAAATCTCTACCGAAAAAAACAAAATTAGCACTTGAAGAAAACTTATGATTATATTATTGTAGGGCAGGGGATTGCAGGAACCAGTATTGCATACTACCTCACTCAGTTGGGCAAAACTATTTTGGTCGTAGATCCTGAATTTACAAATGCAACTCAAGTTGCCGCAGGAAACATTAATCCGATTACAGGAAGATCTTATACTAAGTCTTGGTTGATTGATGAATTGCTGGAAGAAGCATTGAAATTTTATGGTAATTTGAGCTCTTTATTAAAGCTTCAATGTATAAAAAATCAAGAAATATATAGACCTCTAAGAAGTGCAAAAGAAGAGAATAAGTGGATGTCACGAGTGGTGGACCCATTTTATGAAGGATATGTAGATTGTCATCAACATCAAGAGGAAATAAATGGATTAATTGCTAAACCATTGTCATATGGAAAGATAAATAACGCATACCAAGTACAAACCGACAATGTAATACAAGGTTATAGAAACTATTTAAAACAGCAAGGCGTCTTTCTTTCCGAATCCTTTTCTTTTTCAGATTTTAAACATGATGAAAATAAAGTTGAGTACAAGGATATTAAGGCAAAGAGGATTGTTTTTTGCGAAGGATATGGAATTAAAGAAAATCCTTTTTTCAACACACTACCAATTTCACCTACAAAGGGTGAAGCCTTATTTATTCATTTTGATGAAGAGCTAAATTGTTCTATTCGAGATAAAACTTTTGTTACTCCTCAAGGAGATTCTTACTGGGTTGGTTCAAATTATGAATGGGATGTAACAGATGATACACCATCACAAATCGGAAGATCTAAGCTTTTGGATCAGCTCAATGAATTTTTTATAGCCGATTATACTATTGTAGATCATATTGCTGGTATTAGACCATGTACGCGCGATAGAAAACCTGTAATTGGAAAACACGAATCTTTCGATAATCTTTTTGTATTTAATGGCTTAGGAACCAAGGGGACATCACTAGCTCCTTATTTTGCAAAACACTTTTGTGCCCATTTAGAACAACAGAAAGAACTACTTGGAGAAATTGACATACGTCGATTTTATCAATGACGTGATTTAAAAGCTGTGTTCAATAGCGGAATTAACTGCTTGGAAGAAAGATCAATCCGAAAATTCTTTTGTATAGCCAAATCTATGGAAATTAATTTTTGGGCAGAACTTGGGTTTCAATGAGTTGATTCTAGTATTAGGATTTAGTTTTAAATAACTTCAATAACAAAACTACTTAGATAATAATTGGACAAAACCCCAATTAATTATTTAATGATTTTACTAGATCAAAGGATTTTGTACTTTTGCAATCGTGAATACAAAAAGACATAATACTAGAGATAAAAAGTCTTATCGATGGATGATTGTTCTGGCAGTCAATGTACTTCTAGTATTGTTAATTGTTTCTTTTATTACGGTTAAGCCCCCTCAATATGTTTTAAATGATCTTTATCAATTTGCATTAGGCGAAAAGGATAAAATTTCAAAGAATGATAGTCAATGGGAGGTTTATCTTAATCAGAAGGATGCAAAAATTGATTCCCTTTCTAGAGTTATTGATCATTATAGAGCAAATCAGCTTCCAGAAAAAGCCAAAGTTAAAACGACAAGTACAGGTCTAAATTTGAGATCACTTCCTAGTACAGATAGTGATGTTATTTCAAAAATCCCTGATGGTGCTGAAGTTCAATTGTTTTATAAGGATGATGAAGTCATCAATATTGGAGGACAATCTGGAAGTTGGGTCAAAATTGCCTATGAAGGCAAAAAAGGATTTGTATTCTCAACCTATCTGATATACTAGAATTAGTTTGTTTTTATGTTGCTATAATGCATCATCGTAAGGGATTACGTAATGTTGAATTAAGATAAGAACATTCTTAATGAGGCAATGTTTCTAATATGAGATTGAATTGGCGAAGTAATCGCATAAGCAATATGCTACTGTGAAAAGTTTCATTATGCTCAAACGGATTAAAAACTACATTTTATGTATAGTAGAATAATTATTGGAGTATTGAAGTAACCTTTCTACTTCTGTCATGTCATTAATTTGCTTTTGAAATTGTTTTGGTGAAATACCCGCAAACTCCTTAAATTCTCTTGAAAAATGAGCCTGATCGTAATATCCCAAATTCCAACCGACTTGTGTCAACGTTTTTGTATTCCCACGGGCTAGACTATTAACAGCAGCATCAAAGCGAGACTTCCTCAAATAGGTACCCATCGATACTCCTACGGTCTCTAAGAATCGTTGTTCAATCCTTCGTCTAGTTAATCCAATTTTTGAAAAGAAAGAGATATCAATACCTTGATGTGATTGATTTGCTATTGTCTGAGAAAGAGAAACAGACATTAGATCAATTTTGTAGTTCTTTATTTTGTTATAAATATAGTCTTCAAGTAATAGTATAATTTCTTGAGTATTTCCTGCTTCAACCAATTGTTCATGAAGGGGTGAGTTAGCATCTAAGTCAGACCAATTAAGACTTTGATCTATCAGTTTATTTGCAGGTATAAGAAACAATGCATTACCAGCACTTGGCTTTAAACTTATGCCAACAGCCCGATATGGCCTGTGATGACAAATCGTTAACCTTTTAGAAAGTTGACCTAAATATTTTCCTTCTTTGGATGAACTATCTTCTAAATTAAAAAAGAGCTCAAACCAAGCATAAGGAAGTATAGTATGCGTAAATGGTATATCATTTTCTTGTATGTCAATCATCCAGAAATGATCTACAAAAGGCGATAGCTTTGTTGATGGATTTATTTTTCTATACAACATTTCGTTTTTATACAATTTTGTTTCAAATCAATCCAATATTTTTACTCCTAGAATATTAAATACATAACCTAAATGGAAAATTACTTAGAAATAAACAAAAATTCGTGGAATAATCGTTTGGAGTCACATATAAACTCTGAATTCTACGATATGCCTGCGTTTTTGAAAGGTAAATCATCCTTGAATGATATCGAGTTGAATTTGTTGGGTGATATTAATGGAAAAAAGATTCTTCATTTACAATGTCATTTCGGTCAAGATACCATTTCATTAGATCGAATGGGGGCTACAGCTGTGGGGATAGATCTTTCAGATGAATCCATTAAAAAAGCAAAAGAAATTGCTGTTGAAACCGAATCTTCTGCCCAGTTTATATGTTCAGACGTTTATAATTTACCAAATAAATTAGACGAGAAGTTTGACATCGTTTTTGCCAGTTATGGAACCATTCCTTGGTTGCCAGATTTGAATAAATGGGGTAGTGTGATTCAACACTTTCTAAAACCTAGGGGGCAATTTGTTTTCGTAGAATTTCATCCTGTAGTATGGATGTTTGATGATGATTTGAAAAAAGTAGCTTATCATTACAACAATGTTGAACCCATTATCGAAGAAGAAACGGGAACCTATGCTGATAAAAATGCTAACATAAAATCACAGTATGTTTGTTGGAATCATGGAATTGGTGAAGTGACCAATAGTTTGATAAGAAACAACTTAGCAATAAATCAGCTTAACGAGTATTGTTATTCGCCGTATGATTTTTTACCTGGAAGCCAAGAATTTGAACCTGGGAAATTTAGAGTAGAACAATTTGGTAATAAATTTCCATTGGTATATGCTATTCTTGCAACCAAGAAGGAATGAGAACATTGAAAACAGATAAACATTCTTGAATTTCGAAAAAAGTTTATGATAGGACTTCTAAACTCCTTTTATTTAATTGAAACTTAATTCAAGATCACTTAAAACGATACCAATGATTAAGGTTAAAATGAGAATGGATAATATTATGACAAAATGAATGATCATATTGCGTAATGAAATTAACTTTCCTGTTTTATTGGAAAAGACGTTTGAACTATAGATGGATAATAAACATACCAATCCAATAAGAAAGCTGAATCCAATGATTTCATCGTCAAGATTTAGTATTTGAATCATCTCAAAAAGAAGAATCAATACAATGGTTAAAACGGAGAATAAATATGTATTTGCAATAAGTGTCTCAAGAAAACTAAATCCGCGCTTGTAGTATTGGATGTAGGATGAAACTGTAAACACCATTAAGAATAAAAAGATGAAGAATATTTTGGGGTCATTTGTGAATGCTAGGCCAAAGATCAAATTTTTATTATACGTTACGTGCAGTCCTATGATTAAGGAAGCATATATTAGTAATTTGAAGGGAGATGTATAATATCTACGATTGCCTTCCCAATAATTATTGATCACCTTTTTTGGTGACTTTAAAATGAGGAGCATAGTTCCCAGTCCAGCTTTTTCTAACGAAAATGTATCGTTAAGAAAATCCTGAATGATCTCAATCAAACCTAACTTTTTTCCAGATACTTTTTGGCCGCAATTATGACAATAATTTCCAAATAAATCGATATCACAGATATCACAAAACTTTTGTTGACCTTTAACCATATCAATACCTAAGGCGTTTTCCTAATTCTTGCACGTTTTAAATTTCTGATTTTTTGAATGGATTAACCCTATTTACGTACGATTAAACAAAGGTTTTATTCCAAACAACTCTCACAAGCGTAAATGAATATCTAGCGATCAGGAGAGTTATAGATCCTATTCTTTGAACATATTCTTCGTCCTACCAATATTATATGAGAACACTAATCCAATGGATTGAATTAAGTTCTTATACTTTGGCTAGCTCTGATTTTAGGTAATTGATCACATCAATTTCTATGGCATCTACACCTCTATATTCTGAAAGGTACCAACTAATCCAATCTCCAAGGTGCACAAAATATACGGATTTTTCCACAAGACTTTGACCCTTAGAATAGATCTCGATGAGCGTATTACACTTAGATGAGATGATTTCTTTATTGATTTCTATTCGGACCACATTTCTTTTGAAGTCGTCTCTATTTCGCAGCAATAATACTGCTATATCTGAATTTAAGTCTTTCCATCCAACCAATTCATTATGGTTCATTTCAGGGATTACATGATGCCAACAAAGAATTTTTGAATTCTCATTTAATTGTTGTCGTAATCGTATCGCTGTTGCTTCCATACGATCAGTCGTATATATTACAGGTTTTTTATCCTGAATGATCTCAGCAATTCGCTTGGCCTTGTTTTTAATTTCGTCTTGATCAAAATTAATTAGATCTGCTGCTGATTTTACATTTTTTATAAGATCCTCTTTGATGAAACCCAAATGATGCAATATATATAGTTGCTGTACGATACTATAGCCCAGACACGCTCTTGGTGAGGGAGATCCTTGAGGTACTTGTACGTAGTCGTAACCATTGGATTTAGCTTCTTCAATTATTTTTCCTCCACTTGCTATACAAACTATTTTTGCGCCAGAACTCTTTGCTTTTTCTAATGAGGCCAAAGTTTCTTCGGTATTACCAGAGTATGAAGAAGCAATAAAAAGAGTATTACGATCAATATATCCAGGGATGGTATAACCTTTTCCAACCAAATAGGGAATTGAAGCTTCTTCTTTTATCCATTCCTGAACAAAATTTGCACCTATACCAGAACCACCTAATCCAGCTACATATGCTTTGTAAATAGGGAATTGATGAGCATTAATGGTAGCATTTTTACCAATTTCTATAGCTTCCAACAATTGTTTAGGAAATTCTTGAATAAGTGAATCCATCATAATATTTAACTATTTACTTGTGTATACAAATGTAATAAAGATTTTAAGCATTACATATTATTGTAATATTAATTATCTATATGCGTTGATGGTGTAATGCTCATGGATAAAAACCGAAAAAAATCAGATATTTCAAATGTTTTAGGCATTTTTGCAAAGCTTAGTTAAAAGATTAAATATTACATATGAGAAGGAAAGTTGTCGCGGGTAATTGGAAAATGAATTTGACCATTGAAGCTGGCGTAGAATTGGTCGAAAGTATAGTAAATGGATATTCGAATTCGGATGTGGAAGTTATTCTAGCTACACCTTATACTTATCTCCTTAAGATGAATGAGATTACCTCAACAAATTCCAATATAAAGATTGCAGCCCAAAATTGTCATCATAAATCAAATGGTGCTTATACGGGAGAAGTTTCGGCGTCTATGTTGTCATCTATGAAGATTCCTTACGTGATCATTGGTCATTCTGAAAGAAGGTCGATGAATGGTGAAACCGACACCATTTTATTAGAAAAACTAGAAAAGGCTTTGAATGAGCAGTTAAATCCAATTTTTTGTTGTGGAGAACCTTTAGAAATTAGGAAGAATAACGATCAGGTAAATTATGTGACAAAACAATTGGAAGAAACCATATTCAAACTTTCATCGGATCAAGTTAGACAGTTGATTTTGGCATATGAACCCATTTGGGCAATTGGCACAGGGGAGACTGCAAGTCCTGAACAGGCACAAGAAATTCATGCTGCAATCAGATCAAGTTTGAGTAATCAATTTGGAGAAGAAATTGCCAATAGCATTCCAATTCTATATGGAGGATCAGTTAAACCCGAAAATGCCAAAGCTATATTTGCCAATCCAGATGTAGATGGAGGGTTGGTTGGAGGAGCTTCATTGGATAAAGGAAAGTTTATTCAAATCATTGAATCATTTTAATCTCTTCTTTGATTGAATACATCTCGATTTATAGCGCATAAAATAGCATCAAGTCAATCGAAATCATTTACGAGTTCTATAGTTAAAATAGCGATTGCGTCGACTGCATTGAGTATTGCAGTAATGATTCTTTCGTCAGCTATATTGGAAGGATTTTCTAGAGAAATTCGAGCTAAAGTTTATGGGTTTTGGAGTAATATTCATGTTTCTGATACAAATGTCACTCGAAACTTTGATTTGAAGGCAATAGATATTTCATTGGATTATTATGACCAATTAAAATCAGTTGGACCCATTGAATACCGAGTTGTAGATGATGGAAATGATGAACATGAAATCTTCACAAAGACGAATGGTGGAATTTCTCATGTTCAGCCCTTTATCATAATGGCAGGCGTAGTAGAAACAAAATCGGCTCTACAACCCATCCTTTATAAGGGAATTGATGATTCGTTTGATTGGTCTGCAATGAAAACGAATCTTGTGGAAGGAAGGTCCTTGGACTTATCCACAGAAAGCCCAGAAGTAGTAGTAAGTAAAAATATCGCGAATAGACTAAACCTTAAAGTCGATCAGAAAATTTTGGTTTCATTTATCAAAAATAAGAGTAAGATCAAGAGACGAGTTCAAATCGCTGGAATATACAGTACAGGATTGGAAGAATATGATAGAAGAGTTATTTTAGGTCCCATGACCATTTTACAAGATATCTTAGATTGGGAAGATTCGGAAGTGAGTGGAATTGAAATTTTTGTGGATGACCCTGAGGATTCTAAAATATTTTCTGAGTATATATACGAGAATATTTTGCCTTTGCATATGTATTGTGAAACGATTGAAGAAAAGTTTCCAAACATTTTTGAATGGCTAAAATTATTGGATTTGAATGGTGTAGTTATTTATCAATTGATGATAATCGTGGCTTTGATCAATATGATTACGGTAATTTTAATCCTCGTTTTAGAACGGACCAAAATGATAGGTATACTAAAATCCTTTGGAGGAAGTAATTGGTTGATAAAAAAGATTTTCTTATATCATGCTTTCTACATCATACTTAAGGGAATGTTTTGGGGAAATGTTATTGGACTCTCGTTGGCATTTCTGCAAAAGAGTTTTAATATAATCAAGTTGGATGAAGAGAGTTACTATCTTGATACTGCTCCAATACACTTGGATTGGTTAAATATCCTATTAATCAATATCGGAACAATGGCTATTATTCTATTTGCGTTATTGCTTCCATTGATTATAATTTCTAGAATTTCTCCCATTAAATCACTTCGATTTAATTAAACAATTAGGTATGAGGATGAAATCTATCTGGCCACAGGTAAGTCGCATTTTTATTCTTTTACCTATACGACTTAAACGATTGTTTGCCCATTTGTTCTTTATTTCAATTAACCAAAAAATCAAAGTCAATAGTGTTGTAGAGTGGTGGACTGATCTATTGATTTATGTTATTGAATGGACTGGGTTGTTTGAAGTTTGGACTGTTATACTGCATTTTTTCAAAGGTGGTATTAGGGATTTTGATATCTACGAATTGACTCTTTTAAACGAAGTATTTGGTCCTTCAATTGATTTGTCCAACATTAGAATTAATGACTCTGCCCAACTTTTTACAAAGAGTTATGCAATAGCATATGTTACTGGCTTTGTCATTAATTATGACAGTTCTATATCAGATAAGGTCTTGGTTCATGAAGTCGTTCATTGTTTGCAATATCAAAAATTTGGATTGGTTTATAGTAGTAGAGCGCTTTTGGCTCAAAGGAGTGCGGAGGGGTATAGTTATGGCGGATACATGGGGTTGAATGATGCCATTGAAAATGGAAAGAATTTTTTGGGTTTTAATTTCGAACAACAAGCACAAATTATAGAAGATTATTTTGAGGTTAGAAATAGGCCTGACCTAGCTCTAAATCCTCTACTTATTCGGGTGTACAATCATTACTTTAATCAGATGATTTCTACATTTCAAAAGAAAGTCATGGACTAGTTAATCTTTTTAAGCATTTTCGTGTTTCGATTTTAACAATTTATTACGAAGTGATTTTGTAACAAAAAAGACTTTATAAAGTCTTTTATATCAAATTACTGATTGAATAAATTTGATAATACATTAAAAATAAAACGATGAAGATTAAAGCAATTTTACTTTTTACGATGTTTTCTTTCACAGGACTATTTGCGCAGGAAGAGGATATAGAACTGGAATATAAGGGTGATTTTACTCCTAATGTAAATTTGAGTGATAAGGTAATGAGCTCATTGGATGGTTTCGCCTTTGTATTTGGCTGGGGAATTAATTCTATGACTCATGAGGATGGTCAGGCAATGGATCATAAGTTATGGGGATCTAGTAATTGGGAAGTTGGTTTTGTTAATAAAAGACAGCTTGGAAAAAGTCGTTCTAGATTGGTTTATGGATTAACATTGAGTACAAATTATTTTAAACTTGATGATTTGGACATAAACAATGCAGCGAATGATAATGGTTATATTTTAACAGAAGATAATAGTTTTGATAAAGTTAGGTTGGGAGTTAGATACTTACAAGTTCCTTTAGGCATAGGCATAAGAATATTAAAGAAAGCAGAGGTATTTATCGGTGGTCATGCCGGATTAAAAGTTAAAGGATATACTAAAAAAGAATTTAACTCATTAAATGATGAAGAAGTTGAGTCTCAACACAGGGCAAGTTTTGGATTGAATAAGTTTAACTATGGTGCTGACCTTTCATTATCTATCGCAAATATAAGATTATATGGTCGTTTTGATTTTAATCCTCTTTTTGAGAATGGTCCCAAGTATAATGTATACTCATTTGGATTGAGATACGGGTATTAAGATCAATAATTTAACCATACTTATTAAAAAACTATAATCAAGGCGCCTTTGTCATTATCATTTGAATTTAGCGAATCCATTCAGAGTGTGTGGAGTGATTGGGAAAGAATGAGTGACAAAGACGTCTTTCTAGGATTAGGCTTTCATAGAGCAATAGAAAATTCTCCTCCTAGCGGAATTAGACCATTTTACTGTACGATAAAAGAGGGAAAAAGACTTATCGGAATCTGTTATTTCCAGTTGAAATATCTTAGACTTAGTGAGTCCCTCCGTGTTTCTGATGGAAAGAAGCTTACAGATTCTGTAAAACGTTGTATGGTGAATCGAATAAATATTCACAGCTTGGTATGTGGCAATACAATGGTGACTGGGCAGTATGGATTTAGATTTTTATCAGAGTATGATCATCAACAAAAATTTGATCTTGTTAAATCTGCGACAAATGAGCTGATTCAAAAGCTGAATAAAGAAGAGAATATTAAAGTTAAGTGCGTTCTATTTAAGGATTATTTCCCACACCAACTGCCTGAAGAAAAGATACAATCATATACAAAATTCAAAGTTCAGCCAAGTATGATTTTTAATGTCGATCCTGAGTGGAAGGATACGAATGATTATACTAATGCGATGAAAAAGAAATACAGGACACGTTTTAAACGCGCAAGGAAAAAGAAAGGTGAAATTGAGACAAGAGAATTGAGCGTATCTGATATTGAAAGACATTTAGATAGAATAAATGAGCTGTATCGATATGTGTCTGATCAAGCCAATTTTAATTTGTTCGTGCTAGACCAGAAGTACTTTTTAGAACTTAAGAAACACTTACAGGATGATATTATCATTAACGGATATTTCCTAAATGAAAAACTTGTGGGTTTTTATACCACTATCTTGAACCAATCCAATTTGGATGCACATTTTTTAGGTTATGACAAAGACATAAATAAAGAAGCTCAATTGTATCTGAATATGCTTTACGATATGGTTGAAATTGGTATTCAGCGGCAAGTAAATAAAATATTTATGTCAAGGACTGCCTTGGAAATAAAAAGTTCTGTTGGAGCAAAAGATTTTGAAATGTTTTGCTGCATTAATTACCAAGACAAATGGATCAATAACTTAATACCATCTATCCTAAATAATTTGGTTCCAGACCATTCGTGGGTGCCAAGAAACCCTTTTAATTAGAGATTTTCTTTTACTGATTTAATGTTTGGAGTAGTTCTTTTGCTTTTTCATAATCACCATTAAGATTTATGGCATTTTGGGCATGAACTTTAGCTGTTTCAACGTCACCTTCTAACATGTTGATATAACCCAGGTAGTATTGTGCAACAGGATTGAGTTTTTGTTGAGAAGCCAAAATTTCAAATTGCTCCTTAGCAAGTGCCAATTCATCTTGTTCGATCCTTAGGATTCCAGCATTTAAATATGCATCACCATAATACTTATCAATGGTATTCATGTTCTTATATACTTCTAGAGCCGCTTCAATTTCGTTGTTATTTTGAAGGTAATAGGCGTAAGAATGCAATGCATTCAAATTGTTTGGCGCAACCCTAGTAGCAGTCTCAAGATAGTCCTTTGCCTTTTTGCTTCCTCTGCTTTCCAGAATCTCAGCTAGTACCAGCCATGCATCTACTAATTTAGAATCAAACTCTGTGGCAGTTTGCAAAGCATTCATCGCTCTTGTTGTATCTCCCAATTCTCTAAAGTTAAGCCCTAGCATAAAATAGGCTTCTGCATTTTGTTGGTCTAATCTAAATATGTCATTTAGTACTCCAACGGATTTTTCATATTGCTCAATGATATAATGGGTCTCAGCCAATTTTAACTTTGTAGGAATACGTTCTCTAAACAAGTTGTGTGCAACCAACATAGTTTGTAGACTCTTACTAGAATTATTGCTGTCCATGAAAACATCAGATAAGAGATGGTAATATTTAGGTTTAAGAGAATCAACTGTGATGGCAACACGTAGATCTTCAATGGCTTCATTGAACATGTTGTTTGCACTCAATGCTTCAGCCCTCCGAAATCTTAGTTCAGGATCCAAACCATTTTTACTGATTTCTTTTGAAAGAAAGTCAATCTCAGTATTACCTGTTTGCACCATATTGTTGTTGATCTCCGAATCAACCTTTGTGTCAGCATTATCATTTTTACATGCTATTATAGAGCAGATTGTAAGGATTAATGCACTAAATAAGAAATAGTTGAATATGTTTTTCATATTATTTTAGTCTAATAATTACCCCAATAACGTCTCAAAAACCACTCTATTGACAAGAGTAAAAGGATTATCAAAAACATCCATTTCCAGTGGAGTAAAGACTCAGTCGAATTAGATGTAAAGATTATAGGTTTCATGTTCTCATTTCGAAGAATTTGTTCTTTTAAATCTTCAATAGAATGAACATCATACATTTTTCCGTTGTATTTATCACTTAGAGCTGATAATAGGTTTTTGTCAGCACGAAGATTATATTGCTCGAGTTGCACATCGCTAATTGAAAATTGACCTGAGCTAGTCAGTCTCTCATTGTTAAAATTAACGGATGCTTTATAGGTATAGATTCCATTTTCTAATTTCCCACAATTAAGAGAATAGTAATTGCTAATCTTTGAAAAAGTGAATGGATATTCTTTCTGATCTTGATTGTATATCGAAATTTCGACATCTGGTTCATTGATTAATTCAAATGAATTGTTGTAAAGCTGTGCATCAAATATGATGTTTTCGCTTTCCAGAAAATTTCTTTTTGCAATATTAACTCTAAAGCGACGCTTATCATTTTTTACAGTCAAATATTGTATCAATTGACCAATGAAGGTGTTAAATCGATCAAAAGATTGAGTTTCTTGAAAATCGTAAAATCTCCATTTCCATATTCCTTCAGCATTCCAAACACCTGATTTTATTCCACTGATGTCGGAAAAAGACAATAAAGGATAGTTGGTCTTAATCTTTTTAATCTTTTGATAGAGTAGAGGTGAGGACAGGTTTTCCTCATTGTAAGACCCAAAAGTACTTTTTAGAGGAGGTACAGCATTCAAAAACTTTTTGAGATCTTCAGATAAGTCAAATAACTTAAATTGATTATTGATCGCGGGCTGTATATCTTCTAAAGAATTCGAATTGCCATTATACTTAGTAATGGTTTGTATATTGTTCAATTTAAAGAGATTGGTATTGGCACCAGCTATATACAAACGTGGTGTTTTTAGCCTATCGAGGTTTTTGACAATAGTGGATAAATCATTGTGTTCAGAAGGTAGGTTGTGTAAAATAACCAGGTCAATATCCTTCCAGATGACATCCTTTGTATCTCCAATGAAACGGGTATCTACTTCATAGTTTTTATTATTCGTAATGGATTGATTAAGTGCTGATAGATCTGGATGAGGAGCATCAGCAAGAATCAAAATGCTTTGCTTTGCATCCAAAACTTCAACGAATATATCTCGGACATTATTGGTCAATGTAGTTTCTCCTTCGATTTCAGTCACATTTATTCTAAAATGCATGATCCCAGAATTTTCTGCTTTTAATTCGAAAGAATGCGTGAGAAATTCGTTATTCGAATTGATATTCAGTCGCGTAGAATTTAATCTTGTTGATTTATTTCCGTTTACTTTGGATACGGATAATTGTGTGTTTTTCAGAGCACATTGCTTAGCGTCTATTTGTACTTCTATTACAAATTTATCTTCTAGATACGCAATCTTATTATGCAGTACATTTTGAATAGATATATCTCTTCGAATGCTGGTGTCTCCAAGTAATATGGTGTTTAGAGGAGCCTTAATTCTTAACTTTTGGTAAAGTGGATTTTTACCTTGATTATAAATTCCATCACTGGAGAGTATTACAGAACCTATATTTTGATCGGCATAATTATCATCTAAGTAATGAATCGCTTGTGCAAGATTACTTCCTAAGGAATTAGTACTATCCAACGGATTTAATGAAACATTAGAACCAAAATTTAAGCGAATTATGTCATATTTTTCTCCTAATTCTTCATTCAATCTTTCAATGCCTTGATTGTATATTAATAACTCTTCTTTGGACGTTGCATATGAAACTGAAGTACTTTTATCCTCAAGAATAATAACCTTGGGATCTTTGGTCTCTTCTTTTTGTTTCTTCAATAATGGTTGAAGCAATAAGAATGCAATTAGTGATGAAGACAAAAACCTTAATAATGCTAATCCATAAATGGCATATCTTGGGGATGATTCAAATTTATTTTCTCTATAGTATAAGATGGCTGTATAGACTATACCAAGCGCTAGGCACAATAAGATATACCAAGATGGATATTGTATAGAAATGTTTTGTAACACTAACTAATAATTTATATTAATTGATTTTAAAATAAAAGATACAATATTAGAGAATTATAACCTTACTCTGTTAGAATTTTGTCTTCTATCTTCTCGCTTCTGTATATTAAAGACGAAATCCAAGTGCCAATAAGTATTAAACCAATAATACTAGGGTAGAAAAAAAGCCTTAACGTATTATCAAGATCTTCGCCACCTAGTGCCGGATTACCACCATTTCCAGGATGTAGGCTATCTGTTAATCTAGGAATAACAAAGATTAATGGTATTAAGACTGCAAAGGAAAAAATACTGTATACCGCCGATAGACGAGCGCGCTTTTCAAAATCGGTTGTAGATGCTCTTAAGACTAAATAAGCTAAATAAATAAGCATAGCAATGGCTGACATATTTAACTTGATATC
Organism: Saprospiraceae bacterium; assembly: GCA_965230345.1. Lineage (GTDB taxonomy): Bacteria > Bacteroidota > Bacteroidia > Chitinophagales > Saprospiraceae > JADKBO01. The sequence continues at coordinate 956,891 of CBDDKR010000001.1, forward strand.
GGTTGTCCACCAAGTTCCCCAAGTGTGTTTTGCCCAAATGGATCCTGTAATCAAACCCAAAATACCATAGAAAATAGCAACTTTGTTAAAGCCTGCGGACATCAAATCATGGTGCATGTTTTTATTTCTTAAATATAAGATAGAATGTACTAGACCAACCAATAATAGTACAATCATTGATAGCCATAAGGCAACATGAAAAAAGGTATTTCTAATTGTTTCGTCTAAAATGCTTCTGAATGGAAATCGAATTCCTTCTGGTGCTATTAAGCTTTTGCCAAAGGAATCAACCCATCTATTATCTTGACCTTCCTGTACTTCAGAAACGTACAAGGCTGAAGGTTTTAATGCAGGACCATCAATTGGATTGTAAGTTATGATGGTTAAGAATGCATTCTTAGATGTAGTAGGGAAATGGCTTGGTATAATAAATTGAGCCTCTAAACTCATATCACTGTAGGGTAGAACCTCATGCGCCTTGACCATATGGGTATTGTTCATTTTTAACCACACATCATTATCTCGTGCTTTTAGGAAGTTGGTGTTGTATCCATTTATTTCCATTAAGACAGTATCTCCAGCTTGAACTTTTGCAGGAGAAATGGAGGTGATTCCCGGATTTAGCGGTGTGGTCAGTCCTCCAATCAAAACATAAAGAAATATTACAATCCCTAATAACTTCCACCACCACTGGTACATCCATTTAGTTGAATTCTTCATACTCTTATTTTAATTTCTCCAAACTTCATTATACAATATATAGGTTAATCCTAGCAGGATGATATCAATGCCAAATAACATAAGTAAATCATCCCCAACGCTACTGTCTTGTATCAAATGTAATGCTGATGCTCCAACCTTTATTAACAGAAGAACAATAGGTATGGTCAAAGGAAATGCTAGTATAGATACAAGTAAAGCACTTCCTCCTTCAGATTCTCCAGATACAGAAGACACCAAGGTCATAACAGTAGAAAGTCCAATGATACCCAATGCTGCTGCTTTGACAAACAATGGTAAATCTTGAACTGGATTTCCCAAAAAGAATGCAAATCCAGCAAAAACACCAACGAAAATTACTCCCAAATAAATGGTGTTGTAGATGATTTTGGAGGTAATATACTCTGTTGGATTAAATAAGGTGTAATAATGAAGTTTAGTGTCGTTAGATTCTTGAGAAAAACTTTTGGCGATGGCATTAATTCCAGAAAATAGAAGTACGATCCAGATCATTACATTCCATTCCATACCAACCATTTTGTTGAATGATTTGTAGAGAATAAACACGATGATCGCTACGAAAAGAAAGACTCCAGAAAGGGTATGTTTCCTTCGCAACTCAACCGTAAGTTCTTTTTTCAATAAAGCCAATAATCTATTTCCCAAATCCAAAATACATTGAATGATCAAAGATAGATATTTAACAAATAGAAATATGAAAATTAAACAATGATTATATTCGCATTGTTAAAACTTAAACGGTGAATCAAATCAAACGATTACGTTTACTGTAGTATAAAAGAAGTTGAAATGCTTGGAATGAAGATCTGTTTTATGTGCAGAAATTTTGGAACTAAATTATCAATTCTAACAATCCATTAAATGTATAAATCACTAGAAGAGGCTGCTATTGACCTGGAAAAACAAGGAGAGTTGATTCGAATTAAATCCATGGTTTCTGGAGATTTAGAAATGGCCGAAATTCATAGGAGAATATTTGAGAAAAATGGGCCTGCTATTTTATTTGAGCATGTTGAAGGAAGTGATTTTAGAGCATTATCTAATCTGTATGGTACAAAAGAACGAACGAATTTTTTGTTTCGATCCACATTGGATAAAGTAAGAAAGGTTACTCAACTTAAGGCAGATCCAAGTAGATTTATAAAATCTCCTTTGAAATTTATGTCTGCACCATTCACAGCGCTTACGGCATTACCTAAGAAGTCTATTTGGAAACCACCATCAATGTTTGGTCAAACTACCATTGACCGATTACCTAGAGTGAAATCCTGGCCAATGGATGGAGGAGCATTTATTACATTACCACAGGTGTTTACATTGCCACCATCTAGTAAAAACATCATGGATTCTAATTTGGGGATGTATAGGATTCAATTGGATGGAAATGAATATGAACTCAATAAAGAGATAGGTTTACATTATCAAATTCACAGAGGAATTGGGATACATCATCAACAGTATAACAATTCGTCGGAATCATTTAAGTGTAGTATTTTTATTGGAGGCCCACCAAGTCATGCCTTTTCTGCTATTATGCCTATGCCAGAGAACATAAGTGAGTTGACATTTGCAGGTATGTTGGCAGGAAGAAGATTTAGATATTATGTGGATGATCAAGGGTATTATATTTCTTCTGATGCCGATTTTGTTATTACAGGAGAAATCATAAAAAATAAAAAGAAAGCAGAAGGCCCTTTCGGGGATCACTTGGGTTATTATAGTTTAGAGCATGACTTTCCTATTATGAAGGTTGATCGTGTTTATCATAGAAAAAATCCAATCTGGCATTTCACGGTTGTTGGTAGACCTCCTGCAGAAGACAGCAGCTTTGGATATCTTATTCATAAATTGGTTGAGTTTTTGACTCCGACGGAATTTCCTGGATTGCTGAATATTAATGCTGTGGATGAAGCAGGTGTTCATCCTTTATTGTTAGCAGTTGCTCAAGACAGATATATGCCTTTTAGAGAACCGGAACCAGAAGAGATTATTACCATTGGGAATAGAATTCTTGGAAGTGGGCAAACCTCTCTTGCTAAGTTTCTATGGATTGCAGCGGATGATGATGGAGTAGGCTTGGACAGCAATAACGAATCGGAGTTTTTTGATTATGTGTTAAGAAGGATTGATTGGACCAGAGATCTGCATTTCCAAACCAAAACGACCATTGATACATTGGATTACAGTGGAACAGGGTGGAATAAAGGATCAAAAGTTATGGTGGCCTGTCGAGGAAAAATCCGTAGAGAACTTGGGGTAGAAGTGCCATTCGAAAACACGATTGAGGGAGTTCATCATGTAGCTGTTATACAACCTGGCATTCTTGCGGTCGAAATGAAGAAGTGGAGAGATTATGAATCCGCCATTCATGAAGTAGAATTATTTGCAGAGCAAATAGAAGACTTAGATTTAAAAGAATATCCGTTAATAATTCTTTGTGACGATGCTCGATTTGTTGCTCAAAATACAGCCAACTTTGTTTGGGTAACCTTTACAAGATCAAATCCTTCTCATGATATCTATGGGGTTGATTCAGAATACAAGTTTAAACACTGGGGATGTAAAGGTCCACTAATTATTGACGCTCGTATTAAAAGTCATCATGCTCCAGAATTGGTGCCTGATGAGAAAGTTACCAAGACGGTGGATAAACTATTTAGCAAGGGTGGTGAGCTATATGGAATTTAAGAAAGTCACAACAGGAATTACAAATCTGTGATCTTATCAAGTAGATTGTTAATACAGGGAATAGGCATTCGATACATTGTTGCTTTCTGATTAAGTTAATAGTCTATATGAATAATTCTTTCTTAGGCTATTGTTGTATATTTGATTGAATCAACAATTAATAATCACTACTACATCGGCATAAGAACTTTGTATTTTATGAGACACTTAAACCGAATGTGAGTAAACCCTTTATTATACTAAACATACACATTGTGAAAATGAAAAACATATTTATGATCTTACTGTGCAGTGCAATTTTTAATCTTTATGGACAGGAAAATTTGGATTATCAGGTTCCTCCAAAGTCGATATTAGATCTTGCTGACGCCAATCCTGCTCCAAGTATTAGAATCAATCAAGGAGTCAAAGATGCCCTATTATTGCATAGACAAATGTATAAATCCTTAGAGGAGCTCTCGGAAGAAGAGCTACGATTAGCAGGTTTGAGAATTAACCCTAAAAACTTTATGCCTTCTAGAAATAGGTATAACATTGGTATATCTTATTTGAATCCAAATTCTGGAGTTGAAGAACCCATTATGGGATTGCCTAATAGAGGGAAATATTCAGACCTTTCTTGGAACCCTACTCAAAATAAAGTAGCTGTACTAAATACTTCTGGGAGTGATGTTAGTCTTTGGGTAATTGATATTGTAACTAAAAAGGCTAAGAAACTATCAACACCTAAAATTTTAGGTAGTATTGGTGTAACCTATATTTGGCTGAATGATGAAACCTTATTGATTAAGACTAGAGGAGAAGTCGATGCAGCCATAATAGATCGAAGCAAAATCATTCCTACAGGGCCAACAATTTCTGAGAACAATGGACAAAAAGCTCAAAATAGAACGTATCAGGATTTGTTGAAAAATCCAACAGATGAGAAAAATTTTGAAACCATTACTACCAGTGAGTTATGGGAGGTGAATATTAACGGTAATAAGAAGAAATGGCTTGATATGGCTATTTACGATGACTTAATGTTGTCTCCAAATGGTAAATATGTACTAATATCAAAAATCAAAAAGCCATACTCGTATCTTGTGCCATACTATAGATTTCCATATCAATATGATATCTATGATCAAAATGGAAATCATGTGAAAACCCAGTTTGATATACCTTTATTAGAGGAGATGCCCAAAGGATTTATGTCCGTAACTACCGAACCTAGACGGATAAATTGGAGAAGTGATCAAGGAGCAACCTTGTATTGGGCTGAAGCACTTGATGGGGGAGATGCAGAAAAAGAAGTTGATTTTAGAGATGCAATATATCAATTAGAAGCTCCTTTTACTGGAGAAAAAACAGTGATCGCAAAAACAAAGTTACGTTATAGCAGTATTCAATGGGGAAGTGATGATTGCGCTGTTTTATATGACTATTGGTGGAATACAAGAACGGTTAGGACGTCATTTCTGAATCCTTCAACAGGAGCAGTTGAGTTATGGAATGAAAGAAATTATCAGGACAGATATAGTGATCCAGGTTATTTTGTGACTAAAAGAAATGATTTTGGTCGAAGAGTTCTTAATCTTTCCAATGATCATCTTTATTTGATTGGAGATGGATACTCGGAAGCAGGAAAATTCCCATTTGTAGATAAGCTGAATGTAAAATCAGGTGAAAATAAACGTCTTTTTCAAGTTGAGGATACTACAAAATTAGAGGACTTAGTATTGGCGGTAAATATAGATAAAGGTGAATTGTTGACTAGGATAGAATCCAAAACAGAATATCCTAATTACTATATTCGAAATATAAATACTGGTAAATTAAGACCAATAACTCAATTTGAGAATCCATTCAAAGCTCTAAATAGTGTTCATAAAGAAGTCATTTCGTATAAGAGAGACGATGGGGTAGAGCTATCAGGAACTTTGTATTTACCTATTGGGTACGATAAAACAAAGAAGGAGAAAATGCCAATGATTTTATGGGCATATCCTGTAGAGTACAAGGATAAATCTAGTGCTGGTCAAAAGACAAGTAACTCCAATGAATTCACCTTTCCTTATTATGGATCTCCTATATATTGGGTAACTCGAGGATATGTGGTTTTGGATGATGCAGCATTTCCAATCGTTGGTGAAGGCGACAATGAACCCAATGATAATTTTATACCTCAGCTGGTGGCAAATGGTAAAGCAGCTATAGATGCAGTAGATAAATTAGGTTATATAGATCGTAATAGAGTAGCTGTGGGTGGTCACTCCTATGGAGCATTTATGACCGCTAATTTGCTAACGCATTCAGACCTTTTTGCAGCTGGGATTGCTCGAAGTGGTGCCTACAATCGTACTTTGACACCTTTTGGATTTCAATCTGAAGAACGTAATTATTGGGAGGCTCCAGATATTTACAATACGATGAGTCCTTTCATGAATGCAGATAAGATGAAACATCCTTTATTATTAATTCATGGTGAAGCAGATAATAATTCAGGTACTTACCCTATGCAAAGTGAGCGATATTTTAATGCGTTAAAGGGATTAGGAGCTACTGTAAGATTGGTAATGTTACCTAAAGAAAGTCATGGATATTCGGCAAGAAAATCAATTTTGCACCTACTTTGGGAACAAGATCAATGGTTGGAAAAATACGTTAAGAATAAAGAATAGATATTTTGGATTTGATCCATTCAATAGATTTATTTCTATTTAATATTATAAATGTTGAGATGGGAAATCCATTATTGGATTTCCTTCTCATTCCTATTCGAAATCCAATTTTTTGGGCTCCACTCTATACATTTGTAATTGGGTTTTACTTCTTTAATTTTGATAAGAACAGGGCGTATTATTTATTGTTATTTACGTTATTGACTGTTGGTACTTCTGATCTTGTAAGCAGTAGGGTTATAAAACCTTATGTAGAGAGGCCAAGACCTTGTCACGTACTAGATAGCGATAGTTTAGTACTAAGAGTAAGGTGTGGAGGTGGTTATAGCTTTACATCATCTCATGCTTCCAATCATTTTGCTTTGGCGGTTTATTGGATGTTGGTATTCTTTCGAAGAAAGGCGAAATGGTTATGGATTTTATTTGGATGGGCATTTTTAATAAGTTTTGCACAAATCTATGTAGGAGTACACTATCCAAGTGATGTATTTATAGGGTCAATTATTGGAAGTATGATCGGCTTAATGACATCTTTGCTATATCGCAAATGGAAAAATAGCGATTGATCTCATGGATGAAATCTCAAGGATTTATAATCTAGAGGTCTTAGATTCTGATTCCATTTAAAACCTGGAAACTTTATTTTTTCGTGATCGATACTCATAGGGTGAATGATAGAACTCGGTTCCGTATAGTGTCTAATTTTATCTATTTGTCCATTGTTAAAATCAAATATGATCAAACTACACTCGGATTCATTGACTCCGATATAAGCATCCTCATCGTCAAGTAGATAGTAAATGCTTTGGGCATTTCCATTTACTTTCATTTGATCAATTTTTTTATTCTTAAAGTCAACGTCTATAATCCTTCCTCTTATTTGGTTGAAAAAATACAAATCTGGACTATTGATTATAAATGCATTTCCTTTAATGTTTAGCGATGAAAGTTTATTTTCTTCCATTCGTAAAAACATGGTGTCTCCATCCATTTGAGTAGTATCTTTCCAGATAAGGGGATCATCAATTAGAGTAAATAGCGAATCTTCTTCTTGATAAGATAAACTATCACAGATTGCTTGGTATGAATTACTGAAGATCTTAACACGATTATCGGCTATTAAAAGAGTTGATGTGTCTATGGTTAATGAATCAATATTTTTCACTATTTGGTATCGAACTAAGGTGTCACTTGATATATATAAGCTGTCATCGCTGGAATAACTGATCATTAAGGGTCTCTGGTTAAATCCGATGGCCTTTGCATACTTTTCATTTCCTTTGTAAACCATACTGTCGCATAGTATATCTATTTTTGATGTGGTATCCTTCCAAATAGCATTTCCAACGACTATGCCTACCTTGGTATGCTTATTATAGTCTATTGTATCTCCTATGATAAGGGTAGGTGGGTCCGATATAGAGCTCCTCCCTTGGACGTTGTATGTACCTTTGTTTTTGTCATACAGAATATGATCTCCAATCACGAGATTGTCTTTACTCTGGTATCTTGCATTCGAAATTAGTTGGGTAGTGCCTAGAGACTTATTGTGTATTATAATTCCAGCAGAAGCTGTGTCTTCAACGGAAACGTAATTGGCTTTACCGATTACTTCAAATGACTGAATGGTGTCAATATAGTTTATTGTATCACCCGAAACGAAGGTAGTACTATCTTGAAATTGTGCATTTTGGATAAATATAGCATCCTTAGATTTTAGATTATATTGTCCAATCTCGCTATATATTTGAGAATCATTATTGGTGATAATTGTTGGACATTCCCATGAAGTGAGCTCTTTTTCCATATCATAGGTAACGGAATCATTGAGTAACTCAAATTCTGGACCTCGAATACTAACATGTTCGTAGAAATGGGCAATATTATTGTTCAAATCAAACCGACCTTTCTTACTTTTAACCGTGTGGCTTCCTGATTCGAGGAGACCATTTTGATTGTAAGTTGCGATTTGAGTTTTTATATGATAAACAATCTTTTCGGTGTACAATTGATTTTCTCCATTTTCGACGACTGTTTTACCCATGACTTCTGCAAGAGAAGTTGTTTCATCATATATTAGTGAATCACCATAAATGCTTATGCTATCGTCTTGAATAACGGATACATCTCCGTAGGCATAAAGGGTGTTATTAATATAAATTGCACTGTCACAGTAAAAGAAGGTTCCATTGTGATAGGCCCGAACATTACCTAAGAACTTTGAATATGGAGGGTCATCGTTGGGATAAATCTCTCTTCGGTCAGCATTGTCAATAATGATGTTAGAAGCATCTTGAGCCGATACAATTACACAAAGAATACTGAATAAGAATAGTAAAGAATTAATTTTCATTAATACAATGATACATTTTTGAAGCGAGAATTTCACCTAAAGCACTACCAATTGCTACACCCATGCCTCCTAATCTAACCCCAATGAGCAAATCATCAGATAGCCATTTAACGATGGGATGTTTACTCTTGCCAATACCTAGTATTCCTGACCATTCTTGTTCGATTTGAACTTTCTTGTTTTGGAGTTGTAAAATCCTTTCATTTAGAAACGAAACTAGATGATTTTTAATTTTAGGATTGATCCCAAATTGATCGGTTATTTCATTTTGAGCATCCAGGCTTCTTGCTCCACCAATTAATATCCTATTTCCTATCCTTCTGAAATAATAGTAACCTTCTTTAAAATGAAATACACTGTCCCAATCAAGACCTGGGATTTCCGAAGTAACCATAACTATATTTCGAGCTGGCATTACTTCTAAGTTGGGAAGCAAGTGTTGGGTAAATCCATTGGTGCAAACTATACATTTATAATATTGGAGATCCAATCCTCTTTCAAGTAATAAAGTTTTGTTTTCTGTATCTATTTTGGTTACGGATTGCCCAAATATCATTTGAACTCCAAGTTCTTCAGCCTTAGATCTCAGGGCATTCATCATTAATACTGGATTTAATTTTCCTTCATCGGGCATATAGATGGATTTAGAATGAAAAGAGTCAAACCCTTGGTTCTCTTTTTCCTGAAAATAATTAGATTTACCAACTGCTTCTTGAAAAACAGAATTACATAGATCTATTTCCGCGGGGGTAGGGAAGTGATTAGATTCATATAGTTCATACCCTCCACAGTAATTAATCCTTGAATGGCCTATTCTTTCGATGAGCTTTTGTCCTCCTTCATATCTTGATTTTACAATTCTGATGCATTCCTCTTTACCAAATGATTTTATGTCTGCTAGTATTTCACTTGGCGATCCATAGCACAAAAAACCAGCATTTTTAGTACTTGCACCTTTGGGTGGCCACTGTCTGTCAATAATTGTTACCTTGAGTTTGGAATCTTTTTCTTTTAGTGAAATAGCTGTAGACATTCCAACAATTCCAGCTCCTATTATTATAATAGAACTAGAATAATGTGATGATTCCCAATAACTGAACTTCATAGATTTGATTGTAATGATAAAAGTACATATTCCTTTGAATTCAAATTGTACAAGTATTCAAACAAATTCTATTTTTAATCTGTTACTTTGTTGAACGAGAATTGATGATTCAAATATCTTTAAAATTATAAATATTGAGTTACATTCGTAATCCTTATGTTGGTCAAATATGAATAAAGAAAATCAAGATAAAGCGAAAGGCTGGCTTAAAAGAATAGGTATCGCGGGATTCCTTTTTTTTCTAATTAAAGGATTAATTTGGATAGGCATATTCATTTGGGCGGGGAGCACTTGTGCTTCATAATTAACTATGAAGTGATTTAAAACCTAAATCCTAATGTTAGAATCAACTCATTGAAATCCAATTGCTGCCCAAAAATTAATTTCCATAGCTTTGGCTATATAAAAGAATTTTCGGATTGATCTGACTTCCAAGCAGTTCATTCCGCTATTGGACACAGTTTTAAATCACTTCTATAGATCTTTTCTCTTAAATACAATCCAACCCAACCAAACAAACAAGCTAGAATAGACAACTGTCGCACAAATAGCTTCTTGATAACTTAATAAAACGTTGAATCCGATTTCTTTGAAAAGTGCCATTTCTGGAAGTCTGAAAAATGGATTGGGCATTAAGTCTTCAATTGCATTCATGGGGGCAAAACTAGCCAACCTTGTTTTAAGTTTATACATGACAAACAACCTTGCCAATACTTCTACCGCCATCATGTAAAATAAATATACCAATATTGCTAATATTCCTCTTCGAATCAAATTGGCCAATAGAAGGGCAAAGGATAAATAACCTAAGCTCATCAGAAAGAACCTAAAAGTGGCAAAATTATTATCCACAATTAATTCAAAATCATAAACATCCGTAAAGGCAAGACCTATAATTACTGAAGATATCACATATATTATGGAAGCATATAAACTGAGTACAACAACCGTAATTATTTTTGAAGTGAAGTATTGCTTTCTTGTAAGACCAGTTAGTACGTTCTGGCGCATCGTTTTGTAAGATACTTCAGAAGTGAATAGATAAATAACAAGAAATCCTAAAAGGATACTTACCATCCAGTTTCCTACATATCCTTGATAGTCCCAAACGAGTGGGAATTCTAGGAAGGTGATACTACTTGGAACAGGTGGTGGAGCATCTGCCAATACCTTTCTAGATAATAGGATTATTATAGGAAAGAGCACTGAGAATACAGGAATGACAAGTCTGACTACTATATTATTTGAGAATTTTAGCCACTCTAATTGAAGTAACTTTATAAGTTGGTTCATACTTTGGATTTGAATTTTAATTTAACTGGCTTTACTTGTGATTTGAAGAAATTCTTCTTCAAGTCTTTGTTTCTTAATGATCAAATGAGATAGGATAATTCCTTGATCAAAGGCCATTTTGTTTATTTCAGAGGCTGTAATGTTTGGATCAATTAGACATTCAAAGTGTGTTGGATGATTTTTGGAGATTTCGCAACTAGGGATATTAAGGATGAAGTTTTTAATATTTTCATCTTCACTGTTAATCTCCATTAATAATTTGTTGCTCAGAATTTGTCCTATTGGTCCAGTGGCTAGAAGCTTACCATTTTTAATAATGGCAATGTGACTACATATCTTTTCGACTTCATCAAGAATATGGCTCGCCATAATTACTGTTTTGCCTGATTGAGCTATCTTTTGCAATATGTTTCTTACTTCCGCTATGCCTTGAGGATCTAATCCATTAGTAGGTTCGTCAAAAATGAGAACTTCTGGATCTCCAATAAGAGTCGCTGCAATAGCCAATCGTTGCTTCATCCCAAGGGAATACGTATTGAATTTAGATTTTCTGCGATGCTTGAGTCCAACCAGTTCTAATAACTCATCGAAGTTGTTATTCGTATCATTTTTAATTTTGGCAACCACCTTCAAATTTTGGTCAGCGTTGAGGTATGGATAGAAGTTAGGAGTCTCTAAAATAGACCCGATCTTCATTCTATGAAACTCGTCAAATTTTCCTTCGAACCATTGAAAATCTCCAGATGATTTTTTCAGTATGCCAAGTATAATTCCTAATGTAGTTGTCTTGCCACTTCCATTAGGTCCCAAAAGTCCATAAACATTGCCTGACTCAATCGTAAGGGATAAATTGTCTAGTGCTTTGAAGTTCCCATATTTTTTGGTGAGACCGTTAATCTTAAGTACTTCCATATAGTATTTTTTATAGAATAATAAAGAAGTGTGGGTTAAATCACGCTTTATTATATGATTATAATGTCAAATATAGATAGGATTGATCTTCTATGAGATACAATATATAAATGTCTGTTCTAAATATCGATTAATATCCAGAAATTAACGATCAATCCATAAATTCTATTTTTAAGGATTAATGCTTATTTAGTAGCTTCAAAATAGATTAAAGTCGAATAGGTATTTAATACGCATTATTAGTGTAAGCTATAATACCAGAGAATATTAAAATTGTTTATCAAAGGTTTTCCCATTGAATGAAAATATGTTCCCATCTGCAAGTAAAACCCATAATTTATTTTCTTTATCATTGTAAATAGAAACAACGAAGTCATCAGTTAGCCCTTCTTTTTTTGTATAATTTGTCATGGTATTCCCATTGTATTTCCAAATACCAGTATCTCGATCTCCGAACCAAATATTCCCTTCTCCATCTTCCTCGATGGCGAATACATGTTCTAGTGTGCCAGCTTGAGATTTATCTCCTTTCATCGAACTTGTAGGATGAATCAAGTTGTTCTGTTTAGAAAAGTTGACGATAGATCCCTTTTCAATTAATAATACGCCAATTCCATTATTCCCGACCCATAATCTACCTTTTGAATCTTCGAGTATACTTCTTATATGAAGAGGCTCATTTTGAACATTTAATCCTAGTGTCTCATCGTTAATAATGGTGAATTGCTCACCATTATATCCAAAAATTCCAGCATAAGTGCCAATCCAAACCATATTGTTTTTCCCTTTTGAGATGCATGTTGTGAAATATACATTATTAGGATTTATGATTTTAGGATCTGGAAAAGCCAAGTAATTCAATTTTTGACCGTCGAATCTATATATCCCTTCTTTATTCCCGGCTGGGAACCATAGATCATTGGTTGTTTTATCCCATGATTTTTGAGAATTAGTATTAATGGACAATTGATGTTTGGCGAAATTTTGACCATTATAGGTTCCAATTCCATGGGCAGAACTAAACCAAATAGTACCATTATGATCTTCTTGAATGGCATTTATTTGGTTGTGTGGTAATCCATCGTCTACTGTGAAGTATTCGTAAGATTGCCCATCATAGAAACAAATGCCTTCTTTCTTACTTCCAATCCAATAGTTCTTTTTGCTGTCTTGAAAAATCGTACTTATTCCAGAAGTGAATTTTAAAGTGTCAGGTAGAAGCGAAATATCGGAATCAATAAGAAGTGTTTCTTTGGTGTTCTCTTGTTTTTGAATACAAGAATTGTTCAGGATTACTATGAGCAAGAAATAGATTGGTTTGATCATTTACAATATTCTTGTTTAAGAAGATTCTTAATATGTGCTCGTAACTTTTTAATTGCCCAATCGTAATGACTTGAAGTTGCAGAAACACAATAACTGCCTAAAGAGGTGGACCCCGTCCAATCAAAGTGTTTTTTTGTAAATAATTCTTCTTCCGAAAATGATTGGATCAATAGCAGCACCTTATTATGACTATTATCCAATAGAAGCTTGGATTCATCAAGAGAAGTTAGTTGATGGTTTTCCCAAAATACTTTATTAAGCTTTCCATATGTTTTCCAATTGTAAGGAGGTGGAAGAAATGGTGATTTCTTTTCTGAAAGATTGGATCTTGTCCATTTCATGAGTAGATTATGCCATTCGTGTAGATGAACTAGTACGTCACGAAGATTTTTATCTCTAGACCAATGAGCTTCCTTCTTTTTAATATCGGCTGAAAAATCAAAAGTTGTATCCAACTCTTTATCAGACATTGAGAGGATAACCTCTTGAAGTTTGTCGTAATTAAGGGTAGCTGCTTTTAATAATTCAACTTTATTCTGTGGTCTAGCCATGAACTTCTATCTTAATTTTTAATCAATTTTTGTATAAATCGTTGAGTACTATTTTCTGATGACAAATAATACATCCCTGGAGGAAGATTAGACATGTCTATCTGTTCAATAGTATTCTGCAACATAATTGATTTTACGATTTTGCCCAACCCATTTCTCAAGGTATAAGACTCGTATTTGTTTCCTTTTAACCATAATACATCGTTTATGGGATTAGGATAAATTTTGATTTCTGTTTGAACGCTTGAAGTTGAACTTACAAATGGAATTTCTATAGAATCAATGGATATGTTGCATCCCAGAGCATCACTTATTACGAGAGAATAGATACCCGGACCCACATCTTCTAATAGTGAGTCAGAAAACATTGTGCCGGATTCATGCATCCAGCTGAATTGATAAGGAGGAACTCCACCCAAAACACTTGAATAAATTGCCCCATTAAAACTATTATCTGAAGGAAGGATGGAGTCAATGCTTATTACGATAGAATCAGGTTGCAGAACAACAATACTATCGAATACAAGGGAGCAATTGGCGCTATCGGTAAGTATAATTTGATAGGTGCCACTACCTAGACTATCCAATGAAGAAGCAGAAGGAATAACTTCGATCTGGACTGGACCAATATTTTGATCATATTCTATAGCAATAGAACCATCATTAATATAAAAACAAGAAGCATCTTCAATTTCGAGATGAGCATTCAAAAGACAACTGTCGGCAATGATGATAAAAGAATCACTCTTTGTACAACCAAGAGAATCTGTTATTGTCACATGATAGTACCCAGAATCCAAATCACTAATTGTATCACTCATCATTCCATTTGACCAATTTACCTCATATGGGGACGTTCCCCCAGTAATATTTAACGAAATGCTACCATTTGATAGTCCTGGATATGTATTGGTGATTTCTCCACTTACTTCCAACTCTGATGATTGGAACAACTGAAAGGAATCCGTTTTAATACATAAGTTAGAGTCAATCAAGGTTAAAGTATAGTGTCCTTTAGATAGATTGTTAATATTTGATACGCTATCACCATTGCTCCATAAGTATGTGTAAGGAGAAGTTCCACCACTATAATAGGTCGTAATGCTTCCAGTAGAGTCACCAAAACAATTGATGTTCTGTATATGTATTGAGTCTAGAGATAAAGGATCAGGTGATGACAAAACCAATGTATCCAATAAACTACACCCTAATTCATCGACGATATTGACTTCATAAGAACCAGCACTTAAAGAATCAAGATTCGCTGTTGAAGTATCGGTATGAAACCAATTGTACAATAGTGTTCCAGTTCCCCCTGAAGCAAATAATTCAATACTTCCATCATTGGCATTATAACATGTAGGCTCAATGATTTTAGTAGAATCTAATTTGATGGAATTGGGTTCATGAATTTGAATATTAATGGAATCTAAAGCAAACCCATCCTTGTCAGTAGCAATTGCGGAATAACTTCCAGCTGAAACATTATTTAATGTATCACCTATTGTGCCATTAGACCAATTTACTATATAATCTTCATTAGTATCAACATATACTATAGCATATCCATCGGAACCACCATTGCAACTTATATGAACAATGGTGTCCAGTAGTATTTTGCCACAAGTATCTTGAAAAATAGTAAAACTCCTAGTCGATGTACAATTGTTGTCATCAGTAACGGATACATCGTAATTGCCAAATGATAAATTAAAGTTATTAATTCCTATTGCGTCATTAGACCATTCCGCCAATAAATTGCCAGTTCCGCCAAAATATGCTATTTGTAAATAACCAGAATTGCTGTCTTGACAGCTAGCGTTTTGCTGATGGATCGAATCTATTGTAATTTGCGGTGGTTCTACAAGAGCAATAGTGTCGATCTTCTGACAACCATTTCCATCTTCGACGGTAACGGTATATGTTCCATGTTTTAGATCATTTCTGAAAGACGCAGAAGATCCATCATTCCATTGGTACATGGCAGGGTTACCACCTAACAATTCGAGAGAAATTTCTCCAAATTCATCATGACATAAAGGGTGTGTTATATCTTTTTGTAATATTATTTCGACAGGGTCAATGATGTCAAATGATTGTGTGATACTACAGTCATTCTCATCGGTAACTGTAACTTCATAAGTCCCTTGAGGTAAATCGAATCGGCTAGAGGAGGTTTGATTGTTTTCCCATAAGTAATTATATGACCCCGTTCCTCCTGTAACTTCTAATTCAATAGAGGCATTGGATTCTCCAAAACATGTATTGTTTATGATAGTTTCTTGTAAACTTAGTTGGTCAGGCTCATTAATTTGAACATCTAGAGTTGTACTGCAATTTTGAAAATCAGAAATGGTTACGTTATATAATCCGGCTTGTAAATTATTTCTATTTTGCAGGTTTTGACCATCTGGCCAAGAAAATGAGTAGGGTGATGTTCCTCCATTGGCAGATAAAGCTGCGCTTCCATCATTATTGCCGAAACAAGACACATCTGTGAAATCATCAATAGAACCTATTAAAGGATTAGGGCCTGATAGGGTTACATCTCCAACAATTGACTCTCCTGTAAAGTCAGTTACGGTCACTTGGTGAAACCCGATTGTTAAGTTGGTAGCAGTCATTTGTGTTTCGTTATTATCCCAGAGGTAATTGTATGGACTTACTCCTCCACTCACCACAGCTTCAGCGATGCCGTCATCTGAATCGAAACAAGATACAGGAGAAACTTCATTGACGGAAATGGAAAGAGGTGAACTTGAGATTAAAGTTGTAGAAACATTAGTAAGTCGAGATCGATCGCCATTATTTCCACCAGCGCCATTGGCTATTACAGTAGCGCCATAGATGGTGATTTGATCTCCATTGTTTCCTGCTGGCGAAGTCCAATCCGTTGTCCAGGTTAACTCATTTGCACCGGAAAAGAATTGTGCAGGTTTATGACCAAGATAAGTTCGTCCATTTTGCATCCTCAATGCTGAAGTTGAAGAATTAAAATTGGAAAAGGTTCCAACATTATTGTTGCTTTGATTTAATGCTACAATTTGAAAGCCAGCACGACTTGCGTTTAAAGCGGGATTGGTTACTTTGATCTCTATTGGATAAGTTGTCGAAGGCATTATTGTGCTTGGTAATCCACTGATTATTATTTCGCCGTCCAATGCACCACCACTGCCTTGATGGCATGAGCCACAAAACGATTCTCCAGGAGCACCAGTATTCCCAGAAGGATGAAGAGAACTGTTGGATACAAACAATACGGCAGCAAGTATAAAGACAAAGTATACCTTTCTCATTTGAATGAATTTTAGTTTATCACTTATTATAAAATTAATCGAAGTATTTCTGACTGATCTAACGAATTCTTGGTGAAAAATCCCCATTTTAGCAGCAACGAATAAATATAAATAAAAATATATAAGCAATATGCATTTAAGTACTTCTGATTGGTTGGTGATAGGGTTGTTTTTTATTATTACCCTAATAATTGGGCTAACTGTCGCCAAAAAGTCAGGAAAATCAAGTGAAGAATTCTTCTTGGGTGGAAGGAACCTTCCTTGGTGGCTTTTAGGAGTGTCTATGGTTGCGACAACGTTTTCTGCCGATACACCGAATTTAGTTACTGATATTGTCAGGAAAAATGGTGTTGCGGGTAATTGGGTTTGGTGGGCCTTCTTGCTTACTGGAATGCTAACCGTTTTTGTATATGCAAAATTATGGCGTCGCTCTGGAGTGTCAACTGATTTGGAGTTCTATGAATTGAGGTATAGTGGTGTGGAAGCAAAGTATTTAAGGCTTTTTAGAGCCATTTACTTAGGCGTGTTTTTTAACGTTTTTATAATGGCAACGGTCCTGTTAGCAGGAATTAAAATTGGTGGAGTTCTACTAGGGTTGAATCATACAGAAGTAGTAATCTATGTTTCCATATTTACCGTTCTGTATTCTACAATAGGTGGATTCAGAGGTGTGATATTAACCGATTTTTTTCAATTCGTATTGAGTATGATTGGAATGATTTGGGCAGCTTGGTATATTGTAGATTTACCAGAAATTGGTAGTATTTCTAATTTAATTCAACATGAAAACGTTAGAGACAAAATTTCATTTTTACCTGATTTTAACGATCAATCTTTATTTATCAAAGTATTGATCATCCCAATTGCAATACAGTGGTGGAGTACATGGTATCCTGGTGCAGAACCGGGTGGTGGTGGTTATGTGGCTCAAAGGATGTTGTCCGCAAAAAATGAGAAAGATGCTATTGTGTCAACATTGTTTTTTAACGTAGCTCATTATGCATTGAGACCATGGCCTTGGATAATTATTGCATTGGCCTCTCTTATCGTTTTCCCGGATTTGGCTTCTTTGGAAAATGCATATCCGAATATTTCCTCTGATTTAATAAAGGATGATTTGGCTTTTTCGGCTATGCTTTCGTTTCTACCATCGGGCCTATTGGGTCTTGTGATTGCCGCTCTAATCGCTGCGTTAATGTCTACTATAAGTACACATTTAAACTGGGGAAGTTCATATATGGTAAATGATGTCTATCGAAGATTTATTAATCCAGAATCAAAGCAGAGTCAATTGGTTGGAGTCGGAAGATTATCAACAGTGGTATTAATGATATTGAGTGCTGCTTTGACCTATTATTTAGAAAGTGCTCATCAAGCCTTTAATTTGATGTTACAAATAGGCGCAGGCACAGGGTTGATTTTTATTCTAAGGTGGTTTTGGTGGCGTATTAATGCTTTAAGCGAAATTACGGCTATGTCTGTTTCATTTGTTGTTGCGCTGTTTATGGAGTTCTATATCAAAGATTCTTGGGGTGATGAATACAAACTATTGTTTTCAGTAGGCTTTACCACTTTGACATGGATGGCTGTTTCTATTTGGTCAAAACCAACATCAATGAAGACACTTTTAAATTTTTATGAATTAATAAAGCCTTTCCCAAGGGGGTGGAAGCCAGTAATGGAATATGGTGAAATTGACCCGAATTCCAATAACGAATCAGGAAACTTGCCCAATGCTATACTTATGATGTTTCTTGGGTGTGTTGGAGTATACACTGTATTATTCGGAACTGGATATTTGCTGTATGGTCAATGGTTAAATGCTATTGTTCTAGGTTCGATTGCTATAGTATGTTTTATTGGTATGTGGAGAATGAAAGGGAAAGTTGTTTAAGCAAATAATTTGTTGAGAATGACGTCTATAGTTCCAAGATAGATCATACATTTGAAATAGAATAGTTGATAAAATAATTGTGCATTAAATGCTTAAAAGATGAATAATTCTATAAAGTATAAATTAAAGGCCTTTGAGAGAATTCTTGGCATCATGGACGATTTAAGGGAAAAATGTCCTTGGGATCGAAAACAAACAATGGAATCACTAAGAAATCTCACGATTGAAGAAACATATGAATTGGTTGATGCTATTACCGAAGGAGATTTGAACGATATCAAAGAGGAGGTTGGAGATTTGTTTTTACATATGATTTTCTATAGTAAAATTGGTGAAGAAAAAGAGGCATTTAATGTAGGTGATGTTCTAAATTGTTTGTCGGATAAATTGATCGAAAGACATCCACATATCTATGGTGATGTAAAGGTAGAGTCGGAAGAAGAGGTAAAACAAAATTGGGAAAAAATTAAGCTTAAAACTCGCAAAAAAGGATTGCTTAGTGGTGTTCCTAAATCTTTACCAGCTATGATTAAGTCTTACCGTATGCAAGAAAAGACGGCTCAGGTTGGGTTTGAATGGGAAGATGTTAATCAAGTATGGGATAAGGTGAATGAAGAGATTGCAGAACTTCATGAAGCTATTAATGAACAAAATAAAAGTAAGATTGAGGAAGAGTTTGGAGATGTCCTATTTTCATTGATTAACTATGCGCGTTTTTTGGATGTAGATCCTGAAAATGCTTTACAACGTGTAAATACTAAGTTTAAATCAAGATTTGAATTTATAGAGAATAATGCTTCTAAGAATTTAACAGATATGTCTTTGGATGAAATGGATGAGTTATGGAATAAAGCAAAACATTTGGAGTACTGATGGTAAAGAATTGGTATATCTATTTGTTAATTTTGATGGGTTGTGCAGATCAGAATAGGAATAATGATCAAGTCTTTATTTATAATCAACCCAATCCAATAACTTCTCTCGATCCTGTTTTTGCAAAGTCACAAAACAACATATGGGCGACCAATCATCTGTACAGCAGGCTAGTTGAATTGGATGAGTCGTTGATGATCAAGCCTTCTTTAGCCAAAGCTTGGAGCTTTTCAGAGAATAATACCAAACTGACATTTAACTTGAGGGAGGATGTTTATTTTCATGAAAATGTATGTTTCGGACCATCTAAAACTAGAAAGCTAATTGCATCAGATGTAGTTTATAGTTTAAATAGATTAATTGATCCCAAAGTGAGCAGTCCGGGGTCTTGGTTGTTTAATGATAAGAAAGGAAAAGGTGACCTATTTAACGCGCCAAATGATAGTACGTTAGTAATTCAACTCAAAGATCCCTTTATTCCAATTCTCGGAATTTTGACTATGCAATATTGTTCAGTAGTGCCCTATGAGGCGGTCATGTATTACGGTGATGACTTTAGGTCAAATCCTGTTGGCTCCGGACCTTTCGTGTTTAAACGATGGATAGAAAGTCAAGCTCTTTTTTTGAAGAAAAATGAAGAATATTTTGACTTGGATACAACAACTGTTGACTATATAAAGACCACTTTTATCCCTGATAAACAAATTGCAATGTATGAACTCCTTAATGGAAACATTGATTTTATATCTGGAATAGAATCTTCATATGTAAATGATTTACTGGATGAAAATGGTGGATTGTTGACAGATTTAGAGTCAAAAATTAGATTTGTTAAGACGCCTTACCTCAATACCGAATATTTAGGTATAAATCAATTAAGGGCTAAAGGTAATATTCTTGAAAAGAAAGAGTTAAGACAAGCTTTGAACTATGCTGTGGATAAAGAAACCATGTTGAAAACCCTTCGAAATGGGGTAGGGCGACCTGCAAATCAAGGATTCATTCCTGCCGGTTTGCCAGCATATAGTCAGGATATAAATGGATATAAATATGATGTGGTGAAAGCTAGGCGTCTTTTGCAGCAATGTGGTTATGATAACGAAACGATTACTATCACTACCAATAATGAGTATTTAGATATCTGTACCTATGTAAGTAAACAATGGGAAAAAATAGGCATTCGATCAGAAATTGAAGTGCAAGAGAGCGCGATCTTGCGGGATGGCATGAGAAAACAAAAAGTAGACATGTTTAGAGCTTCATGGATAGCAGATTACCCAGATGAAGAGAGTTTTTTATGTGTGTTTTATGGCAATAACCCAGCGCCACCAAATTATACTAGATTTTCGAATGGTGAATTTGATTCTCTTTATGTCGACTGTTTAAAAGAACAAGATGTTGATAAAAGACTGGAACAGCTGCGAAAAATGGATAGTATTATAATTGAAGAGGCTCCAGTAATATTCTTGTTTTATGACGAGTCTGCAGTTTTCCTATCCCAGACTATTGAAGGATACCAAAACAATGGTCTTAATTTACTAAATGTAGATTTTAGTATGAAAGAGAAGTAGTCTTTGACTGTTTTATCAGTGTTTTTACTAACGTTGTAAACCAATTTTTTGTATAGCACAAACTTGGTTATTCAACTCCTAATTAAGTATGGCAAAAGGATGATTGAGTACCTTGATAATTAATAGCATTTACCTATGTCTAAGTTAATCCATTAGCTCAATAGTGCTAAATCCGGGCAACTATTGAGCTATATTTCACATAGTTAAAATAGATTTGGTATAATCCATACAATCAAATTATAATAACAAATAAAATGTGGGATTTATGATTACATCGGTTTTTAACAAAAATATATTCATTCTATTTGTAGTAAGTATATTTATGAGCTCATGTATTGGTGATGATCTAATTGAAGATTTTGTTGAACCTGAAGTTCGATTTCTATCAAATGTATCAAAGTTAGAAGTAAACTCAATGTTTCAATTTGAGGTTGAATATTTTGATAACACGGGACAAAAGGTATTGGTGAATTTTGATTGGAAGAGTTCAGATCCTAACATTATTTCAATCAATCAGCAAGGTCTGGCAACAGCTGTTTCAATTGGAAAAGCCGTTATAACGGCAAGTTATAATGATGGCGAAAACGTTTATTTTGATACTATGGAAGTTGAAGTAGGGGAAGCTACAGTCGTTGAACCAATAGAGCGGACAGGGAGCTTAAATACAACGAGTTCCTATGTGTTGGAAGGTAACTTTACCTTAAAGGAAGAAGCCAATAAATTGATACTATCCTTAGACGATTCATTTAAAGCATCTTCTAGTCTACCAGGATTATATATCTATTTATCCAATAACCCGTCCAACTTGTCAAATGCGTATGAAGTAGGAAAGTCATCTTCTTTTTCTGGATCACATAGTTACGAAATTAGTAATATAGGGATAAATGATTTTGACTACTTAGTATATCACTGTAAGCCATTTGGAGTAAATGTTGGGCATGGAGAGTTCTCCCAATAGATGTCAAAATGTTGTTTAGTATTAAATTGTTGTACACTAATATTATTTTAATAATATGAAAAAGATAAATGTCGTAATTATCCTGTTGTTAGTTCACACAATTAACCTTCATGCTGGTGGACCGTGGCCTCAAAGTAAAGGTGTTGGATATTTTAAACTTTCAGAATGGTGGATCGTATTTGACGAACATTATACCGATTCTGGAAAAAGAGATCCCAACACGGCTACAGGCATTTTTAACACATTTTTATATGCGGAATATGGATTTACTGACAGATTAACCGGAATTTTTAATGGTGCTGTATTTGGTAGGAATTATATGAATAATAGAGTATCTGCTACGTCGGGAGCACTTTTGACTAAGGGTGAATCTCTTAATTCAATTGGTGATATTGATGTTGGGGTAAAATACGGGATTACAAAAAAAGGAGCAAAGATTCCAATTTCAATCTCTTTAATTCTAGGTGTCCCAACTGGTGAAAATGAAGGTGGTTCTCAGAAGAATCTACAAACTGGTGATGGAGAGTTCAACCAATTATTGGTCGCTGATATTGGGAGAGGATTTAAATTGTCAGAGAAAGTTTCAGGTTATACAAGTGGATTCTTGGGGTATAATAATAGGACACAAAGTTACTCTGATGAATTTAGATTTGGGTTGGAATTTGGTGTAGGTCTATTAAATTCTCGTCTTTGGCTTATTGGTCGCTTATCAGGTGTTGAGTCGTTGAAAAATGGTGAAACTGCAGAATCGGTGAATAGTACAAGTATATTTGCCAATAATACAGAATATACAAGTTTTGGTCTCGAGGCTAGTTATTACGTTGCAAAGAGAGTAGGAGTCTCTATTGGAGCAGCCTCGGCATTTCGTGGTGAAATAATAGCGGCTGCGCCTTCGTATACAGTGGGAGTGTTTTATGATATGTCAAGATGATTATTTGTGATATGAAAACCGCAACTAGACTTTTGGACAAATAAAAAAGGGTAACTATGAATAGCTACCCTTAACCATACAGTGGTTCATCGATTTGTTATCTTAATCAAATACGATTTTTTGAGTTAACGTACCTTCTTCAAAAATCATTTGAACAAGATAAGTTCCAGTATTCAAATGATTTCTTTCAAGGTAGTATGAGTTGGAATTTATATTTGTTTTACTTCCTAAATACTCACCTGTGATATTATATATTCTTAATCCCTGAATTGGGTACTCAGACGCAGTTTCAAGTCTTACGCCTAAAGAAGCTGGATTAGGAGCAATAGTTAGATTAACATCATTAACAGTTAAAACATCTTCTGTATTGGTAAGATTACATCCTAAATCTAGTGCCAAACAAGCTCTTGGTATCATCAACATAAATGCCGTGTCAATATAACGCATTCCTTTTTCTGGTGACATGTCTTTGTTTGTAGCTAAACCAGACATATGAATCGTGTCTGCATTGTAATCTCCACCAGTTTGACTGTTAATGAAATCAACCGTTGCAGAAAGAATATTGTAGTCCCACCAATCCCAAGGAGAACCTTCAGGGAATGGAGTTTCGAACGCATAAAAATTGTCCGTTCCCATTTTTAGTGTTTGACCAGTATATAATGCAAGATCTGTTTCTTTTTGACTTTGAATTCTGTCATTAAGAGGATCAATATCTGCATTTAATGAGTTGAAAACATCATTATTACCTCTTTCGTTAGCATATGAAATCGCAGCTCTAGATCCTGCAACATTTACTACAAACTCATTGGTGGTAGGAACAATCACTGGACCTTCAGTGTAAGGTGCAAAAATATCATTGGTAGCATGACAACCAGCAAAAGCTGCTTCTTGCTCATCACCATCTATCCAACTTCCGTCTCCACATGCTCCTCCTAAATTAAAAGCAAATGCTACTTCAGAAGAATATCCTGGAGTGTTTGCAGTACATAACTGAGCATTAGTATCACCATAGATATTCCCAAAAACTAGTGAGTCTATGTAATTTTCCGCCGTAGTAGTACTTATAAATTTCTCTAATTGTATTTCAGAAAAATCGTACAATGAACCTGCTCCATAAGATAAATAACTTCCTGTTCCCAATCCCATAACACCAATTTTATCAGGATCAATACCATAAGGATTGTTACTTTCTTCACCTGCTCTCAAAAACCTCACACAAGATCTTGTGTCTTGGATTCCTCTATATGCCGCTTGTAATAGTGTTCCCGTACGAACATCTTGTTCAGGAGAAATAGGCACCCAACCAAATCTATATGAATATGCTATTGCCACATATCCCCTTTTTGCCAATTCAGTACAAACATGAACAACTGATGCGTCCGATTTAGATCCTGTTGCTTGACCATTTATGATCGGAGGTAAGAAGCTTCCAGTGTGTGCTATTAACATTACTGGACGATTTGTGATGGAATCATCCTTTGGCATATAAATATCCATGAAAAGATCTTCAGCTGCTGGAGTTCCAGTAAGGATGGAAATATTGTTTCCATATATTACATTTGCTACAGTCTCTACTTCAAAAGAAGGATCTATATATCTCTTTTGAGCGATTAAGCTAAATGCAGCAAAAGCAAGAATAAGTGTAAATTTAATTCTCATATTAAAAGTTTTGATTTAGAATTTCTTAATTTTTAAATTCATAGGTTGCACTAATATAAGCCATTCTTCCAATTCTAGGGCCTCCATAGGTCTGAAAAGTTTTGTTGTCCAAAATATTGGATGCTCCAACTTTAATGATTGTGTTGATCTTTTTAACGTCAATGGAAAACTGCGCATCAAGTAAATCATAGGATGGAATATTACCAGTGAATTGAGGAGAACCTTCATATAAAAATCCCTCTATCCACTTGTAATTAATGCTGAATCCAATGGGAAGGTGTTTAAAGCCGAAGGGATTTGGAATGTCTCTTCCAGATAAGCTTATGTTATATTTATTCTTAGGCGTATTGAACGCTGGAATGATGGGATCATCAGTTGAAGTTATTAGTTCATTGAAAGAATAGTTTCCCTTTAATTGGTAATATTTTCCAAAATAATAACTCAATCCAAGAGATGCACCTCGAGTTGAAACCTTATCACTTGCATTGGCACTAACACGATATACTTGAACAGAAGAAGGAATAGGTGCTGCAGGAGAAGAAGGAACATTGGCACTAACACCTAGTTGATATCCTATAAAATCTTCGTAAGTAGAATAATACATACTTAAGTCTGCAAATAAAGAATTAAACAATGTTGTTCTATATCCAAGTTCTATGGTTTGGACCTTTTCAGGTTTGATTGGTGCAACGTTAAAACTATCTAGAGTGGCTCGGTTTTGATCTGATAAAAAGTCAGTGAAAGACTCCACAGTTACCAAATCATTTACCCCATCAAGATTCCCAAGTAAAATGGCAGGTCCTACATTATAATTTAAATACTGGTCTGACAATGTAGGATTTCGAATTGCTGAAGAAAATGAAACCCTTAGGTAGTTGTTCTTTTTAGGATTGTAAACAATTGAAGCTGCTGGTGAAACAAGAAAATCGAAGTTTTCATGTTTATCTAATCTAACAGTTGAGCTTAGCTTGATTTTATTCTCATTAAATCCAATAGTACCACCACCGTAAACACCGTATTCGTAAGTGTCGATATTTCTATTGGCGGTATCCAATAAAATCGAACCTCGAGAATTAGGAAGATAAAGTCTTGCAGATGAACCTACTGTGAAATCAAGATCAGAAATGTTTCCACTTTTATAAACGTCGTTAAATTTATATTCTCCTTGGGTATGAATGAGAGCGGATTTGTCAAAAAAACGAGTGCCACCTTCTGAATTTGCTATTCTCGAAGTTATATCGTTAAATGCTTGTTCAAATTCAGGAGTTCCAGGTTCCAAAAAATCTGCAGTTCCAACTATTGCGTTTCCTGTATTGGCGTAATTCTGTGTTTGTTGATGCCATACAAAAAGAGAATCTTGGTATTGTCCCAAGAATTCATTGACGGCATTTTGATAACCATCTGGGTCTCCAGGAAAGTTTATTATTGATGGGAAACCTTCGAGCCCTTTAACTTTTGGTTCTATGTTTTGAGACCAATAGTTTATATATGAAGTATTCCAATCGACATCATCAGCAGCTCTTTCTTGTAATTTTAGTGCTGTAAAATAAGGATCGTACGAATCACCCGCATCTTCATGCGTGGCATAAACTCTTAAGAAGTATTTATCCTTTTTTTGAAGTTCCAAACGATGTTGAAAGAATTTGATGTTCTTAAGAGAAAATCTATTGTCTCCTTGATAAACAGTCGTTCCACCTCCAAAATTACTAGCAAGGATTAACTCTGGAGACTCGTATTCCATATCTGGGCGAAGTCTAAAGTGAGCTGCGATAGAAGCCTTGCTGTTTTTCGTAGTATAGTCTACCAAGTCTGATTCAGCATATCCTCTTCTATAGTATCGTCCAATGCCAAGCTTGGAGGCTTTTCGATTAAATTCGTCTCCATATATATTAACAGCATTGTAACCACCAGGATTTGAGGGGCCTTCATCAAAAGAATCAACTTTGTCAATATTATTAGCCTGCCAATCATCTGCTTGAAGTCTAAACAAGTTTATTTTATATGCAAACCAATCGTGTCCATTCCTATTTTTAAAAGATTGAGCCCATCGTAATGCACCTTCGAATAGATTTCTTTCAGCAAATTTAACCTGTGCTGAAAGGCCCTTAAGTAAGAATGGATTTTTAGTCTCCATACTTATAACACCATTAAATGCATTTGGTCCATAAAATGCTGAACTTGCTCCAACTATTAAGTCAACCTTTTTAATATCCAATTCACTTGATCCTAGAAAATTTCCTAGAGAGAAGTTTAACCCAGGAGATTGATTATCTACACCATCTATAATTTGAAGTGATCTGACAGGGCTGGTACTGTTAAATCCACGAGTATTGATTATAGTAAATCCCAAACTTGCGGTAGTCAAATCAACATCTTTTAAAGAACCAAGTCCATCATAAAAATTTGAAGATGGGGTTTGTTTAATGGCTAGAATATCTAATGATTCAATCGTTAATGGAGCTGCTTTTTGTTTGTCACTAATGCGTTGACCAACAACTTCAACACTTGAAATTACTTGACTTTGTTCTTGAAGTTTTATTTCTAATTTGCCTGAATTCTCAACAGTTAATGTATCGGCATTATATCCTAAATAGCTTACCTCTATGGATACAGGGAATTTGTCGTTGTCCAAGTTGAAATTACCATCAAAATCGGTAACGGTACCATTGGAAGTACCCAATATGATCACATTTGCGCCAATCAATGGTTCTCCACTAAAATCATCAATTACTTTTCCAGAAATTTGACCATTTAAGTGGAACATTCCTAAAGTTAAAATGATTAGGAATATAATTCTTCGCGTATTTATCATCTCAGACTATTCTTTTTCTTAATTGCATCAACATTGCAATTATAATAAAGAAAATTCACATTATATACATTTTTGAATAGGCAAAATTATTGTATGGCGGATGATCTCCGATCTTGAAATGTGCAATGAAATTTATACAAATCCATCTGTTGAATGAGGAATTGTAAAAGATTAATTGGTAAGGTGATATCACTTTTCTTTCTTCATAGTTAAAGAATTTTTAATAGAATAATCTCCATAGATAGTATCAGATACCCATAAACATTTTTAACTTTGCATCCCGTAATGAAAACATCAACAATGACAAAACATATCTTCGTTACGGGCGGAGTAACATCATCTTTGGGCAAGGGAATCATATCTGCATCTTTAGCCAAATTATTGCAAGCAAGAGGGTTTAATATCACGATTCAAAAATTTGATCCGTATATTAACGTAGATCCAGGAACATTGAATCCATATGAACATGGGGAGTGTTATGTGACGGATGATGGTGCTGAAACGGACCTAGATCTCGGTCACTACGAACGATTCTTAAATGCTCCAACCTCCAAGGCCAATAATGTTACTACAGGATTGATCTATCAAACGGTTATTCAGAAAGAAAGACGTGGCGAATTTTTGGGCAAGACTGTTCAGATTATTCCTCATATTACGGATGAGATTAAAAGAAGAATGCAGCTCTTCGATGAGGAGGGAAAATATGATATTGTAATAACTGAGATTGGTGGAACAGTTGGAGATATTGAATCATTACCATATTTGGAATCCATAAGACAGATTAGGAGGGAGCTTGGAAACCATAACTCATTAGTTATTCATTTGACCTTAATCCCTTTTTTGGATGCGGCGAAAGAGTTGAAAACCAAACCTACACAGCACTCGGTAAAAGAGTTGCTACAAACAGGAATTCAACCCGATATATTGGCATGTAGAACTGAACATAGACTTCCAAAAGAAATCAAAGAAAAATTATCTCAATTTTGTAATGTAGAACCATCTGCTGTAATTGAGGCTATAGATGCCGATACCATATATGATGTTCCTTTATTAATGCTAAAGGAAAAATTGGACAAAATTGTAATAAGAAAATTGAAATTACGTAAGAGCCCTGATCCAGATTTGCATTTATGGAAAGACTTTTTAGGTAAGCTTAAAAATCCTACGCATGAGATTACGGTAGGTCTAGTGGGTAAGTATAACGAATTACCTGATGCTTATAAATCAATTTATGAGGCGTTTGTTCATGCTGGCGCAGTAAATGAGTGTAAGGTCAATATTCTTCCGATTCATAGTGAGAAATTAATCGATGAAGATGGATTGAAAATTTTAAAATCTGTCGATGGAGTTTTGGTAGCACCTGGATTTGGAGAACGTGGGATAGAAGGGAAGATCAATGCAATTAAATATATAAGGGAGCAGCAGATTCCATTTTTTGGAATTTGTTTGGGTATGCAATGTGCAGTAGTAGAATTTGCTCGTAATGTGCTTAACTTAGAGGCGGCATCAATAGAAGTTGATAAAAAAACAAATCACCCTGTCATACACTTAATGAATGATCAAAAAAACATCACAGATAAAGGTGGAACGATGAGATTAGGTGCTTATGATTGTAAAATAAACAAAGGCACTTTGGCTTATAAGGTCTATGGGAAATCAAATATTACAGAAAGACATAGACATCGTTATGAGTTTAATAATGAATACCTTGAAAAGTTCGAATCCAATGGTATGATTTGTAGTGGAAGAAATCCAGAATCAGGACTAGTAGAGATTATTGAACTGGCAAATCATCCTTTCTTTTTTGGTGTTCAATTTCATCCAGAACTAAAAAGTACAGTGATTCAACCGCATCCTATATTTGTTGCATTTGTGAAAGCTTCTTTAAAGCAAAAATCTCTTTAAACTAAGATGAAAAAACTTTCATTGTTGGAGTTAAATAGACCCTCTTTATCTGAATACAAAGAGGTCTCTAAGATTCCATTAATCGTCATATTGGATAATATAAGATCGGCCAATAATGTAGGATCGTTTTTTCGCACATCTGATGCCTTTAAAATTGAGTCAATTTATCTATGTGGTATTACTGCAAAACCACCACATAAGGAAATTACGAAAAGTGCGATTGGAGCGACAAAAAGCGTTGTATGGAAATATTTTGAGCATACAAAAGATGCAATAGACGACGCTAGAGAAATGAATGGTGTAGTTTTAGGAATTGAACAAACTGATGAATCGGTACCATTATTATCTTATCAAATTGATAGAAATCAAAGGTATGCTTTAGTATTTGGTAACGAAGTCGAAGGGGTTTCCGAAAGTGCAATTGGACTATTAGATGATTGCATTGAGATTCCTCAGTTTGGGATAAAGCATAGCTTAAATGTTTCCGTTTGTGGTGGTATTGTTCTGCATCATTTTGCCTCTGAAATGATGTAATATGTCAAATAAATAATCTATTTGACATATTAGGATATTATCCTATATTTGTGAATATTTTTTAACCAAAATACTATTAATTTTTATGAGAAAGTTTTATTCTTTAATTGCTTTCGCAGCATTGATTTTATCCTTAAATAGTTGTGTATCATTGACGGGTTTTGAAGAAGGTCGGTCTTTAGGAGAGGGTAATTCAGAGTTTGGAGTTTCATTGAACTACACAAGTGTTCCTGATTTATTAGACGATGACGATGACGACATTGACACTGATATTGACAATATTGGTTTTCCAAACATCGAAATGAACTATAAATACGGTATTACTGAAAAACTTGACATTGGAGGTAAAATATCAACTAATTTGAGTGCTACTGCTTACGGTAAATATCAAATTGTAGGTGATAGAACATCTCAATTCGCTTTAGCTCCAGGATTTGAAGTAGGAACTTTTGCTGGTGTTGGTTATACTGTATCTGTTCCAGTTTACGCCTCAATTCATCCAACTGAAAGTGTTTCTATCAACATCAATCCTCGATTCATGTACCAATTTGCATCAACAGACTCTGCTGATGGGATATCTTATTATGGAGGGAATTTTGGTCTATTGTTTGGTAAAAGACATAAGTTTGGTTTAGACTTTGGCTACTATGCATTAGGTGGAGTAGATGGTGATGCTACTTCGATGTTAACATTTGGTCTTGGTGGTAAATTCAGATTTGGTGATAACATGGGATCTTCAAGTTCTCAGCCAACTCAAAAGAGAAGAAGAAGATAATATACAATTTCTAAAATATTGAGGTCGTTTCATCTGGGACGACCTTTTTTTGTTTATGAAGTGATTTAGTGTTTAAATCACTTCTACTTTATGTAAATCATAGAATAGTAATAATAGAATGAAACTAAGAAGGAATCATAAATCTGGAGGATTTGGTGCAGGATTGATAAAGGTAGTAATAGCATGCATCTTAGTTTTTGTTTTTATGTTTGGTTTACTAAAGAGTGTTGGTGATTCGTCAGAACAAACTTCTGATGATGTTCAATACGAATTGACTAATAACGAAGGTAATTATCCAGCCATGTATGGAGAGGTAGTCAAGCATAAGAACTATACATTGTCCTATCGAGAAGAGCATGAACAGTCCGAATGGGTTAAATATATTTTGACTAAAGAAAACCTGAAGAAACCCAATGTAAAAAGAAGTAGGCGATTTGAAGAAGATCCTTTGATTTCGACAAAATCGGCTCATTATTATGATTATCGTGGATCAGGTTATACCAGAGGACATTTAGCACCAGCAGGAGACATGGCACAAGACAGAATTGCCATGGATGAGAGTTTCTATATGAGTAATATCTCTCCACAATTGAGGTCGTTTAATAATGGAATTTGGAAAGAACTTGAGGAACAGGTAAGGGATTGGGTATTTCAGAACGGAGATCTTCAAATCATGACTGGTCCGGTGTTGAATACTGAATTGGACCAGAGAATTGGACGTTCAGAAGTAAGTGTGCCAAAATTTTTCTATAAGGCTATAGTCTCACTAAACCCAAGAAAAAAGAAAGCTGTGGGATTTATTATCCCACATAGAAAGTGTACTGAAAGATTACAAGAATTTGCTGTTAGTATAGATAGTTTAGAATCAATTTTACAATTAGATTTATTTCATGATAACAATAATGAAAATCTAGAAAGGAGTTTTGATTTAAAGGATTGGAAATTTTCGAAAGATAGATATGAATTAAGAATCAATCGATGGAATGATGAATAATGAAGTGATTTAAAAAACTAAATCCTAATGCTAGAATCAACTCATTGATATCCTAGCTCTGCCCAAAAATTAATTTCCATAGCTTTAGCTATGGAAAAGAATTTTCGGATTGATCAGACTTCCAATCAGTTAATTCCGCTATTGAACACAATTTTTAAATCACTTCAATCAATAAACTTTGTCTATATGTTACCTAGGTTACATTTGGAGTGGATTAAAACAACAAAATTTAATAGTGATTGTTAGTATTTTTTGATTTGTATTCTCCAAACAAAATTGATTTTAATACATTTGCTAAACAAAGAAAAAGTGAAAAATGGAAGGTAATATAGAAACGTTTAAGTGCTTAATTATTGGATCTGGACCCGCAGGTTATACTGCTGCAATTTATGCTTCAAGAGCAAATTTAGAGCCTGTATTGTTTACAGGAAAAGAACCTGGTGGGCAATTAACTATTACGAATGATGTAGAGAATTATCCAGGATATCCTGATGGTATTATGGGGCCGGAGATGATGGAAGACTTTAAAAAACAAGCAGAACGCTTTGGAACTGATGTTAGATATGAAATGATATCGAAAGTCGATTTTACTGGACCAATACATAAAGTTTGGACAGAATCGGGGCAAGAAGTTCATGCGCATTCAATTATTATAGCTACCGGAGCAAGTGCGAAGTGGTTAGGATTGGAATCCGAACAAAGATTGATGAATAATGGTGTGTCTGCATGTGCGGTATGTGATGGATTCTTCTTTAGAGGGCAAGATGTTGCCATCGTAGGAGCTGGTGATACTGCGGCAGAGGAGGCAACGTATTTATCCAAATTATGTAAGAATGTACATATGCTAGTAAGACGTGATGAAATGCGTGCTAGTAAAATTATGCAGGAAAGAGTTGTAAAGGCAGAGAACATTCAAATTCATTGGAATACCGAGACTCGTGAAGTTCTAGGCGGAGATGCGGTAGAAGGTATTAAAGTCTACAATAATAAAACCGATGAAGAATCAACTATTGATGTAACAGGATTTTTCGTGGCTATTGGACATAAACCAAACACAGATATATTTAAAGGTTGGATTGATCTAGATGATAATGGATACATAAAATCTGTACCTGGAAGATCATTTACAAATATTGAAGGAGTGTTTGTCAGTGGAGATGCTGCTGATCATATATATAGACAAGCAGTTACTGCTGCAGGATCAGGATGTATGGCAGCATTGGATGCAGAGCGATATCTTACAGATAAAGGAATTATATAAAGAATACAAAATTTAAACAAGCATTTAAATGTCTACCAAATTTAGAACAGGTGTACTTTTTGGCGATGAAGTAACCGAAGTATTGAATCATGCCAATGAAAATAATTATGCTATCCCTGCTGTAAATGTAGTGGGAAGCAATAGTATTAACTCTTGTCTTGAAACTGCCAAGGCATTAAATTCTCCAATTATCATCCAATTTAGTAATGGTGGAGCTTCGTTTTATGGAGGGAAATCATTGGATAATAGCAGCCAACAGGGAGCAGTAGCTGGAGCAGTAGCCGGAGCAATGACTATTCATGAATTGGCTAAAGTGTATGGAGTAACTGTTATTCTTCATACGGATCATTGTGCTAAAAAATTGTTGCCCTGGGTAGATGGAATGATGGATGCAAACGAAAGACATTATGAAAAGTTTGGGCATCCTTTGTATTCTTCACATATGTTGGACTTGTCTGAGGAACCTATAGAGGAGAACATCTCTATAAGTAAAGATTATTTGAAAAGAATGCATGATCTGGGAATCACGTTAGAAATAGAGCTTGGTGTAACTGGAGGTGAAGAAGATGGTGTCGATAATACGGATATTGATAACTCTAAATTATATACACAACCAGAAGAGGTGAATTATGCCTATGAGCAACTAATGGAGATTTCAGATCGATTTACCGTAGCAGCTGCTTTTGGAAATGTACATGGAGTATATAAACCAGGTAATGTTACGCTGACTCCAAAGATTCTAAAAAACTCACAAGAATTTATTCAGCAAAAACACAATACGAAATACAATCCTGTGAATTTTGTTTTTCATGGTGGATCTGGGTCATCTCGTGAAGAGATTAGAGAGGCCATAGAGTATGGAGCAGTTAAAATGAATATCGATACAGATATGCAGTGGGCATTTTGGTCAGGAGTAATGGGATATTACAAAGATAAATCTGATTACTTACAAGCTCAGATTGGTAATCCAGATGGAGACGATGTTCCCAATAAAAAATTCTATGATCCAAGAAAATGGTTAAGAGTTGCTGAACAGTCATTCGTGGATCGACTAAAGATAGCTTTTGAGGATTTAAATTGTGTTGGACGCAATAAATAATTACTCAAATAGAACGAATACATTAAAGGCTCATTGGTTAATCTGATGAGTCTTTATTTTTTCGTATATAGTTTCTAACAAGTCTCAACTCTTCAAAGGAGAATTTCTCTTGAAAATGTGCTTTTAATTCAGTCAAAGAATCTATTTCGTTTAATGTAATATAATCAGAGATAGTAGCAATTGCATCTTGGGATAAGATATCAGAAAGATCGACTTTATCCTGAAGCATCAATTTGCCTAAATGAGCATAAACTGTGCCCAAAGTTAAATCTCGTTTAGAAGCAATTTCCTCGACATCATACCCGCTAATAAATAATTGGTAGGTTAAGTCAATAGTTGAAGTTTTTGACAATATTTTATCAGATCCTTGATCGAATAGCTTAACACGAATGTGTTTTTTTACTCTATCAAAGACTAAATTACCGTTAAATTGAATAGAGTATAATGCCTCAAGTTTAGACCAATAATCATCAAGAACATCATGTACTATGCCAATGTATTTCTTTGTATTTTTCTTGATCATAAACTCTTTGCGGTGCGCTTCCACTAATTCAATGATATCATCATGGATCAGATTCGAAAAGTATGCAATCGCTTTTGTTAAGCGCTGAAGCATATGATCATTATGGTGACTTTGTTGTTGAATCGTATTGATTTGAGTAATAAAAAGGTGACCAATTTTTATCAACTCAGTAGTCTTAGAACTTAATTTATTCACTAAATTGAAAGCCTTAGATTTGTCTTTGAACGTAACAATTCCAAGAGATTCTTTCCATTCTTCCAAGCTGATTTCCAATGAGCTAAAATTGAAAATCTGAACTATCTTTTTGATCTCAAGACGAGCTTTTGCATGCTCAAGGATTTCGTGAATATTTGCTGGAAGTGAGGTTGATTTTTGATATTCTAAGACTCTTTGGTCCACGATAACATTTTCTTTACTAATGGGTGCTAAAAGTGAAATACCCTCAAGAGATCTTGCTCTACTGAAGGCGACATATAATTGGCCTGGGGCAAATGTTTTATCCAATTCAAGTTGAACCTTATCAAAAGTAAGACCTTGGCTTTTATGCACAGTAATAGCCCAGGCCAATTTTAACGGAAATTGTTTAAATGTTCCAAGTTTGTTTTCCTTAATAGTATTCGAAGATTTTTCCAACTCATAGTTAATATTAGACCATTCTTCTCTTTCAACTATGGTTGGAATACTATCTTCGGGACATTTAACAATTACTTTGTCATCAATAATGCCCGTTACTGTTCCGATTTTACCGTTATAGTATTTTTTTTCCGTGTTATTCTTAACAAACATTACTTGTGCACCTACCTTAATTTGCAGATGTTGGGCAACAGGGTAATAGTTTTCTGGATACAATCCCTCTATTTGGGCATCAAGAGATGCCATGGATTCCGAAATCTCATTTAGTCTATTTTTATTAATCAGATCTACCGAATTGTTGTGTGTCGATAGTATAATATAATCTTGACCAATGTCTTGAGTTACTCTCTTATTTAAAGTAGTAATGTCCTTTTCGGAAACCTTTCCTGACCGTATATTATTTAGTATTTCAACAAAAGTATTATCTTTTTGTCTATAAACTTTGGTAAGCTCTAGTCTTATGCTTTCAGAATTTCTCCACGCATTGGCACTAAAGAAGAATGGAGTAGGGTAGTAAGGCTTTAGAAAATGCCAGTCATTGTTTCTGACCACCGGCGAGAGTTGATACAAATCACCCATAACCAGTAATTGAACACCACCAAAAGGCAGATTGCTTCTTCTGTATTTTTTCAGTACCTGATCAATGGCATCCAATGTGTCGGCTCTAACCATGCTTATTTCATCAATGATGAGCAACTCAAGGTTGGAAAACAACTGACGTTTAGAAGTCTTTACCCTTTGTTGAGCGATTAATTCTTGATAGGAAAGAAAAGAATTATTCCTCCCGATAGATACTGGTAAAAATGAAGCATTTGGAAGATGAAAAAAAGAGTGAATAGTAACACCTCCTGCATTTATGGAGGCAATTCCTGTTGGTGCTACAACTACGAAGTTTTTTTTACATGTCTTGACAATTTCCTTGAGTAGGGTAGTTTTGCCTGTTCCGGCCTTCCCTGTAAGAAAAACATTATGGCCTGTGTTTAAAACAAAATCTAAGGCAAGATCTCGAATATTAATATCGTTTGGTTCCAATTCTTTTGTACTTATTTATTCATCTTCCCAATCAAAAATATCGTAGACATTTTCTTTGTAGTCAACGATTTCTCTTCTTTCCTTTTTAGTTGGTCTACCAGCTCCTTTATCGCGTATTTCTGCTCTCCCTTTACCTACAAACCAAGAATTGTATTTATTTAATTCTTCTTCAGGAGTGACATTTTCGTAACATTCTACTGCTAAAGGAGCACCCACACGCTTATTTATAAGTTTCAGTACTTTAAATTCAAAATTGAATCCATTTTTTTGAATAGATACAACATCATTCACTTCAACAGATGTAGATGCCTTTACTAATTTAGAGTTGATTTTGACTCTATTGGCTTTACACGCGTTGGTCGCTAAAGTCCGGGACTTGAAAATTCGTACAGACCAAATCCATTTATCCACTCTAGTTTTACTCATTTTAAGTGTTTAATTTAGGGAATTTTGGATTTAGTTCAACGAGTTTTTGATGTACTATTTTTGTGGTTAAATAGTTTCTATACCATCTTTTATCTACAGGAATGACATGCCAAGGAATGGTACTATTATTTAATACATATTCATAACATTTCATATATGCATCCCAGTGCTTTCGCTCCTCCCAGTCACCATCATTGTGTTTGAAGTTTTTTTCTTCATCATCTATTCGTTCTTGAAGTTTTTCTTCTTGACGGTCAAAACTGAGATTTAAAAAGAATTTGATTATTGTTGTATTATTATCTTGCTCAAGTAAGCGTTCAAAGGCATTAATGGCTTCCATTCTAATGTCCCTGTGTTCGTCATCAATCCAATTGTGTACACGTTGTATCAATATATCTTCATAGTGTGATCTCACAAATACTTTCGCTTCACCTTTTCGAGGAACCTGTTTATGGCATCTCCATAAGAAGTCATGGGCAAATTCTTCCTCACTTGGTTTTTTAAACGAAAAAGCGCTTATGGTAGAAGGTGTACAATATTTAAATACGGCTTCAGTTGCTCCATCTTTTCCGGCGGAGTCCATTCCTTGAAAAACGACCAATAAACTGTTTTTGTTTTCGGCTTTCATTTTATAAACAAGATCACCAATTTCCTTAGCCATCTCCTTCGTTTTATCTTCTGCCCAATCCTTTTCTATTGTTTCAGGAGGGAGCGTCGATAATTCACTTATTCGTATCATGCCAATATTAATTTAAATACTTCTTAATTGTATTGATGAGTTCTGAAGGTGGAACATCTTGCCCGATGTATTTTTTCATTATATCTAACATCTCACCAATCAAACCTTGGTTAAATCCGAGTTTGAACCCATAATGATATATCATATTTTCTTCTTTCTGATTGACATCGCCATCAATTTTCATTAAAAAAAGAAGATAATATAGTATTGTCATTCTTTCCTTCTCAGCCGTTGGGATAATAGTTTCTTCTTTATTGTTTTCTATTAAGGAATCAACCAATGTACTGCTAAACTCAAAAGATCTTCCAATGTCATGTAGGAATTTTAATTCAGATGGTGTTAAAACATCATCTACTTTAGAGAGTTTAGCCAATAAAATAATGATCGATTTTTTCAACTCATACTCGGATTTACCGTTCCATTCCATATATCATATCGAATTAATTCATCCAAAATTAAATATTAAGAAGTGATAAAGAAATTAATTAAAGAATAATCTAAAGAAGAGTACGGGCATCTGGTTGAAAAATAAAATATCGAAATGATTTAGAGTAAAAGGGTAGTGCTTAACTTTAAGTTAAATAAAGTAATTTTATATATTTGGTAAAAAAGATAGATATGCTTAGAACTAAAATTGCTGGGATAGGAAAATATCTTCCTGAACGTATCGTGACAAATAATGATTTAACTGCTCATATGGACACCTCGGATGAATGGATCCGAGAGAGAACTGGTATTGAAGAAAGAAGGTATGCGGATAAGCATAAAGAATCCACTTCCTCAATGGGGGCAAAAGCTGCAAAAATAGCGATAGAACGAGCTGGTATTACAGCTGAAGATATAGATTTTATCATATTCGCCACTTTAAGCCCAGATTATTATTTCCCTGGATGTGGAGTGTTATTGCAACGTGAGTTGGGTGTTACCAATAAGGAATGTGGCGCCTTAGATATAAGAAATCAATGTAGTGGGTTTGTCTATGGAATAAGTGTAGCGGATCAGTTTATAAAAACTGGGATGTATAAGAATATATTACTAGTGGGTTCAGAAATGCACAGTATGGGCTTGGATTATAGTACAAGAGGTAGGGGAGTGACTGTTATATTTGGTGATGGAGCAGGAGCTGTGGTTCTGCAGCCTACAGATAAAGAAGATCAAGGTGTACTCACAACTCATTTGCATTCAAATGGTACGAATGCTGAACATTTAGCCATGATCAATCCTGGTTCACATGGTGGATATCATCTAGGAACGGAAACCTTTGGATATCCTAATGAAGATGTTCCTGGTGAAATATTTGTAACTGAAAAGATGATGACAGATGGCCTTTTATATCCTAATATGACTGGACAATTGGTCTTTAAAACAGCTGTTGTGAAATTTCCTGAAGTTATAGAGGAAGCACTAGCAAAAACAGGAATGACAGCGCAAGATATTAATATGTTGATACCTCATCAGGCCAACTTACGGATAAGCAAATTTGTACAAAAGAGATTAGGACTATCGGATAATCAAGTTTATAGTAATATTCAAAAATATGGTAATACGACAGCAGCTTCCATACCAATAGCATTGTGCGAAGCCTGGGAAAATGGTCATATTAAAGATAATGATTTAGTGTGTCTTGCTGCATTTGGTAGCGGATTTACATGGGGTAGTGCGCTAATTCGTTGGTGATTATGAATATTGGTAGAGTTGATATTTTAGCATTTGGTGCTCATCCAGATGATATAGAATTGGGTTGTAGCGGTACATTGGTTAAGCATATCAATGATGGTTATACCGTTGGTCTCTGTGATTTTACTCAAGGAGAGCTTGGATCACGAGGAAGTGGAAAAATCCGTTTAGTTGAAGCAGAGAAGGCACGAAATTCTATGGGAGCTTTATGGAGATATAATTTAGGGTTAGCAGATGGTTTTTTTGAGTATGATAAAGAAACCCTATATAGGATTATTGAGGTAATCAGATTAGCTAAACCTAGGGTTGTTCTTGCTAATTCAATAGAAGATAGACATCCGGATCATGCTAGAGCGGCAAAGTTGGTTAATGATGCTTGTTTTTATAGCGGATTATCAAAAATTGAGATTATCAATAATAATACTAGACTTGAACACTGGAGACCAAATAGTTTGTTTCATTATGTTCAGGACAAGGATATACCATATACATTCGTCGTTGATATTTCGGATACCATGTCCGATAAAATAAAGTGTATTCTTGATTACGAAACTCAGTTTTATCAAAAAGATCAAGAGGGTCCTGTGACTCCCATTTCGAGTAAACAATTTTTAAACTTTGTTAAAGCTAAGGCTGCGGTTTATGGTAGGGATATCCAAGCTGACTATGCTGAGGCATTTATAAGTTCAAAGAAGATGGGAGTAGGTAGTTTATTTAGTTTGATATAGTTCTATTTAACATAATATTAATTATAGGCAAATGACATTCCATTGAGATACAGTAGATTGTGACGTAAAGTTATTAAAATCATACAGTTATGCAAAATTTCATTGAAAAAATAACTTGTACAACTAATGCAGAACTTTTATTATTCCTTTTTTATTGGAACAAAAGATCAAAAAAATGTCAAATGGATATTTAGAGATTTAAAAATTTGTGCCCTCGATCCACGAACAGCAATTACGATTTATTTCTTCCTATTGAATTACAAATTATATTCAAAATCAAAATATCATAGAAGGAAAAAATATTTTGTGCCATCCAGATATTTAGTCGAAAGTCATATTCGTGAAGTCCTAGAATATGAAATTATTGATACAAAAGGAAAAGAAATAATTAGTCATAAATACCGCCTTATTAACAGATATAACGTCAATATGATTATCTCTGAATTCCCCAAAATTCTGTAACACTTTTTGTTGTACACCCAAGGCACACTTTTTGTTGTACAAAATTATACTATGAATTATCACGAAGAAACCCGTATATACGATGATATTTTTGAATATCATTATTACTCTTTTATCATTGGCGCAAAAGGTCTTAAAAAGAAAGATTGGGTCCGTATTGATTTGAAATTACCTGCTAGAGATGTCCGATCCGCTTTGTATATATATTACTTCTTAGAACGAAGTAAATTTAT
This sequence comes from Saprospiraceae bacterium, assembly GCA_965230345.1. Taxonomy (GTDB): domain Bacteria; phylum Bacteroidota; class Bacteroidia; order Chitinophagales; family Saprospiraceae; genus JADKBO01. The sequence goes on from CBDDKR010000001.1 coordinate 997,538, forward strand.
GAATCAATATGATTTTATTCAGCCTAGTGTTGGGTGGATTGATCATTTTATTCGGCAAGTAATTGAATATACCAGAACGCCAACACCACAATTGTATTATACGCAACATCATTACAAAAAAAGTAAAATATATAACTCTCACGAACTTGTGGCGATGTTTCAGTACAAAGAAAGGATGTAAAAAAGAATGGCGCATCAACTTTATGACACGCCATTCTTAACTAAAATTATTAAACCAACCTATATTACTTCTTTAGTTTTTCCTTATCCTCTGGTAGAATTTGAAATTCTGTAATAGATGAAAGTACAATACCAGCAATGGAAATAACTTTGCTTTTGTAGGCTGCCCAAGCTTCTGGAATTGCAATACATAAATCTTGATTTTCACACATGTATTCCAAAAGTTCTGGAACACCAGTAATGAATGAAGCGACGGCAGATACTATGGTTACAGTTCTAAAAAGAATTGGAGTTTTCAGAATGTACCGTCTGATAATTGGAGTTAAAAATTTCAACATGAGTTTGTTTTTTAGAGTTTGAAAAAAATTCATCTTTTGAAGTATTGATATGTAGAAAATGCAGTTGGAGCCAACCACATTAGATTATTTGTTCTGGAGTATTGCAAAGCTCCTATAGCACCGATAACTAGCCACCAAGGTTTAGGAATGTTGATATTGAAGCCTAAGCCGTTACCATTGAATAAGCCATCTTTAGAATCGAATCCACCATTTTCACCGTCTAAGGTTAGCAATCCGTTGTTATTCAATTCACCATTTAGAGCTTTTAGATATACGGCTCGCAATTGATTGAAAGAAGCTTTTCCATTGATACGAACAACAGGTGTACGTTTAAACTTTTGGATACCATCTTCAACAATAGTTTCAGTCTTAAGGATCATATATACAGGATCATTCGAGATATTAAACACCTGTCTACCCTCACCTTTTATTATAGTGGGAAAGCCCTTTAAATTATGATTGATGGACTCTTCAACTTGAAAAGCAAGATCGAGTCCAGTTTGTGTACTTGTCGCAATGATGTATTTCATTATACCGTTTGAAATTGATTAAGAAATCTTTGTGCTAATCCTTTAATGGTGTCGGCTTTATCTGTTCCGTTGACTACCCTTCTGGCATTGTAGAAATCGGTTTTGTACTCATTGACATATTTTCGTAATGGCACACCTGTAAAGGCTCCCAACATCATACCTTTTACTATGATTTCAGCAGCTACAGTTGGATGTTCGGCTAGTGAAGGGTCTTCAAATATTGGTGCATTGATGATGTTTTGCAATCTCTTGTAATTGTCTGGCCAGGTGATTTGAACAAAGCCACGACCGTAATACCCTGTATGCCAATATTTATCTTGAATGCTTCTAAGCTTTGTACCTTGTTTGGCTCGAATTTCAGTAAGTGTTCTTAGTTGGTTGGATTCCCACCATGCAGTCGCAAATATGTATGCAAATTGATTGAAGGATGTTTTATGTCCTTCAGTAAACTTTCTCCAGGAATAAATAATTGCTTTAAGCTTTAATTCTTGAGGAATAGAGATCGGTCCAAATTCTTGATTGACCGCACTAATTACAGAAAATTCAAAATCCTTTGCACTAGGATCATCAAAGGCGTGTTTTGTGACTCTTATCATTTTATACAATGCATATGTGGCAATCATAGCCGTGACAATTAAAGATGTTTTCATTTCCTTTTTCACTTATAGTATTTGATAGGCTTTCGAATCATAGAACCGTTAGAAATGAATTCTTTGTCTTTTTCTGTAAATACGCCATCGTTGGAAAGTTTGGGCTTTTGACTTTTGGCTAGAATGAATAAGCCAACACCAATGAGTATAAGTAAAGTAGTGTCTTTCATTACTTGGAGTTTTTAAAGTTGATGATAACAGAAATCAGTTCTTTATTTGTTCGGGTATTCTCTTGTATGACTTCCATCATCTCTACCCTATCGTTTCGCAAATAGTTCTTGATTTCCTTTTCCTGGATTTCTTGGCGTTGGTACAATTCTTCAATTTTGATTTCACTTTTTTCAAGCTTTTGATAGAAATAAAAGCTCATTAGTAATGCCAATATGACAATCAATGATTGCTTTATCACTTCATTTGAAATACGTTCTTTTAGTACCGTGGCTAAGATCATTTATATATTGAATTTCTGGTTATGGATTGCCCTACTTCTGTGATATTGGCATTACCTGTCGTTGCATTTGAAATGGTGTTGTGAACAGCAATATTTACGCTCGATGCACTAGTAAGAAAAGATGTGAAACCGTCATTGATCAATCTCGCATTTTCCAAACTTAAATTGGCAGTAGTGTTATTCAAAAGGATGCCAAATGTTTGTGTCCTGTATGATCCTCTAAACCGAATAACTTCGGAATCGGTCGTACCTAAATTCATTAGAGGTATAAAGGTTTTGTAATTGCCCGAAATGATGTATTCGTCGATATCGTCGCTACCTGCCACAAAGTCAAATGAACCTTGATTTAGGATTTGGCAATTGTCAAAATTGAAATGTACCCTATTCCCTGGACCGCACTTTCCAATATTCAAAAAATTCTGAACCGTCGACATATTTATGACGGCTTCTTGTACATTGAATCGAAATGAATTATTGGAATTGGTACTTGGTGAATTGTCGCCAAAAGAAAATAATGGTACGGTTACATCAGGTACGTTTAAACGATAAATGTTGAGTATATATGAAGTGTTTTTAAGCCCTCTATTGGTAGAGCTTCCATTCATATAGTAGAAGACGTTTGAGTCAAATTGGTTATTCGGATCGACATAATCGTATATATCTACATTGGCAACAATCGTACCCCCTGCCCTTCTCAAAGCTGTAATTGGTGAACGATAATTCTTATAGTAACCTACGTTAACAATGATTTTTCCCGAATCTGGCTGATTGCTAAACGAACTTCCATTAAATGTGGTAACGGCTTGAGGTATTCCATTGCCCACGAGCTTACATGTCTGGATATTAATATAGTTGTCGTCAGATTCTAAGTTGTTCAATTCGACAACTGTGTTTTCAAATAATTCAGCGTTGATCTTACATTCGTAATCTTTGGTTGGTAGTGGAGGATTTAACCGAAATCGCATACGAGTAGGATTGGAAAATTTACCTTTACCCGTAATGTTCAAATCTCCATCGGTGATATTGATTTTGTACAAATTACCTGCTGTAGTATTAAGTCTTGCCCCTTCTTCAAAGTGGTAGGTCACATTCCCACGAGTGATTTGATAATTACCCGTATGAATACCTGCTTTAAAATATATGATGTCACCGTCCTGTATTTCATTTCCTTTGAATAGGAACAAATCTTGATCATTTCTAAATCCACGATTGGGATTACCAATTTGAGCAAATGGACGTTTATATAGTGGTAGATTGGGATCAATGTACCAAATACGCCCAAGGTTCAAACGATGATAAATTGATGTCAATTTGTTGTCAATCAATCGGAATACATGATCTGGATAAAAACGACTACTACCCGTTGTGGTAATGACTTGTTCAACAGAAGAGTAGTCAAGCCATGCAGGTTGATGTCCTGGGGAACCTTGTGGTGATAAGCCAACTATTGTTATGGTATCGTTACCCGTAGCCGCAAAATCGAAAAAGAAATATTCATTGCTTAGTTCGAAATCACCTACATCAAAATTGACAGTATCTAATCCTACCATCGATAAATAATTATTGATGGTATCTTTTAAATATTGTTCGGTAATTAGCACATTGCCGCTACCATCAGTATAATTATAACTACTCAATACCTCGACATTATTAATCTCAAGTGATGCAGTGATGTTATTAGGGCTTGGAAATTCAATTTCAGTATAACCTGCTGATATGCCATAAGCTTCGGTAATGTTATTTGGAGACTCTACGGTATACAACAAAGCGTCGTATATACCAATAGGATTAAGGGAATCCGTAACGAACTTTTGCACTTCTAATTCCGACGGGAAAAGCGAATCTTGAAAGAAAGAGTTAGGGATTTGAAAGGCATAATCTACATCTTTCCATTTGGGATTACTGCTTCCATCAGAGCCGTATATACTTCGATGATTTCCATATGATCCGCTAAAATCTTTTAACCTTGTCTTGATTTGAAAATAGTTTGTATCCGAAAGAATAAGCTTTGTTGAATCATTGATCATAAAATACATTGCAGCGCTTGACTCATTCGTACCTAGAAACAAATCATTGCCTGATACAATGGATGAGACTCCAGAGGTGATATATCCACCAATGGGTTGATTGTGTGTGCTTCCGTAAGTGCTTAAACTTAGTTGAGATTCTTGAGAAGTTAAAGCGAGTGTACTTTTCTTTTTGGTGTCAATACCCGAATAAATCCAATGCATGGCTTCATTAGAACCGTCGACATCTGTAACCAAGAAGTCCGAAAAGAAAACATGAGGTGTCAATAATTCTGCATCGTTTAAAATGAATGCAGGTGTATTTCTGTAAATACCGACCAAAGGATGATCAAACCATTTGGTGTCATTCTTTGGTTTGTATTTTGCACCTACAGCACCCTGACCAGTTAAATCACATATGGATAAAACAGAAACTAATATGAGTAGTAGTAACCTCATTATTCACATACTTTAATGATAATGACTTCGATTTCAGCTCCACTTGCGACGGAGAAATTCAGATCGGTTGTATATATGGTGTTTCCATCACCAAACAAGCCAAATTCTTGTGTAGGTTGATAGCTTCTTGCGTTTAAAGTAGTTGTACCCGTATTGTTGAGATATGACCAAGAAAAACCTTTGTAATCATTGGTATATGATAATGAAGGTGTACCTGCATCTAATCTGAAAGTTTCCCAACAAATACTTTCGGTTGTTTGACCACTTGAAGACGAAGGAGGACAAGAACCTGCATAAACTGTAGCTTCTTGTGCAAACTCGAAATTGGTAATACTAGAAGCTAAAGGATTTGTTCCTTGTCCACCATTACCGTCATAAGAAGTAAATGTCAAGTATTTATCTCCAATGTCGAAACCGACATTTGTTTTGTATTGTAACGCCCCATTTTTGTAGAATTCAATGCTCGTTCTATCTGCAACCACTTGAATCAAATCACCTGGATTATACACAACGGTAGAACCTACTTGATTTTGATTGGAATACAAATACATTCCTGATAAAGCAGGTGACGGCTCCCCTATTTCGATAAGCAGATCACTTTCATTGTTTATTCCTACAAAACTATTTTCCGTGATGGTGTCTTTAGAAAGCGTAATTAAAAACCGTGCTGAAGGATTAGGCGCATTGAATTTGAAGGATAATGCTTTGGTAGTATCTACATTATAAGCACTAATCTTTTGAGATGAACGCAGTTTTGATCGATAGCCGTTAATTGTATTATTGTGAACTTCTCGTAAGTAAATAATGGAATCATTCGAATAGGTCAAATTAGTAACCATAGATTGTTGCAAAGACAATGTTTTTGGCTCTAATGGTACATTGTATACGTTCTTTCCATCGGCTGTATATTTTTGAATCGACGTCATTGTACCATTGGGATTTATCCTTACCAGTTCGTAATAAGATTCTTTATTGCCGTTGGCAAGCTCTACACATTTAGGTAAAAGCTCGTATTTGGCAGTATTGCAATTAAGGGTTGATTTCCCCGTAGGTGGTACTAAGTAGGTTGATCCATCAGGTAAGTATGTACCCAATGACATGGCTGTACCAGTGGTTTTTTTCGAAACGATTTCGTAGTATTCTTGAAAGGTTGTATCTCCATCGTAATGACATTTTGAAATGACCACAAAACCAATAGATGGCGAAGTGTTTAGCCCTTGAGATTGGCAAGACGTCAAAAATGCAAATGACGCAATAAATAGTAATAGTAAGTTTTTCATGTTGAATTTATGTTATTGAATTTAGATCGACACTTGAAGTCGATGGATAAGAAACTGTTATCTTGATTTTTCCTTGGTTGGGGTTGTCAATTGTAAACTGTGGTGAACGCTCGATTTTTGATTCGATTAAATTCTGTGTGCTTTGGAAAAGAAAACCCACTTCAGCAGAAACGGCATTGCCGTTGACTGTAATATCATCGACCCAATCGAGGTTTAATATTTCAACTTTATCGGCTCCTTGAGGTATGACTATTTGTATAGATGTAGTTTCAATCGATTTGAACTTAGCGATAGATTCGGTGTAAGTCGTAGGATTGATTTGTACATCTCCAATAGTAGAAGGATTGATAAGTATTAACATGCGGTTACTTTTTGATTTGTATATGTCTGTGTAACTATTTCTAGTCTTTTAGAACCTGAATTAGAAAAGGCAATATCAAAGCATTGATCAATAAATGCGATGGGTTCATTTACACCCATTGTGAAGGTTGCACCTGCCTTTATCGTTAGGACAGAATCTACTGTAATAGTGGCTTCACCTGCATTATGTAATATGATGCAATTGCCTCTTAAGTCCAATGCATCATCATCCAAAACAGGCGGTAACATCTTAATCGAAAGCTTACTGACCGTAGTAGGCAATTGTTTGAATTCACAATTATTCATCTATAGATTGTTTATGAAGTTTTTTGCCATTGTTTCGTTGTTGATCAACCAATTAGAAAGCTTATCCAACGTTGGAATAGTGTCTTCACCAAATACAGACTCAAAGCGGTCCATGATTTCCATAAGTTTTGCGTTAAGCTCGTCTTGCTGCGTTGGTGATGAAGCTATAGCCCCTGTATTACCTTGCATTGGACTACCTCCCATGAATTTGGCAATGAGGGCATTTAGCAAACTCGGATTAGATTCTACATAACCAATGAGGCGATCAATAATCGAATTGGGCGCACCGATTTGAGCTTCTAAATCTTCAATTCGTTTGTTTTGCTCCCACACTTTCCTTTCTGCTTCAATTCTATCCTTGATGTGCTTTTCTACAGCATTAGAAACGCTTCCAACTCCTGGAACAAAGGTTCCATTTCCTAACCCGTTGATGGCTCCGATTGATGCATTTGAAGCATTACCAGGACTAGGAATATCGATCTTAACACTAAAGCCATTATTCGCACCTGGTTTATCGGTGACAAAGAGGGTAAAAAAACCACCTGAACTAGTCAATTGTCCAAGGTTTTGAATCAACGATTCGTGAGCTTCTTCGATGTCATGCATGGTCTCATTTCTTAGAATGACTTGTCTATTCTTTCGATTACCATCGTATAGAGTGAAGTAAGGTTTGTTTTGCAATAAAAACCATCCCGAAACATCATTGAGAGTAGAAAATGCGCCCTTCATATTATTAGCAGTTTGATTCGTAAATGAATGTGATTTCGATTACCTGACCGTTCGTAATCGTCGAAGGATCAGCAACCTTAAGCATGGAGTATTGAGAATTGAAATTTGGTACAAGTACATTGGCATATCTGCCAGCTTCTTGAGGTTGGTTGACAAAGTTTTCAATTGGTAATTCGATCAATTTAGTTTGATTATTATCTACCAATGAAATATGAGTAACGCCGATCGCTTGAGCTGAAACCAAGGCTTTATTTCTGAATGATTTTTTGGTGTTAGCATGTGGTCGAAGTACTATACCAATGATTTTTTCGCCTTCAATACTTTTTGCAGCTGCAAGATCGTAGACATCTTTTGATGTGTTCATCAACACTTCAAAAGTCAATGATCTTTTGATAATTTCTTGGCTATCTGGATACATGATTTAGATTTTAAGAATTGAGAACCGCCCCAATTGGGACGGCACTCAATGGCATGAAAAAAAGTTATGAAAGGATGCTGTTATATTTGTCGGCAAGTTCCAGGAGAAGTACCTTCTACTATTCCATTGTAATAGATACCATGAAGGAATACGACTAAAACATTTTCGTCAACACCGTGCTCAATATCTGTTTTGTCACCTGCTCCAAGTTTGACTTGTACGGTTTGTTGTACAGAACCGTTTAAGAATACAGGATTTACCAATTGCTGAAATCCTCTTTCTTCGATGTCGGCTCCGAATATTGGCATAACGGTTTCACCATTGTCATTGGAATTGGAGTCAATACCTGCATTGAAAAGATTGTGAATTGTAGCCAATTTTGGTGTCAATGATTGGTTAGGCGTTTTTACCTGAACTGTACCATTATAAACTAATGATAAAGCTCTTTGTGCCTCGACAGAAAATAACTGTAAACTTGGGTAAGTATGTACCAACTCGTTAGTTGAACCGTCAGCTTTGGTTTTGGTTAATCCAATTCCAATGTGAGTCAATGCCATGTGTTCGCCTTCACCCAATTTGATTTCGTTTGGACGATCGCTAGAGGTATTCGACATGATGTTTAAATCATACGTTGATTCTCCAGACTTCAATGGAATTTCAAGTCTTAAAGTAGCGGCTTGGGTAGCGGCTCTTTTACCAGAAGGAACTTCATTTTGCGTCACCAAAAAATGATTGAATTTATCGGATATATGCCTTAAATAAGGAACTATTGTTTTCATTATATTTAATTGAAATGTTATAAAAAGTTGATAGAAATATGTCTAAAAAGTGATCTATGAATATTGCAATTATGGACTAGCTTACAATGACGTTGTCATCACCACTTAAAGCATCACTAAAGTCACGTCTTTGATTGCTATTTCTCAAAAACGATACACCTGCCATCGCTGGATCATTAGAACCTGCGAAGGATGTATATAGATCAACAGCACCACCGACAATCATACCTGTACCCACATTTTGAAGGTTTTTGTTTTTGGTCATCGTTTGGAGAAATACACCTGCGACGGCTTTACTTATACCACCTGCTAACGGAGTATTCAACATAGGAATGCTGCCCGTTAGTCTATTTAGTTGCTTTGAAGCGACAAAACCCACAGCAGTGGCAAGCCCTGTCATTATAGTTGAAGATTTGAATTTACGTTTCATTCCGATTCTAGATTTTTTGCGCTTTTTACGCCTGCCTACTTGTGCTTTCCTTTTGGCATCGCACTTTCGACATGGTTTGATTCCGCACATGTTTTGAAAATTTGATTGATTAGTTAAATGGGTTATCTAGCGTAATTGCAGTAACCACCTAAAGGGTTTTTGACGGTTCTCACACGTTTGCCTTTAGCTCTCAATTTTGCAGCTGCAGATTTTGCGGCTGTCTTCGTTTTTGAGCATGAGACTTTAGTATGTTTTTTACCGCCTAAGGTTTTTGTTTTAGGTAAACCTTTTGGTTTACGTCCTACTTTTGGCATGATTAAATGTTTTTTAGAGTTATTGAATAGTTTGTAATTGGGCTTGATATTGCTCTTCAATCTTAGAAGAATGAATAGCGTACTTGCCTTTTTCGTCGTACCACTTTCCGTCACCTTTTCGGGTATAAAGTGTTATTGATTTATCCGCTTTGGTGTATGGAAATTGGATTTCTTTAGTTGTCTTTTTATTTGATTTTGATCTATGTGACCGTCTTCTGGTAGATTTCATGAGAGTGAATTATTTGTCTTTGAAAAAAATGAATGCGCCTGCACCTGCAAGCAATAAAGGAAGTGAGCTATCACCCAACAAAGGAGGTCTTCCACCACCTCCAGAACTATTGACAAAACCATCTGAATTCTTAGGATGGTTGGACTCTAGTCCATAGTCTTTTAGCAACAAATCAGGGTTGTGTACATTGTCCTTTCTGAGTGCTGCAATGATGGCAGGAGCTGCCTTTAATGCAATAGTCAAAAGAGAAATGATCAATGCCGTTGTAGTAGGCTCAATGCCAATATTTGGCTTATTCTTGATATCTTTTCGATACTGTTCAGATAGTAAGCCTTTAATGATTTGGTTAGGTTCGGCATACTCTTTATTCTGACTTACGATATAATTGAAATGCAAATCTTTTAACACCTGCTTGTTTAGACCTGCCAATTGTGCCATTTTTTCCACTTGTAAATTGTGCGCTTGACGTTTTACCGTTAGTATGTCGGTGTAGGAATTATCCAAGAATACATATAATGGATGGGCGGCATTCTCTTTGTATTTATTCGAATTGAACATGCCCCACATCTTAAAAGCGTCGTATGCTTCTTTAGTCCAAAGCAATGAATTGATGGTATATGGATTCGTTTTTGAATAATCGAAATAGGGCTTGTTAAGGTCAATGTCTTTGAACTTAATAGCATGTGCCAATACTTGTTGGAATGGGTTTTTATCTGGTGTACTGTATTGGAAATTTTTAACGGCTCTTTCAACCGCTTTAATTCCCATTTGGATTTTCTTAGACTTTTGTGCTTTTGCAACGCTATCATGAGAATACACATCAAGTTCAGTGATATTACCCAATCGAAACTTTCTTTTAATCGCTCTATTTTGGGAATGCTTGAGATTGTCTAAAAATCGAGCATGGTTGATTTGCTTATCATTAAGCACACCCGTAAAATTGACATTATGAATGTCTTTGACGGCTCCCCGAATTAGGTTTTCTACTTTGTAAAATTCCTTGTCTGGATTGCCCTTTTGCTTGAACTGATCAAGTCGATCTATTAACAATTGTGATCGAAATTGTCCTTCAGTTTGGTTGATAGGAAAATAACCTGTAGTTGAATCAAGTACCATTGCATTAATATCAATGGTGTTGGCATCAGGGATACCATGTATATATGATAATTTAGTCATTGTTTGCAATTAAATGGTAAGTGATAAAAGCCGTTGGTAGTATTCCTAAAAGGTCGGAAACCAATGAATTAGAAATACTACCTATTGAAGATTTGATCTTTTGACCTTTGGGAGTTTTGATGATATGATAGGCATAGTCCACTTCCTTATTAAAGGATGTATATACAGCGTCCAGTACGTATTTGTTGCCATTCAGATAAGCAACAGGATAGACGTGTACAACATCTTTTCCAGCTTCATAAGCGACAAATTTATACTTGTATTTGATGCCAAGATTTCTAAGCACTGCACCAATAAAAAGGCTAAAGGATTTACAATCGCCAAAACCTAACTTTATCAATGCTCCTGGTGATTTGATCTTTTGATGATCGCCCAATGAAGCATCTTCCAAATACTTAATATTCGATTTTACAAAATCAAAGAGCCTATACAATCCGTCTTCATCGACAGTAAATCGTTTAGCGAATTTCTTGACATCCAAATGCGCCTTTTTATCTGCATCCATCAAAAGGTTAATAATGTCTTCTGTGGTGGCATCATCCGTATCGAGATGATAAACAATCTGACTTTTTCGGATGTCTCGTTTTGCTATAGATTTCAAAGTACTCATACCAATCGTTCTTGAAAGTTTACTTTGACAATTCCCGAATGGATGGCACCTTCAATGCTTATATCATTGGTGAGACTATTGAGGGCATCTAAATCACCATTGGCAATCTGGTCGTATAAATTGGTTGCAGGATCAAGCAGGGTTGTTAGATTGAATGATATATTGATGCCAAGGTCGCCTTGTGCATATGGTGACAAGGTTTGTACCTTATTGGAGTTGACCACAGCGATTTGTTTTCCCTTAGATGTAATGCTTCCTTGTACTCCTGTAATTCTTAATGGAAGACCAGAATAATTGTAAATGCGTAGGTATGCTTTTAATTCTACAAATGGGAAACCTCTGAAATTGATTTTTCCTAATCTGAACCTACCTACATCAAAATTCTGCGAAGTAGGCAAAATGTTTGTATTTCTCTTTAGCAAGAAAATAGCTGCACCACCCATGAAAAGTAGTGCAGTTAAAAACTTATTAGATGACTTCTTAGACATATATTTTCAAATATGAACTGCAATATATGTTGTCCTTGAAATGCCTGATCGACTTAACGTCACCTAGTCGTAACCCTTTGACATATAAATGATTAAATAAGTATTGGTTTGTGCTTTTGGTATGAAAAAAAAAGAAGGAAATTCAACTTAATGAACTCCCTTCATGTGACACAAGCATGATACTAAGCGGATTACTACCCTACTGATCTAAATGGTTACAAACTTTGATAGTTATCGATGTTATTATTACTATTTAAGGGTAATCTTTAGAATATCATTTTTCTCGTCAAAATGACTATTTGGTTCTATACATCATTCTCCGTGCTTGTTTTTGCAGTCTGTTTAATCTCTTTTTCTTCTTTTTCATTTTGTGGGTATATGAATAGTAATGATCAAACATTGATGGTTTGTGATCATGGCTTCTTTGTTTGTCTATGATCCTTTTGTGATTTACTTCAAATGGTACCGAATTCTTTTTGAAGAGTTTCAGGATCAAAGTCAATATTCGCTTTAGCCAGTTCATCAGAGGAAATTGAAAGGTGTTGAATAATCTTTAATGATGTCACTCGATCGAAAATTCTAATTCGATTGTATTCTTCTGGAGATATTCCGATTCTTTCTAGTACTGAATCGGTAAATACTTTCTCTCTTAACTTTCGATATGAATCTTTACCTGGTTTCCAATCGAACATGTAGCAAATTAATGTCTTTGATAAAATCACATCATATTATTTATTGTTCAAATATATTAATAAATATTACAATGTGTAATAAATAAAGAACGATTGATTTGGTTTTAATTATGATTAGTGTAGAATAAGTGTGTTTTGAAATGCCAAAAAAGCGATTAACTGTATTGTGATTATGTAATAAGTTTGAATTAAGGGATATAGTATATAGTGGGTGTAAGTAAATCTAAATTTTACAAGATATAATTCGTTTTGGCGTCTTTTTGAGGTGATTTTTTAGCTAGAATTCTGCGTATAATTTTTCAACTGGAATTACACGATTTTTTTTGGAGTCTTGGAGAAACGCTATAACTCTAAGAAAATCAATATGATATGCGAACTCCATTAAAAGGACGTTTTGGAGGTTGGGGCATCGTTTTAGAGCTGATTAAATGGCTAAATTGCTTAAATGACTGATTATCAATAGGTGTGTTTTCTTAATTCTAAAAAACACGCAATCAAAATAATATTTGGCACTTTTTTGAAGGATTTTCATTGTGTTTTGGAGTTAGGCAAAATTATGGAGTTGCTTTTGAGGTTAGCTTTGGAGCTAGTGTTTATACTTTTAATATATTGATTATTAATTAATTATAAAATATAAATATTAAATAGCTCCAAAACTCCAAAAGGTTTACTCATTTTCAATAAAATTTTGAACTAGACAAAAAGTAAATAGATCAATACTTTTTCCTGTGCATTTTTATACATCGAGTGAAATTTTACTTAAATAGGTATGCTCGATTCTTGAGATAACACAATAATATATCATTCATGTATCATTAATTATTAGCCCTAGTACTGTATATGTGTTGTGATGGTAAAATATAGCTTACTAATTTGTTTTTGTGGTCGATAATCGATTTTATTTGTTATGATAACAGATTCAAAATCTACAAAACGCATTGTAATAGTACCTTTTTATTGGTTCCAGTAATTAGATGAGACACTTGGATATTAAAAAGGTTCTGTTATAAGATAGTTGTGAACCATTTGAACAAACAAAATAAATATGAGTAAAGAAGTTGAAGAAAATTTAAGAAAAAGCATCTTTGAGGATGAGATTTATCAATTTCAGAGGGTTTTTCAACCGTCGCCACAGGATATACCAATAATCGACTTGTGGGAAAACCAGATGAGTGGAAAAATTGACCACGAACCTGAATATCAAAGAAAATTTGTTTGGTCTACTAATAAGCAATCTTATTTCATAGAGAGCATAATTTATGGCATTGATACGCCAATAATCTATTTTGTTGAAGTCGAAAAGGAAATATCAGGTGTAAAGAAAATTGTCAGAGAAGCAATTGATGGTAGGCAAAGACTTAGCACAATTTTAAAGTTTTACAATAATGAACTTGTTCTTGAGGGTCTTAAGAAAAACACACCTTTATACGATGATTTAAATGGCAAAAGCTATAAACAATTAGCAGAAAAGCTTCAAAGGGCATTCAAGTCCTATTCTATTAGAACAGTAACATTTAAATTGGTTGATAGAAACATTGATATTGATACCCAACTAAAATTTAAGTATCAATTGTTTCATAGATATAATTCTGGATTGACTGCTTTAAATCAACAGGAAGTCAGGAATTGTCAATATTCACAAAATGATTTCCATAAACTTTTTAAAAAAATCGCACAAACAGACGAATTCAAAAAAGTTTGCCCGTTCTTCACTAACGACCAAAGAATGGCAGGCGATGAATACGTTACTTTGCTTTTTTTACTGACACTTTTTGACGATTCAATTGAACTTTATGCTAAAAAAAGTAAAAATCCATTTATCAACTCTTCATTCGACAGAATTGAATCCAACATTTACAATTTTCACAACGATAATGATAATGAGTTAGACGTTAGTGAAATAGATGAGGATGAAGAGGAAGACACCGAAATAGATTTAAAGGAATTAAAGAAAGAGCAACTGAAAAAGATTGAAAATGAGATTCTAACAAATCTTCGGTATTTATATATTATATACGGAGAGTTTTTTAAAGGGCAAAGACTTGAACGTTATTTTATAGAAACACTCTATTATCACGTAGCCAAAAATCCAAAAATAAATCAAGGATTCGTTCAAAAAAGTGGATATGAACTCGGCAAATTTATTAATGACTATTTAAAAGAAGTTGAGCAAACTGAATACAAAGAAGACCAAGATTTCAATCTTTTAGATACTTACCGAGAAAAAGTCTTTAATTCTGCAAGGGTAAGATATCGCTTCAGTGAAATGGACAGCATAATTAAAAATTATTTTAAAAAATCTGTTGCCTAATGAAAGAAGAAACAATTGACAACTCATTACTTCAATTAAAACAAGGAACATCATCTGATACGAGTATTAAAACATTACTTCGATTTTATCAAGATGACAATATTAATCTAAGACCTGATTATCAAAGAAACGAAGTGATAAATAGGCATAAAGCAAGTGGAATTATAGAAAGTGCGGTATTAGGAATACCTCTACCACCAATATACTTATTTAAAGACAAAGAAGGAAAGTTAGAAGTTATTGATGGACAACAAAGGTTAATTTCATTTTTTGGGTTCTTAGGTCAGTTACGTGATGTAAAAACTAAACTTAACGGTTACAAATTAATAGGTCTCGACATTCTCACCAATCTAAATGGACTAGATTATACTCACGACTATTTCAAAACCGTGCTGAATGAAAAGATTTTAGACTTTACACTAAAAACTTTCACATTTGATGAAGATAAAGGTTTTGAGAAATCACTTAAATATGAAATATTCGAGAGGCTAAACAAAAACCCATTTCCAATCAAGGCAAACAGTTTTGAATTATGGAATTGCATATATCTTAGTGATTATACACGAATGATAAAACGCATCGTGCAAACCGATGTTTTTAATGGTTCCATTTCAAGAAAATCATCTAAAAATGAAGATTTGAGAATGGATAATGAAAATGATGTCTTAAGGTTTATGACTTTAATTCATCATTTTGATGAACTTAAAGACAAAACACATTTATCCAAGTCCCTTATGCTACAAATGGTTAAAAACCATTTTGAAAATAGAACACCTGAGAGTGAGTTAAAGGCAATTGAAAAATCATTCACGAATACATTAAAAAGAATTAAGTTGATTTTTGGCACTAATATTCAGTTAGGCCAACTGGTAAATGATAATCCAAAAAGGAAAACCGTTTACCCTAATTTGACTTTACTTGACGTAATTACAGTTTCTTTTGACAAAGAAAATGATAAGTTTCTTCAAAAATACAGAGACGAAATTTTCGAAGAGTTCGAGAAGTTTTTCGAGGATGAAACCAACAGAGCATTTATTCAAAATTCAAAACGAGGAAAATTTAGAATAAATAATACCCTTGGCGACAGAGTAGATTTTTTAAAGGCAAGTACGCTTGACAAAATCAGAAAAAAATACAAAGTTGAGAAATCTTCAAGAATTTCTATTAGAGATAAAACGCTGGAAGATAAACTCTTGGAAAAACAAAATGGGTTATGTCCATATTGTAAAAATCAAATCCGTTCAACAGATGATTATGAAATTGACCATTTGCAGTCAATCGATGATTTTGGAAATAACGAAGAAATAAATCTTGCTATACTTCACAAAGCCTGCAACAGAGAAAAATCAAATAATAAAATTCTAATTTAAAAACGGCTCACAACAACGGGTATAGTGCATAGCTTCCTATCGTCAGCTACGTCACCATACCCAAAACCGTTAATTCCCCACCACCAACAAAAAAGGTGTGCCAATAAATTGACACACCTCGATCACGCTTTTTCTGCTAATTGAATTAAGCGGCTAGACCTCTTTCGATCGTCAAGAAGATGTTTACAATGTCCTGGTAAAAATCGTTCAAGCTTTCATTCTCTTGTGTGATGATGTGGCTATGACGTATCAAGATTTCGTTTATCTTTTCTTCATCATGAAAAGTAAAGAGCCATTCCAAGGCAACAATTACATCATCAGTAAAGACAAGCTTATCATTTTTTCTTATTGATCGTTCGAGCTCTAAAAATACGATTTGAATGAATGAATAGACTTCTACTTCATCAACTTGATTATTTGCCATCATACCACCGATACGAATGAGCAAACTTGTAATTTCTTCTGAAGGGTGCTTTTTGTAAAGCTTTGAGATTTTTTTCTTCGCTTCCGTTGTGAGATCAACGTCTTGTTGTCTCTGGTTTTTTGTTAATTCCATAATCAGAATGTTTTAAAATAAAAATAGAGAGTCTGTACCATGCTGCCAAACAAAACATCCTTACGGGATTTTAGTTTGATAGGACGCCATCCTACCTCACGGTACAGACTCTCTAAAATTAGATTTGACATATTAATGTTTTATTTGGCAGTTCAAAGATACGCTATTAATGGGTTACGATCAAAAATTATACGAATTTCTAGTTTTAAAAGTATGTTAATATGAATATTGTCGTAAATAATTCAATACACTTTATTTATTTGGTAAGAAAATGCGTTTATTTGTCACATTATTATATAACAACAAAAACTAACTTATGAAAAACCTTCTCGTAGTTTCACTACTATTGTGTATTTTTTCGATTACTTCTAATGCTCAAGAAAAACCTGGTAAGCTTCGTTATTCAGCAGGTTTCTTTACTACCAATTATGAAATTGGTGATCTTGATGCATCACAAAAAGATGTTCTTAATCATCTGGAAAAGTACAATGCTAATGCTTACTATGATTTTAAACGTGGCATAAGCTTGGATAATCAGTCTACTATCTGGTTATTAGCTTCTACAGCTGGTCTACTGGTCGCAGTAACATCAAAAAACGATGGTTGGATATTGGCTGGTGCTGGTTTGACCTTGATCGGTGGCTCTATTTCGTTGTATGATAGCTTTGCAGGTGCAAGACGTAAAGAAAAGGCTATAAATACTTACAATAGTGCGTTTGGGTATCGATAGTGATTGTAATAAAACTAAATTGCTAATTATGTATAAATGTGATTTGAGAAAGAGAGGTAGTGACGGCTTATTAGGATAGAATAAGTTTTAACTATCGAAGAAAAAGCTAGATATCATGTATATCTAGCTTTTTTTATTTGTGGGCATTGAATGTGTGTAAACGTTAATAAGTGTTTGTTAATAGGTCTGTTTAATTATTTGTAGTATAAATTAATGATTTGTACTTTATTAGTTGTATATATGACGAATATCAACTCATATCGACCTTAAATATGAAATAATGTACTATATTAACGATACTTTTATATGAATGCTATACATGGTTTTTAGATTTACTAAATCTGACACCATGAATTCAATAACAAGGAATTGTTATCCCCAATGGACTATTGTTAATTGTATTTAATTTTTAATTGTAACCTGAAGAAAGTCTAATCGTGAATTAGCTTGAAAAATGCGTCAAAGGAACTCCCGAATTAATACAACGAACGATCAAATATTTATTAATCAATTTAATTAAAATATCAAATGAAAAATTTAAAAATTCTAGGAAGTTTATTTGTTATCTTTTCCATTTTATTCTATGCCTGTACCAATGATGAACAAGAAATGATTCGTAATACCCAGGACAAAGTCGAATTAAGAAGTAGTGGTGGAGATATATTAGATTTGCTCGGTAATTCTTGTGTGCCAGAAAGTATTGTCATTCCTGATGTATGTAATGATGTAACATATATTGATACTATTGATGTAGTTTTACAAGACTATCCAGGTTGTACATTTACAATTGTTTTCGAATATTTTAAGTGCGAATTTCAGGGAGTTGAAATGGACTTAACTGTTGGTGATTATCAGATATTATCACATGATTGTCAAGCATTTTCTGATGATGTCGAAAATCCGTATAACCAAAATGTTTGGTCAAGCTTTATTGAAGATTTTGATCAGAGTATAATGGGGCAAATTCAAAATTATTTAATAGAAGAATATGTCATAGATAATGAACGGTTTGAATGTGGAAATGGGGTATTGTTTAATATTACGTATACCCGTGCAGGTTGTGCAAAATATATAACTGCAAAATTGCCTGGTGAGATCAATCTATCCAATACATATAAAGTGGCATGTGGTTCAAATTGTTGTCAGTCACATACCTTAATTTGTGTTGACTCTCTTGGTAATTTAGATTTAACATCTTGGGATGTGACTCGTCCTTGGGTAAGAAACTGTGATGATGAACCTTTCTTGGATTTTGAACCAATAACGGGTCGCCCAATTTGGGAAAGTGATTGTTTGCTTAAATGTCCATTAGATTAAAATTTGTTAATTTATAGTGTTGAGTGTTATACTCAACACTTTTAAATATAATTCTATGAAATATTATTTACTTTTTTCGATGCTAATTTTATCAATTGATTGTTTTTGTCAGAATGAAACAATTCCATTGGAATTTTACGAAATGGATCCTATTTGGGAACATGTTCTAGTTGATTCAACATTTGAAGAACCCGCCCCAGGTTCGAATTTTATATCAGAATATGTATCTCTCTCAATACGTGATTTTGTTAGAATAGAAGATGAAGTTTATATCTTATCTAGTAGTGATCCAAATACTAAAATTGGTGATGATTATGGATTTGTCTTAGATAAGATAGATTTTGAGAGTGGTGAATTAATTTGGAAGCATCACAATACGAAATATAATAATGGTAATCAGGATTTCTATCATTGGATTACTCCACGATTGGATGGAGATGTAGAACTTATTGGTGTAGATCGATATAAACCAGATAGTACAAGTACGTTGTCTTGGAGACTTGGTGGGTTAAATTCTCTTTCGACTCGAAAAATAATTGATAGTCATACAGGTGAATTACGTGAATCTTTCACTGCTAAGGATAGTATATATAGGTCTAGTTTCCCATGCAGACACTTTAAGCAGTTTGCGTTAGAGGAAGATTCACTTTACTTAACAGCCTTTATGATTGGGAAAAATTCGGCTACAGGGAATGGATATGACTATGGTGTTGATTATTATTTAATGGATCATGAAATGAATAAAATAGATGAATCAAGACATTTGTTTTATGACACACTGGGTCCATTTTCTATAAATCAACCAAGTTTTTTAAATCGCTTAAATGAAAATACTCTGGTTAGTATAGCTTATAAGGATAGATTGGATTCTTGGAATAATAATGGACTAAAAATGATGTGGACTGATATATCCGATCCATATAATATTAAGAATATTCGAAGTATTGATTATTCTGATATCGTTCCAGGGTCGAAAGAGTCTTTTGTTACCTTAAGTTTCAAGACATTAGGAAACACGATTTATTTGGGGCATTATTATCCAAATTTTGATATACAGGATGGTGCAGCATACATTTTATGGCTTAATGAAGATGGCTCAATAAAAACATTTATTGATCTACCCTATTATAATGATCACTTATATCAATATACAAATATGGTATACGCCAATGATCAGTTTGCCTATCTACTTGCTTTTCCTTCTAGTTCTGGTAGAGTTGGTTTCGATATTATACGAATCGTCGATGGTCGAGATTCAGTGGAGTTTGTATCTTCCATCACAGCAAAAAATGAGGGTGAAAGCTTTGGACCTTACACCAATGAAGTATATGAAGATGGCTATATGTTGTTTAGTGGCTTGGTCAGTCGTGATGGACAAGCAATCAAGACATCAACTAAAATGTTTTGCTTTAATACGGATGATTTAGGAATGAGTTTTGATCCACTTGATACAGATGAATTGGTAAATAGTCTAAACGTAAAGGTCTACCCCAACCCAACATCAAATGCTATACACTTTACAAATCTGGATGATGATCTGTTCGAATATATGGTATACGATAATCTGGGTATGTTAGTAGATGATGGAATATTGAACTCAAGCACATTGTCCTTAGCTCATTTGCCTACAGGGCAGTACATTATTAGAATAAAAGGAAATACAGGGATTTTCACAACCAAAATAATTAAGATTTGATTCAAAGCTTAATTGTGGTTATTCAATATAGGGGTTAGTTGGGTTCTAACCCCTTTTTTTGTGTTCATATTTATCCTTTTGCACCTCTTTCGATAGATAGAAATATGTTTATTATCCTTAGATATAAATCGTTCATTCCTTCATCTTCTTGCGTAATGATGTAGCTGTAACGCATTAAAATCTCATTTACATACTCTTTGTCATGAAAAGCAAATAGCCAATCTATGGAATTGTGAAAATCCTTTGTGAATACTAGTTTGTCATTCTTTCGGATGGATCGTTCTAGTTCTAAAAATACCAGTTGAATAAAGGAAAATACTTCGACCTCTTCGACTTGATGACTTGCCATTATACCACCAATCCGAATAAGGTTACTTGTGATTTCTTTTGAAGGATACTTTTTGTAGAGCTTTTTGAATTCTTTCTTTGTGTTCTTTGAAATTTCAATACGTCGAGTGTTACCTTGTTTTTCAATCATTTTAATAATTTGTTTTTTAGTTTAAAAAAGATTTATGCTATCGGGAATTATAGTCTTGAATCGACTATTCTTGCCGCTTTATCTGCGTATATACAGGGTTTGAGCTATATTTTGTTATATATTGAGATAGTCGAGCAAACTGATTTTTGGACCCTTTAAATTTTACTGTATTCTTAAAATTATTTAATCCATATTCGTCTAAAAACTGACCAATAGACGAATTCAGAAATGATGGTGACATTGACATATCAGAGTCAACATGAAGTAATACAATCTCTTTATTTAATAAAGCTTTTTGCAAATATTGGAATAGAAGTATTCCTTGAGTGGAAGAGCTAGAATCTGTTATCAAATTCTTGAGAACTAAGGATTTCATAAGTGTTGAATTAAGGGTGTGCAACATAGTTTTCAGTGTTGATTCGATCAAGATGTTTAGCTATATAATCTAGGCTACCATCCCACCAGTAGAAAAATGATAGTATTTTGGTTATACTACGACGATCATCACCAATCATCCATAGGTAGAATGAATGTCTTAGATCAAGTTCCGTTTCGGCTCGAAATCTTATTACCTTAAGTATTTCATCCAAACGATGCGCAATTACTTTTCTGACTTGGTGATGTTTACAATATTTTTCAACCTTAATTACAAGGTTCTTGTATGCAATATTCAAATCGCAAATCCCTACTATTGTATTTTTCTCTTTCCAACAGTTTTGTGAGCATTGAGGGGCAAATCCAGGGGCTGAAAGATTTCCGCAATGACAAGATGTTAAGTATTTGATTCTTGGTGTATATACAGGCAGTTTCATATTGATTAGTTGAAGTTGATAGGAATAGAATCAATTAGGTCTCTTGGACCGTTAGATTTCTTTATAAAGACTAATGCATAAAGTGATTTTACATTACTTCTTGGGTGTCTTACATAACGGATGCTATCCGCATCAAGGAGATTGAAAAGGGGTTTCGCTTTTAAGGATGATTCCTTCATCATTATTAGTTTTTGGTGTGTCCTTATGGGCTAAGTCAAGAATTTTGTACGCATATAGAAGAGCTAAATACCTTTTGTTGGCTTGGTCTTTTGTGATTAATCCGTCTTTAATTTGATGTGGATATGCAGACTTTCTGTATTTTAATTCTCTCTCGAGTTCTTCTAGGCATTCATCATATCCAGTAAGGATTAAAGGTCTATGTGTATACTCTTTTACTAAATCAATGTCGTTGCTCATGGTAAAATACTTAGATCGTGAATAATGTCTAACCTGTGTTGTTCTACCAGACTTGTATACATACTGTTGTATCTCTTTTTGGCTCCTTGCTTAATGTTTTTGTCTGAATAGTTATTTAAGGCCCTTGACAAAGTATTCTTTATCCATGTACGTGCTTTGGTCGGTTCGTACCACTTGTTAAATAGAAATACAGGCTTTACGGATTTTGGTATGAAGTTATCTATCCATTCAGAACCGTTAATTTGATATAGACCGTTTTCTTTTAAAGACATGTAATACTTATCGTGCTTTCCAAAAAATGCTGTTAATGTGGTGCATAATTTCTTGCTTGTTTCATGCCTTTTATATTCGAAATCGTTTGGATCAAGTAATATTTCATATCCTTTGATCAAAACACCAAATTGTTTAAAAGGAAAGTCTCCAGTTATTCGATCTCGACTGTCGAAACGGATAAAATAAATGTTTTCAATTTTTCTTTTCATGTCATAAGTTTTTGAATAAAAAAAAGAGGCTAGATTTTGTCTTTACAAATCCGCCTCTTTAATCTATCTATAAAAAAATAATAACTGATACAAATATACTATAAAATAGTATTCAATACAATAAAATAAGAACATTAGTTTCAAAAAAATATTACATATTATGATTGATTATCAAGTGATTGTGTGATTCTAGCCAAATGGTAGACCAGCTTGCTCACTATCTGGATTTTCAGCTGGATTGTACCATCCGAGTTTAATAAAAACTTCTTTGAATGAGGTACACTCTTTTAATTTGTTGGTGTCCACTTTCTCTATGGTCTTAATGTATTCAAGTGATTTATCATTGAACAGCTTTATCTCTTGTTCATTATTGATAGCCTCTAATTCAATTATTTGTGGTATTTCAAGAATGGAGAATACATCCTCAAGTGAATAAGCATCTAATATGCTAAATGTATAAGGTCTGGTTTTCTTGATTTCAACGCCTAACTCCCCTTTTGAAGTAAGGTACTTGTATTTGTATGATCTTGAGCTTTTCGGAGTTGTTTTGTTCATATGTATTTCCAGACCTTTTTTCATCGCAGCTCTAGTATGTCGACCATTCTCTATCATCTTGAAAAGATCGCTACTTGAAATTTGCCAATTTACTTCTTTGGAAATAGAAAAATAATCTCGCAAAGCTTCTATTATGTCTTTAATTATAGTAGGCTTCGATTGGTCGATTACTCTATTAAGAGCTTCTGTTCTTATGGTTTCAGGTTTAAACCACAACCTAGAATCATTTTGCGTTACCATATCTCTGTTTTTTAAAAAGTTTAGGAAGAAAGGTATCTCAGCTACTAGTTTATCAAGGAAGTGAACATCTTCTTTCTTAATCTTATTTACGATTCTTACCCAATACCTAGAATCCTCCTTGTCAATTAATGCAAAATCACTTTCTCTATTGGAAGAAATCCCCACTTTTATGAAGTTAGCTATTTGTTCAGCATTTTGTCCTTTGGCTTCATACTTCATTTCCTTAGAGGTCACGAGTTCTTTGATTTTTTCAGAAATGGTCATTTTCTGGATCATGGCTTCTTCTATTATTACGAGCAATGAGCCTGCGAAATAACTTGTAAACTGTCCTAATAATTCATCACCGTGGATCGATTTACAATTTTGTTGAAATATGGCTCTAATCCAATCCCAAAATGTCGTTTTACCCGTCTTGGTTTGTCTAGATACCAATGAAAGTATGGGTAACTTTTGTTTAGGCTTTAAGAACAATAATTGAATATAATCTAATCCTAGTTCGTATGATTTTATAATTTCACCCTTGTAGGTTACATCTTCTTCACCGAATATATGTTTAACCATAAATAAGGAGGTCGGAAATTCACCAGAAGTATCTATATTCCAAGAAAGCGGATAGTACTTGTTGTACCACTTTGCTTTTTGCCCATTATCAAAATGGGTGGTAATGCTGTATTTGAAATCCAAATGTTGTGGATCACAGATAGCACCATCATAGTATTCAACTTGTCTCAAGAATAAAGCGAATTGCTTCTTATCGTATCTTAATTGTTTAAGAATGGCTTTTTCTTTTACAGGTAAAAGACATCTTTCATTGTTGGCACCGTTTCGGGTTGGTTTTGGTACTTGTTTGTAAAAATGATCTCCAATCTGAACAAATTGAGAGGCGAATTCCGATCTTAACTGTTCTACTTTGTTCTCCTCTTCATTATACTGAAACTCTTTACCAGAATAAATGAATTTTCTTGATCCAATAACAGATTGATATTGATCATAGAACTCATCAGCAGATTTGTAATTGAGAATGTGGAAGTATTCCTTTAAGCTGTTATACGAAGTTGTTGAAATATTGATCCATTTAAAATAGGTGGGTTCTTTGGTTATGTGAAGCAATTCTTTCTTGATCGCACCTTTATGCCTTTTTCTCGAAAGGAGTAGGTCATCTAGTCCTTTGGCTTCATTCAGAAATGACTCTTTTATGTGATAGAAGTATGCGTCAATTTTGAGTGAAATGGTCAAGTCTTTAAATGCTCTAATAGCCGAGTAAAATGAAAATGGACGATTATACAAGTCTTTGCCTTGTTTCCATTTAACTTCTAATGTGTCGGCATCCGTTAAGAATACGAGCTTTTGTACTTTACAGGTTTCAATGATGTCGATTAGTTGGTTTCTCATTTCTTTTCTGCCATCTGTTTCGTTTGGATTGGCTTGCCCTATCATATGAATACCTGGTGCACCAACAACTGGAATACCATGTTTAGCAGCGAAATAGGCTTTTTTATATCCTTCTGTTATAACCAATGTGTCAATTTCCTTTTTCTTGTGAAAGGAATTGATAATCATTTTAGGAAAATATAAAAAAGTACCCATGCCTTTGATGCATGGTAAATATTTAGCATCTCCTTTCGGTGCTTTAAGCCTTTTTAGGTGAAAGGGTTTTATTTGTATTCTAGAGTTCGTTTTCTCTTTTGCATCATAGGTTATCAATTGATTGGAGTATAAATCATCTACACCAATACAAAGATTGCCATGATTATCTTCCCAAAATAATGGATGTTTAGTTGATTTTCCTAGCGGTTCATCAGGATGAGCGGAATAAGTGGAGAACTCTTTTTGCTCATCATAAGCAATACTTTGAATTTGCTGTTGGTAGAATGAAAGAACCTCTTTTTTTTTGCTATTTTTCATTATAGATAAATTTAATTCAACCCAAAGTAACATAAAATAAGAATAATGTACAATAAATACAGTACTTAAAGTTGATGAGTGAGCAAATAAGTCTAACTAAATTTGCAATAGTGTTAATCAATAAATGTTATGATATGGCTGAAAGTACAATTAAAAACTTACCTGATGTATCAAAATATGTTCGTAGAGCTGTAGAATCAAATCCAGATTTCACGTACACAGCTTTGGCAGAAAAGCTAAGTATTTCAAAAAATGGTATGAATACCCGATTAAATAAGAAGCACTACGGCACGGTTTATGATCTACTAGAAACGTGTATATACCTGCGTAAAGATTTGATCTCTCCCCTGCTTGAAGTATTGATTAATCATGATATAGAAATCGAATTGAAGAAAGGTATTTCAAATGAACAAATGGAGGAATTAAAAGCGCTTAGAGATGAGAATGAATTGTTGAAGAAAACACTTTCAAAATTAGTGTAAAATAGTCATTCGTCTAACAAATAATGTTACAAAAGTCAAAATAAATAGTAAATGTATACTTAATAAGGGTTTTACGGTAACGGTATGATTTTCATAGTTCTGTATTAGTGTGATAACGTCATAATATTAATTATAGGCAAATAGCAATCCATTGATATACAGATGAATGTGTCATAAAGTTATTAAAATCATATAGTTATGCAAAATTTCGTTGTAAAAATAAATTGTATAACTAATGCAGAACTTTTATTATTCCTTTTTCATAGGATCAAATAAAAATACCAAATGGATATTCCGAGATTTAAAAATTTGTGCACTTGATCCACGCACAGCAGTTACGATTTATTTCTTCTTATTGAATTACAAATTATATTCAAAATCAAAATTTCATAGAAGAAATAAATATTTTGTTCCATCTAGATATTTAGTAGAAAGTCATATTCGTGAGGTTCTAGAATATGAAATGATTGATACAAAGGGAAAAAATATAATCAGTCATAAATACCGTCTTATTAATAGATATCATGTCAATATGATTATCTCTGAATTTCCTAAAATTCTGTAACACTTTTTGTTGTACATCCAAGGCACACTTTTTGTTGTACAAAAATATACTATGAATTATCACGAAGAAACCCGTATTTACGAAGACATTTTTGAGTATTGTTATTATTCCTTTATCGTTGGTGCAAAAGGTCTTAAAAAGAAAGACTGGGTACGAATAGATTTGAAATTACCTGCTAGAGATGTACGAGCTGCTTTGTATATATATTATTTTTTAGAACGAAGTAAGTTTATGAATCAATATGACTTCATTCAGCCTAGTGTTGGCTGGATAGATCATTTTATTAGGCAAGTGATTGAATACACCAGGACACCAACACCACAATTGTATTATACACAACATCATTACAAAAAAAGTAAAATATCAACTCTCACGAACTTGTAGCCATGTTTAAATATAAAGAAAAGATGTAAAAAAAAGAATGGCGCATCAACTTTAGGTGGGATCCGCCATTCTTAAACTGAATTTATTAAACCAACCTATATTACTTCTTTAGTTTTTCTTTATCCTCTGGTAGAATTTGCAGTTCTGTTATAAATGTAATTACAATACCAGCAATGGAAATAACCTTGCTTTTGATATCTCCCCAAGCTTCAGGAATTACAATACATAAATCTTGATTTTCGCACATGTATTCTAAAAGTTCTGGAATACCAGTAATGAATGAAGCAACGGCAGATATTACGGACACAATTCTATAAAGAATTGGAGTTTTCATGAAGTACCGCTTAATAATAGTTTTTAAAAATTTTAACATGAGTTTGTTTTTTAGAGTTTGAAAAAATTTCATCTTTTGAAGTATTGATATGTAGAAAATGCAGTTGGAGCTAACCACATTAGATTATTTGTTCTAGAGTATTGTAAAGCTCCAATAGCGCCTATTACCAGCCACCAAGGTTTAGGAATGTTGATGTTAAAACCTAAACCGTTACCATTGAATAAGCCATCTTTAGAATCGAATCCTCCATTTTCACCGTCTAGGGTTAGTAATCCGTTGTTATTCAATTCACTGTTTAGCGCTTTTAGATATATGGCTCGCAATTGATTGAAAGAAGCTTTTCCATTGATTCGAACAACAGGTGTACGCTTAAACTTTTGGATCTCATCTTCGATAATAGTTTCGGTCTTAAGGATCATATATACAGGATCATTTGAGATGTTAAACACCTGTCTACCCTCACCTTTTATTATAGTGGGAAAGCCCTTTAAATTATGATTGATGGATTCTTCAACTTGAAAAGCAAGATCGAGTCCAGTTTGTGTACTTGTCGCAATGATGTATTTCATTATACCGTTTGAAAATGATTAAGAAATCTTTGTGCTAATCCTTTTATGGTGTCGGCTTTATCTGTTCCGTTGACTACCCTTCTTGCATTGAAGAAATCGGTTTTGTACTCATTGACATACTTTCGTAATGGTACACCTGTAAAGGCTCCTAACATCATACCTTTTACTATAATTTCAGCAGCTACCGTTGGATGTTCGGCTAGTGAAGGATCTTCAAATATTGGTGCATTGATGATATCTTGTAACCTCTTGTAATTGTCTGGCCAGGTAATTTGAACAAAGCCACGACCGTAATACCCCGTATGCCAATATTTATCTTGAATACTTCTAAGCTTTGTGCCTTGTTTGGCTCGAATTTCAGTAAGTGTTCTTAGTTGGTTAGATTCCCACCATGCAGTTGCAAATATGTATGCAAATTGATTGAAGGATGTTTTATGTCCTTCAGTAAACTTTCTCCAGGAATAAATAATTGCTTTAAGCTTTAATTCTTGAGGAATAGAAATAGGTCCAAATTCTTGATTGACCGCACTAATTACTGAAAATTCAAAATCCTTTGCACTAGGATCATCAAAGACGTGTTTTGTAACTCTTATCATTTTATACAATGCATATGTGGCAATCATAGCCGTGACAATTAAAGATGTTTTCATTTCCTTTTTCACTTATAGTATTTGATAGGCTTTCGAATCATAGAACCGTTAGAAATGACCTCTTTGTCTTTTTCTGTAAATACACCATCGTTCGAAAGTTTTGGCTTTTGACTCTTGGCTAAAATGAATAAGCCAACACCAATGAGCATAAGTAAAGTAGTGTCTTTCATTACTTGGAGTTTTTAAAATTGATGATAACAGAAATCAATTCTTTATTTGTCCGGGTATTCTCTTGGATGACTTCCATCATCTCTACCCTATCGTTGCGCAAATAATTCTTGATTTCCTTTTCCTGGATTTCTTGGCGTTGGTACAATTCTTCAATTTTGATTTCACTTTTTTCAAGTTTTTGATAGAAATAAAAACTCATTAGTAAAGCCAATATGACAATCAATGATTGCTTTATAACTTCATTGGAAATACGTTCTTTTAGTACCGTGGCTAAGATCATTTATAAATTGAATTTCTGGTTATGGATTGCCCTACTTCAGTGATATTGGCATTACCTGTCGTTGCATTTGAAATGGTGTTGTGAACAGCAATATTTACGCTCGATGCGCTAGTAAGAAATGAGGTGAAACCGTCATTGATCAATCTGGCATTTTCTAAACTTAAATTGGCAGTAGTGTTATTCAAAAGGATGCCAAAGGTTTGTGTTCTGTATGATCCTCTAAACCGAATAACTTCGGAATCGGTCGTGCCTAAATTCATTAGTGGAATAAAGGTTTTGTAGTTGCCCGAAATGATGTATTCGTCGATATCGTCGCTACCTGCCACAAAGTCAAATGAACCTTGATTTAGGATTTGACAATTGTCAAAATTGAAGTGTACTCGATTCCCAGGACCGCACTTACCAATATTCAAAAAATTCTGAACCGTGGACATATTTATGACGGCTTCTTGTACATTAAATCGAAAGGAATTGTTTGAATTGGTACTTGGTGAATTGTCACCAAAAGAAAACAATGGTACAGTTACATCAGGCACGTTTAAACGATAAATGTTGAGTATATACGAAGTGTTTTTAAGCCCTCTATTTGTAGAGCTACCATTCATATAGTAGAATACATTCGAGTCAAATTGGTTATTCGGATCGACGTAATCGTATATATCTACATTGGCAACAATTGTACCCCCTGCCCTTCTCAAAGCAGTGATTGGTGAACGGTAATTCTTATAGTAACCGACGTTAACAATGATTTTTCCCGAATCGGGCTGATTGCTGAAAGAACTACCATTGAAGGTGGTAACGGCTTGAGGTATACCATTGCCCAAAAGCTTACATGTCTGAATATTAATGTAGTTATCGTCCGATTCTAAATTGTTCAATTCGACAACTGTATTTTCGAATAATTCAGCGTTGATCTTACATTCGTAATCTTTGGTTGGTAGTGGAGGATTTAACCGAAATCGCATACGGGTAGGATTGGAAAATCTACCTTTACCCGTAATGTTCAAATCTCCATCGGTGATGTTGATCTTGTATAAATTACCTGCTGTAGTATTAAGTCTTGCCCCTTCTTCAAAGTGGTATGTAACATTCCCACGAGTGATTTGATAATTACCCGTATGAATACCTGCTTTGAAATAAATAATGTCACCGTCCTGGATCTCATTTCCTTTGAATAGGAACAAATCTTGATCATTTCTAAATCCACGATTGGGATTACCTATCTGCGCAAATGGACGCTTATATAGTGGTAGATTGGGATCGATGTACCAAATACGCCCAAGGTTCAAACGATGATATATTGAGGTCAATTTGTTGTCAATCAATCGAAATACATGATCAGGATAAAAACGACTACTACCCGTTGTGGTAATGACTTGCTCAACAGAAGAGTAGTCAAGCCATGCAGGTTGATGTCCTGGTGTACCTTGTGGAGATAAGCCAATTATCGTTATAGTATCACTTCCAGTAGCAGCAAAATCAAAAAAGAAATATTGTTCGCTTAGTTCGAAATCACCTACATCAAAATTCACGGTATCCAAGCCTACTGA
The DNA here is from genome assembly GCA_965230345.1 of Saprospiraceae bacterium. Taxonomy (GTDB): domain Bacteria; phylum Bacteroidota; class Bacteroidia; order Chitinophagales; family Saprospiraceae; genus JADKBO01. The sequence continues at coordinate 1,027,817 of CBDDKR010000001.1, forward strand.
CGATAAATAATTATTGATAGTATCTTTTAAATATTGTACTGTAACTAGGACATTACCACTACCATTTGTATAGGTGAAATTGCTTAAGATCTCAACATTATTAATCTCAAGTGATGCAGTGTTATTATTTGGGCTTGGAAATTCAATTTCAGTATAACCTGCTGATATGCCATAAGCTTCGGTAATGTTGTTTGGAGATTCCACCGTATACAACAAAGCATCGTATATACCACTAGGATTAAGGGAATCCGTGACGAACTTTTGCACTTCTAATTCCGACGGAAAAAGCGAATCTTGAAAGAAAGAGTTAGGGATTTGAAAGGCATAATCTACATCTTTCCATTTTGGATTACTGCTTTCATCAGAGCCGTATATACTTCGATGATTGCCGTAAGATCCACTAAAATCCTTAAGTCTTGTTTTGATTTGAAAATAGTTTGTATCCGAAAGAATAAGCTTTGTTGAATCATTGATCATAAAATACATTGCAGAGCTTGACTCATTCGTACCTAGAAACAAATCATTGCCCGATACAATGGATGAGACTCCAGAGGTGATATATCCGCCAATGGGTTGATTGTGCGTGCTTCCGTAAGTGCTTAAGCTTAGTTGAGATTCTTGCGATGTAAGCGCTAAAGTACTTTTCTTATTGGTGTCAATACCTGAATAAATCCAATGCATGGCTTCATTAGAGCCGTCGACATCTGTAACCAAGAAGTCAGCAAAGAAAACATGAGGTGTCAATAATTCTGCATCGTTTAAAATGAATGCAGGTGTATTTCTATAAATACCTACCAAAGGGTGATCAAACCATTTGGTGTCACTTTTGGGTTTGTATTTTGCACCTACGGTACCCTGGCCAGTTAAATCACATATGTATAAGACGGAAACTAATATGAGGAATAGAAATCTCATTATTCACATACTTTAATAACAATAACTTCGATTTCTGCTCCACTTGCGACGGAGAAATTTAGATCGGTTGTATATATGGTGTTTCCATCACCAAATAAGCCAAATTCTTGTGTTGGCTGATAGCTTCTAGCGTTTAAAGTAGTTGTACCCGTATTGTTGAGATATGACCAAGAAAATCCTTTATAATCATTGGTATATGATAATGAAGGTGTGCCCGCATCTAATCTGAATGTTTCCCAACAAATACTTTCGGTTGTTTGACTACTTGAAGACGAAGGAGGACAAGAACCTGCATAAACTGTAGCTTCCTGGGCAAATTCGAAATTGGTAATACTAGATGCAATTGGATTGGTATCATGACCTCCGTTTCCGGCGTATGAGATAAAAGTTAAATACTTGTCTCCTATGTCAAAGCCTACGTTTGTTTTGTATTGTAAAGCCCCATTCTTGTAAAATTCAATACTCGTTCTATCCGCAACGATATGAATTAAATCACCAGGATTATAAACAACAGTGGAACCGACTTGATTCGTATTCGAATACAAATACATTCCTGAATTCACAGGAGACGGCTCGGCCATTTCTATAATCATATCACTTTGATTATTGATGCCCACAAAATTGTTTTCCGAAATGGTGTCTTTAGAAATAGCAATCATAAATCTAGCTCTTGGATTAGGAGCTCTGAATTTGAAGGATAATGCTCTTGTAGTATCTACATTATAAGCACTAATCTTTTGAGAGGTACGAAGTTTGGATAGATACCCGTTTGGTGTGTTGTTGTGAAGTGATCTAAGGTAGATTATCGAATCATTGGAATAGGTCAAATTAGGACCCATGGATTGTTGGAATGACAATGCTTTAGGTTCTAATGGAACATCGTATACGTTATTTCCATCGGCTGTATACCTTTGAATCGACGTCATTGTACCGTTGGGATTGATCCTTACCAATTCGTAATAAGATTCTTTATTGCCGTTGGCTAACTCTACACATTTAGGTAAAAGTTCGTATTTGGCAGTATTGCAATTCAGTGTAGACTTTCCAGTAGGTGGTACTACGTAGGTTGATCCATCGGGTAAGTATGTACCCAATGACATGGCTGTACCTGTGGTTTTTTTCGAAACGATTTCGTAGTATTCTTGAAAGGTAGTATCACCATCGTAATGACATTTAGAAATGACAACAAAACCAATGGATGGTGAAGTGTTCAGTCCTTGAGATTGGCAAGACGTCAAAAATGCAAATGACGCAATAAATATTAATAGTAAGTTTTTCATGTTGAATTTATGTTATTGAATTTAGATCGACGTTTGAAGTCGATGGATAAGAAACTGTTATCTTGATTTTTCCTTGTTTTGGGTTGTCAATTGTAAACTGTGGTGAACGCTCGATTTTTGATTCGATTAAATTCTGTGTGCTTTGGAAAAGGAAACCTACTTCAGCGGAAACGGCATTGCCGTTGACTGTAATATCATCGACCCAATCGAGGTTTAATATTTCAACTTTATCGGCTCCTTGAGGTATGACTATTTGTAAAGATGTCGTTTCAATCGATTTGAACTTAGCGATAGATTCCGTGTAAGGAATAGGATTGATATGTACATCTCCAATAGTTGAAGGATTGATAAGCATTAACATGCGGAAACTTTTTGATTTGTATATGTCTGGGTAACTATTTCTAATCTTTTAGATCCTGTAGAAGCAAAGGCAATATCAAAGCATTGATCAATAAATGCGATGGGTTCATTTACACCCATTGTGAAGGTTGCACCTGCCTTTATTGTCAGTACGGAATCTACCGTAATAGTGGCTTCACCTGCATTGTGTAAGATGATGCAATTGCCTCTTAAGTCTAAAGATTCATCATCAAGAATAGGCGGCAACATCTTAATCGAAAGCTTACTAACCGTAGTAGGCAATTGTTTGAATTCACAATTATTCATCTATAGATTGTTTATGAAGTTTTTTGCCATTGTTTCGTTGTTGATCAACCAATTAGAAAGCTTATCCAACGTAGGGATAGTGTCTTCACCAAATACAGACTCAAAGCGTCCCATAATTTCCATGAGTTTTGCATTAAGTTCGTCTTGCTGCGTTGGTGATGAAGCTATAGCTCCTGTATTACCTTGGATTGGGTTGCTGCCAAATATTTTAGCTATGAAGGCATTGACCAAAGTTGGATTGGATTCTACATAACCAATGATTCGATCAACAATCGAATTGGGCGCGCCAATTTGAGCTTCCAAATCTTCAATTCGTTTGTTTTGTTCCCACACTTTCTTTTCTGCTTCAATTCTGTCTTTAATGTGATTCTCTACAGCGTTAGAAACGCTTCCAACTCCAGGTACAAAGGTTCCATTTCCTAAGCCGTTGATGGCTCCAATTGATGCACTTGAAGCATTACCAGGATTAGGAACATCGATCTTAACACTAAAGCCATTGTTCGCACCTGGTTTGTCGGTAACAAAGAGCGTAAAAAATCCACCTGAACTAGTTAATTGTCTAAGGTTTTGAATCAACGATTCGTGAGCTTCTTCGATGTCATGCATGGTCTCATTTCTTAGAATGACTTGTCTATTCTTTCGATTACCATCGTATAGAGTGAAGTAAGGTTTGTTTTGTAATAAAAACCAACCTGAAACATCATTGAGAGTAGAAAATGCGCCCTTCATATTATTAGCAATTTGATTCGTAAAAGACAGTGATTTCTATTACTTGACCGGTTGTAACTGTAGTCGGATCGGCAACCTTAAGTATGGAGTATTGAGAGTTGAAATTTGGTACTAAGACATTGGCAAACCTCCCCGCCTCTTGTGGAACATTGATGAAATTTTCAATAGGTAATTCGATCAATTTGGTTTGGTTGTTGTCTACCAAAGTAATATGGGTAACACCTATAGCTTGTGATGAAACCAAAGTTTTGTTTCGAAATGACTTTTTGGTAGTGGCATGTGGCCGGAGTACAATACCAACTATTTTTTCGCCTTCAATACTCTTTGCAGCGGAAAGATCGTAGACATTTCTTGAAGAGTTCATAGTGATTTCAAAGGTTAGCGACCTTTGGATGATTTCTTGATTGTCCTGATACATAATTTAGATTTTAAGAATTGAGAACCGCTTCCTATGAAGCGGCACTCAATAGCATGAAAAAGGTTAATGAACTGTTTGTCTAGATTTGCTTACAGCTACCAGGTCTATTCCCTTCGACAATTCCATTATAAAGGATGCCATGTAGCAATACGACCAGAATGTTATCGTCAGCGCCATCGTCAATATTGGTCTTATCTCCATTACCGAGTTTGACGGATACTTTTTGTTGTATGGATCCATTTAAGAATACAGGATTTACCAATTGTTGAAATCCTCTCTCTTCGATGTCGGCTCCGAATATTGGCATTACCGATTCACCATTGGCATTGGAATTGGAGTCAATACCTGCGTTGAAAAGATTGTGAATAGTAGCCAATTTTGGTGTCAATGATTGGTTAGGTGTTTTTACCTGAACTGTACCATTATACACTAATGATAGTGCTTTTTGAGCATCAGCAGAAAACAACTGCAAACTCGGATAGGTATGAACCAATTCATTGGTTGATCCGTCAGCCTTAGAAGTCGTCAAACCAATTCCGATATGAGTTAATGCCATGTGTTCGCCTTCACCTAATTTGATTTCGTTTGGACGATCGCTAGAGGTATTCGACATGATGTTTAAATCATACGTTGATTCTCCAGACTTCAATGGAATTTCAAGTCTTAAGGTGGCGGCTTGAGTAGCAGCTCTTTTACCAGATGGAACTTCATTTTGCGCCACCAAAAAATTATTGAACTTATCGGATATATGCCTTAAATAAGGAACTATTGTTTTCATTTTATTTAATTGAAATGTTATAAAAAGTTGATAGAAATATGTCTAAAAAGTGATCAATGAATATTGCAATTATGGACTAGCTTACAATGACGTTGTCATCACCACTTAAAGCATCACTAAAGTCACGTCTTTGATTGCTATTTTCCAAAAACGATACACCTGCCATTGCTGGATCATTAGAGCCTGCGAAGGATGTATATACATCTACTGCACCGCCAACGATCATACCTGTACCCACATTTTGAAGGTTTTTGTTTTTGGTCATGGTTTGTAGTAATACACCTGCGACGGCTTTACTTATGCCACCTGCTAACGGAGTATTCAACATAGGAATGCTGCCAGTTAGTCTATTTAGTTGCTTTGAAGCGACAAAACCCACAGCAGTGGCAAGCCCCGTCATTATAGTTGAAGATTTGAATTTACGTTTCATTCCGATTCTAGATTTTTTGCGCTTTTTACGCCTGCCTACTTGTGCTTTCCTTTTGGCATCGCACTTTCGACATGGTTTGATTCCGCACATGTTTTGAAAATTTGATTGATTAGTTAAATGGGTTATCTAGCGTAATTGCAGTAACCACCTAAAGGATTTTTGACGGTTCTCACACGTTTGCCTTTAGCTCTCAATTTTGCAGCTGCTGATTTTGCGGCTGTCTTTGTTTTTGAGCATGAGACTTTAGTATGTTTTTTACCGCCTATGTTCTTTGTTTTAGGCAAACCTTTTGGTTTACGTCCTACTTTTGGCATGATTAAATGTTTTTTAGAGTTATTGAATAGTTTGTAATTGGGCTTGATATTGCGCTTCAATCTTAGAAGAATGAATAGCGTACTTGCCTTTTTCGTCGTACCACTTTCCGTCACCTCTTCGGGAATAAAGTGTTATTGATTTATCCGCTTTGGTGTATGGAAATTGGATTTCTTTAGTTGTCTTTTTATTTGATTTTGATCTATGTGACCGTCTTTTAGTAGATTTCATGAGAGTGAATTATTTGTCTTTAAAAAAAATGAATGCGCCTGCACCTGCAAGCAATAAAGGAAGTGAGCTATCACCCAATAAAGGAGGTCTTCCACCACCTCCAGAACTTTGAACAAATCCGTCTGAATTCTTAGGATGGTTGGACTCTAGTCCGTAGTCTTTTAGCAACAAATCAGGGTTGTGTACATTGTCCTTTCTAAGTGCTGCAATGATGGCAGGAGCTGCCTTTAATGCAATAGTCAAAAGAGAAATGATCAATGCCGTTGTTGCAGGCTCAATGCCAATATTTGGCTTATTCTTGATGTCTTTTCGATACTGCTCCGATAGTAAGCCTTTAATGATTTGGTTAGGTTCGGCATACTCTTTATTCTGACTTACGATATAATTGAAATGCAAATCTTTTAACACTTGCTTATTGAGACCTGCCAATTGCGCCATTTTTTCCACTTGTAAGTTGTGCGCTTGGCGTTTTACCGTTAGTATATCGGTGTAGGAATTATCCAAGAATACATATAATGGATGGGCGGCATTCTCTTTATATTTATTCGAATTGAACATGCCCCACATCTTAAAAGCGTCGTATGCTTCTTTAGTCCAAAGCAATGAATTGATGGTATATGGATTCGTCTTTGAATAATCGAAATAGGGCTTATTAAGGTCGATATCTTTGAACTTAATTGCATGTGCCAATACTTGTTGGAATGGGTTTTTATTAGGTGTACTGTATTGGAAATTTTTAACGGCTCTTTCAACCGCTTTAATTCCCATTTGTATTTTCTTAGACTTTTGTGCTTTTGCAACGCTATCATGAGAATACACATCAAGTTCAGTGATATTACCCAATCGAAACTTTCTTTTAATCGCTCTATTTTGGGAATGCTTGAGATTGTCTAAAAATCGAGCATGGTTGATTTGCTTATCATTAAGCACACCCGTAAAATTGACATTATGAATGTCTTTGACGGCTGAACGTATAAGATTTTCTACTTTGTAAAATTCCTTGTCTGGATTGCCCTTTTGCTTGAACTGATCAAGTCGATCTAATAAAAGTTGCGATCGAAATTGTCCTTCAGTTTGGTTAATAGGAAAATAACCCGTTGTTGAATCAAGTACCATTGAATTAATATCAATGCTGTTGGCATCAGGGATACCATGTATATATGATAATTTAGTCATTGCTTACTATTAAATTATAGGTGATAAAAGCCGTTGGTAGTATTCCTAAAAGGTCAGAAACCAATGAATTAGAAATACTACCTATTGAAGATTTGATCTTTTGACCTTTGGGAGTTTTGATGATATGATAGGCATAGTCCACTTCCCTATTAAAGGATGTATATACAGCGTCCAGTACGTATTTGTTGCCATTCAGATAAGCAACAGGATAGACGTGTACAACATCTTTTCCAGCCTCATAAGCGACAAATTTATACTTGTATTTGATGCCAAGATTTCTAAGCACTGCACCAATAAAAAGGCTAAAGGATTTACAATCGCCAAACCCTAACTTTATTAATGCTCCTGGTGATTTGATCTTTTGATGATCACCTAATGAAGCATCTTCCAAATACTTTATGTTAGATTTTACAAAATCAAAGAGCCTATACAATCCGTCTTCATCGACAGTAAATCGTTTAGCGAATTTCTTGACATCCAAATGTGCCTTTTTATCTGCTTCCATCAAAAGGTTAATAATATCTTCTGTGGTTGCATCATCGGTATTAAGATGATAAACAATTTGACTTTTTCGGATGTCTCGCTTTGCTATGGACTTTAAGCCACTCATACCAATCGTTCTTGGAAGTTAACTTTGACTATACCTGAATGAATGGCACCTTCAATGCTTATATCATTGGTGAGATTATTAATAGCCTCGTAATTACCACTTGCGATTTGGTCGTATAAATTGGTTGCAGGGTCAAGCAGGGTTGTTAGATTGAATGATATATTGATGCCAAGGTCGCCTTGTGCATATGGTGACAAGGTTTGTACCTTATTGGAGTTGACTACAGCGATTTGTTTTCCCTTGGAAGTAATGCTTCCTTGTACTCCTGTAATTCTTAATGGCAGACCAGAATAATTGTAAATGCGTAGATATGCTTTTATTTCTACAAATGGGAAACCTCTGAAATTGATTTTTCCCAATCTGAACCTACCTACATCAAAATTCTGTGAAGTAGGCAAAATGTTTGTATTTCTCTTTAGCAAGAAAATAGCTGCACCACCCATAAAAAGTAGTGCAGTTAAAAACTTATTAGATGACTTCTTAGACATATATTTTCAAATATGAACTGCAATATATGTTGCCCTTGAAATGCCTGATCGACTTAACGCCACCTAGTCGTAACCCATTGACATATAAATGATTAAATAATTATTTGTTTGTGGTTTCGGGAATAAAAAAGAAGGGAATTCAACTTGATGAACTCCCTTCATGTGACACAAGCATGATACTAAGCGGATTACTACCCTACTGATCTAAATGGTTACAAACTTTGATGGTTATCGATGTTATTATTACTATTTAAGGGTAATCTTTAGAATATCATTTTTCTCGTCAAAATGACTATTTGGTTCTATACATCATTCTCCGTGCTTGTTTTTGCAGTCTGTTTAATCTCTTTTTCTTCTTTTTCATTTTGTGGGTATATGAATAGTAATGATCAAATATTGATGGTTTGTGATCATGGCTTATTTGTTTGTCTATGATCCTTTTGTGATTTACTTCAAATGGTACCGAATTCTTTTTGAAGAGTTTCAGGATCAAAGTCAATATTCGCTTTAGCCAGTTCATCAGAGGAAATTGAAAGGTGTTGAACAATCTTTAATGATGTCACTCGATCGAAAATTCTAATTCGATTGTATTCTTCTGGAGATATTCCGATTCTTTCTAATACGGAATCGGTAAATACTTTTTCTCGCAACTTTCGATATGAATCTTTACCTGGTTTCCAATCGAACATGTGGCAAATTAATGTCTTTGATAAAATCACATCATATTATTTATTGTTCAAATATATTAATAAATATTACAATGTGTAATAAATAAAGAACGATTGATTTGATTTTAATTATGATTAGTGTAGAATAAGTGTGTTTTGAAATGCCAAAAAAGCCATTAACTGTACTGTGATTATGTAATAAGTTTGAATTAAGGGATATAGTATATAGTGGGTGTAAGTAAATCCAAATTTTACAAGATATAATTCGTTTTGGCGTCTTTTTGAGGTAATTTTTTAGCAAGAATCCTGCGTATAATTTTTCAACTGGAATGACACGATTTATTTTGGAGTCTTGGAGAAATGCTATAACTCTAAGATTATCAGTGAGATATGCGAACTCCAATAAAAGGACGTTTTGGAGGTTGGGGCATCGTTTTAGAGCTGATTAAATGGCTAAATTGCTTAAATGACTGATTATCAATAGGTGTTTTTTCTTAATTCTAAAAAACACGCAATCAAAATAATATTTGGCACTTTTTTGAAGGATTTTCATTGTGTTTTGGAGTTAGGCAAAATTATGGAGTTGCTTTTTGGGTTTGCTTTGGAGTTAGTACTTATACTTTTAATATATTGATTATTAATTAATTATAAAATATAAATATTAAATAGCTCCAAAACTCCAAAAGGTTTGTTCAATTTTAATAAAATTTTGAAATGGACTAAAAGTAAACAGATCAATACTTTTTCCTGTTCATTTTTATGCATCAAACGAATTCTTGCTTAAAATGGAATATTCAATTCTTGATTTATTGGATTAATAGGATACATTTCCTAGAGAAATTGTGATTGCAAATGAATACTATAATATATGGTATTTGTAATATTATTTGTGGCTCTATGTACTGTATATTTGTCGACATGGTAAATTATGGCTTATAAATTTATTTATATGGTCGATAAATGTTTTATTTGTTACGATAACATATTCAAAGCCGATTAAACGCTTTATTCTAGTACCTTTTTTATTAGACATTAATTATTGGATGTAACATTGATGTATTAAATGTTGTGTTATAAGATAGTTATCGCAGATTTTGAACAACAAACTGCCAAAACTGCACTTTATACAATAGAATTGAAGATGTAGGAATCTGAAAGTTTGACTTTGATAAAAGATGGTGATAAATGTGATAACGGGAGGGATTGACATAAATCTGTCATGAGCAGTTGAAGTGCCAACAGCCTCGGAAGTAACCGGAAGTGTTGGGGCGAATAACCTTAAAATGTTATAAATCATGAAACACTTAATTAGATTTAGTTTTTTTATTGCAGTAATCGCAGTTGCTATAATTAGTTGTCAGAAAACTACGAACCAAGCACAAACAGAAGTCTCACAAGATTTAGAATTACGTAGTGACGATCCTTGTTTTAGAAGTCCAGCAGCAAGCTGTGATAATGGTACTTTTACCAATGCGATTACTTTACCAGGATTTGGCGATTGTAATTTTATTGTGACGCTTGATTATTTCTACTGTTACGGTGGTATAGGTATAGCAAATTACATTGTTAGTGACTATGAGATGGTAGAATATCAATGCGTCTTTGATAGCTATGAAGACTCTCTTGCATTCCATGCATCTAATGGTACTCTAGCGGAATTTGAAGAAAGATTCAACAAATTAGTATGGGCTGCAATTACAGATGCTCTATTGACAAATACCAATAATGTTGTTTATTCATCAACCATTACCTATAAAACAAGAAGCTGTGTGAAAACATGTTACTACGTTGTACAGAAAGGAGAGTTGTCTTTTATTGGTAACACTAAATTAGGATGTGGTACAGGCTGCTGTAAAATATTTAGAAATTATGAAAAGATTAATGGTGAATGGGTGCTTCAGTCAATACAAGATGCCTCGGATCCTGCAAATTGTTTTGATGATGAAAATAATATCTGTCCACTAGGCACTATTTATACCTCTGATTGTAGGCAACAATGTGATGATTTATTATTTTAAAGCGATTAACAAACAAATGGAACTAACCTATTTTTATAGGTTGGTTCCAAACTATAAAAATCTTATCATGAGAGCTTCTTACATAATCGTATTTTTATTTGTTTCACAGATTCTGTTTTGTCAAGAATTTATAAATGTTGAATATTTAGGTGTTCATCAACCAAAATGGTCATACCTGTCGCATGACAGCAATTTTGTTAAGCATCCACTTGACGAAGTTTCTACGGCATATTCAGGGAGGTACACGGTTGACATAGAACGAATTGAGGATGAAATTATCATACTTGAGCAAACTTTATCTCCATCGAATTTTTTAGGGCAAGATGGGTGTATGGTTCATAATATTGATAAGAACTCAGGTGATGCTAATTGGGTGTATGTTGATAATTATTACACAGGCAAACGTAATCGGGAGTATTTCATAGGAAGCAAGTTAAAAGTAAATCAAGAATTGGGTGAATTATCATTCTCTTCTATACGTGATAATTCAATTATGTCGGAAATATTTCCTGGTTTTGTCTTTACTGGACGACCATCAAGCAGAGTTATTTCGCTTACGAATGGTCAAGAAGTAAGTAAAACATATAATGATGATTTAACGGATACTGTTTTTTTAAATGCTCTGAATTTAAACATTCAAAAGTCTAGTACAAAGTATTTTTCTCAAACTGATCGATTGTATCAAGATTCTTCCATTAAGATGATTGTTCGGTTCTTCGAATATGAGGAAGGGTGTGATAATTATTATACAAATATGGATTCAATAATATTTGATACGGGCATTAATGAAGATTTTACACCTCTGGCTTCATTTCCTTCAATTGACAATAGAGATGGCGATAAATTAAGATACTTATTTTTTGTAAACAACCCTTACGAAGATTCAATTAACATAGAAGAGATGTATTTGAAGGAGTTGATTTATCAGAACGAAAAGGTGGAAGAGCTAGTGAGCATTGATATGAGTGATTTGACTAGCTTTCCTAACTTTTTAGATGACCAGCCGAATGTTAGGAGTTTTCAAGGACATACCTTAATTACACAATTGAAAAGGCATCCCAATTGGGAAGAATACTATATGTTTGCCTGGTACGACAAGGAATATAATAAACTTGCTCATATCAAGGACTTAGAATACAATGGCGTAACATACTTTAATGTATATCCAATTAGTCTTGATGACAATGGGCTTAGATTTTTTTCTCAGAGTTACAAAGGCAATTTAATAGATTTAACGCTTTTTAATCTTGATAAAACCAGTGGAATATTAGATTCATTAACGAGTATTAATATTGATACTAAAGGGGATAATTTTTGGGGTTTGTTTGACTTTAAAGTTATTGGTACTGACGAGGTCTTATTTAAAAGTAGATTTTCATATGAAAATAGTACTGGAAAGACAAGAAACTATATGCAATACTCATTATTTGAATTACAAGGATATGGGATAACGAGTGTAAATGAAGAAATAGAAGATAGAAATAGCTTTGTGAAGATCTACCCAAACCCTGCAAGTGAAATTCTCAATGTTGAATTAGAAGAAGGATTCAATGTGAATAGAATGCGAATATATAACTACCTTGGTAATACAGTGATTAGCGAAAGTAAGTTAGTACAAAATGAAATAAATATATCTGCATTAGAATCAGGATATTATATAATCGAACTTGTAAATAAACAAGGGGAAAAACGATTTGGAAGGTTTATGAAAATAGAATAAACCTGCGATAATAATATGTAAGACGCAAGACTTCTTCCTACACATTTTGTACATCGAGCGATTTCTAGCTTAAAATGGAATATTCTATTCTTGATATAAGGTCAATAAGAGACGATATTAGTAAGTACAAAGATCGAGCGAGTGCTACTATATATGCCACCTGTATCATTAATTATTAGCCCTAGCACTGCATATGTGTTGTACTGGTAAAATATAGCTTACTAATTTGTTTTTGTGGTCGATAATCGTTTTTATTTGTTACGATAACAGATTCAAAATTTACAAAACGCATTGTAATAGTACCTTTTTATTGGTTCCAGTAATACGATGAGACACTTGGATATTAAAAAGGTTCTGTTATAAGATAGTTGGCGGTCATTAAAAAAAGAAAAAATAAACCAAAATAAATGGAAAGACAAATATTGAATTTATATCCAATTGATTATCCTTTTGAGACATTAGTTTCAAGAGCGAAAGCAACTCCAGCTAAATTAATCCTAAACCCTGACTTCCAAAGAAAATATAAGTGGGATAAAGACGGAAATGAAAGAGCAAGTAGGTTTATAGAATCTTGCTTAATGCGAATTCCACTACCTGCCTGCTATTTTGCAGAAAATCAAAATAACAATCATGAGGTAATTGACGGAGTTCAAAGAATCACTACAATAAAAAGATTTTTTGATGATGAATTTGAGTTAGAAGGACTTAGGATTTATACAGAATTAAATGGGAAGAAATTCTCACAATTAGGAGACTTAAAAAGTGAATTAGAAAGCACAACAATTAGATGTATCATTCTAAGGAAAGAAAATCCGAAAGATTTAATTCACGAAATTTTTGCTCGCTTGAATCAAGGTGCGGTTAAACTTAGTGACCAAGAGATTAGACATGCTATATATCCTGGAGTACTGGATAGTTTATTGGGAGAACTTGGAGACAATGATTTTATTAGTGAATTCCGAAATAGTAAAAGTAAAGATGATAGAAGCAATGAAGAATTAGTTCTTAGATACTTTGCAATGAAAGGTGATTTAGAGGATTATGATAGTAACCTTTCCGATTGGCTGAATAAGTATATGTCGAATAATCAAAATGTCGAAATAGATGAGGCTGAAGGAATGAAACAAGATTTTCTCGAAACACTCACAAAATGCTTAGAAACATTTGATAGACCATTTGTTGATATGAATCAAAATCAACCACGTCAGAGTGTTGCATATTATGATTTAGTTATGTGGAGTTTTCATTCATTAACATCTGAATTTATTAATTCTAATAAACAAGAACTTAACCAAAAATTTAAAGAATTATGTGCCTTACCTGAATTTAAAAAAACTATGGCAGGAGGACTTCAGCAGAAGTCTTCAATAATGACGAGAAGAAATTTATGGTTACAAAAAATATCAGAAATAAATGGAAATAACTAAAGCTTTTGAGAATTTCGAAGATAAACTCAACAGCTTAAAAAAAACTATTGAAGATTGTGACTCTATATTGATCTCTGATGAACCTGTTGAGTTTATATACAATCATGCAAATTTTTTAACGAAATCATTTTTAATTAATTTGTGTGGCTATTTAGAAACGTATTTGAAGGACGTTCTTGAGATATTGCTTTTAGATTATAATGAACTAATTTCCAATAAAAATATTCCACAAAATTTGGTTCGTTGGAGTCTTGAAAAAAAGATTAAATCTTCAACCAAAGTATCATCCTTATTGGAAGATAAGCATTGCAGGTTTGGTGATTTATCTATAAAAATAAAAAAGAAAGATTTAGATGCTTTTATTTCAGGAAATCCATTTCGGACACAACAGCTATTCGTAATGTTCGGAATTGATTTATCAAAATGTGAGTATTTTAGATTAAATAAAGATTTAATAAACTCGATTATAGTAAAAAGAAATAATGTCCTTCATCATAATGATGGTGCTTCTGATTTATCTAATTCTGATATAATTTCGCAAGTAGAAGAGGTACGAAAATATGCTCTTGAAATTGATAAAATTATTGAAGAAAAGATAACGAACCGCCAACATTGCATACAACGTTCATAGCCAGCAAAAGCTGGCTACGCCGTGTATGCGGGGCCGTTAATCCCCTACCCGCCACAAAAAAAAAGTGCGCCAAAATAAATTGACACACCTCGAGCACGCTTTTTTTGCTAATTGAATTAAGCGGCCAGACCTCTTTCGATCGTCAAAAAGATGTTTACAATGTCCTGGTAAAAATCGCTCAAGCTTTCATTCTCTTGTGTGATGATGTGGCTATGACGTATCAAGATTTCGTTTACTCTCTCTTCATCTTGGAAATCAAATAGCCATTTTAATGCGATTTGAAAGTCATCTGTAAAGACAAGCTTTTCATTTTTGCGTATAGATCGTTCCAATTCTAAAAATACGATTTGAATGAAAGAAAAGACTTCCACCTCATCGACTTGATAATGAGCCATCATCCCACCTATCCGAATAAGGTTACTTGTGATTTCTTTTGAATGATGTTTTTTGTAAAGCTTTGAGATTTCTTTCTTCGCTTTCGTTGTGAGATCAACGTGGAGTCGTCTCTGGTTTTTTGTTGATTCCATAATCAGAATGTTTTAAAATAAAAATAGAGAGCCTGCACCATGCTGCGAAATAAAACATCCTTACGGGATTTATTGGCGGGCTTCCCCCTACCTCACGGTACAGACTCTCTAAAATTAAATTTGACATATTAATGTTTTACTTCGCAGTTCAAAGATACGCTATTAGTGGGATACGATCAAAAATTATACGAATTATAGTGACAAAAAGTATGTTTTTTGTGATTATGTCGTAAATAATTAAATACGTGCTATTTATTTGGTAAGATAATCGGTATATTCGAGGGTATATACGAATGAAATAACGCTATCAGGTGACTCGTCTTAATCCGAATATGAGGAGAATATTTCTACAAGATCAAGTTGCTTTTAGATTTATTAACAATGATTTAATTATGACTAGGGATATCCATAAGAAGAGATTTGATGATGGAACAATCGCGAAATTGGATTTATTTAAATTCTATATTCGTGAATGGTTACCAGTATTTATAGCAGCTCGGAATATTTATTGGAAGACTATAAATATTTATGATTTTTTTGCGGGCCCTGGAAAAGATATTACAGGGACTGAAGGTACTCCTTTAATTATTCTTAAAGAACTTGAGCCATATATTCCATTTATTAAAGATAAAGGACTTACCGTAAATCTTTACTTCAACGAGTATGATAGGGGAAAATGTGAAGAGTTGAAGATCAATGTTCTAAAGTATGCCAAGGGAAAGCCTTACAATATAGAAATTGAGTCCAAAGATTTTGCAGATGCGTTTCCTCATAAATATGATTCATTAATTGGTAATGATAAGACTAACCTACTTTTTTTAGATCAAACAGGAATCAAACAGATTAATCCTGAAAGGTTTAAAATGATTCTTGCAATTAAAAGAACTGACTTTTTGTTTTTTATTTCGTCTTCAACTATAAAAAGATTTTCAGAGCATCCCGCTATTGCAAAACATATAAAAATTGATAAAGAACGAATAAAAAATGTACAATATCATAGAATTCATCTACTAGTTTTGGAGTTTTATAAATCATTGATTCCGCGAAATAAGAAATATTATTTAGCACCCTTTTCAATTAAGAAAAAATCAGGGGTATACGGTTTAATATTTGGTAGTCATGATGTGCTTGGGGCAGAAAAATTTCTTAATGCAGCATGGAAGATTGATAAAGAAAGAGGTACGGCAAATTTTGATATAGATAATGACAACATTGTTCCTGGTCAGATGAATTTGTTTACAGGAGAAGTAAACAAGCCAAAAAAAATTGAAGTTTTTGAAAAAAAATTATCGGAAAGAATTCTGCAAAAAAATATTACCACAGATAAGGAAGTTTATCTATTTTTAATTGAATCAGGAGTGAAACCATCACATGGTAGAGATGTTTTGAGAAAATTAATCAAGAATAAGAAGTTAAAATCTGATACTTTTGATTTATCAAACAAAGTTTGTAAACCGCATGCGAAAGTAACACAACTAAAAATTCAGTAATGGCACAGTCAAGTATAGAATGGACAGAAATGACATGGAATCCAACTACAGGATGTACAAAAATATCTCAAGGATGTAAGTTCTGCTATGCAGAAGTAATGTCTAAGAGACTACAAGCCATGGGAATAGAAAAATATAAAGATAATTTTAAGGTTAGGACTCATCCACATGAGCTCAACACTCCTTACAAGTGGAAGAAACCGAAGATTGTGTTTGTTAATTCTATGAGTGACTTATTTCACGAAGAGGTTCCTTTAGATTTTATCCAAGATGTATTTAGGGTAATGCGTGATAATCCTCAACACGTATTTCAAGTGTTAACTAAAAGAGCGGATAGGCTTCTATATTTGGATCAAGAATTAAAGTGGTCGCATAATATATGGATGGGTGTGTCTGTCGAAGATGAAACAGTAAAGCATCGAATAGAAAAATTACAAAAGACTAATGCAAGAGTCAAGTTTTTATCCCTTGAACCTCTAATAGGTCCATTAAAGAAACTTAATCTTGATTCCATTGATTGGGTTATTGTAGGAGGAGAAAGTGGAAGAAAACCAAGGCCTATGAAGAGAGAATGGGTATTGGATATTCAAAAACAATGTGAAAAATCTGAAGTGTCGTTTTTCTTCAAACAATGGGGAGGAACAAACAAGAAAAAAGCTGGTAGAATGCTAAATGGAAGAACATATGATGAAATGCCAGAAATAGAATTAACTAGCTATGTGTGAATTCATTGGGTAACAGATTATGTTATACCTTTGCAGTATAAGTTAATTGCATAATGTTTAATTGCAATTAATGATCAAAAAAGAAAATGTTATTATGATGAAAGAAGGCACAATTAAGAGAAAAGGAAGTGACAGCTTAATAGGATAGAATCATTTCTAACTATAAAAGTAAAAAAAAGCTAGATGATACGATTCATCTAGCTTTTTTTGTTTCTTACTTGATATATATGTGAACACCATGTTAAGTGTTTATTAGTATACGAAAATAGCATAGACCTACCTTTTATACAAGCGGCTATACTTTGTTATATATTCTAATAACCGAGTGAACTGATTTTTTGATCCTTTGAATTTTACCGTAGTCTTAAAATTATCTAATCCATACTCGTCTAAAAACCTACCAATTGATGAATTAAGGAATGACAATGACATTGATATATCAGAGTCAATATGAAGGAATACAACCTCCTTATTTAAATAAGCGTTTTGTAAAGATTCGAATAGAATTATTCCTTGATTGGGAGAACTAGAATCCGTTATCAAACTCTTGAGAACTATGGTCTTCATAGGAGATGAATTAAGTGGATTGAAAAATTACCTGTATAATTAAGCTGTTTCATATTGATTAGTTAAAGTTGATCGGAATAGAATCAATTAGATCTTTTGGACCGTTAGACTTCTTGATAAAGACTAATGCATAAAGTGATTTTACCCTACATCTTGGGTGTCTTACATAACGGATGCTATCCGCATCAAGGAGATTGAAAAGGGGTTTCGCTTTTAAGTATGATTCCTTCATCATTATTAGTTTTTGGTGTGTCCTTATGGGCTAAATCAAGAATTTTGTACGCATAGAGAAGAGCTAAATACCTTTTGTTAGCTTGGTCTTTTGTGATCAATCCGTCTTTAATTTGATGTGGGTATGCTGACTTTCTGTATTTTAATTCTCTCTCAAGTTCTTCTAGACATTCATCATATCCAGTAAGGATTAAAGGTCGATGTGTATACTCTTTTACTAAATCTGTGTCGTTGCTCATGGTAAGATGCTTAGATCGTGAATAATGTCTAACCTGTGTTGTTCTACCAGACTTGTATACATACTGTTGTATCTCTTTTTGGCTCCTTGCTTAATGTTTTTGTCTGAATAGTTATTTAATGCCCTTGACAAAGTATTCTTTATCCATGTACGGGCTTTGGTCGGTTCGTACCACTTGTTAAATAGAAATACGGGTTTTACAGATTTTGGTATGAAGTTATCTATCCATTCAGAACCGTTTATTTGGTACAAACCATTTTCTTTTAAAGTCATGAAATACTTTTCATGATTACCAAAAAATGCTGCTATCGTGTTATACAGTTTCTTGCTTGCTTCATGCCTTTTGTATTCATGCTTGTTTGGATCAAGTAATATTTCATACCCTTTGAGTTTAACACCAAATTGTTTGAAGGGAAAATCTCCAGATATTCGATCTCTACTATCGAATCTGATAAAATAAATGTTTTCAATTTTTCTTTTCATGTCATAAGCTTTTGAATAAAAAAAAAGAGGCTAGATGTTGTCTTTACAAATCCGCCTCTTTAATCTATCTATAAAAAAAAATAATAACTGATACAAATATACTACATAGTGGTATAGAATACAATAAATAAAGAACGTTAGTTTTAAAAAAATATTACATATTATGATTGATTATCAAGTGATTGTATGATTCTAGCCAAATGGTAGACCCGATTGCTCACTATCTGGATTTTCAGCTGGGTTATACCATCCGAGTTTAATAAATACTTCTTTGAATGAGGTACACTCTTTTAATTTGTTGGTGTCCACTTTCTCTATGGTCTTAATGTATTCAATTGATTTATCATTGAACAGCTTTATCTCTTGTTCATTATTGATAGCCTCTAATTCAATTATTTGTGCTATTTCAAGAATGGAGAATACATCCTCTAAAGAATAGGCATCTAATATGCTAAATGTATAAGGTCTGGTTTTCTTAATTTCAACGCCTAATTCCCCTTTTGAAGTTAGGTACTTGTATTTGTATGATCTTGAGCTTTTCGGAGTTGTTTTGTTCATATGTATTTCCAGACCTTTTTTCATCGCAGCTCTAGTATGTCGACCATTCTCTATCATCTTGAAAAGATCGCTACTTGAAATTTGCCAAATTACTTCTTTGGAAATAGAAAAATAATCTCGCAAAGCTTCTATTATGTCTTGAATTATAGTAGGTTTTGATTGGTCGATTACTCGATTAAGGGCTTCTGTTCTAATGGTTTCAGGCTTAAACCACAATCTTGAATCTTGTTCAGTTACCATAGTTCTTTTTGTTAAAAAGTTAAGAAAGAAAGGTATCTCAGCTACTAGCTTATCTAGAAAATGAACATCTTCTTTTTTTATCTTATTTACAATTCGTACCCAATACCTAGAATCTTCCTTATCAATTAATGCAAAATCACTTTCTCTATTTGACGAAATCCCGACTTTTATGAAGTTATCTATTTGTTCAGCATTTTGTCCTTTGGCTTCATACTTCATTTCTTTAGAGGTTACGAGTTCTTTTATTTTTTCAGAAATGGTCATTTTCTGAATCATTGCTTCTTCTATTATTACGAGTAATGATCCAGCAAAATAACTTGTAAACTGTCCTAACAATTCATCACCATGAATCGATTTGCAATTTTGTTGGAATATAGATCGCATCCAATCCCAGAATGTTGTTTTCCCTGTCTTGGTTTGTCTTGACACCAATGAGAGAATAGGTAGCTTTTGTTTTGGTTTTAAGAACAATAATTGAATATAGTCTAATCCAAGTTCGTATGATTTTATGATTTTACCCTTGTAGTCAACATCTTCTTCGCCGAATATATGCTTTACCATAAATAAGGAAGTGGGAATTTCACCAGGAGTGTCTATATTCCAAGATAACGGATAATATTTATTGTACCACTTTAGATTTTGCCCATTGTTAAAATAGGTTGTAATGTTGTATTTGAAATCCAAATGTTGTGGATCGCAGATTGCACCGTCATAGTATTCAACCTGTCTTAAGAATAAGGCGAATTGCTTTTTGTCGTAGTTTAATTGTTTAAGAATGGCTTTTTCTTTAACGGGTAGTAGACATCTTTCATGATTAGTGCCATTTCGTGTAGGTCTAAATCCTTGTTTGTAAAAATGATCTCCAATTTGTATAAATTGCGATGCGAACTCCGATCTTAGTTGTTCTACTTTGTTTTCCTCTTCGTTATACTGAAACTCCTTACCGGAATAAATGAATTTTCTTGATCCGATAACAGATTGATATTGCTCGTAGAACTCGTCAGCAGATTTGTAATTGAGAATGTGGAAGTATTCCTTTAAGTTGTTATACGAAGTTGTTGAAATATTGATCCACTTAAAATAGTTGGGTTCTTTGGTTATGTGAAGCAATTCTTTCTTGATCTCACCTTTATGCCTTTTTCTCGAAAGGAGTAGGTCATCCAGTCCTTTGGCTTCATTCAAAAATGACTCTTTGATATGATAGAAGTATGCATCAATTTTGAGTGAGATGGTCAAGTCCTTAAATGCTCTAATAGCCGAGTAAAATGAAAATGGACGATTATATAGGTCTTTACCTTGTTTCCATTTAACTTCTAATGTGTCAGCATCCGTTAAGAATACGAGCTTTTGTACTTTACAAGTTTCTATGATGTCGGTTAGCTGCTTACGAAGTTCTTTTCTACCAGTTGTCGAATTAGGATTGAATTCACCAAGCATATGAATACCAGGTGCACCAATAATTGGAATGCCATGTTTAGCAGCAAAATAAGCTTTCTTGTATCCTTCGGTTATAACTAATGTATCAATTTCCTTTTTCTTATGAAATGCATTGATCATCATTTTGGGAAAATACAAAAAGGTTCCCATGCCCTTAATACACGGTAGATATTTGGCATCTCCTTTTGGTGTTTTAAGTCTTTTTAGGTGGAAGGGTTTTATTTGTATTCTAGAGTTTGTTTTCTCTTTTGCATCGTATGTAATCAATTGATTGGAGTATAAATCATCTACACCAATACAAAGATTGCCGTGATCGTCTTCCCAGAATAATGGATGCTTAGTTGATTTTCCTAGCGGTTCATCAGGATGAGCTGAAAATGTAGAGAACTCTTTTTGCTCATCATAAGCAATGTTTTGAATCTGCCGTTGGTAGAATGAAAGAGCTTCATTTTTTTTACTTTTTTTCATTATAGATAAATTTAATCGAATTCAAAGTAACACAAAATAAGAATAACGTACAATAAATACAGTACTTTAAATTAACTAAGGAGCAAAGAAGTCTAACTAAATTTGCAATAGTGTTAATCAATAAATGTTATGACATGGCTGAAAGTACAATTAAAAACTTACCCGATGTATCAAAATATGTTCGTAGAGCTGTAGAATCAAATCCAGATTTCACGTACACAGCTTTAGCAGAAAAGCTAAGTATTTCAAAAAATGGTATGAATACCCGATTAAATAAGAAGCACTACGGCACGGTTTATGATCTACTAGAAACGTGTATATACCTGCGTAAAGATTTGATCTCTCCCCTACTTGAAGTATTGATTAATCATGATATAGAAATCGAATTGAAGAATGGGATTTCAAATGAGCAAATGGAAGAATTGAAAGCGCTTAAGGAGGAGAATGAATTGTTGAAGAAAACGCTTTCCAAGTTAGTTTAAAGCTTAATAAAATTCGTTTTACACATGAAATTCTTCCATATGTGTAAAATTATTAAATAAATAGATATAACGCAAAGTGTTTCATTGTTCTGTAATAGTGTGACAACGTCATAATATTAATTATAGGCAAATTATATTGATTCCATAATCTCCATGTAACATAAATTGGTCGTAATGTTTTGATAATAATCTTTTCATGGAAATTTAGATGGGCAACATATGGATTGTTTTCACTTTAATTGAAAAGATTCCATTAGGATTTCATGAATTAGATTCTATTTAAGAATATGTTCTAGTTGATTCAACATTTGAAGAACCAGCTACAGGTTCAAATTTTATATCAGAATATATTTTCCTCTCCATCCGGAATTTTGTTTGTAATTAATGTCTATGCTTCATCTAGTACTTAATACATTACGAATGGTTAAACGTTGTGTTTGTATATGGTTATTATGGTAATTGTACGTGTTTTGGAATGCATATTTGTGTATATTGTGTAGTTAGGTGCAAGAAAATAAAAAAAATGAAAAAGCGAATTTCAAGAATAGAGAACAATGTCCAAGACAGAAATTCCATAGCATGGAAAAAGTTATGTGAATATATCGACGAAATTGCGGAAAATGGTTCAGATGAATTTGTACCAAGAGAAGCCCTTGGAAATGAATTATTCGCTGAAATCCATACACTTCCCGAATCAATTTCGAAGCTAAAAAAAGTTACAAAAGTTGGATTATATGGAAGTCAATTAAAAAGAATACCACCCGAGATTGGGCAAATGGAATCTCTTGAATATTTTGACCCATACACATCTTATAAACTCAATTGGTTTCCTTACGAAATCATGGATTGTGAAAAGCTAAAAGACAGTCGAATAAGTACAAGAGCTTTATTGGGGAATTATAAAAATAGAATGGGCTTTCCAAGACTCGACCACAATCCTGTAAGGTATTTTGGAGAAACTTTAAATTGTAGTATCTGCAAAAAAGAAATGACTTATGAAGAAACAAATCAATTGTGGATAACACTTAGAACGGGAACGGATACAATTCCACTTCTTGCAAACCTTTGTTCAAAAAAGTGTGAAGAAAAACTTCCGCAGCCTCCTGAGAATTATGTACAATATGCACATAAAGGTGGAGCGGATTTAGTTCAACCTCCTGATGAAAATGAAATGTGGGAAATTAGAATGGCTGAAAGAGAGAACGAAAAAAAAGAAAGGGATGATCAATTTGAAAATCAAAAACCAGAAAACCTCAAAATTGAGCCAAAAAAGAAAATCAGTTTTTCAGACTTAAAACCATTGAAACTGATTAGAAAAATATGGGAAAAATAAATCCAGCACCTTACAACGGCTAAAATGTTCATAGCCTCTATGCGGGGCTAAGCCATATAGCTGAACCGTTATCAGTAATTTTTGTTGGCTTTCCATAGAGTGCCATGCTGGAAATAATTTTATCTTGATTAATAATTCAGATGTTGTAAAGTGAAAATATTGATTCACTATTAATGGGCACATTTGAGATATAAATTGACGACTTTATGCATTAAACATTCTCAATAATAAATTATAATAAGAGGTTGACGAATGCAAAACAATTATAGCTTTATGTGCATAAGAAAACAGTTTATCTGTCTATACATTGTAATTAGTAGTGTTTTTTCGATAAATGCCCAAGAAATTGTTGGTGAAATCAGCGTTATTTCAAATAATCAATTGGAATTTAAACACATACATAGCCTTGCTCTAAGTGGTGATGGAAAGACTATCGCAGTTGGGTATTATGGTGTAGGGAAAGAGCGGTCCTTTGGAGGTGTATTGTGCTATAAAGAAGTAAATGGAATTTGGAAACAAGCAGGTCAAGAACTTATTGGAAGCAATCTTGGCGAAACCTTTGGAAGTGCCGTAGGATTGTCTATGGGTGGTAAAATCCTTGTTGTTGGTTCGGAATATGGTTTTGGTGAAAACTATACCGACGATCCTGATTATAAACCTTTCTTTCAAGTCTTCGAATTTATTAATGGACACTGGAGTCAGATTGGTCAAGAATTTGGTTATGGAATAAAGGGTGACCGAACAGGAAGGGATATAAAAGTATCTAATGATGGTTCCAGAGCATTGGTTTCATCTATTTGGTATAAGAAGCCTTTAACAAATGCGAAGAAAGGAAGACTTCGTGTATTTGAAAGGACTGGCAATAGTTATGAACAAATTAATGAGACCATAGTCGGACCTTATTGGGATGCACGTTTTATAGGAACCGAAATAGATTTTTCTGATGATGGAAGTGTTATACCCGTATTCTCCTTGCCCGAAGTTACATTTACCTCCAGAGATCAAGTTTATCTTTATATTAAAAACAATAAGGACGAATATGATGTGATGGAATTTGCTAACGAAGATTGTATAGAATCAACGAGTACAGGGAAAATGACAATTTCAGATGATGGTAACACGTTGTTGATCCTCCAATGTGAGAATTTATTGTCAACTTACACCAGAGATGAATTTGGTGAGTATAATTTAGTTAGTCAAGATGAAATTCTAGAAAATGATGATTCGTATAATGATGCATGTAGTATGCGAATGTCAGATGAGGCAAATCACTTAGTCCTATTTGGACTGTGCAATGCTAAGAACACCATTTATTCGTTTGTTAACGACAATAATAATTGGAAATTACTAAATCATGATTATTTAAAAGTGTATTCTGATTACCCTAGGCAATTTGCTGAACTTTCGGATAATGGAAAACGATTAGCTTTTGTCCAAGCAAGTAGGATAATTCAGGATGGTCCATCTGCTCATATCCAAATTTATGAATTTAATAAGTTGGATACATCTATTTCGAGTGAGGAAGAATTAAATCAAATTGGAGTATACCCTAACCCGACTTCTGGAGGGCTTAGTATTTCGGGCTTTGATTTAAATAGTGCTCATTATAGGATTTACAATAGCTTAGGAATTGCAATTGATGAAGGAATCCTTCATTCAGATTTTATATCTATTTCCGATCTTCCTTCCGGAAGTTATTTGCTTTCGATTAACGATAGTATAAGGTCTTTATCTGAGTTAATTGTTAAATTTTAGTTGAATGTTTTGCTATGAAGGCCCCTACTCTATTTAGTATTGATGTCTTATATACATTTTATGAATGTCTATGTTATTGATGTACTAGGGTATAGATTTAGAAGTTGAAATTGATTTATCTCTGATATCACTAAAAAATATTTATTCTTTCAGTATGAACATTACCAAAATTGTGTAAATTTATTCCATCTATTGTAGGTATGGTAAATGTCATCTAACTCGTTATGTAAACAAAGCTTATCACTAATTTATGTTGGTAGACCTTATATTGGATTATTCCTGTAATAGGCAGAAGTAATCTTAGTAAAATTATATACCCTGTACTCTGTTAAAACTATCTGATGAAACAAATAATTGCATATATCCTATTTACATTTTCTACAATTTATGGTCAAGTAGTCCCATTTTCTCCAATCAGTTTAGAAGAGCATATAACGGATTGGGCAGTAACTACTATAGATACATCAGTAGCGGATGGTGTTATGTTTGATGGAAGAAATCATTTTTATATTTTTTCTAAACCCCAATCATTAATTCATAATGGTTGTTTATATAGTGCTACTGTATCTAGACCTACTGGAGGCGATGTCGAAGGTGGATTAATTGAAAAAATTGATTTAACAAATGGAGAAGTCAAATGGCGTTACATTTATGACTCAAGAAATATTGAGTTGAGAGAACTCCCTATGGCGATGTATATTAATGATCAAGGAAATTTGGAAGTGACAAACATGAGACTAACCGAAGACAAGCCAATTACTTTCCCAAGTTTTATGTTTGGGACGGATGTTACTTTTTCCATTCATACAATTGATTCTCAAAATGGCACAATTATAGATCATATATACCCTTCCGAGTCTAATAGAAACTATTCGTTTAATTCTACAGGAGATAATGATTTTTTATTCTATGACATCAATGGGAATAGGAATCACCTTGTAAGAGAATTAAGAAAGGATACACAGCAGTATGTTTTGGTTAAGTTAGATAGTAATCTTAATCATACTAATAATAAACAAACTATAGATTTGGGGTTACCCGTAGAAATTGATGACATTTTGTTTGGAGGAATGTACAAGACAGATTCTTATGTTTTATCTTTTGATGCAAAAATAGTAAGTACCAATAATTATAAAAGGGAGTATAGTTTAAAGTTCTGGGACGAGAATTGGAATGTAGTCTATAGTCTAGGTGATCAATTAGAGGAGCTTATAGAAGAACCTGATCCTTTTAAAATATCAATCGTTGATGCCAATGATAGCCTTGTATTATTTAGTGTTTATAAACAAGACTATTATTACTATGCTTATTTTATAAATACTAAAGGTGAATTAATAAAAAAAATAGATTTGGATATATCAACAACAGATTATAGTCTAATAAATAGATACAAGATTTATGAAGGTGGACTACTTGCAATAGGAACAAAAAGCTTTGATGATCCATCACTTAATAAATTAGAAATTCGTCGTATTGATGCAAATTCAGAACTTCTTGTATCTACGGGGTTTATTCCATTTAATCAAAGGATAATACCAAATTTAATTTTTACCGAGATGGATGATTTAGTTGTTCACGGTTGGCAATTTAAGGATACTCTATTTAATGGTATTAATGGCAATCATCTACAAGGATCAACTCATATAAAACTTGATAAGGTTAAAATTGGATTAATATCTAATATTGATCCAAGTATTCAAACGAATGAAATAGCAATTTACCCCAACCCAACCACAAATGCTATACACTTTACAAATTTGGATGATGATTTGTTCGGATATATGGTATACGATAACCTCGGTATGTTAGTAGATGATGGAATATTAAACTCAAGCACATTGTCTTTAGCTCATTTGCCTACAGGACAGTACATCATTAGATTAAAAGGGAATAAAGGGATTTTCACAAAAAAAATAATTAAGATTTGATTCAAAGCTTAATTGTGGTTATTGGATATAGGGACTAGTTGGGGTCTAACCCTTTTTTTATGTTCAGATTTATGCTTCCGAACCTATTTATATAGATAAAAGTATTTTTATTATCCTTAATTATTAATCCATGAAATACTATTTACTTTTTTCGATTCTAATTTTATCAATGGATTGTTTTTGTCAGAATGAAACAATTCCATTGGAATTTTACGAAGTGGACCCTATTTGGGAACATGTTATTGTAGATTCAACTTTTAAAGAATCATCAGGGCAGAATATTTTAACGGAGTATACTTCTCTTACTATTAGAGACTTTAGAAGAATTGATAATGAAGTTTACATATTATCTAATGGGTTGACTAATACTAAGTTTACAGATGAATATGGATTTGTCTTAGATAAAATTGATTTTGAAACTGGTGATCTAATTTGGAAACACCACAATACGATATATAATGGCGGTAATCAAGATTCTTATAGATATATAACAATTAGAAAGGATCATGATATAGAGTTAGTTGGAGTACAACGATATAAACCTGATAGTACTGTGACACTGTCTTGGAAATATGGAGGATTAAACTCTCAGTCTATTCGAAAAGGTATAAACAAAGGATCTGGTGAATTATTACATACTTTCGTTGCTAAGGATAGTATATATAAAGACAATTTTCCTTGTAGACATTTTAAGCAATTTGCGCTAGAGGATGACTCACTTTACTTAACAGCCTTTATGATTGGTGAAAATTCGGCTACAGGGAATGGATATGACTATGGTGTTGATTATTATTTAATGGATCATGAAATGAATAAAATAGATGAATCAAGACATTTGTTTTATGACACACTGGGTCCATTTTCTATAAATCAACCAAGTTTTTTAAATCGCTTAAACGAAAATACTTTGGTTAGTATAGCTTATAAGGATAGATTGGATTCTTGGAATAATAATGGACTAAAAATGATGTGGACTGATATATCCGATCCATATCATATTAAGAATATTCGAAGTATTGATTATTCTGATATCGTTCCAGGATCGAAAGAGTCTTTTGTTACCTTAAGTTTCAAGACATTAGGAAACACGATTTATTTGGGGCATTATTATCCAAATTTTGATATAGAGGATGGTGCAGCATACATTTTATGGCTTAATGAAGATGGCTCAATAAAAACATTTATTGGTCTACCCTATTATAATGATCACTTATATCAATATACAAATATGGTATATGCCAATGATCAGTTTGCCTATCTACTTGCTTTTCCTTCTAGTTCTGGTAGAGTTGGTTTCGATATTATACGAATCGTCGATGGTCGAGATTCAGTGGAGTTTGTATCTTCCATCACAGCAAAAAATGAGGGTGAAAGCTTTGGACCTTACACCAATGAAGTATATGAAGATGGCTATATGTTGTTTAGTGGCTTGGTCAGTCGTGATGGACAAGCAATCAAGACCTCAACTAAAATGTTTTGCTTTAATACAGATGATTTAGGAATGAGTTTTGAGCCACTTGATACAGATGAAGTGGTAAATAGTCTAAACGTAAAGGTCTACCCTAACCCAACATCAAATGCTATACACTTTACAAATTTGGATGAGAATCTGTTCGAATATATGGTCTACGATAATCTGGGTATGTTAGTAGATGATGGAATATTAAACTCAAGCACATTGTCCTTAGCTCATTTGCCTACAGGGCAGTACATCATTAGATTAAATGGAAATAAAGGGATTTTCACAACCAAAATAATTAAGATTTGATTCAAAGCTTAATTGTGGTTATTGCATTTGAGCCTTAAGTATAATTTAATTTCTTAATCCAAGTAGTTTTGAATACTGAAGGCTTCGGCATATGCGATTACTTCAGAAACCTCAAGTTCAGAATTATTTGATGGATCAATGGTGGTAACCTCATTTTGTAGGGTCTGCGCAGACATAAATCCACCATTATGGTCACTATTCGTCGGAAAGTTCACTGAACCAAGTAACAATGCTTCAGATTGGTAGTAAGAATAGGTATAGAAATAATTAAAGAATAGTTGATACTCTGTTCCCGAATATTGTTCAACAATGGCCCACAGTTGATACTTGTGTCGTTCCTGAGCAAGGTACCCTTGATAATGTTCATGAGCTCTATCATATAACGAATTAGTCGATCCTACATAAATTGGGACATACTTGTCATTTTTTAAATAGGTGATAAAGTATAAGCCAGAATATCCTTCTGGTACAGATTGCCAATGACTTAATGAAACTGCTTGTCCTATATTTGGAATCGAAATTTCTAGTGAATTTATCATTTTTATACTTTTTAGTTAACTGATAATACAAAACTCCATACTTAAAGGTTGTTATTAAAGAGTAGTAATACGTGTTTGGGTAATTAGGTAAAAACTCTTAATACTAAGGCAGAATGAACGTGGAAAGTGTCTTATGGATTTGGTACTTAATTATATTAATCAAATTGGTTTTCTAGATATATAATTGCCGAATTATAAGCGTTATTCTGAAATACTAACATTTCTAATGTTAACCTCGTATTATCTATTGTATGCAATTAGTTGGTTTTGTGTGTAACGAATGAAATCAATATTTTGTAAATTTTAAATTGATTTCAGTTTTTATTCAAATAGCATTCTGAATAAAATAGTCGCGTTTCAAGTGCTTTGCTGGTACTTGAATTTAGAGAGTTTCTTATCTTGAAACTCTCTTTTTTAATTGTTATTTATAATGTACGCTTTGAGTTTAAACAACATTTCATAGTTGTGAAATGTCTTCTTTCAGTAAGCTCTTGTTTACAATTTGCTTTAGTCGGGATAAACACAAGAAATAGTATTGTTGTAAAAATTAAACTCGGTGTTTAATAAAAAACCTGAAAATCGAATAAATATTACTAAAAGTGAAAATAAATTACGTTAGTAACATTTTAAACGTCTTCAATAACTGAGGGAGAAAAATAACATTACACTAATTCTAAAAATAATATACCTTTGAATTGTATTTGAATGAATAGAAAATCATTCAATTTTCACAAATATTGGATGAGATTCAAGAGCTTAAGTGTTATACTTAAGCTCTTTTTTTGTTGCATTATTTTTTTGGTTTATAACCTTCTTTTAAAGATACAGTTTTGTTGAATATAGGATTCATATCTGTAGATTCTTGATCTAAGGTGTAATATCCCAATCTCATAAATTGAAAATATGAACCTACCTCAGCATTTAAAAGTGCAGGTTCCATTACAGCGTTATGATTTTCGACTAACGAATCTGGATTTATAAAATCATAGATTTCTTTTCCATCATGATCTGCAGGCGTAGGATCAGTGTATAATTTGTCATAGTTCCTAATAGTGCAAGGAATGCCATGATTTTGAGAAACCCAGTGCAAGGTTCCTTTTGCCTTGATACCACTTACGTCTTCTCCACTCTTACTATCAGGGTAATAGCTACACAAAACTTCTGTCACATTGCCTTCTTCATCTTTAATAGCTTTTTCACAATGAACGATATATGCTCCTTTAAGTCGGACGTTTCTCCCTTCAGACAATCTAAAGTACTTTTTTGGGGCATCCGACATGAAATCATTTCGTTCGATCCAAAGGTTTTTACCAAATGGAACCTCTCTGGTAGAAGGATTCTCCTCCTCTGGATTGTTCACAAGTTGCAATTCTTCTTGTTGTCCTTCAGGATAATTTGTAATGGTCAATTTTATTGGGTCAGTCACTACCATTACACGATCAGCTATTTTGTTGAGTTCTTCTCTAACGCAAGACTCCAATAATTCGATTTCAATTAGGTTATCTCTCTTTGTAGTTCCTACCTTATCGTAGAATGCATGAAATGCTTTTGCGGGATATCCCCTTCTTCGCATTCCAGAGACTGTAGACATCCTTGGGTCATCCCATCCAGTTACATATCCATCTTCTACAAGTTTTAAGAGCTTCCTTTTACTGGTTATCATATATGTAACATTCATTCTAGAAAACTCAATTTGACGCGAAGGAAATATCTCAAGATTTTCTATAAACCAATTATACAAGGGTCTGTGATGGATGAATTCTAGTGAACACATCGAATGAGTAACACCTTCAATAGAATCTGATTGACCGTGAGCAAAATCATACATTGGATAGATGCACCATTCTCCTCCAGTTCTATGGTGGTCTACATGCTTTATTCTGTAAATTACTGGATCTCTCATATGCATGTTGGGGCTGGTCATATCAACCTTAGCTCTTAGAACTTTTTCCCCATCTTTAAATTCCCCATTTTTCATTCTTTCGAATAGATCCAAATTCTCTTCAATTGATCTATTTCTATATGGACTTTCAATACCAGGTTCGGAAGGTGTTTTCTTCATTTCTGCTATTTCTTCAGCTGTGCTATCATCAACATACGCTAGTCCTTTATTGATCAGTTTCTTAGCATATTCGAACAATGTATGAAAGTAGTCTGATGCAAAAAAGACATCTTTCCATTCATAACCTAACCATTCTATATCCTTTTTAATGGCTTCTACGTATTCTGTCTCTTCAGTAACTGGATTTGTATCATCAAATCTAAGATTTGTAACGCCACCAAACCTTTCTGCTATTTTAAAATTGATGGCAATGGCCTTAGTATGCCCAATATGTAAATATCCATTTGGCTCAGGTGGAAATCGTGTAACTACCTGACCATTATGCTTCCCATTCTTTATATCTTCTGCTATTATTTCTTCTAAAAAATTATAGCTTTTTTCAGCATTATCTGACATTGCAATTTTTCTTAAAGTGTAATTTAATTGTTTTTACATTCGTTCTGGCATTTCGATGCCTAAGAGCAACATAGCCTTTTCTAATGTTTGACTTACGGCTGTGCTAAGACTAAGTCTGAATTCTTTAGCTTCTTCAGATTCAGCTTTTAGAATGCGTTGGTTATGGTAAAATCGATGATATTCTTTGGCTAAGACATAACAAAAGTTAGCAATGGTAGAAGGATCATACTGTTCTCCAGATTCCTTTATTTTATCAGGATAATCCATTAATAACTTTAAAAGAGCTTTTTCCTCATTTGCTACATCTTGATATTTGCTATAATCAGG
The DNA here is from genome assembly GCA_965230345.1 of Saprospiraceae bacterium. GTDB lineage: Bacteria > Bacteroidota > Bacteroidia > Chitinophagales > Saprospiraceae > JADKBO01. The sequence goes on from CBDDKR010000001.1 coordinate 1,059,868, forward strand.
CTTTGCACTTGATTCATCCGAATTCTTACGAAGCACAGAATTGATGCGTACAAAAGCATTCTGAATATATGGACCTGTTTGTCCTTGCATATCCAGAGATTCTTTAGGATCAAAAGTCATTCTTTTTTTAGGGTTGACTTTAATTATAAAATATTTCAAAGCAGCCATCCCAATCCTTCTGATTACTTCATTTTTAGAGGTATCTGATAATTGATCTAACTCCCCTCTTTCTTTGGTAGATTCTCCAGCTTCAGATATCACATCTGCCATTAAGTCATCCGCGTCGACCACTGTTCCCTCTCTAGATTTCATTTTTCCTGTAGTTAGGTCCACCATTCCGTAGGATAAATGATGAAGTCCATCCGCATAAGGTTCTTCAAATCGTTTTAGAATTTCAAATAACACCTTGAAATGGTAATCTTGTTCATCTGCTACAGTATAAACCATTTTGTCTACACCATAGTCCTTATATCGTGCCATTGCAGTCCCAATGTCCTGAGTCATGTAGACGGACGTTCCATCACTACGAAGCACAATTTTGTGATCCATTCCTACATCGGTAAGATCTACCCAAACACTCGAATCTTCTTTCTGATAGAAAATGCCTCTATCTAATCCCTTTCGTACAGCATCTTTACCCAAAAGGTAAGTATCAGATTCATAATACAATTGATCAAAATCTACACCAAGAGATTCGTAAGTCAAATCAAACCCTTGATAAACCCATGAATTCATTTTGTTCCATAATGCTCTTACTTCATCATCATTAGCTTCCCACTTAAGCAACATATCTTTGGCATCTTCACCAAGAATAGAGTATTGGTTAAAGTATTGATTTTTATAGGCTTTGTAGAAAGCCTCGGAGGGTTGATCTTCTTTTCTTAATTTTTCATAGGTATTTTTTCCTTCTTCTGACTCTTGCCAAGCTTTGTATTCTTCTTGAAATTTTTGTTCGAACAAAACGTAGTATTTACCTACGAAGTGATCTCCTTTTATCTGAGTTGTATCAGGTGTTTCCTCATTACCAAATTTCTGCCAGGCTAACATACTCTTACATATAGCAATACCACGATCATTGATCACCTGTACCTTTATTACCTCATACCCATTGGCTTCAAGAATATTAGAACAAGAGTGGCCTAAAAGAATATTTCTTATATGTCCAAGGTGAAGAGGTTTGTTGGTATTTGGTGAAGAATACTCCACCATTACCTTTTGACCATTTGAGGAATAATGACCATAATTAGTCGTTGTATTAATCTGGGTCAAACAATCTATCCAAAATGAATCTTCCAATTCAATGTTTAAAAATCCTTTAATTGTATTTGTAGATTTAACTTGAGAGGAATGATTGGTCATAAACTCACCTACCCTATTTCCAATCTGCTCCGGACCTTGTTTTAGTTGTTTAATAAATGGGAATAGTACGATGGTATAATCCCCTTCGAATTCTTTTTTTGTAGGGTTGATCAATATGGATTCTGTATTCAGCTCTACATCGTATATTGCATTAACTGCTTCTACAAAAACGGACTTAATTGAATCTAAAAATAACATTTACAATTCTATTGATGATAAGAAAACAAAGATAGCAGTATTCTATGGCACGTTATGAATATATGCTCTTATTTTTGCTCTGGATATTTTTGGAGAAATGAATGTATTTTCAATACTTGGAGTATAAGTGATTCTTTCCCTGAATTATCAATGGTGAGGTGAGCATACTTGAGCTTCTCTTCCTCCGATATTTGATTATGTATTCTATTTTTAACTGCTTCATATGAAGTATTATCTCGCTTCATAACCCGTTGGATTCTAATTTCTTCCTTGGCTGTTACGAGAATTAACAAATCCAAGGTCTGATACGACTTGGATTCGATAAGCAAAGCAGCCTCTTTTAAAGTATATTTTGCCTCGCGATGTTGTTCAGTCCAAGCATTATAATCATCAGCTACTGCTGGGTGAACTATTGAATTAAGTTGTTGCAATAAGGCCTTGTCTTGAAAAACTTTAGAACCAATCCATTTTCGATTGAGTCGGCCGTTTCGAAAATAGGCTTGTTTTCCTAATAGATTTATTATAGAAGATTTAACCTTTTTATGTCCTGTCATCAATTGTTTAGCTCTAAGATCAGCATAGTAAACAGGAATATCTAAAACTTCGAATATTTTGGCTACTGTGCTTTTTCCTGAACCAATTCCACCAGTAATCCCAATTTTTAGCATTATTCAGTGATTTTATTGATTTCACAATAATCTACCTTTGTTGTTTCATTAATGTATTCTGGTGATACTGCAAGAAGTTTGGATTTTAGATTGACAAGGGTTTGTTCTACACTACTCCGTCTAATTTCCAATACTACCCTTCCTCTATTCTCAAATTCTTTATGAACAATATTTAACTCCAATCCTTTTATGGTATTCATTATATTGCCCATATGAGCATAATCAAATACCAATTCATATTTTTCTCCAACTATGATTTCGTGGATATCAGCATTGTTAATGGCTTCTTTAACAGATTCTTTATAAGCATTTATAAGTCCTGATACACCAAGTTTAACACCACCAAAATACCGTATAACGACAGCTCCTACATTGGTGAGATTATGACTTTTGAGTTGTCCTAAGATAGGCCTACCAGCAGACCCAGAAGGTTCTCCATCGTCATTTGCTCTAGAAATATCACCCTCTATTCCCAGTCGATAGGCATAACAATGATGTCTTGCTTTGAAATATTTTTCTTTTAATTGCTGCAATTGGCGGGTAAACTCCTCTTCGGAGTTGGCATTAAAAACATAAGCTATAAATCGACTCCCCTTATCTTTAAATTCCGCTGATGCTATTTCCTTTAGCGTTAAATAAGTATCTATAACGTGTTCCATGCATTTAATATAAATAAAATAATGGCTAGAATCGCTGAGGAAAACCCAATAAGTTTTCTTGTTGTTAACCTCTCATTAAAGAATAGTACTCCTGCGATTGCAGCTATGGTTAAAACTCCAACATTATTTGATGGGAACACAACGGATGCTTCCCACCCTTCGGCTATAACTTTTAACAACAAATAGATTGAAAAGAAATTTGGTATTCCAAGTAGAATTCCAGCAATCATTGATTTAGACGTCCAAGGTTTCTTGCGTTCATTCTTATTTGTAAATAAGTAACCCAACCCAAAGAACATTGCAAACATGAATAAAGATGATACAAAACCTACATCCGCACCAGGTGCCCATTCGTTTACTTCCACCAAGTATAACATGACATCAATCATACAACTTCCAACAAATACAAGTAAGAGTAAAGAAAGTCCTTTTTTTATATCATGTTGGTCATCAGATTTACTGAGACTTAATAGAAACAATGAAGCAATGGACAAAGCCAATCCAATCACTTTTATCAACGATAACGAATCATTGAAAAACAATACTGCTACAATAACAGGTGCAATCAACGACATTTTTTGAAATAAGGTAGAGATTCCTACTCCGGCTACATTAACGGCGTTTGCGTAGGCATTAAATACGATTATAAAAAGCAGTCCGAGAAAAAGCGCTATGGGCCACCAATCGGTCTCAAAAACGGAGGCCACTAGATTGTATTGTCCACTAAAAATGGAACCACTTACAACACAAATAAAGTAGTTTATGATAATAGCTTGAAGGATGTTAACATTAAATTTCCCAAACAATTTGAAAATGACTCCAATTAGACCATTGATCAGTATACACAACAATAATATAAGCATAGAATATTATTCTTATTATTGAAAGCCAATGCCTTGATTGGTCATTTTGCATTTATTAGCCAATTCGATCATTTTCATTGCTGTTATTGCGGCTTCTACTCCCTTATTGCCATATTTTCCTCCAGCTCGATCCAAAGCTTGTTGTTTGTCATTAGGTGTTAGAACTCCAAAGATCACTGGTTTGCCCGATGATAATCCTAAATTCATGATACCTTGAGCAACTGCATTATTGATGTATTCATCGTGCATGGTCTCACCCTTAATCACACATCCAATGCAAATAATGGCATCCAGTTTTTCTTTACCAAACAATAGTCTTGCTCCAACGGGCAATTCATAGGTTCCAGGAACATTGATAGTATGGATCTGGTCGTGTTCTACCCCATTTTCTTTCAGAGTTTCTATACATCCATCTCTAAGGGCGAAAGTGATGTCATTATTCCATTCCGATACAACAATGCCAATGGACATATTTCCTCCGTTAGGAACACTATTAGCATCGTATTCTGAAAGGTTACTTTCTAGGCTCGACATAAGAGTTAAGTTTTATAAATAAAAAAGGCTGAGGATATAAACCTCAGCCTTCAAATATAGATATTCTTTTATTCTAGTTCAATCTAGCTATAAATTTTTCTGCTTCAGTTGATTCCAGTGCAGTTGGATATTTGTCTACGATACTCTGGAAAGTATTTTTGGCTTCTTCCTTATTTCCATTTTTAAATTGTAAATAAGCCAATTTTTTCATGTAATGTGGAGCAGTAAATTCATCACCATTAGCAGATACTGCTTTTTTGTAATATGACATTGCTTTGTCTAAATCACCCATTTCAGCGTAAGCATCTCCCAATGCTCCTTGTTTCATTGCTGGAGTTACATTGTCATTTGCAGAATACTGGTCTAAATATTCTATTGCAGATTCATATTTTCCAAGATTCAAGTATGACAAACCAGCATATAATTTAGCTGTATTTCCAGCATTAGTACCACTATAACTGTCAATAATATCTAAAAATCCTTCAAAACCTCCACCTGGATTCTCAAGTGCTAATGCAAATGAATCTCTTGCGAATTGAGTCTGTGCTTGTCTCATCGCTTCAATAGCTGCTTTTTCTTTTGGAGCAATAATCATATACTTATAAACCATGTAACCACCAATCGCCAAAACCAATCCAACTAGAAGTGATAAAATTAATGTCTGGTTCTTTTCAAAAAAGTCTTGTGCATTTTCCTTGACCTCAACAATATTTATTATTTCCTCATCCACATCAGCATCATTAGCTAAAGGAGCTCCTGTAGTTGATTCTGATACTCTTCCTTTGTTTCTTCCTCTATTGAATGGATATTTTCCAGTTCTTCTTTTTTGTGTCATCTTGGATTTTTTATTTAAAACGACGCAAAATTAAATAATTCTTAAATATGTTAGCTTTTTATTACTAGACTTTTTCAAAATAATATGGAATTTTTATTCATTCTCTGTATTATCGCAATTAAATAGTAATTGTGCTTATGCGATTTATGTTTGTGTTGGTTCTTCAATTTTTCTTTTTACTTGTCAATGGGCAATCTCAAGATTCTATCAATATTTTGTTTTCAAAGGATTTAAAGAGTTTCGAAGTGTTATCGGAATTTAAGAGTGTTCTAGATGATGTTGACATAGTTGCCTTAGGGGAAAATACGCACGGCCTTGGAGACGTCTTTAGTGCTAAGGTTCAACTGGTTAAATTTCTTTACGAAGAATTAAACTTTGATCTTATTCTGTTCGAATCAGGATTTGGAGATGCAGCTTTGATAGACAATCATAAAGAATATCTTAGTGCGGATCAATATACTTCATCATTTAGTTCAAATTATTATTATAACTCAGAAGAGTTAAGGCAATTGATGGAGTATAATCAAAGACTTGAATACCCTTTGACCATTTTAGGTTTTGATTGTCAACCACAGCAAAACTATTTTAAAACTAAATTGTACGAAACCATTTCAAACATTGATACTAACCTAACCAAGGTCATCGTAGAGAAATTTGGAGGATTTAACCAATTATATCAATACGAATATAATAAGGATACAATTGGTTTTAATGCAACAATTAAATCATTCGTAGATGCATTAAATGTAAGTGAGGATGTTATCTCATCTTATGATCTTTCCGAGTTGAAGATTTCATTAAAAGAGAAAGAATTGATCTTGAAAACCATCGATATATTCCGATCGACGTATAGGAATTTGAGTATTGGAGAATTAATGGGGTGGCCAATATCTGCTGATATAAGGGATGAAGCAATGTACAATACTTTTGAATGGATTAAAAGTAAGTATCCGGATAAGAAAATCATTATTTGGGCTCAGAATAGTCATATAGAGAATAGAACAAAGCCTGGTTATCAAGTGAAATGGATGGGGCATTACATCAAAGAGAAATATAAGAAAAGTTACTATTCTTTGGGGGTTTCGGTATATAGTGGCAGCGATCTGAGGTATCAAGGTATTGTTGATTTTGAACACAATGATTCAAATTATATTGCTTATCATTTGAATACTTACAATAAGAAAGCCTTCGTTCTAGATTTGAGAAATAATAAAGAGGAAGATTTCACAAATGAGTTGTTGATGGGAATGGAGAATGGGGGCAGTACGGCGGAATTTATAGCGAAAGATAGATTTGATGGAATACTTTTTCTGAGAAATAGCGATGTACCTGAACTCTTGAAATAAGATCAATTCGAGAAGTCTCGAATACAATTGTCTGATAAGAATATGTTTAATGAATAAATTATTGATTCTAGGTGTTATGATAGGGATGTTATCTGCTTGCTCTTCAAATAAAAGCATTCCTAAAAAAGAAATAGGTAGTCAAAATATTGGTTTGGTTAATTTTCAAGATAAAGTTCTACTATCAGAAGTCTTGGATTTAGCCAAGAAAAAAGAAAAGCTTATTTATATTGATTTTGGAGCTGATTGGTGCATGCCTTGTCAAATAATGAAGAGTGATGTTTATACTCAAGCAGAAGTGGGTGAATTGTTCAATAGATCTTTTATCAATTATAACGTAGATGTTGAAAAAGGTGAAGGACCTGATTTGAAATTTATCTATGAAATAAACGAACTCCCTACATTGTTGATTCTTGATGAAAAAGGACGAGTCTTGAAAAGGCATCAAGGTGGAATATCTAGCAGTGGTTTAATCAGATTTGGTCAATCCGTTTTGTGATTTTGACAATCTTTTGACGAACCTTCTTGTGGAATTATTTTACCTTTGCCGCCTTAGAAGGGAGGACAACTAAATGATAAATTATTATAAAATAATTACATCTAATCATTCTTTGACGGATGTTTCGAATCTAGGTCAATTAATGTTGGATCCAGATCATCTTCAGCATAAATTGACAGAAATCAAGCGTCGCAATAATGTTGATGAGATACTGTATCTATCAACCTGTAATCGTGTAATCTATCTATTGTATACCAAGGAATCATTGGATAAGCAATATTTAACCTCATTATTGCAGAATATAGTGGGTGATGGAGTTGATACCGAAACTATATTCCCATTATTGGCAGTTTACGAAGGATTGGAAGCCATTAACCATATTCTAGAGGTTGCTGGATCTATAGATTCTATGGTTGTTGGAGAGAGAGAAATATTTAGACAGTTTAGAAATGCATATGACGAATGTAATGCATTAGGATGTACAGGGGATAACCTAAGATTACTACAGAAAAAAGTTGTACAAGTATCCAAGAAGATACATACCAATACACGGATTGGTGAAAAACCATTGTCAATAGCAGCTCTTGCAATGGGTAGTATCTTGAATGAGAATAAAAGAAAAGATAATCAAATTATATTTATAGGTGCTGGAGAGACGAATCGATTGTTGGGAAAATTGCTTCTTCCAAAAGCCATTGGAAAATACACTGTCTTTAATAGGTCTGAAGAAAATGGTAAGAGACTTGCTCAGTTTATGGCAGGAAATTTCCATTCATTAAATCAGTTTTGTGATTTTAAAGGTACTGCCGATATAATTATTGTTTGTACATCAAGTACAAATCCCGTTTTGAACATTAATGAGTATAAAGCACTCAAGAATAAGTCGAGAACTGCCACCTTAATCGTCGACTTAAGTGTTCCTAACAATGTGTCTAGTGAAGTTTCTTGTTTGGATGATGTGAAATATATATCGATTGAAGACTTGAAGGAATTGGCTAAGAAAAACCTTGAACATCGCAAGAAAGAAATCTATTTGGCCAAGGAAATTATAGGTACTGCTCTTAAAGAATTTTACAATACATATAATGAGCGGAAATTAGAAATTGCTCTTTCAAAAATTCCTCAACAAATCAAAGAAGTAAAAGAAAAAGCCATCAATGAAGTCTACAAAAATCAGATAGATTCTCTTGATCAGGACTCCAAGTCTATTGTATTAGAAATTCTAGGTTATATGGAAAAAAAATGTGTATCCATTCCGATGAAGGCAGCTAAGGAAAACTTGCTCTAGCTGCATTCATAATTGTCACATATTCTTGACTGTATTTCGATCAGTTATAACGTCTTTTAATTCTTTTATAGCCTGATACTCGTGAGGTAGGACTTTCTTAAAGCATTCTTTGGCAGCAATAAATGCCCCTTTTTCGGATCCAGGTAATCTTTCTGAAAGTATTTTTTTGGCTAGTTTCATATCGTGTTTCAACATTCCTCGTATAGAAGGAATGTCATGCCAATCACCCTCAATAGCGAGTGTTTTTAGAGTCTTTCCATCTGGTGTAACGACTTCATCCAAGTCAATAGCCTCTCTACCAAGATCTTTCCACTTATTCTTGAATTCATCCCCTACTCCCTCTGGTAGATTCCAAACATCAAGATCTTTGTCAAGGTCATTATTTATTAAAAATATCTCTAACCCGGTTTCATGAATTCTATAGATCATTAATCTAGCAAAATCAATTACACCCATAATTATTAATCTAGTTCTAAAAGTATTCGATGTTTCAAAGATAGGTTAAATTATGAATTCCTTATGCTTTAAGGCTGCTATTAACGAAGTGTTTAAACTATGAATGGTTTGTATTCATCCATTTAGATGGGTAATATGAATTCTATGTTGAAGATGCTATGACATGTTTTTATTAGTTTGAAAGACCTTCTATGTTGTTGATAATTAATTGAATAGAGCGTATTTTTTAGGACTATCTTACTTTAAAGATCTAATTATGTCGCTTTACGAAGCGAAATTTTTAATCCAACAGTGAGTTAATTTTTCATGCGAAATAATCATATTATATTTTTATTGATATTTAGAGGTCTGACTTGAAAAAGATTGTCATCGAAAATTTCTTTATTTTTTTTAATATTTTATTTGATTCTTTAAGTTTTACTTTCTATCTTTGCACCTCGAAAAATAAAATAAGAGAAAATGGCAAATCATCAGTCATCAAAAAAGAGAATTAGACAAGACGCGGTTAAAAGACTAAGAAATAGATATTACAAAAAATCTGCAAGAACAGCTATTGCTAAATTAAGAGAAATGACAGATAAATCTGAAGCTCAGGCTTATTTGCCAAAAGTAATATCTATGATAGATAAATTAGCGAAGAAAAACACTTGGCATAAAAACAAAGCTTCTAACTTGAAGAGTAAGTTAATGAAGCATGTAGCTAAGTTGTAATAATTACGATTTACGAGTATTCAAAGGTGATAATTCCAAAATTATCACCTTTTTTTGTGGAACAAAATGTATTAAGTGATGGCAACTCCTCTAGCTGAAAGAATGCGTCCTAAATCTCTTGAAGGATATATCGGTCAAAATCATTTGGTAGGTCCAGACGCTATTTTACGCAAAGCAATCTTGTCTGGAACAATCCCTTCGTTTATTCTTTGGGGACCTCCAGGTGTGGGAAAGACAACTTTAGCCAAGCTTATTGCCCATACCTTAGAACGTCCATTCATAACATTATCAGCGATTAATAGTGGAGTCAAAGATATTCGTGAAGCTATCGATAAGGCTAAAAGACAAAAATTCTTTGATACGCCCAACCCTATTCTATTTATTGATGAGATACATCGTTTTAGCAAGTCGCAACAAGATTCATTGCTAGGTGCAGTAGAAGATGGTACCATTACCTTAATTGGCGCAACTACCGAGAATCCATCTTTTGAAATCATTAATGCTTTGCTTTCGAGATGTCAAGTATATACATTGGAGACACTGAATAAGGAAGAACTGATTCAGCTTATTGATGGTGCTATATCCAAAGACGAAATACTTGTTAAGAAGAACATCAGTATTGAAGCATACGATTCCATCATTGCATTGTCAGGAGGTGATGGTAGGAAACTCCTAAATATTCTTGAAATTGTTGTAAATCAATTTTCACCAGGACAAGCGATTGTAATTAATAATGAGGTCGTTGATAAAATTATTCATAATAATATCAATCTTTTTGATAAAGGTGGTGATATGCATTATGACACGATTTCAGCTTTCATTAAATCAATAAGAGGCTCTGATGTTGATGCTACACTTTATTATCTATCTAAAATGTTGGTCAGTGGTGAAGATCCGATGTTCATATGTAGACGAATGATTATTTCTGCTTCAGAGGATATTGGTTTGGCCAATCCTAATGCTCTATTGTTGGCAAACAATTGTTACGACGCAACCCATAAAATTGGAATGCCTGAAGGAAGAATCGTTATGTCTCAAACAGCAATATACCTTGCTAGTTCACCAAAGTCTAATTCTGCCTATTTAGCAATTAACAAAGGCATGGAATATTTAAAAAGAAACCCCAATCAAACGATTCCGTTGCATGTTAGAAATGCACCAACGACTCTAATGAAAGAGCTTAATTACGGTGCTGAATACAAGTACCCTCATGATTATCCCAACCATTTTGTAAATCAAACTTACTTACCTGAAGAAGCTAAGACGGTTCAGTTTTATACTCCATGTGACAATGTCAGCGAACAAAAACTAAACAAGAGTAGACCTAAATAATGTTTTACCTGATCACAATTCTTTGAGTCGAAACTTTTCCTTTTATATCATTGGCCTGAATAATGTACAAACCGGAGTGTAAATCTTGAATATCTATTGTTGTTCCCATTTTATAATCCGTTAAAGTCTTTCGAATTGATCCATTGGAATCAAATAGTGTAATAGTATAATGCTCATGAATGTTTAATCCATTTATTGTTATAAAATCACTTATTGAAGGATTAGGATAAACAAATATTTGATTGGCCTCAAATCCATCTATAGTAGAGATATTTGTGGTTAAATCCCTAAATGGCAAGAAGTGGAATATACTACTTACAATAGCAGGTTGAACGCAAGTGCCATGATCTCCAAGTGAGTCTAGGCTAATTGCTTTAACATCGGTAGAACCGTTCAGTGTCATTTTATCTTCTGCCGTAATTGAGTTTTGGAAGGAAACCTGTTCGTCCATGTCACAATAATACAAGCGGGTACTTGCTTTTGGAGCCCAATCATATACATCGTTGTCTTTTAAAGCAACATTTACAGGATGATTGTCATCGTTTAATATTGCTTCTAACATGTCTTCTTGGATCATATGTTTTGGGGTGAATTTTCCAATGTTTACTTGTAACTTATCCAAAAGAATGGTATTCAATTCCCATAGATCGATTTCTTCATTGTAAAACTTAAGAATCTCCTTACTGTAAGAAGGTTTGAAGAAATTATTGATGTCACCATCAAATATGCCATAAACTTCATCATAAGCTAAAGCGACAAATGGCAAATACGCCACCAATTCATATTCTTCTTCACTCAATAATAACGGACGCATAGTATTCGAAATGTCATAGGGGCCAGACATATGAGCAGCTGCAATGACTTCATACCCCAAATCGTTGGTTTCAAAAAGTCTATGCGTTGCCATGCCAGCATGTCCACCTTGGCTATAACCACAGGTGAAAAGTCTTTTTTTGTATTTTATTTCTTGTTCTTCATAGAATGTTTCAGCTGCAAAAATCATATCTTTTGTAGCCCAAGCTTCTGAAGCAGCGTGTATATATGGATGAAAACCTTTACTATCTCCTAAACCCAGATAATCAGGTGCCAGTGCTATAAATCCATATGCGCCATAAACGGCAGGTATGATTGATTCTCCGTTCAATCTACTTGGCACATCGTCTCGAGATCCTACGGTGCCATGATGATAAGCTACAACAGAATACTCATAACCATGATCTGTTGGTAATACTACCAATCCACTCGCCGTATCAACTTGACCTGATAAGTCTTTGGTTGTGTAACGCATCTTGTATATATCAACGTCATTTTGAACCAATAAACCTAACTGTGCTTGAAATATAACCTTATTGTAAGAGGTTAATTTGGTGGCATCAATGAAATCTTGGGCGGAAACAAATGCTGTAAATAAACAAAATAGTGTAGTCAGATAATTCTTCATGGTATATTAGTTGATGAAATGGTTTAGTACTAAATAAATAGGCTTCCGAATACAATGTCTTTAATACAATTATTACCAGAGTTATTAAAACGGATAATTGGTACCAAAACCTGCCTAAAATTATGACTTAATAAAACTCTCGAATTGACTCGATTGAATTTCCAATCATATTATTTCAAATATACACAATTTGACAAAGATTAGAATATTGAAGTGATTTAAAAACTAAATCCTAATGCTAGAATCAACTCATTGAAATCCAAGCTCTGCTCAAAAATTAATTTCCATAGCTTTGGCTATGCAAAAGAATTTTCGGGTGGATCTGACTTCCAAGCAGTTAATTCCGCTATTGAACACAGTTTTCAAATCACTTCATAGTGTAATAAAATATATAAGCAATAGCTATTGCTCTTTTGATTTTCGTTTAAAAATTGACAGAATTTTATTACTAAAATCCGCATTTTCATAGTTCAAAGCTCTATATGTGAACATTACCGCAAATGGAAGAAGAATAATCGTAGAGACCCATGCTCCCACCTCTCCATCCATGCTAGAGCTTTTGACTAGTTTTTCTCCCATTATAGTACTTATCATAAATACCATATAGAATAATATGGCTATAAGTAATGAATAACCGTATCCCCCCTTTTTTATTATTGAACCTAAGGAAGCTCCAATAAAAAAGAATACGATACAGATGAAGGCAAAGCTATATTGATGATTTAGACGGAGTTTATATACATTGAAGGACTTTTTCACATTCTTCAAGCGATTTGTATTCGAATTGGCTGTGTTATTTCGAGATGACGCAATACTACTTGCTCTAGTAATGACACTGTACAATGATGTGGAATCGATCATTTGGTGAAAATGCGACACGCTATCTAAATTATGTATGGGGTGAAGTTTGATTTTATTTTGGTCAAGGACTTCCTGTTGCTTTTTTAATTTGGCCATCTCCTTCTTTCTCAAATCTGCATTTTTAATAGATGAGATTTCATTTTTCCTTGCATTTAAACTGTCAGCAAGTCTAACCAATTTTTTGTGTTGGATGTTTAGTTTGACAGAATCAACATTTCCTGATGTAGTAATTAGCTCATTATAATCGTATATCGCTAAATCAATGATTTCACCTTTTTTTAGTTTTATTGAATCCAAGGCCTTAACCAATTGTATAGAGTTTAGCATGTCTTCCCTCTTGTGATTGATGCTTAGTTCATCTTCTTCCAATTGAAACTCTCCCATATCCAGAATCTTTTTATAGGTCTCAAACTGAGTCGTCATGAAGGGATACTTTGTGGTTCCATCTTCATTTTTTTCCCTACTATCCTCTTGGTAAGAATACCCATCATACAGATTCATAATGAAGTAGTCTCCATTTTCTGTACTATACATTTCGGCAGAGTCGCTACTGATGAGATTGACCAGAGACTTGTCTGGTTTGGTATGGTCATAGATTAGGACGTCTTTCATCTGTCGATCATCCTTATTTTTCTTATCTACCCTTATGATAAAATTATTGAAATCATCATTGAATATTTTTTCTTCAATGGTTAAAGTAGATTTCTGCTTTCTTATAATGGTAAATCGTTTCTTGAATTGAAAGTTTGCTCTTGGTTTAAGATAATTTGAAGCAAAAATTGAGAATAAAAAAGTCAGAAAGGTAAGTATAATCCCACCTCTCATGCTTCGTATCAAAGAAACTCCAGCTGATTTCATGGTGGACAATTCGTGTTTTTCTGACATATCTCCAAAAACCATTACTGAAGCTATGAGAACAGATACAGGTAAAGCCATAGGTACAATCGTAACACCGTAGTAGAATATTAACTCCAGTATTTCAAAAATAGAGAATCCCTTTCCTAGAATTTCATCAATATACTTCCAGAGAAATTGCATGATTAGAACAAATTCTGCTACAAAGAATGACAGTACAAAAGGACCTATAAAACTTTTAATTACTAATCTGTCAATTATTTTCATCCACCATTATTTGGTCGCTTTATTAGTCATTACCACCATGACTTTTTTCTCTTTGATCTTCTTCCTGTTGTTTTAATACCTAAGACACCAAGTAGACCTCTTGTTAATTCTCTGGCAACTGTTCTACCGATTTGTCGAGTTGTAGTACTATTGATAACTTTTTCAAAAGTTGATTTTTCTCTTTTAGTTCGACGGCTCGATGTATTTTCAACAGTTGTTTCTTCTCTCAATTGAGCATCTTCTATTTTAGCTGAAAGAATTTCAAAAGCAGATTCTCTGTCAACTTCGTCCTCATATTTAAATATTATGGAAGAATCCTTTACTATACTGTTGATTTCAGATTTGGAAAGAACATCCATTCTGGATTGTGGTGCTCTTAAATAAGTATGAACCAAAGGAGTCGGAATTCCTTTTTCATTAAGAGCTGTTATTAAGGCTTCCCCAATTCCCATTTCAGTCAGCAATTGATCGACTTCATAATAGTCAGATTCTGGAAAATTTTGTGCTGCGAGTTTTATAGCTTTACGGTCTTTGGCAGTAAAAGCACGTAGAGCATGTTGAACTTTAAGTCCCAATTGTCCTAGCACATCTTCTGGAATATCATCTGGATTTTGCGTAACAAAAAACAATCCGACACCCTTAGAGCGAATAAGTTTTACCATGGTCTCTATTTGATTTAACAAAGTCTTTGAAGCTTCTTCAAAAACCAAATGAGCCTCATCAATAAAAATGCACAATTTAGGGCGATCTAAGTCTCCTTCTTCAGGAAATATAGAATAAATCTCCGCCATCATTTGAAGCATAAATGTTGAGAATAATTTGGGCCTATCTTGAATATCAGTCAAGCGTAGAATTGAAATGATGCCTTTTCCATTATGATCTTTTCTGACCAAATCATTTACATCAAAAGACACTTCACCAAAAAAACGATCTCCATCTTGTTGTTCGAGTTCAATAATCTTTCTTAGTATGGTCCCAACTGAGCGTGTGCTCACACTTCCATATTCCTCTTGTATTTCTTTCTTACCTTCTTGAGTAATATATTGCAAAGCTTTTTTTATGTCTTCTAAATCAAGAAGAGGATAGCCGTGATCATCACACCATTTAAAAATTAATGCTATTATGCCTGATTGTGTATCGTTTAAATCTAAAATTTTTGAAAATAATACGGGGCCAAATTCGGTGACGGTTGCTCTTAGTTTTACACCTTTTTCATCACTCAAAGATAAAAATTCAACAGGACTATGATCAGCAATAAACGGTAATCCAATAGCTTCGTGTCTTTCATCAATTTTTGGATGACCGTCTGATGGAACGGCAACACCACTTAAGTCACCTTTTATATCCATAACTAAACTTGGTACACCTTGAGCAGATAGTTGTTCTGCAATAATTTGCAAAGTTTTAGTCTTCCCTGTTCCTGTTGCACCTGCAATAAGTCCATGTCGATTCAAAGTTTCTAAAGGGACCCTAACAAAACTTTCATGTTGAACACTTTCATCTAGTTTACTAGCACCCATGATGATAGAGGGGCCCTTAAAAGAAAAACCCGATTTAATATCTTCTAAAAATTTTGTTGTCTCCATATTAACTATTGTTACGATTGATGGAAGTGTTTTGTTGCTTCCTGATACACAAATTTAAGGTAAGCAGATTATTTTAATAATGAATAATGAACTAAAATTGCACCCACCCAAAAATAAAGTAAATAACTACCTTTGCCATTATATATAGAGGCTTAATGATTCCACAGGATACGGTAGAACAAATATTAGATACTGCAAAAATTGAAGATGTTGTTGGAGATTTTGTAAATCTTCGCAGACGTGGTGTGAATATGTTGGGTCTTTGCCCATTCCATGACGAAAAGACTCCATCATTTACCGTTTCTCCTACAAAAGGGATTTATAAGTGTTTTGGTTGTGGCCGGGCAGGAAATGTTTCTAAGTTCATTATGGATCATGAATCTATAGGATATTGGGAAGCATTAAGGTATCTAGCGAATAAATACAATATTGAGATTGTTGAACGAGAGATTACTCCCGAGGAACGTCAAGCTCAACAACTTTCAGAAAGCCTATATATACTAAATCAATTTGCAGCTTCGTATTTCGATCAACAACTCTTTTCTACAATAGAAGGGAAATCCATAGGTTTGAGTTATTTCAAGGAGAGGGGCTATATTGAAAAGACCATTAAAAAGTGGAATTTAGGCTATAGTAATCAACATTATGACGATTTCACCAAACAGGCTACCTTAAAGAGTTATAATCCGGAAATACTGAAAAAATCTGGATTGACGACAAGGTCAAATAAGGATTTTTTCAATGCCCGAGTCATGTTTGCCATTCATAATTTGAGTGGAAAAATTATTGCTTTTGCTGGTCGTACGCTTTCAAAGGAAAAATCTCAACCAAAATACATCAATAGTCCAGAGACGGATATCTATGAGAAAAGGAAAATTCTTTACGGTATTTATCATGCCAAAACACCAATACGTAGAGAAGATGAATGCCTTTTGGTCGAGGGATATACAGATGTAATTACACTTTCTCAAGGCGGAATTGAAAATGTTGTTGCTTCTTCAGGTACTGCGTTGACGGCTAGTCAGATTAAACTAATTAGGCGCTTTACAAATAATGTCAAAGTCATATATGATGGCGATAGAGCCGGAATAATGGCCGCATTGAGAGGGCTGGATTTAATCCTTGAACAAGACATGAGTGTGAGACTCGTGTTATTGCCAGATGGTGAAGATCCAGATTCATATTTAAAAAGTGTTGGTACGGATGTTTTTAAAGAGTACTTAGAAGACAATGCGAAGGATTTCATTCTTTTCAAAACAGATCTTCTTCTGGAGGAAGCAGGAAATGATCCAATCAAAAAAAGTAGAGTAATTGGTGATATCGTCGGTAGTATAGCCAAGGTACCTAATGCCATCAGTAGATCTAATTATACCAAGGTTTGCTGTGAATTATTGGATGTCGATGAGGAATTATTGGTTGCTGAGGTAAAGAAAGCTGTCGACAGAATAAAAGAGGAAAAATACAAAGAGTATCAACGCAATCAAAGAAGTATTGATCAGCAAAACTTTGAAGATGCAACCATTGTATCTGACATTCCTGCTGATGAGCAAAATACTGGAGTGTCTAAAGTAGTCGTTGATCGAATATCCTTTAAAGATGAACATCAAGAAAAAGATCTGGTTCGAATTCTAATTACTGGTGGGGATTCCTTTTACGATGAAGAGAATAAAATCACCATAGCTGAATATTTGGTGCATAATCTAGAGGAATCATTGGATGAATTTGATAATCCTTTATACCAGAGTATATTTAACATTGCCATTGATGCATTAAAAAACGAAATAAAAGTCGACAGTAGATTGTTTACAAATCATAATGATCCAGATGTACAAAAGATTGCGATTGATGTGAGTAGTTTCCCCTACTCTTTGTCCGATTGGGAATCTAAAGGTGTGTACTTACAGACTCAACCTGTCCCGGAGAAAAACTTTGTACGAGACAGTCTACAGGCCATTCTAAGATTTCGATTACGTAAATCTGTGAAGCTACTTAATCAGGTCAAAAGTGAATTGTCGAATTCAGAACTTTCAGACGAAGACAAAATATTAAATATCAAAATATATCAGCAATTGCTGAAAGATAAGAATGAGATTATGAGTGCACTAGATCAAGTAATGTAATAACAATTGAACCTTTGTTGCTTTTATAATATTTATATCTTAGCTGATCGAAAGTAAAAAACATAATTATTGCTGTATTATAAGAAATATGAACTAGAGAAGGATTTACCTTGGGTAACATTTGTCCATGGTGCAGGTGGAAGTAGTTCTATATGGTTTAAGCAACTTAGAGATTTTCGTAAAAACTTTAATCTTCTTTTGGTTGATTTACGTGGACACGGCAAGTCTAAAAAGGGCAATGAAGAGTCACCTAAATATCGATTTTCGAATATAGGTGATGATGTAATTGATGTTTTGAATCACTTAAATATTGCCAAGTCTCATTTCGTTGGAATATCTTTAGGAACCATAATTATTCGAGAATTAACAGAAAGATATCCTAATCGTATCAGTAGTATGATCATGGGTGGTGCGGTGATGAAGATTAATATTCGTGGTCAGATTCTTATGAATGTGGGAAATTGGTTCAAAACCGTAATTCCTTATTTGTATTTGTATAAGCTTTTTGCTTTTGTGATCATGCCACGGAAATCACATCAAGAATCGAGAAATGTTTTTATTAATGAAGCAAAAAAACTGTACCAAAAAGAGTTTAAAAGGTGGTTTGCATTAGTGGCTCAGATCAATCCATTATTGCGTTTGTTCAGGTTTAAAGATTCGGGAATTCCAACTTTATATATAATGGGAGAGGAAGATCATATGTTTTTACCAAGTGTTTCCAAACTTGTAGAAAATCACCATTCCTCAGAGTTGTTTGTCATACCAAATTGTGGTCATGTTGTCAATATTGAAAAACCTGAAGAATTCAACAGATCTGCCATATCCTTTTTAAGTCGCTTTACCAATCCATTGCATTAAGTTAATCCAATATTGGTGAAGGTATTGGGTTTTGAATTACTTTAGTTTAAAATCAATGGTAATTACTCCACATTGTTTTTCTACATTGCCTTCTGAGAAAACATACTTTAGAGCAGCTTTTTTAGCCAGTTTAACCAAATAAGAATCACTGGTCGTACTGCCTTTTTGAGTATAACGAGCATCGATGACCTTACCTGATTTGTTAATACAAATCTCGACAGCTACCTTACCCGTTTTTTGAGAATTTTCATGAATGGTCGGTTCATATTTGACACTTCTACCTTTGAGTCCTTTACCTACTTTAGCCTTACCATTGACGATGTTTGATACATCATCATGAGTTTGACTATCGCCTTCCGTTGTTGAATTGGATTCAGAACTTTTACTCTTTTTTAGAAGATCTGAAAATTTTGACTTCGACCCCTCTAATTTTTTTTGATTTTTTTCTTCAACACTTATTTCTTCAGTTTTTGTATTATTGGGCTTAGAACTAGCAATTACTTCAGCTTTTTCAACTCTAGTTTTAGTACCTGAATTAACTTTCTTATTTGGACTAGATGTTTCTTTTGGAACAGATTTTTGGACAGGCTTACTTGCTGGACTTGTTTCTTTAGTCTTTGTTGAAGCCGAATGATCAGGTATGTCGTTTTCAAATTCTACCAACACGAAACTTTGATTTGAATCTGGGGTAGGATCAGAATGAAGAACATAAAAAAGACAAAGTAGTGTCAACAATACATGGACAATGGCCGTAATAAGTAAACCTACATTTTTGTTTCTTTCTTCGTGTATATTATTAATGTCCAAATTCATAG
This sequence comes from Saprospiraceae bacterium, assembly GCA_965230345.1. GTDB lineage: Bacteria > Bacteroidota > Bacteroidia > Chitinophagales > Saprospiraceae > JADKBO01. The sequence goes on from CBDDKR010000001.1 coordinate 1,079,416, forward strand.
TAAACTCACTTTTTAATCCATAGAATAATTACAATCTTAACAATTCAAATGATTGCTAAAAGATACAGGGTTTTACGTGAGTTTTGATTACCAGTTCTTGCGAAAACTGACTATTGGTCTAGAGTTATTTAGGGTCGTTCAATGAAGTTTTAATCTCATGTCTATAAGCAATATCAAGGACCCGTACAACATCTTCGTTATTTGCCTTTTTAGCAGGTGTAATACTTAAAACAAGATCTTTACCCTTCGACTTTTTAAGGTCCAGAACTCTCTTTTCTAATTCACCTCTACTAACTTTTGAGCCATTGAATAAAAATGTTCGATTGGATTCAATACTAATAGAAGTCGGCGTAGATTTTGACTTGCTGGTAGATTTTTTCTTTCCTGGCAATTGAAGATTAAGTGCATTAGGAACAATCATGGATGAAGTCAACATGAAAAATATCAATAACAAGAATATAATATCCGTTAAAGAAGACATATTAAATTCGGCATTAACTCTACTTTTTTTCTTAATCGGCATGACGTTATTCTTTAGGTGAAGTAGCCATTATAGCTCTTAATTTTAATCCAGCAGCAATCTTCATTACTTCATGTATTTTGTCGTATGTAACCCCAGATTCTGCAATAATTGAGACGGTAGCATTGTCTTTGTTGTCCGAATATCTTACTGCGGTAGCAACGCTTTTTTCCAATTTAGACCAAGTAACGCCTTTACCATTTACAGATACAGAACCGTCTTTCTTGATCATAACAGCCAAATCACTTGGTGCTACAGTTTTACTATTAGACTGCGGTAAAGGCATGTTAATTTGTACCATGGATGAAGTCAACATAAAGAATATCAATAAAAGGAAGATGATATCCGTCAGTGACGACATATTGAATTCAGCATTAACTTTATTTCTTCTTGATACTCCCAAAATATATATTTAAAATATATTAATAATTAATTACCAGGCTCTTGTAAAAGATCCATGAACTCTACAGTTGATCTTTCCATTTCAAAAATCACCTTTTCAACCTTAGCAACCAATAAATTGTAACCAACAAAAGCGAAAATTCCAATTAAAAGTCCAAAAGCAGTTGTTATTAAGGCTTGATAAATACCACCAGCCAATACATCTGGAGTAACATTATTCTCAGATGACATCTTGTAAAAAGCCAAGATCATTCCTGTTACTGTTCCCAAGAACCCAATCATTGGAGCTGCACCGGAAATAGAGGCAAGAGTAGATAAATTTTTCTCTAATTTAAAAACCTCTAGATTACCTACATTCTCAATAGATGCTTCAATATCCTTCAAAGGTCTTCCAATTCTATTTAATCCCTTTTCCACCATACGTGCTACTGGAGTACTATTGTTAGCACAAATGCCTTTAGCACCGTTAATATTTCCTGCTGCAACCGCAGCTCTTATATTAGATATGAAGTTGTTGTCGATTTTCCCAGCCTGCCCTATTGTAAGCCATCTTTCAATAAAAATAAATACGGCAGCAATGCTTAATAGCAATAAAATAGTAAAAATGACAATCGCAATAGGACCTCCTGAAGTGATCAGATCTATTAAATTCTGTGATTCTTCAGTTGCTTCTTCTCCAGCTTTTTGAAACCAAACAATTCCTAATTTAAACATCTTTTGTCTTTATTTATTTTTAAGTGAATAATATTTTTTATGAACGTGGACCATGCCACATATAGTACATAACAAAGACAAAAATAGAAAAATATATAAATTATATTAAGAAAAACCTTAATTTGTTTGAATATCTAAAAGGTGTCAACTTCATTGTGGTATTGTAAAGTTCCTCCTTTACAAATCATTGAACAGCTTTTTGGCTCTTCTTCCCCAATTTTCTTCCATTTCGGTTGCGATTAAAGTATGACCGATTTGCTCATCTTTATTAAATTTATAAAGAATGGTTTCCCAGGCTGGGTTACTTCGTTCGCCGTAACAAGTAGAATGTAGAAGTTCAAAATTATTGGCTTGAAAAGCATCATAAAATAAGAATCGTACATCGGTTTGTAAAGTCTCTTCGAGATGATTATAATACCAAATTTCGTAAGGAGGTGCCGTTGGTTCATCTGTTACTGTAATGACTTTGTTGGGTTTACCATACCTCAAGTAAATATAACCTCTATCCGTTTCGAACCCATCACCAACCGTACTGTAAAATTGCTTATCAATGCTTTCAACCACATTCATAAAAGAGTCATGTCCCTCCTTGGCAAGGTCTTTATGTTTGTCCTGCCAAAATTGTAATAACGCATATTGTTGTGCCTCTCGTGATCCTTTTTTTATTATGTAATTGAGTGTTTTACGTTTGATCGATGGAGCAATGGCAACAATAGCTCGAAGTGATCTGGATACTGATGTCGAATCCATCTGTGCTACAAATGATTCTTTAATAAATGGTGTATAGTCTTCAATACTTAATACATCCATTAATGAATGATTAACCATCAAACTTAGTTTTTCAGTATAAATCTCTTGTTTTTTGCTCGTGATTATGGATGTTGTTAAGGTATATTTACCACTAGATAACCTCTTGACATCAACTGGAACTAACATAGGAATGACCTCTGTGTCACCAGAAATCCTTTTGTATATTATTACAGGTTCTGAAGTAGAAATCAATTCGTCGGTATCTTTTTGAAGCATTATTTTATAGACCAAATTCTGATTAGGTAACAAATCTTTGTAGATCTCTTGGTATACCGTAATTTGATCACAATGATCATCAATAAGCAATCCGGGCAGTGGTTCCATATACAACCCACTTCGGACAAGTGAAGATTTCTTTTTTGATTTTTTCACACTCTTCAAAACTAATGCTTGACTCATCTTTAAGTCAACCACTTGTCCTACATCAAGTTTACTCTTGTACTTAAATATATTCTCATTCTTTTTATTGTCTGTTATTTCTATACTTAAATCATAATTTCCTGAAGGAATAAAGAACCTTCTTAGGTCAAGCATATCAACAATGCCTTCTTTTGATTGTGCTTTCAAATTGTATTTTTCAAAGGCCTTTACTTCCCCATTTTGCTCTAATATGATTTGAACCATTACACTGGATCGCCATACGTCTCTTTTGTCTTGTATAAAGGTGCAGGTATTGCCGTCAACTCTTAAAACGACATCTATATATGGTTGCTCTTCCAATGAAAACTGAATAACATCAATGCCAACATTTATGGCTTTAAGGGCCAAGGAATTCAGACTAAAGAAGCTTAATAGAAAAAACGATAGTATTGCTCTCATAATAGATTCTTTTGAGTGTAAATAAATCTTTGTCTTAATTTGTCAGTTTTATTATTAAAAATTTTGAAAATAAGATAACATTATTTCAAGGGAAAATCCATTAAATCCTTCTATTCTTGAATTAAATGTCCAGATAATCACATCTTCATGGACAATAGTACTAATTTTGCATGGCTATAAGACCATAGATTAGATGAAATTTGATAAATATTCCATTGCGCCTGCAATAAAAAAAAGGATTGAGGAATTGGGGTTTAAGAAACCTACGGATATACAATACAAAACTATTCCAAATATTCTTAAAGGTGAAGATGTTTTAGCTATTGCGCAAACAGGTACAGGAAAGACAGCTGCTTATGTCATACCTGTTATACACAAAATTGACTTACAAAAGATGAACAGTCGGGTCAAGGGAATAAAATGTCTAGTAATGGTTCCAACACGAGAGTTGGCAATTCAGATCAAAAATGTATTTAATGACTTAGGTAAATACTTGAAGGTAAATGCGGTTGCTGTCTATGGTGGTGTAGAGCAAGACCCTCAGATTAAATCGTTAAATGATAAAGCAGATATTCTAGTGGCAACTCCTGGCCGAATGTTTGATTTGATAAATCAAGGATACATTAATATTTCACGAATCAGAACTCTGGTTGTTGATGAAGCTGACCTTATGTTGCAAAAGGGGTTTTATAAGGATATAAAAGACGTTCAGCGCCATATTCCGAAAAATAGACAAACTTTATTTTTTTCTGCTACCATTGATCACAACATTAAAAAATTGGCCTATTCTCTGGTTGTGAATGCCATTAGAATACAATTAAGTCCTAAAGATCCGATCTCGAAAAATGTAACTCATTACAAAATGAGGGTTCTTCAAGATGATAAAAGATTTTTCCTTGAAGAGTTGATTAAAGAAAATAAGGAATCCAAGATATTAGTATTTGTACGTACCAAAGTTCGATCAGAACGTGTAAGTAAGGCAATGGATCGTGTCGGGATAAAAAATCTAGTGCTCAATGGTGATGTGGCTCAATATGATAGATTAAAAGTGCTTAAGCAGTTTAAGTCTAGTCAAGATCATATTTTAATAGCTACGGATGTAAGTGCTCGAGGAATAGATATTCCTGATGTGAAAATTGTAGTTAATTATGATATTCCTACTGAAGCAGAAACTTATGTTCATCGTATTGGTAGAACGGGTCGAGGACGAAATTCGGGTTTGGCTTATACTTTTTATACTCCTGATGATCGTGATATGTTGTATCAAATAGAAGAATACATCACTAAAGAAATTACTGAAATAAATATTTCTAAGGGGCTATACAAGGATGTAGTAGGATTTACAGAAGATCAACCACTTACCATGGATTCCCTTCAGAATATGGTTTCTGAGATAGAAAAATCCAAGAAGAAGAAGCGGAAAAAAAGGTAATCAATCCTCTTCTACTTTTAAATCATCCAATGGTTGATTCATCGCAATACTTGCATTGAGTTCAAAGCCTGCTAGAATGATAAATGCATTAATTTGAAGCCATATCATTATGACAATTAGTGCACCAAAAGGCCCGTACAATTGGTCATATCTTCCAAACTCGTTTACGATGTATGAAAAAACGATAGATGTAATCAAAGAAAAGATTGTAACCATCACACTTCCAGGGTTGATAATTGGGATTCGACGTTTTAATTTGGGAGCGTATCTGTATATTACTGTTACACCAATGTATATCATTAAGAATGTTACGACCCATTTCCCGAAAATGACAGAGTATTGAGCAATTTTAGGGATTTTATCTGCAAGATTAAGAAAACTAAAAAACGAATTTCCAGCAACCACTAGAATTAGAGCTGCGACAAAAAGTACACCAATAGAAACGGTCAGGAATAGAGCAATTAAGCGTTCTCTGATTATAGACCTTCTCTTAAAATGCGTTTTGTCCCTCTTATTGAATGCGGTCATTAGTGACAACATCCCATTGGAAGAGAAAATTATAGCTAAAACAAAACCAATCGATAATAAGCCTTGATTTCGCCTTCCAGTAATTATTCCAACAATCTCACTTAGAAAAGAATGAGCTTCTCTGGGCATGACTTCCTCCAGTGAATCTAGCATCAATTGTGAATAATTGACGGCAAAAGGAAGATATGGCAATAGCGTTAGTAAAAATATCAATGCAGGAAAAATGGCCAACATCAAGTTGAACGCAATAGAATTGGCCCGAGTCATCAGACGATCCTTGGTATAGGCTTCATATAAGAAGCGCACTATGGTATAGATAGGTACTCCCCCAAAACCAGGAATCGCATACCGCTTTGACCATCGTAATAAATCTAATGATAGAGGATGCTTAATGAGACGTCTAGACCAACTTTTACTCAAAATATGAAATTATTTTTTCATTAATGAATGTAGGACAAGAAACCCTTTTGTTGCTCTTTTTATCAACAAAAAATAAGATGACCCTTCCTCTATGAACAACGTCTAAATCCTCATTCAGGATTTCATGCTCAAATTCGATCAACTTAGTAGGCACGGATTTCAGAATGGTTCTAATAGTGATTTGTTCGTCGTAATAAATGGGACTCTTGTATCTGCTTTCAACATGAATAACTGGCATCATTATACCCAATTCATCTTCCATATGCTTATACTGTATACCTATGGAACGCAAGGCTTCAGTACGACCTATTTCATACAAAAAGGGGTAATTGCCATAATACAAATACCCCATTTTGTCGGTTTCACCGTATCTTATTCGCTTCTTAAATTCATGTATAAACATGAAGCGAAATTACTTCAAATATTCTGATTTTACACTACTGAAAGAAGGCAATTTACTCTTGTGCCATTTGTGTAATATCTTTCCATCTTTCCATAATACAATCCCTGGGTTGGATCTTACAATTGTTTTCAGTAAGATGTCATCAGCGACATAAACGTTATAATCAATAGAAAGATCATTCTTTAAATCATTGATCTGGTCTTCACCAATTCCTCCAATAACCCACGAAATTTCAACACCATCTTTTTGTGCATCAAGAATAAATGGCTTTAACTCTGTATAATCGGATAGTAAATCTGAAGGCCATATGTAATCATAACCATCTTCTACTCTTTGAGTTGTTGAAGCCTTCGATAATATGGTATCTATTTCACCAGTGTTATTAAACAAAGTATCATAGGTAAAAGTGGTATCTATAAACGTAAATTGAGTTGGCTTAAGGTCATATTTTAATTTGTAACTAACCAACATGATATGCGCTGCTGAATTATCCAAATAAACAGAGGAAACATCATCTCCTTCAACTGTTTCTATGGAGAAATCACTAACCTTCGTTTTTTTAATTGTTGGCTCAGTTTGTACTTGTTCAACCGTTTCGAATTTGTCTTTTGGGTATTCCTTATACGTTTTCATATAGGTGTTATACTCCACAGTTACAAGTTCTTCGGTTTCCTTGTTTTTGAGAATGAAATGAGTGGTTTTGACATTCGCCATTGCATCATCTTCAGCCTGCTTCTGAGCCGCTATATTTGCACCATTCTTAAATGGTCTGAAATCCCAATGAGGTAGATTCCAAACAAAATTATTCATACAATAAATAATAAGTATCACAGTTGTTCCTACTGTTGTTAGAAATCTTGTCTTAGAAGTGAATAATTGATGAAACTTATTGTAGTAGAACACAAAAAGTACTGAAGGAAACAATAGAACTAAATCTTTGTAGAATGAGATTTTAGGTTCAAGTTTGATAAAGTCTCCAAAACAGCCACAATCTGTTACTTTCATATTGTTTTTGTTGTATTCAGCCCAGTTGGCAAAATCAAAAAAGTTTACATCATTAGGAACATATCCTGTTAAGAATGTAAATCCAGTAAGGAAGGTGAAAAATACAACTAAGAGAAGGAAAGCCCATGAAGTAAGTTTTGGTTTGTAGCCTACAACTAGCATTACACCCAGTACTATTTCAAAGACAATCATAAAGACCGAAAATGCTATAGAATATTCCGATAATAGCGGAAATAGAGGGGCTATAAATGACATCCAGGTATCGGTAAATACAGATTCGAATTCAGCAAAATATTGCTCCATTTTGAATGCGGTACCTAAAGGATCTACAGCTTTTACAAGTCCAGAAACAATAAATAGTATACCACAAAAGTTTTGTAGAAAACTTATACCCGTTGAGGTGATTTTATCTGTCAAACTTTTCAATAGAATGGTCAATAGTAGTGAACTTAATCCGATATAAAGTACTAATTCTACAATTGTCATATATTTTTGTATTATTTGATGTCAAAAATACAATCTTCACCGAAATTCATGTGTTAATCAGATGTCAATATTGCCATTTAATTATTGAAATTGGGATAGGATAATATCTAATAATATACGATATGCTTAGATATTAAGTGTTGAAGTGATTTAAAAACTGTGTTCAATAGCGGAATTAACTGCTTGGAAGTCAGATCAATTCGAAAATTCTTTTGCATAGCCAAAGCTATGGAAATTAATTTTTGTGCAGAGATTGGATTTCAATGAGTTGATTCTAGCATTAGGATTTAGTTTTTAAATCACTTCGTTAAAAGGCAATTCTCTTGCTTCAGAAGAATGTCTGGAATACTACACTAATTAGGTAAATTGGAAGAATTATCTGAAGGAGATAAATAGAATACCAAAGATAAGCAACCATTGATTTGTTTCTAACATATTATGATCGTTTTACAACTGAATTTTAAATTGAATTAGAAACAAATGGAATGTTTACTCTACTCCTCTAATTCGATATAAGATCAGTACTTTTATCATAATTAATATGAAAATTTAAGGATGAAGAATTTCAAAATAGTGTTTACCTTGTTTGTATTATTTTTTAATACTCAATATTTACTTAGTCAAACATTTTTAAATACAACTGAAATAAATGCCTTTCTAGCCGATGTTGTTATCGATGGTAAGGTAGATTACAATCAAATAAGAAATCGGTTTCAAGAGTTCAATCGATTTATGGAATATTTTAAGAATGAAGACCAAAATGCACTCACTGGTGACGAGAGGACAGCATTTATGATTAATGCCTATAACTTTAGTGTCATTGATCAAATTATCGAGAATCATCCCATTAGGTCAGTTCAACAAGTTCCTGATTTTTTTAAAAAGAAGATTAGGATAGGAGGTGAAAAAGTTTCACTTAATCAGTTCGAGAAAAAACTACTTAAGGATGCTAATGATGCAAGACTACATTTTGTTTTGATTTGCGGGGCCAAAGATTGTCCTCCGTTTCCGGACGAATTATTTATTGGAAAATCATTAGAGAGCCAGTTGGATAAATCAACACAAATTGCCTTGAGACAATCCAATATATTGAAAGTAACTCCTGATGAGAAGAAAATACTCGCTTCAAAGATTTTTAGTTGGTATAAAAACGATTTTGGAGATTTGAATGATTTTTTCAAAAAATACAACTCTGAAATTAAGGATGATTATAAAGTGAGCTTCCAAGAGTACAATTGGCAACTCAATGAAGTGTATAATTCTTATAATGGTCAAGTAGATGTGACTAATTCGGCAAATGACCCAGTCGAATTGCGCTATTTTACATCGAATTTGTACGATAGAGGAGAATACGAGTTGAATTTTTTCAATAATTATTATCATCAGAATCAAAAACTCTCAGGTATAGCAGACAAAAGAGTAGATAATTTTTTTACTTCATTTTTACAATTTACTTATGGTTGGAATAGCCGAATTAATTTTGGTGCAGAATTAAAGTTCAGATCTGTAACGGCAGGACCTTCAAGTAATATTGGTGTATTTGAAGCTTTAAATTTTGCCAGTGAAGATCCCCATAATTCGGGTATTTCTGATATTACTCAATATAAAAGAGTCGGTCTGACTCAATTAGGTTTAAAAGTAAAGTATATCCCATTTAAAACCATCAAAGGGTTGTCTTTCCAACATAATTTACATATACCTATAATTTCAGATGCCGAAGGTGCTAATGGAAAAGGATTCATTGACTGGGGAGCACCTACATTGTATAATGACATTTATTTTGATCATGTTCTGACACAAAAGTTGTCCTTATTTATCCAGGTTGGACTATATGGAGAGAATTTAAATGAAACCATTTGGGGAGGTAAGTCTGGGTATTATCAAGTGTCAACACCGGTAACTACGATCGTGAGTTATTTCCCAACTGCAAAGTCTACCATTTATGCTCTGATTAATTCAGCACCGCAATTTGGTGTTGCAGTTCAAAAAGGTGATGATACTGATGTGATCCCAAATCATTACAATCAATATGGTGTTGGGTTTAAATATTTCCTAACTTCCAAGGTGCAAGCGGAAGTTTTGGTTACTTCTTTCTCATCTGTACATAATGATAGAAGAGCCGCTACTTATAATTTTGGAGTACGTTATTTTGGATGGAAATAAGGTATAGAATTAAAACTAAAAATGATCTAACTATTAAGCCAATAGTTAAATCATTTTATCTTTTTACAGGTCTGATAAAACTTTTTTTGCTTCCTCTAATGCTGAATCCAAACCAGAAGCATCACTTCCTCCAGCTGTTGCAAAAAAGGCTTGTCCACCTCCCCCACCTTTGATAAATGAGGATAGGTTTTTAACCATTTTACCTGCATGAATTTTGTCCGTTAAATCTTCCGATAAAGCTACCATCAATTGAGGTTTGTTGTTCGATTCCAAACCAAAGATAATTGCAGTATTGTTTGAAGCATTTTGAAGAATACTATACGCTAAGTTTTTAGCACTTTTAGAATCTACATCTTCCAATCTTGCTATGATGGCTTTGAAATCATTAAATTCTATTGCTCGTTTTTCCAAGTCGGCTTTAATGGAAAGAGCTGCTTTGGATTTTAACCTTTCGATTTGCTGACTCAAAGTTTTATGCTCTTCTTGTAGCGTTTTTATGCTGCCAACTGTATTCTTTGGAGTCTTAAATAATGCTTTTATTTCTTTTAGCTCATTTAACTTTTGCTCAATATATCTTTCAGCTTCGATAGATGTTACGGCTTCTAAACGACGAACTCCAGCAGCTACGGCTCCTTCAGATGTGATTTTAAATTGGCCAATCTGTCCAGTAGCTTTTACATGACATCCACCGCAAAGTTCACTACTAAAACTAGAGTCAAAGGTAATCATTCGTACTTTGTCTCCATATTTTTCTCCGAAAAGCATCATGGCGCCAGCACTCTTAGCTTCTTCTAAGGAAATGCTTCTTTGTTCGTTGAGAACTATGTTCGCTCTAATCTTTTGATTGACCAATTGCTCAACTTGTGTAATTTGTTCATCTGTGATTTTCTGAAAATGCGAAATGTCAAATCTAAGTCCCTCTGGCTTAACCAATGATCCTTTTTGTTGAACATGGTCACCCAAAACTTCTCTCAACGCTGCATGCAGTAAGTGTGTCGCACTGTGATTATTTTCTGTTAACCTCCTTGCATCTTGATTAACTTCTGCTCGGACACTTTTACTTAGATCAGATGGTAGTTTGGATGTGTAATGGATTATTAAATCATTTTCTTTTTTTGTATCAAATACAGGAATGATTTCTTCGTCGAAAGATAAAATTCCTTTATCACCAACTTGTCCACCACCTTCTGCATAAAATGGTGTTTTGTTCAGGACTATTTGATAAAGTGTTTTTCCTTTTTGATTGATTTCACGCCATGACAACACTTTAGCTTGATCAACAGTTAATTGGTCATATCCAACAAAATCAACATCGATTCCTTCATGTACAATATTCCAATCTCCTGTATCTCTTTGAGCATCTTTTCTTCCACGCTCTTTTTGCTGTTCTAGTGCAATAGTGAAGCCATCTTCATCAATTTGCAATGATTTTTCGGCTGCAATTAATCTGGTCAAGTCAATTGGGAAACCATAAGTGTCATATAATTCAAATGCATCTTTTCCTGAAATGACACCTTGGGTAGGTTGTATGTTCTCAAGCCTTTTTAGTCCACTATTGAGTGTTCTAAGGAATGATTTCTCCTCTTCCAATATAACTTTTTCAATAAAATCCTTTTGTGCAAACAATTCAGGAAATACATCTTTGAATGCTGTTGATAATGGGTCCACAAGTTTGTACATCATAGGACTCTCTTGATTAAGAAAACTATAATTATACCGAACCGCTCTTCTTAGAATTCTTCGAATAACATATCCTGCACCTGAATTGCTGGGTAATTCACCATCGGCAATGGTAAATGAAACTGCTCTGATGTGATCTACAGCCACCCGCATTGCGATATCAGTCATGGATGAATCATCATATTTTCCTGTATATTCTATTCCAGAAAATTGTTCTACTTTTCGAATGAATGGCGCAAAAACATCTGTATCATAATTCGATGTTTTTCCTTGTAGAGCCATACATAATCTTTCAAAGCCCATTCCTGTGTCAATATGTTTGGCAGGTAATTCTTCTAGTTTACCATTCGCTTTTCTATTGAACTGCATGAATACAAGGTTCCAAATTTCTATGACAAATGGATCATCTTGATTCACTAAGGTTCTTCCTGGTATCATTGATCTATCTTCATCTGATCGCATATCATAATGAAGTTCTGAACAAGGACCACAAGGTCCAGTATCGCCCATTTCCCAAAAATTGTCTTTTTTACTGCTGTATAAAATTCTATCTTCAGGTAAAAACTTCTTCCATTCGTCAAAGGCTTCTTTATCCTCTTGAAGTCCGTCTTCTTTATCTCCTTCAAAAACAGTAGCGTACAATCTGGTTGGATCCAATTTGTAAACTTCTACCAAAAGTTCCCATGCCCACTTAATTGCTTCACTTTTGAAATAATCGCCAACAGACCAATTGCCTAACATTTCAAACATGGTATGATGATAAGAATCTCTCCCGACTTCCTCCAAATCATTATGTTTGCCAGAGACCCTTAAACACTTTTGTGTATCTGCGATTCTTTTGTACTCAGCTTCTTTATATCCCATGAATAAATCCTTAAATTGATTCATCCCTGCATTGGTAAACATCAAAGTAGGATCGTCTTTAAGAACAATAGGAGCTGATTGAACAATCTTATGTTTCTTATCCTCAAAAAAGTCAAAAAATTTCTGTCGAATCTCGTTAGCTTTCATTTCTAATTTTGATTAAAATTTACATTTGCTTTGGATTATTAATGACTAAATATGTAAGTCTCTCAAATTAAAGCAAGTATCAATTAAATAAAACTATATATAAAATATTTAAATAAAATCAGTTAAAATTTTGGCGAAAGGAAAAAGCATTTTAAATTTGTCGCCGTCACTTCCCCCTATAATGATTCTATAATCAATATAAAGTGTGCAAAAGTAGTCAATTTTTTAATGAAGCATAACTTATTTTATGGGAAAGCATAAATACGTGTACAATGAGAAAACCCTAAGATATGAAAAGTACAAAACCTCTTGGAAACAACGAATTGTAACCTCTATTACAAGTATTACACTTGTATTAGGAACTTCAGCTATAATTGTTCTTGTAGCGGGCAAATTCTTCCAAATTCTAAAGAAAAAGCACAAGCCCTCGAAATCGATCAGTTGAAATACCACTTGTCGACTATCAATAAGGATATTAATGCTCTGGCAGGTAACCTTAATGAAATTCATAACAAGGATAATTCTGTTCACAGAATGATATTTAATATGCCAGAAATGGACTCTTCAATATGGGAGGCAGGTACAGGTGGTAGTGAAACGTATAGTTATTTAAATGGTTTTGGTGTAACTGGAGAAGAGATTAAAAGCACCTTAAGAAAGGTTGATAATCTGAAAGTAAAATTGTCCTTACAACAAAAGTCATTGGATACATTGTATGAAATGGCTATAAAAAGAGAGGAAAGACTTACTTCTATCCCATCTATTAAACCAGTTCAGGAGAGTAAGTTGAAGCGGAAGGTTAAACACTTATCTGGCTTTGGAATTCGACTTCATCCAGTTCATAAAGTAAAGAAGTTTCACAAAGGAATAGATTTTACAGCTCCTAGGGGTACTGCGATACAAGCTACCGGAAATGGTAAGATTGTAGAAGTGAAAAAAGGTAAAAAAGGATATGGTAATAAGGTGGTAATTGATCATGGATTTGGATTTAAGTCACTTTATGCTCATATGCAGACCATTGATGTGAAGAAAGGTCAAAAGGTAGTAAAAGGACAGAAGATTGGTACTGTGGGTTCAACAGGAACATCAACTGCTCCTCACTTACACTACGAAGTGTGGATCAATGGAAAGGCGGTAAACCCTATCGATTATGTATTGGATGGTTTGTCCGCAACGGAATATGAAGAAGTAGTGAAAATGGCTTCACAAGAGAATCAATCTTGGGATTAAGTCATTAAAATAAATAAGAAATATTAAATCTCATTCAAGTTGTCTTGGATGAGATTTTGTTTTAGAAGTGATGGATTCATTTCGACTTTTAGAATTATAAAAACTGTATAAAATGATGAACTTTCGTCAAGGATTTAATTTAAGGGTTGCACAATTTTGGATTTTGTCCATTTTGCTGTTATCATCTTGCTCTACCATTAAAATTCCAGGTGATGATCCTATGGGACAGTTAACCGCAGATTTGTCTTTTCTGGCTTCAGACTATATGGAGGGAAGAGAGACAGGGACAGAAGGAGAAAAAAAAGCAGCTGAGTATATTGTTAAGCGATACAAAGAGATTGGACTTAAGCCTTTAGGTGATCAGGGGACGTATATGCAAAACTATACTAGAAAAATTAAAATGAATCCGCATGCTGAAGTACCATCAGCAAATGATCCAACAATTTCTGGTAATAATTTAGTAGGATTTGTGGATAATGGTTCAGATCAAATTGTAGTACTTGGTGCTCATTATGATCATTTAGGTTATGGTGGTGAAGGGTCTTTGTATACGGGACCCGAAGAAATTCATAATGGAGCTGATGATAATGCAAGTGGTGTTTCTGCATTGTTATATTTGGCAGAAATGTTACATGATAATCCTAAAGCGAAAAAGTATGATTATTTATTTCTTGCCTTTTCAGGAGAAGAGAAAGGTTTATGGGGAAGTAATTATTATGTAAATCATCCAACTGTAGATATGAAGGAAGTGGTCTATATGATTAACATGGATATGGTTGGTAGATTAAATGATAAACGCGTTTTGGCTGTCGGAGGAACAGGGACTTCTCCAATTTGGAACAAATACTTAGATAAGTTGAACAAAGGTTTTAAATTGAAGAAATCTGAATCGGGCATTGGACCTTCTGATCATACATCTTTTTACCTTAAGGATAAACCTGTGTTGTTTTTCTTTACGGGCCAACACAAAGATTATCATAAACCAACAGATGATATTGAGCATATCAATTTCTTGGGGTTAAGAGACATTTCTCAATACATATATCGAATCGTAATCAAATCTCAAAAAAGTGATTCAATTCCGTTTACTAAAACGAAGGAAGAGAAAAATGATACCCCAAATTTCAATGTCACCCTTGGAGTCATGCCTGATTATCTATATGATGGTAAGGGCATGAGGATTGATGGAGTTCGTGAAGGTAAAACGGCAGATAAACACGGCATTCTACAGGGTGATATCGTTTTGAAAATGGGTGATATTGATGTTTATGATATGAAATCTTATATGAAAGCATTGGGTGTTTACAAACCAGGAGATACGATAGATGTCGTGGTTAAAAGAGAGGATAAAACGATAACAAAGAAAGTTACATTCTAAATATGAGTATCCTCTTCCGAGAAACCCAGAAATTTAATATCCTTTGGGGATATTTAATATTCTTTTTAGTGTGTTTAATCAATGCAATAATGGCTTATAAAGGGGCGATTACAAGTGTAACTAACGTTATTGTTACATTAATCCCTGCAGTGCTCATTCTAATTCTCTTTGAATGGGCAAAATTGGAAACTTTATATTTTGCTGATCGTGTAGAAATACGTTTTAAACCATTAAAGTCAAAAGAAGTAGTTGTCTTTTGGAAGGATGTGAAGTCTATGCAAATATACAAATGCAAACCTCTAAGAGAGTTTGGTGGATGGGGAATACGAAAGTCTTTCTCTTCCACAGCTTACTTGACAAGAGGTAAAACTGGTTTGGATATGAATCTTCATGAGAAAGACAAGCGGATCTTTATTGGTACCCAAAAGGAAGAAGAATTACTTAAAGTATTAAAGGGTAATCCAAAAACAAAAGGCTTATTGACGTTCTAGTAGGGATTAATTAGGAGTAACGGGAAGCGAAATGTAGCCTTTATATTGATTGTCAGAATCAAATTCTACGTTTGAATAATCTTTTATAATGTTATAGACCGTGTCTCTTTCGAGTGGTGTTCGGTCTACCCTTTTGATCATTTTAACCAATTGTTCAGTAGAAAGTGCTGGATTCTGTTCTTCTGATCCCGCCATAGAATAAATTTTAGTGGTATCATCGATGGTACCATCAATATCATTAACACCAAAAGCTAAACTCATTTGTGCCACCTCTTTACTAATCATTGGCCAATATGCTTTTATGTGTTCAAAGTTGTCAAGATAAATTCTTGATATGGCATAATTTTTCAAATCTTCTATCACCGAAACTTCATCTAAGTGAGACATTTCATTTTCCTTATTTCTAAATTTTAAAGGAATAAAGGTTTGGAATCCTCCAGTTTCGTCTTGTAAATCCCGTAACCTATTCAAGTGGTCAATACGGTGTTCGAAGGATTCGATATGACCATATAACATGGTGGCATTACTCCTCATGCCAAGGTTGTGCCATATTCTATGAATGTCCAACCACTGATTACTACTACACTTACCTCCAGCAATTTTATCTCTAATGTCTTCATCAAAGATTTCAGCACCTCCACCTGGCATCGAGTCCAATCCAGCTGCTTTCATTTGTGCCATTCCTTCTTCGTAGGAAATCTTGGCTTTTTTAAATATGTAATGATATTCTACAGGTGTAAGTGCTTTTATATGTAATTCTGGTCGATGGGCTTTTATTTGTTTATAGAGTTCTGTATAAAACTCAAAGTCATACTGAGGTAATACTCCGCCGACGATGTGAACTTCGGTAACAGGTTGCCCATCATAAGCTTTTACCATATCCATTACTTCATCTAATGTGTACTCCCACCCTTCTTCTCTTTTCTTAATTCTCCTACTATAGCTGCAGAACGTGCAAGTGTATAGGCAAATATTGGTAGGTTCTACATGAAAGTTTCGATTGAAATATGTTTTATTTCCATGCTTTTCTTCTCTAATATGGTTGGCCAAAGAGCCGAGGTAAGACAATGTACCTTCTTCAAATAATTTAATTCCGTCTGAAGTATTAAGCCTCTCCCTGTTCTTAACCTTTAGGGCTATATCTCTTAAGGCTGGAGACAAGGAATGATCATTTATTAGAATATTCAAATTTGACATGTTCACCTACTTAGTATGACTTCTTAAAATAGTTTGATCCATAAATGTGGACTATGCAAAATTACCAGAATACTTTAATAAAATAGAATCTTCAATTTACATTTTACTGGAAATGTTTTATACAGTTTATTGAAAACATAAATCCATGTTTTTGTAATCTAACCTTAAATGGGTCAGATTTAAACTGGAAATACTAATGATGCCATCAAGTTGCTGACCAATATTCTTACTTAGATTGCTTAAGTCCTTGACTAAATACCTAGATTGACCATGAAGTAGTCCATTGTTGGTAACATCAATATAAGCAACTTGATTAACCTGAGATTGTGCAGACGCATCCACTATCTTTTTTTGACTTGAGATCAACTGTACATTTGATATGGATTGCAGAGACAATTCATCTATTATATGAGCTGAGGCTCCTGAATCCAGTAAGAACGTATAACTGTTATTCTCTATTTGAATAGTAATCAAAGGCAATCCATCGACAATGTGGATTTTTTTAGTGTTTTCGAGTTTTATGTTACTCCTTTCAGATGTAGTGGAAATTACTTTATTATCGTAATCAATAAAAAGCTTATCGGCAATCAATTGACCACCTAATACTCCTACGATTTCTAATGATGTAAATTCTTTTAGAGTGTTGAGGTTAGTAAGAAAGGCCTGAAAATCATTAATTTTAATGTCGTCATTTATGATCAATTGATCAATGCCAATAACTTCTGTTTCGGTCTCTCCGGATATTGTTATAAATTGTTTTTTCGAATCGCACTCTTCGCTTGAATACATTTGATCAAGTAATACACTGTTGGCACCAGTATCAAAAATGAATTTATTCGATTGACCAAATATGTCGGCTTCTATAATCATTAACCCATTAACGAGTTCAAACGGTATGCCTATATTAGCATTTATAAAATTTATAGAACTAGTGGATAGTAGTAAAATTAATGTTAACACCTCTTTCATCTTCCGCACATTTAATAATATATAATATACGCAAAGTTAACATAAAATTTACATTGAAGCAAGTTTAGTTTCGATGAAATGCATATTATGCAGATTGTCTGAGTGTTATGTATTGTATTTTTCTTTTAAGTAGAGTTTTTATATTGAATTAGATTATGTCAAGAATTGTAATTTTGGAGCCCTTTTATGGTGGATCTCATAAGCAATGGGCAGATGATTTTAAAAAATACAGCAGTCATAAAATCGAAGTACTTTCTCTAAAGGCGCATAATTGGAAATGGAGAATGCATGGTGGTGCAATTTCACTAGCTGATAAATTTATAAGACTTGATTATGAACCTGATTGGATTCTAGCAAGTGATATGATTGATTTGACCACGTTTCTAGCATTAACACGTAAAAAATCAAATAAGATAAAGACTGCTTTGTATTTTCATGAAAATCAATTGGCTTACCCTTGGAGTGCTGATGATACCGATTTAAAAAACGGACGTGATAATCATTACAAATTCATAAATTATGTATCAGCTTTATCCGCAGATGTATGTTACTTTAATTCAAAGTATAATATGTCAAGTTTTTTGAATAATCTTCCTCAGTTCCTAAGTCAATTTCCGGATAACCAGAATAGAAACAGTGTTAATATCATAAAGAAAAAATGTAAAGTACTTCAATTGGGGTTAGACTTAAATGAATATAAAGGTTCGAAAATAGATCAGAGTGTGTCGAATAGGCCTGTTATCTTATGGAATCACCGATGGGAGTACGATAAAAATCCTCAGATGTTCTTCAATTCATTACAAAAGTTAAAATCAAAAGGATATGAGTTTAGTTTAGTCGTTCTTGGACAAGAATTAGCCAAGTCACCGCATATCTTTGAAAAAGCTAAAGAGAAATTTAAGGATGAAATTGTCCATTGGGGATTTTTAGAGCACAAAGAGGATTATTTTAAGTGGTTAGAAAGAAGTCATATATTACCCGTAACGTCAAATCAAGATTTCTTTGGTGGAAGTATAATTGAAGCAGTATTTCATGGAGTTTACCCGATTTTACCCAATAGATTGGCTTATCCAGAGCATTTTTCTGATCCTTCCATATACTATAACTCTGAGCACGAACTACTGGATAAATTGGAATGGGCCGTTCGCAACTATCTACATCTTCCTAATTACCGGGATCAGATAAAGCATTATGCATGGAAGTCTTGTATTGGTAAATATGATGCACAATTTTAATAAGTTTAAAAAGATTGATACTATTTATATGATCTACGGTCTAATTCATATTTCTTCTTTCCAATCTCGATGACTTCGTTTAATTAGTTTTATTTTTGCTGATCAAATTACATTTATGAAGTTATATGATGATAAATTCTATGTTTTATTTGAATAAATAACTTCTTTAAAACAGATCAGATCTTTACAATATATGATAACTAGAACAAAATCAAACGAGCTATTTGAAGAGGCTAAAAAGTTATTTCCAGGAGGAGTGAATTCACCGGTTAGAGCCTTTAAGTCAGTTGAAGGATCACCATTGTTTATAAAACGCGGTGAAGGTTGTAGAATATATGATGAAGATGGCAATGAATTTATAGATTTTTGTGGATCATGGGGGCCGCTTATCTTGGGTCATAATGATGAAGATGTTAGAAATGCCATTTTTGAAGCTGCTGGAAATGGGTGTTCATTTGGAACTCCTACAAAATACGGAAATTTAATAGGAGATCTTATTTTATCCAATAATCGATTCATTGATAAATTGAGGTTTGTTTCTTCGGGAACTGAGGCTGTTATGTCAGCAATTCGATTGGCTAGAGGTTATACAGGAAAGTCTAAAATCGTGAAATTTGAAGGGTGTTATCATGGGCATGTGGACTCCTTAATGGTGAAAGCTGGAAGCGGATTAGCAACCTTTGGTGTAAGTACTTCTGCAGGAATTCCGACTTCATTTATAGAAGAAACATTGGTATTGTCTTTAAATGATTTGAAAGGATTTGAAGAAACATTAAAGGCACAAAGTGGAGAAATTGCTGCCGTGATCATAGAACCAATTCCCGCCAATAATGGATTGTTAATTCAGGACGTAAACTATCTTACTTGGTTGAGAAAACTATGTGATGATTATGGCGTTCTATTGATTTTTGATGAAGTAATATCTGGGTTTAGAGTTGGATTTGAAGGGGCTGCAGGCTTGTATAGTATCAAGCCAGATATCATTACCTATGGGAAAATAATTGGTGGAGGAATGCCTGTAGGGGCCTATGGTGGTAGATTGGAAATAATGAATATGATTGCTCCTGACGGACCAGTATATCAAGCAGGAACATTAAGTGCTAACCCTGTTACATTGGCAGCAGGATATGCTACTTTACAGAAACTATTGAGTCCAGATTTTTATACTAAAATTGATGACTTAACGCAGTATATGGTAGAGACATTGAATCAATATTTTATTGAAAAAGATTACAATCTTCGAATGATTCATGTAGGTGGAATTTTTTGGTTGAGATTTAGTAAAGAAAGAATTTTTACTTCTGATCAAATAGATGAGAAAGGCATCTCCTATTTTTCTGCGCTGCATAGTTATTTACTCAATAGGGGAATTTATTTAGGACCTTCTGGTTATGAAGTGGGGTTTGTCTCTGCAGCACATACGAAACCTGATATTGATGCATTTATTGATTTAGTGAAAAAAGGAACCGATACAATTTTTAATGCAGAAGGATAAATACAAATATCTACCTCTATTTGTCACCGTTTATATGCTTTTTGCGCTTTCATGGTGGACTGTGTTGTTGTTACGTGATAATACTGCTATTTATGAATTGAAAGTAGAAATGCTTAGGCAAGAGTCAGTCAGAATAAGTGCAGATTCATGTACAAAATTGGAAGCTAGCAAGAATCGAAAATCGTATATGATTATAGGTGAAGGATTGGTATTTGGTATTTCACTTATTATTGGTTTGTTTTTTGTTCAGCGAGCTCATCGAAGAGCACTAAAGGCATCAGAACAGCAGAATAATTTTCATTTGGCGATTACACATGAATTAAAATCTCCTTTGACTTCTATAATGATGGGACAAGAGACATTATTGCAACGAGAGTTAAATGCTGATATCAGAAAGGAAATCATCTCTGATTCGCACAAAGAAGCTAAAAGGCTAGAAGGATTAATCAATAATTTGTTGCTAGTTAATAAGATTCATGATCACTATGAATTTACATACAGGACTACAGATATTGACGACTATGTCAAGGATTTTATAAGTAAATTCCATGAAAATGATCAAATTGAACTTAATTTAAATGCCAAGCAATCGTATCAATTAGACCGAGTAGCATTTGATATTGTACTTTCAAATCTTATTCAAAATGCTATTAAGTATGGAAATAATAATTACATTACCATAGAAACTGAAAGTACCAATAAGAAATTGATATTAAGAGTAAAGGACTTAGGAAATGGAATTCCTAATCAATATAAAAAAGAAGTATTTAAAAAGTTTTACCGTGTTGGAAATGAAAATACACGTAAATCTAAGGGGACTGGTCTGGGCCTATACATTGTTAAATCAATCATTCAAGGGCATGGTGGCGAAATATTAGTAAAAGATAATACTCCAAGTGGATGCATATTCGAAATGACGATACCAGAAAAATAAGAGTACTCCTTGTTGAAGATGAAGAGAACATCATGAAAATGATGAAACTTAATCTTGAAATTGAAGGATATGAAGTGGTTACCTGCCTCAATGGCAAGGATGCACTTAATGTTGCTGGTGATCAAAACTTTGATATCATGATTCTTGATATCATGTTGCCATTTATCAATGGATTTCAGATTTGCGAAAGGGTTCGAATGACGGATAAAGACGTTCGAATCATATTTGTTTCTGCCAAGGATACACCAGAAGATAGAGTTAGAGGCTTGAAACTTGGTGCAGACGATTATTTAACTAAACCGTTTAATTTAGAGGAGTTTTTGTTAAGAGTAAAAAACCTTGCAAGAAGAACGCCAGTTGAGAAATTAATAGAACTTGAAGTATTTGAATTCGGAAACAATTCGATCAATTTTAAAACTTATGAAGCCATAGGTATTCATGGTGCATTTTCTTTAACCAATAAAGAGGCTCTTCTACTGAAGATGCTTATAGAGAGAAAAAATGAAGTAGTTAGTAGACAACACATTTTGCAAAACGTTTGGGGGTATGATGTCTACCCTTCTACTCGTACCATCGATAATTTTATTTTAGCATTTAGAAAATATTTTGAGCAAGATCCTAAAAAACCTAAATACTTCCAATCAATTCGAGGAGTTGGTTATAGATTTCACTACGAATCTTGAAATTGATTTGTTAAACAACACCAAATTGTAATAAATATCCGTTAAATTGATGGAGTTTTGGGTAAAATTCTATTTGTACCCTATATTTGAACGTTCAAGGATTTTTTTGTTTTAGAAAACATATGTTATTTTGAGATATATATTATTTATTGGGTTGATACTGAGTAGTATCACAACGATAAATGCACAGTTAGTCATTGATCAATATACCAATATTAGTACTAATGCTTATATCAATAATATTAGTATAGATAGCGATAATTATATTTGGATTTGTACATCCAATGGGATTTCAAAGATTGGTAATATTGATGCGGAGCCCCAGCATTACCTTAAGGGAGTAAATATTAAGTCAGCATTTCATCATAGAAAGCTAGGAACGATTGTTTCTGATGGGACGAAACTTATTAACGTAGAATCTGGTAAGGAGTGGAAAATGCCAGAACAAGATATACAGATAAATGATTTTATTTTATACAAAGGACGTTTTCATATAGCGACGAATAAAGGGTTGTATTTGGTTCAACCAAAAACAGAAAAATATGAAGTGCTTAATTCAAGTAATACAAAATTGAAAACAGATCATATCAATTTCATCCACTTGGACAAAAAGGAAGTTTTATGGTTAGGTACACAAAAGGGAGAGGTCCGCATCGAAGGAAAGAAATGGAAGGTTTATCATAGTAAGATCAATGTGACAGATCATTTCGAGAACAAAGAAGGATTGTGGTTTATTGGAAATGGTGAAATGTGGTTGGTTGATTATTATAATAGAGAATATAATGCAGGATTAAATGCGGATTTATATACAGGGACATTAAACGATTTCGCTATTGATTCTAAAGGAAGGTTATACGTGGCTTCAGAAAAACTGGTAAGATACGACCCTTATGAAGAACAGATTATTGAGTATAATGAAGATGCAGGCCTATTAAGTAAAAAGTGTACTACTATTGCTTGTGATAAGAATGATAATATTTGGATAGGAACAGGTGGGACTGGTCTCTATAGATTGGTGTTTGATGATGCCGCCATTGCTACATTTAATGTAATATGTTTACTGGATAAGCCTATTAGTTGTACTGGAAAGAATAATGCTAGCATTAAAGTATCTGTTACAGGAGGTCAAGGACCATATTCCTATGAATGGACAGACCCTGAAATGAAGGGAAAAAATCCAAAGAATCTTGCCGCTGGTGAATATACTGTCAAAGTCAAGGATCAAATATTAAATGAGATGTCGGCTTCTATCACAATTGTGGATCCAGATCCTATTACTATTGATTTAGTTGATTCAAAACGAATATCTGGGCCTAATAGACGTGATGGAATGATCGAAATAATGGGATCTGGAGGAACGGGTGGATTAAACTATAAATGGTCTAATGGTACAAGATCTAATGTGCTTAATCGAGTGAAGCACGGTATGTATACAGTTACCGTAACTGATGAGAATAAATGTTCTAAGGAAACGGCTTTTGAAATACAGAAAGAGAAGTTTATTCCAGAATTAGATATTTCCAAAATTGAAGTAGGTAAGACACTTAGGATTAATGAGCTCTATTTTACTGCGGATAGTTCTGATATTACTGAAGAAAGTTATGAAGTTTTGGAGGAGATTTATCAATTTTTAGTTCAAAATCCAACTGTTGTAATTGAGATAGGTGGACATACTAATACCATTCCATCGCACGATTATTGTGACAAACTATCGAGTGCAAGAGCTAAAACCATTGCACAATTTTTCTACGGTCAAGGTATTCCCAATAATAGACTTTCATATAAAGGATATGGAAAACGTCAACCAATTACCACCGATCAAAGTTTGGCTGGACGAAAGAGGAATCAACGGGTTGAGATTAAGATATTGGCTATATAGGTCAGTATAATCATATAATATATATGTGATGAAAAAACTTGTAAAGTGGGCGATTTGGGCCTTAGGAATTATGGTTTCAATTGGCTTTATTACTGTATTAGTTTTGAGTTCCGAAAAGCCTGATTCAACAAATACCACGGATGAAGCATTGAGAGTGGCCACCAACATTGAACATGCTTTGAATAAATCAGCATGGGATAGCCTTAATGTGCTTGGATGGACATTTGCGGAGCGACACGACTACATTTATTTCAAAAATGAGAACAAAGCCATCATCTCATGGGAGAATATTGAAGTACGAATGAACCTTGATCAAAAGAATGGGAAGGTGTTTGTTGATGGATTAGAATTAACTGACGACGAAAAAGACTCAATCATTGAAGATGCTTGGTCAAAGTGGTGTAACGACTCATTTTGGATGTTTGCTCCATTCAAGCTAAAAGATCATGGAACGAAACTATCCTTGGTTACTGATGAGGATAGCGGGCAAAATGGTTTGTTGGTCGAATACAATTCTGGTGGTGTTACACCTGGAGATAGTTATTTATGGTTTTACGATGAAAACTTTAGACCTACAGGATATAAGATGTGGGTTAGCATAATTCCTATTGGAGGTACATATGCCTCTTGGGATAAATGGGTAACATTGCCAAGTGGAGTACAATTGTCTACCTCGCATGAAATGAAAGTATTTACATTGAATCTAACGAATGTAAAGGAAGGAAGAAATTATAGTGATTTTGGATTTGATTCGAATCCATTCGAATAAGTAGAGTTAAACAGGTACTCTTTCTAAGTGAAAATTAATTTGCAATAAATCAATACTTGAATTAGTTTATATTTTTATATTTGCACCCTTAAAGTAAAAACATTAGCAATATGCCTAAGATGAAAACGCACTCAAGTGCGAAAAAGAGATTTAAATTAACCGGTTCAGGTAAAGTTAAAAGATTTCAGGCTTATACTTCTCACATGATGAGAAATAAATCTGCTAAAGCTAAAGGAAGACTAGTTGGGTCTGCTTTAGTAAGCAATGCAGATGAGAAAAGAATCAAAAAACTTTTAGCTAAAGGTTAATCTAAATTTATTATTTAACGAGAATACAGGTCAAGAATCTTAAAGGTCCCTGTGTTGAACTAAAAAATTAAAATATGCCACGGTCAGTAAATCACGTAGCCTCCAGAAGAAGGAGAAAAAAAATTATGAAACTTGCCAGAGGTTACTTTGGTGCAAGAAAAAATGTTTGGAC
The DNA here is from genome assembly GCA_965230345.1 of Saprospiraceae bacterium. GTDB lineage: Bacteria > Bacteroidota > Bacteroidia > Chitinophagales > Saprospiraceae > JADKBO01. Next base: position 1,104,549 of record CBDDKR010000001.1, read on the forward strand.
AGTTGCAAAAAATGCGGTTGAAAAAGGATTAAGTTATGCTTATATTCACCGTAGAGAAAAGAAAAGAGCGTTCAGAAGACTCTGGATTACCAGAATTAATGCTGCTACTAGAATGCACGGATTATCTTACTCAAAATTCATGCACGGTCTTAAAACCAACGAAATAGATTTGAATAGAAAAGTGCTTGCTGATTTAGCAATGAATCATCCAGCAGCCTTCGAAGCTTTGGTTAACAAAGTAAAATAAAACAAAAAAAGGAAGTCCATCGGACTTCCTTTTTTTATGCCTAATAGTTAAATAATTACTTCTTCTGATCAACCTCATCCAAGGATTCCTTTAAGTCACTTCCTAATTCATTAAGAACATCAAGGATTCCATCTAATCCCTTTTTAAGGTCGTCTTTAAACAATTCTTTCATAAGTTGGAATGCATCTCCACTATTGTTTAATAAATCCTCGATATCTTGATTAAACTCATCTGATAGCGTATTTTTTGCCTCAGAATATGCTTTTTCTAAATCACCATCATATCTATTGACATAATATTTAATGGTGTTGCTCCAGAACTCTTTCTTTTCTTCTTTAGACATCTTTTCTCTGAAATCAGGATAACATCTATTTGCAAAATCCTTAAATCGTTCATCATATGATGCCCAATTCTTATGCTCAGACTCATTTAATGTTTTGATTTCTTTAACAAAATCATCATAAGACGAAAGAAAAGATTCTTTGGTCGGACAATTCATCACATTACAGGAAACCATGCTGAAGATGAGTGCCAATAGTAGTAAAGTATTTTTAGTTTTTAACATACAATTGTAATTTATTTGATTCAATAGATATTCCAAAAATGGAAGTCTATCCTTAATAACCAATGATTTTTTATTTTTGTGCCATGACATATAAGAATAGGTAGAATATATGGACAAAAATACTTCAGAAATCGACAAAACAAAAATGCCTAAACACATCGCTGTAATTATGGATGGCAATGGACGTTGGGCAAAATCAAAAGGGAAACCAAGAGTGTTTGGTCATCAGAATGGTGTTAAAGCTGTTCGAAATATAGCTAAGGCTGCAGCTGAATTGGGTGTTAAACATTTAACTCTATATGCCTTTTCTACTGAAAATTGGAACAGACCAGCATTGGAAGTGAATGCATTGATGTCATTACTCGTAATGACCCTTCAAAAAGAGGTTAAAACACTCAATGATAACAATATTAAACTCAACGCAATTGGAGACTTGAAACATTTACCTGATAAAAGTTATAAAGCGTTAAGGAAAGCTATTAAAGATACGGAATCAAATACCGCCATGACTTTGCATATTGCACTTAATTATAGTGCAAGGTGGGAAATTACTAAAGCAGCGAAGAACATAGGGTCAGATATTGCACTAGGTAAAATTTCTCCCGATCAAATTGACTCAAATCTTTTTGAACAATACTTAGAGACTACAGATATTCCTGACCCCGAATTATTGATTAGAACAAGTGGAGAGTTGAGAATCTCTAATTATCTTTTGTGGCAAATAGCTTATAGTGAATTGTATTTCACGGATGTGTTGTGGCCTGATTTCGAAAAGCAACATTTGGAGGAAGCAATACGATCATATCAATCTCGAGAGCGAAGATTTGGTAAAACTAGTGAACAAATAAGTGGAAGCTAAGTTTTAACAAATCGTTAAAAAAGGTTTGTAGACTAAATACATTTGTAATCAATCGTTAAGAGATTGTTGTAATAACACACAAATTATAATAGATAACTTTAAGAATTCATGATATTTAGCTACTATTGCAGCCGCAAAATATCTTTATACACTGACCATATGATTTTTAATTATAAAGTACTTTTTAGTTTAGGGTTAATTTTTGTTTGTTTTTTGAATTCCAATGCCCAAACAGAGCAGAATGTTTATGACTATTCTGAGCGAAATAAGTATGAAATTGGTGGAATTAATATTGTTGGCGCGGAAAACAGAGATCGTAATGCGATAAAATCCATCGCTGGGTTAAGAGAAGGAAATACCATAAATATTCCCAGTACGGAGACGTCGAAGGCTATAAAATCTTTAATGAGGTTAAGGTTATTTGAAGATGTTCAAATACATATCGATAGTATTGTAGACGATGAGATTGTGTTTATAACACTTAATTTGATTGAACGTCCTACTCTATCTAGGTATACTTATAAAGGTGTTAAAAAATCAATTCACGATGATTTAAATGATATTGTAAACAATATTATTTCTAAGGAAGGAATTGTGACTGATGACCAGAAAGATTTGGTTCGATTAAAACTTGAAGAGTATTTCATCGAAAAAGGTAGGTTGGATGCTAAAGTTAAAGTAAATGAAAAGAAGGATCCACGAAGAGAAAATTCGATTATTCTTGAATTTGATATTGATAGAGGTCCAAGAATTAAGGTCAAAAACATAACGTTTACAGGTAATGATAAGTTCTCGGATAGAAGACTTAGGAAGAAGATGAAAAATACAAAGAGGCGGTGGACGTTATTTAGAAAATCTAAATACATACAAAAGGAGTACGAAGAGGATAAAGAGAGTCTGCTTGCGTATTATAATAAACATGGCTTTAAGAATGCTAGAATATTAGGAGATACTATTTATAGGAATTCTAAAGGGGATGTCGTCGTTGATATCAAAGTACACGAGGGACAAGTATTTCATTTTAGAAATATAACTTGGAAAGGAAATTCCTTGTATTCAGATAATCGACTTAATGCAATTTTGGGTATAAATAAAGGTGATGTTTACAACCCTGAATTAATGGAAACAAGACTGCGTTTTTCTCAAGATGGAAGAGATGTTTCATCATTGTATTTGGACGACGGTTATTTGGGATTTCAAGTTGACCCTGTGGAAATTGCCATTATCAATGATTCCATTGATATAGAAATGCGTATATATGAAGGGCCACAGTTTACGATTGATCAAGTTATTATTAATGGTAATGATCGTACTCATGAACATGTGATAAGAAGAGAGTTAAGAACTAGACCTGGTCAGAAATTTTCGAGATCAGAAATAATCAGATCACAAAGGGAAATCATTAATTTGGGATACTTTAATCCAGAAAGCCTGGGATTAGAGACACCTGTAAATCAATCGAGAGGAACCGTTGATATAATTTATAATCTGGAAGAAAGACCTGCTGACCAATTGGAACTTTCTGCTGGTTATGGAGGATTTAGTGGATTGATTGGAACACTTGGTGTAACCTTTAATAATTTCTCTTTGGCTAATGTTAGAGACAGAAGTACTTGGTCTCCCCTTCCACAAGGAGATGGACAAAAATTATCTTTAAGATTACAATCAAATAGTAGGTTCTTTAGATCATATAATATTTCATTTACTGAACCATGGTTAGGTGGAAATAAACCAAGATCACTTACCGTTGGAGCTGTTGCCTCGTCATTTGATTATTCTTCTTTAGGAACTGGAAAATTCTCTATCACTAGAGTATTTGCAGGTTTAGGAAGTCAATTAAAATGGCCTGATGACTTCTTTTCGTCTTCTACTACGTTAAACATTGAGTCGATCAGACTAGATGAATATCAAAATTCTAGTTTTGCCGTAAGGGAAGGTGGTCAGTTTATCCAGATTACAGATGGTAATTTTAAGAATTTCTCTATCCAACAAACTTTTGCTCGGTCATCGATCAATGATCCTCTATTCCCAAGAAGTGGGTCAAGAATTTCGTTGACTATGAAATTCACCCCGCCATATTCATTGTTTAGAGGCGATACTGATTACAGTTTGACGGACGAAGAAATTGGAAATCTAAAAGTGAAGCTACAAGAAGAAAGAGGACCTGCAGTTCCAGTAACTGACTCTGAATTGTATGCTGCTGCTAAAGGAATTGAATTAGGTAGAAAATTTGAATGGTTGGAATACCATAAATGGAATTTTAATTCTGAATGGTATTTTAATCTTGTGGATAAACTGGTTTTAATGGCTCAGGCAAAGATGGGATTTGTGGGTTACTACAACCAAGAATTAGGAACAACGCCATTTGAAAGGTTCGAAATTGGGGGTGATGGTTTAACCAATCAGAACAATCAAATTCAAGGACGTGATATTTTGGCTCTAAGAGGATATGATGTTGCTGATATTGAAGCAAACAGAGAAGGTGGAGGTACTATTTTCAATAAGTACACATTGGAACTAAGATACCCTCTTTCACTTAATCCGAATTCGACGATATATGCAACAGCCTTTATGCAAGGAGGAAATGCTTGGGGAAGATTTAGAGACTTTAATCCATTCGATGTTAAGAAGTCAGCAGGAATGGGGTTAAGGGTTTTCCTACCTATGTTTGGTCTTCTTGGGTTTGACTATGGATTTGGTTTTGATAAAGTACGGGCTCCTGGTAGCAGTATTACCGATTATGCTAAATTTAGTATTATTATTGGTTTTGAACCTGAATAGTCTTTATAAATAGGCGATTAACTTATTAAGATATGGTATACAATTGATTCACTTGATTATATTTGCGCGATTAACGGAACAATAGTTAAAATTGCGTTAAGCTTCAAGCGAAATGCTAACAATATAGAAGGATAACGTCTTAAAATTAAACACTTATAATTAAGTCAACATTCAAATTTTTGTAAATGAAAAATCTATTAATTCTTATACTGGTTGCATCGACAACTTTTTTATCTGCCCAAACTGCCAAATTTGGATATGTAAATTCACAGGAATTACTTGCTGAAATGCCTGAAATTAAAGAAGCCGATTCAGAATTAGAAACATATCAAAAACAATTGATTTCTAAAGGACAGGATATGGTGAAAACTTTAGAAGCTGAATACAAAGATTATGTAGAAAGTGCTCAAAAAGGATTGTTGTCACAAGTTCAAATTCAACAAACAGAAACTCAACTAGCTACAAAACAGCAAGAGATTCAGGCATATGAACAAGAAGTGCAACAAAAGATTATTGAGAAGAGAGAAACTCTATATAAGCCAATCTTAGACAAGGTGAAAATGGCAATTGAAAGTTATGGTAAGGCTAATGGTTATACAATGATTTTTGATACCAGTTCGGGAACACTTCTACATGCTGAAGAATCTGATAATTTATTGGATTCTATTAAGCAGGAATTAAGCAAATAAACAAACGTTTGTTATAAATTAATGAAAGCTTGGCATTTGTCAAGCTTTTTTTGTTGATTTAGAATCTAATATTTAAAATTAACATGAAGATTGCGGATATTGACTTGGGAGACTTTCCACTCTTATTAGCACCTATGGAAGATGTGAGTGATCCTCCATTTAGAGCACTTTGTAAAGCGCAAGGCTGTGATATGATGTATACTGAGTTTATATCGGTAGAAGGATTAATCAGAGATGCTGCCAAAAGTGTACAAAAATTGGACATATATCCAGAGGAGCGTCCAATAGGAGTACAAATTTTTGGAGCTGATATTGATTCCATGACTAGAGCTGCAGAAATAGTAGAGGAAGCTCGGCCAGAAGTATTGGACATCAATTACGGTTGTCCCGTTAAAAAGGTTGTTTGTAAAATGGCCGGTGCTGGTATACTACAAGACATTCCGAAGATGGTTAAACTTACGGAATCGATTGTAAAGAGTACCGATCTTCCTGTGACTGTTAAAACTAGGCTTGGTTGGGATGACGGTTCTAAACATATCGTAGAAGTAGCCGAACGATTACAAGATGTAGGTATAAAAGCAATTAGTATTCATGGGCGTACTAGAAAGCAAATGTATAAGGGAGAAGCCGATTGGTCTTTGATAGCTGAGGTTAAGAATAATCAAAGAATGAATATACCTGTAATTGGAAATGGTGATATAGATAGTCCACAAAAAGCTGTTGAGTATAAAAATAGATATGGAGTAGATGGAATAATGATAGGTAGAGCTAGTATTGGCAACCCTTGGATATTTAGAGAAATTAAACACTATGTAAAAACTGGTGAAACCTTACCACCACCAACTATAGAAGAGCGTATTAATGCTGCCAAGCAACATTTGTCTCATAGCATCGAATGGAAAGGTAAAACGTTGGGTGTTCTTGAAATGCGAAGACACTATACCAATTACTTTAGAGGTTACCCCAATATAAAAACCTACAGATCAAAATTGGTAACTGAAAGTGAACCTGAAGTTTTGTTTGAAATTTTGGATGAAATTGGAATTAGATACTCTTGATTGTTGTTTTCTAATTAGAATTCTCGTAATAATAAATTAACAGGGCATTGATATTCAATTAATCGAAACTATATACCTTTGAGAATTATTTTATAATTATCAACACCATTTTACATAATGCAGGATGTTAAAGTACTTATCGTAGACGATGAAGAGGATATCGTAGAATTTCTTCAGTATAACTTGGAAAAAGAAGGTTATAAGACCTACACTGCAAACGATGGCAAAGAAGCCATAAAAATTGCAAAGAAGACAGATCCACATTTGATTATCCTTGATATTATGATGCCAGAAATGGATGGAATTGAGGTATGTGAAAAACTGAGAAGTATTGAAGATTTTAAAGATACTTTGATCGCTTTTTTAACGGCTAGAGGTGAGACATATACACAGATTTCAGCTCTTGAAAGTGGTGGAGATGACTTCATAAACAAACCAATTAAGCCCAAAGTTTTAGCTGCAAGAGTGAAAGCTCTGCTAAGGCGTCATAAATCTCTAAATGCGTTAGATCAAGAAGAAAATACCAAGACTTTAGGAGATATTACTATTGATTATGAAAAGTTTGTTGTAATTAAAGACAACAAAGAAATCTCTTTAGCTAAAAAGGAGTTTGAATTACTTGCATTGTTGGCTTCGAAGCCTGGTAAAGTTTATAAGAGGGAGAAAATCATGAAGAAGGTTTGGGGACAAACCGTGATTGTAGGTGATCGAACCATAGATGTACACATAAGAAAACTTAGAGAAAAAATTGGTGACAAGTACATTTCGACAATGAAAGGTGTTGGTTACAAATTTGAATATTAGTGTTTAAGAACCTTACGATAAAAGCGCTTACATTTTACATTACTGCTGTAATTACGGTAGTTAATGTAGGATTGTTTTTGCTCTTTATTCTAGGTGAAGAACATTTTAAATCCAGGTTATGGACAATAGTAATCATCATCTTCATTGCTATTGTTAACTATATTTTTGTATTAAATTTATTAGAGAAATCGATCTTTAAAAAGATTAAGGTCATTTACAAGAATATCAGTGCTTCAAAATTATCCAAAAGAAAGAAGCAGGAATTGGATATGAATAGCCGTACCCTTGAACAAGTGAGAAGTGATGTCGATTCTTGGGCAAAATCTGCAGAAGATGAGATTAAAAATCTAAAGACACTTGAGAATTACCGAAAGGATTTTGTAGGTAATGTTTCCCATGAATTAAAAACACCTCTATTTAGTATTCAAGGATATTTGCATACATTATTGGATGGTGCTATTCATGACGACAAGATCAATATTAAATACCTACAAAGGGCTGCTAGTAATGTAGATCGCTTGCAAACGATTGTTGATGATCTTGAAATGATTAATAAACTAGAATCTAGCAGTAGTTCCCTAGCGAAGTCGATTTTTGATATCGAAGAGCTGATTCAAGAGGTTTTTGAAGACCTTACAATGATGGCTGAAAAGAAGGATATAACACTAAGCATAAAAAAAGATAGTGCTAAGGGGTTGAGAGTGATGGCTGACCGTGAAGGCATTAGACAGGTCCTGAATAATCTAATCGTCAATTCCATAAAATATGGTAAAGAAAACGGCAAAACCAAGGTTAGCTTTTACAATATGGATAGACAAGTTCTTATAGAAGTTACGGATAATGGTCCTGGTATAGAAAAGAAACACTTGAAGCATTTGTTTGATCGATTTTATAGGGTTGAACTAAGCCGATCAAGAAAAATTGGAGGATCGGGATTAGGTTTGTCCATTGTTAAGCATATTATAGAAGCACACAAGCAAAGTATAAATGTTAGAAGTACACCGAATGTTGGTAGTACATTTGGGTTTACACTTGAGAAAGCCATCTAAGATGACTCTGAGGTTATCAGTTTGAAATATTATCATTTTATTTAATACATGATTAATATCATAAACGTAACTTTGCACTATGAAAAGTTACTTAGCTACAAATCCATTATTACTTTTATTTGTAGTAGCTGCAATTGGCTACCTCGTAGGTAATATCCGAATCAAAGGTTTAAGTTTAGGAGTTGCAGCTGTATTGTTTGTAGGGTTATTGTTTGGAATGATTAACCCAGAATACAATGTAGATCCAATTGTGTTCAAAATAGGGTTGATCTTTTTTGTGTACTCCATTGGATTAAGTTCTGGTCCTGCATTCTTTAAATCTTTCAGAAGGAATGGATGGAGAGATATTGGCTATGTCATCATTATGTTAACATCTACCCTGCTCATCGCAATGGGCGCACATTTTATTTTTAATTTTAGTCATGGGATTACTACGGGATTGTATTCAGGTAGTTCAACAAATACAACAGCTCTGGCTGCAATTATTGACTTAATAAATAATACTAAAACAGGAGATAATTCAGACGAGATTCAACAATTGGTAGTGGGTTATACCTATTCATATCCAGTAGGTGTAATTGGAGTAATGATCGTTCTAAAACTAATGGAGAGATTTTTCAAAATCGACTATAAAAAAGAAAAAAAGCTTTTAAAAAAGGATTACTCGGTTGATTCTAAGTTAACATCAAGAACCATAAAAATCACGAATGCTGATGTTGATGGTTTGAAAATAAGGGACTTCAATAAGAAGCATAATTATAATGTGATTTTTGGTAGGATTCAAAAGAGTGAAGAGATTGGATTGACCCATTTTGATACCGTCCTTAATCTAGGTGATCGAATTATGATTATTGGAAATGTAGATGATATCAAAGCGGCTACGTCTGAATTAGGTAAAGAGTCTGAAAACACTTTTTATCATGATAGAAAGACTTATGATATTAGAAGAATATTTGTGTCCAATCCTGAAGTTGTTGGGAGTACCATTTCAAGTCTTAATTTACCTGAGAAGTTTGATGCTGTAATCACTAGAATACGACGAGGAGACATTGATATTCTTGCAAAGGGCAATACGATTTTAGAATTAGGAGATCGTATCAGATTTATTGCTCGACGTGAAGATTTAAATAGGTTGTCAGAATATTTTGGAGATTCATATTACGCGAGTAGTCGAGTGAACTTGTTCTCATTTGGTTTGGGAATCGCTATTGGTTTGTTATTGGGATTGGTCGAATTTTCACTTCCAGGTGGGTTAACCTTTAACCTTGGGTATGCTGGTGGACCACTTATTGTTGGTATTCTCCTTGGTGCACTTCGTAAGACTGGACCTATCGTATGGACTCTACCCTATGGTGCTAATGTTACCCTACAGCAAATCGGGTTGATAATGCTACTTGCTGTTGTCGGATTAAAATCAGGTAATAGTTTCTTGGAGTCTTTAGGTCAATTCGAAGGTCTAAACATATTTATGGGTGGAGTTTTCATTACAATTTTATCTTCTATTATAAGTATATACATCGGATACAAGATATTCAAGATTCCCTATACACTATTACTTGGATTTATGAGTAATCAGCCAGCTATTCTGGAGTTTGGACAAGATTTGTCGAAGAATAAGATTCCTGTTATTGGTTATACAGTAATGTTTCCTATAGCGATGATTCTTAAAATATTATATGCTCAAATTTTGTATTTGATTCTCTCTTAGTTCATATTATAATATTATTTAATATATAGTAGACATATTATCAATTATTATTATATATTTGCAAAATATAATGTATAATTTTAATTAATTATGAGAAAACTACATTTATTCGTAATTACGATATTATTGTCTATTCAGTCTATTGCTCAAAGTTCTCAGAAAATAGCCCAGATGCAATTTGACTCTGGTGATTACTTGCAGTCTTTGCAATCTTATCTGAGCCTAAAGGAAGGTAAAACATATTCCTTAAATAATACTTTGCAAATCGCAAGATGTTATTCTGCTCTAGGTTTAGAAGTTAAGGCAAATAAGTGGTACGGTGATGCTATTTCGAAAACAGCCAATAACCTTCAATACAATTTGGAAATTGGAAGATCGATGATGTTGACGGAACAATACGAATTGGCTAGAGAATTATTTTCTGGGTACAAATTGGTTGATCCCAAAACAGCAAATCATTTTCTAGGAATGTTGGATAATCTTGAGCACATCAATAACAATCAAGATAATTATAGTTCATCGAATGCCTTACATTCTAATTCTATTAGCAATGAATTTGCGGCCATATTATATAATGGTGAATTATTACGATCGGGTGATCATAAATTGGCGCAATTAAAAGATAATACTTTATCTCGAATAAATTCTCCGGGTTGTTCTATTATGATTGATGCACTAGATAATTCCTTATTAAAGGAAAATCAGATTGTAGGTAATATGGCTCCGTTTTACATCAATGAAGCCAATGATATTGCTTATGTCAACTATACTTCTAAATGTCAAAGTTTCAAAGCTAGAAGAGATAACAATAGCATTTATATAGGTTCTATTAAAGACCGAAAAATTTTAAATGAAGAGCCATTTTCGTACAACAAAGTGGGTGTATCAAATACAGATCCCTTTTTAACTAAAGAAGGTTCCGTACTGTACTTTTCATCAGATATGCCTGGAGGGTTTGGAGGATTTGATTTATACTACAGTATAAAAGATAATGATTCATGGAGTGCTCCTGTAAACTTAGGCGAAGAAATTAATACACCTGGAGACGATATTACACCTTTTATAGATGAGGAGAATAATTTATACTTCGCTTCGGATTATCACTATGGCCTTGGTGGTTTTGATATTTTTAAGGCAGAATATGTTTTAGGAAACTGGATAAATGTAACGAACTTAGGTGGAAATGTTAATAGTTCAGGAAACGACTACTACCCTTACATTGATGAAATTCAGAATAGAATTTATTATACTTCGAATAGAAATGAAAGTCTTGGAGGAGAAGATATCTTTTTTAGTCATGTTCATGATATTCAATTTGAATTAAGTGAATCTGAAACACCTATGGCATTGATAGTTTCAGATCAAGAAAATGCGTTGGATGAAGATGGATTCAATGAATTTGAAATGCCCAAGGCTCAGTATATTGGGGACTATCAACAACCAAGAAGAAGTAATGTCACTTTGGTTAGTCTTCCTCAGCATAGAGATAATATAATACCAGTTAAGTGGAACTTTAACATGAAGAGAAGTGGTGTTAACGAATTTGTTCATGTACCTAATAATGATGTTGTAGATGTAACACCTCCACCAGCGTTCAAACTTCCAACATCAAAAAAATCGGATAATGTAGATTTAGTAAGTTTTGAGGGAGCAAGATTAGTTGCTGTAGGAGAAGTAATTGAAAAGCCAATAGAATCTGTTTACTTTATTCAGTTAGCGGCATTCTATTCAACAAAAGGACAAATGAAAACTTATCAATCATTATCTTCTTTGGGGAATATATATAAAGTATCTGCTGGTGCAGCAGTGAAAGTTAGACTAGGGCATTTTGCAAATCATTCGGAAGCTTCTAATGTTCTACAGCGTGTAAGAAATCTTGGCTTTGATGATGCATTCTTAGTAAACACCGACCTGGATCCAAGAAACATGGAACTTATTTACTCCAATTTTGACGAGAATACTACTACAACAATAAATGATAACAATAATGTTATTGAAGAATCAGAGGATGCTGAAACAAGTAGCAATAACTTTGAATACTCAAAACCAATAAGTAATGAGTCCATCGAATACAAGGTAAGGCTTGCATCGTATGAAGATCCAATTTGGTTTGAATCCTCTAAAATTAAGGATTTAGGGCAATTAGAGCAATGGAGTAAAGGTGCTTGGACTATTTTTATTCTAAGTGGATTTGATTCTTATGAATCAGCAGATCAAGCAAGAATTAAAGCGGTAAATCGTGGATACGCAGATGCTGAAGTAGTCATCGATAATCAAGGAATAATTGAGCGTCTAAAGAAAAATTAAGACAGACAAACATTGAATAAAATGTCGAAGAGGAAGTTTCGTAATGAGACTTCCTCTTTTCTTTTTTATAGGTTTATGTCACAAACTTAAGACACTGTAATAATGATAAAGCTAAATAATATTGACCTCAAAGTACTACCAAAACTAAATTTCACTCCTTAATATCTAAGTATTTGAAATCTAAGTTATTGGGTTAAGATGAAAGTACGACGTATTTCTGATTTTCAAGCAAGCATTATTTTTCCATATTATGAAGAGATTATCAAGAATACTATATGGGTTTGAGTAAACAGCATTGGGCAAATTATTGAAGCCTTTTGGGGGTAACCTAATGAACAGATATTATTTTCATCATCAAAACAATTTGCTGGATCTGAGGTGTCTTGTATTGACTAAAGTACCAACCGCTAACGGTGAGTATATGGAGCGTAGCCGTGTATATCTTAAATGATCGCCATGGATATTGTTACCTTTTCATCATTTTAACTTTCTTCCTCATATAAGGTATAAATAAAACCAAAATGGTCAAATACCCAAGGACTAATATTGATATGATCATTCTAATATTAGAACTCATAACAGTATTATTAAGAATTCCAGTTTTCCAAAAATTCCATTCATCTGCTATCTCCGATGCAAATCCCCAATTCCCATTTCCAAACACAACAATTCCATCTTGAGTCTTAAGATTTATTCTTGCTGCATTACTAATCGCATCTAAGCTTACCCCATCATGACCAATAATCATGTCTCCAGAACCTTTTTTAGCAAATATCATTGGTCCCAAACCATGCATCTCTTGTCCAGAAGGAGTATGAATTTTATTCATCAACTTAATCGTCTCCCTTTTCAATACATCATTCACAGCAAAGTTTGCTTTTAAGAACAAGCTAAAATCATTGATGTTGGTATATAAGGACGAAGATGCAAGTGATGAATACTTATAATGGGGAGCTATAGATGAATCACTCTTGTAAAACGTGGCTAAATGCAAAGAAGAAGAGTCTGACCAGTGGTAAGAAGTTTGATTCATTTTCAGTGGTTTAAAAACAGCTTCTGTCATATAATCATTAAATAATTGACCACTTACTTCCTCTATAACTAATTGAAGTAAAGTATAACCACCACCTGAGTATTTGTATTGACTATTGGGTGCATATCCTACTCTTGTAGCACCTTTAGTATAGTAGGCATCTGCAGCCTTTGTTAATGATTCTTCCAAAGTTTGGACGGAGTCCTTAGATCTGAACCCAGCATAACCAAGGCCATCAATTAATCCTGAAGTATGACAAAGTAGATTTCGAACAGTGACTTCACTATTTTCGAATTCGCTCTCTGGTAGATGCCATCGGCTTAAGTAATTTTCTACGGGATCGTCAAGATTTAATTTACCTTCTTGAGCCAATGCCATTATGCCCCAAGCTGTCACCCATTTACTTACTGATGACATTTGAAACATTGTATGCTTATCAATTGGCTCATCAATGGAATAATAAAAATCTTTAGAAACTTCTCCGTCTTCAAATAATACCATGGCTAAATTTCCTACAAACTCTTTTTCAAGTTTTGCTTTGGTCGCTTCGATAAACGATTTTGGTGTTTTCTCCGTGGTAATAGGTTTTAATAAAAAGCCAGAATTAATACCTATATTAACTATTGCTGTCCATGTTAAAAGTAATACTACTAGAAAGACTATATATTTAACTATTCTCATTTGCTTATATGTTGGTGCTCAAGATTATCTTAATGAAGGGTAGCGATTCGGCAAAACCCAGCATGATCGCTTAGCCCATATTGCCGTTTTAACCATTGTTCTCTTTCGTTTCTTTTCCTAAAAATCCAGTTTAATTCAAATATTCTCAATTTAATACAACTTATCATACTGCCTTCCTTTTTTACCCTGATATTGTTTCTGATTGAATTGATAAATAAAAGAAACATTTAATTGTGGTACTCTCACTTGGGAAGTGATATGTTGCTTAAACTGTTCGCCTGTTCTATCTATCTGAAAAGCCCAAGTATCAAAAACGTCTCTTATATTCAAGGCAAGGAATGCTTTATCGTTACGGAATGGTGGCATTTTTCGAGGCCTTCACCTAATAGTGGATTGTCGGACATGTTATGGAAATGTTATTAAAACTTTTTATTCTGCTCAAAGACTGAAACAAAGCTTATCTTTGGCGCGTTTCGAAGGAAAGTAAATAAGCCAAACAAAATATCCATATGGCACAAACAGAATTTAAATCAGATGTAGATGCAGTAGATGCACTGGCTGACTCCTACAATGTTTTACGCAAAGAGATTGGTAAAGTAATTGTTGGTCAGGAGGATGTAGTGAAAGCAGTGATCATTTCGCTTTTTGGTAACGGGCACAGCCTATTGGTTGGTGTACCTGGTTTGGCAAAGACCCTATTGGTGAGTACAATCGCAGAAGTACTTGACCTGGATTTCAAAAGAATTCAGTTTACTCCAGACCTTATGCCTTCTGATATCACAGGATCTGAAGTATTGGATGAAGACCGCCACTTCAAATTTAATAAAGGGCCTTTATTCTCAAATATTGTCCTCGCCGATGAGATCAACCGTACCCCTCCTAAAACACAGGCAGCCCTCCTGGAAGCAATGCAGGAACGATCTGTTACCGTCAGTGGTGTACGCCACGTTTTGCCAGCACCGTTCTTTGTATTGGCTACCCAAAACCCCATCGAGCAGGAAGGAACATACCCTCTACCAGAAGCACAGCTCGACCGTTTCATGTTCAATATTCCTTTAGATTATCCTTCTTATCAAGAGGAAATCGATGTAGTAAAAGGTACAACTACTATACAAAATTATGATTTAAAGAATGTACTTACTGCCGAACAGATCATGACTTTCCAGCAACTTATCCGTAAGGTACCTATTGCTGATAATGTATTGGAATATGCAGTATCTCTAGCGACAAAAACACGCCCTAACACAGAAAGGGCTACACAGAAAGTAAATAATTACATTAGCTGGGGGGCAGGGCCTCGTGCTTCTCAATACCTCGTGCTTGGAGCTAAATGCCATGCCGCTATCAATGGTAAATATTCTCCAGATATCGAAGATGTGCAGGCTATTGCCAAATATGTACTTCGCCACCGTATTGTAAGAAACTACAAAGCAGAAGCAGAAGGCATTACAGAAGAGAATGTGATTGAGAGCTTATTTTAATTAAGTCACTACGCCGGAGCCTTGCTAAGGCTAACTAATTATGAAGCTCTTCATAATTAGTTAGCCCTATATTTACATCATAATATATTCCTTTTTTTAGGCTTACTAATAATAATCATTCCCACCCAAGTACTTTTATTTAAAGACATTCAGGAATCCCTCCTACCAATCTAGTCCATTTTTTATTACAATAAACCATCATAAAAACATAAATATCAATGCTTTAAACAAAATAAAGCAACATTTATTTGTGGTAAACCTCTTAAAATGTCTTTGCTTACGCTGTAATTCCCGATTAACTTGCAGTAAATTATTGTTAGGGCAGTGTCAGTATAAAATAAAGATGTAAAATACCATCTTAATTTATATCGCTGACAGCATCATACCCCCTAAAAAACGAAGGCTGACTCAACTCAGCATCAATTAAGTTAATCAAAGTTTACATACATACTTAAAACACATTTTTATGAAAAAGACCATCTTATTATTTTTTTTTATCCTATCAGGCATCCTGATCTCAGAAGCACAGGTATCTTGTTCTAATACCTGCGATAATATCAATCTACAACAATTTCGAAACGAGAGCCTGCGCCTTATCAATAATTATCGGGAAAATATGGGGAAAGAAAGATTGGTTATTGATCAATTTTTAAACGAAGCTGCGCAAAATTATGTAGAATGGTGCGTAAGAAATGTAAGAAGTTATGAGCGTAACCCGCATGAAGCTGACGGAACTACTCATGAACAAAGAATATCAAGAGTGATTGATATCAGGAGTGGATCCTACGATTTTAAAGGTACTGGTGAAAATGTAGCGCGTGGATACCCGTGTGCAAAAGAAGCCTTTGAGGGCTGGAAAAGTTCCTCAAGCCATAACTGGCAAATGCTGAATCAAGATCACGAATACATTGGTTTTGGCATTGCCTGCTACGATGGCACTTTCATTGCAGCTCAGGTTTTTGGAAATCAGAAATTCCAGAAAGCGTCTCAAGACTTTAAGTTTAATGACGATTTTAGATACGACCTCTCTACTCATGAGTTTTCTTTTTCTTATGAGGCTTCAAAAGATTTTGCAAAGAGGAATCGAAATATATGGCCTTTTTTAGAATATAGAATTTATGACGAATACGGTGACGAATGGAACTATGGTGGTATCGGATCAACAGGTGTAAATATGGGAGTGGTAACTATTGAAAGAGAAGTAGGAATCAATTCATCTTATCCAGACAAACGGGTTAAACCGGGCTACCAAATGAAGATTAGATATTTTGATGGACGCGGATATCAGGAAAAATACTATAACATAGGACCACCTGTGAATTTTGTAGCTATAAACTCTAGTGATTTTGTCAAAGATTTTACCATAGACAAAGATGCCAAAACAGCTAGAGTCAGAACAGAACGGCAAAGGGAACGACGAAGCTTACAAATGGAAGTAAAATATGACGGGCGTGCAGTAGGATGGATTTTCTTTTCCCGAGAAGAACAGGATAAGACGACAAGTTTGTTTACAAACCGTGTAAAAAGTGGCACCTACGAGTTGTGGATTGATAACAGACCCGTCAAAACGTATACAGTCGGAAAATAGTGTAGACGAGACAGGATAAAAATATACCATGTTTTTAACATGAGTCATCCCGAATTTTTGTTTTTCACAAAAATTCGGGATTTCGTATTGGCGTCAACTTAAGCGTTTTGCTCCGCAAAACGCTTTTGGCTGGAGGCTGGGCAAAATACGGTTTGACCTGTCAGCCGTACTTTGGTACTAAAGGCAGGCTGACCGGAGGGAGTTTATTTTCTGGACCTGCTTGATCCAGCGGATCAAAATGAAGGCGAAAAAATTCGGGATAACTCATGTTTTCTTACACAATAGATATGCCAATACTTGCACCAAACTTGTATCGACTTGCATCTATCTAAAAAGAAAGAAAAGAAACTAGGAAAGTACTTTTTTCAACATTATTCTAACATTCCTTAACTTAGGACCTGTCCGAAAATCACACATATAAACATATGAAGAAGCTTATTCATAATATATCCTTGTTTTTAATAGCCAGTTTTGTTTTTTCCTCTTGTTCTAGCGATATGCAGAGCAGTCTTAGAGCTGTACCAACCGCATTTGGCGAGCTCAACGAGATTGTAATTGTAATGGAACCTGAGATGTGGGAAGGTCCTGTGGGCGATACCTTACGTTACTATTATTCTGCTGCGTACCCACTATTACCTCAGCCCGAGTCTATTTTTGACCTCCGTCATTTTTCTGCGGTAGATCTTGAAAAGGACCCTCTACGAAAAGAGTTACGCACCTATATGATTGTTGCTAACCTGAATGATGAAAATGCCCCAACTACCAGGATGGCCTTAAAAGATATTGGTACTGAAAAAGCAAGAGCAGCTAAAGAGACTCCAGATGATGACAATAATGCTGCGGGCCATGACAAATGGGCCAAGGGCCAACTGCTTATTTATCAGTTTGCCTACTCTGAAGATAAACTTATAGAAGTTTTAAAAGCAAACTTCCCTGCCGTGAAGAAACGGGTAAATAATTTTGATGATAGAAAATTGCAAGCTTATGTATACCTAGATGGAGAAAACAAACCATTGATGGAGAGCCTGAAAAACGATAAAGGAATTAACATGCGTATCCCTAATGATTATTTTCGGGCAGATATCGAAGATGAAGATATGATCTGGTTGCGTAAGGAAACCGAGGAGATTAGCAGCAATATACTACTCAAAAAAATCCCGTATGAATCACAATCGCAACTGACCAAGGAAAACCTAATTGCCATCAGAGATAGCATTGGTAAACAATACATAGCTTCTACGCTCGAGAATACTTATATGCGCGTCAATTCAGTAGACCTCCCCGTGATCTCCAATGTTACTAAAATCAATGGTTATTATGCTGTTGAGGCGAGAGGGGTTTGGGAAATCGTCAATGATTATATGGGTGGAGCGTTCATTAGCTACCTCATCCTCAACCCTAATACCAATGAACTCTTATTTGCAGATGGCTTCTTACACGCCCCTGGAAAAGATAAAAGGGACTTTATGGAGCACCTTAATTATATTTTAAATACCATAAAATTCTAACACCTGAAGCCGTTTTAAATTGCTTCAGCTTATCAGTCAAATTCTTAAAAGCGTTTTTTTGTTATATTGTGTGTGAATTTATTTCGCGCTCAAGTAATGAAAAAACGCTTTCTATCTCTCAAGGGTGAAGAATGGAACCGCCATTCTGATGAATATCTTATCCAGGCTTTTAAAGATACTGGAGAAACCAGCTACTTTGCCGTACTCTTCCAACGCTATCTGCACCTCGTATATGGAGTATGCCGCAAATATATTGCCAATACAGAAGACTGTAAGGACCTGACTATGGACGTCTTTGAAACTGCTCTTCGAAAACTTCCCCACCAAAATATAAGTTCCTTCAACCATTGGATTTATACTGTTACCCCGAAATACCTGTATCGACAAAATCCGTAATGCAGAAAAAAAAGCTAAAGCAGCGGTAAGCTGGAAAAAAATAAAAGAAAGTGAAGCTTTATTTATGGAAAATGAAGCCTTATCACGTCTAAGTAATAAAAACAGTATTACTACCAAGCATTTACTTGAAATGGGACTGGCTCAGCTTAGTCTACCACAACGGAAATGCATAGAGCTTTTTTTTCTGGAAAAACAAAGCTATAAAAAATCGAAGCACAAACAGGTTATAATGCAAAACAGGTAAAGAGCTATTTACAAAACGGCAAAAGAAAGTTACAAATCATCATTAGTCAGTATTTACAAGAACAAGAAAATCTAGAGTAAGAAAACAGCATGGAGGAAAGCTTTAAACCACGTGCCTGCTTAAGCCTGATCGAACTTAAGCATTATGTAAGTGGTACTATCAGCGATGATCAAATATTGGATATCGAAAACCATTTATTGGACTGCCCGCTTTGTTCAGACGCCATTGAGGGCTTAGAGCCT
Source organism: Saprospiraceae bacterium (assembly GCA_965230345.1). GTDB lineage: Bacteria > Bacteroidota > Bacteroidia > Chitinophagales > Saprospiraceae > JADKBO01. The sequence continues at coordinate 1,123,789 of CBDDKR010000001.1, forward strand.
ATTCTTGTTTCTAATGAGGATATAAGCCACGACCTTTCTTCAATGAAGAAACAACTTGAACAAAAAGAGGACAACCTTAATGTCCCCCTTATCCGTTCTCCAATTCAATTAATGTGGTTGAATAGGGTAGTTGCAGCAGTTTTATTAGGAGTAATTGGATACGCTAGTTATTACTATCATATCAAGAGCTTACCTGAGCGGCTGGCAGATCAGTATTTTATTCTCCCTCCTAATAAATACGCAGCAATGAGAAGTGCTCCTACAGCACCCGAAACCATTAATATTGATTTGACCACTGCAATAGCACATTATCATTCTGAACAATATCAAAAGAGCCTGCCGTATTTTTCTAACTACCTGGCACTATCTCCTAATGATCATGATGCCAGAATGATGTATACCATAGCGCTTTTTGAAGAGGATCAGCTAAATCATGCAGAAAAACAGTTGCGCTACATACAGCAATCTCCTAATGGAAATTCCGAAATTGTTCAGTGGTATCTCGCACTCATATATCTTGCTCAATATGAAGAAGAAAAAGCAATGCCTCTACTGAAAATACTGGGTGAACAATCACCCAATATATCAACTTCAAGCCAAAGAAATTATCCGTAATTTAAGTAAGTGATCAATTTAAATAATTCTAATGGGTTCTTTTTTCCTTACTATTCATTGAGGAACCACCTTACGCCTACGGCGCACACGCCCTTAGCTATCCCGATAGCTATCGTATTGGCATCAACTTAAGCGTTTTGCTTCGCAAAACGCGTCTGGCGGGAGGCTGAGCAAAAACCAGCAAATGCAAGAAACAGAGAGAATGGGTCAATTAGATCAATAAAAAAATTGATAAAACTCTAGCAAAAACAAAACTACCTGAGAATGAAATACTCAGGTAGTTTTGTTAGCACAAGCTTATACCCTTCTAGGGATAAATACATCAGTGTCATACCATGATTTATCCCTAAACTGGAATACTATAAAAAGCCTAAGCTCTTATTAATAAAGGCCGTAAGTTCAGCCCCTTTAAGCATATTTTGATTGAGTAGTGCCAGTTTGTACATGTAGTCTGCCAACTCTTTTTTCTTATCTTCTTCTGTATCGCCCATTAGCTTATCAACTACTAATGGGTGGTTTGTATTGATCACCACATTATATGAATCTGGGAAATCGCCAAATTGCATGCCTTGTAAAGACTGCATTTCCTTCATTCGGCGCATAAACTCAGGGCGTGTTATCGTTACTGGTTGGCTTTCTGGCGACATAGCCTTGGCCATTACACTACCTCCTGCTCCAGTCTTTACAGATTCAAATAAAGTCACAATTTCTTTTTCCTGCTCTTCATTCAGGACAGAATCCAACGTTTCATCTTTTTGCACCAAATTATCAGCAGTATCAGAATCTACTCTGACAAAGGTAACATCACCAAGCTTGTACTCCAACTGTTGCATAAAGTGGTTGTCGATGATATTGTCAAAAACGAGAACATCATAACTTCTATCTTTGGCAGCAGCAATGAACATATCATGGCTATCTTTATCATTGGTATACAGCATCACAATTTTGTCATGCTTATCTGTCTGGTTTTCTTTGATTTTCTCCTTGTACTCCTCAATTGTAGCATACTCATCATCTACATTCTTCAATAATGCGGAAGGCAATGCACGATCGTAGAATTTATCATCTGAAATCAGTCCATATTTGATAAATACACCAAGATCATTCCATTTAGATTCGAAATTTTCACGGTCCTTTTTGAAAAGATCATTGAGCTTGTCAGCTACCTTCTTGGTAATGTACCCTGTGATCTTTTTCACATTAGCATCACTTTGCAGATAACTTCTAGATACATTTAAAGGAATATCTGGCGAATCAATTACGCCATGCAAAAGTGTAAGGAACTCAGGTACAATATCAGATACATTATCAGTTACATAGACCTGGTTGGAATAAAGCTGAATTTTGTTTTTCTGAACTTCTAAATTGTTCCCCAATTTAGGGAAGTACAAAATTCCGGTAAGATTAAACGGAAAGTCAATGTTAAGATGTATCCAGAAAAGTGGAGGGCTACTGAAAGGATAAAGTTCAGAATAAAAGGCTTTATAATCTTCATCATTCAGTTCTGATGGAGCTTTACGCCATGCAGGGCTAGTGTTGTTGATAATGTTATCAACTTCAATTTGTTTCTCTTCAGCATCATCTCCTTCTCCTTCTGTTATAGTCTCTGTTTTTGTACCAAACTGAATAGTAACAGGTAAAAATTTACAGTATTTATTCAATAATTCCGTGATCCTTGGGTTTTCTAAAAACTCCTTATTTTCTTCATCTATGTGAAGAATAACATCAGTACCACGCTCCGATTTTTCAACATCTTCAATGCTATATTCCGGATCTCCTTCACAAACCCATTTTACAGCTTTTGCTCCTTCTTTATAAGATAATGTAACAACTTCCACTTTTTCTGCTACCATAAAAGCAGAGTAAAATCCGAGTCCAAAATGCCCAATGATGGAAGCATCATCCTTGTATTTTTCCAAAAATTCTTCTGCACTGGAAAAAGCCACTTGGTTGAGGTACTTAAGCACTTCCTCTTCGGTCATACCAATGCCTCTATCTCTGATCGTTAATGTTTTTGCTTCTTCATTTAGCAAAATTTCGATCTTCGTTTCTCCTATATCACCTTTTACTTCTCCTTTACTTGCTAGGGTTTTAAGTTTCGTTGTTGCATCAACAGCATTAGAAACCAGCTCCCGAAGAAAAATTTCGTGATCAGAATACAAGAACTTTTTGATAATGGGAAAAATATTCTCCGTTTGTACTGATATACTACCTTTCTGCATAGCCACAATTTTTTTTTGAATTTAAATAGTATAAATGCGCCTGAAAATCATTGCGCTATCTTTTTATCAGAGCTCCTTGAGGTTGGTTGCTCCGATAAAAAGAAGGCAAAGTATATGCCATTTAAAAAAAACTGACAAATTGACGCAACCTATTTATTTTGCTACCGTATAAGCTAATGCAAATAAAACAAATACATAGAGAAAATATAGCTTACATTTTCCCATTAAGAACATTGATATTTATAAAATAAATATCTATTTTGTGTCCGAAAAGAAAATATATCTATTTTTCTTTCTGCTTTGAGCTTTGAGGCCTGTTGGGTCTCTATATCATATCTATATACCAAAATCAATTTTCAAGCTTGGCTTTCAGCTTAATGCTTGCCCATGTTGTTAATGCCTACCCTATAGGGTTAGTCATTGACGAACGAGGCATACATTAATTGTTGAATATGATTAGAATGACTAATGCTTAATTGTTTAGCATAACGATATAGAGTATTAGCTCTAAAGACCTATTGTTGTGAGCAGCGATGCTAACACTGGGGGGTAGTTGGCTCGTTGCTCGCGCAATAGGTCCTTAGACGCTATACTTATAAGTCAAAAAAATATGGAGGCTATTAAGCCTCCACAAAAGTGAGCCAGCCAGTTCTTCTGGGGGGTAGAGCTGGTATGGTTCTCACACTTGCTTGGGTAGAAGTTTTACTTCTACCTTTTTTTATTCCAGATAAAAACTACAATATTTTTAGTACGCAATAAACAGAGGCGAGTCAAAGCCTATATTTACAAAATCATACCGTTATCCGTATATGCACAAACATGAAGTAAAAAAACAAATCGCAGAAATGCTTGATCAGGGAATAATTCAACATTCTATTTCGCCATGGTCGTCCCCAGTATGGGTAGTACCGAGAAAATTAGATGCATCGGGAAAACAAAAATGGCGTGTTGTAATTGATTACAGGAAATTAAATGAAGTAACCGTTGATGATAAATATCCTTTATCCAATATATCATCGGATTTATTAGATCAGTTAGGATGTTGTCGATATTTTTCTACATTAGATTTAGAGTTTCAGGGTTTCATCAAATAGAAGTAGATTCAAAAGACGTACAAAAAACTGCTTTTTCAGTAGAAAACGGACATTATGAATTTTTAAGAATGCCATTTGGTTTAAAAAATTCTACCCTCGACGTTTCAAAGAGTAATGGATCATATATTGAGTAGGTCTTCAAAACGAAAGATGTCTTGTATACATGGACGATATTATTATATATTCGGCAACAATACATGAGCATATTTCAAGATTAACTGAAATTTTTACCAGATTATAACAAGCTAACGTAAAATTGCAACCAGATAATATGTGAATTATTACGAAAAGAAGTAACTTATCTCGGACATGTAATAACAAAAGATGGTGTAAAACCAAATCCAGAAAAAGTAGATTGCATTCAAAATTTTCCTCAACCTAAAAATCAAAAAAAAGATCAAATCATTTTTAGGGTTAGCGACGGTTTATACCAAACTTTGCAAAAATTTCAAAACCTCTTACAACATTATTACAAAAAGATATTCAATTTAATTTCAATAAAGAATGCTGAAGAATCCTTTCAAGAAATTTAAAGAAGCATTAATAACCTCTCCAATTTTGATTTATCCAAATTTTGAAGAACCTTTCTTGCTAACAACTGATGCTAGCGCATATGCCATTGGTTCTGTACTTTATTAAGGTCCTATTGGCAAAGATCATCCAATAGCTTACGCATCAAGAACTTTATGTCCCGCAGAATCACGATATTCGACAATCGAACGAGAATTATTAAGCTTACTATAGGTCTGTGAAAGCATTTCCGCCTCTATCTCTTTGGCAGAAAGTTCAAACTCATCATTGACCACCGACCTCTAACATGGCTATTTTCCATTAAAGACCCAGGTAGCAGATTGGCTCGATGGAGGCTTAAACTAGAAGAATATGACTATGAGATCATTTACAAACCCGGAAGAATCAACAAGAATGCTAATGCATGAGTCAAAATCAAAAATCAAAATAAACCATTTAACAAACAATCGGAACGAAGAAACAGGATTCAGGGCAAGAAAGTGAAAATGAAGAAGAACTCAAACTCAAACCAAAATTGAAACTCAAAACCACACTGAAAAAACTGAAAATGAAATTCCAGAAGAAAAAGAATGTACAGCAGAAGAAATTTCTCAAGAATTTGACACTTTCCAACAATTATACAAAAAAAACTTCATAACACCCAATTATTAGATAAAGACCATAAAATAACATTTTTCCAACAAAATAATATAACAGATTGTTACAGTCTGAAGCCGGCTTATAGCGTTCAGACTATAACTACTCTCGGCATGTATATTTCTCGCGTGTAAGGTGGGTCACGGTAGGTTAAACGTTCCTTCCTGCGGCGGAAATCGGCCATCTTGAGTCCGTGGAGTCGATCGATACACTTCAAGGGGTCTGGGTCTTGCCCGTTAGGAGCAGCGATAAATGTAAATAATATCCGGATTTATTGCTGGGATCTGTGGCTGTTTCTAAATATTCAAGTAAGGTACGAAGTTACCGACCGTTCAGGGATATAGGGGCGAGACACGAGGCCGTTACTTGTGCAAATATCTGGGAAGGAGAACCCTCATGTGAGGTGAGTTTTGAGTGCCGAAAACCGCAGGGTAGTGTGTCATGCAGGTATTATATATTTTTTTTAGAGTTCTTATGCCAGGGTTGTACTTGTGGCAGAGTTCTTGTGGCAGGATTGTTCTCACGACAGGGTTGTTCTTGTTCCAAAAGACGGATTTGCTGTGTGTTGAAGTCATAGAGGGCCTAGTAACTGAAAATCAGATGTTTTGGGTATGGTTATGTTAGGATTATGGTGACTTTGATGGTCAACCCCCTTGTTGCCGCCATTTCCTTGTTTTTCGCGTGTCTAATTAACACTTAGATACTCCCTGGAAGGGACAAGTCGAAGCCATTGTGGGACCTCACCGCTCAGGGTATTCTTTTGTGTGCGGATATACCAGGTAGGTGACCCTAACCCTTTATATAAGGGCGCTGACGTTTTGGTGAAGCTGCAAGTACACCCCCTCGTACGTGACCTACATCGACCGACTCCCGCGTGTTATTTTAGTTTTGTGTGTATTTTTGGAGATTTAATATGTAAATGTAAGTTAGCGTTGGTTGTCAAAGTATTTGTTATATACAAGGTGTGTTATAATTTTCCCCTTTTTGTGTAAATATTGAGGGTAGTAATATTAGATAATATAGGAAACCCCGTTGCTGGCCACAACGGTTTGCTATATGTGTATTTTTTTAAGAGTAAGTAACTGTCCCCCGTATTTGATATTTTTTTCCTGTATTTGATATTTTTCCGTACTTTTATGAGCTCATATATGCCCGCTTATTCGTGGACCTCATTAAGCACGTACATTTGTAAGTAATAATTATAGCCACACACTAGTGATTCACATTAGTTTACGATTTATGATCTTGGGTAGTTGTCAATTTTTATTAAACTATTAGTTTCATTATACACTTGTTATTGTTACTAGTGTCTTTTCTTCCATACCCTATTACCTAAAACCACCCACGCCCATTTGCAGCGCTCTAGCCAGGCAGTGTCTCGTTTTTAGCAACATCTCTAGGGGAGGCACTTTAAACACTTATAGTTCTCTGAAACCTGAGCCGTTTCGATGTTGTTATTGCGAAACTGGCAACTTAAATAATTTTATTTGTGTTTTCAACCCTGACGCCGGTTTCAAGATTTTCTTTACGAAATAATTGAAGACATATTCGAAGAAAATTTTTAAAAATGACAAAATTAATATTTGTACAAGTAAAAAATTAAAGAACAGAAATTATTATATAATTCCTTTACCATCAAACGATGAAGATGCAATTTTACACTTGTTTTCCACTATATACAAAAATCAAAATCAGATAAACCCGTCAAAAACATACCATGTCGAAAATAATGTAAATTTACCAATACTTGAAATATTTTCTTTTATCCTAGCAGAGAAAAAATTAAAATTAGTAATTTGTCAAAATATAGTACAAGTCCCCGATGAAGATCAAAGACCCATAATTTTAGATCAGTATCATACCGGAAAAAGTCAAATGTCTTAGTAAATTCGATAAAATTGTGCGAGTACTTCTGGAATATTGTGGAAGGTCAGTTAGTCCGGAAGCACATAAGAGACCCTCTTTACAACGGCTGAACTCAAACGTGTACCACCTGATACTGCCGTATTTTTTCCCAATTACTCCGGCCGACGATCAACGAGCTTTATGGTTCTAATGATATTTGTTATAACAAACATAATGTTTCTGCACGAGGATTGTTTCGTTGTAAAATACTTTAGTTTAAGTCGTTACTTAGTTTAAATACAGACCAGGGTTCGAAAAAATCATGATTTAAAAAAAAAAAAAATGTCAGAAGTAATTCTTGATGATATTTTAGTTGAATTAAAATCCATATCTCATCTTCTAGTTCAAAAGAGTCAATCTATAACTTCCGAAATTTTCTATCGTTAATTCTTATATTTACTATTTCTTCAATTTACATAACTTTAAAATGCCGGTGTAGGAGCTACCAATTTAATAAAAAGCTATCTCACACATCGAGCACAGAGAGTAAAGCTCGGCGGAGTCACGTCAACACCTTTATCCGTTGCTGTTGGTGTACCGCAAGGTTCAATTTTGGGCCCATTGTTGTTTACCTTGTATACACAAGTGTTTTTACTCAATATATAAAATATTGCAAAGTACACATGTATGCGGACGACCTTCAGTTACTTTATACTTTCCTGCTACTGAGGTACACGAAGCGGTTCATAAAATTAATGCTGACCTTAGTACCATAGCTGACTTAACCAGCCAACATCATCTGCATATCAACCTCTCAAAATCTGTAGCTTTACTGCTCGGTAGTAAAACCAAATGTAGTATGGTGGCTGATCAAATGCAAATTAAAATCGATGACTCCGTCATACCGTTAGTTAAGAGTGCCAGGAATTTAGGTCTAACTATGGATGCTACATTTAGGTATCGTGACCATATATCTAAATGCCTTCAACAAGCCTACTCAAAGCTAAAAGTGTTATATCCCCATCGGGCATACCTCAGCAAAAAATTCTTTTATGTGAGACTCTAGTATTGTCAAATTTTAATTATTGCTCTCAAATTTTCTCTCCGTGCATTTGACTCTATTACTATGCAAAATATTCAGAAGTTCAAAACTCATGCTTGAGATAAATATTTGGAATTCGGAAGTACTATCACATAACACACAAATTAAAGGACTGTAATTGGCTTAGCATGACTAATAGATTTTCTCTTCATTCGGCCTGTCTATTTAATAAAGTTGTTCAAACTAAACAACCCCCTTACCTCTATAAAAAAATAATATTTCGAGGGGACGCTCACAATTTAAATGTAAGGAATAAAAATCTGATCACGCCTCCAAAGCATAGAACCTCGCTTTTTAAAAGAAGCTTTAGCTATAATGTATTTAACAGCTACAATAACCTCCCTTCTCATTTGCAAATGGAAAAAAATTGCTCCTCCTTCAAATGAAAACTGCGTAAGATTTTATTAGATGCACAGTCATGTAACTAAATATTATGATTGTTAACTATATGAACTTATGTGTGTCTTCTACATAGCGATTTTCATATAATGATTAGTATTAATATCTATTGTATCTTTTCTTTATTTCTATTTATTGTATTTTCCTGGTATTTGAATGTTGTTCTTCCCAATTGTTAAACTGTAATTTATAACTGTTCTATTATAATTCATACTGTCTATTATAGCTATTTTTGATTAATTGTAACTGTTTATATGGGTTAAGTGTAAGAGCAGATGGCAAGCTAATGGCTTACCAAACTGAACTTCGCCCTTTCTTTGAAAAAAGACATATTATTATTATTATTATTAATTAAAAGTGAACAAGTGAAGTGTAAAATAAAAATGAGTGGAAGGAAAAGACACAATTTGGAATTATTTTATAAAAAAAAAAAAAAAAAAGAAAAGGGAAATACTGGTAGTAGAGCGATTTGTAAAGCTTGCAGAAAAGAAATGCTTGTTCAAAGATTAAAAAACCATCATGAAAAGTGTAAGAGACATTATACGTACATCAAGATACCGCTGGACCAAGTAATGAAGAAGTTGATTTAACAACAGCTGAAGGTATGTACACAGAAAGACCTCCAAAACATTACACACTACATATAATAATAATAATAATAATTTAGTTTCGTTTCGAGATACCTATTTAATCTTAATATTTTATTAATAAATATAATGGCGTCAATAGAGGTCAGAGGATGAAAATATGCATATTATTTCGGATTTTTCGGAATAAATTTGGGAAGCATAATTTTTCGAATACATCTCTGAATATGTCAGGAACAACTAAAAGTTACCATTATCAACAATAGTCCTTGAGCATTATTTGTTATTAAACAAATTAGTTGCAAAACTAATTATGCCCGAAATTTTTCAGAAGTGACTCTATTGACTCCGCTAATATTTTATATTATCATTTGTCAACTTAAATATTTTCTCCTTTTCTTCTACAGGAAATAAAAAATCACATAATGCCACCATTGCAAGCAGGATTTCAACGTCTTCGTCTTCAACCTCAACCATCAGTTTTCAAGGTCGAATGCCAAGCTCAACTTTATCAACGTCAGGTTTGTCTGGTTTTGATTTGTCAATGCCATCTACATCATCGTTACCATTTACTACTACTATTGAATCGGTCTCTAAAAAAAGAAAAACAGACGCTCCTGCTAATCTGATGAACTTTGCCGTTCGAATATCTGCAGATAAAAAACAAGAAATAGATAAACAAATCGCAAAAGCTGTATTTGCAACTAATACTAGCTTCAAGTGTTTAGACAATCCGAATGTGATAAAGGCTATCGATATGTTAAGACCTGGTTATAAGCCTCCTTCAGGAAAAACCATTTCCACGACCCTTTTAGAACAAATATATAAGGAGGAAAAATCAAAATGTTTTGGAAGTCTTTCTGGACAGAGTGTAAACATGTCTATTGATGGTTGGTCTAATGTCCACAATGAACCTGTTGTTTGTGCCACTATAACCACTGAAAATGGACAATATTTTATATTTGAAACAATAGATACGTCTGGAAATCCCCACAGAGGCGATTATTTAACTGAAATTGCTTGCGATTTGATTATATCTTGTAAATCTAAATACAACTGTCACGTGAAATCTTTTGTAACGGATAATGCTGCGAACATGGCACTTATGAGAAAAACTATAACAGCAAAACTAGACTCTATAATCATAACTTATAGATGCTCAGCTCACCTTTTAAACTTATTCTGCAAAGATTTAGAAATAAAAGATATCAAACAGCATATTTTGCAAATTGTTAAATACTTCAGAAATAATCATCTGGCTATGTGAGGAGCCCTAGAGCTCTGACTTTATAATACATTCCAAATGTTAAATTGTTTCTCCCTCCGCTTTTGTTTTAAATTCACATATGCCGCTGCAGTCAGATGAGATTAAAATTAGTCGACTATAATGTTTTACAAAATGTGGATGGCGTACGCTGAAGCTTGTGAGAATGAAATTGAAATTTTCGATTTGAAGAGTGCAATTGTTAAACTACAATGTAAGTTAGAACGTTTAGCTTTTGACGCCAATCACGAATCGATATATGGGATGGATCGATTTTATTCGATATCACAATGCAGAAATCTTGCTGAAAGTTATAAGAGTGCATATAAAAGTTGTGAAAGGTATTTAACTGCTAAAATCAACATCGACATGTTAGTACACAGTTTAGAAGTCGTGAACTTAACTCAGTTTGTTTTCCGATCTTGAAAAGTTTCTCCCGTTGCATCTACAAAAATATCTAAATAAAATAAACATCGATGACAATTATAATGGCGAAGAGAAGAAGGTTGAGAAAAATGATGAAGCATTAAATACCGTACAAGAAATGTATGGAAATAGTGGAATACTACCACTCATTATAAAACTTGAAGCCAAAATGGAACCATTTTCAGCAGTTATGTTTTCAGAAAAGGTAATAAATAAGCAATTAGTGCCTCAAAGTGGTGGGTTTCACAAAAGAACATACCTGATATTGCTAGACTTCTTCCTTTCGGGAAGCAATTTTTATGTGCTATTTCTTCATCAGCTTCAGTAGAAAGAGTATTTTCGACGTTTGGATTTGTTCACTCCAATTTAAGAAATAGATTAGGAGTGGAAATGGCAGGAAAATTAGTATTCCTGTACAAATACTATAACGAGAACATTGAAAACCACTAATATCAATGGTTAATGTAATAATAATAATAATACTGGTAGTGTAAATGTAGTTAGAATTAATGTATTGTTAGAATTAAAATTTTTTTAAATTTTTCTGTTTTTTTGTTATTATTTATTAAGTGTTCATTATCTGCCATTATTAAGAATATAGTTTTATTTGCAATTGTATGTTGACTATTATACAATAAAATAAATAAATGGTATTTTTATTTTTTTTATTTTAATCATTGATTTAAATCAAATGATTTAAATCGGGCGAACCCTGGTACAGACACGTACCGCTCGTTCGTTTTGTGTTATTTAAGTTCATTTAAAATAATTATGAGATCGTGTTTCGTAAAAAACTCCTGTATTGTAGACACAAACAACATTATGAATTGAGCCTTGAGGATGAAAAAATAAATTTTTCGAAACGTCGGCATAAAATTCAATAAGTGTTGTTGTTTTTCTCAATTGACCTACAATCCCACCATAATTAATAATAAATAGTAACAATGACAAATACATGGAGATTTCTATAGAAAGTTCAGTAGAAAAATTGGAAGTCAATGTTAAAATGCTAATTAGAAAGTAAGGAGAACATTCAAAATTGCAAAACCAAGTAAGAGGAGAAAATCTATAAAAGAAAACCGGATTGTTATCATTTTTGCGAAGCAGATGTGTTAAATTTTGCAAGAAATCATGCAACTGTAAGTTGGAAGTTGTCGAAATTTTTTCATAGAGAGCTAAAAGTCGCGAAAGATAATGTCTAATTGATTTATTAAGAAAGAGGGGTAACTATTTGAAAAATGCGAATGAATGCTTTAAACCAGTACGAAAATCATATATACCGAATCAAAATGTTTTACCGTGTGAGAATTGTTTGGGATTCTACTCAGCGAAGTTACTATGTCGTCATCGAAAAAAATGTTCTGGTAATAAAACTCAAGCTAATGCACAAATTGCAGGTCAATCAAGATTAGCTGACAATGCCCGATTAGACAAGCAATTAAAAAGAGAAATTTTCCCTCATATGAGAGCCGATAAGGTATCGCTGGAAGCTAAAAAAGATGTTCTACTCTGTGCCTTTGGGTCAAGGTATCTAAAAATGCACAAAGAGAGACACTTCATAAATGTGATGTCTCGTAAGATGAGAGAATTTTCAAAAATATTATTGGAAGTAAAAAAGCTGAACCGCCCATAAAAAACGTGTTTCAAGCACTTCAACTTCAGTTTTCTATATCTTCGTAGAAGCCACCAAAACTGTTACGAGATATAATTCTCAAGCAGATATTTATGAAGCACCTACATTTGCAATGAAAATTGCAACGTCCTTAAAACATTGTTGCGACATCGCTATTACTTTAGCAGTAAAGACACGAAACCTGGTACCATCTTTAACATCAGATGAAGTGGTTGCAAATCTTAAGACGATGATCCATTTATTTCTATCCAACTGGAAGTTGGAACTTTTAAGTCAGGTTGCTAACATTTTAAATCTGAATAGGTGGAATAAAATTACTAAGACAGTACTTACTGAAATTTGCTGAAATTGCGTTACAAACATCAAAAACAGGCAATCAAAATGCTACTGCATATAATTATTTATTGGAAACAGTTTATTGCAGGGTTTAATCACTGAAAACGTGATGTGATCACGACTATCATAATACGACGTACGCTAGAAATTGTTCCTTATCCCTAAATAAACGCCGATAGACGAGTAATGTCACGTATACTAATAATCCATTAGTCTAAGCACCAAGATAAGTACTATCGCTTTCTATCATAATGATAAACATAAACATTATAAATATAGGTGCCCTAGTTCTAAATAGTCAGATTGTACCCATCGTTCAAACAACGCTGTTTAACTTTACTCCGTAAATTTATAGTAAATTGTAGAAATAAAGTTAATTCACAAGTTTGTAAATTTTTTAAAAAGATCTATTTCACAAATATATACTTAATTGGCGCAGTCGGTAGGATTTAGCAAAAGAATTCTATCGTAGTTTTCGCGAGTTTCAACTCCTTGTTTGCTAAAATCCAAAAGAAAACGAACCAGTGAAAATCGCAGCAACAATTGGTATATCTCCAGAGAGCCAGAACTTCAACAAGCCATCGAGGTAAGTCGAGTGTTTCCTTTCTGCAACCTCCTAAGAACCTTTATTGTAAAAGTTCTCATTGGAAATTTTAGCTATAAGTGTGACCATCTTGGTCAACTACTAAGACTAATATCGCATTTGAAATCTGCTAGACTGTTTATCATAAACATATACATTTTCTACTTTTCTAATTTAATTTTAAATTTAGTGATTTGTACAAGACTCACTTGATACAAATTGGTTCGTGGTCAGATGCCGGAACCATTCATAACGACTACAAGATTTAAATTCGTTAATTTATTTTAAAATAATTCGTATAAAATCCTAATAAATTACATGACGGATAGCACAATCGATAATTTATTAGATTCATTTAACTCATTGCAAATAAACAGCGACACCATGCCTAATGAACAACAAGCACAAATCAACTACACACTTTTAATATGTAAGATACAATACCCACCGATGAAGGTTCAGAAATCGAATTAGAACTTCATAAATGCGGTAGACGATTTCTATAATTTATATCATAGTGCAGACGTAGTACTAAATAAATGCATAAATAGCATAATTAAAAGCAAACTTAGGGATAGAGCAAAAATCCTTATAGGTTCTCGACCTAAATTAACATCGTGGTCTTTAATCAAAAACGCGCTAAGAACGACTTTCGGAGACAACCAAAGCCTAGACATACTAGAACAACTTTTCACAACGACAGTATAGAAAAACGAAAGTTATATAATATAGATTTTACAAAAAGAATACAAATCTTACGCAGTAAACTCTGTTTTAAAATAAATTCTAAATCTATAGCTGAAATGAAAGCAGACGAAAAATTATTACATATAAGACAATATGAATCACAGTCTTAAAAGTATTTTTAAGAAACTTAAATATTAGAGCATGTGATTTTATAAGATCCCAAAACCCTACTAATTTAGAAGATGCCATGAATTTATATTTAGAAAATGAAAACTTCACTTCCACGAAAAACCTAACGCTACAACATAGAAATAATCACATACAACAACCTCGTAATAATTCCTTACAAAACATCAACTTAAGTCTCACAAAATCTATATAGACAAAACCATTCATTTAATACAAACATTTTTAAAAATCAAAGAATAATGCCTCAAAGATAAACTTTCCCGAGTCAACCGATTAACTTACCACAACCCAGACAAATTCCCACAAAATTCCCAGTCAACCAACAAGTTTTTGGACCTCAAAAGAATGTTTTTAAACCTAACCCAAACAGACAGACGTACAATATCCCCGAACCAATGTCCGTCCAATCCAGACAACCCACACTACGAAATAATACACAACCACAAAGACAATTAAATTCAAATCAAGTAAGACAACAATTCCTGTCGTTTCAAAAACAAACAACCCGTAAATGTATCGCACAAGAATTAAATGCAATAGATGATAGTGAATTAGATGATCAAAACGATTACGAAAATAATTACGAGTACCAGGACAACTACCACATCGGTGCTACTTCACTTAATTATAACGACTACACATACCAACCTACAACTGATTTCCCAGAAAACAATTATACAATTGAGAATGAAATTGAACAAGACGAACAAAATCAAATGATGCATACAATCACACGAAATGAAAATCAAAATTTTACTCTTGGCCCACAGAACAACAGACAGAAATAACATTTAATGCATATTGCATATATGCATATATCAGTTGACCAGTTGACCATCGAAGTGACTGGACGTGCCTCTGCAGACAAGAGATCCATACCTACTAAGCAATAAATGCACCCTATAAATGCATTTATTGCTATCTTCCTATAATCATTGGAAATCCCTAAACTAAAACCCTCGCGGGCCAAGATGCCGACAGCGACGGGACCGGCAATCTGCGAATTGTGCTTGGACAATTTTTTCGTAAATAAAAAATTGATCGAGTGTAAAATTTGTGTGAAAAAATTCCATGTGAGTTGTGCTCAAGTGAAGGAAAAAGTTAGCAAACTACTAGCAGAATGCAAAAATTTGTTTTGGTTTTGTAACGACTGCGTCGCAAATGTGCAAGAAAAATTAAATATCGGATCTACAGTGGAGAAGTTGAATGAAAAAACAAATATCCTAGCAGAGACAACAGCAAAATTGTTAAATATAATCGAAAATGCGTCCTCATTACCTACAAAATCCTATTCAGACATTGTTAAAACTAATGACCACAGCCTCATACACACAAATAAAATTACTAGCAACTTTCCTAGTGTCATTATAAAATCAAAAAAAAATCAAGATTCAGCGGCAACAAAAAACGATATTTTCCAGAAGATAAACCCAGCAGAACTAAATATAGGAGTGAACAATATCAAAGTAACGAAAACAGGAAATATTGCAATTAAATGCTGTACCAAGGAAGACACCGAAAAATTAAAGAATATAGCAATAGAAAAATTAAAAAATGCATATGAGGTTGAAGAAACAAAACTTAGGAAGCCAAGAATTAAAATAATGAGCCACACTAACGATAAAAATGAGGAAGAATTAGAAGAATTAATAAGAAAACAAAACAAGTATATTAACGACGATGATGAAATAAGAATTACATATATTAAAAAAACCAAAACAATAGGATCTATATACTTTGCTGAATGTTCCCCAATTCTTTTTAACAAAATAATAAGTAACAAAAAATTATACATCGGATGGGAAAGATGCCCCGTATATGAGGACATCAGTGTACCTCAATGTTTTAATTGCAATGGCTTTTACCATAAAAACACTAATTGTAAAAACAAAACGGTTTGTGCGTATTGTGGAGGCGAACATAATAAAAATGAATGCCAAAAGCGAATTAAAAAGTGCAATAACTGTGAGGAAGCAAATCAAAAATATAAAACGGAATACCCTTTAAATCATGAAGCTGACAGTAAAAAATGCCCATCATACAAGTACCATCTACAAATTTTAAAAAATAAGACAGATTACGGTCAACAAGTATATGGTTA
>CBDDKR010000002.1:0-552500 GCA_965230345.1 Saprospiraceae bacterium
TATGGAAATTTAAATCAAAGATTCGTAAAAATCGATTTGTAAATAAAATCATTGAATTTGGTCTTGGGGTTTGGAAAGGAACACTAAGCATCTTAAAAATGAAAAGATGGAAGGAATTCGTTTTCTATAGTATTGGAATATGGACCATGTACTTTCTGATGACGTACATAACGTTTTTTGCATTTGGACCTACGGCTCACCTAAGTGCAACAGCAGGCCTAGTCGTATTTCTATTTGGTTCTCTAGGAATAGTAATTCCTTCGCCAGGGGGCATGGGATCATACCATTTTTTAATAGGACAAGCTCTTTGGTTGTATGGTGTTTCTGGAATCGATGGATTTAGTTTTGCCAATATTGCATTTTTTACCATTCAAATTTTTGGTAATATACTATTTGGTGGATTAGCCTTGATTTTATTGCCAATTCTTAATAAAGAAAAATCACCTCAACATGTTGTACCAAGATAAAATACTGAACCCACATTCTTTATTGCCTTGGATTCAACAACATAAGATGAAAACTCTAGTTTTCACCAATGGCTGTTTTGATCTTCTTCATTTGGGCCATGTAGATTATTTACAGAAAGCGAAATCTTTAGGCGATAAGCTTATTGTCGGAATCAATAGCGATGTTAGTGTCCAAAGACTCAAGGGACTCTCTCGCCCTATCAACGATGAAGATCAACGAGTCGCACTTATAGCAGCTCTGCACTGTGTCGATGCCGTCATTCTTTTTCCTGAAGACACTCCTGAAAATTTAATTAAACTGGTTAAGCCAAACGTATTGGTAAAAGGAGGAGATTACACTTTAGATAACATTGTCGGATCAGATTTCGTGCAGGGAAATGGTGGAGACGTCAGAATTATTCCTTTTCTGCAAGGATACTCAACGACCAATATCATTGACAACATAATAAAATCTCAACAATCATGAATCAAACCACAACGGTAAACGAACTCATCGAATACCTGCATCAAATTGCTCCCAATCAATATCAAGAAAGCTACGACAATTCTGGTCTTCTAGTTGGTGATGGTAATGAACCTATTGAAGGAGTTTTAATCAGTCTAGATTGTACCGAAGAAATTGTTGATGAAGCAATTGCCAAAGGTTGTAATGTTATTGTAGCTCACCACCCTATTGTGTTCAAAGGACTAAAGAGATTTAATGGCAAAAATTATGTGGAAAGGACAATCATTAAAGCCATTAAACACGACATTGTACTCTTTGCAATTCACACCAATTTGGATAACGTAAGATTACAAGGTGTCAATTCAAAAATAGCAGAATTAATAGGCATATCAAATACAGAAATTCTCGCCCCAAAAGATGAAACTAATGAAATAGGTTCTGGTATGATCGGTGATTTCATGCCTAGTCTACCTCTGTCCGAATTTCTATCACATCTTAAAGACAAGATGCAATTAAAATACTTGAAACACACTGCTGATTTAGGACAGAACATTAGTAAAGTTGCAATTTGTGGAGGAAGTGGATCATTCTTACTAGAAACAGCAAAAAAACGAAAAGCAGATATTCTTATAACCAGTGATTTTAAGTATCACGAGTTTTTCGATGCTGATGGAAAGATCGTAATAGCCGACATTGGCCATTATGAAAGTGAAAGATTTACAATAGATTTGCTATATGACCTAATTTCCAATAAATTTAGTAATTTTGCAGCCCATTGTACTGCATTAAGTACAAATCCTGTAAATTATTTTTAATACAAAGAATATATGGCAAAGGAATTAACGGTTTCTGAAAAATTACAGCAATTGTACAATCTTCAAATGATTGACTCCAAGCTTGACGAAATTAAAATCATGAAAGGAGAATTGCCAATGGAAGTTGAAGACCTCGAAGATGAAATCGAAGGTTTGAATACCAGAATTGGTAAAATCAATGATACTCTTACAGATATTAAATCAGAGATCTCTAACCATACAGCTAATATCAAAGATAGTGAAGCTCTAATTGAGAAATATACTACTCAACTGGACAATGTTAAAAACAATAGAGAATTTGATGCTCTAAATAAAGAGATTGAGATGCAGAAGTTGGAGATCCAACTTTCTGAGAAGAAGATGAGGGAAGCAAATTCAGCTCAATCTGCCAAAGAAGAGAGTTTATCTAGATTTGAAGAAAAAATCGAAAGAAGAAAGGGTGACCTTAATAGAAAAAAAGAAGAGTTAACCAGTATTCTTGGGAAGACTGAAAAAGAAGAAGAGAAGCTAATCAAAAAGAGTTCTTCTGCGAGAAAAGGTATTGAAGATAGACTTCTAAAGGCTTACGACAAAACGCGTAAAACTTATCGAAATGGTATCGCTGTGGCTACACTAAATAGAGAATCTTGTGGTGGTTGTTTTAACAAAATACCTCCTCAGGTCCAAATCGAAATTGGTGTAATGAAAAACATCATAGCTTGTGAGCATTGTGGAAGAGTCTTAGTAGACGAAAACTTCGTAACTGAAAAAGACTCTAAGTAATTTATTTACCATAATGCCCCGATCCAAAAGGCTTTTTGTGCAGTGTATTACTCATACACCTCTTAACACAAAAAGCCTTTTTTTATGCCTTATATTCCTATGCCTCCAGTTCCAAGGAATAAATCAAGACAAATATTTTGACTATGATCCTGAACTAAGCGCTATATATGAAGATATTATCCAACTAAAACTGGACAAGGCATCCGCCGATTTACAATCCTATCAAGTCCATAAACCAAATAATCTTACGACATACCATCTTAAGAGTTATATAGATTTCTTCACCTTATTTATCAATGAAAATAAAGACATTTATAATCAGCTCGCACCCCATAAAAAGAAATACCTAAACCAAATCGAAGGTGGACCAAATACATCTCCATATCAAAGATTCTGCAGGGCTGAGATTCTACTACAATGGGCATTGATTGATCTTAAGTTCGATCAAAAATTTCAAGCAGGTAAAGCCATCTATTCAGCCTATAAGCTACTTGAAGAAAACAAAGCTCTTTTTCCAGATTTTATCGACAACAATAAGAGTCTTTCGATCATACATGTCTTAGCGGAGTCGGTTCCCAAATGGGTAAGATCACTTTTGGGTATTGAGGGTTCGATTTCCTTAGGTCATCAAGAAATATCATTTATAAAAGACTATGCTTTAAAGCACAAAGACTATCTCTTTAGAGAAGAAGTAGCAGCCATCAATAGTTATATATTATTCTATCAAACCAATCACAAAGAACAAGCAATAAATGATCTAGATGCATTTGACTTGGATCATAAAAAAAGTCCTTTATTGGCATTTTTAAAGGCGAGTATGGCGCTAAGATCGGGAAACAACGAGGCATGCCTACATTACCTAAACGAAGCTCCTGAATCCTCTGAATATGCGGACTTTTACTACCTTAAATTTATGAAAGGAAGAAGTCTTTTGTATCAAATGAATCCAGAATCTGATCACTACATGTTAGAGTATGTAACACAATTTAGAGGAAAACATTTTATTAAGGAGGCTTACCAAAAATTAGCCTGGCACGCCCTCGTATTGGATGACAATCCGAAGCGATACGACTACTACATCAAGCAATGTAAAAACCTTGGCGAGCAACTTCTCGATGAAGATAAACAAGCTTACAAAGAGGCTATCTCTGGTATCACTCCCAATAATATATTATTACAAGCTAGAATTCTTTTTGATGGAGGCTATTATCATCAATCATTCAGCCTACTTAATCTTAAAAAAGATCAAATACCACAAAACAGCAAGGATCAACTCGAACTAAACTATCGTCAAGCTAGAGCATTACAATCACTTCATAAAAATGACAAGGCCTTAATTTATTTTTCTAAAGTTCTTGATTTGGGAAAACAAGACAAATACTATTACGGATGCAGCTCGGCTCTACAAATGGGTACAATTTATGAAAATTGGTCTATGCCTAGTGAAGCAAAAATTTATTACGAATTGGCCCTTTCGATGGATCCAGAGAACTACAAAAACTCCCTTCATCAAAAAGCTAAATCAGGTTTAGATCGTATCACAAATGCTCCAAAAGATTAAGCCCAGATATCCTTCAAAGTCCGCTAAAATTTGCCTAGAATTACTTGAGCAACTCTTTAGAAACAATGAATTTCTTTTTTCTCCAATCATAATATAATGCCAGAAAAACAATCACATATTCCAGAACAACTATCCATAAGTTTTCATGGTACGTTGCATAACTATAATTGATATAAGTTAGTGTAATAAGATATGCCCATATCCAAACAAATTTATATTGACTTATTATATTAAATGCTAACAATCCAATCACATACCAAGGATGTACGATAGTGCTAATCAAAAAATACAATGCAAATGTTTTCAATCCAGAGTTTGTAAAATGAGAAATACTAGTTTCAAAACGATTTTGATACCACCAAAAGAAATTCATCACAACAAATGCAATAAATAATAATGGTCCAAGGAATGCAATGATATTATATCCGAATATACCAAATCCAACCGACCCTAATATATAGTAAATAGAAGCATTGAATTCGAACTTTCTAAAATATAAATCCACACTATGCTCAAAACCACCCGAGAAAACTCCATTCAATACCGGAACAAATAAGATTAAGGTAAAAAACAACGTTGAGATTAAATATCTGCGACATCTTACATCACGCCATCTTAATAAAAAATAACCCAATAGAAATAGCGGAATAAGTTTTACCGATATGGCCAAAGCAAATACAAAGGCAGACCACAAGTCTTTTTTCCTATCAAACAAATACAATGCTATAAACAATAAAGAGACCATATTAACCTCAGCATGTAGATTTCCAATTCCCTCTATCAAAACCAAGGGATTTAACACATAGAAAAGAATGCCTGATTTCAATAATTTATGCCTCTTTAGAACATGTAGCAAACATAAATTCCCGATTAAAAACAGTAACCAATACACAAACTTCAAAATAGAAGACTGGAAGACCAAGCTGTCAGTAACCCAAGTAGAGAATGCAAAGAGTAATTGACTCAACGTCGGATATATTGAGTAATACTCGGGTGAGTTTAATTTTTCGAATAATCCTTGATCTAATCCATGTATTCCCTTCGACACCAATTCTGATGGTCTAAATTCATAAGGGCTTATACCATTAATAGAGCAATATCCATCCCATACAAAGCGATAAACATCATCCGATAGATTAGGGAATATAACTACCATGGGAAGAGATACCAAGGACATAAAAATCATCTGTCGTTGATCCAAGCCATCAAAGTCGATCTGCTTTACCAATAATAACAACAGTAAAAAAGATGATGTATAACCTATGAAGATTAGTTCAAAATCTGATTGTTCAGGAAATGCATTGACAAATGCCAACACTAAAGCATATAGTACAAACAATACTATATTACGCCCCTTTAACATAATTTACTTAGAGAAGTGCTTTATCGAATAATAAAATGTAGCACCATATCCTATAGCTAATAATCCATGAAATATCACAAAATTATAGTTGCTCAATAGTACTCCATAAATCGTAGAGCATGCAAAAGTAACACTAAGTAGTCCCTCCAAAATTGTTATAGTAGAAATCCTTGTTTTTAAATAATTGGCCTTTTTAAATGAATCTGAAATGGCCTTAATCCCATATTTGGGTGTACGCACAAAAGCTGATTTTCTTCCTCTATATCCTTGTAAAACGGCAACACTATTGTGCAGCGACAATCCCATGCTTAAAGCCAGAAAAATGGGGAAAATTAAAATGAATTTAGTAATCATCTTAAATTTTGACATTCCCCTCCAAGCGGTTTTAACGTTGGCATAGTAATAGACAAATACTAAGGACAATAACCCCAATAGAAATACCGAAAAATAGGTTAAATCCAATACAGTGTCTCCAAACAAGAAAATAAGAGGTACACTGAATAGGCCTAAAAGAAAAACAAAAATGAACACGCTACTAGATAAGAGGTGAATCGTGGCATGCATCTTTTTTGTAGTGGGTAGGTCTGATTTCCAAATAGAAGGCACCAGTTTTTTAGCTGTCTCCGCGCCTCCTTTCATCCACCTATGTTGTTGAGACTTCAATCCATGAATCTCTGCAGGTAATTCTGCTGGAGATAGTACATCTACTAAAAACTTAATTTTCCATCCTTTAAGCTGGGCCCTATAACTCAGGTCTAAATCCTCTGTAAGAGTATCAGCTTCCCAACCACCTGCTTCTTCTATAGTTTCTCTTCTCCAAACACCTGCTGTTCCATTAAACTGCAATAAATAGCCTCCTTCTTCTCTTCCCTTCTGTTCTACCGTAAAATGTACGTTTAGTTGAAAAGCTTGCAATTCAGTCAACAGGGAATAATCTTGATTTAAATGATCCCATCGAGTTTGTACAACCCCTACTTTTTCATCTGTAAACACCGGGACTACTTTTTTCAAAAAGTTCGCCTTGGGTAAAAAATCGGCATCAAATATTGCAATCAAATCTCCTTTTGCTGTCTTCATTCCTTCTTTCAGTGCTCCGGCCTTATAACCTACTCTGTCCGCTCTTCTTATCACCTCAATGTTGTATCCTAATTTTTGATACTCTTCTGCCTTCCTGTAAGATATCTCCAATGTATCATCCGTGCTATCATCCAAGATGTGTATTTCGTACCTATCCTTAGGATAATCAAACTTACTTATACAGTCCACCAATCTTTCAACTACATATTTCTCATTAAATATTGGCAACTGTATGGTAACAAATGGCCATTGTTCTGGCTCAGATTCCACAGACTCAGAAGATTTTGACCTCTTCATGAAATGATACAACAGGTGAAATTGCATCAGACAAAATATAGTTACATAGATTAATGCTATGATATATCCCCCAAGAAAAAAATACCCTAATACATTCCACTCCATCAGATCAATTTAAATATTGTCCATAAAATTTTATACCCAGCCAGGATCGTACCTTTTATTGTACCCGAAACTTTAGAAACTCCGATTCGCTTTCGATAATTAACTGGTATCTCTTTACATTTGAATTTTAATTTGGCTGCCTTTACCTGCATTTCGACTGTCCATCCGAAATCACGATCTTTCATCTCCAATTCAACCAATTTAGTCCAAGATATACTACGGAATGGTCCTAAATCAGAAAACTCATAATTATAAATCATTTTGATTAAAGTCGTTGCCAACCAGTTTCCAAAGATTTGCTGCGGCGTCATAGATCCTTTCTCTAGGTTTCCAAGTGCTCTAGATCCAATAATCATATCATAACCTTCTTCTTGTATTGGACCAACCAATGATATCATTTCCTCTGGATAATCACTATAATCTCCATCCATAAAGACGACCACATCTGGTTTAACCTCTAGACTTTTGATAAAATCAATTCCTTTAAGACAAGCATTCCCATATCCTTTTGCAGGTTGATTCAACACTCTAGCTCCAAAAGATTTTGCAACTTCTTCTGTACGGTCAGTCGACCCATTATTACACACCAACACATTTCTCACAAATCCTTTGGGAATATCTTGTAAGACTTTGCCTATAGATTTTTCTTCATTATAAGCTGGAATAATTAAATCAACAATCAAAAGATTCAGTTTTAAGCTTCACAAAGCTATAAAAGATCGACTTCATAGCTATAATTAATTGTGTAAAGATTAGGACATTTCAATCCACTACTCCAACTTCCACCATCTCACACATTTTCTTCACATCAATATTCTCAATATGATTTCAATTGCGAATAGGTTTGCTCCTTTCCAAAATATATAAAACAAAGTTGCTGTGTAATGATTAAACCAAACTAATTGAATGCTTTGATTTAGTCCATCCATCCTGCCCACCTCCTAAAATACTAGATGGCAATACTTCCAAAAGACAGATTCTTATTCTAAAGAAAGGATTAATAACAAATTCATACGTTATTTTATTAGATTTGCCGAAATTTCACAATTGAATACTCAATTTCGAGTAAAGCATATTGTGACTATTATAATTTTCTTTGTAAAACATGGTTACCAACTTCGATTATAGAAGGATCAAATTCCACTAAACAAAAAATATGACACGTTTAGCACTCTTTATTTTTAGTATTTTAATTTGGACTAGTTCATCAGCTCAAGAAACTGTAACACTGGAAAACTTGTGGCAAAACTATTCCTATTTTGCCAAATCCGTACCTGGTTTCAACTTCACTTTAGATGGGAAACATTATACTCGCTTGGAGGACAATAAAATCAACAAATACGATTTAACAACGGGCAACTTGGTCGAAATGCTTTTAGATGCAAGTCAATTAGTTAATGATCATTTTAATGGTGAAATTTCCGACTATTACTTTAATCATGACGAATCCAAGATTATATTATCGTCTCAACGGGAATACATATACAGAAGGTCTTCTAAGGCATTTTATTTTATTTATGATATTTCTAGCAAGCAAATTTCAGAAGTCCTTGATCAGAAGATTATGTACGCTTCCCTAAATAAATCTGGTGACAAGGTTGCCTATGTTCTCAATAACAATATTCACATATTCGATCTGAATAGCAAAACAACAGAAGCTGTAACAAATGATGGCAAAACAAATGAAATAATCAATGGTGCTGCAGATTGGGTATACGAAGAAGAATTTGCGATGTCTAAAGCATTCGCGTGGTCTCCAAATGGAGATAAAATTGCCTTCATGAGATTCGACGAAAGAGAGGTTCCAGAATTTACAATGACACTTTATCATGATCAAATGTATCCTACATATTCTACTTTCAAATATCCTAAAGTTGGAGAAAAAAATGCGAAGGTTTCAGCCTTAGTTTATGACGTAAACAAAAAAAGCACAGAGCATTTGGATATGGGAAATATGGATGACAAATATATTCCAAGGATTAAGTGGACGACATCCAACGACGAGTTAGTCGTATTTAAGATGAATCGTCATCAGAATAATTTACAACTGCATTTATTTAATTTCAAATCTAATGAATCTAAGATTTTATTAGAAGAAAAAAACAAATACTATATAGACATTACAGATGATTTGACATTTTTGAAAGACGGTAAACGTTTTATCTGGACATCTGAAAAAGATGGATACAACCAAATCTTCCTATATAACAAATCAGGCAATCAAATTAGAAAATTAACTGGAGGGAATTTTGACGTTAGTAAGTTTTATGGTGTTGATGAAAAAAATCAAACGATATATTATGCTTCCAAAGAAATCTCACCACTAGAAAATCATATTTATGCTATTGGTCTTGATGGCAAAAACAAAACAAAGCTTTCGTCAAAACCAGGTAATAACAAGGCTCAATTCAGTAGTACATACGACTACTTTGTATTAAATCATAGCAATGTTACCACACCACCTAATTACACAGTATTCGACAGGAAGAATACGCAAGTGAGAATCATTGAAGACAATAAAGCATTTCAAAATCATACTGAAAAATACGGCTTAAATCCAATGGAATTTTTCACATTTAAGACATCCGAAGATGTTGAACTTAATGCTTACATGATTAAGCCTCCTGGATTCAATCCTAATAGGTCCTATCCTGTATTCATGACCCAATATAGTGGTCCAGGTAGCCAATCCGTAACCAATAGTTGGGGTGGAGCTAATTATTGGTGGTATCAAATTCTTGCACAAGAAGGCTATTTGGTTGTTTGTGTTGATCCTAGAGGAACTGGTGGACGAGGAGAAGAATTTAAGAAAATGACCTATCTACAATTAGGAAAGTATGAGACTATAGATCAAATTGAAGCTGGTAAGTATTTAGCTTCTCTTCCTTATGTAGATGCCTCTCGAATAGGAATTTTTGGTTGGAGTTATGGCGGTTACATGTCTACTCTTTGCCTATCCAAAGGTGCCGATGTATTTAAAGCAGCTATAGCAGTTGCACCTGTTACAAATTGGAAATGGTATGATAGTATATACACGGAGAGATACATGAGAACCTACAAAGAAAATGAAGCTGGTTTTAGAGAAAATTCTCCTATTTATTTTGCAGACAAAATTAAAGGTAACTATTTACTTGTGCATGGATTAGCAGACGACAATGTGCATTGGCAAAATTCAGCAGAAATGACAAGAGCACTAGTCAATGCCAATGTTCAATTCGACACTTATGTCTATCCCAATAAAAATCATGGAATATATGGAGGCAACACTCGTTACCATCTATTTACAAAAATGACTAATTTTGTGAAAGAAAAGCTGTAAATCTCTCAGCATTTGATGGACATCTATTGAAGTCTTTTAAGGCTATATTGTTCTTTCACATGCAAATCAAGATTTTGCAGTTTTTCAAGAAATTACGTTTCAATACCTAGGTATTGAAACGTAATTTGCATTGTGATGATATGCATATACATATCGTCACAATATATTATTAGATCATTTCATTTATTCCCTTTATGGCGACACCACAGTCGGTAGCATTTCATACACTTGGTTGTAAGCTCAATTTTTCTGAGACATCAAGTATTCGCAGACAGTTTGAAGACGCTGGTTACTCCACCACTTCTTTTGAAGAAGGCGCAGACGTATACATTATAAATACTTGTTCTGTAACAGATTTTGCAGATAAGAAATGTAGGTATGAAGTAAGAAGAGCACTTAAGCATTCTCCGGATGCAAAGATTGTTATCGTGGGATGCTATGCACAGCTCAAACCACAAGAAATTGCAGATATTGATGGTGTCGATCTTGTATTAGGTGCCGCAGAAAAATTCAACATATTGGAGTATGTCAATGAATTATCCAAAGCAACGGGCAAAGGCATGGTTAAAGCTGGAGATGTCAAAAGTGCCAATTCATTCCATGAAGCGTTTTCCTTTGGAGATCGAACACGATCATTCTTGAAAGTACAAGATGGGTGCGATTATAAATGTACATTTTGCACCATACCTAAGGCTAGAGGCGCATCTCGAAGCAATACCATCGCCAACGTAATTCAAAATGCAACTGATATTGCTCAACGTGGCAATAAGGAGATAGTGCTTACTGGAGTAAATCTTGGAGATTTTGGAAATGGTACCGAAGTAATAGAAGGCATCAAACCAAAAAAGAATGACTTATTTATTGATTTGATTAAATCATTGGATGAAGTTGAGGGAATTGATCGATTCAGAATATCTTCAATCGAACCCAATTTGTGTTCAAACGATGTTATTGAATTTGTGCATACATCAAATAGGTTTGTTCCTCATTTCCACATTCCATTGCAATCGGGTTCCAATAAAATATTAAAGGCAATGCGTAGAAGATATTTACGCGAACTATACTCAGATCGAGTAGAGACCATAAAACAAAAAATGCCAAACTGCTGTATAGGAGTAGATGTTATTGTAGGCTTTCCTGGTGAAACAGAAGAGGACTTTATGGA
Source organism: Saprospiraceae bacterium (assembly GCA_965230345.1). Taxonomy (GTDB): domain Bacteria; phylum Bacteroidota; class Bacteroidia; order Chitinophagales; family Saprospiraceae; genus JADKBO01. The sequence goes on from CBDDKR010000002.1 coordinate 11,377, forward strand.
TACCTATACATTTATAGAAGGCCTTGACGTGAGCTACTTACATGTTTTCACCTATTCAGAAAGAGCTAACACCCCAGCAGCTGAATTGCCAAATACAGTTCCAATGAATGTTCGAAAAGCAAGAAATGCCAAACTTAGGAGTTTATCTACACTAAAAAAACAAGAGTTCTATAGCAAATACATTGGACAAGAGTCAACCGTGCTATTTGAGGAATCTCCCCTCCAAGGAATGATGAGTGGATTTACGGAGAATTATATCAAGATCTTAACACCACATGATCCTATGCTTATCAATCAAATTGGAAGAGTTAGGCTAACACAGTTTTCTGAGGACAAAGAAGCACTAATAGCTTCAATTCTTTAAACATCCAATACATCGATCTCTCTATCCAAATTAATGAGACCAAAACAATGATATTTTGCATGTCTAGTCTAAACATTGATCGAATCGCGAATTACATTTTATAATTACGACCAAACGAATTATAATTAATACAATACTTATTCTCGACTAATGATTACGAATAGTCAATAGCTGAGCAAATGCACCCTTGATTGACGCATATTTGAAGTATCAAACATTCATCACACTAAAAACTTCAAATTATGAAAAAGATCATTATGTTGCTTCTGATTACTACGACATCATTGACTTGGGGAATTCCAAATTCGGTAGAGCCCGAGGTGTTTTTCAAAGGACAGAGTGTTTATGTTGTCGCTCCAGCTGGATTAAACATGAGAGTTGCTCCCAATATGGATGCATATCAGATTACGACCATTCCATATGGTTCCTCCATTCAAATTCTAGCTCCTGTAAATGAAAATCTTGAAAAAGAAGAAATCGAATATGCACTGGGTTCTTGGATCAAAGTTGGATTTGAAAATAAGGTTGGATATGTTTTCGACGGCTTCTTGTCAAACCTTCCTATTCCATCAGGTATCACCACTTATGAAAATGACAATTCAATGATGCGACTTCTAAATGAATGGATCAATGAATACCAGGAACTATGCTATACTCCTGATACCATAGTCACAGAACATCAAACTACCATCAACTACGAATTTGTAAACGGGGCCACCTTCGCTAAGATCAAACAAAATGATCAGATTAAAACCAAACTCATACTAACAGATGTACGAATAATGGATGTATTCCATCTCATTAAGGGCTTCTATTTATCCTCTGACGAAAAACAAGCCCTAGATGAAAACACCTTATTCATCAAAGACAAAAATGGACTGGTAAGATTAATTAAAATCTATGATAACAATTACTGTGAAATCAAACGCTTGAAAAATGGAAATATTCAGTTGATCATGCAGTCCACATAAAGAAACAATAAATCGAGAGAGTGGTTTTTATCAAAGTAGGGGCACAAAGGTGTCTCTACTTTTTTGTGGTTTAATAATTAAAGTCATATAGTTTACCATATACATCTAATCTCATTGAAGTAATACAGTTTTATTCTGTCCAATTTTGACAAACGAATCACTTCCTTCTACAACAGATCCTAATTCTAATCTATACAAATAGCCTTCTAAACGATTAGTATTTGTAATTCATTATAAAAAATTGATATTTGCGGCAAAATTTCAGAATACGGCATTGAAATTGTTGTATATAAAGAAATAATTGGGGCAAGTACATATAATTGCAGATCAACAATAAACATTTAGGTATTTTTTAACAATTTAATAAACCTACTTGACGTCATATTAAAAACATCTACCATGAAGCATATATTATTTATTTTTCTGGCACTGTTAGGGTTTTTACCAACTTCCATAGGTCAAAATCTTGACGAAGAAATTGGATTCAAATACGTTAAAGCAGAGTACCTGCTTTCTACGGAAAGAATGGAAGACGCTATCAGCGAATTAAACGATATTATCAAAGCAAGTCCTTTTTACAAAGACGCACTTATTTTACGTGCGCAAACCAAGTATAAATTGGGTGCCTTCAAAGGTGCAAAAGACGATGTTCTGATGGCTATCGAAAACAATGGTGTAACAGTTGAGGCTGCTACTCTTCTCGGTAAAACAGAATATGCATTAGGCAATAGAACCGCAGCCATAAACTCTCTTTCAGCTGCAATTGCCATGGACGTTGATGATGAACGAGTATATGAACTGAGAGCAAATATTCACATAGAAGATGGCAATAATGATTTAGCATGTGAGGATTGGTCTACTGCTTCTGATATGGGGTCTACAAAAGCTGCAATTGAACTTCGAAAGAATTGTGCTCATTTCACATCAAAGAAGAATCGAAAGAAAAACAATTCTAAGGTTTTGAATAAGGATGAAGGATCCAGTAATCATGATACTGATTCAAAAGTTATCGTTATGGAAAATGATAAACTAGGAAAGAAAGAGGGCTCTGATGATAATGAAGGCTCAACAAATGATGATAACAATTCTGAAGACGATTCAAATTCTGATAATACCGATGACCAATCAACAACCTCAAATGAAGAGGATGATGAAAATGGCTCAACGGATGATGACGAATCAAATATGGAGGACGAAGAAGATGAAAATCTTCCTAAAGAAGATAATACTGAAAATAACATCGAAATTGATGAAGAATTATCGTTATCAATTTATGGCCAAGGTCTTGGTAAAAGAAGAATCCTGGATAGACCAAGTATTTTAATTCTTTCGGATAAAACAGGAAAAGTCGCGGTAGAGATCTGTGTAAATGAAAATGGTAAAGTGGACTATGCAGAGTTTAACCCAAGTAAATCAAGTCTAACAAAAAATAGCCTTGTTTCTTTAGCCATCAGAAAATCGAAAGAATTTTGGTTCGAGAAATCAGACTATAAAAAACAATGTGGATACATCATTTTTGATATTAAAGGGTCTGAATAAATCTGTTGTTTAAAGAATAACCAATATGCTCAACAAAACATTAAAGAATAAAATAAACTACGTTTTACTACCAATATGTTTCATATTGGTAGTTTTTGTTTCATGTCGCAAAAACACGGACTTCATTACATCTGGTGCCAATTTTGAAATATCTCAAGATACACTTTTGTTTGACACTGTATTTACCACTATTGGATCTGCAACAAAAAGAGTCAAGATTTACAACAACGAATCAGATCCGATACTGGTAGATATTCGTTTAAAATCTGGTGAACAATCCATGTTTAGAATGAATGTAGATGGCCAACCAGGAAAAGTGATTGAAGAAGTCGAAATTCCAGGTAAGGACAGCATTTATGTCTTTATGGAAGTAACCGTTGACCCAGATCAACCTTTATCTATAAGTCCCTATGTGATTGAAGATGATTTGTTAATTAGTCAAAACAATTCCATGAGTTCCATGAAGTTGATTGCATGGGGTCAAAATGCTAATTATATCAGCAAAAAAGGAACCATTAGTGCCTTGACCTGCGATCTAGGAACAGTATCTTTTGACGACGAGAAACCCTACGTCATATATGGAATTCTAGTTGTTGACAGTTGTGAACTTATTATTCCCGCCGGACAATCCATCCATATTCATGGAGGATTGGTGACAAGCCCTGATTTGGTTTATAATGATGGTCAGATCATTATTTTCCCAAATGGTAAACTCACAGTTCAAGGAAGTCAAGAAGAGCCTGTCGTATTTGAAGGTGATCGATTAGAGCCAGATTTTAGTGATGTAGCTGGACAATGGGTGGGCATAAGAATATTTCCTGAAAGTGTAGGAAATAGTATTGAATATGCACAAATCCAAAATAGTATTATTGGGGTAATCGTAGATAGCTCAGCTGAATTAAGCATTAAGAATAGCATTATTAAAAACACTACAGGAGCAGGAATTATTGGAGTCCATTCTACCATTGATGGCGAAAACCTATTAGTCCATAGCAATGGATCGTATAATGTACAACTTACATACGGAGGTGATTACAATTTTGACTATTGTACTTTTGTATCAAGTTCTACCCAAAGAGAAGCGCTCTATATCAATAATTATAAATGTACAGATCTTGAAAATGATCCATTATGCGTTACCTCATTTGAATTGTACAGGTCTAATTCATTAATACGAAACTCTATTCTTTATGGTCCTTCTAAAGATGAAATCAACATTGATGACCACACCAATAAGGAAGTACCTAACATTATGAATTTTGACTTCCAAAACTGTATTGTTAGAGTTGACGAACTAATAGAGTCTGAAAACTACCCTACCTTTTTTCAAGATTGCCCATCCTGTATTACTTATATGTCTGGGGATTCTCTATTCCTTAATGAAGACGCCTTAGATTTCAGTTTGGACACCATGTCTATTGCAGAGGAAAAAGCGATCTCAATTCAAAATATTGACATTGACATATTGGGGAATTTTAGAGATATCAGTACGCCAGATATTGGTTGTTATGAATTTAATAATTAATAAACCATGTTTACAGAATATCTACAATTAGGATTCGATCATATTCTCGATATTGAAGGATACGATCACATATTATATGTACTTACCTTATGCGCAATATATACGTATAAGTCTTGGAAAAAGATTATCGTCTTAGTAACAGCATTTACTATTGGGCACTGTATTACATTGGTCTTGGCAGGTTTGGGAATCATTTCTTTTCCTCCCAAATTGATTGAAATGCTTATTCCCATTACCATAATTCTTACAGGATTAAGCAATATTTTTCAATCTAAAAATCAAAAAATCAATCATAAACTGGTCTATAGTTTACCTCTCCTATTTGGATTGATTCATGGTATGGGGTTTTCCTCATTCTTTAGAGCATTACTGGGACGAGATCAAAATATTGTTTCTGCGTTGCTTCCTTTTAATATAGGAGTAGAACTTGGTCAATTGATCATTGTCTTTGTTGCAATGATTCTATCCTACGTTTGGAATAAATACCTTGGCTTAAAACACAGATATTGGAATATAGTTATTTCCTCTATCGCAATTATAGTAGCAGTAAAAATGCTCCTAGAAAGAATATAGCTACTCTCTTTAAGCAATCCATTGATTGTATTTATAAAATGGAATTTCTTTTACAACACTAATCTCGGCCAGCACATTGCCGAATTTCGAGTCATCAAATACCGAAATATTCGTCATATATGTTAAATTTGCTGTATAACAATAAAATACAGTATGTTAGGCGACAATCTAAGATTTATTCGAAAACTAAAAGGTCTATCTCAAAGTGATCTATCCACTGCCTTGAAAATCCCTAGAACAACCCTTGGTGATTATGAACGCTCGCATACCGAGCCAAACATAAAAACCCTAAAAAGAATTGCTAAGTTCTTTGACTTATCCCTTGATCAATTACTCAATACCAAGCTCAACAAAACAAATATTGACATAGGGAGAACACACGATTTAAAAATTTTGGCGATATCAGTGGATAAAGAAAACCATAATCACATTGACTTAGTTGAGACCAAGGCTTCAGCTGGCTATTTGGATGCCTACAGCGATCCAGAATTTATCAAAGATTTACCTAAAATTTCGTTCCCATCTATTCCTTCAGGTACATTTAGAGCTTTTGAGATTATAGGTGATTCTATGTTACCCATGCAAGAAGGCAGTATTGTCATCTGTTCTTATATTGAAAGGTTGTCCGACATAAAAGATGATAAAACCTATGTTGTAGTAAGTAAGGATAATGGATTGGTCTATAAACGTCTTACTAATCTTAAGAACAACAATGAAATTGTACTTTCATCTGACAATGAAGTATTCAAACCTTATCGACTTCCTTATAAGGAGATTGCGGAGATTTGGCAGTATTATGCACATATTAGTTTTGATGATAGCTTAGATTCTCAAGAACAGAAACTCAATGAGAAATTAAAACTAATTCATAGCAAAGTTCAAGACATTCACGAACAATTAATAGTAAATAACAGTTAATACTCTTTAGGGTCTATAAGACCTTTTTTATTAATTTCGAGTTTTTAAATAAAGTTAGAATGGCAGAAGAACAGAAAAATCAAATCAATATTGAGTTATCAGAAGATGTTGCAGAGGGCACGTATTCAAACCTGGCAATTATTTCTCATAGCCATACCGAGTTTATCGTAGATTTCATTAGAGTATTACCGAACGTACCAAAGGCTAAGGTCAAATCAAGGATAGTACTAACACCTACTCATGCAAAAAAACTCTTGCATGCATTGGCCGATAATGTAAAAAAATATGAAGCTCAATTTGGTAAAATAGAGCAAAAAAAGGAACCACCAATTCCACCAATAAACTTTACGCCTACAGCTCAGGCCTAGGCATCATCGAATAGATCACCAAGTTGGTGATTAGGGTATCTTGAAAGGCCTAGATGTTTATAGGCCTTTTCAGTTACTTCTCTACCTCTTGGTGTGCGTTGAATAAATCCCTGCATAATAAGAAAAGGTTCGTGCACCTCTTCAATTGTGCCAGCTTCTTCAGCTACAGCTGTTGCAATAGTAGATATTCCAACTGGACCTCCTTTGAATTTTTCGATAATTGTAGTCAAAATTCTGTTATCCATTTCATCCAGTCCTCCCTCATCTACATTCAAAGCTTCTAACCCAAAGTCAGCTATTTTCTTATCAATTTTACCATTTCCTTTTATCTGTGCAAAATCTCGGATTCGTCTTAGAAGAGCGTTGGCAATTCGAGGAGTTCCCCTGCTTCGACGAGCAATCTCCAAGGCTCCTTCCTCGTTCATTTCTGTTCCCAGAATCTCTGCACTTCTAAACAAAATGTTCTTTAGCGTGGGAACATCATAATAATCCAAATGACAGGTAATCCCGAACCTTGCACGCATAGGCGAAGTAAGCAAACCCATACGTGTAGTAGCGCCTACTAGAGTAAATGGATTTAAATTTAACTGAATGCTTCTAGCATTAGGTCCAGAATCAATCATAATATCGATTCGATAATCCTCCATGGCAGAGTATAGGTATTCTTCCACCACATTGTTCAAACGATGTATTTCATCAATGAATAGGACATCACCTTCTTCTAAAGACGTCAATAATCCTGCAAGATCACCCGGTTTTTCAAGTACGGGCCCTGAAGTCATCTTCATACTCGTCTCTAATTCATTGGCAATAATATGGGAAAGTGTTGTTTTACCCAATCCAGGAGGGCCATGAAGAAGCACATGATCCAGAGCCTCCCCTCTTAACTTAGCAGCTTGTATAAAAACGGAAAGGTTATCTACAATCTTTTGTTGACCAGAAAAATCTTGCAATGCCTTCGGCCTTAAAGCCTTTTCAATTTGCTGTTCTTCTGGAGTAAAATCTGCCGATGACGGATCGAGATAAGGATTCATATATCTAATCTATAAATATTTTCAAATATATTACATTAATTGAATATATAATTCAATTACAAAAAATCAGACCTATTCAAACCAAAAAGAAAAAGAGATCACTGGATATCCAATGATCTCTTTTTATAAAATATAAACTCTTTTAAAACTATTTCTTTGGTTTCGTCTTAGCAGAGTAATTCAATTTTAACTGATTAGCTTTCCTCAAAGCTGTTTTAATATCAGATACAATTCCCATGGTTACAGAACCATCAATTCTCAATGATGTTGTAATACCAGGTCTCTGACTTTCCGGAACTGTAGTCTTATGCTTTTCCAAAAATAAAGGCAAATCATCTACCGTAGCGAATTTATCACCCAACTGCATTCTTGGTTTTGTTCCATATACATCTTGGTACTTTGTTGTAGGTCGACCTACATAAATGTAACTAACCAATGACTTATTTTCAAACTTCGTTAACTCTGTCGCGTAAGGTGTCACTACGTCCACCTTTCGTTCAGCATCCCTTAATACGGTAACTACCATGAAAAAGAATAAAAGCATGAAAATAATATCTGGAAGCGATGCAGTAGATATCGCTGGAGTTCCTTTTGAGCTCTTCTTTTTAAATTTAGACATTTAGATCAATTTAAAAGATTAAAAATTAATTCTCCTCTCCAAAATTAGTAGGCTCTGCTTCAGATAAGATAAGCGGAATTTCTTTCTTAACGACATCCCTTTTGTCTCTTGCAAGCTTGGCATACTCCTTTCCATACTTCTTAAGCGAAAATTCATCCCGTAACTCTCTATAGGCCGCTTGAAGCTCATTATATACTTCTAAGTAGGTCTCATAGTTTGTTCCACGGTCATTCTTTACAGAAACGATAGCCTTAGTAGGATGTTCCGCTTTATCAGATTCTCTTCTAGGATTAGAAATAAATAACTTAGTATTTTCTCTAAGTTTATCTATTTCCATTGGCTCACCTCTTACCAACAGCTGATTACTAGCATTTACCAAAATTGAATAAACATTTCTTGTATTTAGCTGTAATTCTGTAGGTGGCTCATCCGACCAAGGTGGGAGACGAGTCAAAATACCCTTATCTTCTGCAATAGTAGTAGTTACGAGGAAAAATATTAGCAATAAGAATGCAATGTCGGCCATAGAACCTGCATTGATCTCATTACTCATTCTACTTTTTGATTTTCCCATAATTACTATTATTTAAATGCGTTTCTAATCTCAAATACTATCATTGATACTGCTGCGAAACCAATCAAACAAAGAGTTGTCATAATTCCACCTCCGATCATACCACTAGTACCATCAGATACACTAAATCTTTCTTTAAGTTCAACCATTTTTGCTGTTGAATCCTCAGGAGCAATTCCTTTAAGAATAAAAAACACAATAATCAATCCAGCAAATGTAGCAATGGACTTCATACCTGCTTTAGGAAACTTAGCTAACCCAACCAAACCAAATACCAACATTGCAATAACTGCTATGAAGATTAGTGCTAGAGTAAGCTTAAGCCCAGCATTAAAGAAATTCATATCTTTCATAGCCTCTTTACCTTGAGCTACAAGATCGGTACTCATATCGTACCCTGCAGCTCCTAGACCTGATAGTGCTGAGCCCAAAAAGATGACTATCACTAAAAGACCTACGATAAAAGAGACCGTAGTTCCTCTTTTTACTAAAAAATCGTACATAATCTCTATTTTCTATTAATTACTTAAAAATATTGTTTCTCTGTAAAACATCTACCAAACCAATAGAAGCATCTTCCATTCTGTTTGTAATGCTATCAATTTTAGAAACGATATAATTATAGAAAATTTGAAGAATAATTGCTACAACAAGACCAAATACTGTAGTCAATAAGGCAATTTTAATACCCCCTGCTACGACTGCTGGAGAAAGATCACCAACGGTTTCAATTCTGTTAAAGGCCTCAATCATACCAATTACTGTACCCATAAACCCAAGCATTGGTGCAAGCGCAATAAATAGTGAAATCCAAACCAATCCCTTTTCTAATAATCCCATCTGAACAGAACCATAAGAAACAATCGCTTTTTCAACAGCTTCAGGACCATTTGTAGAGTTTCTTAAGCCTTCAAACAATACACTTGCAGCAGGACCAGGAGTAGCTCTAGCTATTTCTTTAGCACCTTCTAAATCTCCTTCAGCCAATCTTGACTCAATACCAGCTAATAACTTGTCTGTATTTGTTGAAGCAATGTTAAGTGTAATAATTCTTTCGATACAAAATGCTAATCCTAAGATAAGAGTAACAAGTACCAAGCTCATAAACTTCCAGTCACCTTGAATAAAGTATTCTTTTAGCAATTGAAATCCTGAACTTTCAGATCCACCTTCACTTTGAGCTAAGATTTCAGTAGCACCAAATGAAGCTGCTAAGAAAAATACTCCAATCATAAATAAAATCTTGCGCATAATTACTGTGATTTACGTTTTGAGTTATAAATGTTTATATTAATAATAATGTTAAAAGTATGAATAATTCTTAATTCAACTACAAAGTTTCAGCCATTTTTCTTGCGGAGAGTGAGGGATTCGAACCCTCGGTACGCCGGTAAGCGTACACATACTTTCCAGGCATGCTCCTTCGACCACTCGGACAACTCTCCTATGTTGCAAAAATTGTAATTTTTTGTTTAATACCAAAGGAATATTGTACGTAAAGTTCAAATATTTACATGTGCTAATAAATCGTCACATTTAATAGATTACAAATCAAGTTATTTTGGTGGTTACGTGAATAAAGATTTTGCATTTAATGTCGTTTGGGAGCCAACTTCAGAGATATTTCTTCCCATGATTTCAGCTATTCTTGAAGCAATCAGTTGCAAATACAAGGGCTGATTCATCTTTCCACGATGAGGTGTTGGTGCTAAATATGGTGCATCGGTTTCAAGTACAATATCTTCAATATTCAACTCCGACACTACTTTATCCAATCCACTATTTTTAAAAGTTACCACACCACCAATACCCATCATAAACCCTATATCCTTAATTCTTTTGGCTTGATCAAGGCTTCCTGTGAAACAATGAAATATGCCCTTCAAATTCCCATCCTGTAGGGATGTAACGATATCAATAGTTAGATCCAAAGAATCTCTGGAATGAATTACAAATGGGATATTAGCATCTCTGGCCATAATGATTTGACGTTTAAATGCATCCTCTTGTTCCTTTACAAATGTCTTATCCCAATAAAGATCAATTCCTATTTCACCAACTGCACAAAATTCTCTTTTCCCTAACCATTGTTCTACTACCTTGAGTTGATCCAGGTAATCTTCTTTGACATAACAAGGATGTAATCCCATCATTGCTTCACAATTAGCAAATCTAGTTTCAACTTCTAACATAGATTCAATAGACGCTACATCAATATTGGGCATGTAAATCTTTTCTACTCCATTCTCCAACCACTGAGGATGCAATTCATCTATCTCGGATAAGATTGAAGAGTCATATATATGCGCATGTGTATCTATTAATTGTATTTTTGCATCCATATTTAAGAGTTTTATGGCGAAGAAGCAAAAGTACTATGTTGTTTGGAAAGGAATAAATCCGGGTGTATATAATTCTTGGGAAGAAGCAAAAAATCAAATTACTGGATTTGAAGGTGCACAATACAAATCCTTTCTTTCTTTAAATGAAGCTCGAATAATGTTCGAAAGAGGCTATTCTTTTTACCAAAAATCAATCAACAAAGAGTCCAATACTCCTAAAAAAATCATTCAAAATAGTATTAGTGTAGATGCTGCTTGTAGCGGTAATCCAGGACTAATGGAATATAGAGGAGTAAAAACCATTGACAAAACGGAATTATTTAGAATGGGACCTTATAAGGATGGAACCAATAACATTGGAGAGTTTTTGGCCATAGTTCACGGTGCCGCAATGCTAAAAAAACAAGGGTGGTTAGACACCACCATTTATACGGATTCCATTTCCGCTATGGCTTGGGTGCGCAACAAAAAAGTAAAATCAACTCTAGAACGAAATGAATTGAATCAAGAGCTTTGGGTTTTAGTAGATCGAGCTATTCTATGGTTAAAGAACAACGAAATTAAAAATCCTATAGTAAAATGGCCTACCAAACAATGGGGTGAAATACCTGCAGATTTTGGAAGAAAATAGAAATTTAATTAACTCAAATTTGCAAATCGCATCACATAATCTGCTTTAACCTTTCCCTTCCTTATATTATCCAACTTTCTTTTAATAAGCCGTTTTTTAAGTGGATTTAATTTATCAATAAAAAGTTCGCCTTCGATGTGGTCATATTCATGTTGGATAACCCTCGCATCCATACCATCAAACTCTTCTGTAAATTCATTAAAATCTTCATCAAAGTATTTGATTTTGATGGTCGAGTGTCTTTCCACATCACCGTTTATATTTGGAATACTAAGGCAGCCTTCTTCATAAGCCCATTTATCATTGTACTCCTCAATAATTTCAGGATTGATCATCGCTTTTTTAATACCATGATGTTCTTCTCCCTCCTTTTGAATCTGAACGGTATCAACTAAAAATATTCTTAGCGACAGTCCTATTTGAGGTGCAGCCAACCCTACTCCACGTGCATGATACATAGTCTCCCACATATTGGAAATTAACTCTTTCAAATTAGGATAGTCCCTTTTAATTTCTGTTCCTCTTTTCTTTAAAACAGGATGTCCATATGCATAAATTGGCAATACCATATCAAATGTGATTTAAATATTTTTGCAAAATTAACACCGCACTTACTTTATCGACTAATTTTTTGTCTCTTCTTTTAGATTTTTTCACTCCAGATCTGAAAATTATATCTTTTGCTTCTACAGAAGTAAAACTCTCATCTATAAAATCGACCTTAACCGAAGGATGTTTTGAATTCAGATACTTTACAAATTCATCAATATCCGATTTCAAATATGTATAATTCCCGTCTTTGTGTATAGGAAGCCCTAAGACTACCTTTTCTACATCTTCATTAAGAAAATACTGTTGAATAAACTTTTTTAACTCAGTGGTATCAACGGTATCTAATCCAGTAACAATAATTTGTAAAGGGTCTGTTACCGCAATCCCCGTTCTCTTTTTCCCATAATCAATTCCTAATATTCTTGCCATAAATTAAATAAGTATAATAAAGATCAATTAGTTCCTTGAATCAAAAATGTAATTTTATAAAAACGAAAAGAACCCCACCAAATAAATGGAGGGGTCCCATCCCAAAAACAGTAAACTTTATCTTGATTACTCCATCACTACCATCTTCTTCACAAGAGTCTCATCGTTTACTGTCAATTGGTAATAAAGTACGCCACTTAAATTGTGCTCTACTTTATCGACAGTAATACTGTTGATTCCTGCGTCAAATTCGCTAGTCATATTGTAAATTGTTTTTCCAGTTACATCCAATATTGTCAATGTTGCCATTGCTTTGTTAGGCATATTGAATGCAATAGTTGTTGTATTGTTGAATGGATTTGGAGTGTTTTGGTACAACGCCAATCCAGTTTCTGTCTCTTGTGTTCTGAAAGTTAAATCCATCACTTCTAAGTTATTGTTGTAAGCTTCAGCTTCAGTAATCAAAGAAGATACTGTGATAACACTTTTCACATCACCTCTTTCTTTAGCAGTGAAATTAATTTCAAGTAATTCATTTACATCAACTGCATTTGTTCCAGCCCATGAGAATGTAATAACTCCTTCATTAATTCTAGTTAATCCTATGTTAGATTGATCCGCATCGATATCCAATCCATTAATGCTATTGAATGTTAATGAAGATGCATCAAATTCGATTGTAAACTGAGTACCAAAGATTGTAGCCACCTCAGAAGTAGAAATTACTACTGACACTTCATCTTCCTTATCAAAAGCAACATTTGCAGTTGTCAAATTCAATTGATCTAATGATCTATTCTCTGTTGAAATACCAGCATTAACATTTGCTTTAGCATCACCATTGATATCACCAACTTTTACTGAATTGAAGTCAATATCCATATCTGCATTTAAAGCAGTGATTGCATATTTTTCTTCGAATCCTTCAACTAGTGGATTAGCATCATTAGCAAAATTGAAGTTAGCATCAATAAACTTCCAAGACTCATTCTTTTCAAATTCATTAGTTACTCCTAAAATAAGTTTTCTCAATTCTACTAAATCAGAAGAAGTAATTTTTGCATCGTTATTGATATCTGCAGCAATATACTTAGCAGGTGCATCAAATTCAGCGATGTTCAAAATATGTCTCTGCATCAATACTAAGTCTAAAGTAGAAACACCATTTAAGTGATCATCATTTTTAGATGGAATAACAACATAGTCTCCTCCTACAGGCATTTGTCCAAAAGTATAAGCTCCTTCATCATCAGAAATAACTACATCTTCTTCAATTCCTTGTAGAGTTACTCTTGCTCCAACTAAATTTTCATTGTTATAAGTTTGGATGTTTCCAAAAATTCCAACTCTTTGCTCATCACACGCTTCCATGTTATCTTGAACATCTACAAAAGTATTACAGAAAGATCTCAAAGTATCTCCCATTGGAGTGATCACAGAAGCCCAAATCATAACATCTGCTCTTCCAAAGTCATCACATGTAAACACTCTTCCAGTATCCAAAAGATTCTCAGAAAATGATACGTATACATTATACTCAGGACAAGTATGGAAAGAACCAGCATCAAAATCAGATGCCCATAATTCTACCATTCCTCCGATAATCTCACCTTGATTATCCGTTACTGGCATTAAATCTACCGCCAATCCATTTAAACAGTACGGAGTTGGTGCCTTACAGTTAACGATGCTAAACTCTTGGTCACATGTTACTACATTTCCACATTTATCAGCAAAAGTATACTGAATCAAGTGAGTACCTACAGGATATACTCCGCTAGCATTGATCATATTAGCTTTTCCATTTCCAGAAAGTGGCTGACCATTATAGAGACCTAGGTCGAAAGAGCCGTCATTATTCAAATCTACTTTCCAGAAATAATCCAATACATCGGTACACTCATCAGTTGCTGTTGCAGTCAATTCAATAAATCCATCATTACAAGATGCATCATATGTACAAGTTGATTTAGGATCACAACTACTTGTCAACTCAGGACCTTCAGTATCATTAACTTTAATTACTTGATCATATTCGTCAATATAATGTGTACCATGACTATGACTACACCAATCAATGATATACCATCTTCTTATGATTTTGAAACAAGCCTCACCATTAGAATTGTTAAACGTAAACACTTTATCTTCATAATCCGCACCGAATAGGTGACATTGATTTTCACCTACAAATTCTGGTCTTCCTAGATTATCAGGAGAGAAAGCATCATCAGCAGGATCAGCACATGTATTCATTGTTACATCAGCTGGGAATCTAATTTGTGTAAGATTATAGTAATCTGGTTCAATTTCAATACGCTGTTGACATGTAGCAGATCTACCTCCCTTATCTGTTGCTGTAATAGTTCTTACTAATTCACCAACATTACATTGATTAACATCTTCATAAGTAATGCTATCACTGATTACTGGCTTCTCACAATTATCGTAGTATTGGTAATCACCGAAGTCAGCCACCAAATCTCCAGTTGGGTAATACTCATCACACTCAATATATAAATCTTGAGGACATACAATTGATGGCGGCAGCTTATCTTGAACTTCAGTATTAACCATACATTCATTGTAGTTACAAGCTTTATCAACGACTCTGAATACAACCATTTGATCTTCATCTGCTATATCTTCACAACAGAACTTCACATAGCTACTGAAAGCACATCTATCATCTACCTCCATAATAAATCTTCTCTTTGCGCTAGATGTAATATTTAATAATGCTCTATCTTCCCAAAAACCATCTTTTGAACGCATCACTGTATAATCAGCACCGGTACCTGTAGGGTTCAATGGCTTATTATCAGGTTGACCTAACCTCCAATTCTCATAGTCTGAATCGTCACCGATCCATTTAAAGTTTCCTTCATGTTGGTAATCAGTATATCCAATGATTACGTTTTCAGTATCCTTAACGAAGTTGTTGAAAATCCAATCGTTTTCAGCTTGATCATTAATTACTGCTACGTAATTACCCATAGCATTTGCAAGTTTGAAAGCTTTCTTACCAGTAACGCTATCTGCTGTCATATAGTAATAGTGACCATTGTATTCCCCTAGGTAATTGAAACCTTTATAACTAGGCAATTCACAATCACAATTATCATTGTCCATTCTTCTTACAAGCATTTGATCTAATGCACACTCATCGTGACTTCCATCATCAAATACACTTGCATGTACCCAAGCAGTTCCATCAGTTGTAACAGATACTGTAGTATTTTGGTCACAAACGGCAACAGGCGGAGTAAGGTCTTCCACTGTTACATTGATAGTTGCTGTTGTAGAATTTCCACATGCATCTGTAGCCACATAAGTTACAGGATTTACACCTACTGGTAAAGAAGTAACACCTCCATTACCAACAATTAGTGGTGTTCCACCAGAAATGGTAACTGTTACTGCTGAACATGAATCATAAACACCTACAGCAGGAATCGTTGCAAGAGCATCACAATGATGTGGAGTAGTCGAAACAGTAATATCCTGTGCACCAGTAATAATAGGAGCATTGGTATCTGCAATTTCTATCATTTGGATGATCTGTCTTGGAGGATTATTCTCACAAGACCATTCTAATATTGTCCAAGTTCTAATTACTTTTCTAACACATTGAATATCTTTTACTATATCATCAGAGTACTCTACCAATAAATTACACTGAAGAATATCATCTGGTCTCAAATCATGACCGTTTAGTTGAGGATACCCAGTTACGTCAGGGTGTGGGTTCCCATTAACATCCGTTTTAAAATCAGCATTACACAACAAATTATTTGTAGGGTATAAATAACTGATAGGTGGTGTAATAATATTTAAATCGTCAATTTTTAATATATCAAAAGTAATATCACATACCTCAGACTCATTACCTGAAGCATCAACTGCTTTATACGATTTTGTAATTCTCTTTAATACATTGACTGGCATAGTGCCGTCACAATTGTTTAATTGCTCAACTGAATCCAGTGTATAAAGAGTATAAGTACCACAATTTTCAAAAACTGTTGGTTGATACGTATCCACTTCATAGCAGAATAAATTTCCAGGATTGTTACACTCAATAACTGGTGCAAGTTTGTCCTCTACTGTTATCCAACCCCAACAAGAATTGCCAGAATCAGTATCAATTACTTTTGCTTCAATAGTCTTACCTACTTCGTTTTGAGTAAGAGTAGGACTACTAGGCAATAAAGCACCATTATGTCTTAACTCAACAATAAAAGAACCACCTGGACAGGTTGTTGCATCAGTTAGTAAGTCATTTGGGGTAATAGTTGCTTCACAATTATCATTATCCAAGGATACTTGAATTGAATTGTTACATCCCAGAGAGCACTGGGCACTTGTAGTGCTCCAACTAAGGAACATTACGCTCAAGACCAAGAACAGCGGCCTTGAAAATTTACTGTAAAACGTAAAACTCGTTTTCATCATGAGATCCAATTTAAAGTTTAAAAATTATACTGTTTTAAGGGTTGTACCCTTGAAATTAAATACGCGATTATGTGACTATAACACGCAGTTATAATCCAAACTGGATCTATTAATATTCTAGGTTAATATTATGGTTAAGAGATTCTAGGATCAAATCTCAGGTAGGTGTAAAGGTTCATTATTATTATGCAAATATATGTACTATTATAATATATCTTATACCTTTCAAATGGTATGTTTCATATATTTATTTTTTAATACATTATATCTACCTATATCACTATAGATTACAAATGTAATATTATTTTAATATATACCCAAAAGATTTAAACTTTTCTTACGAATAAATCAATTATTGGTTTATTTCAGATTTATTGTATACCAATAATGAGCTATATAAAACAGCATTCTATGTAAATCCACGTATAGCAGCAGATTTCTTTTTCCTTATTGGATTTGGAGAAAAATAATCAAAGCCACTCTTTGATTACACGATAGGATTTGATTAACTCTAATGTAAGACATGAAACAATACTTTTGTTATCAACATATAAGTACTATGGCCAATAAGTTTCGTTGGAACCGAATCACTCATACCAATAAGTTCAAATGATACATATTCTAGGCATATACAAACATTACATTATCTATTCTCTGCCATAAATACAACACTAAAATACCATGATAAATAAAAGGTAAAAGAGTTTAGTTAACTACATAAAAAAAGCCCCCCTCTAATTGCTCAGAGAGAGGCCATCCCAAAAACCGATTTACGTTTAACCCGGAATGGGTATATTTTTTATCGAATCATTATTCGATAATCATCATTTTCTTAGTAGCAGTGTAATCGCCACTTTCGATCTGGTAGTAAACGATTCCGCTTACTTTCATATCAGCTGTTGTAAATGTAACAGTGTTAAATCCTTTAACTCCTTCTACATCTTTAACCAATACTACTTTACCAGTTACGTCGTACAATGTAAATGTAACATCACCAGCATTTGCCAATTCGTAAGCTACTGTAGTAACATCACTGAATGGGTTAGGCTCGTTTTGGTACAATGCATTTACTGCAACTTCAGTATTGTTAGTTCTGAATGTTACATCAATGTTTGCTACGTTCATCTCAGCATCAGTATAAGCCTCTGCTTTAGTAACGTTAGAATTGATGTTCAACATTGAACTTAACTTACCGCTCTTAGTAGCAACAAACTCTAATGTGAACAATACTTGGTCAGCATTTACTGAAGCCATTTCAGTACTTGCCCAAGAAGTAGTAATTACTTCGTTAGAGATAACTCCTACGTTTTCATCCAACATTGTAATTGCACCGCTTCTTACACCATTGTAGTTCAATCCATTTAAATTAGTTGTGAATTGGTAACCATATACGTCAGCAAAGTTTGCAGAAGTTACGTCAACTGCAACTGTTTGACCAGCTACAACTTCTTGCTCTTCTACTACTAAGTTAACTGTTTTGTTGCTTCTTGAATCAACAGCAGTTGATCTCAAGTTAGCAGCAGCATCACCACTTACATCACCAATCTTAGTTGCAACAAAGTTAGCGTTAGTAACATCACTTGTTAAATCATTAACATTGATAGTCATATCGTAGTTCAAAGGAGTAGACATTGCTATAGTTTGGTCAGCATCAACAGCTTTCCAACTTGGAGCAGTAAAGTCATTAGTTACACCTAAGATTAACTTTCTCAATTCTACAAGGTCACTTGCTCTAATGTTTCCATCATTAGTTACATCAGCAGATATCCACTTCAATGGAGTGTCTAACTTCTGAATGTCAAGAATGTGTCTCTGAATCAATACTAAATCAAGAGTAGAAATACCGTTAGTGTAATCAACATCTTTATCAGCTGTTACAGTGTAATCAACATTCATTGGAAGATCAGTAAATACATATGATCCAGTAGTAGTTTGAGCCTTAACTAGGTCATTGATTGAACCTTCAACTGTAACCTCAACATCAGCTAAGTCATTTCCAGCTTCGTCAGCAACGTTACCAGCAATAGACATTCTTGAACCTGGGTCACAAGCTCCTTGGTTATCAACTAGAGATAAGTAAACTACACAGAAGTCAGTATTCATCTTAGTATCCCAAACACTCATTTGAACTGCAACACCATTTGGTCCTTGAGCACCAAATTCATCACAATCAAATACTTTAGCAGAAGACTTAAATTCAGGTACCCACTTTTGGATATCACCATTGTTGTACTTAGTAATAGTACCAGTCTTAGCTTTTGGATAAGTAACTCCGTCACCATCAAAGTCAACGAAACCATTCTCATCAAAGAACTGAGGAGTAGTAGCGTTTACTAAGTAGTCAGTGTTACCAACTCTAATAATAGTGTCTTGGAATGCACCTCTTTCTTCGTAGAAAGTGAATAACAATTCTTCTTGTGCACAACAGTTGTCAAATGATCCCTTATCGAAATCCCTTGCCCAAAGTTCAACACCACCATTCTCCATCAATGCAGAGCTTAAGCTTACACAGTAAGGAGTTGGAGCTTTCTTATCAGCTACCATTACATCGTAGCTACAAGTGCTATGGTTGTGACATCCATCAGTAACTTTCCAGTGTACTTTATGATTTGACATCTTACCAGTGATAACTTCAGCATCCAATGTTACAGATACTTCATCATTACCCATGCTTGAAGTAGGCTCAATGTACTTAACGTATACTACGTCAGCATATGTGTGACCTCCAGGAAGGATAGGATCGTTACCAGGAACTGGTTTCCAGTTTCTAAATGCAGTTGGACTAACAAAGCTTGATGCAAAGTGATTGATGTTTCCATCAGCCCATGTATCAACAAATAATTGCCATTTCAACCAACCTTCGTCAGTACATCCACCACCATCAGTAGCACTGTTAGTAAGTGTCAATACGTGCTCACAGTTAGCATCAACTCCAAACATCTTATCTTCACAATCATCCAATACTGGCTTTTCAGTATCTTCATATACGAAGTATGCATAGAATGGTCCCATAGACTCACCAGTACACCAGTTCATGTAGTTGTACTCAGCAACCCACTTCTTACAAACACCATTTTCAAATAAGAATGTATCAACTTTAACATTCTCACCAATTACATCACAAGCACCACCTGTAACAGAAGGAAGTCTCTTGTTCAAGTCTTCTTGAGTCAAAGTACATCCAACACTTAATGGATTTGGATTTGGTGGAGATACGCTAAATTGAGTTGGTCTCTCTAATACTGTAATTACTTGCTGACAAGTAACAGTCTTAGTACCAGTCTTAGTATCAGTTGAAGCTTGGAATTGTCTAATGATAGTTCCAACACCACAATCATTTACATTAATGTTATCATTGAAGAATACGTCAACCGCACCACAAGTACTGTAAGCCTCAGCTACACCAGTCTTGTCGAAGTTTGCTTGATTAGTGTTTTGGAATCCATTACCGAAGTCAGCAGATACATCAATACCCCAATCACAGTAGATAGTAGCATCTGCTGGACAAGAAATTACTGGAGGTAATTTGTCTTCAACTTTAACGTAAGCCCAACCTTCGTTGTAGTTATCTCTCTGAGGAGCACAACCAGGGAATGGCTCAACTTCGTCACCGTAAACACCAGACATGTTAGCATCATCCCATACTCTAATGATTACCATTACATATCCTCTATCTAAAGAGTCAATTACACCGTCACCGTTTGCATCAACTACTTCAGCATCGATATCTTCACAACAGAACTTAACAAATTGTCCACCATCAGTATCAAATCTGTTATCATTTGGATGATTTCCAGTTGCAAATCTTACATCAGTATTGTTGAAAGTCAAGTTATTGTTATAAGGTTGGTTACCTTGTAATAAACCATCATTTCCACATTGAGGAGCTCCATCAGCTCTTCTAATCTCGATATGAGTATCAGTACATACGTCAAATGATCCATTGTCTATATGGTGAGTAAACAATTTAGCTTGTCCACCATTTGGATAGTTAGGAGTCAAACTAACAACGATGTCTTGGTCAGTAGTTACAACAGGAGCAACTTTATCAAGAACAGCGATATCTACAGCTTGAGTTCTCTCATTTCCACAACAGTCATATGCAGTATAGTAGAAAGTGTGCTTTCCTTTAGGAGCACCAACTGCCATATATCCACCTTCTGGCTTAGGAGTAATTACAACACCTGCAGGTCCAGTTACATAGTAACCAGGAGCGATGTCACAATCATCATGTAATTCCCAAGGCTCTGGTAACATGAATTCAGCAGTACAATCCCAAGGTCTAGTACTAACGATAGTATCTTTCAAGTTGAAAGTAGGAGCAACGATATCTTTAGCTTTGATAATTTGCTTATACTCATCGTAATCACCAGTACACCAGTTCAAAATAGTCCAAGTTCTGATTACTTTCTTATTTCCGTAACATCCAGCACCACATGCATTAATTACGTGATCATCATAATCAGTATAGATTCCACAAAGACCATTGTCAGGAATTCTTTGAGGATGTCCAGCTGCTAAGTAATATGGGTAAGCCCATACAATACCTTCATTGTTTTCAATGATAGCAGTTTTGTTATTGTCTTTAGTAAGAGGATTATCATAGTAAGCTACGATAGCCTCAGGAGTGATATCAGATCCACATGGAAGCTCAACAACCTCAGCAGGTAAAGGAACTTCATCAGTAGTGATAGACTCAACAGTAATTCTTTGTACACAGTTAGTAGCAGTGTTACCTTTTGCATCAGATGCAGCCCAAGTTCTAACTACAATCTTATCGATACCTGTAGAACAATCTTGATCAATAACTACATCAGAGTATATTGGATCAATACTAGCACAGTTGTCTAAAGCAACCGCAGGAGTAGCAGCACCTACAGCGTAAGCAACTTCTAAACCAACACTATGTAAACATCCACCGTCTCCACCAACACCGTCAGTAACAGTTACTTGCCACATACCAGTAGCTTTAGCACCATTAAGGTCAGCTAAGTCACCTTGAGGCTTAACAGTACCACTAACAGCAGCACAAGTCTCATTTAATGCAGGATCGTTACAGTCTTCGTGCGCTGCAGAAGTAGTTGAACAAGCATTACAAGCGATAGCACCAGAAGCATCAGAATCAAATGTTACATTCCAGTTATCATTTGATCCACACTGTCCTTGAGCAAGAACAACTTCGTTTCCTTCTGGAGAAACTAGAGTTACAGTTAAATCAGAAGACCAAGAGTGATCTAAAGAAACAGATACATTAACATCAGTAATCTTAGCACCTACAGGAGCATCAACCATTACTTCAGCTGCACCAACCATACCAGTTTGGTTATCAGCCCACTGAACACCAGTGTCATTGTTATCAGCACTTACAGAACCTGTAACTGGGTCAGCAGGCTCAGTTGAAGCGATACAAGAGATAGTAACATCTTCACATGTAATTGTTGGAGCTAGTTTATCTTCTAACATGATATATCCCCAACAAGAGTTATTATTATTGTCTGGATCAATTATAGAAACTTCGTAAGTTCCAGCCATTCCATTTGCTTGGAAAGCAGCAATTCTAGAAGCGTCAATAGCTACAGACTCAGTACCGTTACCAGTAACTGCAGTTGCAGGCATACCAGCGATAGAAACATTGTATGTCTCGTAACATCCGTAAGGACCACCTTCTAAAATAACATCAGGAGTAATTACTGCTTCACATGCCTCGTCAACAGAAATGTTAACTAAGTCATTACATGACAAAGTAGTAGTTTGCTTATCTTCTGGGAATTGACTTACCGTTACACACCAATCACAAGTAGTAGTGTTTCCAGCAAGGTCTTCTGCAGTAAATGAGAAACAAGTTGGATCTTCACTATAAGGAATCTCGTCACCTGAAGCATACTCGTTTACACCAGTACCAGGTCCACCACCATTTGGAGCAGTGAATGTAATTTCTTGAGCTTTGAATGCAAAGAATGCATCAATAGCGTTAAATCCGAAAGCTGAAAAATATCCATCACCACATCCGTCAGAACATAAGAAAGTGTTCGTTCCGTCAGCAGCAACACCATTACAAGATGGTCCATTAAATGCAACTCCACCACCAATTGTTTCAACTTCCATGTATAATCCATCAGAAGTCGCATCAACAGCGAAAGGAACTGTTACAGGAATACATACAGCAACACCAGCATTAGCAGCTGGAAGAGTTACTAAACCAGTAGTACCTACAGGAGTACCAGTCTTATAACATGGAAGCGGAGAACCAGCAGCAGCTAAACCAGGAACATCAATATAGAAGTTAATTGTAGCCTCGTTGTTACCCCAAGATGTATTATCAAAAATGAAACATCCCTCTGTAATCTGTACATTTGCAGGTAAAGAAGTAATATCTAATTCTTGATTCTGAGAAGTTCTTCCAGTACCACAAGATAATGAAGATCCTTGACCAGGACAATCATCCAAACCACCAAATACTCCACCAACATCAACTGGATCACCAACTGGAATAGCAGCTAATCCACAGTTATCAGAAGCTTCAGTAGCATAGTAGTAAACTGCAGAACACTCACCAGCATCTAAAGAGATAGTAGTACTTACAGGACAATTTAATACTGGAGCCTCATTGTCATTAACTGTAACAGAAAATGAACAAGACAAAGGTGCACCAGCTAAAGAAGTAAAGTAAGTAACATCAGTAGTTCCTACTGGGTAATCACCAGAAGCAGCTCCCATCATGTTTTGATTGTTTGAGAAGATCTCACAATCAGTACATAATTCAACAGAAGCTTGAATGAAGTTATCTGTACATAAAGCTGGGTTAATATCTGAATCAGCCATTAAAGTAAATGTAGCCGTTCCATCAGCAGCCCAACCGTTCCAATCAACAACTGGAACACAGATTTGGAATGTAGAAGCAGGTTGACAATCACCTGGGATTGTATTCTGTCCGATCACATTTCCATTCTCATCTTGGATATCCGTCATCTCACCAGCGAAACTAAAGTCACCAGAGATTGTAAAGTCGATACATACTTCAGCTACACAAAGAGCAGAAGCAGGGATAGCAGAAACACCAGGAATAGTGAATTCTGTATCAGATAACGAACCAGCTCCTTGTAAGTTTGCTTGAGGGCCATCAACTGTAGTACAACCAACAGCGACTCCACCAAGTCCACAACCATTATCAGTAGGAAGAGGAACATTTACAAATGCTCCACAAACACCAGGATCGTTATTAACAGTGATATCTGCAGGACAAGTGATACACTGGATACATCCAGCTCCTTGCTCATTGATAACACCAGACCATGCCAAAGCACCAGTTCCAGTCATATCACTACCACAAGGTGCAGTAGCATTACCACTAGCACCACCTGGATTACCAGTTGCAGCTAACAGTTGTTGGCCTTGAGCATCACAACCGTTATTAGAACCATCCTCACACATATCTAATGCAAGAGTTGCTCCATTCCAGCTATCACCGAAAGTTTCATAAGCATACAATTCAACAGTGTTTCCAGAAGGAACACATGCCATTGTAGTACCTACAGTTGGGCTTGTTCCATCACAAGCTAACTCAACACCAGCTGATGCATCATACAACAACCATGAGTTCTCTGTATTGAAAGACCCAGAAGTATAGGTAACACATACTTGCTGAGACTGTGGAGGACACTGTGCCTTCACAGAATGCATCGCTCCGAAAACCAAAGCAAAGCAAGCTATGTATTTAATTTGTGAATAAATTAATTTCATGAAATTGAGTTTTGATTAAAAAAATTAATGGATTAAATTTGAAACCTCAGTTGCTACTTCGTCAACTCTGTTACCAGGATTTCTAAACCTGTTAGCATAGTTACTTAAAGAATAAAAAGCAGCGTGAACCGCAGTTTTAACGTCATTGTTCGAATTGTTCAAGTTCGATACGATTCCGTCAATAAAATAGTTTTTCAAGTTCTTGTACACTTCGTCTCCATCCGGACTTGATAGGTCTTCTTTTGCCGAACGTAAAACGTCAAGTACATGTGAACTCTGAACCTTAAACGAATAATTATCTAAAACTGAAGCATCAATTTTAGAATCACTCGTCTTAAGACTTTGCGCATGAGATGTAGTTCCCATACCCAAAAACACAAAAGTGAATGCCAAAGCCATAAAACCAACTTTACATCGGTTCGATGTTGACTTCAATCCACTCACTAAAATTTGAGCAAAATTTGTGTTCATCATGAGATTGAGTTTTGATTTAAAAATATTGTTAAAAAATTAATTCCAAATAATATAGGCCATTTTAACACATCTTTTCATCAAAAGATACATCAAATGACACCGGACGAGACACTAACTTTTAGTTATCTACGTCAATTTTCAATAAAACAGAAAGAATTTAAATCAAAAAAGAATGGTTGAGTTTGGTTCCTAAATTGAATAAATTCATTCTCAAGTCTCGCTTAATAGAGCCTATATCGTTGCAAAGGTAACTTTAATTCATCTTTACATAGTACCCTAATCGCTGTAAATAACATATCACAAAAACAAGTAATATGTTACTTCATGTTCTTTAAACACATCTAAGCGAATACAAACATATGTTTTTTTACTAAATATCAATTATATTTTGGAGAATTTAATCAATTCCCGTTTAATTGCAATATTATTCTAATGCATTATAGACATGAACTCAATTAGTAAGACCCTATTTGTCGTCTTTACAACTTTTTTGATCCTAACAGTGTTTTTTGCCTTTGAAAGAGTCATAATACTCGATAATGCATTACATATATTTCATGTAGTCAATGAAAATCACATTGGCGTGATGGCTGGAAGATGGCCAACGAGTATTGTTCGATTGCCCCTATGGATTGGCATCCAACTAAATATGCCTTTGACGTCATTAATTTACATTTATTCTATATCGCATCTTATTCTTTTGTCCATCTTTGTAACGATACTTTACCGAACAAATGAGATCAAATGGACTTGGGCTTTTATTCTTCTCTATTTGGCAGTTGTTCAACACACCTTCTTCTGGTGTGTCTCTGAACTTATCCCTTCATTAGTTTTTGTTTTTGCAATCAATTATTTCTTCAAAAAGCGTTTATCAATAAAGACCGTTGCTTTATTGTTCTTGTTCAACACCCTTGCATTATTCATGCATCCTCAATCCATTCTAGCTTTACTATTTATAGGATTATATCATCTAATCTCCAACCCCAAGCTATATTTACGTCCCATTCTTTTAATATCAACATCTTCGGTAATCTATGTGCTAAAAGGATTATTCTTTAAAAACTGGTATGATACAATGAAAATGGAGGGCCTAAAATCCAATATAGAAAAGTTTGGTTTTCAGATTCAAGACATCCCATCCTTCTCTCTTATTATGGATTGGATGGTCACATCTTATGCACACATCAGTTTATTAACAGTGACTACATGTCTCATTCTATTATTAAACAAAAAGGTACTTCAAGCATTGGGATTAATCTCATCCGTATTAACAACGATTGTCCTCTTTACATATTCAAACCCCAATCAAGCGGCTCAATTTTACTTCGAAGCAACCCTTTACCTCATAACATTCTTCAGTATATTCATCTTATTTTACGAATTCTATCCCAAAATTGCGAAGTGTAGAAATTGGCTACTTCCTATTCTGAAGATATTTGCAATTGCAAAAATAGTATACGCATCAAGTTATTATTCTGCTCGCATAGACTATATCAAAGAAATCTGTTTACAAACAACTCCTCAAAAATTACTAATTTCAGAACATCAGATTAACAAAGAAAAACTTGGGTTAACTTGGGGACTACCTTTCGAGACATTATTAGTCTCTACTCTAGAAAATGATAAAAGCAAAACGATCATCGCAAAAAAAAGCTACCACAATTACGACGACAACCAATATAATGAGAGAGAATTCTATAATGGCATGGGTGGCAAATTCATTATAAAAGATTTAAGTAAATATTTCGAGCTCTCGTCAACAACGCCTTATTCGACCGACGAAAACATAAATTTTAAATAACTCAAGCTATACAGTTTATTTAATTAAAGTACAACAAATTAATGTTTTCGTAAAACCAGCATAGGCCCATTATAGCAATTGAAGAAAACAACTCATTGGTCTTATTTTGAAGTCGTTTCAGCATAGAATAGATTTTCTGACGCATAATAAAGCTTTAATACAAATGAAGAGGCGCTGTGCTTAGGATAAAGTGAAATAAAAAACACAACCCTCTTCAAGCACTTTAATATTTTTGGCCAATTATGGTGTAATGATGAGTACAATGATCATGTTCTATAGAATACCACAACTCTACATCTACCCCATTAAATCGTCCTTCACCCCAGATTAGCAATCCTGGTGTAAGTTGCTGAACTGGAATGCTAATTCTATCCTGCCCTACCACATCACCATAAACATGATCCCACACCATTCCTTCATAAAAAGGCGCAGTCAAACCAATTTCACCGTTGAATTCTTCCAAGATTTCCATATCGAAAAATCTAGGAATTCCAACAATCTCAGCGTTATATATTCCTGATATAGTTACTGGCTCTATATGGTCATGACATGACGACATACCTAAAGACAAAATAACTATAACAAATAAACAAGGAAACATTTGACTTAAACGTGTGGCATTGACAATCATAATTCCGATTTTTTGTTAACCTGGTAACGAATCGAATGCTGTCAATGTATCCTCACAAATTAGCTCATATCAATGGTTTAAATGAATATTAACTTAATCTATCCACAGATATTAATACAATGTTAAAAACCAATCCTTCCATTACGCAACAAATTATCATTATTTATAGCTACCACGCAATCAGCGAAGTATCTCGATTCATATCAAAATCCATCAATCACGCCAAATTCTTATTATTTAGATTAAATAAAATAAAGCTTTATATCAAACAATTTTACTTGAAACGGTGTTATCTTTGTGCCCTCAAAATTTTAGAGACAAAATAATGGACAAGACTAATTTAATTTATCTTGACAACAATGCGACTACCCCTACGGATCCTCGTGTTGTTGACAAAATGTTACCCTTCTTCTACGATGTACCAGGCAATGCAGCAAGTAGAAATCATCCTTTTGGTTGGAAAGCTGAAGAAGCTGTGGATTACGCAAGAGAACAGATTGCTAATCTCATCAATGTAGGATCCAAAGAAATCATTTTCACTTCAGGTGCTACTGAATCAGACAATCTTGGATTAAAAGGGGTATTTGAAATGTATTCTCGCAAGGGGAACCATATCATCACTTTAAAAACAGAGCACAAAGCCATACTCGACTCTTGTAAAAAGATCGAAAAAATGGGCGGAGCTGTAACTTATCTAGATGTAAATAAGGATGGCTTAGTCGATTTAAAAGTACTTGAAGATGCAATAACTGATAAAACGATTCTAATTTCTATCATGTGGGCCAATAATGAAACTGGAGTAATTCAGCCTATGAAAGAAATTGGTGAAATATGTAAGCGACACGGTGTTCTACTCATGAGCGATGCCACACAGGCAGTTGGAAAGATTCCAGTAGACCCTAAAGATGTTGGAGTTCATATTATGGCATTTTCTAGTCATAAAATGTATGGACCTAAAGGTGTGGGTGCCTTATATGTTTCAAGAAAAAATCCTCGTGTAAAAGTAACAGCACAAATTGACGGTGGAGGACACGAAAGAGGAATGCGTTCAGGTACACTTAATGTACCAGGAATTGTAGGCTTTGGTATGGCTGCAGAATTGGCTCAAAAAGAAATGGAAGAAGAGTCTAAAAGGCTCAGCAAACTTAGAGACAAATTAGAATCAGAGCTTTGTCAAATTGAGGAAACTTACATCAATGGGAACACTGAAAACAGAATGCCTCACGTGACCAACATCTCCTTCAAGCACGTTGAAGGAGAAGGACTTATGATGACATTCAATCAAAACATAGCGGTTTCTTCTGGCTCTGCCTGTACCTCTGCATCATTAGAGCCTTCATATGTATTGATCGCTCTTGGTCTCGGGGATGACTTGGCTCATTCTTCTATTAGATTTAGCCTTGGTCGATTTACAACTGATGAGGAAGTAGATCAAGCGATTGCAATGGTAAAAAAAGGTGTTCAGCACATGCGTGATTTGAGCCCTATCTGGGAAATGTATAAGGAAGGAATTGATCTTGATTCTGTTGTATGGCAAGAACATTAAGCCCTACTAAGAAACTTTCGTAATTCAAATATTGTTAGGTATTAAAAATTAGACAAAATGGCTTATTCTGATAAACTTATAGAACATTTTAAAAATCCAAAGAATGTCGGTACTTTAGACAAATCGAAAAAGAACGTAGGTACGGGACTAGTTGGTGCACCTGAATGTGGAGATGTGATGCGTCTTCAGATAGAAATCGATGAAAACTCGGGTACAATTTCTGATGCAAAGTTTAAAACATTTGGTTGTGGATCAGCAATAGCATCTTCATCTCTAGCAACCGAATGGTTGAAAGGAAAAAGCATCGATGAAGCTTTAGATATAGACAACATGGACATTGTGGAAGAATTGGCTCTTCCTCCAGTAAAAATACACTGTTCAGTTTTGGCTGAAGATGCCATCAAAAGTGCCATAAATGATTATAAAGAAAAAAATCAGGCCTAAAAAACACCATTTATGTTGTTCATAGCGGATAGTGCAAAAGAAAAAATACAAGAGTTATTTGAACAGAATGGACTGAGTTCAAATGAGTACTTCATTCGGGTTTCAGTCACTAGTGGTGGGTGTTCAGGATTAACATACAATATGGATTTTGATAGTGAAAAGAAGAAGGATGATCAAGTTTTTGAAGATAATGACGTCACTCTTGTCACTGATTTAAAAAGTTTTCTTTACCTTTGTAATACCACTTTAGAATTTTCAGGTGGGTTAAACGGTAACGGATTTTATTTTAACAATCCAAATGCCGAAAGAACTTGTGGATGTGGCGAAAGTTTTGCAGTTTAGGGTATTGATAAAAAATATTTGAAAGGGTTAACTCAACGTTAGCCCTTTTTTATTTTAGATACCTTAGCGTCACAATACACTAACAAAAGTCCATAATTTTGCTTATTTAATACTCATTTTCAAAGCATCAACCATTGACTTACAGAATATAAAAAGGACTTCTCTTCCTTCATTCGAAACTTCCATATCTTCATCATCAGACAGACTATCTTCAATAAATGCTAAAAGATCTTCCTGATCATAATCCTCAAAAAAAGGATCCAGTTTTTGCTTAAAGTCTTTAGATTTTGATTCATTCCACATTTTCCAGTTACTCTCCTCTATATTTTCCAATAATTTAGAGCCAATAACAGGTAAATCTCCTTCAACGCTTTGAACAGATTTATAAATAACTATAAGCATAAACCACAACAAATCATACTCATCATCTTTTAAGAGCTTCAGATTTTCTTCCGTTAAGACCGCTCCAAGAGCAAGTTGATTTTGAACTATTTCATCCTGTATTTTGGTGTAAGCCTTTTCATCTACTTCGAATAGATCAATGGTACTTTCGATTACATCCTCGCTTATAAATCTCATCTTGAAATATACTTAGTTATCCTTTACTATAAAAAAACCTTCCTCTCCTTGTTTTTGATAAAGAGGCATCAATATTCTTCCATCATCTTCACTATAGATTACCTGATTATTCATTGTTGCTAAGCGTTGCCCTTTCTTAATTTTGTCAAAACTAACAAAGCCTGAATCCATAACAAAACTTGCTCCTTCAGGAATATTGAACTTATAGGACAAAGATGTAACTGATGGCAAATCTTTAGAAAACTCAATCAGAATCTTCTCGTGACGATTTTCGACATCCTGTGAAGCGACCATGCCAATCGATTTCATGGTATTTACAATTGCTGAATATGCTCTACCAGGAGAAAGGATATCTTCATGTTGTCCTGCTTCAAAAGAAAACGCCGTAGTCGGAATTCCCATATTTTCTCCATTAAAAAAATGCATACTCGTTCCCTCCAAACCATTCATCATCCCCATCACAACGGGAGCATGTAAGCTCTTACCTATACTTAGCGATTTTTGGTCGTCCGATGTAATCGTAAAAATACCTCCTTTAGAAGATGTAGTATGAATGTCCAATACATATATCTCCGATGGATTATGAAGCTCTACATGTTTTCTAATGATCGTCAAAGCTTGGGCAATTTCTTGCGATTCTTCTATGTTATTGATTGCTTTATTAGCTACCGATTTTTGTACAAATTGGTCTGTCCAACAGCGATTCAAATCTTTATTTAAAAATCTCACATTCTGCTTATATGCCTGAAGATTTCCAACCAATCCAAGTAAGGATCCTCTTACTATAAAGTCCGGATTATGGTATGGCTCTAAGGCCAACTCTCGAAGTATCATTTTTATTGCCTCCACTCCAGCTGGTTCATTTCCATGCATTGCGCCGAATATAACCAACATTGGTCCAGCCTCCTTTCCTGTATACTTACCTATAAGTTTATCCAAATTGAAGAATTTTGCACGAAAATAAGCTATGTCATCCACTTTCTTTGATTATTTAATAAATCATTGCACAACACGCTTACCCCACGCCTCATGACCCTCCAGGGCATTTTAAATAAAACTGATCTAATCAATAAATTGTCAATGCATTTCACATTAAACAATTTTATACTATATTTATTTTAGTTAATTTTACCTGTTCAAGAAGTAAAAGTTTGGCAATGAGTGAAGTAAGATATAGCGAAGAAAACATACGTACCCTCGACTGGAAGGAACATATTCGTATGAGACCTGGAATGTATATTGGGAAACTTGGTGATGGGTCCTCACATGACGATGGGATATACATTTTATTGAAAGAAGTCATTGACAACTCTATTGACGAATATGTGATGGGGCATGGAAAAAAAATAGAGATTAATATCGAACAAGGCCACGTAACCGTACGTGATTATGGTAGAGGTATCCCGCTTGGAAAAGTTGTTGATGTTGTTTCTAAAATGAATACAGGAGGAAAATATGACTCCAAAGCTTTTAAAAAATCTGTTGGATTGAATGGTGTCGGTACCAAAGCTGTTAATGCATTGAGTACTGAGTTTGAAGTACTGGCTTTTAGAGACGGAAAGATGAAATCTGCGCAATTTTCTCAAGGCGAATTACTATCCGAATCCAAATTGTCTTCAACCAATGAAGCTAATGGAACAAAGATCATTTTCAAACCTGACCACAACATTTTCAAAAACTACAAATTTCGATTTGAGTATATAGAAAATCAACTTTGGAACTATGCTTACTTGAACGCTGGGTTAAAACTTGTTCTTAACGGAAAAGTTCTCGTGTCTAAAAATGGATTGTTAGACCTTTTACAAAGAAAAACCAATGTTGAGAACTTAAGATATCCTATTGTTCATCTCAAGGGAGAAGACATTGAGATGGCACTTAGTCACGGAGTCCAATATGGTGAAGAATACTATTCTTTTGTCAATGGACAAAATACCACTCAAGGGGGAACACACCTGCAAGCATTTAGAGAGTCCATTGTAAAAACAGTTCGTGATTTTTATAAGAAGAACTTTGATTCCAGAGATGTACAAACATCCATTGTAGGAGCTATAAGTATTAAGGTTGAAGAACCTGTTTTTGAGTCTCAAACAAAGACTAAACTAGGGTCTAACACCATTGGTCCTGGAGGTCCAACTGTACGAAGTTTCATCCATGATTTTGTCAAACTTAATTTTGACAACTATCTAAGAAAAAACAACGAGGTCGCTGAAATTCTTCTCAAAAAAATACAGCAAAGTGAAAGGGAGCGAAAGGAAATATCTGGTATAAAAAAACTAGCTAATCAAAGAGCAAAAAAAGCTTCTTTACATAACAAAAAACTACGCGATTGTCGCTTTCATTTCCATGACAAAGCCCGTAAAGTTACCGATGAACAAAAACTAGCCACCACTATTTTCATAACAGAGGGAGATTCTGCCAGTGGATCTATAACCAAGGCCAGAGATGTAGAAACACAAGCTGTTTTTAGCTTAAGAGGGAAACCATTGAACTGTTTTGGAATGACCAAAAAAGTAGTTTATCAAAATGAAGAATTAAACCTCCTTCAACACGCTTTGGACATCGAGGACGGCATAGAAAATCTTAGATTTAATCGTGTAGTTATCGCCACAGATGCAGATGTCGATGGAATGCATATTAGATTGTTGCTGCTGACCTTTTTCCTACAGTTTTTTCCAGACCTAGTAAAACAAGGACACCTGTTCATATTAGATACCCCTTTGTTTAGGGTAAGGGACAAAAAACAAACATTCTATTGTTATTCTGAATCTGAAAAACAAGACGCCATTAAAAAGCTAAGAGGAAAGGCAGAGATAACCAGATTTAAAGGTCTTGGCGAGATCAGTCCTAACGAATTTGAAGATTTCATCTCAGAAAATATTCGCCTTGATCCTGTCATCATGAATGAAGCTACGAATATAGATGCCCTTCTCACCTACTACATGGGCAAAAACACTCCTGCACGTCAAGGTTTTATCATTGAAAATTTGAAGGTTGAAGTAGATGATGCAGAAGACAAAAACCTTATTAAAGAAGAAGTCGCCTAGCTATTTAAAAAGATTATAAATTTTAATGTTTCATTGATTTATCCTAAAGACCAACTTACATTTGTACAAAACGAATAATACATGTTATCAAAAACGATGCAAGACGCTCTTAATGAGCAAATAAAAATTGAAGCACAATCATCTCAGGTATACTTAGCCATGGCTTCATGGGCGGAAATACAGCCAGGAATTGACAACATTACTGCATTTTTCTACAGACATAGTGAAGAAGAAAGGCAACATATGCTCAAATTGGTTCATTTTGTAAATGATAGAGGAGGTTTTGCTATGATACCTGCTTTAGAACAGCCCAAATTAACATTTCCATCTTTACAACATGCCTTTAAGGAGTTGTTGAACCACGAAATATTTGTCTCTGAAAGCATCAACAAACTGGTCGATATTGCACTTCAAGAAAAAGATTATGCTACCCATAATTTTTTACAATGGTATGTAGCTGAACAAATCGAAGAAGAAGCCCTTGCTCGAACAATTAACGACAAATTAGAACTTATAGGAGATGACAAGGGGGGACTCTATCTATTCGACAGAGACATCTTACTTGTAAATGTTGCTGGCGGGCAAGAATAAAACCCTTTAAACTGCTTTGACTTGCTGATTTTTGGAGATGATCAAAAGTCCTCCAAAAGTCAGCAATCCATTTAATGCCAATATCAAAAAGCCGAACTTAAATCCTCCGAATAAGACATCAGAATTGGAATCTAAAATATAGGTAAAAATTGGAGCAATAATGCATACTAGAGGAACCCATTTATCGCGCACCGAGCGCTTCATAAGTATCCCAAAAGTAAAGAGACCTAACAAAGGACCATATGTGTAACCTGCTGCTTTAAACAATCCGTTTACAACAGCATCGTTGTTGATATAATGGAATACAACAATCAATATTAAAATAATCAAAGACATCACAACGTGCACCTTCATCCTCCTATTTTTCTTCTCTCCTTCACTACTTATTTTGTCTTTTTCAAATCCCAGAAAATCGACGCAAAAAGAAGTTGTCAAAGACGTCAAAGCTGAATCAGCACTGGAATATGCTGCCGCTATTAACCCTAATACAAAAACAATAGCCACTGTTGGCGACAAATACTCTAAGGCCAACGTAGGATATAAATAATCGGTTTTCTCAGGTATTTCGATTTGCAAGAAATCGGCATAGATATACAACAGTGCTCCAAGACTTAAAAACAACAGATTGGCAAAAACAAGAATGATGGAGAAAGTAAAAACATTCTTCTGTGCATCCTTCAATGTTTTACAAGTTAAGTTTTTCTGCATCATGTCCTGATCCAATCCCGTCATTACAATAGCTAAAAGAGCTCCACTGAGGAATTGTTTGAAAAAATTATTTGGATCGCTCCAAGCGCTGTTAAAATGCCATATTTCCGTCATTTCACTCTTTTGAAGTAACTCATACAACTCACCTACACCCATATCCATTGCAGATGCGATTCCAAATATGGTTAGTACTACAGCTAAAATCATAGTTGTAGTTTGAAAAACATCAGTTACTACGATGGTTTTTATTCCCCCTTTAGAAGTGTATATCCAGATCAACGCAATAGTTAAAGCTACAGTAGCAACGAATGGAATTCCCATTGGCCCCAGTATAAACTTGTCTAATACAATTGCCACTAGATATAGTCTAAACGAAGCTGAAATCAGCCTTGAAAGCAAAAAATATCCAGCTCCTACCTTATATGAATACGCCCCCAGCCTTTCTTCTAAATAACCATATATGGAAGTCAAACTATACTTATAATAGATTGGCATCAGAACTGTGGCTATAACCAAATAACCCAATAGGTATCCAAATACCATTTGCATATAGGAGAAGGCTGAATTTGCGCCAGCTTTACCTACCAAACCAGGTATAGAAATAAAGGTCACACCACTCAAACTTGCACCTATCATCCCTATAGCAACCAAAAGCCATGGCGAACTCTTGTTTGCATTAAAAAAAGAAGCATTTGTATCTTCCTTCGAGGTTAATCTTGCTATGATTACCAACAAAACGAAATATGCCGCAATTACTGCTACAATAGTCCATGGACTTAAGGTCAAATTATTCATAATTAAACATCAAAATCTAACGAATCTCCTGGAGATAGTTTATCCTCTGATTTTTCATTTTTCGCCTCGGTAGAGAACAAATCTGCCTGCACTGATTCTTGACTTCCCTCTGTATTCTTTTCTTCAGGATTTTCCTCAACTATTTCCTTGGATACATCCTTCACTGTACTAATTTTAAACTCTCCCACTTTATTACCCATAGCTTTCCACCCTTTGACACCAATTAAAGTTTCTAGTTCGAGGCTCTCTTCCATTTTTTCTTTTCCTATTTTATAAAAGATCTCTACCTCTGGATGAGGATGTAGTGAAACAAAATTCAACTTTGATCCACTTTCCTCAGAGATGAAATTATATGGATGTCCGTCCTTACTTGTTTCAACAACAAATCGTTTTATCATAGTCCAGTTCTTAGAAGCATCGTAGTGAATAGCCGATATGACTTGGCCACTCATATACTTTGAGATAAGCAGGATACTAGATAAATCATATTTTTTAGATAGGTCTAATTCATTCAATTCATACGAACCATCTTTATTTATGTGAATCACCTTTGCCCCTGTATCAAATGCTCCTATAAATTTACCTCTTTCACCAGTATTCAATCTCCCTGAAACCTCATCAATCCAAACCTTTATTGCACCAAGAGACGACTTACCCACTTCTATTAAGGATACCTTTCGCACTGGGTATTTGGTCACAATATTCCCTTTGGAACCTCTACCTTTTATGGCAAGATCAGATAAATCAAATTCAAAGACCTTTTTCTTTGCGCTGCAGCCAGGTGAAAGCTGAACATTAAGTAACTCGGATTCACCATTTGCATAAGCACCAAAGTGTAATATTTTAGACCCTTTTTCTCCTGTTGTCAAATCATATTCCTTATCCCTTGTTATCGACTTGACATTAAATCTCTTAGCATAAGAAATTCCTGATTTACCATCAAGATATACCATGTTATAAGTAGTTCTTTCATCTCCTTTTTTCCATACATTTACATGAATAATATCCTTACCAATGAAGGTTTTATCAGAGATTCTTACGACCTTAAACTTACCTGATTTTGTAAATGCTATAACATCATCAATGTCGCTACAATCGCAGACAAATTCTTCTTTCTTCATACCCATTCCAACAAAACCTTCTTTGTAATTCACATACAATTTGGCATTATTGGCGACAACGGTTTTGGACGAGATTTCTTCAAACGTAGTGATAACGGTTTTTCTTTCCTTACCCTTACCATACTTTTCTAACAGTTCTTCAAAATAAGCAATGGCATACTCCGTTAAGTGAGCTAAATCATGTAATACTTGTTCAAGCTCGTCCTCAAGGCCTCTGATGTGTTCATCTGCTTTGAAGGAATTGTATTTAGAAATACGCTTGATTTTGATCTCTGTCAGCTTCACGATATCATCATCATTTATATCTCGAACCAACTGAATTCTCTGATCTCCTTCTATGGCTGGATCACTTGGAGTACCTACGTACTTTTTAAGTCCAACATCTATTGCTTTAAGAACTTCCTCCCATGTTTCACACTCTTCAATGTCTCTATATATCCTTTTCTCTATAAATATTCTTTCAAGACTGGCAAGATGCCATTTCTCATTAAGCTCATTCCGCTTAATTTCCAACTCTTGCCTTAACAATTCTTTTGTCCTTAAAGTACTTACTTTGAGAATTTCAGACACACCTAAAAAATGAGGTTTATTGTCTACAATTACACAGCAATTGGGCGAAATAGAAGTCTCACATGAAGTAAAAGCATACAAAGCATCAATTGTAATATCTGGTGACACTCCTGAAGCAAGTTCCAATACAACTTCTACATTTTTAGCCGTGTTGTCGTATACTTTCTTGATTTTGATTTGACCTTTATCCACAGCCTTAATGATACTATCAATCATTGAGCTTGTAGTGACACCATATGGAAGTTCAGAGATTATTAATGTACTCTTATCTTTGACTTCTACCCTAGCGCGCACCTTAACTTTTCCACCTCTAAGACCATCATTATAATCCGCAACATCTATCATCCCTCCCGTCTGAAAATCAGGA
The DNA here is from genome assembly GCA_965230345.1 of Saprospiraceae bacterium. GTDB lineage: Bacteria > Bacteroidota > Bacteroidia > Chitinophagales > Saprospiraceae > JADKBO01. The sequence goes on from CBDDKR010000002.1 coordinate 49,024, forward strand.
TAAATGACAACCTTCTTATTTTTTAATATATCAATAGAGGCCTTAATTAATTCGATAAAATTATGCGGTAATATCTTCGTTGCTAATCCAACTGCAATTCCCTCTACTCCTGAAGAAAGAACCATTGGAAATTTTACTGGTAAAGTAATGGGTTCCTTATTCCGCCCATCATACGACATTTGCCAGTCTGTGGTTTGAGGATTAAAAACCACATCCAATGCAAATTTTGTCAAACGAGCCTCGATATATCTCGGTGCTGCTGCAGAATCTCCCGTCCGCACATCTCCCCAGTTTCCTTGACAATCAATTAATAAGTCCTTTTGACCCAAATTAATCAATGCATCACCAATAGCTGCATCACCATGAGGATGGTATTGCATGGTCTGACCGATCACATTTGCCACCTTATGAAATCGTCCATCGTCCATCTTTTTTAAAGCGTGTAACAACCTCCTTTGCACAGGTTTGAATCCATCATTAAGATGAGGGACTGCTCGCTCCAAAATCACATAAGATGCATAATCCAAAAAGTATTCTTTGTACATTCCTTGCAGTGTAATCAACTGCTCTTCACCACCGTTATTCAGTGTATCTTCACCCATTTAAACTCTCTTTTACTTGTGAAACGTAATCAATCAAAACATTGATTTCTTTGGCAAAACACAACGCTACAAATAGAATCCTTATTCCGCCAAATATTGAAATCCTTCAATCAAAGACTTTAACGACGCTTCATCATTCCAAACGATTAATTCACTTTAGCACTCTACTGATAATCCACGACTTGGACAAAATTCTTTTTCTCAAGACGGAACTACCCATTTATGTCAAAGCGATTGTAAAATTACATAAAACAAATTAAATATATATAAACTATAAGAATAACAAATATTTACACCTTAAAGATCTTCTTTAAAAGCAATTAGTATATTTCGACCCGTTTATTTCTTGTAAAAAAGTTAAACATTTAACACTCTCACTGAGGAGGGTTACAAAAATCAACAAATCACGTCTAACTACCCAATACAAATTGCCCATTTTAACATTTACCTACAAAGAATCAGCAATTAATTATTATTGATTATCAGTCCTGATCGATCATCTTGGCATTCGTTTTTGATCACTTCTAAAAGTAAATCGTATTTTCGCATATAAAGAAGGCAAAATATGACAAATTTCATCTGTTTCCTGGGTTTAGACATACCAAATTTTGCAGATTCTGCGATATGGCTAAGTCTATTTACTCTTACATTTCTAGAAATAGTTCTTGGAGTAGACAACATCATCTTCATCTCTATTGCCTCATCTAAACTAGAGGAAAAGGATCAAAAAAAAGCTACCAATATTGGGTTAATCCTTGCCATGGTTTTAAGAATTGTTCTCCTGTTTGGAATCTCCATTTTAATTGCCATGAACGATGCATTTTGGTCTTTTGATTTAGGATGGATAAAGGCTGGCTTCTCGGGTCAAAGTCTAATACTCATTGCCGGAGGATTGTTTCTACTGTATAAAAGTGTTAGCGAAATTCACCATAAACTGGAAGGTGACAATCAAGATGATATTAGCAATGCGAAGAAAACTACCTTATCTTCCGCCATTATTCAAATTACATTGATAAACATAGTCTTTTCTTTTGACTCAATACTAACTGCAGTTGGAATGACTAATGGACTGCACGGGGCTCTCTTCATCATGATTATTGCGGTAGTATTCTCCGTGGTAATAATGATGCTTTTTGCTGTTCCTGTTGGTAAATTTGTTAATGAGCACCCTACGATACAGATGTTGGGACTTGCTTTCTTGATTCTTATTGGCTTCATGCTTATAATTGAAGGTGGACATTTAGCTCACTTAGAAGTTTTCCATAATCCAGTAGGTGCTGTCCCAAAAGGATATTTATACTTTGCAATTGCATTTTCTCTTATCGTAGAATTTTTAAATATGAAGCTACGAAAGAAGTCCAAGCCTATAAAATTGCATGGGATTCAAGAGGAAGCCGAAAAGGAAGGGATCATATGAAAACTCTTGATTTTTTCTCGGTTTTATGCTTAACCATAACCTTACTATTCATTATTGGATGTAAAAATCCTGGACCTAATGTTAAACCGTATAACCACATTTCAGGGCAGACGATGGGAACTAAGTACAATATCACTGCTGATACAGATCTTGCTTCTGTTAAAGTAAGTATTGATTCTATTCTTAATGTTTTTGAAGATGAGTTATCTACCTATAGACCGCACTCTCTTATCAGTACATTTAATAAGGATAGTGTAGGAATTTGCATTGACAACAATAGCTATTTTTATAAAGCTTTCCTGGCTTCTTTAGAATTACATCAATTGTCCAATGCATTCTATGACCCATCAATAGCTCCTCTAGTTAATTTTTGGGGCTTTGGGCCTTCTTCTGAGAAAAAAAGAGCATCAGAAAATAGAGCCACTATTAAACAACTTCTAGAGTTAATTGGACTAAACACTATCCAATATAATTCCAAAAATGATAGCACCTGTATTACTAAAAATGATCCTCACCAAGCATTTGACTTTAATGCTTCGGCAAAAGGTCTAGGTGTTGATGTAGTAGCCGATTATCTCCAATCAATGGGAGTCATGAATTACCTTGTTGAAATCGGGGGAGAAATCAGAGCTAAGGGGAAAAATTCAAAAAATAAGACATGGACCTTGGGCATCAACAAACCATCTCCATCCTCGGGGATTAACGATATTGTCTTACCTGTACGTGTTCAAGACATGGGGATGGCAACCAGTGGAAATTATAGAAATTTCTATATAGATGGTCGACTTACCTATGCCCATATTATCAATCCAAAATCTGGATTATCGCAACCTACCGACATCTTAAGTGCTACAGTAATCGCTAAAACATGTGAAACAGCTGACGGATTGGCAACAGCTCTGATGTCAATGGGACTAGAAAAAGCTAAAGAAACTATGAATAAATGGAACAGTATAGACGCATGTCTAATCATCAAAAATAATCAAACTGATTCCTTAGAATTTATATTCAGTAAGGATTTTGAAAAACGAATAAGCAAATGAATTTCAACTTAGATAAAGATATTGTATTCTTTGATTTAGAAGCTACTGGGTTAAATGTGGTTAGAGATCGCATCGTTCAGATTGCACTGATCAAGTACACAAAGAACAACCCTGAACCTCAAGAACTGGAAATGATGATCAATCCTGGAATTCCTATTTCTCAGGAAGCTATTCAGGTCCACGGCATCACTCCAAACATGGTAAGGAATAAACCTACTTTTGCTCAAGTGGCTGAAGAAATTTATAACTTCATTGGAGATGCTGATCTATCGGGTTACAACTCCGACCGCTTCGATATTCCTATGTTGATGGAGGAATTTTATCGAGCAGGAATTGATTTTTCTTTGGACAAAAGAAAACTCATTGATGTTCAAAAAATTTTCTATAAAATGGAGCCTAGAACATTAAAGGCAGCGTATAAATTTTTCTGTGGAGAAAAGTTGGAAAATGCCCATGATGCATTAGCTGATGTACGTGCAACCGTCGCTGTTTTGAAAGGTCAAATAACCAGGTATCAGGACGAAGATTATGAAGATGCTGATGGTAATGTAACCACAAGACCAGTTCAAAATGACATGAAATCCATTGCCGAGTTTATCAAGGACAATTCTACAGTTGATGTTACACAAAAACTTAAGTACAATGCTGACGGAGTAATAGTCTTCAACTTTGGTAAATATGCTGGTCAACCTGCAGCTAAACTTCTTTATGAAGATAGACAATACCTTAATTGGATCTTGGATAAAGAATTCTCTGCACAAGTAAAACAAACGGTTAAACGCATCGTTAAAGAGTATGCTCAATCTCTTAAGAAGTAGTATTGTATTATTCATAACCATCCTTTGTATGGGTTGTTATGACCCTAAGGAAGCATGTCTTGACTTATTGTCAAACAACTACGATGTTTCGGCAGATGATGGTTGTGAAAATTGCTGTACTTATCCTTCCATCAAACTTAGTGTAAAGCATCAATGGAAGGATAAGACCATAAGTTTCAATGACACATTATGGAATGACGTAAGGTCTACTTTTGTTCTTTTAGATCATAGAGTTTTACTTTCCAATTTTAATTATCAAACCAACAGTGGCAAGACCATTTCCACATTAGATTCTAACGAATTTGATATTGGAGTCTTAAAGCAGCCTTATACTTTTAAAAACGGTCTAGCCTACATCATTAAATCGCAATCTAATGTAAATGTTGATCGATGTCGATCTGATTTTGATGAAATCAATGCATATTCTTTTCAACTCGGAGTAGATGACCTATTGGATTCTTTAACCATTGAACAAGCTCAAAACATTGAAAACCTTAATCAAGACAATGGCATGTATAATTCGAATAAGTATGCCACACATTATATCAAATTGGCTGTGAACGATACTTTTACGGATACCATTTCTTATTTTGGAACATTAAAATCCTCATACAATATAAATCATTCTGCAGAAGTAAATGTGGGTGAAGATGTCGTCCTACCATTAACAATAGATTATTACCAACTTTTTTCAAGCATTGACTTCTCCAATCATAGTTCTTCTCTTATTTTTGAGAGAATAGAATTTAATGCAACGAAATCATTTTATTAACCGTTGTATATCATATAATTTGGTGAACAAATGCAGAAGTATTTATTTGGGATTCTCTTACTGACAGGATTTGCAATAGGATGTAAAAAAGATAAAAAAGTAGACGACAAAAAAAGTCTTACTCACATTCCTTATTTACCTGAGAACTATGACATTGTAGTTCCGCAATATTTTCCCAGAGTTGAAATTCCGAATGACAATCCACTTACCGTTGACGGCATTCGTTTGGGACAGCACTTATTTTATGACCCTATTTTGAGTGCAGATTCAACCATGTCATGCGCCTCTTGTCATTTTCCAGAAAAGGCTTTTACAGATGGATTAGCAGTGAGTACTGGTATAGATAACATTCCCGGCACCAGATCGAGTATGAGCATCATCAATCTCACATTTGTTCATTCTGGATTATTCTGGGACGGAAGAGCTAAAACACTAGAGGAACAAGCATTAATGCCAGTAGAAGATCCCATCGAACTGCATCATGATTGGATAAATATAGAAGAAGAATTGAAAGAACATCCTACATATCCAGCGATGTTCCGAAAAGCTTTTGGAATCGAAAGTACCGACGAAATAACTAAGGAACTTGCAGGAAAAGCCATAGCACAGTTCGAAAGGATTATTGTTACACCTAACTCAAGATATGATAGCTTACAAGCTGGGTTATCGCTATATACAGATCTTGAATTAATGGGAGAAGGACTGTTTTTTGATGACGACCCCGACCTTCCAGATGCAGAATGTAATCACTGTCATAATTCACCTATGATGACGTCAGATGATTTTTTCAACAATGGATTACAACCAGCTGGAGACGACCTTCAGTTTCTCGACAATGGGAAAGGAAAAATCACCATGAACATTGCAGATAATGGAAAATTTAGAGCACCTACCCTTAGAAATATAATGCTTACTGCTCCATATATGCACGATGGCAGTTTAGAGACCATAGATGATGTTTTGGACCACTACAACAGTGGAGGACATCCTTCACCGAATAAAGATCCTTTAATTAGACCTTTGAAACTTTCAAAGATTCAATTAGCAGCTTTAAAGGCCTTTATGAATACACTTACGGATACAAGCTACCTTACCAATCCACTAATCACCAATCCATATAAGTGACGATTATGTCATAGAGAGATTATTGATAAAGGGATTTTAGCCTATCTTAGCCTCATCAAAGACTCTAAGAATTATGCTTAAGAACATTGTGTTTTTATTATTTATCATTATTGTTGCCTGTTCACCCAAATCTTCAAATTCGATCGTAGTAGATAATACACCCACTGTCGTAGAAGAGAAAGACGTACCATGTCCAGGTTTTCAGCATATCAAAGGTTATGATAGAGAAAGAGCAGAGACAGCATTTGTCTTATACAAAGATTATCATGGACAAAAACAATTTGATACAGCACTTCCACATTGGAGGTTGGCATATTCTTTGGCTCCAGGTTCCAATGGAAGAGTCAAAAGTCACTTTGAAGATGGAGTCGATTTATATGCGTATTTGATCAATAAAACTTCGGATACCATTCTTCAGAAAAAATACATGGATACGATTAGACAGATTTTTGATAAAAGAGAAATCTGCTTTCCAGCAAATGCACAATATTTTGGACAAAAAGGATTTGACTATTATTATCAACTAAGAGATTTTGTTGATCGGGACGAAATATATGAAACCTTCAAAAAATCCATTAAAGTTGGGAATAACAATGTACAATACTTCATTATTAATCCATTCACTCGTCTACTGTATGATAAGGTTAACGATGGATCTGTAGACCATAAAGAAGCAAGTTACTATGCCAATCTTGTTTATTCCACCATCCAAAATGGCCTAGCAACATGCAAAGGAAAATCTTGTGATTCGTGGAATATTATTAACGATTACGTCCCAAAGCTTCTCGCTTCTTTTGAGGGAATTGATTCCTTTTATGACTGCGAATATTATACGAATAAATATACCAAGGTATACCAGTCGGATTCTGACAATTGTGATATCATCAACAAATCCTTAAGTAGATTGCTTCGAGGAGGTTGTAGTGATACACTAGCTATAGTTCAGACTATTAAAGCTGCCAAGGAAGAGAAATGTTATACTCCACCACCACCGCCAGGTCTTTTAAGACAAGGATATGATGCATATACTAATGGTGATTACACCAAAGCCATTAAACATTTTGAGCAGTATGTAGATGAAAACGACGATGTTGAAAAAAAGGCGAAATACCTTATGCTCATTGCCAAAATCTATTATGGTGATATAAGGAATTATCCAAAATCAAGACAGTACGCACGAAAAGCAGCTTCTATTAAATCGAGTTGGGGTGATCCATATATTCTGATTGGTAAACTTTATGCTTCCAGTGGACCAATCTGCGGACCGGGCAGAGGATTTGAAAGTCAAAAAGTTACTTGGCCAGCAATAGACATGTTCCAATATGCAAAAAAAATAGATCCTAATGTGACAAAAGAAGCCAATAAGTGGATTTCAACTTATAGTGCATTTATGCCTTCGAAAGAAGACTTGCATCAAAGGACTATTAAGGAGGGTTCCTCCTTCTATGTAGGATGTTGGATCAAAGAAAATACGATCGTTAGAGCAGCTAAATAATCGTCAAACAAATGGTTGCTTGCCCTAATTGCAATTCAATTTCTTTTCAGTAGGGAGTTGTTTTCATCAACCGTTTCATTTCAAAAAAATAGAGATTTACAAGGTTTTAACGAAGGGCTTTCAAATACAATAAATAAAGCCACTCCATAATTCCCTAAAAATCACTATATTGATTAATTTTTATTCTGGATCAATATGGAATAAAGCTAAACCAATCTAATTTTTGAGATATGAGACGGCTCCTTTTAAACACCTTGTTAATAGTATTACTAGTATTTCAAATCAAAGCGCAATCATGGGAATCTGTATCCGGATTACCTTCGGATCGAATAGTTACAGAATTAGATATTCTAAGTATTGATAATGGAATTGCTGTTGATCAACTCTCTAGAGTTTGGCTTACGATAAACTCATCAGAAAGTTGGGAAGAAAACTCCTTTGGAGGTGGAATTACCGTAAATGGAATAGAAAAAATTGATGAGTCTTCATTTTGGCTTATGGGATCGGGAGGAACCATTTCTAAGGGGGTAATTCAAGGGGCAGGTATATCGTACGGCCCGTTTTCAGTACCGACAACCAATGGAATAAACAACTGCCATTTCATAGATTCTGAAAATGGTTGGTATGTTGGAAATTCAGGAACATTACTTCAAACACAAAATGGAGGAGCGCTGATTACCATCAAACCTATTCCAGGTTTGAATCAAAACTTCAATGACATCGCAGTAAATGGAAGTATTGGGATAATCATAACCAATACGACTGCTTCGGCTATCAGTAGGAATGGAGGAAAAACATGGAGTTCGGGTCCAAACTTGCCTGCTCCCAATGGTATTAAAATAGACTATCAATTTGGCTCTTTTTGGGTGTTAACTAGTGAATCTGTAATGATGAGAAGTAGTGATGGTGAAAATTGGACGACTGTATCGATGCCTTCAAATCGTATTAACGATTTTACCTTTTTTGATGGCAAGATTTACATTTCCGGCTCTCAAGGAGAATCTTACGTATCCAATACAAATGGTAATCAGTGGATAGAAATTAATGGAGTACCGACGGCCAATGATCTATTTGCTGTTTCCTGCAATGAAAACGGATGTTTTACTGGAGGTGCTTTGGGATCCATGTTTTGGTTGTGTGAAAGAATATCCGTTGGAGGTTATGTGTGGGGAGATACGAATGGTGATTGCTCAAGAAATTCTTCTATAGAAAATGGTTACAAAGGAATCGAGATTATCCTAGAAAACTCAAATGGAAATGAAGTCGACCGAACAACAAGTAATGAAGATGGATTTTATGAATTTGTAGTCGATGAAGGAATGTACAATATCGTGATTCCATCTAACAATTTCACTTTAGCTTCTCCTTTGTATGCTGCCGAATTATGTGGCATGGCAACCAATGCAAACACCAATACTCCTAATGATCAAAATGGGGCACTTATTAATGGAAGAGTTGAACTACGAGAAAATATTGACTTACGATGTGCTGAAGAGTTAGGTCCCTTAGGTGTTGTGAACCATACTGTTGACTTTGGTTTTGATTTCTCCTGTAGTTCTAACCCTACAGACCCAGTATCTTTTGCAAATTGCAACAATCCAAACACTACTGTATGCAACCTAACATCATTGGAAAATAATTGCTACTTAATGCAGGATTTCATATCAAATGTATCGCATAAGAGTTGTTTTGAAACTGAGAATTCGACTAATCTTACTTGGTATGTTTTTTCTGCTGGAATTGGGAATTACTCTATAGACATCACCAAAAATGGATGCTTTCCTGGGACATCTGGTGAAGCAGGTTTTAAGGTTGGAGTTGTTACAGATTGTAATGATCAAAATCAAATATACTGTGAGGACCTTTGCCAAAGTGGTGGAGTAGCTTCAATTTCCTCTTCTATTCTGACACCTGGGAAAGATTACTATATTTGGATAGATGGATGTGATGGAAGTTACTGTGGATACACCGTTGACATTACTGGAAGTTATGCCCCATTCACTATTCCAACACCAAGTGGACTATCATGTAATAATTTATCCTGTGACGTTATTTGTCTTGATTCGGAGGTGAGTTTTACGGCAGAAGATGCACAAAGTATACTGACCGATATTGACGCACAATTTGAATGGAACCTATTTTTAAATGGAGTTATGGTAACTAATTCCATTTTAGACACCAATGTATTCACGTATGAGTATAACCTTGAAGGAACGTATGAATTATGTTTGGACAATATTGAGAATGAATGCGAAGTCAAAAACACCAACCTATGTCGTTCTTTTGATGTCAAACTATTTGAAGACGAGTACTTTGGTCAAATTGGTGTATGCGAAAATGAAATTGTAAGCTATCCAGGACCAACTTTTGTAAACGACGATCCTTCAGAATCAAATGATCCTAACAATGATGGTTTTATTGGGTGGGACATGTCTACCAACCACATATTTGAGAATGGTCAAAACACTCAATTGGTAACAAATCAATTCGGTTGTGAATATGAACAATTCTTCGACCTAACCATTCTTCAAAATGTTAATGGTGGAACAGAAAATGTAATCGTCTGTTCTTCAGATGAATTTCCGGTGTATTTTGGTGATCAAAACTATTTTACAGAAGTAGAAGGACTCAACATTACTTTTCCAGATCCTGCATCAAATGGTTGCGACAGTACAATGATTTTGAACATTACACATCTGGAAATAGAAGGCTCTATTATTCAAAACGGATGTGATTCATCTGGTGTACAACTTGAATTTAGTCCTTCACTAATACAAAACACTTTCAATCATAATCTTCAAGGACATTGGACAGATCAAAATGGTCTCATTATTCCAGATGATGGCGACAATAATATTTATACAACTACTGTACCTTTTGAACAACAAACGTATATCTTCAATGCCTACTTTATTGTCAATGGTGTTAACTCCTGTTCATATTCTTTCGAGCATCAAGTTTTATTTGCCAAACCATCGATTACAGCAACCGACTCTATATGTGTAAATGATCAACAAAACTTTGTTTTTTCTTTACCCAATGGAGTTAATGCCACCCCATTATGGAATTTAGATAATGGCATCATCGATGGAATATTTGAACTAAACACCCCAATTTCTATCCATTGGGAAGAACCTGGTCAAAAACTACTAACATTGGCCTATCTTTTAGACGGTTGTTATGTTGAAGAGCAACATACGATTACTATTTTACCTAAATATGTCAATAATGATTTTCAGTGCACTGCTGAACAAAATTCGTTGAGTTTCTCTTGGCCAAATTTAGATTACAATACCATTCAAAATATTGAAGTTCTTACAGGACAATCAGGGCAATCAAATGGCAATCAAATCACATTTGATAATCTCAGGAGCAGTGAGACAGTTGACATTCGGATTACAGTCAGCTCTGCTTTTTGTGATTCATATAATATCGAGGTGTCTTGCTCAACGTCATCTTGTGATGGAATCGACGGATTAGATGATATCTATGAATGTACTTCTTCCATAGATCATGTTATTTGTGACCTTTCCGAACTTGGAGCAGGATGTAGCACATTAGACAGTGTTACGACAACCATTCCAGACATTTCTTGTATTAACGGCAGCCTTTACAATGTTAAGTGGATTCCATTTGTAGCAGGTAATGGCGAATACAATATCACATTATCAATCATGGGGTGTGATAGTACTATGAATGAAGGAGTGCAATATGCCATTTTTAATGATTGTAACTTATCTAATCCAGTTTATTGCGATTCCATTTGTTACAGTGATTCTATTTTAATTAAGGGTTCTGAGCTTATATCTGGAAATACGTATCAAATCATGTTGAATGGATGCAATGGTTCCGTTTGTGATTATACCATTGATGTAGATCAAAATTTTGAATCATTTGAATTACCAGAAATAACTGATATTGCTTTCAATGGAAGTATTGTAGACACATTATCGACATGTATTAATAGTACAAATTTCGCTGCATTAGTCTCCTTACAAGATCTACCTTATTCACAGTCTACTTCATACTTCTGGGTTATTTCTGATTTGATTTCTGGAGCTAAAGACACCATAATTACCAATGAACCATTAATCCCTTTCATTGCAGATTCAATATCAAACTACTCCCTGTGTTTGGAAAACATTGAACACATATGTGATGGTGATGAGTATTCAAACTTATGTACTATAATCGAAGTCGAAGGCAATTACGATGCGGTTGAAATCCAATGTACATCAACTAAAAATGAGGTTGTATTTACGTGGTCACCAGAATCAGGACATACAGGATACACCGTTAATGTACTAACTGGTCAAAGTGGCATATTATCAGGAACTTCTTTCACCGTTTCTAATTTAAATGCTAACGAAATGGTTACCATTGAATTGATTACTGACGTTGACAATGGATGTCAATCGCTTTCCTCTCAACAATCTTGTTCTACTGAGCCATGTCCACAAATTAATGTCATTATAGATGATGGAGGACCATTCTACTTTTGTCATGACAATTCACCATCTTTAGAATTTGACTTCACTCCATTTATTACCCCTGATTCATCTGGGATAGGCTTCTTCTCTGGCAATGGTATCATTGATTCTATTGAAGGATATTTTGATATAATCCTGGCGGGTGTTGGAAATCATGTAGTGACGTATACATTTGAGACTCCTGATGGCTGTATTTATCAGACTTCCAGTGATGTAATCATAACATCTGCAATAGAAGCTTCTTTTACCATTTCTGAAAAAGAAATATGTATCAATGATAGTGTAACAATAGTATTCGACGGTGTTAAGCATCCTCAAACCGAAATTACTTGGGATTTTAGCGATATGGAAATCCTAGGTGAAGTGGATAGTACTTCATTTGTACTAACTCATAACGAAATAGGATATCAATTCATATCATTAATTCTTGAAGATGATCAATGTGGTGTGTATGAATATATAGATTCCATTCAAATTATATCTTGTGAAACATGTGTTTGTACTAATATTATTGACACAACAGTAACATGTTCTACAGTATTTGAGCCAGTATGTGGCTGTAATGGAGTCACATACGACAATGCATGTCAGGCACAGTTTTATGGAGGCGTCAAAAATTGGACTAATGGGCCATGTACACAAATGGAGATAGATACAATTTATGCTGTATGCGATGACAACAATCCTAACACAGTTAACGACACTTACAATGATGATTGTATATGTGAAGGTACCATAGTAGACCATACCTTAGACTTTGATCAAGAGATTACTTATTACCCCAATCCAACTAAAGGCTTGTTGTATTTCAAGAATATTAAAAATCAAGAAATTGGTGTTTACAATTCTATTGGAACATTTCTACTTAAAACTAGAATTAACGATAATGTAGTTGATCTATCAATGTTAAATAGTGGTTTTTACCTACTTAAAGTAGGGAATCATAACATCATTAGCGTTATTAAAGAGTAAGTCGAGCAATCGACTACAATGGTTTAAAAAATTGAGTTCAATAAACAAGATATTATCACCCCCTCTTCGATAATATCTTGTTTTTTTTTAGTTAAATGCGAGAGTATTAATCATGTATTATTAGTCATAATGATATAGTATTCTGGCTAAAACACTTAGTTGCAAAATAATCACGGTAAAGATCCCAACTTAAAGAAAACATATTCATGGAATAGATTTATTGATTCAAAGTAAAGATCTAAACGCTATAATATCATTCGAAGTGCCCCAATAATATCACTTTTCCAGATTCATAAAGTTCGAAAGCATCGTGCCAAAATCTTATTTCTGACGTTAAGAAATTAATCAAATACGAACGACCTAGTGCCTTGTACCACCACTTGCGTTTGTAGTAACTGTTAATAATTTCTAATAAGTGTAAGGTATCTTCGCATTTTTCATAGAATACTTGAGCTAGATCAGATTTAGAAGGCATAATCTTTGCTTTTTCGAAATTCTTTAATTCAACTAGGACCAAACCAATTTCTGGATCTATCACTAGGAAATCTACAGATTTAAATCCCCTTCCACTAATGTAGGAATAGAATCTGTGTTCATCTAACTTCACATATCTAGCATCATTACCAAAACGAACTTTTAAATTACTTTCAATCATCCTGCGACAAAATAGATAATAAAGAGTTTCTCATGGCAATTTACTATGAAGTGATTCAAAAAATGTGTTCAATACCGGAATTAACTGCTTGGAAGTCAGTTAAATTCGAGAATTCTTTTGAATAGCCAAAGCTATGGAAATTAATTTATGGGCAGAGATTGGATTTCAATGAGTTGATTCTAGCATTAGGATTTAGTTTTTAAATCACTCCTATAAAATCAATAAGACTATTGTAAAAATAGAAAGTATTTATAACGACAACAACTATACCAAGGTAATGCTAAAACCACTTGGATTTTAAAGAAGATTATCTTATATTTAAGCAAACTAAAGGCTTAGTTTAGAAGAAGTTATTTGAAACATCTAAGGAATTAAATTATGATTGTGTTTGACTATTATTTCAATTGATATTGATCACAAACTTATCTCACCATCAATCTTTTCTCTGTAGTTCTTGATGAAATCTTTGATATTGACCTAAGCGTAAAAACCAAATTGCCGCACAACTCGTAATCAATTTCTTCAGTCAATCTTAGGCTATGCATTCAGAGATGTCGGTGCAAATGTATTGACATTGGATTCTATTGCCCAAGAAATTTGACTATGAATTCTATAACCAAAAGTGGACTAGGTATATCTCTCAATTCTTAAAACCTAATTATCATGAGCTACGACACTAAATCGATCCGAAACGTTGTCTTAATGGGGCATTCTGGAAGTGGAAAAACTACCCTTGTAGAGTCTATGTTGTATGAATCAGGAGCCATTACTAGAAGAGGAAGCGTCGAAGAAGCCAATACAACATCTGATTATACCAATTTAGAAAAAACGAAAGGGAACTCATTCTTTTCATCATTGATGCATGCCAAATGGAGGGACAATAAAATCAATATTATTGACACACCGGGATTTGATGATTTTATTGGAGAAGTCGTAAGTTCTCTAAAAGTAGCTGATACCGGACTTATGGTAATAAATACTGCAAATGGTGTTGAGGTAGGAACAGAAATTTTATGGGAATATACTCAAGAATTTGGTACACCCACCATCTTAATTTTTAATCAAATGGATCATGATAAGGCCGATTATGAATCCTCCTTATCACAAGCCAGAGATCGTTTCGGGAATAATGTTATTCCAATTCAGTACCCCAGACAATCGGGCTCTGATTTCAACTCTATTATAGATGCTTTAAGGATGGTTATGTATGTATTCCCTTCAGATGGAGGGAAACCAGAAAAGCACCCAATTCCGGAAGAAGAATTGGATAGAGCCAATGATATGCACAATGCACTTGTCGAAGTAGCAGCCGAAAATGAAGACGGACTTTTGGAAAAATACTTTGATGCAGGAACGCTTAGCGAAGAAGAATTAACATATGGTCTTAGAATTGCTTTGGCCAATCAACAATTCTATCCTGTCTTTATTGCTTCGGCAACCAATAACATGGGGAGTGGTAGAATAATGGGGTTCCTTAACGATATTGCTCCTTCACCGGCCGATTGTCCTCCCGCCAAATTAGAAGATGGTAATGAATTGATTTGTGATTCTAATGGAGAAACAGTGTTATTCATTTACAAAACACTATCCGAACCACAAGTAGGAATGGTTTCTTATTTCAAAGTATATTCTGGAACATTAGAGTCAGGTCAAGAACTTTACAATTTTGATCACCAACATAGCGAAAAACTAAATCAAATCTATGTAGCCGAAGGGAAGAACAGGAAACCTGTGGACAAGCTTTGTGCTGGAGACATTGGGGTAACATTAAAGCTCAAAGATAGCCATACCAATGACACATTAGGCTTAAAAGGTAGTGTAAAAGAAATCATGAAAATTGGATTTCCTAACCCTAGAATTCGAGCTGCTGTAGTACCTCCTGGGAAATCAAATATGGAAAAACTTATCAAAGCTCTACATCAAATTCAAGAAGAAGACCCTACTTTGATTGTAGAACAATCACATACCCTTAAACAAACAATCCTCCACGGACAAGGACAATTACACCTCGACCTAATAAAATATCGTATTGAAAAGGTCAATGGAATTCACATGGAATTTGAAAGACCAAGAATTCCGTATAGGGAAACTATTACGAAAGCAGCAAATGAATCCTATAGACATAAAAAGCAAAGTGGGGGATCTGGTCAATTTGGAGAAGTCCATCTTAGAATTGAACCCTATACAGATGGCATGAGTGACCCAAGTGGCCTTACTGTACGTAACAGAGAAGTTATTGACCTTTCTTGGGGGGGGAAATTGGCTTTCTATTGGTGTATTGTAGGAGGGTCAATTGATTCTAAATACAGCAATGCCATAAAAAAAGGTATAATGCAACGGATGGAAGAAGGACCATTAACTGGATCCAATTGCCAAAATATCAGAGTTTCGATTTACGATGGTAAAATGCACTCAGTTGATTCCAATGATATGGCATTTATGTTAGCGGCTTCGACAGCATTCAAAAACGCATTTAATAATTCGGCGCCTCAATTGTTAGAACCAATTTACGAAGTTCAAGTTCTATGTAATGATGATGTAATGGGTGATGTAATGGGTGATTTACAAACTAGAAGAGCCATGATAATGGGTATGGATTCAGATGGACACTACCAGAAAATTATTGCGCATGTCCCTCTAGCAGAATTGTACCAATATTCTTCAAGCCTGAGGTCGATATCTCATGGAATGGCAAAATTTGGTTTGGAATTTCATAATTATCAAGCCGTTTCCAAGGATATTCAAAATAAACTTACCAAAGACCATAATCAAGATACTGATGATTGATACTTAAAAAGTAATGTACAATTATAAATGTATATGAGACCTTGTAGTCAGACAAAACTACAAGGTCTCATCCTTACTCATAAATCTTTAGATTTACTTTGAACCATTAAAATTATAATTTGCTGTAAATACAATATTTCTTCCAGCAGCTACGAGCCCTGAACTATAAGGCCTATATTGATGATCTAAAATATTCTCAATCGAAAAGCTAATACTCAGGTTGGACTTTAAAGCATATTTTACCGTACTATTCAAGACAAACCATGATGGTGAGTATGGACGACCATCGTCATCTTTGGCATAGATGTGAGGTTTCATAGTCTCAGTAATGGGTAAATCTTTAGCAGAGATTCCTTGAGAAAAGACACCATTCACTTCAAAATGCCAATTGTTGTATTCTTTTGAAGCCATAATTCTAGCAAATGAAGGTGCTACATGTCTCGAAGGACTCTTGCTTCCATCTTCTAGTTCCTCTTCACCACTTTGAATATTTATTACAGTTTTAACTCTGATTTCATAGGGGAACCTAAATTTCATACCGAGTTGTAGCCCTACAATGTCAATATGAGCAGCATTAATCGTGGCTTCTACCCTACTCAACTCACCGTCATAAAATATACTATCCTGTCCCATAAATTGGAACGGTCGACGAATCAATCCATCTCGTAACCTAGTGCGATAAATTGAAAAATCCAATTCGAATATCGAAGTCAACTTCCCTTTTATACCAAGCTCAAAATTCAATGCTTTTTCAGAAGACAAGTCTCCATTGGGCACAACAACATTGCCGGGACTGGAGTCAAATATCTTTCCCGTATCATCCACATTAGGTGCTCTAAATCCTGACGCAACTAGTCCAGATATTGACCAATTCTTAGTCATCGAAAAGGTCGCTCCAAGACTACCAGAAAATCCAATATTGTTAAGAGTTAAAGAGTTAAATGGAAGTGAAAAAAGAGTAGTATCAAAAGATGAGTTGATCGAATATTGATTTATCCTTCCTCCACATTGTAGTAACCAACGATCATTTAATTTTGAAGAAACATTGATAAAGGCGGCATTAGAAACCCAAGTAGAAGTGGGATATCTAGCATTAATTTTCTCTTCATTGCTATTAACAATTGAGGTTGATATTCCTTCAGAATTTACCTTATTATAGACACTTTCGATCCCGTATGCCAATAAGAAATTATGCTCTATTTGCTTAATAAAATCTGCATTAAAAGAGAGTGCATTTACTCTTTCCTCCCTACTCCTTCTAAACAAATCATGAAGTTTTCGATCATGTCTACTTTCTTTAAAGTATTGGTTTGCTAATACAAAATTTGCATGATCATACCAGTTGTTCTTTTTACTTACATTCAAAGTAACGTTTGACATCCACCATATTTGTGGACCATAATACCACTCTGCACTCTTTGGTTGATCACCATTGAGTTGAATTAGTCGATCATATCTGTTAAAATTTGAGGTTGTACTGAAGTGATTATTCCAAGATAACTTCACCCCATTTCCCCATCGATAACCCAACTTTTGCATGAGATGATATTGATCAAATCCTGTCCCCTTTTGTTCGTGTGGAGAAACATTTTTCAATACGGTATCTTGTTGACCTATTCTAGCTACGTATTGGTTATTCAGGTACTCTTCTCGTGAGTTCACCCTTCCCATTACCAAATCACCAAAACGATTAAATGTAAATGATGTAATACTTGAAAATGCCTTATTCTTAAATCCCAAATGACTATGGATCGTTTTTTCATTATTCGCACTAGAATATCTTAAAAGGGCATTCCCTTCCAACGTCTTCTCCACAGAGTTTAAACCTAACGTATGAAATGCCATAACACCACCAATGGCATCACTCCCATAAGATACCGATCCTGGACCAAGTAAAATCTCCGTATTCTCTACGGAGAGCGGATCTATGGAAAGTACATTATGTAAATTGCCTCCTCTAAATATAGCTGTATTCATCCGTACTCCGTCAATACTGTAAACTAGACGATTTGCAGCAAATCCTCTTATCATAGGGCTACCTCCACCTTGTTGGCTCTTCTGTATAAACACTTCACCTGATTTACCCAATAGATCCGCAGAAGTCTGAGGATTGTTCAAAAGAATCGAACTTCGTTCAATATTTTTGACCTTATGAATTTTATTGGAGTTGTGATTAGACCATCTAGGTACTGAAACGACAACTTCATCAATAAGGAAGTCTTCTTTTTCCAGATAAATCTTTTGGTATTGATTTATTTCATTCCAGGCTAAGGTATCATTGTAATATCCTAATGCAGAAATAATGACATCAATCTTCTTGCTAAATTCTGATAGGTCAGCAATTCCCATTTCTGAGGCAATGGTATGATTACTCGAGATAAGATTTGTAACCGTCGCATAAGCGATAGGTGATTCATCTTCTTTGTCCAATACCTCTACTTGCTGGGCCCAAAGTTCGCTTCCATTATACGCAATTAAGACGAATACATAAATCCATAATAAAAAGAATCGATCAATCCACATTTTTAACATCCTCATCCATTCTTTCTAAAACAATCTTTGCTTCCTTCAAAGAGGCGACATCTTCTTTCTTTAGTATCAAATAATTTCTACTCTGTTTTAAAGATACTCCCAATTGATGCCCTTTAGTTGATACATATTTTAATAAGCTTTGAAAATAAGCTGTCTCAAAAAATGAAGATTGTGGATTGCCTATAAAATAACACCTTAAGATTCGATTCTTTAGTGTCAATTTTTCAAATCCCATCATCTTACATCTCCACCGCAGTCGGAGACCATTAAACAATTCTTCTACTTGCTGAGGAATAGGACCAAAACGATCTTTAAGATTTGACCTGAATCCAATAATGGCTTCCTCCTCGACCAAAGTATCTAATTCTTGATACAATGATAATCGTTCCTGAGTATTCGTAACATAATGATCAGGTATCAACATCTCAATATCTGACTCTATATCAACATCTCGTACGTACTCCTTTTTCTTTTCTAACTCTTCCTTAAAAAGTTCTTTAAATTCAGTCTCCTTCAACTCCTGAACAGCTTCTTCCAATATTTTCTGATACGTCTCATATCCAATATCTGAGATAAATCCACTTTGTTCAGCTCCCAATAAATTTCCAGCTCCTCGGATATCCAAATCTTTCATAGCAATTTGAAATCCTGAACCCAAATCAGAAAACTCTTCCAAGGTCTTTAATCTTTTGCGTGCATCTTCTGTCAGAACAGACAATGGTGGTGCAAAAAGGTAACAAAAAGCCTTTTTATTCGATCGACCAACACGTCCACGCAATTGATGCAAATCACTCATTCCAAAATGATTCGCATTATTAATTATTATTGTATTCGCATTTGAAATATCCAATCCAGTCTCTATAATGTTGGTACAAACCAATACATCAAATTCACCATCAATAAACTCTACTAAAACCTTTTCTAATTGATCTGCTTCCATCTGACCATGAGCCAACTTCACATTTACACCTGGCACCATCCTTTTCACCATTTCGGAGATTTCAGCAAGATTCTTCACTCTATTGTGGACAAAAAATACTTGACCACCTCTATTGATTTCGTAATAAATAGCATCCTTGATTAAATCTTCGTTAAAGATTCGCCTTTCTGTATGAATGGGTTGACGATTTGGTGGAGGAGTTTTTATAATACTCAAGTCTCTTGCCGCCATTAAAGAAAACTGTAACGTCCGAGGAATAGGAGTTGCGGTTAGCGTCAAAGTATCGACATTTACTTTGATATTTTTAAGCTTTTCCTTGGCACTTACGCCAAATTTTTGTTCTTCGTCAATGACCAATAATCCAAGATCTTTAAATTTTGTCTTCTTGTTGAGTAAGGCATGTGTCCCAATGATCAAATCGAGTTGCCCAGACTCCAATTTTTCAAGAATAATACGTTTTTGTTTTGCCGACTTAAAACGATTGATATAATCAACTTCAACACCAAAGTTTCCTAACCTACCTTTAAACGTTTGATAATGTTGCAATGCTAAAATGGTGGTAGGGACCAAAATGGCAACTTGTTTCCCATCTGTTATCGCTTTAAAAGCTGCTCTTACTGCGATTTCAGTTTTGCCGAATCCAACATCTCCACAAATCAATCGATCCATTGGATATTCTTTTTCCATATCTTCTTTTACAGCCTGAGTTGCAGTATATTGATCTGGTGTGTCCTCGTAGATAAAACTAGCTTCCAATTCATTTTGCAAATATCCATCTGGAGGAAATGCATGACCAGGTGTCGAGGTTCGTTTGGCATACAGCTTGATCAATTCATTTGCAATATCCTTGACTTTCTTTTTCGTCTTACGTTTCAGATTTTTCCAAGCATCTCCACCAATCTTTGATAATGAAGGAGGCGTTCCTTCTTTTCCAACATATTTGGAAATTTTGTGCAAAGAATTGATACCAACATATAAGATATCATTACCTTGATACACCAACCGAACGGACTCTTGGACTCTACCACCGATGTCTATTTTTTCCAATCCAGAGAATCGACCAACTCCATGGTCCATGTGGACTACAAAATCACCAGGCTCTAACTCCTTCAACATTTTTAGGGTTACGGCTTGATCCTTGGTAAATCCTTTTCTCAGTCTGTACTTATGAAATCGTTCGAATATCTGATGATCGGTGTAGACTGCGATTTTCAAGTGCACATCAACAAACCCAGCATGTATGGAAGTTGCAATAGGGTGAAAATCCACTTCGGCATTGAGATCTTCAAATATTGCGTAGAATCGTTCTATTTGTTTTTTACTATCCGTAAAAATATAATTTTCAAAACCAGCATCTGTATTCCCCTTCAAATTGTCAATTAATAAGGTAAAAGCCTTATTAAACGGTGGTTGTTCCTTCCCCTGATAATCAATTTCACAATCAAAAGTCTTTTGCACTTGATTTTTAGACAAATGTATTTGTGTAATTTCATTGGTATACGCTACGACATCAGTAGGATATATAAATGCTCGTTCATCCAAAATGGAAGCTTGAATATCACTGGTAACAGATTCAATACTTGAAGCAAACATTTCAGCTCTTTCGAAACACAATTGAAGCTTTTCCACTAAAACATCGTAGTTATTAATCCATACGCACATGCTTTTTGGCAACAAATCAAAGAGTGGAACCTTTTCCGATTGTTTAAACTTGCTGTTGACATTAGGAATAATGGATATTTCCTTTAATCTTTCTATAGATAATTGGGTCAAGGGATTAAATGTACGGATACTCTCTACTTCCTCATCAAACAATTCTATTCGGTATGGCCATTCGTTACCATAAGTAAAGACATCAATAATTCCACCTCTAATCGAAAACTGCCCCGGCTCATATACAAAATCTACCCGATGAAACTCATATTCCACCAATAGATCAATCATAGTATCAATATCAAGATCCTCACCTATCTTAATGTTAATCCTATTTTTTTCAAGTAATGCAGGATCAACTACTTTTTCAAATAAAGCCTCTGGATAAGTAATGATAAAATGTTGATGATCAGGATTCGAGTTGATTTTATTGACTACTTCTGTTCTTTCAAGTGTATTGTTATTATCTACTTCTTCATACAACGTAGGCCTCTTGAACGAATCTGGGAAAAATACTACCTTTTTGTCTAGAAGATTATCCAAGGAGTTCAATAGATAAGCGGCTTCTTCTTTTCCATCAGCTACTATGAGGTGAGAACGCCTAGATTTCTGACCGAATCCACATAAAAGAAAAGCAAGCTGTGATCCTGCCAATCCTGCAATGTGTACAGACTTATTTCCTTCCTCTAAACTTTCTAGCAAATGTGCTAATCTTTCATCATTTGCATACTTTTCTACAATTCTTTCAATATTACCCAAAACGTCACAATATCTTTGCTGCGAAAGTAACCAATAACCTGAGTTCGATTACAATCACAAAGTACAATTCTCAGAAATCGCAACCTTCAAGACTGATTTATGGAATTCTAAAGCCCCTAAACATCAGTTCGAAATCCTTCTCAATCCGAGATTACCAGATCCATATTTAATATGGATTCGAGCGTCAATATATTATTACGACAGCATTACTTAATTTTTCCTTTTCGCCTTATATTTAGGGTGCATAAGGTTATCGATACTTAAGATCTCATTTAACTCTGCTTCAGAGAGGAGTTCTTTTTCCAATACCAATTCACGAACTGATTTCCCGGTCTGCACTGCCTCTTTCCCAATCAAATCGCCCATGTGATGACCGATATAAGGGTTTAAAAAAGTGATTATTCCTACAGAATTCATGACCATATTGGTCGTATGTTTCTTATTGGCACTAATCCCGCTTACGCACTTATCTTGTAAAGTTTCGCATGCATTTCCTAACAATTCTAGACTCTCATACATAGCCTGAGCAATTACAGGCTCCATTACATTCAGTTGCAATTGTCCAGCTTCTGCAGCGAAAGTAATAGCGATATCATTACCAATTACTTTGAAACAGACTTGATTGACAACTTCAGGGATTACAGGATTTACTTTCGCTGGCATTATAGATGATCCTGCTTGTAGTTCTGGGAGATTTATTTCGTTTAATCCACAACGAGGTCCTGACGAAAGCAATCGTAAATCATTGCATATTTTAGACAATTTCACAGCCAATCTTTTTAATCCACCAGAGATCATCACATAAGCCCCACAATCCGATGTGGCTTCAATCAGGTTTTCAGAACGCACAAAATCTGCTTGAGTCAATCGACTCAAGTGTTTTATCGCAACCTCTGAGTATTCACTTGGAGCATTCACACCAGTTCCAATCGCAGTAGCTCCCAAATTGACTTCAAGAACAAGATCTCTGCATCTTTTAAGACTACTGATTTCCTCTTGTAGATTGGTAGCCCAAGCATTAAATTCATCTCCAAGGGACATGGGCACGGCATCTTGCAACTGAGTTCGTCCCATCTTCAATACATCAACAAAATCTCTACCTTTCACTTGAAATCCATCAATTAAGTACTGGATCTTCTTCATCAATTCATTCAAATAAAAATATAAGCTAACTCTAAACCCTGTAGGATATGCATCATTCGTGGACTGAGACTTATTTACATGATCATTTGGGTTTAGAACATTGTACGATCCCTTCGAATATCCATTCAACTCCAATGCTACATTTGCGATTACCTCATTCGTATTCATATTGACCGATGTTCCAGCTCCTCCTTGAAAAACATCAACAGGAAAATATTCTACATATTTATCCAAATTATTTAATATTTCATCGCACCCTTGAACTATCATCTCAGATTCAGAAGAAGAAATCGTTTTAATCTCACCATTCGCTAATGCACAGGCTTTTTTGGTTAAGATCATTGACTTTACGAACAAAGGAAAATCTGATATTCTAGCATTCGAAATTTTAAAATTATCCATTGCTCTTTGGGTATGGATTCCATAATAGAATCGATTATCAATCTCCATTTCACCTAATAAATCTTCTTCTATTCTAATGTCTTTCATTCGATCTTATTTCTTTAAATACCAATAAACAAATGTAGGTTTTATGCTTATAAAAAGTCAATATTATGAAAGATAAATATTGGACAATAAGCCTAATCGAATTGAATAAACATGTTAGTTTTTTTATATTTGAATTAAACAAAACTACGCTCCAAATGACAATTGAACACAAATCACCGCTAACATTACTATTCTTACTATTCACCACGTTCTATTCCATTGGACAATGTATGCAACAGGAAGTACCATTTGATTATGTTCCTTTAAGGTCAGAGGTTATGGTAGAAGGTACGATTGTAAAAAAAGAGGCATTTTGGGGATCAAGAAACCAGCAAATATTCACTAAAAATCAGCTTAAAATTTCCAGAACAATAAACGGAAATTTAAACCATGAGACCCTTCAAATAATAACACTTGGTGGACAAATTGGTAATCGTCTTCATACATCTCATCCTGAGCTACAACTTAATATCGGAGATCAAGGTGTCTTTTTATTGAATGAATATACCAATGATGTTATTCAATCCGAATCTAAGTTATATCGTGCTTGGGCTATTGATCAATCCTATTATCGATATGATCCTATCAATAATTCGGCAAGTACCGGCTTCATATCTTTCGACCTTGAATCAGATCAACTGGTTTCCAGGTTATCTACACTCGTTGGTCAAGAGGTTGAAACTTTACATGAACTAATCTTGTCGAACAATTCTGATACTTCTCCATCGAGAGTAATTACAAACATTACTCCATCATCTGTTAATGCTGGTGTTGACGATGTAATTACCATAACAGGTAGCGGCTTTGGTGCAACACAGGGAACGGTCTTTTTCAGAAGTGCAGACTCACAAAATCCGGGTTCATTTATGGCAGCTGCGAGTGAATATGTAAGTTCATGGTCTAATACACAAGTTATTGTTCGAGTACCGCCTGGTGCTGGAACTGGAAAAGTTGTTGTACAAACTTCTGGAGCCATAAATCACTTCTCTCCAAGTGATTTAAATATTTTATATAATATATCTAGTTTTCCGGATAGCCCTTTAAGTGATTTTGTTCGATACGTTTCAACTTCGGCATTAGGAAATGTCACCTTTCAGTTCAATTCATCATTTTCTTCCAATACCGCTGCAAAAGAATCCTTTTTAAGGGCTATGCAAACTTGGAAATGTACTACGGATATTCATTGGATAGAAGGTGCTGACACTGGGATTAATGTAACTACTAGTGACGGAGTGTCTGTTATTAGATGGTCTACAGGAGATGTCTTTTTTCCTGTATTAGGCCAATACAATGGTTACTTCTCAGCTTGTACTGCTGATCCTTCCCTATGGAATGCCGCCGAATTTGATATTACTTTTATAACCAATGGAAGTGGGGTAACATGGGAGTATGGCCCTGGAAATCCTAGTGGAGGGGAGACTGATTTTGAGACAGTGGCTCTGCATGAAATTGGACATGCTTTAATACTTGGGCATGTTAGTGACCCAGCAGCTATTATGTATCCAGCAGCAATGGCAGGCGCGACCAACAGACTACCTGGGACATCTGCTACTTCTGGTGCACTATTTAGCATGCCATTACACCAATCACCAGCTGATTGTTCAGGACAATACCCATTGACACCATTGCCTGGAATTACAATTACAAATGCTTCCAATAATGGACTAGGTTCATTAAGAAAAGCTGTTGAAGATAGTTGTCCCGATGCTACATTGACTTTTGCTGCTGGTCTAACCAATGTTACCATTCCAATTACGGATACTCCTTTATCTATCGACAAAAATTTAGAAATTCATGGATTAGGAATGAATAATCTCACCCTATCTGGGCAAAATGCTATTCGTATTTTTGACATACAAGATAATGTCTCGTTTACCTTAAAAGATTTAAAACTCCAAAACGGATATTCTGCGACAAATGGTGGAGCATTTTACAACATGGGAACAACCATACTAGAAAATATACTCTTCCAAAACAATCACGAAGGAGGCTCAGACAAAGCCTTTACCAATGATGAAAATAAAACTATTGAACTAAAAGGAAATGTGCTTATAGAGAATTAATGCTAAGATTTGCTTCCAAATGCCAAATCGCCTGCGTCTCCTAAACCAGGCACAATATAAGACTTAGCTGTAAGTTCTTCGTCAATGGCACCAACCCAAATATGAGCATCTTTGTGCAATCGTTGGACATGCTTTACCCCTTGACTTGAAGCAACTATCGAAACTACATAAAGTGCTTTCCATTGACCATATTCCGATAAGGTTTTAATGGCTTGATCTATCGATGCTCCTGTAGCTAACATGGGATCGGCAAGAACTACTATCTTTCCTTCTAAGCTTGGTGAAGTCGAATATTCTAAGCTAATATCAAAGGTACCATCCTTGTGGTGAGATCTATAAGCTGCAATAAATGCATTATCGGCATCATCGAAAAAATCCAATAGTCCATTATGAAATGGTATACCAGCACGTAAAATCGAAGCAACAACTACTTCGTCATTCAATTCTTCACAAACCGCTTCACCCAATGGTGTACTTACGCGAGTTGATTTGTATTCTAATTGCTTAGATATTTCATAGGCGAAAACCTGTCCCATTCTGAACAAGTTTTTTCGAAACCGCTGTCTATCTTTTTGCTTATCAACCGATCTTAACTCCGAAATAAACTTATCTACTAAACTCGTGTTTTTAACTAATTCGACTATCATAAAGGCATGGATTCTACTCCTTTCAAGAAGGAGCAATCAATTTCAATTTTATCAAATCAAATATAGGTAATTTATTCAAGTATTTTGTCCTAGAGTAGAAGTTCTAATTTTAACATTCTATACTAATTCTTCTAGCACAACCAAGTATAGATTGTACCTTTAAAATCAAATTAGTTATAGAACAAAAGCAACATGTCCGAGAGAGTCATAAAAATGGAAGAAAGTTGGAAAAATCTTTTGAATGAAGAATTCGACAAAGATTATTTTCACCAACTAAGGCAGTTTCTAAGAAATGAAAAAAACTCAGGAAAAATAATCTATCCTCCTGGCTCATTGATTTTTAATGCATTTGAAAAAGCTCCTGTACAGAAGGTCAAAGTTGTCATACTTGGTCAAGATCCATACCACAATCCTAATCAAGCCATGGGTCTTAGTTTTTCCGTACCAAAAACAATAAAGGTCCCTCCATCCCTAAAGAACATTTATAAGGAATTAAATCAAGATTTGAATTGCACCATACCTAATCATGGGGATTTGACATTCTGGGCAGAACAAGGCGTATTCCTTCTTAATGCCATGCTTACTGTAGAAAAAAACAGACCTTCTTCACACAGTAAGATCGGGTGGCAATCCTTTACCGATGCAGTTATATATAATCTTTCCAATGTTCGTTCTCATATTGTTTTTATGCTATGGGGACGATTTGCTCAAAGTAAGTCTAAACTAATCGATCCGAACAAGCACCTTGTTTTGACTTCTGCTCACCCTTCACCATTGGCAGGAGGAGCATTTTTCAATAACCAACATTTTTCTAAAGCAAATTCTTATTTGGAGCAACATGGACTCGGGGCTATAGACTGGCAAATCCCTGAATGATCTGAAATAGACTAAAATCATATAAATTAATTTTGTCATATATTATTTATTCTTGACTTATTATTTAACTTTGCTCTCACTCCAATACACCTTAAAGAAGACCATAGGAACATTGATCCTTTTGTAAATGAATAAAAAAGAGAAAAGGCTTACTTTAATTATTGGATGTACAGGTGCCCTCGCAGTAATATTGGGAGCATTTGGAGCGCATTACTTGAAGGCACATTTGTCTAATCATCACCTTACGTCTTATCAAACAGGTATAGCATATCATTTTTATCATTTATTGGCTATGCTAGGGTGTTATTCACTATACGTTCTGCTAAAAAACAAAAGATTACTTATATCCTTCTATCTTTTCTTTGTTGGGATTTTATTATTTTCAGGCTCAATATATCTGCTTTCCACACAGACATTAACGGGTTTATCCATTAAATGGCTTGGACCAATCACACCAATTGGTGGAGTATTGTTTATTTTGGGATGGCTGAATTTCTTAACCTTAAATTTCAATAAAAATGGCAAGAACTAGAGTCTATGATAAATATCGACAATTGATGTCCAAACTAGGGGATATAAGCCATACTATAGCAGTTTTATCCTGGGATAAGGAGGTAAATCTCCCAATCAAATCTCATCAAAGGCGCTCCCAGCAAATGGCTACATTATCTGGAATAGCTCACGAAGAATTTACATCCAAGGAAACAGGATTGCTGTTGGAACGCTTGATTAATATGAAATCTCTCTCCAAAAAAGAGAAAAAAAATGTGTCCTTAACCTACGAATCATATCAACGAGCAACTTTATTTTCTAAGGATTTTGTTATTAAAAAATCTCTGGCGATATCCAATGCGTTTCATGCTTGGGAAAAAGCAAGGCAAGCCAATGATTTCAATCTTTATATTGAACCTCTTGATCATTTGATTCAATTGGTCAAAGAAGAAGCTAAAAAACTCAACAAAACAGGACATCCGTACAACGCCCTTTTGCATTTGTATGAGCCAAATCTCACAGTCGAAACACTTGATGAAATTTTTGATCAAGTTAAGTCTGAGCTACTACCATTTATTAAAAAGATCCGCAAAGGAGATAAGATTAACGATAAGTTTTTACGTAAAAACTACGATAAAAATTTACAATGGCAATTCGGACTTGACCTGTTAAAAAATATGGGTTACGATTTTGATAAAGGAAGACAAGATATTTCTACTCATCCTTTTACCATTAGTTTTTCTTCAGATGACGTAAGGGTCACAACCCGGATTGATGAAAATGATTTCTCCAATATGACATGGAGTTGTATACACGAAGGAGGACATGCGCTGTACGAACAAGGGTTAAATTCTGAGGATTATGGTCTTCCTACTGGGGGAGCAATTAGTTTAGGCATTCACGAATCTCAGTCTCGTCTCTGGGAAAACAATGTCGGAAGAAGTAAATCTTACTGGACATACCATTATCCAAAGCTTCAATCCGTTTTTCCAGAAAACTTACGAAAAATCGACTTAGATCAGTTCTATAAAGGTATAAATAAAATTAAACCAAATCTTATACGTACCGAAGCCGACGAATTGCACTACCATCTTCATGTATTGATTCGTTATGAAATAGAAAAAGCTATTTTTGAGGATAAAGTCGAGACCAAAGATTTAGCAAAACTATGGAACAAAAAATATAAGGAGTATTTAAAATTGGAGGTGCCTGATGACCTGAATGGAATATTGCAAGATGTACATTGGTCTCATGGGAGTTTCGGGTATTTCCCTACGTATAGTATTGGGAGTTTTTATGCAGCACAACTATATGCACAAGCAAAGAAAGAAATCCCTAAACTAAACAAGCAAATTTCGAAAGGCGATTCTTCATCGCTGCTAAAATGGTTGGGAGAAAAAGTTCACACCCATGGTAGACTGTATGAAGCAGAAGAATTGTGTGAAATGATCACAGGTGAACCTCTCAATATAAAGCACTTCATTAAGTATGTAAAAAAGAAATATAATAAGATATATCCAAACTCAATTGCGTAAAGAATAATCTTACCAATTCGCCAAGGAAACACTTGATAAACAAAAACACAGCAAAGGAGATGAATTTCATCTCCTTTTTTAAACTCTTTTATTACCTTCACTGTTCAAGAGAGGTAACGATATTTATGAAATCCATTCTATTTGCCACATTCCTGATTCTATTGATTGGACTTGAAACTGGTCTAAGGTCAATAGATACATATCTTATTGGAATAGAAAACATGGTAGAAATGAGTATTGAAATAGATGTTGAAGCCGAAAATGAAGAAATCAAAGACGATTATTTCCGTTTCAATTTCAGTGGTCAGAATCATTTCGCCCTTGATTCAGACTTAAAAAAATCTAATTTTTCACCCCATGCTATACAAATTCGAACACATCAACACTTTCAAGACATTCCTGAACCTCCTCCGGACTGTTAATTCATACCTTCTGAATCAACCATTAATA
Source organism: Saprospiraceae bacterium (assembly GCA_965230345.1). Classification (GTDB taxonomy): domain Bacteria; phylum Bacteroidota; class Bacteroidia; order Chitinophagales; family Saprospiraceae; genus JADKBO01. The sequence continues at coordinate 78,779 of CBDDKR010000002.1, forward strand.
AATTCAGAGTCTTCGCAGTTCAAAATCGTTGTTTTATTACATGATATTGACACCTATCTAAATAGGCTAAGACGGATGAAATTAGCTTCTTAATGGATGATTGACTCCAGAGATATATTCTTAGATATTAGGGATGATAATTATAGTAGGCATCATATTCAATTCATCAAATTTTAATAAAAATGATCAAAAAATTAGGCTTTGACTTCAAGCATTGGAAAGGTGACATGTTTGGAGGATTAACTGCAGGTATTGTAGCTCTGCCATTGGCACTTGCATTCGGGGTAAGTTCTGGACTTGGTCCAACTGCCGGTCTCTATGGGGCAATATTTATTAGTTTTTTTGCTGCTCTATTTGGAGGAACTAATACGCAAATATCAGGACCTACTGCGCCTATGACTGCAGTAAGTATGATAGTAATTGCACAAATTGTAGCTGGTTTTGATGGCGAAGTAAGCAAAGCCTTACCTACAATTCTTTTGGTCTTTTTACTATCTGGTGTAATTCAAATTATTCTCGGATTCATCGGTCTAGGAAAATATATAAGATACATTCCTTATCCAGTAGTTTCAGGCTTTATGACTGCTATTGGTGTAATTATTATCATCACTCAAATCTTACCTACCATAGGCTATTATCCGAAGGAGGACTTAAGTTTTGTAAATCAATTTAAACCTCAAGCAGAGGAAATAATTCTAGACAATATATTAAAAGAAGAAGCAGGAGAAGGTATTCTCGTTTTAGAAGACTTTAAGGAAACCATTCGTCGTGCTGAGCTCATTACAGAAGATCAAATCAAACAAGAATCTAAAACCTTAGCTGGTAAAGAATCAAGTGGAATTTTAGGAACACTCAAAGTTCTACCAAGAGCATTTGGAAACATAGATTGGCTTGAATTACTTCTGGCACTCGGAACAATCATTATAATCTTTGGATTCAAAAGAATAACTACGAAGATACCTAGCACACTTGTAGCTCTCTTGGTTATGTCTGGAATTGCAGCAGGTTTCAACCTTGACTATAGACCTATAGAAACCATTCCAAGTGGGATACCTCTGCCACATCTCGACATCTTCACTTCCATTGATTTTGGCACCTTGTCTCCATATATTTTCACGGCCATCACCTTGGCACTATTAGGAGCTATCGATTCGCTATTGACATCAGTCGTTGCGGATAATATGACTAAGACCAAACACAAACCAAATCAGGAATTAATCGGTCAAGGAATCGGAAATGGAATTGCTGCCATCTTTGGAGGAATTCCAGGTGCAGGAGCAACGATTAGAACTGTTGTGAACATCAATGCTGGAGGTAAGACGAAGTTATCAGGTATGATAGCTGGAATTTTATTGTTGATTATTTTACTTGCGCTTGGCCCAATTGCCTCACAAATTCCAGCCGCTGTATTAGCAGGAATCTTAATTACCGTAGGTATAAGTGTAATGGACTATAAAGGTCTTAAAGCTATACCATATATGCCCAAACCAGAAGTAGCAATAATGTTAATTGTACTGGTTTTATCCTCGTTTTGGAACTTGGTATATGCCGTAGGAATTGGACTTGTTATTGCCTCTCTGATGTTTATGAAAAAAATTGGTGATTTAACAGGAGAACGATCTAAAGTTGGAACATTAAACGATGAAAAGGCATGGCCTGACGAGATTGATTTCCCTAGAAATCTAAAGGAGGAAGTATTTATCAAACACATCAATGGTCCTCTTTTCTTTGGTTCCACGAGCAATTTCCAAGATCTAGCTAATCAGATTCCTAATACTGCATCTGTAGTCATTATTCGGATGGGATTGCTTACGTATATGGACCAATCGGGACTTTATGCAATGGAAGATATTTTGGTTGATCTATGTAAAAAAGATGTCAAAATTTTAATGGTCAATGTTCAAAAACAACCTAGGTATATGATGGAAAGGATTGATATCATACCAGATATTGTTCCTGAAAACTTCATTTTTGATGATTTCAATTCTTGTTTGAGTTGGATTAATGAAAATGTTGAAGATACCTTTCCTGAGAAAGCAGTTTAACACAAATTAAATCTACTACTATAAGTTATGGAGATCAGCATGCTGGTCTCCATTTTTGTTATAATGAAAGACTATCCAGTATAAACTCTAGCCTATTACGAAGTAATGATGCTTGCTCAACATATCCAAGAACTAATGAACAATATGTTTTCAAATCATTTCATAATTACAATGAAATACTACCTTTGCATTACATAAGAAAGGTTAGAAGTTTATGGCGGAAGAAATTTTCAAAAAAATAGAATCGCTTCAGAGCGAAATTGAAAAAACTCAAATCGAAAACGAAGATCAATTAGAACAATTTAGACTTCGTTTTATTGGTACTAAAAACATCATTAAAGATTTATTTGGTGAAATACGAAATGTACCTAACGAAAGAAAAAAAGAGTTTGGACAAGCTGTTAATGCGCTCAAACAAGTGGCAGAGGGTAAATTCTTTTCTTCTAAGAATAATTTAGAAGAAATCAAACTCTCATCTGCTGTTGCTGATATTGACTTGTTTGCTCCTCATAAACCATTGGAACAAGGATCAAGACACCCTGTTTCTATTGTGATGAATAAAATGATCAATATTTTTAGCAAAATAGGATTTACAGTTGCTGAAGAGAGAGAGATAGAAGACGATTGGTACAATTTCACTGCCATGAATACTCCTGAAGATCACCCTGCAAGAGACATGCAGGATACCTTTTATTTAAAAAATTCAATTACTCAATTGCTTAGAACGCATACTTCTTCTGTTCAAGCAAGAGTTATGACTTCTACTCAGCCTCCAATCCGTATTATTGCGCCAGGTAGAGTATATCGTAATGAAACCATCTCTGCACGCTCTCATTGTCAATTTCACCAAATTGAGGGGCTCTATATCGACAAGAAAGTGTCATTTGCTGATATGAAACAGACCTTACTATATTTTGCTCGAGAGATGTACGGAGAAAAAACTGAAATAAGACTTCGACCTAGTTATTTCCCTTTTACAGAACCTAGTGCTGAAATGGACGTTTGGATGGGAACAGAAACAGAAAAAGCTAAGAAGTTGACTAAAGGAACTGGATGGTTGGAAGTTCTAGGGTGTGGCATGGTTGATCCTGCCGTTCTTTCTAATTGTGGAATTGACCCAGAGGTTTATAGTGGATACGCATTTGGAATCGGTATAGAGCGGTCGGCAATGCAGAAATATGACATCAGTGATATCCGATTATTATTTGAAAACGATGTTAGATTCTTAAAGCAATTTCACGCTGCACACTAAAGATTTTTTATCCATCAAAACATGCTCTCATGAAACCTTCTTTACCAAAGGGCACAAGAGATTTTGGTCCCCTTGAAGTACTTAAACGAAATTACATATTCGATACAATAAGATCTGTATTTAGTAAATATGGTTACGCTCCTATTGAGACGCCAACGATGGAAGCCCTTCAGACTTTAACAGGTAAATATGGTGATGAAGGTGATCAGTTGCTTTTTAAAGTTTTGAATAATGGTGACTATTTAAAAAAAGCAGATACCACTGCGCTAGAATCTCGAGATTCTAAAGAGTTGACATCTAGTATATCCAAAAGAGGTCTCAGATATGATCTTACCATACCATTTGCTAGATATGTAGTCATGAATCAAAATGACATAAAACTCCCCTTTAAAAGATACCAGATCCAACCAGTATGGAGAGCAGATAGACCGCAAAAAGGTAGATATCAAGAATTCTATCAGTGCGATGTCGATGTCGTTGGCTCAGAATCCTTAATGTATGAAGCCGAATTGATGAATATATATTCGGATGTTTTTAATAGACTTGGTATAAAAACTGAAATTCTCATTAACAATAGAAAGATTCTTTTCGGAATTGCAGAGCAAAACGGTCTGGAAGATCGATTTGTAGAAATGACCGTTGCTTTAGATAAGTTAGATAAGATAGGTGAGGATAAGGTCAAGGAAGAGATGATTGGAAAGGGAATAGACGCAAGTAGAGTTGATGCCATATTTCAACTTTTAACGATTGATTCGTTAGATGAATTGAAGAATGCTTTTTCCAATAGTCCTACAGGACAAAAAGGAATCGAAGAATTAAAAACACTCCACAAATTCCTGGAGTACTCACCCGTAACAGAACTAAATTTTGACATCACTCTGGCACGAGGACTGGGATATTATACAGGCTGCATTTTTGAGGTTAAAGTTGACACAACAATTCATGACAATATAAAAATGGGGTCCATTGGAGGAGGAGGACGATACGCCAATCTAACTGGAAGCTTTGGACTACCCAACGTTTCAGGAGTTGGAATTTCTTTTGGAGCGGAAAGGATCTACGATGTAATGGAAGAACTCGACCTATTTCCTACAGATTTATCGCATAATCCAGAAATCCTTCTTGTAGGGTTTGATGAAAGAGGGCAACACTACGCCTTTAATGTTGTACAAAAAATTCGAAGGCAAGGCATAAATGCAGATTGCTATCCTGATTTTGGAAAGATGAAAAAACAAATGAAGTATGCGGACGCTAGAGGCATTAAATATGTTGGAATTGTTGGCGATAATGAAATTGAGAAGAATACAGTTTGCATTAAGACTTTAAAAACAGGAGATCAAATCGACATTCCAATTGATGAAATTTCAGAATTCTTATCTCGTCATTAAATTATTCTATTTTAAACAACGTTTAACCACTCTTCATTACAAGTAACTGATAGACGTGAATAGTTCAATTTACGTCTGTATTTACTTTTTAGAACAAAAGTGATACTTTATCCGTTTATCCCGCGTTAAACATACTGAAGTGAGTTTATGAGGTTAGTCTGTGTTGTATTTGTACGAAATTGTCATCGTTAAAAATGATTCATACATATATAAATCATTTTTAATATCAAATTGATAGAATTGGCATGATTTATGCAAATCAACATATTAATACTTTTTATAATTTGTAAAATCTTGTTTAATAAAAGATTTAAAATCTAAAAAAAGTGTTAAAAACATTTGTCATCTAATATTATTGAGTACCTTTGCGGTCCCAAAAACGTAATATTGGACAAAAAAAGAACCAACCTACGGTATTTTATTTTGTAATTCATCCTTAATCAACCGATTAACAAACTATAATTCCATGAAGAACAATATCCCCCCAGGTATTGGTTTATTTTTAGTATTTCTCTTTTTCACTTTTGTTGGACATACAAAAGGAATAGATACTGAATTGAATAAAGAAATTCAAAACAGAGTAGAGCATTTGAATTCCGTTATTGACATTCAGTACAATAACAAAGTCAGAGAAAAGATTAATTTACTTATCAATACCAATAGAAGAGTAAGCGAGACTATGCTTGGACGATCGTCCATTTATTTTCCACTTATAGAAGGTGTACTCAGAGAAAGAAATCTTCCTGAAGATTTAAAGTATTTACCAGTTATTGAATCTGGCTTAAATCCTCACGCCGTTTCTAGAGTAAGAGCAACTGGATTGTGGCAATTTATGAAGCCCACGGCCAAATATGTAGGCTTAAAGATTACCAGATCAGTTGACGAAAGAAAAGACCCTATAAAGTCTACATATGCTGCTTTAGATTACTTGGAAAAACTCCACAAACAATTTGGTGATTGGACACTCGCATTAGCTGCATACAACTGCGGTCCTGGAAATGTGCGTAAGGCAATAAGAAAAGCTGGTGGAAGTAAAGATTACTGGACCATCCAAAAATTTCTTCCAAGAGAAACTCGAAACTATATTCCTAAGGCAATTGCAATGCATTATGTCATGAAGTACTATTATGCCCATGACATCAAACCTGCACAGATTGATGATGATCTTAAGTTTACTGCTAGTGTAAAAGTATTTGAGAAAATCGAACTAAAAGAAATCGCAAAGAGATATGAACTTGATTTTGAAGTAATCAAAGATTTGAATCCATCATTTCTTAAAAACTTCATTCCTCAGTCTAATGGTAAGCACTACCTTACATTGCCTGAGAATCACTTATACGACTACGTAGATAAATCCAATCTTCACGATCATTTATTCCATGTAAAGAGTTTGAATAAAGTGGAGAAGATCAAGGACCCAATCCTGATAAGAAAGAACATTCTGGCTGCGACTAAAAAGCAAAGTGAATTATCTAAATTAGAGACAAAGGATGCGAAAGCCCTTATATCTATAACTCCTCAAAGATTCAAATTCATTCGCTTAGGCAATAGACAAAGTTTAATGGATATTTCTAAGTCGTACAATATCGATTTAGAAAAGTTGATGAGAATCAACAATATAGACGAATCTAACCCTCCTAAACAAGGAGATTTAATAAAAATATACGAATAATTATATTCGACAAATCGTTTTGATTAAAATAAAGGGGCTGCACTTCTCATAGAGTCAGTCCCTTTTTATTTTATATTTTTTTTGGTATCATTGTTTCATAAATTTATAGTGTTATGAGGTTTACAGGAGAATGTACTAAGTGCGGAAGTTTGGATGTCATTGAAATTAAAGGAAACAGGTACAATTCCAATCACTATGTTTACCTTAACAATTGGGGCACTAAATATGCTATTCTGGATAGATACATTTGCACAAGATGTGGGTTTACTGAAGAATACGTTCAAATGAACGAAAAATTCAAAAAAATAAAAGAGGATCTTCTTAAAACCAATCCAGTAAAAAAAGATGATGGCTTTGTTTAATAGAGTTTGTAATGGGAAACGCTCCGAAATTCTGAACGCTTCATCGTTGAATTACCAGATAACCCTGTTTTATAAAAAGTTATAATTAATTTTTGTTAGCCATTGTACTTAACAAAATCTCTTTATTGACGTATCCTGTTATTTCATTGTTTTTACGAATAAACAGTATATTGATTTTCGCATCATTTAAACGTTCAAACGCTTCAATCAAAGACATATTAGAATCGACTAATTCAAAATCTTTCTGAATGACATCAATTAATTTGAATTGCTTCAAATTCCTGGGAGAACTCACCATAGAATTCCACATTGGGGAGGAAACATACCCCATTAATCGCTCACCATTACAACACAAATAATAATCCTTGACAGTTCTTTCGTCATAGCTAATACCTTCCCCTTTCTCATCAATCAATTCAATTTGACGATGCATCACATCATCCACGGAAAGTTCTTCCCAAAACGCATTTCTGTTAGCAAACTTGTACTCGATTGTAGAAGATAAAAATATGTAAAATCCGATGATCATTACGATATACCATTCAAGTACTACACCCAAAACGACTAATAAAACAGCGATATACCGTCCCAATTGACTGGCCCATATGGTCGCCTTAATTCTTCCTACATAAGAAGTTAAAAACGCTCTGACTACCCTACCCCCATCCATTGGGAAAGCAGGCAAAAGGTTAAACAAAAACATTACAATATTAACAACAAAAAGAAAGGGTAGCCAGTGATCTAAATTTAATCCAATTACTTTGACTTCACCCCATCTCATCAACAGACTCTTTGGTGATTCCTCTAGGAATAAGAATCCCCCCAAGACAATTCCAATGACAAGATTGGTCAGTGGACCAGCTAATGCAATGTACATTTCATGGCGGGGGGCCTTCGGCAGCTTACTTAACCGAGCAACTCCACCTAGCGGAGAAAATACAATATCCTTTGTCTTTACATGAAACTTCTTGGCAACAACCGCATGCCCTAATTCATGAATTAAAACACTAAAAAATAACAGCGTAAGAAAAACGATCCAGTCTAAAACATTAAAAAGACTAATTCTGGGATCTAATGTCGAAATTACTAAAACAGCAAAAAGCAAGGTGAATGTCCAATGAATTTTCAGTGGAATACCAAGAATAGTTGCAATTTGCCAAGAGGATTTCAACCCAATTTATTCTTTGGCAAAAAGGTCTTGGTACAACTTACCTTTCAACACACCTCTTGAAATCACTAATTTTTGAATTTCAGATGTTCCTTCGTATATCTGTGTAATCTTTGCATCTCGCATCAATCGCTCTACATGATACTCCTTTACAAATCCGTATCCTCCGTGTACTTGAACCGCTTCAACAGTGTGTTTCATAGCCGCAGATGATGCCAATAATTTAGCCATTGCTGCAGCTTCTGTGTAGTCCATTCCTTTATCTTTAAGATATGCGGCTCTATAGACCATTAATCTTGCAGCTTCAATATCAGTAGCCATATCCGCAAGTTTGAATGCGATAGCTTGATGTTGAGCAATAGGCTTTCCAAAAGCTTCTCTTTCTTGAGAATATTTAACTGCAAGTTCATAGGCTCCCGCAGCAATTCCCAAAGCTTGGGCAGCAATACCAATTCTTCCTCCACTCAACACCTTCATTGCAAACTTAAAACCAAATCCATCTTCACCAATTCGATTCTCTTTTGGCACAATCACATCGTTATACATAATTGTATGTGTATCTGATGCACGAATACCCATTTTGTCTTCTTTAGCTCCTACTACTACTCCATCCCAATCCGTTTCTACAATGAAAGCATTAATACCTCTATGTCCTTTATCAATGTCCGTTTGAGCAATTACCAAATGTACTTTTGAAGTTCCTCCATTTGTGATCCAGTTTTTAGTACCATTCAGTACATAGTGATCACCTTTATCTATGGCAGTTGTTCTTTGACTAGTTGCATCACTTCCTGCTTCTGGTTCTGAAAGGCAGAATGCACCTATCCATTCACCGGTGGACAATTTAGTAAGATACTTTTGTTTTTGGTCTTCATTTCCATAGGTTTCTAATCCCCAACATACTAGGGAATTGTTTACCGACATTATTACTGAACAAGAAGCATCTACTTTAGACAATTCTTCCATTGCCAGAACATAAGATAACGTATCCATTCCACCGCCGCCATATTCTGGTGAAACCATCATACCCAAAAAGCCCATTTCTCCCATCTTCTTCACCTGATCTTTAGGATATAACATATCTCGATCTCTTTCAATTACGCCAGGCAACAATTCAATTTGTGTAAAATCTCTAGCTGCTTGTCTAACTGCGAGTTGCTCTTCTGTCAGGATAAAATTCATCGTAAATTGCTTTATATTCTTGTATATTATTCAGTAGGACGCAAATATGAAGAATTAATCTTTATTCAACGAATTCTCACCAAATTTTATACTCGAAAGCAGGCGAAAATCACGACCTAAACAAATCTTTAAAAAGTAGCCTTTGCCTGAATATTTCCGACATGAATTACCGGTTGATTCCCAGTTTTACGTCCATTGTAGACTAAGGACAGGTCTATATTATTTATCATTCGTTTTGTAAAGGTCATCCTCCACAAATAATTGCTTCCTCCTCTGAGTCCTTCTAAAATATCGTAGGCAATCGGAGAATTCACCTCTCCACTGTATCGAACATCTACGAATCTAACATTTCCATCAAAAGAATAATCTGAGTGCTTTCTAAGCGTATAATTACACTCCATGGAATGACTCCTGCTTTTTTCCAATTCACCAATTCGTTGTTTTTTATTTTTATAGGCATACCTCATCACTATCCGTTGAGTTGTTCCGAGCCTCCAACTCAATTCCGGAGCCAATCCAAGGTGGTCAATTTCGAAATCGCGTGGATCGAATATTTCGGAATCGAATTCTGATCTGCCAAAGCTTGTGACTAAAGTAACATCTAATTGCCGATCAAACGTCCATCTAAACTTCAAACGGTGATCAATCAATCCTCTACTTTCAAAACCATTAATCTGATTACTTTTATTCCTATTAAATCTCAGATCATACCCTACATCATATAAGGCATTACCTCTATTATAATATATACCTTGGACCAATTGCTGAGTATAACTGACCAATGTCGAATCAGACGGGTAAAATGCTAATGGATCCAAAGCACTACCTTTAGAATCCATCGATTTATTAAAAATATTCAATCGAGTATTCAATGAAAATTTCCTGATCATTTTGATCAATCCAGATGTAGAATCATTGCTCACTGACCAAATTTTAGATGGAAGAATTCTTATATTATGATCTAGTATAATATTGTTTGTCCGTATGAACTCATTATTGGGAAGAGATAATCGAACATATTGAGCCAACGGATTTGTTGGGTCATATCGGAAATCATTGACATCTTTAACGCCTGAAGTATCCGACCCAATGTAAACATATTCACCTTGTATGTTTTCAACCTTTTGATAAACAAATTCGGTCTTAGGTTCTTGACCAGAATTGATCTGATAATTTGTATTTGATACCACACCTCCCTTCCACCATGATGCTTGATACAAAGCTGATCCAAGGAGAGTTCTTTTGTCTGAATGCTCAGTTACCAATTCCTCATTGACAACATCAAAATCCCTGAGTTTAAAACTCAATTCAACTCGATTATTGCTAAAAGTTCGCATAGTCGTCCATTCGAATTCATTTATTCGCAATGCATTGTAGAATTCATGATTAGCGACAAATCTATCCAAGCGATGATTGTATCCAAAACGAAGCTTTAATCTTTCATCACTTCCAAATTGCAAGAACGAATTGATCTGATCGAAAGAATAACTTCTTGTTGTCAATTCATTGTTTTCTTTTTGACTATTGTATTCGCCTTCATATCTACTACCAATTTCTATCCCTTTCCAATTAGAAAATTTCTTAGATAATTCAAAAATGGGACGTAAAAAACTCGTTTCACTTTTTCCAGAATGTGTAACAGTATAAGTTGGGCTAAAAATCATTCTAAAATCATTTTTGTTATAGAATCCCGTAATTTTCTGTCTATTCCCTTGGAAGGTTTTATATCGATCAAATGCTTCGTAAGAATAAATCATTTCAAATTCGGATTTATGACGAAGTCCAATACTTGACCTAGTTAATCTTTCGCCCCCAGAAGGCAAGTCATTAAGATTCCAATCTCTAATAAATTCAGCATTCCTGTAAGGATTAAGTACATTATAGTCATTATCTAACCACTCAAATGATTGATGCCCCAGCCATTTCCAAGCTGAAGAATCTGTAAAAGAGTATTCAATATCGACTCCAATGTTTCCAGCCAATCCTATATTATCATGATCGTCTTCTGATGAAAACCTATTCTCATCAAAATCACTAAGAGCAAGTTCGCCATGAAGGCGTATTTCAGGTCTGATTTTCCAATCACCTCCCAGAGCCATTGCTCGTTTTTGATTGGGTGGAATCAATCGAACAATGGGTTCATATGCTCCATTTCCCTCACCTACATATTCATATACTCGACCATTACTACTTACCTTATCACTGATACGGTAACTTCCTTCTCCCTCTCCAACTTCAGTAAAAACAGCCTCTACATCGATACTATCTATTTCAGAGGTGAATTCTAACACCTTATCCGAAACACCAGGAACCTCTTTTAAACGATAACCTATAAGCGCATTATTATCTTCATTATAGGGTCGAATGCCGGATCGATAAGTAGCCAAAGGATCATCACCAGCAGCCTGTAAAATAGATCGATCCAAACTATCTAATTGAATTTGACTGGTTGAATTCTTGCTATCTTGTTCTGAGTAAAAATTGAAGTTTAAATTATAATTCTTATGCTCCAAGTTAGTCTCTAAACTATATAAGGTTCTGAAGTAATTTTGATCTGTATACTCAAACTCAACTATAACCCTTGACTCCCTTGCAACCAACCTTTTTGGCGAAAATGAAATTTGGGCCCGATTGTAATCAATCACATAATCATAATCAATTCCTCTGTGCATTAATTCACCATTAAAGTAAACCTTTTCAGTCCCAGACAAGATGATAAGAAATCGCTCATTATTATTACCTATGAGTTGATACGGCCCTTGATTTCCTTCAACAACATCTACTATCTGCCTACGAAATTTCCCACGCGAACTGGAAATATTGGCTTTTGTGGATAACATATTATTATCATTTAACTTAACATCAGCCTGTGCGCCTAAACCTTTAAGTTTCTTATTGTAATTGATAAAATGACTTTTAGGTCTTTTAAGAGCGTAATCACCTGCAATCACCTTATAACTATCCTTTTCCAGTTCGATATATATCCGATCAAACTCTTGCAAAACTTGAGTATTTCCTTCAGGTTGTATAGGAATATTGTCATCTGAAATCGCAGCTCGAACTTGAATGCCATAGCCAAGATCTCCAACCATTTGAAGATCAAAATTTGAATTTAAGATAAGATCTTGAGCGTTTCCGATAGAAAATCCTCTTGAAAAACTTCCATTATAATCTAATCCAGTGATGTCAATTTGATCATCAGAATTGATCATTCGCATGTCTATCTGGATTCCTTCATTTCCAATCTGATCCAAATATTCGATCTGCGAGGAATCAAAGAGTGAATAGGTCTCTCGAATTTTAAATGGAAATATTCGATATTCTACCCACACTTCATTATTTAATAAAAAATCACATTCCAAGGAAGAAAATTTGACTGTATCACCCTTGATTTCAATCGGGATATTTTCTATAATCGAATCTTGAGTTTTCAATTTCAAGGTAGAAAGGACTATAGGATATTCGGAAACAAGAGTACAGGACAAAAGTCTTTTTGAGACCTTCAAATTACCTTGACCAAACGCAGTGTAACTGAAAGCTAGTATAAAAATAACACACCCAATATAAGACTTTCTTGAATACATATTATTTATCAAGATCCAATATAAACGACTCCAATATACATGATAGCAATCGATTACGCCTAATCCATTGAAATCTACAATTCGTTTAACTAACGATCTTCTTCAATCGAAATTATATTAAGATGTCATTTAAGCATACATAGTCATCCTACTTGCACAACTATGTACTTCAATGCAAAACATCATTCTCCACAATGCGTACCGAAATCACTTACGTAAGTAGATCAATGCTCTTCAATATTTAAATAAGAATACTTAATTCAATCTTACAAACTTTTTGTACGCCCACCATCAACAGGAATGTTCACACCATTGATGTAGCCCGCTATAGGTGATGAAAGAAATGCTATTACTGCTCCAATCTCCTCAGGCTTACCAAATCTTCTAGCTGGAATCTGTGCAGTCATGGCTTCTTCTATTTCTTGTGTTGAAACATTTTTTTTCCTCGCCTTATTCTCAATAATCTCGGTCAACCTTCCTGTACTAGTCGCACCCGGCAAGACATTATTTACTGTGATGCCATATTGCCCAACTTCGTTTGCCAATGTTTTAGACCAATTAGCAACTGCTCCACGAATGGTATTGCTGACTCCCAGTCCCTGAAGAGGTTGCTTTACTGAAGTCGAAATAACGTTTATTATTCTTCCAAACCCTAAGCTTTTCATACCTGGCAAAAGTTGTTCGACCAATACATGATTGCACATCAAATGCATTCTGAATGCTTTTTCGAATTCAACTAAATTGGCATCAACAATGGCTCCTCCAGCAGGCCCTCCAGTATTATTGACCAATACGGCAAACTTCTTATCTTGTACCAAAGGTCTTAACCTTTTTCTTAGAGCCTCTGGATCATTAAAATCAGCTGCTAAAAAACTATGTTTTTGTTCTACAGAATTAGGTAATTGATTGACTACTTCACCTAACACCTTAGCATCCCGCGCTACAATGGTGACATTTGCACCTAAGCTTGCTAACTTTTCCGCACTAGCTCTTCCAATTCCTTTTGAACCACCACAAACCAAGGCATTTTTTCCATCCAATCTTAAATCCATCTTTGTTATTTTTTTGCAGCATCAACCAATTTCTGAAGAAATGGAGATGCAAATATAAATTCATGTAATCGCTCACTGTCACTACTTAACACCTCATCCTTGGATCCTTGCCAAGCCAATTTCCCCATATGCAATAGACAAATATTCTCTCCTATCTCCATCACAGAATTCATGTCGTGCGTATTTATTACGGTTGTAATTTGATTATCTTTTGTAATCGAAGAAATCAGCTCATCTATTGTAATTGATGTCTCAGGGTCTAACCCCGAATTAGGCTCATCGCAAAATAAATATTTGGGATTCAATACAATGGCTCTAGCGATTCCAACTCTCTTTTGCATACCTCCACTAATTTCTGAAGGATACTTTTTATTTATACCGGGCAAACTTACTCTTTCTAAACAGTCGTTGACACGAGAATCTTTTTCTTTGGCGGTCATATTGGTAAACATATCCATCGGGAAACGAATATTCTGCTCTACCGTCATAGAATCAAATAAGGCATTACCTTGAAATAACATCCCCACTTGCATTCTAAGCTCTCTTAATTTTTCCTTTGTTATTGTGCTCAACTTCGTCTTATTATAAAACACTTCACCGCTTGTTGGAGCAAACAGTCCGACCAAGATTTTTAAGAGCACCGTCTTACCAGCTCCAGATCGACCGATGATCAAGTTGGTCTTACCCGCCTCAAAAGTAAAGTCAATACCTTTTAAAACTTCTTGAGTACCAAAACTCTTCTTTACATTTTCTACCCGTATCATCTCTTAAGCCGTTAAAATTAGTGCAATTACATAATCAGCAAGCAATATTAAAATATCACTAAAGACAACAGCCCTCGTACTTGCTTCTCCAAGTTCTATACTTCCTCCCTTCACAAAATATCCTTGATAACAAGATACCATCGTCAATATGTAAGCAAAAACAACCGCCTTGACGAACATCATAAAAACATTATATGGAACAAAGAAAGATCTAATTCCTCTGATGAAATCTGCTTCAGAAAAAAGTCCTGTTGGAACTGAAGCCAAATATGCTCCAACAATAGAAAGAATTGCAGCTAATGCGACAAGGATAGGAACCGATATCAATGCTGCAATCACCTTGGGCATTACTAAATAATTAGAGGTATTTACACCCATAATTTCCATCGCATCAATATGTTCTTTTTGACGCATTCCTCCTAGTTCGGCAGCCATATTTGATCCTACTTTTCCAGCTAAAACCAAACACGTAATCGTAGGAGCTAGCTCTATAATCGTCATATCTCTTACGATGTAACCTATATAGTACTTTGGAATTAAAGTACCAGCCATTTGATAAGAAAATTGGACTGCTGTCACCGCACCAATAAATACAGAAATCAAAAACACAATGGTCAACGAACCAATGGAAATATCATAAACTTGTCTTACTGTTTCTTTGTAGTACATTCGCCAGTTTTCTGGCTTGGTAAGCATTTGTTTTTTCCACAGTAAAAAATTGCCAAAATGATGTGCAAATTTCAAGTCCATATACTGTCTTTAATTTTTAATTTCCAGTTCGAAATCACAAACATTTCGATTCTTTAAAATTTAATCAGCAAGCAAAGATAGGAGGTAATTTCGATTCATCTTTATTATCACTATTAAAACCTACTAATTGTTCAAATTATCCCTAGAACGGTAATCCTCACTCGGTATAAACTGAACTATAAAATAAAGACACTATCCCAATTGACCTTAATACTTTAAATTGAACATATATTACCTGAACTGCTTAGGCTTCAATTGTTGACTGGCATTTTCAACAATTTCCTTTATTCTTTTGCTCCTAGTTTCTTCTCTTTTAGCTGATATTACCCAATACAATAACATCTTCTTATTGGACTTACTAAGTCCATCAAAATACTCCAATGAGGCTTTATTTTTCGCCAATTCTTCTTCTAAATCTTTAGGAACCATAAGCTCTTCTACTTGATCCAAGTATGTCCACGACCCATTTTCTTTGGCTATTTCGATGCTTCTGTATCCAGCTTCTTCCATCAGTCCGTTTTCTACCAAGTGGTTTACTTTGTTTTTATTCACCTTGGACCAATTACTCTTAGGCTTTCTTTTGCAAAAATATTGCATATACTTTTCATGATCAATGGATTTTTTGGTACTATCTATCCATCCAAAACACATAGCTTCATCTACCGCTTCACTCCAAGTTAGATTGAAATTAGGAGAATCCTTTTTATAAAGGATTAGCCAAATCGAGTCCTCCACTATGTGATTCTTACTTAGCCAAGTTCTCCAATCCTTGTTATCCTTTGGGCAAAAATTTTTCATTATTTTGATATTTGCATTCTACTTAAACAGATAAAATCTAAGATAAGAAACACCTTATAAGGTCTATGAAATGAATTAACACCAATTATCTCTTTTCAAATACATCTACTGCCGCCGCATCCATTTGCTCATAAAAGGCTTGGCCTTTATATCTTACAATGGCATCCTTCAAAAACTTATATACTGGAATTTTAAGATGCTCTCCTAACGAACAAGCTTCTTTACAGATATCCCAAGTTTCATAGTTCCATGCTTCAAATTTTTGTTCTTCATATTTCAAAACACGAATGGGATACAAATGACAACTAATTGGCTTATTAATTGTTGACTCACCTTGTTTAAATGACTTTTCTATTGTACATACAGCAATACCCTCAGAATTTTTGGTTAAAAACACACAAGATCCATCACTTCTCAAACTCGTCCCCCACCCCTGATCTTTATAATCCTCAAACAAAGGCTTCGCATCCAAAATCTCTTGTTCCTCAATGGACAAATATTTCTTAATCTTTGACAGATTTCTATTTATCTCACTCATCTCTGTCTCATCCACTGGAGCTCCGTAATCACCTTCCCAACAACATGCCCCTTTACAAGAAGTCAAATTGCACACAAATTCTGAAGTAAAAATGGCGGATCCAATCAGTACACCATCAATTTCTATCATATCAACAACATTATTACAACAAATCTAATGTGTTCCGATTAACATTACAACATTTGCCACACATATCCATTTCTAAAAGAGTGTGGCGCCTTATGAGATGTTCAAATTCCCTCAATTAAAACTACACTCTTAAAAGAATTCAGAAACCTTATTTAGCATAAAAACACTACAATTTAGAAGAGATTATTTAATTATTTAAGCTTTGTAAACTATTCTAAACCATAACATATTTAGAAAAATAATTATATAATCATTTGAGTATAAAACCTCTTATTAGAACAACCAATAACCCGTTGTAGATCAGCTCATACAATTCAATTTACAATATGTAAGAATTGACCATAAATAGTTATTTTAGAAAATTAAATTTTGTATTTTAGCGATTCAATTTTATTCACATAATTAAATTATAATTCCACAACATAAATGGATCGTTTAAAAGAAAAGTTTTATCAACTTTCTCAAACCAAAAAGGTTGAACTCAAACAGTTATCAAAAGAGCATGGCGCATTAAAAGTAGACGAGGTAAGTCTAGGCCAAATCGTTGGTGGTGTACGAGGAGTTAAAAGTATGGTTTGGGACACCAGTTCACTGGACCCAATCGAAGGAATCAGATTTAGAGGCTATTCTATCCCCCAATTAAGAGAATTGCTACCTAAAGCTGAAGGAGATAAGGAACCTTTACCTGAAGGTTTATTTTGGTTGATGTTGGTAAATGAAGTACCTACTAAAGAAGATGTTGACTGGTTGTCAGCTGAATGGAGAAAGAGGAGTGAAGTTCCTCAGAATGTATTTGAAGTTATCGATAGCTTGCCTTCAGATACACACCCAATGACTCAATTTAGTATTGGAATTATGGCAATGCAACCTACAAGTATATTTACTCAAAAATATGCGGAAGGTTTAAATAAAAGTGATTACTGGGATGCGACATATGAGGATACGATGAATCTTATAGCTCGCCTTCCGCGAGTGGCAGCATACATCTACAGAAGATCATTCCACAACGGTGAACATATTGCCCCAGATTCAAGTCTTGACTGGGCGGCAAATTTTGCACACATGCTTGGACATGAAAATAAAGATTTTATGAGTCTTATGAGGCTTTACCTTACCATTCATGCAGATCATGAAGGAGGAAACGCTTCTGCACATACTGTCCATTTGACAGGATCTACCTTATCCGATGCATATCTATCGTTAACTTCAGGGATTAATTCTCTAGCTGGACCACTGCATGGACTGGCTAACCAAGAGGTTATCAAATGGATCTTTAATATGGTGGAAGAATTAGGAACAAATACACCTACAAAAGAACAAATTCGCCAATATGTGAACGACACATTGGCATCTGGACGAGTTATTCCTGGTTATGGTCATGCGGTCCTAAGACAGCCTGATCCAAGATTTACTGCTCAGAAGGAATTTGCTCAGGAATACATTAAAGAAGATGCTACTGTTCAGATCGTTTGGGATTTATTCGAAGTTGTTCCTGATATCCTAGGAAGTCTTGGCAAAGTAAAAAATCCATGGCCAAATGTAGATGCTCATTCTGGTGCGATATTGGTTCATTATGGGCTAAAAGAATACAGTTTTTACACTGTGTTGTTTGGTGTTTCTAGAGCATTGGGTGTACTATCTGCTTTATGCTGGGATCGCGCTTATGGTCTCCCATTAGAAAGGCCGAAATCAGTTACCTCTGACTGGTTAAAGGAATATGTAAAAAACAATGCGTAAATAATAACTTTAATAAAATGAATTTTCCAAATAACTTAAAATATACTAAAGATCACGAGTGGATAAAAGACAATGGTGACGGAACTGCCACTATTGGAATCACAGATTTTGCTGCTGGAGAATTAGGTGATATTGTTTATATAGAAGTAGATACAGTTGGTGACGAAGTTGAACAAAATGAGGTTTTCGGTACTGTAGAAGCTGTTAAAACTACGTCTGACTTATTCATGCCTATTACTGGAGAAATTCTTGAATTCAACAGTGAGCTTGATGAATCCGAAGGTGACAATCCTAGTTTGGTTAACGAAGATCCATATGAAGCAGGTTGGATCGTTAAAGTTTCTATTCAAGAGACTTCTCAAATGGAAGATTTGCTCTCTGCAGAGCAATATAAAGAACTTGTAGGGTAAGATATATACCTATAAAGAGAATAGAAAGAGGCTGTCTCATATAGAGATGGCCTTTTTTCATTGGGAGATGTGTTGCATGAAGATAGTTAGAGAAAATTTATAATTTGATATTCTTGATTTGAGAATAGCTAGAGTTGATGGTGTTTTCTGTGCTGATTTTAGGTTTTTAGCTTAATTCTTAGCCATTTTAGCCAAATTATGGGCTAAAGCTATTAATCCACATTCGATGAGGACATTGTCTTTTCCTCTCAGCATGAAGCGAGTAAAGTTTTTGTTCTGTTTTATGTTACCAAACACCGCTTCCACATCTACTGGCCTCTGTGAGCGGTGTGCAACCCCTTGTTCACTCAATAGTTTTCGGCGAGCTTTGTCTTTTAGACGCTTGAGTTTCGAGTTGATCTGTATCTTCCTATTAGATTTGCTTTTGTGGCACGCTCCTCGCAGTGGACAGCCGCTGCAATTTTGAGCTTCGTAAACACTGTAGCTTTGTTCATATCCCGATTTCGTTTTACGGCGAGCATCATATCTCTTGTTCATTTTCTGACCCATCGGACAGATAAAATGGTCTTGAGTTTTATCGTAATAGAGATGCTCTTGTTTAAAAGCATTTTTGGGTTTGATCCTCCCTTTTGATTTTTGCTCCTTGTGGAAGTAATTGTATTTGACATAAGCTTCTATACCTCTGGTTTCCAATAGCTCATAGTTCTCCTCTGATCCATAGCCTGAATCCGCTACTACCACATCTGGGTTTTGTTGGTAGAGTGCCTTATATTGATCTAGATGATCAGGCAGTGTGAGGGTGTCTGTAGCATTGGGATAGATGTCGTAATTGAGAATATATTGATTGGAGGTGCTAATCTGCCAGTTATATCCAGCTTTTAGTTGCCCATTTCTCATATGGTCATCTTTCATTCGCATGAAAGTAGCATCTGGATCTGTCTTCGAATACGAATTACGATCACCCAATATACCTTCCTGCTTCTTATACTTCTCCATATTCTGTGGCCAGTTTCGCTTTGCGTAATTCAGCTTTTGTTTTACCTTCTTATCTATTGGTTTATCCTTGATTGCTTCATTGATAATATCTATTGTTTTGTTCACTTGCTCAGCATCTAACTCTGGGTATGTCGTAGGTACATTATCCATCAACTCTTCTTTGGCAACGCTCTGTGCATATTTCCATAACTCTTCTAATTGTGATTTGATTCGTGCCTTATGTCGTTTTATTGATTTTCCCCATACAAAGGTGTATTTATTTGCATTGGCTTCTAATTTCGTACCATCTACATAGAGCGTTTTGATATCCACTAATCCTTGATCTGACATTAGGGTTACTACTTGAGCAAATACTTCTTTGAGTACGCCCTTCAGTTTATCGTTGCGGAAGCGATTAATCGTATTATGGTCTGGGCGTTGCATCCCTGCCAACCACATAAAATATATATTACTTGACACTGCCTGCTCTATTTTTCGCGACGAGTATATATTTGATAAATATCCAAAAACAATGATTTTCAACATCATCTTAGGATGAAAAGAACTCGCTCCTCCTCCTTTGTACTTTTTGATAATGCTATCTATATTAACCTTATCAATTACTTCACGTACTACTCGTACTACGTGATTCGATGGAATTAATTCATCAAGACTTGGTGGAAGTAAACTGAGTTGATCTGAATTATAAGGCTTGAAGGTCGCCTTTCGTTGTCTTTTGCCCATACTACAAAATACAACTTATTCATTACATTTTGTCCCGTCCTAAAATAGTGTTACGGGTTTAAAAATACTATTAATGAACCATCTGTGGATTTAAATCCACAGATGGTTTTTTGTTTTATATGTTTTGGGGCTTAGCTTATCTTGATTATGCATATATTCTGGTGTATGCATATGGCAAGATAAGTGTGGCCTGTCATTGTTATATATTTCAATACTTTGGTTTACTAAACATCGCATTAGTTCTATATCCTTAATTTTTATACCAAGAATAAACTCCTGTTTCAGTATGCCGTTTATCCTTTCGGCTACCGCATTTTGATAGGGATCATATTGTTCGGTCATGCTACATTTAATTTTGTGCTTACCAAGTAGTTCTTGATAAGCATCACTACAGTATTGGAGTCCTCTATCCGAATGATGTATAAGCTTGTGAGACTTATATTTCCTATTCTTAATCGCCATCTTTAAAGCTCTAATTGAGCCTTTTGTTGATAAACTTTCTGATACGTCATATCCAACTATTTTTTTTGAATACTTGTCCGTAATCAAGGCTAAGTACTGAGGATGTGTCCTGTCTCCGATGTAAGTAATATCGCTGACCCATATTTGCTCTGGTTTCTTTACCTGTATTTCTTCTATTAAATTCTTGTGCTTGCGGAATCTGTGATGTGAGTTGGTCGTTTTGTGGTATTGACGCTTTGGTTTGATTAACATGTGGTTAGCTCGTAATATATCGAATAACTTATCCCGTCCTACGCCTATCTGTCTCAAGTCAGCCTTGAGCATATGATACAGCTTCTTGCCTCCTATTCGTGGCATCTTTAACCTTATTTGAGTAACCATTTCTAACACTTGCTGCGCTCTGTTCTGATGGCGTTTAACTCGTGACTTTGATCTATAATATACCTGCCGATTATACCCGAACAAGTTACAGGCGTATGTAATACTCATCTCTTGTTCTTTTTTGACGTGATCAACTGTTCGGGTAAGGAGTTTTTTCTTATTGGAATATTGTACTCCTTCTCCGCTAATTCTATCATCATATCAAAGAGAATAGTCTTATGATCTGCTCGCTCGGCTTGCTTTTCTAAGTGCTTCTTCTGCTTTTCAAGCAGCTGCACTTTTGCCTCTAATTCCATTATCCGTTGTTCGGCTGTCTTTGGCATATTGCATGGTGTTTGGTTCTCCCAATCAAATGTACCATATTTCCGTAGCCAATTAACTACTGTACTTTGTCCTTGTATCCCATACTTGAGTTTAGCTCCTGTTACCGACAGTTCTCCTCGCTCAATTTCCGACACAATCTGTAACTTTAAGGATAAACTGTAATTTTTCTGTGTTCGCTTTACATAATTCGTTCTCAATTCTTTAGACATTTCATCTCTCTTTTGTGTAACGCTATACTAGGACGGGACATTTTATAATAAAAAAGAGGCTGCCCTTATGAGACAGCCTCTTTTTTATTTTATTCACACCATTACACACCAAAAAATAATGAACATACATCTTTAAAGTATAAGAAAAAGTTCTTTTTAAGTTGTAGAAACACAAGATGTACTGTTTATCCATAATATTGACATATGTCTCTTAACATTTGCAAGATTGTAGCGCTCATTTGGACTTCTTTTGTAATTATTCTTTCTGGCATTCCAAGTAAAGCCATTCCTAAAACTTTCTTAAATGAAATTTTTAGCATCGATAAGATAGGTCATATAACTTTCTATTTCATCATGGTCTTACTTTGGTCTCCTATCATGAAACCATTATTTGGAATATGTAAAGGATTGGCATTAAGCTTTATACTTTGCACAAGCATTGGACTGATGATGGAAATTTATCAGAAAGTATATTTTGAAGACAGATCTTTCGAATGGTTAGATGCTTTAGCAAATGTCGTCGGGGCCATCTTAGGTGTGGTTTTGTTTCCACGATTTGAAAAACTTTTTCCTATATTTGCTAACCCAACAAGACAGCAATGAATTGTTGGATTTTTTTAACCTTTTTAAAATTATAAACTATGTTAGGGAACTTAGAATTATCAGGTTCTGGCGTGGGAATTGCGTTCCTACTTCTAGCATTGTTGACACTCGGCATCATTTTAGTATTCCGTTCTCATTACAAAAAGAAATCGGAATCTAACTTGACGGATTTACATGCTGAAACGAATTGGACTTCTCCATTAAAGGCTAGAACAAAATATCCTGAAGTGGACTCCTTTGGTCATACTGGTCCGTTTTTAAGATACGGATTAGTAGCAGCTCTAGCCGCAACTTTGTTTGCATTTAGCTGGACACAAAGAGATAAGGAGGTTTTTATTCCAGATGATGCTCTTGTCTATGATGAAGAAATCGAAGTGGAACCTCCAAGAACTGCCGAGCCACCACCGCCACCTCCTCCACCACCGCCACCGGTGATTGAAGAAGTGCCAGATGAAGAAATCATTGAAGAAGAAGATTTATCTCAGTTATCTACTGAAGTAGAAGTTGACGAAGAGATTGTGGAAGCTCCTCAGGAAGAAGAAGCACCACCACCACCTCCACCACCGCCACCACCACCACCAAAAGAAGAAAAAATCTTTAAGGTGGTTGAGCAAATGCCTAGGTTCCCAGGTTGTGAGGACATGAGTGGGAGTAATAAAGAGAAAGAAGCTTGTGCTAAAAAGAAAATGTTGGAATACATATATGGAAACATTAAGTATCCTGCCATTGCACAAGAAAATGGAATCTCTGGTACTGCCGTTGTTCAATTTACAGTGGATAAAAAAGGTAAAATAGTTGACATCAATGTATTAAGAGATCCTGGCGCAGGATTAGGTGATGCCGCTAAAAAGTTGGTAGAATCTATGAATAGCATGGGACAAAAATGGACTCCTGGTAAACAAAGAGGACGACCAGTAAAAGTACTTTATACTTTGCCCATTAAGTTTAGACTTGAGTAAGTCTTAACTTAGTCTACTAAAAATATATTAGAGGAAGGATCAGTGTTCTTCCTCTTTTTTTATGCCATTAAATCATCAAACAAGTACTCAAACCAAAATAAACTTAGAAGAAGATTGTTTGAATCAATCCTAAACACGTATGGTATGAACCATTTTCAATAATTCTTGGTGGAATTGCGGAGCACAGGCCAAGATTTCCTTACCCGACCAAAAACCATCTTCACCAGAATAATCGGTAACTATTCCACCAGCCTCTTGAACAATCAATGCTCCAGCTGCAACGTCCCAAGGGTTTAATCTGGATTCATAATAAGCACCAAATCTTCCCATTGCTGTATAACAAAGGTCTAAAGCTGCGCTTCCCATTCGTCTTAACCCTCTCGTTCTTGCCAAAATGTGATGTAATACATCCAAATGCTCTGCTATATTATAATGATTGGTATACGGAAAACCCGTAGCTAATAAAACCTTATCCAATCGCTCAAATTTGGATACCGATATAGGTATTTCCCCAAAGAAGGCTCCATTCCCACGTAAGGCATAGAACTCTTGATCCGTATTGACTTCACGAACCACTCCCAAAACGGTGTCTTTATTATTCCGTAAGCCAATACTAACACAATAATGTGGCACGTCCATCAAAAAATTTGTTGTACCATCCAGAGGGTCAATTACCCATATAAAATCCTCCCCAATGTGATCTGGTGTCTCTTCTTCTGTTATAAAACCAGCTGTAGGTATTATTTCTTGCAATCGTTCAACAATCAAAGACTCCGCATTTTTATCTACATACGAAACCAAAGAATTCATCTCCTTTTCTTCAATATCACTCATTTGTACCCTTCCCCTCTGAGACTTTATATAAGCAGAGGCTTCTTTTGCGACTTCACGAACTTTTAATAATACTTCTTGCATCAATTTCAACTATTTATACCGTCTTTCCAAGCTGCCATGATAAGTAATCTATATAAGAATTAAGCCTTCTAGGCAATTGCAATTTACCTTTTGAAAATAAACAAGATTCCCTTAATTGGTAAACATGTTCTATACGACTATTCATACGACCAAAAATTTATTCATTATATATGCGGTTTGTATGATTGATATTCCTCAAAAGAGCAATCTACATAATCTAATCCACTTCTTATTCATAACGAATTAATCAAGAATAAATATAGTTTCTTCCCCTGCAAAGAATTAATTAATTGTAGGTTTTTATTCCAGATTGCTTGGTTTTCCTTTGAATAATCTAATTTTGGACTTTGAAGTGATTTATTAACACTATGCTAAACCATGATTGAAGGAATTGTTACCAGATCTACTGGCAGTTGGTACACCGTTTTTGTCGACGGGAACTCCTTTTATCAATGTCGAACAGCAGGTAAATTAAGACTAGACAATCTCAAAGCAACCAATCCCGTTGCTGTTGGTGATTCTGTTTTAGTATTGCCAGAAAATGAATCTGAAGGTCTCATAAAGAAGATCTTGCCAAGAAAGAACTATGTGGTCCGACAATCTCCTCGAAAGAAACACTTTGTTCATCTAATTGCATCAAACATTGATCAAGCCATATTGGTCGCTACGATCGTAAAACCCGATGTTAAAACTGGTTTTATTGATCGTTTTCTCTTGATGACAGCCCCATACAATATACCTGTCACCATAGTATTTAACAAATGTGATCTTTACAATGAAGAAGACTTCTTAATGTACAAATACTTAGAACATGTGTATACCAAAATTGGTTACGAGGTCATTCTTGCATCAGTAAAAAATGGAGATGGTATGGACGCAATAAAGGCTCGCATTAAAGACAAAGTCTCCCTAATATCAGGGCAATCAGGTGTAGGGAAATCAAGTATAATCAATTATCTAATCCCTGAAGCAGAATTAAAAACATCAGAGATTTCTGAATACAACGGTAAAGGACAACACACAACAACATTTGCTGAGATGCTATTCACTCCGTTTAATGGAAAACTAATAGATACACCAGGAATTAAAACCTTAGGTTTTAATCATTTGGAACCTCAAGATATCGCCCATAATTTCAAAGAAATATTCTCTGTAGGTCAACATTGTAAATTCAATAATTGCTTACATCGAAACGAACCAAAATGCGCTGTTAAAGAAGCTTTAGAGGTAGAAGAAATCAGTTCACTTCGCTATAGTAGTTACTTACAAATATTGGACGAATTGGAAGACCAAAATTATTGGGAAAGACATAAGAACATATAATATCATGTCGTATACAGGAAGAAAAAAATATAAATCAAGACAAGAAAAAGCTAAAGATATCCAAAAGAAAACCAAGGTAACATTTTGGGTAATTCTGATTTTTTTATCTGCTTGGGCGTTCTACCGCAGAGTAGATATTTACGATTATCTCTACACCTATTTTAGATAATAATTATCTACTTATCCACAGTGGATTCAATCACTGCAGAGAGTCCTCGCTCTACCAATGCATCTTTCATTGGTTTAAGTTCATCATGATCACCAGTCTTTACAGTCGCTTTACCTTTGTAATGTATCATTAATGACAACTGTTCGGATTGTTGGAATGAATGTTTACATACCTCAACGAAACATTGGATTACCCAATCAAAAGTATTGTGGTCATCATTATAGACGATAAGATAGGAATCTTTCCCTAAGCTGGTCTCTTCCAATGCAACTACTTCTTGCAACTCGGAAGTATCATTATCATATATAGTGTTCATCTGATAATCCATATTTAACTAATCTGATTGCAAAGGTATAAACGAATCCTTCACTTTCCAAATCTCTAACCTCATTCCAATGCCTAATATAGACATTCTATTAAAATAAAGGGCTACGTTTTTCAACATAACCCTTAATTTAACCTAAACCCTATTTAAAACTATTTATGAACACTTATCATGCAGTAAGCCTTTCTCTCACACTAAATCTATCTCCATACTGCAATTCAATTGCTTTCTTAAGTTCTTTCCGAGCAAAAAATATCCTTGACTTGACCGTTCCTAGTGGTAATTCTAACTCATCGGCTATTTCTTGATATTTATACCCTTCATGGTGCATCTTAAATGGTATACGGATCGAAGCATCTAAATTTTCAATCATCCCATTTAACTCACCCATCAAAATATTTCTTCCTGCATCGTTATCAATTAATGCCTTTCCAGAATTGATGTAGTACAAATTATTTGTAGTATCAATAATTGTAGACGCCTTAGATTTTTTGCGATAATTATTGATAAATATATTCTTCATTATGGTAAATAACCACGCCTTTAAATTTGTCCCAGGACTAAATTTCTCGCGATTCGTAATTGCCCTAATAGCAGTTTCCTGATACAAATCCTTGGCTTCTTCTAAATTCTTAGTCAAATTAAACGCAAATGCATTTAAAGAACTCTCCAACTTAGACATACTATTTTGAAATTCAATTGTTGACATGGTATAGTATTATTATTTGTTGACACAAATATACGATTTTTTGTTTAAGTAAAGCAACTCGTAGGTTAAACAAAATGAGTTAAAATCCTGTTAACAAAACGTACAACACTGTATTTCAGTATATTATTTATTCACAAAGCTGAATGAATTGTTGAAC
This sequence comes from Saprospiraceae bacterium, assembly GCA_965230345.1. Taxonomy (GTDB): domain Bacteria; phylum Bacteroidota; class Bacteroidia; order Chitinophagales; family Saprospiraceae; genus JADKBO01. The sequence continues at coordinate 105,865 of CBDDKR010000002.1, forward strand.
AATCAAAATGAATTGTAAAACATTTCGAAAAAGTACCGAGAAAACAAAACTGAATAAAATTGGCTAGGTCAATGAGAGGTTCGTAGTCAAAGCAGAATCAACACTACTTTACCGATTCACTTTTAGTAGAAATAATCGCTGCACTGCCAATAAGTAAAAAGGTAAAATGTGCATAGAGAAGGGTTTTATCCAATGAATCATCTAAGGACAAAACACTATACCATTGAAAGCCCGCAATAAGATGAAAAGAAAGGATTACTAGCAGTATTTTTCTAAACAACGGGTTCGTATTAGAAAAATATTGATAACAAAGATATGAGACTATACCAAGTATAAGGATCGACACCAAGTACATCTTAAGATAAACGCTGAAAACTGGATTTACATCCACAGTCCCTATGGATAATACACTAGGTGCCATTAAAACGATAGTGGCACCCAATATATGTGTAATTCCAAATAATAAAAATATATTCTTCAGACTAAATTTCATTTTTATTCTTCATCCAATTCTATGGCCTTGTTAAACCCTATTGGCTGAAAACCAATCGTTGATTTCTGAGGTTCGTCATCGTCATAATCTTCCCAGTCGGTTATATCCTTTAAAAAGGCTTCTAAGTGTCTAAGAATAAATGGTTGCCTTAATTCATCCGGTCTAAGAATTTCAAGATTCTTTGGTGGTTTAGGTTCACCGTATCCTTCTATATAGGGACTAACGATCATGACCATAATCTTCCCGTTAAACAGTTGTTGATATATTAAAGCACCATTAGATTTAATCATGGTTCTTTTAATATTGGTATCTTCCATGTTCTCACTAATCCCAGAATGGCTCTTTCCAAAATCTAGAATAATGGCTTCCAAGTTATTTATTTTGTCCTGGACCTTTACTTCACCTTTGATATCCGCCTCTTTTAGAAAAGCTTCTAATGTTGAAGTAATCATTGGTTTAAGTTCAGTTCCCCATTTTTCCCGATACGTTTTAGTATTTTGTAATACACCTTTATATCGATTCGACTTTGAGATTAATCCACCGAAATCTAGATTCATAATATGCTGTTTTAATGATGATCAAAAGTCGATAAATTTTCTTTACTGAAAAAATTATCTGCCTTATATATATGTCTATGGTAAAACAATGGCAATGAATTGATCTTTTCTCACAGTTTTACCAGTATAAATTCATCCATAAATCTAGTGTTTTATATCTTTGATTCATGCGGTTTTTATTCAACATAACATCCACCTTATTTCATCCACTATTCATGGTGTTAATCATGTTTGCGTTGTTGCAAGTAATTAATCCATATTTGTTTGGAATTGGAGATACAAAAACTGAGGGACTTATTTACATATCAGTAGTAACCATGTCCATTTTATTCCCATTATTAAGTGTACTTTTAATGAAAGGCTTGGGCCTTATCCAATCCATTCAAATGAAAACGGACAAAGAACGTGTGGGTCCAATGATAGCAACAGCCATTTTCTATTTATGGTTGTACGTGAATATTAGAAGTAACAACATGGTTCCTCAAGCTTTTAGTTTCTTTGTATTAGGAAGTACAATCGCACTTTTTATAGCCTTTTTCATCAATCAGTTTTCAAGAATCAGTCTGCATACTATTGGCATTGGTGGTCTGCTTATGGGATTAATATTTGTGAGATATAATTTCTCTTATGAATTTTTCAATTTGTCTCTTGGCAACCTTGGAGAGTATATTATTCATGTTGATTTGCTTATTATCTGCTGTGTAATAATAGCAGGGTTGATCGGAACTGCGCGGTTGTATCTACAAGCTCATGACAAATCTCAAGTTTATGCTGGATATATGGTAGGTTGCTTTTCGCAAATATTGGCTTATAATATCTTCTTCTAAAAATGGATACCTTCCTTGGTTTCATGATGACTATTTCTACTTGATATCATAGTTTTAGTTTTTTCTTCTCTGTTTTCTTTCTCAACTTTTCGACATACTGTATCGAAGTGAAGAATAATATCAAGATATACACATTTAAGATAATCATTAAATAATCTGCACTAAAGAGAAAATTAGCCATAATAAACGGTATAAACATTACACTGACTAAAATGGATAACATTTTATGTGCCTCATTCCAAATGTATTCATTTTGCAAAGTTGTAGCTGTACGGATTCCGATAAAACGATTTTGTGGAAAGTACTTGGTATAGTAACAAATTACTGTAATAATAGCATAACCAAATGCATAGGTCATCCGCCTTTCAAGTTCACTAGAAAATTGCTCTTGAAACATTAGACGTACGATTACATATAGGTTTATTATTGAAATAACATAAAACCAAAGTTCATCATATCTTTTATTTCTAATTAATCTTTTACTATCCTTATCTATTCTATTCATAAGAAGTACTAAAAAAATCAATACAAGATAAACGACCACAATTTTTACAAGAGTAAGACTTGATGCTCCATAAAAAGACTCGGCAAATATCTCGGTCTTTGCATATAAGATTAGTATCAGTGATACAAGACTAAGTCCAATATATTTAAGAATTCCTTTCATTAGCTATAAGGTACTTAAAAAGAATAATCCTTTTACGATATGCTCAAATCATGAAGACTGTTAAACCAATTGATCAACTATCCACTCATGACTTCCTTAACAGCGTCTTTGGCGGATTGTGCAGCAGCATGAACCGACACCCAATCTTCACCATTTGTAAAAGCTCCTCCCGCAAAAAACAACTTGTTGTCGACTGATGTTCGTAATTGCCTGACTTTTTCCCAATCCGCGTGATCGGTCAAGTAACCACTCTTTATAAATGGTTCCTTATTCCAATCTTGGATTATATGACTTATATAAGAAGCTGAGGCGGCATTATTATAAATCTCATCCAATTCCTTCAGTATAGTATTTTTTAATTCGTCTGATGAAAGAGATCCATAATGATCTGCGGGAGACCCTACAGCGAATACACCTAAAATATTCTTACTAGAATTTTGTCCATAAGCAGCATCGTAAAACAGTTTCTGCCCTGCGCTTTCAGGTGATGTTGTAAAACCTGTTTGAGTAAGGTAAAACTTTTCCGAAAACTCAAAAAATGCTTTAAATCCAGACCAAATCTGCATATCATCTATCAATGTTCTCTTGCTTTCTGGAAGATTGGGAGTAAAATCTACATCACCATCCTGTAAGATCTTCAAAGGGATAGATAATATTACCTTATCAACACGAATGGTCTCATTCTTGGTTTTCACCTCTACTTGATCACCGGAATAATCAATCGAAATTACGGCTGAATTGTATTCAATTTTACCAATAATTGGAGGTACGATATATTTTCTATAGAAATCATACCATGATGAATTTACGAATTTGATATCTGCATCTTCAAGTGGTTGAATACTTAATTGATTATTTTCCCAATGTCCATAATTATCCTTTTGGCTATCATAGGATGCTGTTTCAATGCTTACATTTTGGGAAGGATCTCCAAGCATTTCTTGAAGAATACTTGCATCTTCATGAATCCATTCAGAACCCAATGGAATGGGAAAATCAGCAAACTCTTCGTTTATCCTCATCCTTCCTCCATATTCGGACGATGCCTCCAAAATCCTGAAATTGATACCTTCTTGATTCAATAAGTATCCAGCAGACAATCCTCCAGCACCTGCGCCAATTATCAAAACTTCTTTACTGTCACTAATCTTAGATTTATTGCAAGAATTCAAAATTCCTTGAGCAGGCAATCCAATACCTAGAATGGCGCACAACTTGACAAACTCCTTTCTTTGCATGAACGTGTATCAATTATGCTTTAGGAAATTTAATATAGTACGTATTACGCAATACCGTAAGCTTATTGTCTATAAGCCAAGGATTATAATACTTCAAAATACGATAAGAAACACCATTCTGTCTGGCAAATTCTCCTAAATCAGGTATTGTAGAAGTCACTTTTACCTCATACGTTTCCCAAGGTTTGTACATATCCTCTTGATCAAGGTAAAAACCATATTTCTCTGGACTAGACATAATCTCCTTAATTGCAACCAATCGAAAAACATATCTTGATGTTTCTGCATTCAAATTCATATCAAAAAAATGCTTCTCGCCTTGTCTTCTCATCTCCTTTGACATATTTCCAGGTCCCATATTATAAGCTGCTGCTGCGTTCAGCCAAGATCCAAATCGTTTCTTTAAGGCCTTTAGATATTTGGCAGCAGCTCGAGTAGATTTTTCCAAATGATACCTCTCATCGACTTCACGGTTTACTTCAAGATTATAATCTTTAGACGCGCTCTTCATGAATTGCCAAAAACCACGTGCACCTGCACTAGAAATGACATTTGAGAGATTACTCTCTGCTACTGAAAGGTATTTAAAATCCGTCGGGACATTTTCCTCTTCCAATATTTTCTCTATTACTGGAAAATATCTTGAGGCATTTTTCATTGCAATTACGGAACTCGAATGATAGTATGAATTGACTAAAAATTCTCTATCAAGCCTTTCACGTGTGTCTTCATTTATCGGAATGATCTCTTCTGCAAAGGTTAATCTTTTATCCAGTTTGGGAGGTTTAACTATCTGTGGAAGAACATGATCCTCTTTTAGTACAGGAGCCTCTTCCTTTTTCACATTAGAATTCATTAAAAACATACCGGATAATAATAGAGCAGCCAAGCCAATATGACTAAGTATATTTTTCATTAGTTTCATATTAAAGATTAAATCGATTTTGTTTTCACCAAAATGCAATATAGCAATTAAAATTTGTCTCATACTAGGAATTAGTCAATCAAAATTTAGACATAATTCCTTATGTCAAGCATAATTTCGTATTATTCTAAATGTCCCATACAGCATGAATAAAACGATTTCTATCAAGCCTTATTATCTTTTAAAAGTGAATTAACGAATCAAGATGCATGATTGGTTAGGAAAACAACATGACCAGAATTGGTTTGTTTGTTATTGTTTTTGAATTTGGTCAATTTCTTTAAGGATATTTCTAGACCTACTTAATATTCCCTTTCCATCTTCTAATTGACAAAGTTCTAATTGCTCTTTTAGTTCTTCCAATATTTCAGGGTATTTTTTTGCTATATTGAAGCAAACTGTCATAGAGAAAGCTCTTATTGCAATCGCCTTTTTAGGATCACCAATATAACTGAAACAACGTTCGAAAACCTCTCCTTCTAAATCTTCATCAAAATCCATAAACTGCCACGAACGTATGGTATTTCGGATGAAGGCATCATGCTTAGGTTCTGATAATTGTTCAAGCATCTTAGGCATATAATCATCCAATAAATGTTGTTCATGTTGAGCTATTTTACCCACTACCCATGAAGCCGCCTGACATACTCTCAAATCATTGCTAAAAAAATACTCCATCAATTCCTCTAGCTTTAACCGATCCTTCAATACAACAGACAATATTTCGTTAGACAAAGCTGCTGTCTGTTTTTGATATATAACGTCCTTGATATTCATTTACAAACCACTTGTCAAAATAAGTTCGAGATCTGTATACTTCAATTCGAATCTTGTACTAAGGTACTGATTGGTTAGACGACCTTTATAAGTATAACATCCATTTCTTATACCTTCACTCTTAACCAGTAGTTGCTCAATATTATACATGCTCCCCATTTTTACTATTAAGGGAGTTATGATATTACTTACTGCTGCAGAAGCTGTCCTACTTACCTGAGAAGCGATATTGGGTACACAATAATGAATTACTCCGTGTTTGACAAACGTTGGATTCTTTAATGATGTCATTTTCGAAGTTTCGAAGCATCCACCTTGATCTATACTAATGTCAATAATTACAGAACCTTCCTTCATTTTAGATACCATCTCTTCTGTAACAATTATAGGCGCTCTACCATGCTTCGAATGTATTGCTCCAATTACTACATCTGCACTAGTTAATTGATATCCAAGATATACAGGATTCATGGACGAAGTATGCAGATGTCTACCTACCTTGTTTTGGAGTTTCATCAGTTTTGTCACATCGCTATCAAACACACGAATTGATGCTCCAAGTCCCATTGCGGTTTTGATGGCAAACTCCGCTGCAACACCTGCACCCAAAACCACAACTTTAGCTGGAGGAACACCAGAGATACCGCCTAATAGAACACTCCTTCCTCCATTCCTATTTGTTAAAAGTTCGCCTGCCGTTAGAATAGCAGATCTTCCTGCGATCTCACTCATAATCCTTACTATCGGGAAAGACCTATCGTTCGATTGAAGGTACTCCATGGCTAAAGCCGTTGTGCGATTCTTCAATAGAGCATTCAAGTACTCCTGATTTACGACTGGAAGTTGCAAAGGAGAAATTAGAATTTTTTCCTTTCTCATCATTTGAATTTCCTCTATCGTCGCTGGTGAAATCTTGACTACTATATCTGCTTCCATCACAGATTTTTTGTCTTGACAAATGACCGCGCCTGCTTCAGAATAATCGTGATCGGAATAATTTGATTTTATACCTGCACCACTTTCAATATATACCTTGTACCCATAACCTACCAATGTACGAATGGAGCTTGGCACTATAGACACCCTACTTTCATCTTGCGAAATTTCTTTGGGAATTCCTATGACCAAATCATTTCTCTCTTGATCAACAGCCAATACTTCAGACTGTGTTTCATACTGACCTTTTGTGAAAAATTCAGAAAACGGGATATTACTCAATATTCTTATCTTTTATAGTATCATAAAACATATCATTTCACCAAATGAGCATAATGATTGAATCGACCATTAAAAATAGATAAAACACCCAATATTCCTTGCTTCAACCTTAGAAAATGAAAAAAAATCATTTATTTTTTAAATTTAAAGTTAAATAATAAACTTAGAGTTAAATTTATACGTTAATATTGTTAGAATTCCTTCATTTTCAAAATTCTAGGTTATGAGCAAATATATGTCCATGGAAAATTTGCGCTTCTTACTTTACGAAGTGCATCAAGTAAACGAAGTATTTTCCCTTAGTCGATTCAGTGACTACGATAGATCCTCGGCAGACATTATTCTCGACTCCGCAAAGGATTGGGCGGACAAGGAATTTTATCCATATTTTCAGGAAATGGATGCACAGCCTGCTGTTTTCGACAATGGCCGGGTTAAGTCACATCCGCAATTGATAAATATTTTTAAACAAGCAGGTGCAAATGGCTGGATTGGGCCATACTTTGAAAAAGAACATGGAGGAATGCAAATGCCCTTTGTGTTAAGTAATAGCATCAATCACATCCTTGAAGCAGCCAATAATCACATACCTGGATACTTGGGTCTTACTGCTGGAGCCGCTCACCTCATAGCACATTTCGGAAACGAAAACCTCCGGAATAAGTTTATTCCCAATATGCTTAGCGGTAAATGGGGAGGAACGATGTGTCTTACAGAGCCACAGGCTGGATCATCACTTTCAGATATCAAAACTAAAGCCATTTTACAAGAAGATGGCACCTATAAAATCACAGGTCAAAAAATATTCATATCTGGTGGAGATCATGAAGCCGTAGACAACTTTGTGCACCTTACCTTGGTGCGAATCGAAGGAGCACCAGAAGGCACAAAGGGGATATCATTAATGGCAATTCCTAGACTTCGCCAAAGTGATTCTGGTCTTTCATTTAATGACGTCCAAACGGCTAGTGATTTTCAAAAAATGGGGCAACGGGGATACTCTACAGTTCATCTAACTTTTGGAGAAGACAATGATTGTATTGGATATATTGTTGGCGAACCCAATATGGGATTAAAGTATATGTTTCAAATGATGAATGGGGCTCGAATAGATGTAGGAATGACAGCCACGTCTATTGCAACTGCCGCTTTTTATGCATCTCTAAAATATGCCAAGGAGCGCCCTCAGGGCAGACGTATTTCGAATAATGGTAAAAAAGATGTGTCATCAGATCAAACATTAATCATCAACCATGCCGATGTCAGAAGAATGCTCCTCCTTCAAAAGGCCATTACGGAAGGATCTCTTAGTTTGCTTATTGAAGCTTCCAAATGTCATGACATGTCACATTCTGACGACGATATCTCAAATAAAGAAAATCGACTTCTTCTCGAGCTTTTGACACCAATAGCAAAAACTTATCCTTCAGAAAAAGGGAAAACAAGTGTTGACAACGGTCTGCAAATCCTTGGAGGATATGGATTCTGCTCCGACTTTGTACTACAACAATACTATAGAGATATTCGGATTATGTCTTTATATGAAGGAACAACAGGTATTCAATCCTTAGACCTTTTGGGACGAAAAGTTACCATGAAAAATGGAGCAGCACTGCAAATACTTCTTAAAAGAATCAATGATGTAATAGAGCAATCTTCACATCATGAAAAACTCAAGGCGTACGGAGTCCAATTAACTCAAGCAGTTACAAAAATTCAAGAAGTATTGAGTAAACTCATACCATTAGCATTAAGTGGAAAGTATGAAGTATTCTTATCTGACGCCAACCAATTTATGGAAATGGCGAGTACAACAGTCATTGCCTATCAATGGCTAAAAATGGCAACACGCGCTGAAGATATATTAAATGATGGAAACTTAGAATTTGACAAGCAATACTATGAAAATAAGATTACAACCATGAAATTTTTCTTTAAATATGAATTACCCAAAATAAACGCTAATTTTACTACACTTATGAATGATGAGATGTTGACCATTCAAACTGAAGAAAACAGTGCTCAAATTTTTAACTAAACATTTCCAAAACAATGATTGATAAAATTCTTGAACAATTCAATAAAAAAGCTCAAACAGTTGACCCAATTGGTGCAAAAATAAAATTTGTTATCGATGACAACAGTATCCTAATTGATGGCACAGGAGATCAAAACACCATTTCTTTAGCAGATGATGAAGCTGATACAGTAATTTCTTGTTCTGCTGAAACACTGGTCCAATTAAAAAATGGAGAATTAAATCCAATGATGGCCGTCATGGGTGGAAAGATTAAAATAAAAGGAGACATGGGGCTTGCAATGAAGCTCCAGAATCTGATATAAATTTCTGATATTACCAAAGGGGATCAATGCAAGCATTGATCCCCTTTAATTTTAATCTATTCGCTATAAATTATAATACTTACAATGATGAAGTTATTAGAATAGACGATACGTATTTGTGGTTTTCAGATGATATTTTCACAACATGAATTCCTGATTCTAAATCTCTTACATCCACCAAATCTTCTCCATTAATTTGATTCTTACGCAATACCAATTCTCCCAACATATTATAGATTGAAAGGTCATATTTCTCCGAAATATTGGTTTCAATTTTCAATAAATTAGAAGCTGGATTTGGAGACATTGTGAATGATTCGTTATCAATTTCAATAACATTAACCATATCATCCGAACAGATAGCTGAAGATACTTCCCAATCATAAAAATAATAGTAATATCTCAACGGTTCTGTTCCTGCAGTACTAGAATGGATTGATACTAGATTAGAAATTTCATATGGGTAGGTTGCTCCTCCATCATTTCTCCACATATAGGCATCTGAATGCAACCCTAATTGATAATTTTTACCTTTTGGAATATCAAAATTGATTTCAATTCGATGCTCACCTTCTTCTATCCAAACTTCTCTCCGACGAATCAGATTTCCTGTCTCATCCGATAATACAATCACCCGTGTATCAGGTTTATCAGAATAAACTTTTACTGTATGTAAGATCATATCTTCATTCACATCAAAAATTAATGCTTGATGACCTCCTTCAAAGTATCTTCCAGATCCGACATCTTTAGATTCAGCTCCCACATTTGCAATATCCTCAAATCCACCATTTCCTACTTTAACATAGTTACTTACCACTTTTTCATTTGTTCCAAACTCATTTTTTACGGTCAATTTTACTTCATATTGACCTGGTGAATCATAGGTATGAGTCGGCTCCATTTCTGAAGAAGTATTTCCATCACCAAAGTCCCAAGTATACTCATCCGCACGTGGCCATGTCAAATCATTAAAAACCACATCTAAGGATTCACAGCCTCTAGATTGATTTGAATAAAAATCAGCTTTTGGCTCAGAACTAATGGATGGACATGAGGTAACAGACTGATAAATCTGATCTGCTGTCCATCCGGTAGATATTTCAGTTACGATTCGATCCGGACAAATTCTAAACAAAGTTGGATAAGCATCCACCCCCAACATATTAGAGATTGCAGCATTATCTAATATAGGGTAATTCGTACCTTCGATCCAATTCCCAATAGAACCAGAGGTATTCCCTAATAGATCTTCCATTCCCGTTGCTATATCTCCTTCTACAAAGAAGACCATAATTTCATCAGTTCCGTCAGGTCCATATTTTTCCATTACATCATGGAGTGTTCCCTTTTGATGAAACGACCAACATGGTCCACACCAAGTGGCAGATACATCTATAATTACACTTTTACCGGAGGCAAGAATATCGTATAAATTATGTTCTTGATCGTTGATGTCTCTTGCCGTCCAATCTGTGGCAATAAACTGTGCAGAAACAGTCGGAAGCAGCATTAACATTAAAGCTAAACAGGATAAAATTGATCTCATACAATAAGTAGGTTTATTAAATTTTAAAATGGATTCGAAAAGCTATTCTAAATTTTTGGAGTAGAATAGTATTAGATGCACCCAGTCATCTATATAAACCTAAAAATAGTATTTTTTAGAATAATCAAGTATAATCATCTACTTGAACCCTATTCAACACAATAAATGATTAACATTTAACCGAATCAAATAACAAAAAAAGGACGAAATCATAAGATTTCGTCCTTTTTAATTATTCTATAATCAACATCTTATGCTGAGCTGAGAAATCCTCAAAATTCATCTCGTAAAGAATGAGTCCAGATTTAAGTATTCCTAATTCTTCTTTAGTAATCATGAATTCATTTTCACCAGAACTTGCTTCTATCTCCTTAACTTTTAATACTCTACCTTGAACATCTGTGAAAGTGAATAAGACCTTCCCTTCATGAGGTATAGTAAATTTGACTTGAGTAGAATTCTTAAATGGATTCGGTTCATTTTGTTGTAAATCATAGATCTCACCTAAGTCTTCAGTCAAGAACTTAAATCCAAATTCACTTACTTCAACCAATGAATTGATGTAGACTTCTGAATTCAACTCCTCCGAGTTCAATTCAATCATATCACTAAGCAATCCATCTCTTTTGGCAACAAACTTAAGAGTGAATAATTCATCTGAAGCATTTAACTCAACTCCTTCAGCCTCGTGCCAACTAAATCTAAGGCTTGTTGAACTCAATTTATGGAAGTTGCGATTTCTCACATCTATTTTTCCTCTACCAGTGGAAATATAATCTAGTCCACTCAATTTAAGTTCACCTTGGAAACCAAACAACTTTCCATTATTGAAAGATTTTACTGGAATAATGACTACTTCTCCTCTCTTCACCTTCCTATCTTCAGTTGCAATCGACCAAGTATTAAATGATCGTGGTTCTGAATTGTGAGAGGTCAAACTACTTACTACACTATTATTAACATCACCTATTTTGATTCCATAAAAGTCTTCATTTACTGCATCATTCTGTAAGTTATTGATCCTTCTTTCTTCTACGAAAGACCAAGGGTTCATTACATCGGCAAACACAAAATCCTTATCTACAAACCTCCAGCTATTATTAAGAGGGAATGAATTGGAAACACCAAGAATTAATTTTCTTAGGTCTACTAAATCACTTGCTCTAATCTTAGCATCACTATTCACATCGGCAGCGATCAAAAGGTAAGGTGAATCTAACGTATCTAATCCAAGTATATGTCGCTGTATCAATACCAAATCAAGAGTACTAATACCATTCATATAATCATCATCCTTATGAGGCGTTATCTTATAATACTTTTGTTCTCTAACATAGTTAAATTCATACCTTCCATCTGAATTGGTTCCTCTATAAACCGGGTATTCTGGTTGATCCGAGTCTAATTCAACCGATGCTAATTCAACCTTTTGATTCAATGGAGTGGTAATATTTCCAGCTATCATCCTACCATTTCCATTTTGATCACATGATTGACTATTGTCCAAGATGGTCAAATAGCTTGTACAGAAATCGGCATTGCCCTTTTCGTCCCAAACGGTCATTTGAACAGGATACCCTGAGTTTCCTTGATCCAAATACTCGTCACAATCCATAACCTTAGAAGAAGAATTGAATTCAGGGTTCCATTTCTGAATATCACCTGACAAATATCTCAAGACCGTGGCATCTTTAGCTTTTGGATAACTAATCCCATCGCCATCAAAGTCAAGGAATCCCGTTTCATCAAAGTAATGAGCGACCGTACCATTTACCAAATAATCTTTCGATCCACTTCGAATGATCGTGTCATTAAATTGTGCCCTTTCATTGAATAATGTAAAGAATAAGTTCTCTTCACTTGTACAATTATCAAAAGAACCTCTATCAAAATCTTTAGCCCAAATTTCCAACATTGCACTTAATGGTCCAGTGCCATCTGGATCTGCCATCAATCCTGTAGAAATACTCAGACAATAAGGAGTTGGTGCTTTCTGATCAACGAGCATTACCAAGTGTTCACAAGAAGATTCATTATGACAACCATCCGTCACATTCCACTCCACTTTATGGTTACTCATTGCTCCATCCAGACCTGCTATTTCAATTTGTTTGGTTGCTTCACCATTTGAAGTTGGTGGAAGATAAATCCAGTATGCACCAGGATAATCTAAATTAGAAGGATCTAACCTAAATGTTGTCCACGAACTTGGCACATAACTAGAAGCAATGTAGTCGATACTTCCATCAGCCCAAGTGTCAATAAATACTTGCCATTTCAACCATCCGTTATCACTACATCCTCCATTATCTTCTGCAGAATTTGTTAGGCTCATCACTCCTGAACAGTTTTCATCTACACTCATTATAGTATCAGTACAACTTTCAATCTCTGGTTTGGTAACATCATTAAATGCATAATACGCATAATAGGGTCCTAGTTTTTCATCGGTACACCAATTAAGATATTCATATTTAACAACCCATTTTTTACATACTCCACCTTCGAATAAGAAGGTATCGATTTGGATATTCTCACCGATCAAATCACATGCACCTCCTTCAATTATTGGTCTATTTAAATCTAAATGACTCTCGTCTAAGGTACATTCATTAATCGCAATGACATTATCACTTGGAGGAATAATACTTACCCCTGAAGGTCTCCCCAACACTGTAATCACCTGTTGACACACTACCGTGTTTTGTCCAGAAGTAGCCTGCCACTGTCTTATTACAGTTCCAACTCCACAAGAATTGAGTTGAAGGATATCTTTGAACACTACTGGAACATCTCCACATGAAGCCAATGAAACTGCCGGCCCATTCGTCAAACTGAAATCAATACTGTCTGCCGAAACAAATCCAGTACCGTAATCATCACTAACCTTTAATCCATCATCACAATATATGGTTACATCTTCAGGACATGTTATGATCGGAGGAAGCTTATTCTCAACTTTTACATAAACCCATGACTCGTTAAAATTGTCACTAATCCCATTTAATTCATCACCATATATTCCTGTCATATTTGCATCATCCCATACTCGTACAAATACTTGTATGTATCCTGGGTCTAATTCTCCATCATTATTAACATCAATAACGGCATTGGTAATGTCCTCACAACAAACTTTGATGAATTCGCCATTGTCGGTATCATTAGGGTTATCAAAATCATGCCCTGAATTATCGTACGTATTATTGTTGTTGTGGTCATTAATTCCTAGGTTATCACAATCAGGTGCATCTACACGTCTTAATTCGATAAATACGTCCGAACAATTATCAAAACTACCATTATCAAATTGATTGACGTACAACTTCGCACTTCCATCTGTATTTCCTCCATTCGAAAGCGAAACAACAATATCTTGCTTAGTTACGGCCACAGGAGGCACCATATCTATAACATGGATTTTAAATGTTCGCAATACATAGTTACCACAATCATCTGTGATGCGTGCGTTAACAACCGTTTCACCTTTCAATAGGTTATAAATCATACTATCTTGTACCAATCCATAAGATGCATTCCACTTAACAGAGTAGCCACTACAGTCGTCATCATGTACTATTTCTGGTAATTTCACTTTTGCAGTACAACTCCATGGATCTGTACTGACAGTAATGTCTTCAATTGGATATACAATCGGAGGTGTTGTGTCATCAACTTTGATTCTTTGAATATTCTTGATTGGATTAACTCCATCCTCTATTGGGATGCAGTCACTTGTAATCGTCCAATGTCTCAAAATCTCAAATCCTGAAGGACAATTAGCATCTTGCAATACTTCATCCCAATAACCATAGTTTATATCGCAGTAATGATCTCCACTTATTGGACTGCCATTTAGAGTTGGGTAACCCGTATATTCTGGTAATACAATATCAGGATTTGCATCAACTTCTGCGCATGAGATGGAATTCTGATAGTTAATCGGATCTGGAAATACAACCAAAGATGTTTCGAATGGTAATATGGTAATACGCTGATTACAAGTTTCCTGGTTCCCTGATTGATCTATTATTCTCCAAACCCTTACAATCTCTGCTCTAGGGTCACCACATGTTCCACCATCAAATATTTCATCACTAAATGTAATCGTACTATTTGGCTCACAAGAAAGCAACTCTAGTTCTCCAGTTAATAATTCTCCAGCACTATTTCTTGCTTGAGGATCTTGATTACAATATAATACTGTATCTCTTGGGCACTCTATAATTGGTATTAGCTTTTCTTCTATCGTTACCAATGTTGTGCATGCGTTACCACTTCCCATACAATCTCTCACTGTTACAGTAAATACTTGTCCAACGTCAGTCAAATCAAATACAATTGGGTGTACATTTCCAAATGGATCCAAACACTCCAAGCAATAATTATCGTAACATCTATGATCACCACCTTCCAATAACATATTGGCGTTAAGAGTGGCCATACAATCAGGTCCAAGTGATAAATTTATTGCATTTACACAAGCCAATGAAGATGATCCAGGTACATGCTCGATTACTTCAACTATAAAAGTACAAGTACCAATATTTCCATAAATATCTTCTGCTTTGGCCGTTATAGTGTTTATTCCTACTGGAATTGCAAAGACATCTATAACATCTCCTTGATCATCACAAAAAGTTAGTTCTTTAATCTGACAATTGTCCAATGTTTGTGGTAGGGTCGTCAAAACACCTTCACATTCACCAGGATCTAAAGGAATGGTTATATCCATGCACCCCTGTGGGAATGTAGGCATTTCATCATCTATCACAGTTACTTCAAAAGAACAAATAGATTCATTTCCTGAAGCGTCAATTAAGTTATAAATCACTTCTGTTTTACCTACCTTAAATACTTTGTTAATTAACGTACCATCAAGATCTACAAATCCGCTTTCAGTGAGAACGATTTCCGTTTCTTCAGATGATTCTCCTGTAATATCATTCGTAATTCGGTAAGTAACTGTCATCGAACCTATGCAGCAATTATCTCCAAATACAGGATGTGTCCATTCAAAGTTCGCATCACACTGTCCAGCATCATTTAAAATTGTCACATCTGGTTGAGCAAAAGTAGATTCTGAAGAAATTTCTAGTTCCCAATTATCTAAAGAGCCTATAACAACATCACTAGCATAAATTTCCAATGTCCATATGCCTTGAGCGTCCTCACCATAAAAGTTCTTTAAACTCTCAACAGGTCTAAATGTGCTGCCGTTTCCAAGAGGATCACATGAAGCGAGAACAATACTACTACTTCCTTGATCATCCAAATTGACATCAATTCCCATGGTTCCATTACATTGCGATAAATTATTGAATAATGTAATTTGCGTACCACTTGGACTAGTTAATGTTACCGATATTGCCCCTGCATTTGATACGCTCATTTCCAAATTAGAAATATTGATATCTCCAACAATTCCACTCGGAATATTTACTTCAGAAGATACACACGATCCATTACTTAAAGCCATTGGCATACCAACATAAACGGTCGTATCGTATTCTGCACAGAATGGTGCTTCAATATCAATAACCTCTACCTCAAACGAACAACTATCCATATTAGGTTCATGACTCTGTAGAGACGTTTTAGAACCATTATCATCAAAGAAAACCAATCCAGGATTCCAATCTCCATAACTAGATAAATTACAAGGATTAGCTACAATAAAATCATTGGAAGAATCAGTATCTACAGGAGAAATTCGAATAATATTTTCACCATTAAGACCTGTAGAATTTATAGTTATTTCGTCAATTATTCTGTCTAAAAACTTCAATCTATAGGTTGCAACTTGACCACTTGGTATCATGGTGAAGTCATGGGTATACACTTCACCTACACCAACAATTGTTGAATTTGGAATTTCAAATTCTTCAGAAACTCCCAGTGTAACCCTTTCTAAGATAGCACAGCTTAAATTCATTGATCCTGGCCCAAAATTTCCTACTTCTATTCCAGAAAGAGTTCCATCTTGAATCACCTCAGTAATCAACACAATATTTTGGTCAAATGCCTTATAGGTTACAATGTTTCGTCCAATCGTAAATAGAGTACCGCTTGCATCTGCTAATCCCTCATCCAATACTATTCCTAAACTATCTCTTACCTCATAAATAACTGATACATTATTTAAACAATTGTCTGAAATCACCTCAGGCGCAATTCCATCAACAACTGCACCACATGAGGATAAATCATTTACGACTAAAGTATCATTAGGACATTCTATCGACGGTGGTAAATGAAAATCATTTACGATTACTTTTACTTCACATATTGTTTCGTTGTCACAAGAATCTGTAGCCGTAAATTCTAGTATAGTTAACCCAACAGGGAACAAATCACCAGAGATCAAGCCTGTGGTATCTGTTTGAGTAACAATAGGATCACCACAATTATCTGTTGCAATAGGTGTTGAGAAATTAACAAATGAGCTACACCAATCTTGCGGAGCATCAACTACAACTGGCGGTCTAGGACAGTTTATAAATTCTGGAGCAGTATTATCACCAGTACTAAAGTTAAGAGTTATACTACTTTCGTTTCCACATTCATCACTTGCCGTAAATGTAACATCAATACTTCTGCTGTCATTGCAACCATCTATCCAGTTATTGTCATCAAAATTATTAGTCCAAAATACATTTCCACACAATTCTTCAACTGAAGCACCTCCATTATTGTTTAACCACGAAAGTAACTCTGCATCATTGTTCGCATTACTTTGATCACACTCACCACTATAGTCTGCTCCTCCAGTTATCATTGGAGGAGTAGTATCTTCAATTTTAAATACTCCAATGGTTTGAGAGGTATTTCCACATTCATCTTCAACTGTGAATCTATATTCATAAATCCCAGTTATTCCACAACTATCTTCGTGTGAAATCAAGTCGTATTCCCATCTTAATGTGTTAGAACATAAGTCTACAGCTCCTGCATTTGCTACATTAACCAACCATATCTCCCTGTCATTGTCATTTCCTATACCATCACATTCAACGGTAAGATTTACTGCTGTTGGGTCTATAACTGGACTGGTCGTATCTTCTATTATGAAACTTGCAATGGTCGCTGAACTCTCATTTCCACATAAATCTTCTGAACGGAAACTGTATATATATTCTACTGTTCCACCACAACCATCTATTGTGTTTAGCAATGTTGGTAATTGCCATACGATATCTCCACATGCATCCGATGACATCGAACCTCCTTGATTTAATAACCAATTGTTTAAATCCGATACATTACCACTTCCATTACATTCTACTACCGTATCCTGGGCAGGTACCAATATCTCTGGCGACGTCGTATCTTCTACCAATACCATAGCTGAACGCGTCGATGTGTTCCCACAGGCATCTGTTGCTGTAAACACTACCGTCGCTTCTCCTGTTGTGCTGTTGCCACCACAACCATTCATTAAGCTCACAAAGTTGTGACTATACACAATCACACTACAACTATCAAAGGCATCTCCATTTCCTGATGCATCCAACCAGGACATGATCGCATCCATTGGATCTGAATCTTCCGTACACTCTAAAGTCAAATCTGTAGGATCGATCGTCCATACCGGATCATTCGTATCTACTATCGACATCGTCGCACTCGTTGTACTGCTATTCCCACAGCCGTCAGTCGCTGTGAAAACAACTGTTACCATACCATCTCCCTCACAAGCTCCTGCATCTACCGTCCCGTAGTCATTACTCCACACTATTTGATCACAATTATCGGTTGCTGAAGCACCTCCATTATTGTTTAACCATGATAGTAATTCTGCTGTATTATTAGATCCATCACAGTGCACCGTTATGTCCATCGCTTCTACTGTAATCTGTGGACCTTCATTGTCTATTACTGTAAATGTTGCTTCAGACGTAACCGAATTTCCACATGCATCTGTTGCTGTAAATACATACGTTCCATTTCCTGTAAGGGTACATGCATCGCTTTCCTCGATTAAATCATAACTCCATGTTAGTCCACTACAATTTTCAGTGGCTACTGCTCCCCCATTAGTATTCAACCACATTGCTAGATCTAATCCATTTCCTGTACCATCACATTGTACGGTAAGATCTGATGCTGTCATCGTTAATATTGGTGACGTCGTATCTTCTATTATGAAACTTGCAATGGTCGCTGAACTCTCATTTCCACATAAATCTTCTGAGCGGAAACTGTATATATATTCTACTGTTCCACCACAACCATCTATTGTGTTTAGCAATGTTGGTAATTGCCATACGATATCTCCACATGCATCCGATGACATCGAACCTCCTTGATTTAATAACCAATTGTTTAAATCCGATACATTACCACTTCCATTACATTCTACTACCGTATCCTGGGCAGGTACCAATATCTCTGGCGACGTCGTATCTTCTACCAATACCATAGCTGAACGCGTCGATGTGTTCCCACAGGCATCCGTTGCTGTAAACACTACCGTCGCTTCTCCTGTTGTGCTGTTGCCACCACAACCATTCATTAAGCTCACAAAGTCGTGACTATACACAATCACACTACAACTATCAAAGGCATCTCCATTTCCTGATGCATCCAACCAGGACATGATCGCATCCATTGGATCTGAATCTTCCGTACACGCTAAAGTCAAATCTGTAGGATCGATCGTCCATACTGGATCATTCGTATCTACTATCGACATCGTCGCACTCGTTGTACTGCTATTCCCACAGCCGTCAGTCGCTGTGAAAACGACTGTTACCATACCATCTCCTTCACAAGCTCCTGCATCTACTGTCCCGTAGTCATTACTCCACACTATTTGATCACAATTATCTGTTGCTGAAGCACCTCCATTATTGTTTAACCATGATAGTAATTCTGCTGTATTATTAGATCCATCACAGTGCACCGTTATGTCCATCGCTTCTACTGTAATCTGTGGATCTTCATCGTCTATTACTGTAAATGTTGCTTCAGACGTAACTGAATTTCCACATTCATCTGTTGCTGTAAATACATACGTTCCATTTCCTGTAAGGGTACATGCATCGCTTTCCTCGATTAAATCATAACTCCATGTTAGTCCACTACAATTTTCAGTGGCTACTGCTCCCCCATTAGTATTCAACCACATTGCTAGATCTACTCCATTTCCTGTACCATCACATTGTACGGTAAGATCTGATGCTGTCATCGTTAATATTGGTGACGTCGTATCTTCTATTATGAAACTTGCAATGGTCGTTGAACTCTCATTTCCACATAAATCTTCTGAGCGGAAACTGTATATATATTCTACTGTTCCACCACAACCATCTATTGTGTTTAGCAATGTTCGTAATTGCCATACGATATCTCCACATGCATCCGATGACATCGAACCTCCTTGATTTAATAACCAATTGTTTAAATCCGATACATTACCACTTCCATTACATTCTACTACCGTATCCTGGGCCGGTACCAATATCTCTGGTGACGTCGTATCTTCTACCAATACCATAGCTGAACGCGTCGATGTGTTCCCACAGGCATCCGTCGCTGTAAACACTACCGTCGCTTCTCCTGTTGTACTGTTGCCACCACAACCATTCATTAAGCTCACAAAGTCGTGACTATATACTATCACACTACAACTATCAAAGGCATCTCCATTTCCTGATGCATCCAACCAGGACATGATCGCATCCATTGGATCTGAATCTTCCGTACACTCTAAAGTCAAATCTGTAGGATCGATCGTCCATACTGGATCATTCGTATCTATTATCGACATCGTCGCACTCGTTGTGCTGCTATTCCCACAGCCATCAGTCGCTGTGAAAACGACCTCTATTTCACCAGTTCCATTACATGCTCCAGGAGTTGTTTGACCATAGTCATTACTCCATGTTACTGATGAACAATCATCCAATACTGTTGCTCCTCCATTACTGTTCAACCAAGACAATATTTGATTAGAATTTCCATTCCCATCACAAATTACAGTAATATCATTTGCCTCTTGGAGAATCATTGGAGCTGCTGTATCCACAATTATAAATAACGCAGTATCAACAGCACTATTTCCACATTCATCAGTAACTTGGAATTCAAATGCTCTACTTCCTGTTGTATGACATGAATCTACTTCATTTAATAAATTGTAACTCCAAACTAAATTATTCGAACAATCATCAGTCGCAATAGCTCCTCCACTTGTATTGATCCAATCTAAGAATTCAGAATTATTACCAGTACCATCACATTCAACGGTCATATCAGAAGCCAAAGTCGTAATTGATGGAGGAGTAGAATCAATGAAAATTAATTTTCCTATTGTATTAGAAATGTTTCCACAATTATCCTCTACCGTGAAGGTGTAGGATACCTCACCCGCCATTCCACAGCTAAATATCATTCCTCCTTCAATATATGACCAAACTAATGGCTCGTCACTACAGCCATCTGTTGCAGAGGCATTACCATTATCCATTAACCACGTATCAATTAGATCTTGATTGTCTGGATCGCCACACTCCAATACCAAATCACTCGCCTCTACTACAATCTCCGGAGATGTACTATCTTCTATCGTTATCGTTCGACTGCCAGTACTCGTATTGCCACAGGCATCACTTACCGTAAATACTACCGTCGTAACTCCACTCAAACCACAACCGTCTGTCTGTACCGCACTACCGTAATCGTTCGTAACTCCTACTAGCCCCTCACAACTGTCTTCTCCTTCTGCACTGCTCAACCACGAGGCTATTATCGCTTCATTGTCCATTCCTCCACACTCCAATACTATATTACTCGGTAAACGCAATACCGGAGACGTCGTATCCTCTATCGTAAATTCTCCGCTCGTCGTCGAGGTATTCCCACACCCATCACTTACCGTAAAGACTACCGTCACACTGCCATTCGTCCCACAACTCCCTACCAAATCGCCTGTGTAATCGTGACTCCAACTCAAAGGACTGCTACATACATCACTTGCCGAAGCTCCTCCATTATTGTTCAACCAACCTATCAATGCACTGCTCTGATTCCCTCCATTACATTCCAATGTCAAGTCTGATGCCATCGTCCCTATTACTGGTGATACATTATCATCACTCTCATAGCGTCCATAACAACTGCTGCTATTCCCTGCCTCATCCGTAACTACAAACTCATAAACCTGTTCGATCGTACCGCCACAACTGCTAAAATCCGTAATCAATTGACTGCTAAATGTCATATCTCCCGACATGCTACAGTTGTCTCCTATCGTTGATTCTATCGTACTCTGCCATCCCGCTATGTCTTCCATCCCACACGATACATCCAACATATCGCTACACGTCAATGTCGGTGACTCACAGTCTTTTACCAATACCTGGAAACTACAACTTGAGGTATTCCCACTTCCATCTTCTACCTCATACGTAATCACATTGATCCCTAAGTTCAATACCGTACCTGATACCAAGCCCATGCCATTCATCACCACCGTACTTCCACTGATCTCATGACTCAACGTCTGACCCGTACAATTGTCTCCATAGTTCGCATCTACACTCCCATCACTCGTCCACATACACGTCCCTCCATCTACACAACTCTCCACTGTCGTACTCGGACAACTCACACTCGGTGTATCGCTATCCAATACCGTTATCCCAAAACTACAACTCGCCGTGTTACCACAGCCATCGCTTACCTCATACGTGATCTGCGTCAACCCTAATGGAAACTCCTGTCCACTTGCTATACCACCAGTCAACATCGGGGTCAACCCATTACCACTACATCCGTCTTCTACTACCGGTACACTGTAGATTACCTGACTACTACAATTGTCGATGTCTACATTTACACTCATATCACTTGGACAGTTCACAAATACTGGTGATGCACTATCATCCATATAGATCGTTGAACTCCCCATAGAACTATTCCCACAGCCATCGCTTATAGTCCACGTCACACTTACACCACTACTCAAATCACAACTCACACTTGGTAAACTCCCCGGATAGTTATGACTAATCGCCAACGATCCGCATGCATATACATCACTCCCAATAGCACTATTTAACCAACTCAACACCAACTGATCGTTGTTCATATCTCCACACTCCAACGTCAAATCCGTCGGTACTACCAACATCGGTGTCTCCGTATCTTCTAGTATATAACTCGATAATCCACTACTCGTATTCCCACAGGCATCCGTCGCTACAAACAGGTATACCTCCTCTCTTGTCTCTCCACAACCTTCTATCGTATTCCATAACGTACTCGTTATACTCACACTCCCACATGCATCACTACCACTAGCACTCCCCAACCACGTCGGTAGGTCTACCTGGATATTACCACACTCTTCTGTCTGCTCCATCGGTACAACCAACAGAGGCGACGTACTATCTTCTATGATCACCGACGCACTCGTCGTCGAGGTATTCCCACAGTTGTCCTCTACCGTAAATACATACGTCGTAACACTACTGCTACCACAGCCCATCACACTACTGCTGCTCATACTCCACGTCAAAGCCATATCGCTACAATCATCACTCGCCATCGCTCCGCCTTGACTCAACTCCCATGCACTGATCGCTCCGCCATTCATCGCACCACACTCCAATACCAAATCACTCGCCTCTACCACAATCTCTGGGGATGTCCTATCTTCTATCGTTATCGTTCGACTGCCAGTACTCGTATTCCCACAGGCATCACTTACCGTAAAGACTACCGTCGTAACTCCACTCAAACCACAACCGTCTGTCTGCATCGCACTACCGTAATCGTTCGTAACTCCTACTAACCCCTCACAACTGTCTTCTCCTTCTGCACTGCTCAACCACGAGGCTATTATCGCTTCATTGTCCATTCCTCCACACTCCAATACTATATTACTCGGTAAACGCAATACCGGAGACGTCGTATCCTCTATCGTAAATTCTCCGCTCGTCGTCGAGGTATTCCCACATCCATCACTTACCGTAAAGACTACCGTCACACTGCCATTCGTCCCACAGCTCCCTACCAAATCGCCTGTGTAATCGTGACTCCAACTCAACGGACTGCTACATACATCACTTGCC
Organism: Saprospiraceae bacterium; assembly: GCA_965230345.1. Classification (GTDB taxonomy): domain Bacteria; phylum Bacteroidota; class Bacteroidia; order Chitinophagales; family Saprospiraceae; genus JADKBO01. Next base: position 129,538 of record CBDDKR010000002.1, read on the forward strand.
GAAGCTCCTCCATTATTGTTCAACCAACCTATCAATGCACTGCTCTGATTCCCTCCATTACACTCCAATGTCAAGTCTGATGCCATCGTCCCTATTACCGGCGATACATTATCATCACTCTCATAGCGTCCATAACAACTGCTGCTATTCCCTGCCTCATCCGTAACTACAAACTCATAAACCTGTTCGATCGTACCGCCACAACTGCTAAAATCCGTAATCAATTGACTGCTAAATGTCATATCTCCTGACATACTACAGTTGTCTCCTATCGTTGATTCTATCGTACTCTGCCATCCCGCTATGTCTTCCATCCCACACGATACATCCAACATATCGCTACACGTCAATGTCGGTGACTCACAGTCTTTTACCAATACCTGGAAACTACAACTTGAGGTATTCCCACTTCCATCTTCTACCTCATACGTAATCACATTGATCCCTAAGTTCAATACCGTACCTGATACCAAGCCCATGCCATTCATCACCACTGTACTTCCACTGATCTCATGACTCAACATCTGACCCGTACAGTTGTCTCCATAGTTCGCATCTACACTCCCATCACTCGTCCACATACACGTCCCTCCATCTACACAACTCTCCACTGTCGTACTCGGACAACTCACACTCGGTGTATCGCTATCCAATACCGTTATCCCAAAACTGCAACTCGCCGTGTTACCACAGCCATCGCTTACCTCATACGTGATCTGCGTCAACCCTAATGGAAACTCCTGTCCACTTGCTATACCACTCAGTCAACATCGGGGTCAACCCATTACCACTACATCCGTCTTCTACTACCGGTACACTGTAGATTACCTGACTGCTACAATTGTCGATGTCTACATTTACACTCATATCACTTGGACAGTTCACAAATACAGGTGATGCACTATCATCCATATAGATCGTTGAACTCCCCATAGAACTATTCCCACAGCCATCGCTTATAGTCCACGTCACACTTACACCACTACTCAAATCACAACTCACACTTGGTAAACTCCCCGGATAGTTATGACTAATCGCCAACGATCCGCATGCATATACATCACTCCCAATAGCACTATTTAACCAACTCAACACCAACTGATCGTTGTTCATATCTCCACACTCCAACGTCAAATCCGTCGGTACTACCAACATCGGTGTCTCCGTATCTTCTAGTATATAACTCGATAATCCACTACTCGTATTCCCACAGGCATCCGTCGCTACAAACAGGTATACCTCCTCTCTTGTCTCTCCACAACCTTCTATCGTATTCCATAACGTACTCGTTATACTCACACTCCCACATGCATCACTACCACTAGCACTCCCCAACCACGTCGGTAGGTCTACCTGGATATTACCACACTCTTCTGTCTGCTCCATCGGTACAACCAACACCGGCGACGTACTATCTTCTATGATCACCGACGCACTCGTCGTCGAGGTATTCCCACAGTTGTCCTCTACCGTAAATACATACGTCGTAACACTACTGCTACCACAGCCCATCACACTACTGCTGCTCATACTCCACGTCAAAGCCATATCGCTACAATCATCACTCGCCATCGCTCCGCCTTGACTCAACTCCCATGCACTGATCGCTCCGCCATTCATCGCACCACACTCCAATACCAAATCACTCGCCTCTACCACAATCTCTGGGGATGTCCTATCTTCTATCGTTATCGTTCGACTGCCAGTACTCGTATTCCCACAGGCATCACTTACCGTAAAGACTACCGTCGTAACTCCACTCAAACCACAACCGTCTGTCTGCATCGCACTACCGTAATCGTTCGTAACTCCTACTAACCCCTCACAACTGTCTTCTCCTTCTGCACTGCTCAACCACGAGGCTATTATCGCTTCATTGTCCATTCCTCCACACTCCAATACTATATTACTCGGTAAACGCAATACCGGAGACGTCGTATCCTCTATCGTAAATTCTCCGCTCGTCGTCGAGGTATTCCCACATCCATCACTTACCGTAAAGACTACCGTCACACTGCCATTCGTCCCACAGCTCCCTACCAAATCGCCTGTGTAATCGTGACTCCAACTCAACGGACTGCTACATACATCACTTGCCGAAGCTCCTCCATTATTGTTCAACCAACCTATCAATGCACTGCTCTGATTCCCTCCATTACACTCCAATGTCAAGTCTGATGCCATCGTCCCTATTACCGGCGATACATTATCATCACTCTCATAGCGTCCATAACAACTGCTGCTATTCCCTGCCTCATCCGTAACTACAAACTCATAAACCTGTTCGATCGTACCGCCACAACTGCTAAAATCCGTAATCAATTGACTGCTAAATGTCATATCTCCTGACATACTACAGTTGTCTCCTATCGTTGATTCTATCGTACTCTGCCATCCCGCTATGTCTTCCATCCCACACGATACATCCAACATATCGCTACACGTCAATGTCGGTGACTCACAGTCTTTTACCAATACCTGGAAACTACAACTTGAGGTATTCCCACTTCCATCTTCTACCTCATACGTAATCACATTGATCCCTAAGTTCAATACCGTACCTGATACCAAGCCCATGCCATTCATCACCACTGTACTTCCACTGATCTCATGACTCAACATCTGACCCGTACAGTTGTCTCCATAGTTCGCATCTACACTCCCATCACTCGTCCACATACACGTCCCTCCATCTACACAACTCTCCACTGTCGTACTCGGACAACTCACACTCGGTGTATCGCTATCCAATACCGTTATCCCAAAACTGCAACTCGCCGTGTTACCACAGCCATCGCTTACCTCATACGTGATCTGCGTCAACCCTAATGGAAACTCCTGCCCACTTGCTATACCACTCATCAACATCGGGGTCAACCCATTACCACTACATCCGTCTTCTACTACTGGTACACTGTAGATCACCTGACTGCTACAATTGTCGATGTCTACATTTACACTCATATCACTTGGACAGTTCACAAATACTGGTGATGCACTATCATCCATATAGATCGTTGAACTTCCCATAGAACTATTCCCACAGCCATCGCTTATAGTCCACGTCACACTTACACCACTACTCAAATCACAACTCACACTTGGTAAACTCCCAGGATAGTTATGACTAATCGCCAACGATCCGCATGCATATACATCACTCCCAATAGCACTATTTAACCAACTCAACACCAACTGATCGTTGTTCATATCTCCACACTCCAACGTCAAATCCGTCGGTACTACCAACATCGGTGTCTCCGTATCTTCTAGTATATAACTCGATAATCCACTACTCGTATTCCCACAGGCATCCGTCGCTACAAACAGGTATACCTCCTCTCTTGTCTCTCCACAACCTTCTATCGTATTCCATAACGTACTCGTTATACTCACACTCCCACATGCATCACTACCACTAGCACTCCCCAACCACGTCGGTAGGTCTACCTGGATATTACCACACTCTTCTGTCTGCTCCATCGGTACAACCAACACCGGCGACGTACTATCTTCTATGATCACCGACGCACTCGTCGTCGAGGTATTCCCACAGTTGTCCTCTACCGTAAATACATACGTCGTAACACTACTGCTCCCACAGCCCATCACACTACTGCTGCTCATACTCCACGTCAAAGCCATATCGCTACAACCATCACTAGCCATCGCTCCGCCTTGACTCAACTCCCATGCACTGATCGCTCCGCCATTCATCGCACCACACTCCAATACCAAATCACTCGCCTCTACTACAATCTCCGGAGATGTACTATCTTCTATCGTTATCGTTCGACTGCCAGTACTCGTATTCCCACAGGCATCACTTACCGTAAATACTACCGTCGTAACTCCACTCAAACCACAACCGTCTGTCTGTACCGCACTACCGTAATCGTTCGTAACCGTTACTGTAGAACATACATCACTTGCACTATATGCCTCCAACCAAGATTCGATTATTGCATCATTATCCGAAGCATTGCACTCTAGGGTAATATCACTAGGTAACACAATAGATGGATTACTTGTATCTTCAATTGTAACAGTAGCTGAAGTTGTCGCAGTATTGCCACATTCATCACTTACCGTAAACTCTACTATGGCTACGCCCGTAAACCCACAAAGATTGGATATTCCCGAATAGTTATTACTCCAACTAACAGAGCCACAGTTATCCGAAGCTACAGCATTTCCATTATTATTTAACCAACTCTGAATTTGACCAAAGTTTCCTTCACCATCGCATTCAATTGTAAGATTAGTTGGTGATGAAGTAACTATTGGATTTGTAGTATCTTCAATTACGAAATTTGCATAGCAATTTGATGAATTGCCAGAAGCATCCGTAGCGATGAAATTATAAATCCTTGTTTCAGAATTTCCACATTGTTCTAGCGTTCCAAATAACTCTGTATTAAGTATTGGAGATGCATCACAATTATCCGTTGAACTTCCACCGTTTAGGAAAGTATTTAAGGACATAGCCAAATTTGGATCTCCACATTCAACAGTTACATCTGTTGGACAAATGATCTGTGGATTTTCACTATCAAGGACTTCTATGTTTTTACAATCGGTGGCTGTACACCCAGCACCATTATTTATAGTATAACAAATTGTATGTATACCAACTCCAGCAGTTGAAGGGTTGAAAACATAATTAGGGTGTGCACCATCAACACTTACCCCATTCCCACTGAAAACACCATTGATATCACCTGTAACTAAGGCATCTAAATCGGTATCCATATTTACTGATGGACAAAACGGGCCAAACGAACTCCAAGATGGATCTACATTAGTGGAATTAAATATTTCAATGAACTCACAATAAGTTGTCGTACATGATCCTGCAACTAAAGAACCACATGCATTATAACTTGACTCCTCAGTCAAACAAATTTGTACTACTCCAACATCGTTGATGGTTAATTCCCCAGTTCCTGCATTAATCGTTGTTGTAGTAGTCGTCCCCTCTGTACCTATAGACCAAACTCTTGATACAGATGTATTTAAAGAAACATTAGGTGTAACTGTTAAAGATCCAGCTACTCCATCCCAACAGACAGACTGTGGTACATCAAACTCAACTTCATCTGTTACAGCTACATTAACATTTGCACAAACAGGTCCAACATTTCCGCAAGTTGAATTATTGATTTGATAACAAACCTCGAAACATCCATTCGCATTTAGGGTTAAAAGTCCGTTTGTTATTGTTGCCCCTGGATCAGACCCTGCTCCTATTGAATAGGTTCCCCCAAGATCTGAAGCAGAAAATACATCACTCAATGATATATTCAACGGTAGAGCTTGATAACAAGTCAGATCAACATCTTGAGGCGAAGGAATATTGGGTTGATCTTCAACATGTATATTTTCACAAACGGTTTCAACACAACCAGCCTCACCAACATCTACACATACCAAGAAATTCCCAGGCCCAGGCATTCCATCACCATCAGTATCTGGCGGATTAAACGAACCTACAATTCCAGCAGCATTGTTTACACCATCACCATACCAATTCACTTCAGCAGAAGTCAGGGCATCACCAGCTCTATCATTTGTAGATTGAAGGGTTAAACTTATTGGGAAAACCGCAGATTCACATTGATCTGCGACCATATTTATTGATAGCGGCAATCCAGATTCTTTATGAACCCTAACTGTTTCCAATTCAACAAAATCACTACAGATTCCATTTGCATCGCTAATCCTCATCTCAATAATATAGTCTCCTGATGTTACTGTGGGATCAATAGTTGCCATTGTAAATCCAGAGATCGTAGAAGTAACAGCACTTCCTCCCAGTAATTGATTACCATCTGGACCAGACACAACAGAGAACGTAACATTGTAATCTCCACAACCGACTAAGGACACATTACTTCCATTAAGAACATAATCTGAGTCTCCTTGACACATCGAACTTGGGACATCAAAACTTCCGCTACCACATTCCCTGAATGTAATAGTTATATCATCAAATTCATTATTACCATCACAATCTTCAACTGTATACCGGAAAGTTACATCTCCACATCCACCTAAATAATTGACTTGTGAAGTATTGGAAATTATTGAAGCGACACTTCCGCTTTGTCTTGTAAACGTTCCAGTAATTGGAGCATTGTTTAATAAAAATCCATTTAAATCGATTGCGCCACCTTGACACAGACAAACCGACGCATCGCTTCCCCAAAATGGTGGTTCAACATCCTCATTTACAACTATATTTTGACTATATACATTTGTACAACCATTTGGGGTATTCAGAGTATAATCAACTTGATATGTTCCTGCATTGCTTTGAGAAAATGATCCACCTGTACCAAGTCCATTATCGGTAACACCAATTCCTGTAAACACACCACCATTAGTCGCCGGAGTTAAATTAACGATAGTATTAACACATACAGGATTTGGAGTAGCAGTAAAAGATGCATCTTGTGAAGTACCGTCTTGAGCATCAATTACAAGAGTATACGACTCACTACATGATCCAGCTGCAAAAGATCCACAGGCAGCATAATCAATCTCCTCCATTAGAGTAAGTTGTACCGTTCCAGCTCCAGTAATCTGTATTTGTCCAGTAGTTGAATTTAAAATAGATGCCGGACCAGAAACAGACCATGTCCGACTTACCATTGAAGCATAAACAGGGCTGTTGATTTGAGGTGTATAAACTTGTGTTAAAGGATCATCTCCATCAGACCAGCAAACACTTTGTTGAATTAAATAATTCGGTTGAGGCTGTTCTCGAATTAGAATATAGGCATCATCCATAGCTGACGCACCTGCACAATCGACCTCATATAAAACCCTTAAACAAGCTGGTCCATCATAAACAAGAACATTGTTACTAATCACATTTCCATTCAGAGTATTACCTATAGAATTGACACCATCTAAGGTAAATGAAAATACTCCACCAGAACTTGTTTCGGTGTCGAACAAAGCAGATAAATCTAATGTACCCGTAGGGGAAATATCACAAGCCAATTCCAAATCATTGATATCAGCCGAAGGAGGTCCAGCCACTATAAAATTATCTATACTGTATTCTTCCACCGGACCAGCATCAGAACCAGAGGTATCGCCATTTTTCATACAAACTTGTATTTGCAATGAAGAACCTGTAATATTATTATTACCAACCGTTTGAGTCCCCGAAAAATCATTATTTATCTGCTGAACTAAAGTAGGCATACCTCCATCTACAATTTGGTATACAGCGATATAATCATCAGCTTCAAGTGTTCCACTGGTTTGTAATAAATCAATACTCCAGTCCACACCCATAGGATAAGTCGAAATATCTATACTGGAAGATTCAAAACAAGCAACACTATTTATACTATTAAAACTCATCTGCCCATTATCCACTTCGACATAATCATCAGAACCATCCATTTCACTAAAATCGCTATTTGCTCCAACTTCTGCAGGTGTTCCTGCAAGAATGAATTCCGAAGGAGCCGGCATAGAGTTATAAGTTGCGCACGTTGTTACTGCAGCACCTGTACAGTTACCAGCAATGTAAACTTGTGAATTATCAAATAATTCTTGATGTACGATACAATCTTCTGAGCTATTAGACGATTCATTACAAGGATCACCAATGGTTAGAATCGCCGTTTCCAAAGCATAGCAATCGTCACCAGAGGCATTCGTACATCCTCCAACACATGACATTGAATTACCAACTTCATACTGAATCGTGAACATTCCAGATCCTTGATAATTCAGAATATCACCAACAATTGCTCCTGCGACATCACTAGATACTATACTAAAAGTACCACCATTGGTAGTACCTGATGTCAACAAAATCCCCAAATCAATGTATGGGTTTTCATCCAAACAAATTTCAATATCAGACATTGAAGCATCCGTCACATTCAGTACTTCAATATTGATGCTAAATACATTTGAGCAGCCTCCTGCAGTATTTAATGTATAATCTACTTGGTAAATCCCAGGAGTTGAATTCGAAAATTGAGCCGTTCCATCGCCTCCATTATCCGTCCCATCATTGGCAGGGTCAATACCATTGCCAGTAAACTGTCCACCAGCAACGGTAGCGGTTAAATCTACAGTCCCACTTTCACATATTACACTTGAAGAAGCGGTAAATGAAGGATCCAATGATGTACCATCTTCTACAACTATTGTTTGCGTATACGAATTAACACATGTATTGCTCCCTGTGCAACTACCCGATGTTGTTGTCAATGTTTCAGTCAAAGTTACATTCATAGTACCTGTTGAAGACACATCAAAAGATCCATCGCTCACATCAAAGGTTCCTCCAGTGATGTCATCACCAGACATAGACCATGATCTACTAACCGTACTTGAATATGTAGGGCTTGTTACCGTTGGTATAATACTATTTGTCGGAGATCCTGCACTATAGCACGAATGACTCGTCATGGTAAATGAAGGAATAGGATCTTCTGTTATAAATACACGAGACGTCACATCAATCATTTGATTACATGGGTCACCAGTATCCAACATCATATTAATCTCAAAACAACCTACATCTGAATAAACAAATGCACCGCCAACAATATTGGTATTTGGAGTAAAAGTAGCTGTTAATAAAACATCATTGGGTATTCCAGGAAAAAGTTGAGACAGTGACACCGAACCCGATGGGTTACTTTGGCACTCGATAAAAATCTCCACTGGACTTGGAGGAGTTAGTTCTTGAACTACCTGAAATTCCTCACATACTGTAACTGGATCATGACACCCTCCATCATCTTGGACATCGGCACAAATCGTATATATACCAGGTGCTAAACCATCTGTAGCAAATGTTGCTGTTAATCCATCATCAGTAACATGAACAGCATTACCTCCAGGCCCAAACCAATCTACATTATTTGGATCTGTAGGTATAGAAGAGCCTATTAACGGAATTCCCGTCTGATCAGAATTATTGCACACTACATTATTAATTCCAATTTCGATGTCTAGAGAATTAGGTTGAGGTAATACTTCTATCATCATTGTTTGCGACTGAGGATCCATGTTACATGGATTATCAAAAGTAATGGTATGAATTCCTTCCCCCGCTACAGCAGGATCAAATTGAGCTTCATTATTTATCAAGTCCATTACAATACCTGGTCCAGAAAAAGAGCCCTCATATCCGCATAATACTGTCGCAGAAACAACCTGTATCCCATCATTCGCACAAAAAGGTCCTGATGGATTCAAGGTCATTGGAGAATCATATGTATAAACTAAACTGGCAATTCTTGCCCTAAAATTACAACAACAATTAACTTGATTAGTAGGATCAAATAAAACGTCCAAATTTCCATCTGCTAGAGCCGCACTTGCATCATTACACGAAATCACGACGTCAACACAAGATTCAAAATTACAAGCTTCAGCTACAGTGCTACTACATAATGCAGGATCCAAATCTGTATTACCACCATCTACACCAGTATCAATACCATCATAGAAAATATCAACATGTTCATCTACAGGGACTGAACCCGCTGGGCATGATGATGTATTCCCATCAAGGTCACCTTGAAAACACACTTCCATTTCCAAATCAGAAGTAATACAGGTAGGCAAACCTGTTAAATTGAATGTAATATTACCACCTTGAGAACCAGCGTTCATTTGAGGGTAAGACATATTGAACGTCGATTGACCGAACAATGACAGAGAAGAGCAAAACAATAAGGCACAAAAAAATGCCTTTGTTAGTTTCATTACCATGGAATTCTGTTTTAAATAATAGTCTTTATAAAGACTGATTTATCAAACTAATCCACTCATAATGCCACAAAATATTCTATTCATTTAAAAACTCAATTGGTCCTTATTCTTTTGAGGTAAAACCATTCTAACAATTCCATTTAAACCATCAGAATAGACTGTATTTGAATAAGATAATTTATAAGGTACAATGAGTAATTAATAAGCCGAAAAACGACTTCACAAAAATAACATTATTATCATGCTTAGGTGTTAAAATTCCATAATATCTATCGCTAATTACCATAGTTATTTAAAAATTTTACATTCAAGTAAACATCACATTACTTTCATAAATATTTAAGTGCAAAAAAGATGCCAGTGATCCCAAAATTACACATAATTTTCACCACAATAACAAACAACAAAACCAATTAAAAACAAAAATCATTCTTATGTGTAAATTATAGTTAACCAACCAATCCTTAAACCCACTATCTTTTGTTCCAATTCACGTATGACATTAACTGCTATTAACCAACAATGCAAGATATTATACTATTCAACCATTGGTCAACTCGTAAAAAGAATGTAATTTTGAATCAATTGGCAAACAAAAGAAGATTGCTTTCTAAAATTACATATATCACTATACTAATACTTCCTTTAAATCTAATTAAAGGACAATCATGTTCGAATGAAATTTATTCTCATTTTAACTTTAGTGATATTCGACAAATTCTAATCAACAACAATTGCCAATCCTGCCATCAATCATCAAATTTGAATTGGCATTTTGAAGACTTCCAATCTTTTATTTCGAGTAATTCTTGTATTTCTAACATAGTAACACCAGGAGATGCAGGTGGTAGTGGATTAATCCAAATAATGCAAGTAAGTAATCAATGCATTCCGAACAAATATCAATCCATTCACGCACTCCCAAATGATGACCTTAAAACCTTAGAGTCCTGGATTAATTTTGGAGCTCCAGAATATTGCATTCCTCTTCAAAATGAAATAGTAGAAATCTTCCAAAGTAACAATTGCACATCCTGCCACTCTGAGCAATCGATGGCAGGAGGAATTGATTTAGAATCCAACTTGCCATTCGGACAAGTATCCAAGGTAGACTGTTCTGTCAATGAAGTAATAAAACTATATGACTCAGAAAACAGCTCTCTCCTCCAATACCTTATCAATCAAGAATGTAGTAACGATGAGCATTACGAAAGCTTGACTGAAAATGAGATTAGTAAAATAAAAGATTGGATTTCTGCAGGCGCTCCACAAAATGCAACATCTTTACCCTTAGAATTAGTGAATTTTGACATTAGTTTAGATGGTGAAACGCCGAAATTATTTTGGAATACACGATCGGAAGTTGGGGTTTATAAATTTATCATAGAGCGAAGTGATGCCTCTGGAGAATTCATAACAATTGGTGAAACCCTTGCAAAAGGTGAAGATATGAACTCCTATACCTTTGAGGACAACAATGCTGCTGACAACGACTACTATTACCGTATTAAAATACTAGATTTTGATGGAAGACATGAATATTCTCCTATAGAGTATGTTCGGATTCAGTCCATCGATTTTATTTTTAATGTATTTCCTAACCCAACCATCAAAGGAAATCGCTTGATCATTAAGTGGTATTCGAAGAACAACATCCAATCCTCAGCACTAATGAAGTTGGTCAACAGCTCGGGTCAGGAGATTAAAGAATTTCCGATCATTGAAGGCTTAAATCACATCGATTTACCAGAAATTCAAAGTGGACTATATTACCTTTCATTTGTAGATTATTATGGTGGTACTCACTTCGAAAGAATTATAATTTCAGACCAGTAATTACTCTTCATACCAGCCCAAAAGTTTTTTCAGCTTGTGGTATATTTCCGTATTATGATAAATCCCCATAAATGAATCTGCTCCAGGTCCATATGCAAATACCGGAATCATTACAGCCGTATGATAATCACTTGTAAAAGCAGCTTCTATTTTATCCTTAGTTGACCCTTTATTGATAGCAAAACCACCAGTTTCATGATCTGCTGTAATCACAACTAACGTCTCACCATCCTTTTCTGCCCAATCTAAAACTCTACCAATAGTATTATCAAAATCATGCATTTCGCTAATGATATAGTCCGCATTATTGGCATGACCACCCCAATCTATTTGTGAGCCTTCTACCATCATAAAAAAGCCATTATCTCGATTTTCGAGATATGCAATCCCTTGATCCGTGGCAGGACCTAGATATGTTCTTCCTTGAGAAACAGGAAGTGGATCCTTATCCGCAGTTAGGAATCCATACTTTTGATTTCGATCAATTTTCATGTCTTCTATTTCACCATCTATGAAATCATTCACAACATATCCATTACTCCTCAACTCTTCATATAAATCGCGATCATCAGAAGATCTTCTATTGAAAAATTTTCGTCCACCACCAACAAAAAAATCAACTTTGCTTTCGGCAACATCCACTGCAATTTCCTCGTAGTTTTTTCTAGACTTATTGTGTGCAACAAAGGACGCAGGAGTAGCATGAACAATGGTCGACGTCGCCACCAATCCTGTATACATATTTCGATCAATCGCCTCTTCCATAATTGTTTTAACAGTAGTAGTATCAGCACTCACCCCAATTGCTCCATTGTATGTCTTCACACCACAAGAAAATGCGGTGGCACCTGCTGCAGAATCCGTTACTAAATCATCATAAGAATTGGACTTATGAAAACCTATATGCTTAAGCCTTTCCAGATTTAAAGGTCTATCATTGTATATCATACCAGCAGTAATCTGAGCTAACCCCATACCATCACCAACCATTAAGATTACATTTTTAATCTTAGAATCTTTTACCACAGGCATCGCCTCAACAACTTCTGGAATTACAACAGGTTTAACCTCCTTAGTCACCTTACAATTAAGAGATACAAGGCTAGTTAACAAAACAATTATATAATACTTCAATAAGTTCATAAATCCAGTTTTTAACACAAAATGTACACCTTACCAGGTAGGGATTTCACCACTCCATTGAATTCTAGATTCAACATTATTCCTGCCAAGGAGGACAAAGATAACTTACTTTCAAAATTTAACTCATCCAACGTTAGCTCTTTGCGAAATCTTAATATATCAACCACATTTTTTTCATCTTCACTTAATTCATAAAAAAGATTGGATTGATGATTCAGAGTCTCGCTTTTATCCCATCTCATAATGTAACCAACATCATCCATACTTTCAAGCAAGTGAGCCTTATGTGTCTTTATCAATGCATTACAACCTTGCGCGTTTTCCTCAAAGGGTTTTCCTGGCACTGCAAAAACATCTTTATTAAATTCATTTGAATACTCTGCACTAATTATCGAACCTCCTTTCCTTTTAGATTCCACCACAATTAATGCGTCAGAAAGAGCCGCAATAATTCGATTTCGCATAGGAAAGTTTACTCTATCTGGCTTCGTATCTATACCAAACTCAGTAATTAAACCTCCATTCTCGAGCATAGATTCCGCTAGTTTTCGATTTTCCAAAGGATACATCATATCCAACCCATGTCCTAAAACACCAATGGTTGGTATACCAAATTTAATGCTATTCTTATGGGCTAATGTATCCACGCCGTATGCAAGTCCACTGATTATGGTTGATTCATAATAGATGGATTGTTCCACTAATTTTTCAGTCATTAACACTCCATCCTTACTCGGCTTTCTTGTACCAACGATTCCTATAGTCCTGTGGCAATTCACATTTCCTTCTCCCATAAAATACAATACTGTAGGTAAAGTATCATAAAACTTAAGTCTGGAGGGGAAATTACTATGATCAAGTAGAAGAACTTTAATCTTATTCTTTTCTATGAATTTCAACTCCTTCTCCACAGCATCAAAACATTCCGCACTGTTTATGGCTTGAGCAATCCTTTTATTAATTCCTGGAATAGAAAGTAATTCCTTTTCATTGGTGAGAAATACATCTCTAGGAGAGTCAAATACCTCTAGTAATTTCCGAGCTGATTTGGGTCCAACAAATGGCACCTTGCTCAATGCAATCGAGTAAAATAGCGTTTCCGAGTTCATATGGTGTTTAATAGTTTAGTTCGTATTTTTTCTAAGAAGGTTTTTGTATTTATTAGCACTATTCATATCACCCATTAATTCGTGAGCTTGAGACAATAACAATATTGTTTTTTGATTCGATTTTTTTAGAGCCAGGGCTTTGTTTAAATAATGGGCGGCCCACTTAGCATCAAATCTTTTATTTCTTGCGATTAATGACTCACCTACCCTATGATACATTGATACCAATTTCTCAGTATGAACTGTTCTTCCACTCATATACTCGGCAAATTCAGAAATATAACTAATATCAGGTCTAGTTTTCATCGTTTGTTCAAATACCGATATAAAATCATCAATCTTATGATCTAGCTTGAAGATTTCCGAAGCTATTCCTGCATACATCAAATTACCATTGTAATACGTTGGATAAATTTCACATGACCGTTTGGCATATGGTAAAGCTTCCTTCATAATCTCCATTTTTCGCTCTCTATCTTTAGTTGCAAGTCCTTCTTTATACAAAGCTGTAGACATAAATGTATTAGCCCTTGCACTATTGTAGGAAACCTTTATAGCAGATCTATTTAATGTCATAGCAGATTCCCAAGCAGGCACTCTGGTAAAACTCAAAAAAGAAAAAGCGATAAACAAGGTAGAAAATAATCCTACACCTACAATATTCTTACTTTTTCCAATCTTATTCAACCACTTAATGGCCAAAATCACAAGAGCTATACAAAACCCAAGTGAAGAAATGTATACAAAACGATCATTCATAAACGTCCCTAAATTGATCACAATATTAGAAACTATGGTAAGGGTGAGCAAGTAAAACAAAATACCGTACCCTATCAAACTCCTTTGCTTCATCTTTTTTAATGCCCAAACCAATAAAAAGCCATAAATGAGGATAGATAACCAAACTTGCCAATCGCCTAAATTCATAATTGGAATCGTATAAGGATAGTAGTCATGGGTCAATGGATATGGAACCAACAACAACTTAATATACAAACCCAAGGTATACATTATAGTCGACATTTTTTCTACCCCATTCATCTCTAGAAATGGATTATTCATCAAATCATTCGCAGCCTGACCTAACTTCGGCACTCCTGACACTGTAAATCGTAAGATTAAATAAAGTATTGTTGTACCAATGAAAGAAAGAGTCGCCTTTATTGAATCTACCCAATTTTTAGACGCAAAAAAGTATAAACTCAAAGGTATTACAGCTAAAAAAGTTATGGTATTCTCTTTGGACAAAAGGCCCAGAAAATAGGCCAAATTGGCACCAATCAACCATTTTAACGAATGGTCTTTTACGTATCTCATCATCAAAATCAACGTACTCAATGAAAACAACATAGACATCAATTCATCTCTCCCTTTAATATTGGCAACAGCCTCTACATGAATGGGGTGGGACAAAAACAACAATGCTATTGCAAGAGAAATAACTCCACTCTGTTCTTTCCACTTATTCGAAGACGACAAAAAACGCCGCATTAGCATAAAGATTAAAAAACCCGTTAGTCCATATATAAGTATGTTAATCCAATGACTTAGAGATGGATTGAGGCCTCCCATCAAGTCATACTCTATAGCAAAGGTCACTAGGGACAACGGCCTGTATCGATTTCCTTCTACCAAATTCTTTTGTTCGCCAAAATACCCCGTCATACTCTCTGTGGTAAAGAGTTCGTATATACCAGAAAATCCCTTTTTCGTAAATGAATTGTCAGTTATTACGATTTGATCATCTAGGACATACCTAAAAGATGTACATTGATAATATATACCTACACTAACAAGCATTAACAACACAAGAACTATCCACTTGCGATCGGTAACCATTGTCCAGGTTGACAGCTTATCTTGCTTATTCAAATCCGTACTCACATTTTCAGATTTATCCATTATCTTTTGTTCACTCATATTTTGATGTAGTCCGAAGTTTTTTTTGAAAGAAGATTTTCATCATCTTTTATGATACTCATCTATCAATTACAAATATAATTTCATTTCCAATAATTGATGTATATATTTCAAGCAACTCAAATACGTTTCTAGTCGAGGATTAAAACTCAACGTTTAACTAATAGAGAATTAAAACAATTCTGAATTCTAACCATTAGATCGAAGTCCCACAATCATTCTAGATTCTAAAAACATTTATACATCTTGTCGTTTAATAATGAAGGTCTATTCAAGAATCCTCTCACCTAAATATACTGTCGGTTCAAATCAATTCTGGGATATCAATTTAAAATTGGTTGGAGTAATTTCATACCTAAACCTATTCCTGCTTCTTTCCAAATACTGATCATCTATAATTTTGTAATATCCATTAATCACTCTTTTATCCCCTAAAGCAAAATACACCAATCCATCTTCTCGAAACTCCCACGCTACTCCAACACTTGAAGGATCATACTCCACTCCAGAAAAAGACAATTTACTTCGAACCATCCATTTACCAATAAACTTCTTCTTAATCGAATTTGCATAATCACAATTCGAATTACACTTTGCCAACTTCAAGAACCCTTCTTTTTGATCCAATCCGTAATGAACGCAAGAAGTTAAACATAACAACAAAATGATATATATAAGACTTCTACTACTCTTATTAAATCTACACATTTCTATTAACATTAGTTAAAGCAAATGAATTAAACTATTTCAACATATGATTTTCCAAAATGGCAATATTTCGATCTTTGATCAAAGACAATTTAGCTTTTAGTTGTAAATCCTAAACAAATATCCTCTTACTGACATTATCAAAACAAAATGTTCGGTTTTGGATATTTTCTTTCAAAACCTCACTATAATTTACGTATATTTAATTTCCATTATGTTATTCATACTAATAATTTGTATGTTTACCATAAATTGGACCGAAACTTGCAATACACTTGAATGAAATAGGTTTTCAGGTAGGAATCTTAACAGAAAATGCTGGATTCTAACCAAAACAAACCGAATACTCAATTTAACACAACAAAATTGATTGTTTTAAAGATTTTTGTTTTTATTTGAGATAAATTTCGTTTTTCTCTATTTATTACAAAAAATGTAGGGGAATGAATTACAAATACGTAAAAAGTTAATAGTGTGAACCAATTAATTTTAATAAATTAAAATATGAAACGTTTTCTTAATTTACTACCATTTCTCTTGTTGTCAGGATTTTGTTCTGCACAGCTGATTAATGATGGTGGCGTCATTACGATTAAACCTGGCGCGACGCTCTATGTAGAGTCTGATGTAACGAACAATACTGTTGGGGCCAACACGGGTACCATTAATGTAGAGGGCACTTTAGAGGTTCAAGGCAACCTGACTAATAATGCTACAATGTCTACCATTTCTGGTTCATTGGTAAAGTTTTCGGGAGATACCAACTCTGATTTTTTATCTAATGGTGCAGTAATAGAAAATTTACAAGTAGATAAAGATCATGCCACTAATGGTACGGTTACATTGCAGGATGACTTAACGGTAAAAACCAATTTGGATTTTGAGCCTTCTACCAATGGAAATAAAATCGTCATTGGAGCTAATGATTTAATATTATCTGAGCAGACTACTACTGTTACGGATCCAACTGGCAATGATTATATTGTGGCGGATGGTACTGGAATGGTTCAAAAGAATACGGATGCGGACTCTTCGTTTGATTTTCCAATTGGAGATGCAGACGACTATAGTCCAGTCAATGTAAATTATACTAGCGGCAATTCCACATATACTTCTGCCAATGTTAAAGCCAGCGTTGCCGCAGTTAAGCACCCTAATACTCCTGCTGACGCAGATGATCACATTGAAAGATATTGGAATGTAGATCAATCGGGTATAGGCTCTTATGAAGCTACATTAACAGGTACTTATGTTGCTGGAGATGTTATCGGTGGTATGGCATCAGATATTTTGGGAGCTAGTCAAGCAGATGGTTCAGCAGGCATGTCAGCTGCGGATTGGGATTTTGCTGGAAGTGCTAATGCTGCGAATCAAGTTTCTGCTATGGTTAGTACAGCAAGTACTGACTTTACTGGATTCAATTTCTTTGGCAAGGCCAACTTAAAAGTATACCTACAAGGTGCTTACAATAGTGGTACTGGGATGATGAGTACAACGTTATCTGGATTAGCAGCATTTCCTACTACAACTCCATATACAGTTGCTCCATTTAACGCACCAAGTGAGTCTTTACCTGGAGCTGTAATTCCTGCTAACACTACTGATTGGATACTTGTTGAGGCAAGAGAAGCAGGTAATCCAAGTACAGTATTGGCTCAAAAAAGTGCTATCCTTAAAAATGATGGAACTATTGTAGATTTGGATGGAGGTGATTTATTCATCAAAGATGCAGATCCTTCATCTATAATTGCAATAAAACATATGAATCATTTGTCTATTAGGACTTCTACAGGAATTGACCTTATGAGCAATTCTTTATATGACTTTAGTACTGGCTTAGGACAGGTTTACACTGATCCTATTAACTTAGTTAATGACGCAATGATTCAGGTAGGGAGTGATTTTAATATGCTCTGTGGTGACACCTCTAATGATGATGTAATTAACTTTACAGATTTGCTTAACACTAATGCTGCTTCTACTCCAAGTTCAACTAATGTTTATAACAAACACGATGTTAGTTTTGATGGAATCTTGAATTTTACAGATTTATTGAATACCAACGGTTTCGCAACTCCTTCTAAAACTGCTCATTTTTAAAATCAACTACAAGATGAAATATATATATAATACCATATTATTACTACTTTTTGGTATAAATCTAATTGGTCAAAATGTTACATTTAGTTACACAGTCACCGAATTATCTGCCACTGAAAGAAAACTTGACATTTTTGCCAATTTGGCTCCAGGAATGCCTTCTGAAAGCATTACTGGATTTACAACCAAGATGTATTTTGATAATAATCTAACTTCTTATACATCAACAGATTTGACACCTCTTAATTCTTTTGGAACACCATTCTTTTCAGCAACTGAAGTTAATTCTCCAAATCCTGGTTTACCTTTTAATACTAATACGGGCTACATAGAAGTAGGGGGATTCTTTCTGGTTGGTAGTGCTAATATTAACGCTGGTACAACAATGCAATTGTTTTCGTTGAATTTCACTAATTCTAATTCTCCTTCTATTATTGATAATGCAGCATTTTTTGTTTCCACAGCAAATGGTGATCCAGCAGTAGGATATGGAATTACTGGTAATGCAGATTTAGATTTAGTAACATCAGGTGAACAACAACAAATCCTTCCAATAACACTATCTTCTTTTACAGCAAATAAACTAGAAGAGGTTTCGTCTAAATTAGACTGGACAACTTCTCAAGAAGTTAATGGATCGCACTTCGAGATCGAAAGATCTGATGATGCACAAAATTGGACTCAAATTGGATCTGTTAATGCTATTGGTGAAAGTACAGAAGAAGAGCATTATTCTTATATTGATCAAAATGTTGGTTTATTGAGATCAAACGGTACATTTTACTATCGATTAAAAATGGTTGACTTAGATGGTCAATATGAATATTCTGAAATAAGATCAGTCACATTCAATACAGTTGGCTCATTTGAAGTTGAAGCTCATCCAAATCCTGTTAGAAATACATTATTTGTTGACGTAAAGTCGAAAAATGCTTCCGAAAATGATAAAGGTCAATTATTATTAATGGACGTTTCTGGTAAAATTTTGTTAAAAAAGTCAATTTTTATCAACGGATATTGCGAAATTGATCTAAATAATGTATCTTCGAGCATCATTTTAATGAAAGTGACCCACAACGACAATGTTTACACTAAAAAAATAATTAAAGTAGATTAGTAATAATTTACTTAAGATACCTGGTTTTTGTTTATCATTGGCGGAAATCTCTTTGGAGGTTTTCGCCTTTTTTTTATGCCATCAATTCACGCACTTTTCGTTTCGTAATTTATTTTAATCCTTACCTTTGACCCTTCCTATACAAAGGAATATTTATTACTAAAGAAAAATTCAAACAAACGAGGATTATGTCTAAAGTTCGTGTTCGATTTGCGCCAAGCCCAACTGGTCCATTACATATAGGTGGAGTAAGAACTGCTCTATACAATTATCTTTTTGCCAAAAGAAATGAAGGGAGTTTCATCCTCCGAATAGAAGATACTGATCAAAACAGATATGTAGAAGGTGCAGAATCATACATTGAAGAAGCTTTAGAATGGCTCGGATTGTCATTTGATGAGAGCCCTTCGAAAGGAGGCGATTTTGGTCCATATAGACAAAGCGAAAGAAAAAGCACTTACAAACAGTATGCGGAGAAATTGATAGAACTTGGAAAAGCTTACTATGCTTTTGATACTCCAGAAGATTTGCAAGCAGCTAGAGATGAAAACCCGAACTTCAAATATGGTTCTGATACCAGATCTTCAATGAAGAATGCTTTGACCTTAGATCAAGGACAAATTGATGCTCTCCAAGATTCTAAAAACACTGTTGTGCGTCTCAAATTCCCTGAAGAAGGTACAATATCATTCCAAGATGAAATCAGAGGAGAAGTCAAATTTGACATGAAAGAGCTAGATGATAAGGTTATTCTCAAGGCAGATGGAATGCCTACTTATCACCTAGCAAATATCGTGGATGACCATTTGATGAAGATTACTCATGTCATTAGAGGAGAAGAATGGTTATCCAGCACTGCACATCATGTATTCATGTATGAGTCCTTGGAATGGGAGTGTCCGACATTTGCTCATTTACCTCTTATTCTTAAACCATCAGGTAAAGGGAAATTATCAAAAAGAGATGGGGCCAAATTTGGAATACCCGTATTCCCATTGGAATGGAATGCAGGAGATGAGATATATCCAGGTTTTAGGGAGAGTGGATTTTTACCCGATGCCTTGATAAATTTTTTAGCCTTTTTGGGATGGAGCCCAAAAACGGATGAAGAAATGTTTAGCATAGATCAACTCATTCAAGCATTTACCCTTGAAAACATTGTGAAATCCGGGGCTCGTTTTGACATTGATAAAGCCAATTGGTACAACCAGCAATACATTATTGCAAGACCTAATGAGGTTCTTGCAGAAGACATTAAAAATCAAGCTTCGAATTTAGACCCAAATCTTACATTTGATCAGCTAACTTCCATTGTACGCATGATGAAGGAAAGAGTTGATAAGGTAGAAAACATATTAATTGATGGTTATTACTTGTATCAAAAACCGACTTCATTTGATGAAAAAATGTTAAGAAAAAAGCTAAAGGAAGATAACATTCCATTTCTTAAACAAATTGCCGATTTAGTATTAGAATATTCTACTGCTGAAGAGGTAAGTAAATCTGTAAAATCTTTTATATCGGAAAACAACTTGAAAATGGGAGAAATTCTACCCGTGTTACGGATCGCACTGACAGGAACAATGAAAGGACCAGATTTATTTGAAACTATTGAGTTCTTAGGAGGTGAAGAATCAAAATCTAGAATTATAGAGATATTGAGTCATAAGACTTCGTAAATTTGAATTATTAATCATTTTTCATAGTACCAATGCCTAAAAAATTTTCAAAAAACAAGGAAGCCGAAGTTCATAAGTCGCTGAAAGGATTTGATATTAATATTGATTCATTTGGTCAAATGAAATATTCCATGAACATTGAGTCTTTAAATACTTTCTTGGATAAAGACAATTCATTAAAATCAGACGAAGAGGAGTAAACCTCCTCTTTAGTTATATACGATCTTGCGAAGGACTTTTTCTTCCATTAATGGAATGTTAGAATGTCTAACTTCTTTGGATATCCAATTCTCATGATCGTCATAATCAAATAGGATTGTTCTTCTTCCTCTATTTAGTTTGGTATACTTTCCTTCACTTAAAAATTCACTTAAATAATCCTCCCCTTTTTCTTCATCTCTTATAGAGGTAACATTTCCTTTATTGTCCAAAGAAAAACTTCTATGTGCTTCTAATATTCCTTTTTTGTAATATTTATCTTCAACTATAAATCCCTCCGAATTTCTCCATTTCTCCCACACCATTTCTTTTTGATTTGTATCATGATCAATCTTAACACCGTGATACGAAGTAACTCCTTTATCATGTTTAAACACATCAATATACTGAATTTCTATATCGTCTATAGAACTCCCATAACCTTGCACTTTTTTTATGTACTCTTCTTCAAATTCGTTTGTTGCGATAAATCGAATAGTATCTTTTACAACCTTCTTTTTGTAATTGATTTGACCTATTTTAGTTTTATACATTGATATCCCTTCTATCTCACCCTCTTTATTGTATTCAACCGCCATTTTTTCGATTACAATGCATGTGTCACAAGCTTTATTTATGACATGGATGAGTTTGTTTTGTTCATTGTATTCAAACACTTTATTATAACTCAATGGTTTCATATATGATTCTTTATAATCCATCATGTCCTTAAGTATTCTTCCATCTTTATTATAAGTTCGAATCGACAAATACAATAATTCATCTTCATTGTTATAACTCTTGGTTTCTACTTGATACAAATCTTTCCAATTTACAATGTTCTTTTCCGCCAAATAGTATGGTTTTAAAGTAACAGAATCAATTTGAAACATTGTATCTATGGACATCATTTCATTCATTTTAAGCTTATAAACCTTCTCTTCGATTTGATCTATATTGTACTCAATTTCAATTGGTTGTTCAATTTCAAGAACCAATTGAAACACATCTATTTGTCCATAAGCAAAAGCAGGAAATCCAATAATTACTAATAGAATATACTTTATCATTTTTACCCATATATAACCAAATGCTAAAATAATCGATAAATCACAATAGACTCAATTACAGCACAAATTATATTTGATTGAACTGATTTGATTTAGACATTTTCATATTTATACTGCAGGATAAATTTACTTTTTAGAATATTCCACGGAAAATCAAATACCTGTTGAAGTTTTTTTTATCTACAGTCTTGTAGTTACTCTCTTTAATTTTGTTACTCTAAAACACTTTAGATATGAAGTGATTTATATCCTTTATAGTACTCTATTAAATTATGCCTCCTAACTCTATAAAGAAATCCTTAATTTTGTTCTTAAAATTTTAAAGAGTGGCTCAATTACAGACCAAAGAAATCATAAACCGCAAGGCTAAATTTGAATATCACTTTATTCAGGAATTTGAAGCAGGAATAGCTTTGGTTGGCACTGAAGTAAAATCGATTCGATTAGGAAACGCCAATATGAGTGATGCATATTGTTTAGTTCGTGATGGGCAGGTTACCTTAAAGAATCTGTATATCGCAGAATATGAACATGGAAACATATTTAATCATACTCCAAAAAGAGATCGTCCTATTTTATTAAAAAGAACCGAAATTCGAAAGATAGAAAGACGTATTAAGGAAAAGGGCATGACCTTGGTTCCCTACAAAATTTACTTCAGTGAAAGAGGACTTATAAAAATACAACTCATTCTGGGGCAAGGTAAAAAGTCATACGACAAACGAGAAAGTCTTAAAGAGAAAGATAGCAAAAGAAGTATGGAACGAGCAAGAAAAGACTATTCGTAAAATGTCGTCATTTTATCGATGTACCTCCTTCCATAGATTCTAGCATCCTAATGATCCCATCTGACTGGAGTATCAAATATGCTGCTAATGATAAAGCAAATATGATAAGTATCAAGCGAATGGAGGATTTTCGTGATGATTGAGAATATGTTAATTCTTCTCCTGAGTGATACCTATATCTTGACCTTATTCTAGCCTTCATCAGTTCTACATTATCCACCTCTTTATCGTATCTAGCTAATCTGGCCTCCAAATCTTCTTTGTCCTTATCGTAGTATCTAGGGACAAATCCAAAAGGCTTGGGTTTTACTCTCTTTCCAAAACTAAAAAGTGCCATATTATTCTCTTTACTGTAAATCTAATCATTGTTACAATATAGGATGTTCAAAATCTAATTTTTGTTGTAAATATTATAGACTATATATAAAAAAGGGTGCGATTCTGTGAATCACACCCTTAATTTCAATCAATACTGAACACCTTTATCTTAATGATATCATCTTCTTTGTTACTACTTGGTCTCCGTATTCTATCTCATAGAGTAAGATGCCACTGTACGGTAGATCATCTCTATCTATAGTCACCATGTTCTTCCCTTTAGTCAGTTTCAGATCCTTGGACAATAACAGCTTACCCGTAACATCTTTCACTCGCAATACAACTTGCCCAACCTCTGGCATTCCTATCTCGATACTCGTCGTCGTTATCCATGGATTCGGCTCATTCTGACTAACCTCCATTCCTGGGGTTATCTCCTGATCTTCCCACATTATCTCTATCGAAGAACTCGCTAATGTCTCCATCTCATACACCTCTGAGCTCAAGCGATCCGATACCAGCCTTACCTTGTCGCTTAATCGTCCACTCTCCTCAACCATCACTTCTACTCTGATCAACTCTTCCAAAGACTCTCCTGGTTCTTCTACCGATACCATCCGTAATACGCCCTCTTCCGTAACATACCAACTATCCCTTGTCAACTCTTGTCCGCCTCTACTTACTCCTTTAACCTCTAGTCCCGATAACAACATCTCCATCTGATAACCACTCAAGCCTTCCGTAGAACCAGCAAATACCAACACTACCTCTTCTCCTGACTTCACTAGCCTATCCTCTATTCGTACGCTATACGTCTCTCTTGTTCGTGACTCCAACTCATCGTCTACTCTTATTCCCGTCTCCACATCGCCATTTACATCACCTATCTTCACTCCAACAAAGTCGATCTCCATATCACCAGACAGAGCTGCTATCGCATAGTCTTCCTTTAGTTCCTCTACCCATGGATTCGTCATACTTGCAAAACTATGGCCCTCATCTACAAAACGCCACGATGTGTTATTAGGAAACGCACTGTGCAAGCCTAATATCAACTTACGCAACTCTACCAAATCTGATGCCGTCACTCGCTCATCACTATTCACATCCGCCGCTATCATATCGTATGGATTGTCAAACTTCGATATCCCCAATATATGACGCTGTATCAATATCAAATCCAATGTACTCACTCCATTCATATCATCGCCATCCTTGTGCGGTATCACCATATAGTCGCTATCTTCATCTACTTGATCAAATCCATACTGCCCCAATGTGTCCGTAACCGTCACTCGATCTTCACTGCCCTCTAGGTGTACCGTACTCGCCGATACCCATTCTCCTCTACTCGTACTGATTCGTCCGCTCACTTCTGACTGTCGCTGTATGCAGAAGTCAAAATCATTGCTATCGATAACCTCGATAAACGTTGAACAGTAACTCTGATTGCCATTGATATCCGTAACCCATAACTCTACTCCATACATGCCTAATTCTGAACACGATAAGCTTCGCAACGTATCCGTCACATCTGATGAAAAACTCAACACCACTGGGTATCCACAATCATGCACACTACCATTGTCAAACATCGATGGTTCTATCAATGCCATCTCCGTATCTGGCAAGCCATCGCCGCCCTGCGTATCCATCGCCACCAAGGCCGTACTCAACCCTGATAAACAATACGCCGTCGGTGCCTTACAATTCTTGATCTCAAACTCATATCCCGTTCGCTCTATGTTCCCACACTTGTCGCGCACCTCATACTCTACATAATGTCTGCCTATTGGATACAATCCACTCGCATCGTTCCCATTCCCATTTAGCGTAGATCCATCTTCCAGTGTTATAACATAATCCCACTGCAATTCTTCTAATGGCGTACAGTCATCTGTCGCAGAAGCCGTCAATTTAATCGGTACTGAACTACAGTTCGCATCGTAACTACATATACTCACCAATGTATCTGCACTCGTAATCAAGGGTCGCGTACTGTTGTTTACGATCAATACCTGCTCATGCGTATACTCCGCTATCGTCGGACTGTTCACATTCCCACACCAATCTATTACACTCCACGTCCTTATGATCTTAAAGCACGAGCCATTACCCGCAAAATCAAAACGTTGATCTTGCTTCTCTATACCTACCAAATTACATACTCCATCTGGCACTCGTGGATATCCATAATCCAATGGTAAATCTCCCGGCTCTAAGTCCTGCTCGCTACACTCTATACTCGACGTATAGTCCAGTGGCCACTCTATAGTATTGGAATCCAAGGGAGTCGTAGATTCAAACTCTATCACTTGTTCACAACTCGTCAACAAACTACCGTTAAATTCAAACTCTATTCTTCTATATACATTTCCTGTTCTACAATTGTCCAAATCCTCTTCCGTAACCTCATCTCTTACTACTATATTTCCTGGACATGCTGTATTCGCATACGTCGCACTTCCAAAGTAAGTCGATGGATCTGCACTATCGTATGTATAATCACACGTCACCGTCATATCCGATGGACATACTACCTGGGGTACATTCTTATCTTGTACCTCTACTTCTACCATACACTCATTCGTATTCCCACTCGAATCCGTAACACGCAATACCACCATCTGATGCGTCCCTGCATCACTACAACAGAAGCCTACCTCGTCGCCAAAACTCACTCCCGTAAGTCCACATGGGTCATCCATCCGTCTGATTGATATTTCTACCGATCCACACCCATCAAAACTTCCATCATCTATACTGCTCGCTTGCAACCAAACCTCTCCTGTATTCTGCAAGCTCACCGTCGTATAGGTCTCACACAACGCTACTGGCTCTAACTCATCTCGTACCAAAACTCGCATCTCCGTCTGTCCTATATTACCACAAGCATCTTTAGCCGTATAAACCACATTATGATCGCCCACCTCTAAGCTTATCAAACCGCCATTGCTATTCAATACTCCCGAGCCCGTAGATACATACACTTCTACTACCTCTGAACAATTGTCGCTAACCGCTGCGGCTGGCAATATCACTTCTGTGCTACAACCATGTCCACTCACACTCACCTCCATATTCGGTGGGGATACCAATACAGGACCTTCCTTATCCACGATCTCTATATACTGGATAATCTCTCTTCTTGCTATCGTATCACAATGCCACTCTCCTATCTTCCATCTTCGTGTAACACGCACCTTACAGTCGTTGTTGAACCGCTTCACTTCATCCTCATAATCCACAAATCCATTGCAAATCACAGAATTATTAAACGGATACAACGCCACACCATTCAAACTCGGTACTCCCGTAACACTTGGCAGTGGTGCCCCATTCGGCAAGCTCGCAAAACTATTGCACGACAGCGCATTGCCACCTATGTACTGATCTGGGAAAACTATCCCACTCAGATCTGTCCTCCTTATACTTACCTCTTGAGTGCATGTATCTAAACTCACATTCCCATATCCATCTACCGCTATGTACTTTCTGATGTATTTACCCAACAACAAGCTATCGCATGCGATCTTCTCATATACCTGATCTACCAATACCAATTCCGCTCCACAATTATCGCCTACCTCTGGTAACAATGCACTGCTCAATGGCGACACACACGATATCGTATCTGAAACGCAACTCGTAAAGTATGGTGCAAACTTATCTTCGATCACTATCTCACTCCATGTGCATATATTCTCACACAACGGTAAACATACCTCTACCGTAAAACGAGATCCCAAGTCCGATACCGTAAACACATCCGTAGGACGTACATTACCATCCTCATCACGAATCTCCAACGTATACAACTTGTTAGGATACAAATCCCCGATCAACAACACCGATGCTTGCAACTGTCCTGAACACGTCTCATCCAAACTGATGTTAACCTGTCCATGTGCTGCCATCTCTCCACACATATTCACAAACGCTTGATCGTGGTCATCTTCATCCTCACCGTAGCGGCCAAACTCATCCAACTTATTATCCTCTTCCGAATACAAGTCATTGCCCTTGTCATTCCCATTGCTATCGTCTGACTCACTATCGATGTCTCGATCGCTGATGTCATTACCCAGCGTATCTTCTATATAGCTTACCTCTGCCATATTCACCACCGTCTTGGGCGTAGCAGTAGCATTAACCTCCATATACAAGCATATCGTATCTGTACTAAACCTTCCCAACGTATCGCTATACGTATACACTGCCGTACTATCGCCTACCGTATGAGCCCAGCCTGCATTCCCTACATGACCTATATAACTCAATCCTGTTGGTATGTAGTTCGTAATATCCATATTCGTCACATCTACATTCCCTTGATTGTACAAGCTTATCGTAAACTTAACCGTATCGCCTATCTCTACTGGAGTATCCGTTGGCGTCTCCACCTTCAACGCAATATCCAATACCGGTGGAGCCGCAGGATCGTGATCATCTTCATCTACTCCATCCAACGAAGACTCCTCCAACTCATCATTCGTATCATCGTAAGGATTACCGCCTACATCATTGTCTTCGTCTCCATCTGGTGTACTATCGATATCCAATAGAGTCATATCTCTCCCCGTTGTATCTTCTACATACGTAATCTCTACCTCATCGACCAATTGCAATACCGTCACCTTATCCAATACTCGCAATTGCAACTTCAGCTGAGACGTATCTCCTGGTAGCAACGTATCGTCTACTTCCAAACTAATCGTAGAATCTCCTACCAGCGCCCAGCCATTCGTATCCACTGGACTCAACATAAACCCTGATGGTATATAATCTTCCAATCTATACGTTCCTACTGCTAAGTTCCCTTGGTTATGAACCTCTATACAGAACGTCACATCATCTCCACTCAATACAGGTTGTATCTGTGGTACCGTAATTATCGTCGCCAAATCCATTACTGGTACCCAGGCTGGATCGTGATCGTCTTCGTCCTCATCTATTATCCCCGCTTCAAATATCTGATTGTCCTCTCCATTCGTACCCAAGGCTGACCCTTGCTCATATCCCGAACTTGGACGCCCTCCACTGTCATTACCATTGTCCATATCGTAACTAGAATCAATATCCAAATTACTCATGTCTCTATCAAATATATCTTCTGCATAACTCACCTCCGCATACAACAAGTAGTCTTCAGCTGAACTCCCTATCAACGTCTCCATATACACACACATACTCGTACTATCGTGATCGCCCAATAACTCATCATAGTCCAACATCAACTTCCCTGGGCCTACTTCCTCCCAGCCCGCATTCATCGCATGACCACTCAACTCTAATCCCGTCGGTACATACAATACGATATCTATGCTGTCTGCTCCAAAATTACCTTGGTTGTATAACTCCAACGTATACTTGATCTCTTGTCCCAAACTGATCGGAGTCGTCTCCTCGTGATACAACTTCAACGCCAAATCAAATGCATCCAATGGCGCAACATCATGATCGTCTTCATCCTTATCTGGATCGCTATCTTCTACTGGGTCAGTCGGATCCCCACTTCCATCTCCGTAGTACTCATCATCCGTCGCATCGTTCGCATTTCCTCCACTATCATTCGTATTGTCATTATCGTATACAGAATCCGCATCCTGACAATCCGGCCCATACTCCGTACTTCCCGTAATCTCACTCCATATGATGATGTCTGCCATCGCGCCGCCTACTACCTCGTAGTACACACATACCGTATCTCGTAACCCACTCGCTAAGGGCCCTCCATACGTCATCACATGCTCTGAACTACTCACACTACTCCAATCGCTATTCCCTACATGACTCGCTAAAGATAAATTCTCTGGCATCATATGACTCACCAAGCCTATGCCACTCGCACTCGTATTTCCTTGGTTATCCAATACTATCCTGAACTTAATAACATCTCCTGGAACCACTGGCAGTACTGGAGGCATACTATCAATCTGAACAATCAATGCCAAATCATATACCTTAATCTCTTCTACATCTTGATCATCTTCATCTTTGTCTGGATCTTCATCTTCCAATGGATCGTTTGGATCGCCACTTCCGTCGCCATCCGTCTCATCATTCGTATCGTCTTCTGCATTACCGCCACTATCGTTATCTGGGTCTTCATCTGGAGTACTATCGATATCACTCTTCGATACCCCTGGTGAAGATGGTAACTCAAAACTCGTAATCTCTACGTTCATCTCCCATGAGTTCACATCCACTTCTTCATCTGCTACAACTTCTACATACACACACAGCCTGCTCGTATCTCCAGGACCTAATTCTTCTTCCAACAATACATTCAACTCCGTATCGCTCGTCTCCACCCAGCCTGATGCCGTATGGTCTACATGATCGATAAAGTCTAAGCCTTCTCCTTTGATGTTTTGTAAGCTTATATTCGTAATCGTATCATTACCTTGATTGTATACTTCGATCACGTACTTAATCGTATCTCCATAATAGTGCGGAGCTGAAGCCTCCGTATATACAATCACCGACGCATCGCATACACCTATTCGCTCACTATCGTGGTCGTCTTCATCCTTATCTGGATCGCTATCTTCTAATGGATCATTTGGATCGCCGCTACCATCGCCATCCTCCTCGTCATTCGTATCGTCTTCTGGATTGCCGCCTGGATCATTCGTAGGATCTTCATCAGATACACTATCGATATCTGCTGTCTTAACTAAACCTTCATCATCTAAAAACTGTGTAACCTCAGCTATCGTAGTCCAGCTATCTGCTGTAACTTCGTCTGTCCCTAAGTGCTCTAACTCTAAATAGATACATACCGTATCTCGTGAACCTGGTCTTAACACACCATCCATCGTAACTCGTGAACCTAATGCATCGCTCGACCATCCATGCTCCGGAAGTTCATTGATCAATAAGTAATTGAAGCCATTTGGAATATGGTACAATACTTCTACATCTTCTATGTCTCTATTCCCTTGATTCTCTAATACTACTATGTATTTTACCGTATCTCCTAACTCCAATGGACTATCAATCTCTGACAACTTATTCACCAAGGACACATCACAGATTGCTACATCTTCTACATCCTGATCATCTTCATCTTTGTCTGGATCTTCATCTTCTAATGGATCGTTTGGATCTCCACTTCCGTCTCCATCCGTCTCATCATCTGTATCGTCTTCTGGATTACCGCCACTATCGTTATCTAAATCGTCATCTGGTGTACTATCGATATCACTCTTCGATACGCCCGGATCATTTGGATCTTCGTATCGCTCGATCTCTGTATTAATCAACCATGTATCGTAATCACTATCCGTTGATTGTAATACTTCTAAGTAGATGCATACATCGCTTGAATCTCCTGGTAATATCGCATTGGTTAATTCTACACTCAATGAGCCTTCGCTTACTTCACTCCAACCCAAGGCATCATTCATCCCTGGTAGATATTCTAAACCACTGCCAATCTCACCGTTCAATAATACATTGGTAATGCCGTCATTCCCTTGATTATAAACTTTTACGATATATTTTAAGGTGTCGCCATAGCTAACCTCTCCTGTACTCACCAACTCTACTATCGATGCCGCATCACATACCTTTACTTTCTCACTATCGTGGTCGTCTTCATCCTTATCTGGATCGCTATCTTCTGTTGGATCATTTGGATCTCCACTACCATCGCCATCCTCTTCGTCATTCGTATCGTCTTCTGGATTGCCACCTGGATCATTCGTAGGATCATTATCAGGTGTACTATCGGCATCTATTGTTTTAACAGAGCCATTTTGATCTAAATATTCTGTAATCTCCATTACAGTCGTCCAACTGTCAGCTGTTACTTCTTCGGTAGGTAAATTATCTATTTCCAAATAGAAACATACTGTGTCTCGTTCTCCAGGAGCTAGTGTATTTGTAGTTTGAATTTCTACTACATTTGCCCCAATATTACTCCAAGCAGGAGTTAATGTGGTATTTATATCAAGGTTAATCAATCCATTTGGAATTTGTCCATTTACCGTAGCACCATTAATATCATTGTTCCCTTGATTAATAATAACAATTGAATATTTAACAGTGTCACCTAATGATACTGGATCATTTGATTCACTAACGAAATTCACAACTGCCAAATCGCAAATATCGATATCCTCAAAATCTGAATCATCTTCATCATTCACATCCTCAACAGCATTATCAATTTCATTTCCATTATTGTTTGGATCGTCATCCGTAGTACTATCGTAATCACCAGAAGTTGGATCATCACCGTTAGAATCTTTAAAATCAGAAATCTCTGCAGCGTTATAATATCCATTATAAGCAGGATTATCACAACCTCTAGGAATCAATTTAAGTTCTATACTGGCAGAATCTCCAGCATTAATAGGTCCAGGCACAATGAATGTAGTCACATCAACATCCAAAATCCATCCAGTATTCAAACTCGCATCAAACGTAAGACCACAAGGTAAGTAATCTGTCACTTCAACATTTGTAACAGGTAATCCACCTTGATTAAACACCTGAAGAACATAAGTTAAAGTATCACCATAACTGTACGGTCCAACCTCAACTAGAGTTTTTCTTAGTGCTAGATCATACCCAACAATAATTGCAGCAGGATCGTGATCATCTTCATCTTCGCCAATCAAAGCATTTCCATCAACGACATCATCATCTAGGTCTCCTGGTTCAACATTATTATCATTTCCAGAATCCGAATCTGGAGTACTATCCGCATCTACAGGGTCATCTTTAGCTTCGCTGATTTCTGCATAATTCCACCAGTCCGAAAGTGTTGGATCTGCGTCAACAGCAGCAATTACACTTAAATCAATTACTACAGAATCTCCTGTTAAAATCTCATTGATACTGAATTCTAAATTAGAACCACTTAATGTCCATAAAGGGCTAAGTGTAGGGTCAAATGTAAATCCACTTCGTAAATAATCAGTAATAACAACATCCTCTGCAGTTGTATTACCTTGATTATATACTGTTATTGCAAATTCAACCGTATCTCCTGGCGCATATGGACCTTCCTCAATCGCAACCTTTTTAAGAGCTAAATCAAAAACACTTACTAATACAGGATCGTGATCATCCTCATCTTTAGACTCATCAGAATCATCAGTAGGATTTGTAGGATCTCCACTTCCATCACCATCTACCTCGTTATCCGTATTATCTGAAAAATTACCACCTGAATCATTGGTTAAATCTCCATCCGGAGTACTATCTAAATCTGATTTTGGCGAATTCGAAACAGTATTTGTAAAACTCTCAATTTCCATCTCTAGTAAATACGACTCCGTATCTACATTCTCAAGTTCAACTGAATTTACCTGAAGGTTTAAACAATATATAAGACTATCTGCTGAAGCGACTACATCGGTTGATAGTAGATCAATTCCATTGCCAATGCTAGACCAACCGACAGTGGTATTGTCAACAGTAGTTAAAAATGATAACCCATTTCCAAATAATCCGTTCAAATCTATATTTGTAACATCACCATTTCCTTGATTGTATATCTTGATCAAATACTTTATTGTATCACCATACCTATAGTCGGCTGTTTTATCTGACTCAACAATTAAGGCTAAATCACAAATTGATACTTTTGCAGGATCATGATCATCTTCATCTTTTAATGGATCACTATCATCGGTTGGATTTGTAGGGTCTCCACTTCCATCACCATCAATCTCATCATCTGTTAAATCATCAGGATTTCCACCCGAATCATTTGTATTATCTGCATCTGGTGTACTATCCAAATCTCCCTTAGCCAAAACATCATCTCTATCTGTAAATGAAACAATTTCAGCATAAGTAGTCCACGCATCTTCAAACCCTTCAGCAGCTGTGACTTGATTCACACTCAAATAAATACAAAGTGATTTTGAAGAGTCCTGCTCCAAATTAGATGTCCAAGTGGCCATCGCACTTCCCCCCATATCGGTCCAAGCAGGAGACAAAGCATCATTCATACTTAGGTATGACAATCCAGCAGGAATGGTATAATTAACTTTGACATTATTGGTAGCAACCGTCCCTTGATTGTGTAAATCTATCACAAACTTAACAGTGTCACCAATCTTAATACTTCCAGGAGCACTTTCAATCATATTTGTCAGTGCCAAATCACAAATTGGAACTGCAGCAGGGTCAACATTATCTTGATCTGTAGATGCCACCCCATTCAAAACAGATGCACTACCATCGCCATCTTTATAATCATCGGCTGGAGTGTCAAACTGACTACCACCGTTATTTGTTGAATCATCATCCAATGTACTGTCTATGTCTTCATCATCTAATGAAACTCCACTGATGTCTTCAGCATGGCTTATTTCAACAACATTGATTAAATCTTGGAAATTACTTCTATCTTCTAATAACAAATAGATACATAATGAATCCATTTCTAGACCGGGTAACTCTGCAATTGAAGCTTTTGCCGTATTGGCACCTCCATCAAAAGCCCACATGCTATTGCTTGGATTGGCTGCATCAAAAGAATATCCCGCAGGAATGTAATCAGTCACTTCAATAGCTGTAGTGAATAGTTCACTCTGGTTACATACGTAAATTTTAAACTTAACTGGATCTCCTATTTGAATATCTGAATAATCTATGGAGTTGTCAACGATCTGAGAGACCGCTAAATCAGGTAATGGTGCCAACCCAAAATCATAAGAGTGGTTATTCTGACCCGCTTGGGCTGTTGTAATATTGATGCAATAAGCATTGCCCACTAAATCAGCATCATTATCCGAAAGGTCAATTGCTCCATTTCCAACTTCGTCTACTAAAGTTGGAACCGTATTTTCTAAAGGACCACCTATGACTCCTTCTCCGCTAACAAATTGAGATGTAGCAATTCTCAATTTATAAGAAGTGTTAGGCAGTGGACCTGTAATACCAGAAGTTCCAGCTGCAGGGTCATTAACATTACTATAGTTAAAATAGTAGCCTCCACTAGCGTCGGTTGTAGTGGTTGCAATAACAACACCACTAGAATTTAACAATTCAACAATTACATTTTCTATTCCATTTTCATCGGAATCCTGAATACCATCTTTATCCTTATCTAACCAAACAGAATTACCAATTTCGATTAGTGGAACTTCCTGAACGGCTTCAATATCTCCTATACCATGTGCTTTTCCAAAAGGTCCAGCGATGCCACCACCTGGTTGATAATAAATTGTATATCCATTGATTCTTGCACCAGTATTATTATCAAATTTCATCGTCCCACCAGACCATATCTGGATAGGGTCCATAAAGGTTGCTAAGATATTATCAGAATTGGCCGTCTTATGTACTGAAAGACCACCATTTACAGGTTCCTGATGATGAACATTATCCTGATAAAATTCAGGTGAAAACTGTATCGTATAAGCACAATCGGCATTAGCTGTGTTTCTGGTGGCTTTAAGTAGGTCACCAGTAGCAGCAATAGAATATGTTCCATTTCCATGTAGATTAACATTTTGCCACCCCATTTGGTGTCCTCTTCTATCCATCATAGCAATTTGCATGTTTCCACTACCATCAAATTCGATATCAGAGATCATAGGGAATCCAGGTCCTTCAAAATAACCTCCTTCGAATTGACCTTTCCAAGGGCGCCAACCCTGACCTGAAGATTCTCTATAATTCAAGGGAAAATCGATTACAGGAGACATCTCGAAGGTCTCCGTTGCAACATCAAATTCGTAAACCGAACCTGTCAAATCGTTAATTCCTCCAACAACTTGACTATTTATATCTTGGGCGGTACAAACAATTCCAACAAATACTTTTCCTCTATTAACTTTTACCGCAAAAGGACGATATTCTCCTTGATTCCCAACGCATGGATCTGGAATATCGAAACCTTTCACCCTCGTACCTACATCTGCCAATGTTGGCACTTGCGGATTATAAGGATCTACCAAATCAATTTGATACAATTTTCTATCGTATAAATTAACTACATATAAGTACTGACCATCTTCAGAAATATCAATATCTCCAAACGACACCTTACCTACTTGCTCATAAGCTGCAGGGTCTGCACTAGGACTTAACTTACTTGGCATTAATCCTCTATCAGTATTAGATCCAACAACTGGACTAAAAGTTACAGTATTAGTTGCAGGACCAGTTAAAGCAGTACTATATGGATTAGCCTCATCATTAGTTGGAATTCCCAAGTCAGAATCAAAATCTAACCAATTATAATTGTATGATAAACTATTATCATCGATATCAATCATGTATATACCACCAGATCCTAATGGACCTAAACCTGAGTGTCTTTTCAAAAATGAGGAAGTAAACATTTTTCTAGATTGTCTAGAAATGGCCACGCCCCACACAGATCCAAGTTGAGATCCTACACCTATAATGTCATGAGGAGGTCCTGATCCACCAGGATATCCTGAGTTAGATCCATCTCCACTATAGTTGTACCTCATACCAATAAACACATCAGAAGTACTCGCATCTCCAGCAGCAAGAGGGTCTCCATTAACAAAACATGTTGTAAACGTTAAAGGGTTTTCTTCAAATGCAAAATCTGCCGGATAATTTAATATATAGTTGTGCACCCCTGGACCATCTGCAATTTGTATTGCTGTACCATAAAGGTTGCCATTGGCAGCTGGATA
The DNA here is from genome assembly GCA_965230345.1 of Saprospiraceae bacterium. GTDB lineage: Bacteria > Bacteroidota > Bacteroidia > Chitinophagales > Saprospiraceae > JADKBO01. The sequence goes on from CBDDKR010000002.1 coordinate 165,921, forward strand.
ATCCAGATTAGGATCCAAATAACAAAATCCAGTAGGAGTTACAAACTCAATTCTTACTGGATAACTAGCAGGATTAAATGAATATGTTCCATCTGAAGCTGTCGATGTTTGTCCAAGAAAAACATCTTTTAACGGTGGAGTGGCATTGGTATAAAATCTGACTTCGAGATCTCCTCGTCCAGGCTCACCTGCCTGTTGAATACCATCACCATTAAAATCACGATAAGCCTTACCGGTAATTTGGGCATGTATATCACTATCTATTAAGAATAATGACAATACGATTAGTAGCAAGTACCTCGCATGTTTTGAGTGTAAAAGTTCCATTGAATGCACAATTTTATTAAGTAATAATGGACTCTATTACAATCAACAGGTTGAAAAATATTCAATATATGTGCATATGGGTCTCTTGCCCCACTCAACAAAACACACTAAAAAATAGCATGCTCAAAAGCTTGACGCAATTAACACCAATTAAATAACCTAGTAAGTATAAACGGAAAAAATAAAGATTAGACGTTCATACCTGATTTTTGCTCCACAAATATATGTAAATAATTTATAATATGTTCTTTTGTGGCAAAAAAAATACTTTTTACAGCATATTTCTATATTATTCGAGGAAATAAAATGAGGTTAAACGACATAATTTATGTTCAAACACTAATATTGAACTGGACAGGCTCCAAATAAAAAAAGGGCTGTCCAAATTGGACAGCCCTTTCAATACTTAATAAAACTATATGCTTAATCTAAAACGATCATTTTCTTCGTTATAGAATATCCTTCACCTTCAATTGTAATGAAATAAATTCCTGAATGATCAAAATCTTCAGATGACAACTCTATCTTGTTTACTCCTTTACTAGGGATCAAACTATTACGATTAACCAATTTACCAGTCGCTGAGAAAATAGAAAACTCTAAAGGATTTGTATCATAAGTAACTATTTCTATCGCGGCTCTATTTGACCAAGGATTAGGTTCTACTTCTGATACGTGAATCAAAGTTGATTCGGCTTCATTCCATCTTAATTTGAGGTAATCAATTTCTGCAAGATCACTTGAATAAACTTCTGCCAAGATTCTATTTTGATTTAAGTTCATGACTTCGTTTAACTTTCCGTCTGTATGCGATTCTGCAACTACATTAATAACGAATTCGGTATTTGGGATGACCTCTCTATTCGTATTATTATAACTTACTATCAATTTATCTGCTGTCCAATGATAATCCTCTGCATTCAACCAATTTGCATTCAATGCTAAAATTTCATGTGAGTTGATGTCTAACTCAAACTGAAATCCATTTAGATTATTAACCTTATCTAATTTGATATTATACTCAAACTTTTCACCTTTTCTTAAGTCAACATTGTCAATGCTTAAAGACTTGGATGCATTTCTTGAAGAAGGTATTTGGCCTTGAAAATTGGTCAATGCGTCAAAATTCACATCACCAATTTTAGCTCCAACAAATTCTATTTCCATATCGGAATCCAAGTTATTAATCAAATAATTCTCTTGAATTGACTGATACCATGGATTTGATGGCAAATCAAAAACTTGAGACTTATCTACAAACCTCCATGAAGTATTGTGGGTGAATTCTGTATTTACACCAAGGATTAGTTTTCTTAATTCTACCAAATCAGAAGAACTAATTCGATCATCTTTATTTACATCAGCTGCGATGTATACATAAGGATTATCAAACTTTGCCATTTCCAAAATGTGCCTTTGAATCAATATCAAATCTAACGTACTTACTCCATTCATATCGTCTCCGTCCTTCGAAGGCACAATATTGTAATTCTCACCAAATGGAAGTTGACCAAAAGTATAATATCCCTCTCCATCTGTAGTTTCAACTCTAGCTTCACCACCACTCAATTCAACTTGCACTCCAGCAATCATATCACCAGACACACTTTCTACTTTACCATTTACCAAACCTTGTCTTGGCATACAAATATCTACGTCATTACTATCAATAACATCTACAAAAGTGCTACAGAAACTTGAGTTACCATTGATGTCAGTCACCCAAAGCTCTACATCTACTCTTCCTATATCGTTACAATCTAATATTAACAAAGTATCGGACAAATCAGAAGAGAAACTTAATGTGACTGGATATCCACAATCATGAGCACTTCCATTGTCAAAAAATTCTGGCTTTAATACAGCCATTTCAGCATCAGGGATGCTATCATTTCCGATTGTATCCATACCAACCAATGCAGTACTTAATCCCGATAAGCAATAAGCTGTTGGTGCTTTACAATTTCTTATTTCGAAAGGATAACCTGTACGTTGAATATTTCCACACTTATCTCTTACTTCATAATCTACATAATGTGTTCCTATAGGATATAGCCCACTTGCGTCATTTCCAATACCATTAATCGTACTGCCATCTTCTAAAGTTATTACATAATCCCATTGCAATTCATTCGTTGGTGTACAATCGTCTGTCGCCGATGCAGTTAAGGTAATAGGCACTGAGTTACAATCTGCATTATAACTACAAATACTTACTAATGTATCAGCACTTGTGATGGTAGGAGCAACAGAATTATTAACTACAATTACCTGCTCTCTACTATATGTTGGTATGGTATCCGCCAATGAACTTCCACACCAATCGATTACCGTCCATGTTCTAATAATTTTAAAACATGCACCATTACCTGCAAAATTATAAACCTTGTCTTCCTTTTCAATTCCAACCAAATTACAGAATCCATCGGGTACATCAGGTCGATCAAATCCATCAGGAAGATTCTCTGGTTCTAGGTCTTGTTCTGTACATTCCAATGAAGAAGTGTAATCCAAAGGCCAAACAATTTGATTATAAGTCAATGGATTATTTGTCTCAAACGTAATGGTCTGATGGCAGGTTCTTAATACTTCACCATTAAAAGAAATTTCGATTTCTCTCTCTAAATATCCTGTTCTACAAACATCTAATTCTTCAGCAGTAATTTCATCCTTCACTTCAAGGTTACCAGGACATGCTGTACCTGTATAATCTACCGAGTCGAAATACGTAGCTGGGTCATTAATATCATATGTAAATTCACAATTAACCGTAAGGTCGTTTGGACAAGTAATGACAGGTAAATTTTTATCCTGAACTTCGACTTCAACCATACATTCATTAGTATTTCCTCCTTCATCTGTTACTCTAAGTACAACCATCTGATTGGCACCAACATCTGCACAACAGAAAGCCACTTCATCTGCAAAGGCAGTGCCTGAAATTCCACAAGGATCTGTCATCCTACGAATTTCGATTTCCACATCTGTACAATTATCAAAACTTCCATCGTCGATGCTTTCAGCAGAAAGCCATACACTTCCAGTATTTAGAACACTTACAGTCGTATATGTTTCACAAAGTGCAACGGGTTCTAATAGATCTCTTACCATTACCTCCATTGTATCCGTTCCTAAATTACCACAAGCATCTTTAGCAAAATAGACTATAGTATTTAGTCCAACTGGAAGATTAATTTGACCTCCATTGTTATTAATTACTCCACTGCCTGTAGAAATGTAAATTTCAGATATCTCTGAACAATTGTCACTTACAACTGCTGGATCAATTACAACATCGGCATTACAATCGTGACCATTAACACTAACAGTTATGTCAGCTGGTGCTGAAACAACTGGATCAATTCTATCTACGATTTCCAACATTTGGATAAACTCCATTCTAGCTATCGAATCACAATGCCACTCACCAATCGTCCACCTTCTTTGAACCAATGTTTTACAATCATTACTGAATGTTTTCACGTCATCTTCGAATTTCACAAATCCATTACATATAACTGAAGCATTAAATGGGTAAAGAGCAACTCCATTTAACGTTGGTACTCCCGTCAAGGAGGGATTAGGTGCTCCGTTGTTTAATGGAACAAACGAATTACATTCTAATGCATTTGCACCAGTTCTATTTGTAGGGAATACAATTCCTGAAAGATTTGTTCTAGCTACAAAAACTTCTTGAACACAAGTATCTGTACTTACATTTCCAGCTAAATCAACAGCAATCCATCTCCTAGTATATTTACCCAATACAACATCGTCACAGTTGATCTTTTCATATACGTCATCCACCAAAACAATATTTGCCATACAATTGTCCTCAGCTGTAGGCCTTCTTGCTACGTCTAAACTTTCTACACAGGAAATGGTATCCGCTAAGCAGTTACCAACTGTAGGTCTAACATAATCTTCGATGGTAACCCTACCCCAACATGAGTTTCCTCCACAGAATAAGCTATACTCGAATTCCTCATTGATATGGGTAAAATCGAATGAGTTGGGAATAACATTTCCATGCTCATCTTTTACCTCAATTCTACAGCTATCGGGACACCCAAGATCATTATTTCCAATCATATCAAGAGTTATACTTCCTGTACAATCTGCATTATCTAAACTCAAATTGATATTTGTACATACCAATTCTTGAACTTGATATTCAAGAACATTTATAGTAATATTACACGTATCTGCATTATTAGATGTGTCGACCGCATGATACTCTAATATTGTCGTGCCAATTCCAAAGGCATCACCTGAAGTTAATCCAGTTCCATCTATTTGTTCTACACGATCTAGAGCACAATTATCCGTAGCAAGTGGAAATGCGTATGTAATAACACTGTCACACTGACCCGCTCTTAGTTGTACATCAGCTACTGTAGGACAAGTAATGATCGGAGCTTCCACATCACTGACAACGACATTGAATGTACACGAATCTGCATTTCCGAATTCATCCACTGCTCTATATTCTACCGATGTAATCCCTACTGGGTAATTTGATCCACTTGCCAATCCGTCAAGCAATTCGATTCTTGGTCCATCTTCAATTTCAATAATATATCTTGATGTGGTGCCTCCAGGAATATCATACCACCCATCAGCAAATGAACCTCCAAAATCCAATTGAAACACATAATCTCCAGAGATGAACCCTGGTTGACCTATTCCCCAATCAGTATACGTTACATCCTCACCACTTGTCCATTTAAAAGAGTCAAGAGAAGGAGAATATCTTAAGCCAATCCAATATAATCCAAATCCAATATTATTATTGATAAAGTCTTGTTCTGCCTGGCTTGTAATACTGACTAAGTGTCCTCCTAGATTTGTTGCCACATTGTGTGCATCTTCCCATGTTCTTGTTCCAAATAGTGGAGAAACAAAATAGCTATGACCGTTAAACGATCCAATAAATATATGTCCTGGAATACTAGTAGGTGCTGATATATCACAATTGTCATCTGCTTCAATATCAAAACAAACAACCGCAGTACATCTCGAAGAATCTGCATCCATGGTTACATCTGTACTTGGACAATCTATCGTAGGATTCTGATTGTCTTCAATAGTAATATCAAATGTACATGTACTTACAACATCGTCACAATCTACTACCTCATACTCAATGGTATAAACATCAGGAGGTAAAACATCTCCAATTGATGGACCTGCCGTTTGATTGATTTCTGTAATAGTATATTGAAAATTACTGAATACAGTTGTTGTAAATGCTACTATATTATTTGATCTTACTAAAAAGCAGAACTGATCTCCTTCTTGCAACTCTAAATCTGTTACTGAGCCATTTTCATTGTTAATTCCTACGCCTGCTGGAGGATTAACCAATAGGATTGAATCAACACCATTAATGGAAACTCCAGGCTCGTCATTTAACAATTGAACCCCAGCACCATTTGAAGACATTGTAGCTGCCCAATCAAAGGACATCAATCCATCTACTGGAATTGAAATACACAATTCAGTACTGGTAATCACACCAGATGTTCCATTTTGAGATCCAGAAATTGCTAGCGAATTTGGAGCTAATGAATTGTCTAAACTTCCATTGGCTCCATTGGTATTAAGAGTCCAATTAGATTCGTCAAACAATCCCGAAAAATTGCTACAATCTAACTCATACGTAGGAGGTGTCCAAGTAACTGGAGCCTCACACAAATCCTGTATGGTATTAATCGTTATGTCCGATGGTAGGTTACTGACTTCAGCAGGACATTGTGCCAAAGATTGATTAATAGTGATTCCGACAACCAATACAGTTGTCAAGAATCGGGCAACATTGTTAAATCTCATTTTAACTTTGTTTTAGGTGATTCAATATTTTGTGTTTCGATTTTAAATTGCGTAAGAGTACTGAATGGGTATAAGGATTGGGGTCAAGAATGAAGCTCTCGACCCCAAATCATTGTATTACTTTAATCTGATCATTTTTTGTTGTAGTCTTTGACCTTCATAGTCAAATGTCACTACAAACACTCCACTTTCCATATCAACATCTTGATTTTTAATCTCAAGTGTATTGATGCCTTTCTGACCTTCTATTTCTCTATTGTAAAGCATTTTTCCAGCCATATCTGTAATGGTAACTGTAACTGAAGAATTTACCGGTAATGTATACGACACATAAGTCTTATCCTTCCATGGATTTGGCGTATTCTGAACCATTGAGAATATACTATTTGAAGTATTATTGTTCCAAGTCAAATCTATGTTATGAATGTTCAATTGACTATCATATAATTCGTTCTCCATAACATCATCCAATTTCATCATTGATGATAATCTACCTGTATTGGTTGAAACAAACTCAATCGCAATTTCAAGATCATCCGAACCAATAGGAAGTGCTGAACTCATACTTAGGGTAACAACATCTCCAGAAACATGGTAATCAGATTTCATACCTTCTATCGACAAACTCTGAACACTTATCAATCCTTGGATTTCTAATGCCATTTGTAATCCAAGTAATTCCTTTGGATTAGTTGCCTTAATTGTAGTTTGAACAACTTCGTTTTCAACAACAACCTGTTCTTCTATACTTAATTTATAGTTACTTCTATTATCTACGCCTACATCTGATCGTAGTGGAGTATAGCTTCCATTAACATCACCAATTTTAATACCAGTAAAGTCTGCATATACGGTTCCATTGAGTGGAGCAATATGAGTAAACTCTGGGTATTCCTCAGCAAAAGGATTATCAGATACAGGGAATTCATAATCTCCATCTATCATTTTCCAACTCGTATTGTTCTTAAATGATGAAGAATATCCAATAATAGCTTTTCTTAATTCAACTAAATCCGAACTAGTTACTCTATTGTCATTATTCACATCTGCTGCAACAATATCATATGCATTATGAAGGTTACCAATACCAAGGATGTGTCTTTGAATCAGTACTAAATCTAGTGTCGAAACACCTTCTAATAATCCGTCATCTTTTACTGGTTTGATCATATAATTTCCTCCAGAAGGCATATCAGGGAATGCATAACTACCTGCTCCATCCGTCATTTCATAAGGCATTTCACTACCTTCTAATTCGACTTGTACAGCTTCAACTTCTTTGTTGTAGTAAGTTTTAACATTTCCAGAAACTCGACCAATATTATTGTTACACTTCATGAAATTATCTGTAACCGTAATCAAAGTTCTGCCAAGATCACTTCTCACCGTACAAGAATCGATCAATGTGGTACCATTGTATAAGTAGACAAATACAGGATTGTCTCCGATATCATCACAATCAAACTTTAATGTATCTGAAAGTACATCTTCTTCTGGATCATATAGTAAAATGGTATAATTTGAATCACATGCTCCTGAAACAGACGCCACATCTGTTGCAGCTACACATACCATCAACGTTGTAGTATCAATTGGTACGATTAGTTTATCACATGTAAATAAATACTCAGCGGTATCAATTACAATTACATATTCAGCGGTATCAGAAAGACCACATCCATCCATGGCAATGACCTCTATATCATATACATCACCTGTTGGGTAAGTACCCGATGCATCTATATCATTGTTGTTATCCGCAAATGGAGAGTTGTTAATATAAACTGTTCCCGTTTGACCACAATCTGCATTGGTAACGATACTAGATAAATCCAACATCATTTCACATTCATTATTCGGATTAGGCACAAATAATGTATCCAAACTAGTCATTAAATCAGGCCCAATGGTATCTATGATTACAATCTCCTGAACAAATGCAGGTATGCTCACATTGGAATTACAAGTATCTACAATTGTCCATGTTCTCTCGATTGTATCTGTACATCCTCCAGGTGGTACAGGAGGGTTATCTGTAAACGAAATTTCTATAAATGAACACTGTGGCACGGCACCAATAAGTGTAACATCTCCTGTCGTTCCAGGATCTAAATCTTGACAGTTATCAACGGTAATATCAGCAGGGAAATTAAAGTCTGTTGCCGTCAAAGGATCAGAAGTCTCAATGATTGAGATTACTGCATTACAAGTGTCGCTATTGTTACTTAAAGGATCGAATACGATTATATCTCTACTCAATATCCCTTGTCCACAAGAGTTGAACTGATCAATTAAGACTAGAGTATCCACTAAGTAGTCCGTACAATTATCAACAATTGAATCAATAACAGAAATCGCGTTAAAGTTACCGTCGAACGTATCACAACTTATCTGAATAAGCGGTTGACAATAGATCTGTGGTGCAATGGTATCAAGAACAGTTACTTCAGCCGTACACGCCTCGTTTTCTCCACCAAGACTTACGGTCAACGTAACCGTAATTGGAGATGAAACTACATCATTACACACAAATGAATTAATATCAATTGATTTGTTAACCGCAGAATTACAACCTGCGCCACTGCCTCCATCGATATCATCAGCTGTGATCGTTTGAGTACCTAAAGAATCAAGGTAGACTGTAATATCTTGAGCAATACAAGTTAACGTATTGTCTGTCTCTACTGTTACTTCAGCCATACATGTTGTATCAATACTTCCTTGACTATTCTCAAAATCAACTGTAATTGAGATTGGAGAATTCATGGTATCCGCACACGTAAATGTATGAGGATTAATATCTACGATAAATGCACAATTGTCAGTACTTCCACCTACAATCGCAATACTGTCTGCAGAAGTTAGAGTATATGGTGCATCACTCGAAATGTTAATTGTAATATCATTACAAACAGCCATGATTTTACTATCATCTTCTAATGTCACAGTTGCTTCACAAGTTGATGTATTTCCATTATTGTCTTCAACTGTAAGTGTTGCAGTAGTATCACCTATTTGATCACATGTCAAGCTGATAAGATCGATAAACATTGTATCAATTCCACAGGCATCTGTACTACTTCCTCCAATATTAGTTACATCAGCGCTTACAAATGTGTACACTCCGTTTGCATCCAAGGTAACCGTAATATCATTACAAATTGCCGCTGGAGGGAAGGTATCTAAGACTGTTATATTTGATTCACAACTTCCAACTAATGTATTGGTAGCGTCAAATAATTCCACAGTTACTTCAACTGAAGGAATATCATCACAATCAAATGTTACTTGTTCAATTTCAATGGAAGTATTACAAGTACCCATAGATTGATCTACCATTTCCATTGAATCCATTGCCGTCAAGGCGTAAGTTCCATCTTCCAATAGATTAATTGTAATGTCATTACACATCAGAGTAGGTGTAGTCGCTTCTTCTACTGTAACAGTAATATCACACATAGAAGTATTGTTGCTTGGATCTGTTAAGGTAATCGTAACCGTCACAGGATTTCCAACATCATCGCAATCAAACATCGCATTTGCACTTGGTACAAATCCACAAGCATCGGATGCACCGTTTGTTGCTGCAGCTAAATCATCGGCATCTAGCATACCCATCAACATGGCATCTAACATAATGGTGACATCATTACATCCACCAGCAGGAATAGTTGGAGGTGTAATATCTTGTACAGTCACGATTGCAATACAGTCATCTACATTCCCAGCGATATCTGTAATGGTTACTGTTACATTATTGTCACCAACATGGCTACAATCAAATGAATTTGGTGATGATGAAATATTGAAACCACAATTATCGCTAGAAGCAGACCCTATAGTATTCATCTCTTGGCTCGTAAGATTGTGTATTCCATTAACATTTAAATTAACAGTTATATCTGTACATACTGCAACTGGATCTTGGTCATCATCCACCGTCACTTCTGCTTCACAAGAAGCGGTATTACCGCTATCATCCGATACAGTTAGAGTTATCGTATTTACCCCAAAATCAGTACAGTCGAATGTAGATTCATTCACTTCAAAATCCAACTCATTACAATTATCTGAAGATCCATTTCCGATAGTTTCTATATCCGCTTCAGTAAGGGTAACATTTCCATTATCATCTAAATCAATGGTAATATCATTACAAACTACAGTTGGGTCTTCATCGTCTTCAACTGTTACTTCAGCTGTACACGAAGTTGATGTATTACCATCAAAAGCTGTAACGGTTACAGTAACAGAAGCATCAATATCATCACAATCAAAAGTAGTAGGAGATATGCTTAACGATAATTCACAATTATCCTCAGATCCAGCCGTAATTGCATCAATTTCTTGTTGTGTAAGTGTATGTGTATCTCCATCCAATGATACTGTAATGTCTGTGCACATTGCTATTGGAGGTGTATTGTCTTCTACTACAATTGTGGTATGACACGTATCTGTATTTTCACACCCATCTTCTACTGTAAAGATGATTGTCGTCGTCCCCTTAGGATATGTGCCACTTGCATCATTTCCTGGATTATCAGCATGCGTTGAATTATGTGTTACTATGATATCAGTATTACAATTATCATTGCTTATCGTAGGAATCAAAGGAGAAATAACTGCTTCACAATCTCCATTCGCATCCACAGTAACATTAGCAGGACATGAAATTTCTGGAGCTTGATCGTTCAATACCGAAATTTTCTGTAAATATTCAAACGTCATAGAATTATTACCACAATTGAATGTTACTGTCCACGTTCTTTCATACATTGTACATGTTGCGTTTGGATAAGCAATCAGAGAATCAACGTATGTTGGCGCATCAAAATCAGTACATTCACAATCCGGATCTATCACTGGCATACTGTTGAGAGCAATGGGCGTTGTATCTCCATTACACTCAGTTATTGTGACATCTACCGGCCATTCTATACAGTCTTCAAGATCTGGACAAACATCTTCATCATTATTATCTTGAACGATTACTCTTACATTACAGATATCAAAGTTTCCGTAAGGATCGATGACGTACCATTCTATGATATTTTCACCTAAATCGAAACAATCAAAGCACATTTCGTCGATCATTCCTAAACTATCGAAGCTAAATGTCAATTCTGATGGATCCAAACATGGATGGAATGAACTTGCATTCAAACTATCTGGACCTATACAAGCCATTTCAATATCAGGACCGTCTACACCGTCTGTATCCATAGCAACCAATGATATGGCCACTGATTCCAAACAAGCTGCTGTAGGTTTCTTGTTGTCAATAATTTCAAAATCTTGTCTGCGACTCTCAACATTTCCACACATGTCTTCAAAACTCCACAGAACAAAATATGATCCTAATTCATATTCTCCACTAGCTATGGCTAATGCTCCTTTACCTTTGTCAGAATAAATCGGCGTAGTACCTCCTTCCTCAAAAATCTGATATACCCAATTTAGTTCAGCATCAGGAGTACATGCATCATCACCTGTTGCTTCCAATTCTATATAACCATATACACAACTAGTATCATATAAAAATGCTGTCACCTTTGGCTCATCGAAAGAAACTTTTGGCGCTTCAGTATTGCTCACCTTAATAACTTGATCAAATTCAATTTCAGATGGGTGACCATCAATATCCAAATCACAATAATTTATAACTGTCCATCTCCTTACGATTTTAAAGCATGTTCCTAAGGTATCAGTAAATCTATATCTTTTATCCTTAAATGAGGCTGCCACTAGATCACATATCCCTTCATTTAAAACTGGTCTTCCGTAAGGATAACTCAAACTATCAGGATGCAATCCTTCTTCAGTACAAGTGTTGAACACCTCAAAATCCTGAGGTTTTTCAATATCACTCAAATCAAATACATCATTGTTTTCAACATAAATGTATTGTCTACAACTCACCTGATTTGCACCATCATCTACTGTAAATATTCTTTCAATATATCCCAATCTACATCTATCGATATACTCAGTCACTTCTTCATCTAAATCAGCACCACATACATCATAAAATGTAGCCTCACCATACTCACTCAAATCTTCTAAATCATAGAATACCCTACAATCAATCGTTACATCATCTGGACACGAAATGGTTGGTCTTGTTTTATCTTGAACAAATACATTTACCATACAAGAATTAGTATTATCACTATTGTCGGTAACCATCATTTCAACTACAATTGGCTCAGGTCCAACATCATTACAACAGAATTCAACTATAGGACCAAAGTCATTGTTTTTAAGATTACAATTTGCACCTAGATCCATTCTTCGTGCTTCTATCTGAGCGATACCACATGCATCTGTACTTCCATCATCTAAAGTTTGAGCATACATGTATGAAGTTCCATCTGACAATAAAGCGATCGTTGTATTTTGATCACACACTGCCAAAGGAGAAGTATTGTCCTCTACTTCAATAGTGTATGTACACGAATTACTTCTTAAACATTCGTCATAAATTCTATATGTTATCAAATGATTGCCTGCTGGAAGGTCTATAACCTCACCTCCATTCATATCATCTATAAATCCACCAGGATATGTTGCATCAATTCTGAAATCAGTTGAACAATCGTCGTCCATATTCGTTGGAAGATCTAAACCTACCTTAGCGATACAATCATGGTAACTTGCACTTGCTGTCTTTGATGGAGGACAAACAAATGTAGGATTCTCTTTATCTCCTATAACAATGGTCTGCTCAAAAGATCTTTGAACCGGGTTCGGAATACATGAAATATCCCATACAGTCCATGTTCTCACTATTTTTTGAGCACATTCAAATGGATATGGCCCTTCATCTTTGTACGAAGCATGAACTTTACATAAACCATCAAAATCTGGGTAGATTGATTCTCCTTCAATCGTAGGAACGCCAGTCAAATGAGGTGCTGGATATCCATTATCATCTGTATCATATCCATTACATGACAATGCATTGGCCATCTCAATACTTGCTGGGAATACCACGCTATCAAGATTAATTCTTGCTATATAAATTGTTTGATTACAAATTTCTGATTTATTTCCTGAAGCATCTTCTGCTTGAAATGATTTTGTAAATATTCCAGTTACTAGTGGATCACATGAAACAGGATTAAGAATAGAATCCAACGTATGTAATACTATTGGATCTCCACAATTATCCAGAGCTACAGGACCTCTATATTGATCTACCTTATAACAAGAAACTGTTACGTCTTCACAAAGAATGGTCGGAGCACTCTTATCCTCTATCAGAATATTACCCCAACATGAATTACCTCCACATCCTTCAATTAGTTTTACTTCTAAGTTTTTCCCAATGTGTTCATGATTGACAATATTATCAGGCATTAGAGCGCCATCTTCATCAAATAACATAATAGCATATGCTGCCTCTGGGTCAGGATCACCTGCAAGAATATGTTGAGGAGTAATCTCTACTTCACAATCTGCATTAATTGAAAGATTCACTTGAGATTTACACTTCATAGCCAAATCGGTATTTCCTGTAATTACATCAAGTACTGCAAAATTTTCACAATCTCCACTAGTTTTTTCGAAATAGATTTGTTTTACTCCAGCAACAGCGTCCCATTCGACATCAACCTCAGCCCCATTATTCCTTGTTGCCAATATACTACCTCCTGTTACTGTAGCAACAAAGGTTGCATTATCACCATTAGGAACAGCATACGTTTCCTGTGCCGCATTACATAATGCACGTTCACCAGACACTAATCTTGAAGCGAATGAACAAGCATCATCACTTAGATACTGATAGTCGTTATTATCACTCTTCAATCTTAAATCAAATGTAGCTCCTGATTGTGCGACTCCTGATATACTATATGTACTATGAGTTGCATCCACTGCTGTTTCAGTCATGGATTCTCCAGAAAAAGCAATCAAATTATTCACAGCAGAAGCCGTTGTATAAAGATTTAAGGCTTGATCCATTGTCCAAGTCATTCCTGGAGGAGCATTCAATTCAATGATTATTTCGTACAATCCTTCATCGTTCAATGTAGGACAAGAGAATACTTGACAAGTATTGGTAATTGATGTCTCTACATGAATCAAAAATGCAGGATCGTGATCATCTTCATCTACACTAGGAGCTTGATTAATACTATCATCTGTATCCGTATTTATTTCACCTCCTAAATCGTTATCGATTATATTATCAGCTTTAGAATCTCTATCCTTATTGGATAGATCTTCGTCACACATTCCTGTTATCTGGGATATTTCAGCTGCGTTTTCTATTAGATATACACCATCTAAGTTTCCAACAGTAGTGCAGTATTCAAAGTGATATTCACTACCTGGTGCAAATCCTTGAGGATATAGAACCGTTTTCGTAAAATGATTTCCAGATACGTCATCCCAATCCCCACTATCATTCATAGATAATGTTGAAGGTAAATAATTGGTAATATCAAACTGCTTAATTGGCATTTGCCCTTGATTGACAACCATAACATTAAAACAAGCAACATCACCCGAATTAACCATTCTAGATTCTGTAGTTAATAATAAAGCAAGGTCTACCGCTCTAGAACTAATGACAATAGGATCGTGATCATCCTCTTCACTATCTTCCAATCCATCTACATTATTATCTTCATCCGTATTTGGAGTTCCTCCTTTATCATTGTCTATCTGATCATCCGGAGTGGAATCAGAATCTACAGAATCGTTTCTACCTTCAGGAATTGAAGAAGAAATTTCTGAGTAATTAATAATATCTATTTCTTGCGAAATATTGATTACGTCAAATGTTAATTCAATCGTTATTTTAGTTCCTGGAGCAATCACTCCACCTTCATATACATATAAACCGTTAAGTTCTTTCCAAGCAGGATTTTTTGCCTTATCAAAAGTCAAATTAGGTGAGCCATAATTAACCACAGTAAACGACCTTGATGGAACATTCCCTTGATTATACACATCAATTTTTACATCAATTTGACTACCACCAGTTACACAATGACTATTTTCATAGTATTGTCTTAACGCAAGGTCAAATATATTAGGTACAGCTGGATCACTGTCGTCCTCGTCAATGGTACCATCGTCTGTGACATTATCATCTGTAGGAGTACCGACATCACCACCTGTATCATTGTCCATAACGTCATCCATTACCGAATCAACATCTACTACGTCATTTCCATTGTGATCCGTAGCATCGGTAATCTCTGCAACATTAACCAAATCATTGATGTTAGAAGCAATAACTTTAAGTCTGATTATTCGGGACACACTACTCCCTGGAATCAATGTTGCCGTAATAGTGGTAATGGCATCACCACCTTGAACAGTCCAATCGGGATTGTCCGAAGCAACAAATTCATAACCACTAGGAATATAGTCTCGGATAACTATATCCTTAGCTGGAATACCTCCTTGATTGTATACAGTTATTCTAAAAGGAACTGTTTCTCCAACTTCTACAATTCCACTATTTAGTATTTCTTTCTTAAGTGCTAAGTCAAATCCATTGGGTTTAACAAAGCCAATATCATAGCTGTGATTTGTAATATTCGTTTGTATTGGTAACAATACTTTTCCACAGTCTATATCAACAAGAGATGCATCACTATTTATAAAACCATTGGTATTATTCTCAGAAGTGAGTACAAAGTCTTCACCTCCAAAATTCAATATTCCATATTCGTAATCAAACTCTGATGCAGGGATTCCAATGTAATATTGTTTCCCTTCAATTAGATTAGAAAATTTGTACTGTCCATTAGCATCAGTAGTCTCTGTACCTAGAATATTACAATCTTCATCCATTAGATTCAATGTGATTCCAGCAATTACTGGTTCACCAGCATCCTGAATACCATTTTTATTGTCGTCTCTCCATACCAAGTTTCCAATCTCGATAGAAGATGGAGAGCATTTTGCAACTACATCTCCAAATCCTGTAGCCTTTCCAAACTGTTCTGTACTGTTTCTTACATACAATTCTATACCAGCTTCTCTAGTACCATCTACGGTACTGTATCTATGAAAACCTCCAGAATAAGAATTTTTTGCTGGATCATAAACGGCAGCAACTACAGAACCTGATCCAGACTCCCCTTTAAGTACATAAAATGACCCTAGGGCAATTTCTGGGTGATATGTTGGTCCTCCTGGCCAAGCTTCTTCTCCAAAAAACTCTCCTCCACCAGGACCTTGACCATTACCAACACCTGAACCAATAAGGGATCCAGCTGATCCATTGCTCTCTAATGTCCAATTACCATCATTATCCTTATAAGCCATCAAAATATCTGGATTCTGTGAATCCAATCTTGATGTACTTACTTTACAATATCTATGTCCTACCCTGTCAGAAAGTCCAAGTAACATATTGCCCTCATTGGTAAAATCAATATCGGTAAACCAATGACTCGTAAATATACTTGTCGCTGGTGTGTTTGTCCAATATCCTTTTATATAAGACGTTTCAAATACTATATTAAATTCACTAGTATTAGCAGGGTCCCACTCATATACAATAGCTTTAGAATCACTTCCTGTTCTTGAAGTCATAGCTGTACATGTCACACCTATATATAACTTACCATCATGAAGCTTTAGTGCGAATGGCGCATACTCTCCATCGCTACATCCTGGATCAGGAATACTAAATTCACTGACATCATCAGGATTTGTAGTCGAAAGTTTTATGATTGATTTTCCGCCTAGATTTGTTACATACAAATATTCTTGGTCAGGTGCGAGAACTAAGGCTCCAAGTCCAACCATCCCTGTCTGTGCTCCATAGGCACAATCAAATTCATCTGTAACATTCATTGTACCTAGATTAACTTTACTTGCTAGATCTGTGTACAACGTAGTTGTAGAAGTTGATTCAGTTACTGCTGTCTTATATATTGCTCCATATCCAGCCTTAGTCAAACCACCGTATTGTTTAACAAAAGCCGAAGAGAATATTTCTGATGTGCTTCCCTTCCAGGCAACGCCCCATACAGTACCAGTTTCACTGTGAGAGGCATACTTTCTTACTGGGCTCGAAGCATTAAATCCGTATTCAAATCCTATTAAAGTTTCGATATCATTGCCTTCGGTAGGTCCTTGAACGAAACAACTCGTAATGACTTCTGGATTTTCACCACAACTCAAACCTTTCTCAATAACTCCAAAATTAACATTACATGCAGGAGCATTAACAAATTGCACAGAACTTTGATTGGAAGAACCTATAAATGAAGCAACATAATCTCCAAAATAGTCAAATTCCACTCTATATGGCGTTCCATCTGACAATCCATCAAATTCGAAGTTTCCGTCTGAATTAGTCGGTTGAGCCTCTACCAGATTATTATTGGCATCATAAATGGATGCAATAATTGAAGAAACTCCAACTTCAGATGGGTCTTCACTACCATCGTTATTGAAATCTAGAAATACTTTTCCTTGAATTTTTCCAGACTCAGCTGTACACTGAGCAGACAAGTTCATAGAAGAAACCGATAGTAGCAATGCCATAGCCACTAGCAATCCTTTTCCTTTAGTTAGGGACCTAAATAAGTTATTCATTTTTGAAACCTTAATTAATAGATAATTAATGTCCTATTAATTCAGTCTCATGGAAGGTTCTTGTATAATATGTCAAATGCCATAACATGATATACTGGGCAAATATAAAAACAATATTTTAAACGATTTACATATTATTCATTTTTTTAATATAAAAAGAACATATTAAATGATACATATATATATCCCTTTGAAAATGAATTATTTGATATTTTAGGTTTAAATATTCTAAATTCATCTTTATAGATTATGAATCTATCAACCATTTTTTAGTACCACTTTTTAACCCGTTTAAACCAATTTGTAATAGAGCACAGGTTTTACAATCAAACCAACCATGCCATTCCTTCATTATACACAAAGTAGTATGCCGCATGTATTAATTTCTTCTTATCATCAATATCGCTAATGTGCCAACTTTAACCTTTTACTCTACTAAAATCAAAATTGTGGATTTAGAATAATTATTGCCATCGCAATGATCTTATTCAACATGTGTTTCCAAATTACTTCAATGTAAACCTGATTCGTAATTCGTGTTTAAAAGAAAAAGGTGATCAAGCTTTTACACTTAACCACCTTTTTCTTTAATAGCACAATAATCAACCGTACTAATTACTCAATTTATTTAATAACCAAAACTTTCGTTGTTTATAAATGATGTATTAATACACCATCTCTTTTTCGCCCACCATCTTGCGAATATTTATTAGAGCGTACCTCATTCTTCCAAGGGCAGTATTAATACTTACTCTTGTCAGTTGTGAGATTTCTTTAAAACTCATATCTGCATAATGTCGAAGAATAACAACTTCTCTTTGTTCTGCGGGCAATTGATCCACAATGCCACGAATCCTAGAATACGTCTGATTCTTCATCATGCTTTGTTCCATATTATCGTCTCTGGACTCCAATACATCGAATATATCAAAAGTCTCAGTAGAAGAAACCTTAGTTCTTCTTTTCGCCTTTCTAAAGTAATCCACACATAAGTTGTACGAAATTCGAAGAGCCCATTGAATAAACTTTCCTTCGTGATTATACTTTCCTTTTCTAAAGGTATCTAATATTTTAATGAATACTTCCTGAAACAAATCTTCAGCCAAATCACGATCTTTAACAAACATATAGATAGAAGTATATACTCGATCTCTGTGTCTATTTAATAATATTTCGAATGATTTATCATCGCCTTTTAGATAATTTTGGATCAACTCACGATCCGTTACAACATTTACACTCATAACTAACCTTTTAATAGGTGAACTCTATTTATTTCTTAAGTGTAAAGTTTTTGTATAGGCAATAATTTTTATGAAATGATAATCACAAATATATGTTACTTATTTTTACCATGCAAGCAACTTTTCTTTTTTATTTAAAAAAATAATTCAAGATAAAGTTCTTCTGAAGGCAAAACAAGTGATATCTAAATGTATTTCAGCAATCGAAATCTAAAATTCGAAAACACAGTTACTCCTTTTCAAATCACCCAATGAAATGTCTCAGCATTACAACTTCACGAGAAGATAAAAAACGTGACCATCCTCGAGGCAAGTCCTTTTTAGTTAATCCTGCGTAATATGTTCTATCTAGTCTTTCAACACGATAGCCAAGGTGTTCAAAAATCCTCCGAACTATTCTATTCTTACCAATATGAATTTCAATTCCCACTTCATTTTTGGGTTGACCATCGACATAACCCACCGCATCTACTTGAGCAAAACCATCCTCTAGTGTCAGACCATTAGCAATTAGTTTAAGATGTTGTGAGGTGACATCTTTGTCCAATACGACATGATAAAACTTTTGAACGCGATGACTTGGATGAGAAAGTTTTTTAGTAAGATCTCCATCGTTTGTCAACAATAATAAGCCCGTAGTATTGCGATCCAATCGCCCAACAGGAAAAATTCTGACGTCTACTTTGTTCTCCACCAAATCCATTACAGTCTTTCTATCCTTTTCATCATCGACTGTAGTAATAACGCCTCTAGGTTTATTTAGTAATAGGTAGACCTTTTCTTCTTCTTTTTCCAATACTCTACCCTCGTATTCCACCACATCTTTTGGTTGGAGTTCATAAGCAGGTTGAAGTTCGACTTTTCCGTTTACTTTAATAAGTCCCTCTTTTACCAATTCTGCCGCCTTTCTTCTCGAACAAACACCACATTTTGCAATAAACTTATTCAATCGCATCACATTTTCTACAGACTCCACTTTTTCGGGATCCACAATTCGAGATCTCTTTTCACTTCTGACGACTTTCTTTTCTTCAACCACTCTAGATTTACCGATCAGATCTTCAAATCGCACAGGATTCTTTTCTTCACGATTATCTATCGGTTTACTTTTACCTTTTTGCCATGGGAGTAAATTCTCTTGAGAAGAAAGCGGAGCACCGGAATCATTCGTCCTTTTCTCATCCTTTCTATCAGGTCTATTTCGCCTGGGCGCTCTCTTATCGTTTTCTTCCTCTCTATTTTTATTCTTTTCAACTACTTGATCTTCTTCTCCAAAATAAAATGCGGCGAAATCACCAAACATTTTGGTTTTGGGAGCATTGACCCTTTGAGATCTATTGCTACTTGAACGATGTCTCTCTTCTCTTCGATCAAAATCTCTTCTAGGTCTACGATCAAATCTTTTCTCCTCTCTAGAGTCAGATTGATTATCAAACCTCTTCCCATCCCTTCTTCTTCCTTTAAATGATCTTCTTTCCTCTTCAGCCATAGATATAATAGATTAAGAAATACAAAGGTACATAAGATCTTTTTAACCCGCATTACTTATTCTTAGATATACTCGTATACTCCAATTAGTGTAGTAAACAACAGACGTCATCTTTGGACATATATTTGTGCACGTCTCAATATAATCGAATACAATATGCGCCTCATATATTCTATTTTTTGTATTCTTGTCTATTGACAAAAACATCTATCATGAGGAGGATTCAAAATTATATAAATGGAGAATTATGTGAGGCAGTTTCTAACGACACATTTGATATTTATCAACCAGCGACAGGCAATGTTTATGCTTTGGGGCCAGATTCAAGTGAAGAAGACGTCTTAGTAGCGATAAAGGCAGCAAATAATGCCCAACAGTCTTGGCAAGATATTGGAATAAATGGTAGAGCAACCTACCTCAATAAAATTGCAGAAGGAATCGAACGAAGATTTGACGAACTTGCTAGAGCCGAATCTAAGGACAACGGCAAACCATTATGGTTAGCTAAAAAAGTGGACATTCCACGTGCAGCTTATAATATGCGCTTTTTTGCCAACGCCATACTTCAATATCATAATGAGGCTTATGACATGGATGGATCAGCGATCAATTATACGTTAAGAAAATCTTTGGGTGTGGTGACATGCATTTCTCCTTGGAATTTACCATTATATCTATTTACTTGGAAGATCGCTCCAGCATTAGCTGCTGGAAACTGCGTCATAGCTAAGCCATCAGAGGTTACACCGATGACGGCGTACATTCTCAGTGAAATTTGTATAGAAATTGGTCTTCCTCCAGGTGTGCTAAACATCTTACATGGATTTGGTCATAAACTAGGCCCTTCTATGACAACACATGATGACATTAAGGCCATTTCCTTTACGGGATCCACTCAAACAGGTCGAATTATAGCCCAAAATGCAGCACCACTTTTCAAAAAAGTAAGTCTTGAAATGGGAGGAAAAAATCCAAACATTATTTTAGATGACTGCGATTATGAAAAAGCTTTAAAAACTACTGTTCGGTCATCATTTTCTAATCAAGGTCAAATTTGTCTATGTGGTTCAAGAATCTATGTCCAAAAAGGAATATACGAACGCTTCAAACAAGATCTAGTGGAAAAAGCAAAGGCACTGAATGTGGGAGACCCCATGGAGGACTCCACTAAAATTGGAGCTGTGGTATCTGAGCAACATATGCAGAAAATATTATCTTTTATAGAAATAGCTCAATCTGAGGGTGGCAAAGTATTATGTGGAGGTAGACGAAAAGTATTGGATGGAAACTTGAGCAATGGATATTATATTGAGCCAACGATCATTGAAGGCCTCCCCTTGCAATGTAGAACAAATCAAGAAGAAATATTCGGTCCCGTTGTAACGATTGCACCATTTGACACCATTGATGATGCCATCGAAATGGCCAATGGAACTACATACGGACTTTCAGCTACTGTTTGGACGACCAACATTGACCATGCCAATACCTTATCGAGAAGAATTAGTGCTGGAATAGTGTGGGTCAATACATGGTTGCATAGAGATTTGAGAACGCCCTTCGGCGGAGTCAAGAACTCAGGTGTCGGGCGAGAAGGAGGATTTCATGCCCTAAACTTTTTTACAGAAGTTAAAAACGTATGTATTGGACATTAATTCATCTTACTTTAGAGATTTATTGTACCAATACAAAGTCGAATTTAAAGGTAATGATCCCAAATGGAGTATCACCTGCGTGATTTAAAAATAAGCTATCTTCCCTTATTTCATAATGATGATTAGAGCCTTCCATATAGATGGTATCATTGACAACCCTGCAGTAATAATTCTTTTCTAGAGTTCTAATGGTATCAAGATATATGATCTTATTCTGTATTATGAAACTATCTTGAAAAGACCAAGTCGTATAATCACCATCTTCTGAAATAACGAATTTATCCGTAACTCGTATCGTATCTGGCAAAAAACGAATCATAGATGGTTGAATAGAATTCCAAACAGATACCAATCGCCAAGAATCTTCCAAACTCGGTTTTTCATTTCTGGAGCAAGAAATTACCAGAATCATAGTAAAACATAAAATAACAATACGCATGGTCTATAAACGATTGAAAAGGAATACCATTGTAATCTTCTTATGACTTTAACCTTTCACCTTATCAATACTGATTTTGCACAAGACAATAGGTAAATTAAACTATAATATCAGTAACAAAATTCACTATTATCTAGTCTTATTTTCAACTCCAATAACGATTAACAACATATTTGGTGTGCTCGAAAATCATAAACAAAATAGAATGAAACGTTTAATTCAAGGTATAACTCTAGCTTGGATCATTGCAACGACAGCCCTTTCATGCTACAATCCTTCTTCCATCAAATTTGACATAATCAATGCCTCTTCTGACATTATTTCGAATGTACGAATATCGATTAATGACAGCCACAAAAAAGATACCATCCAACTGAATGACAATAAGAGTACGAGCTATATTCTGAACATGTCGAACATATCAAGGCAGGACGGAAGTTACCAGATAGAGTTTGATCGAAATAAGGAAACAGAACGCGTAAATTTTGGCTATTATACCAACGGTTACCCCATCAATAGCAAGTATCTAATTGAAATTACGAAAGATTCTATAAGTATACAGGAAGAATAAATCACTAAGATTCAAAGTATTTTATTTAAAATCTTATACTGACAAACCAATTCAGATTTTACATTTCACCATTTCCAATACAACAAAAAATCGAGGTATAACATATGTGGTTATACCTCGATTTTCATTTATGATTGGAAGAATAATTTAATCTTCTTTTCTTCCTATCTTTTGCGCTATTGCCTTAAATGAAGTTTCTTTTTGGATCATATCCTTTAAGATGTACATCGTCTCTTCCAAATAAAAATCTTTCTTCAGGCCTTTTATCCATTCGTCATTTCTAGCAATCCTTGAAGAATCAGATTGGATGTAGTCAAAATCTTGCTTCAAATTACTAACAGACATCTTTTCAATATTATTCTTCATTAAGTCATCAAACTTCTTAGACTCTTCCTCTTTTTCTTCAACCTCTTTTTGGTAAGCCAATAGATTCAATGGATAGACTGAATCGTCTTGATTTCTCTTGATGATCTTCGCTCTTTCATCTGACAATTGAAAGTCTTCACTTTTGCTTACTCTTTCTTTACTTGCTTTAACAATTTGACCAAGGTGAGAAAGGTCAACTACATTTTGTTCAAATTTCCTTGGTTCAATTTCTGTCCATGGAAGTGCATTATCATATTCCTTTTCCCCTGATTCGATATAGCTGTAATTATCTGGTAAAATCACGTCTGGAACTACTCCTTTCAATTGGGTAGAACCTCCATCTACTCTAAAGAATTTCTGCACAGACATTTTGATGTTACCCAAAGGCTTCAAATCACTATGTCCTCTAATTGCTCTATCTAAATCATAGAATCTTTGTACTGATCCCTTTCCAAATGTAGAATTTCCACCTACAATTATAGCCCTTTCATAATCTTGCATTGCAGCAGCTATGATCTCTGAAGCTGAAGCACTATTTGCATTGACCATTACAATCAAAGGCCCGTCGTATTGTACCTCTGGGTCAGTATCCTTATGTACATATGCCTTACTTGACTTTGATTTAACTTGAACAATTGGTCCTTCTTCAACAAATAAGCCTGACATTTCAACTACATCATTAAGAGATCCACCTGTATTGTTTCTCAAATCCAAGATCACACCATTGACATTATTCTCTTTCAGTTTTTCCAATTCCTTTGCAATATCTTTAGCACAACTATTACCATCTTCCTTTTCAAAAGATGAATAGAACTTTGGCAATCGAATGTAACCAACATTATTAATCGTAGGCAAATCTATAATCGCAGATCTTGCAAAAGACTCATCTATAATTACTTCATCTCTTTCTATTCGAATGTCTACAACTTTACCGTCAGGTTTTTGAGTAGTCAAAGTAACTACGGTTCCTTTCTTTCCACGAATCATCTGTATAGCATCATCCATTCGCATTCCTACAACATCTACAGGCTCTTCTCCTTCTTGCTTTACAGCTAGAAACTTATCCTTTGCTTCTAATTCTTTACCTTTCCAAGCTGGACCACCAACAATAATTTCCACCACTTTGATGTAATCACCGTCTTGTTGTAAACGTGCACCAATACCTTCAAGTTTTCCTCCCATATTGATGTCAAAATCCTGCTTTTCCTTGGGATTAAAATATCCTGTATGAGGGTCAAAATAATTTGTTATCGTTCCTACATAAGTCTCAAATCGATCAGATCTCCTCAGGTCATCTAATCGCTCGAACCAATCTCCAAAACGTTTTTTCACGTCTTTCACAGCCTCTTTCTCAAGCTCTTCAATAGTCTTAGGAGTATTGTCCTTTTCAGAATCTTCAACCTTTGTTTTATCTGCAAGATCATCAAAATTATGTGGAGTGGAAATCGTATCTTTCTTTTCTTGATTTTCAATCTTTCGGGCCAGTTTTGTCATCACCTCGTATTTCAAGAATTTCCTCCAGTATTCTCGTAATTCCTCCTTGTTTTTAGCCCAAGGTAACTTAGACTCGTCCAACTCAATTTCTTCTTGTTTTTCAAAATCAAAATCAGAATCAATCAATTCATTATAATATTCTCTTGATTCTGCCATTCTTTTATTTAGAATTTCAAGGGATTCATCAAAAAACTCAAAGGTTCTAATTTCTACTTGATCGTCTATTTGTAATTCATGTTTTTTTAAGGCATCAATGTCAGATTGCAAAAAATAACGTTTTCCACCATCTAGTCTATCTAAATATGTTTTAAATACGTGTTTAGACAATTCGTCATCTATCGGCTTAGGGTTGTAATGTACTTGTTGAATGAACTGCATTACCCCGTGAAGGATCAAGCTTTCTTTTTCATCATATGGTGCTTCCGCAAAATATTGCTTACCATAAAAGAAGGCCAAAACGGCAATTATAATCAAAGATCCTCTGTACTTCATTTTCTTCATTTTTAAATATCAAGCATTTGAATTAAAGCAGTGTAATATTGAACTCTCAAATAGATGTTATATATACTTCAAATTTAATGCTGAAAATAAATTAGCGAATAAATCACTACAACAACATTCAAATTAAACAATTTATCTTGAGATATATTTGATTTAACGAAATTCTAACAAATAAAATTGGACCAAAGTTGACATGTCATCGATAAATGCCCAATACCGATTATTTTAAGTGCCTTACTTCATTAAGTTTTTTACTCTACTAATGTCTACCCACCGCACTGCTAACACAATAAATGACAACAATACACCAACCAATACTACTTCTACTATCCAGTTTACCTGAATGTATTCGAAGCCCCAAAGAACACCAAACGTCATCACTCCTACTAAGATGCTCTTCGAAAACAGGTCTAAAACACTTAATTCCTTATCTAGGAATAATGTCACCAAGAAAAAACCGAAAAACAAAAATCCTTGAGTAATTAAGGTAATCGATGCGGCTCCCTTTGCACCATATTCAGGAATACACCAATAATTTCCAATAACATTAATGACTAGGGCAACAAAGAATAGTCCATTAATGTATTTCAATCTACCTGCTGCCAACCAATACGACCCAAAACAATGTCCTAATGTAATTGGGATAAAAGACATCATAAGAAGGGACAATAAATCTGAAGAATTCGCATATTCCTTATCATATAGCAATTCATATAATTCGGCGTGGTAAAAACAGCTGATTAGTGTGGCATAAAGTCCCAACAAAAAGAGTATTTTGAATGCAAAATGAAACAAGGGCTTTACATCTTCTTCAGTACTCAACAAATTAGCAAACATTGGAAGCATTAACGTAGCAAATAAGACTCCTATCATATTCCCTGCCTCCAAAAATCTGAATCCAGCAGCATACAAACCAGCTTGATAAGACCCATCCACCAGCATCTGTTCTAGCATTACAGCATCTACTCTGTTAAAAACTGCAGAGAGCAACAATATCAAAGCATATGGAAATGTCAATTTCAACATCTTACCAAAGCCTTTAGGGTCAAATCGTATCGACCATTTCAATTCCGTTTTTCGCAATAGCAATACAGCAACTGCACAAGCCAAAAGACCAGCCAACAATTGCATTTGTGGGTACCATATCAATTCAAATCCCCTCCCTTGATAACCATTCCATACCAAAACACCAAGAACCATCAATAGAATCGTTTTATCCAATGCAGAAATGTAACTATCCCATCGATAGTATCCCATAGCACTTAAGCTACTGCGAAGAAGGATAAATACTGAATTGATGAAAAATACTGAAACGATTAAACTAAGCAATACCATGTAATCGTCTAAGTAGTCGAACCACCAAGCAGCAATGAATACGATTATTCCAAATAGAGTACCAGCAAACAATTTAAAGCCTAAAAGTTCTCCGAAATAGTCACCAATTCTATCTCTGTTTTGAGCGAGGTACCGACTATTGTAGTTCTGAATACCAGCGTCGTTTATGACCGTAAAAAGAAAGACAAAATCCAACAATACAAAATACATCCCATACTCTTCAGGGCCTGATAAATTTTGAACTCCGGTTTCAACAAAAAAGATATAAAACGGCTTGATGATAAAATTTATCAAAAGAAGAATAACAACGTTTATTGAAAACTCTCTCTTCATATCGTAAAAGTAAAAATCTCATAGTACTTTGGCTGCAAAATACATCAAGATTGAATAAAGATTCTCTACTTCAATTTACTTCAAAAGGTATCTTTTGCCCAAGAGCGGAAATCTATTTGGACCCTTTTGTTCCTGTTAAAAGAGCTGCGATCTCACATGCACATGCCGATCACATGGTTTATGGATGTCGGCACTATTTAGCACAAACCGATACGAAATCTATTCTTAAATTAAGACTTGGTAGTCACGTAAATTGCCAAGGGTTAAAATATGGTGAACCATTATTAATCAACGGAATAAATGTATCTTTTCATCCCGCTGGACACATCTTGGGATCTTCTCAAATACGATTGGAATATAAAGGAGAAATTTGGGTATATTCAGGAGATTACAAATTGGAAGACGATGGTATTTCTACACCATTTCAATCCATATCCTGTCATCATTTTATTACAGAATCAACCTTTGCTCACCCCAAATATTCGTTTCCCAAACAAGAAGATATCTTCACTGGTATACAACATTGGTATAACCAAAATTCATTGGAGGGAAAGTCCAGCGTAATTGGTGCTTATGTTTTAGGTAAAACGCAAAGAATATTGCATCATATTAAGACGAAGAACAAACCTATATATGCACACGTATCGGTTCCTAAAATCAATGAAATTTACAAACAAGCAGGTATTTCCCTCCCACCAGTTATACCCATTGATCATAAGGTAAAACCACAACATCTGATTGGACACTTGGTAATAGCACCGATGTCTATTCTAAAAACTGCCTGGCGTTTTAGACTTCACAAATATGAAATGGCGAATGCTTCGGGTTGGTCTCTCGACCCGAACAAAAGCAATACCTTTCCTCTTTCCGATCATGCGGATTGGAAAGCCATCCTACAAGCTATTAAATCCTCGAAAGCAGAATATATCTATACCTTACATGGACAAAAACAATATCTTGCAGATTATTTAATACAACAAGGATATTCTGCGCATGCCGTTACATGGGACAAACATTAAATGAAATAATTCAACCAATTGGATAACTTTGTTGTTTCCTATACGTTGCAATGATTTAAAACATACTTCTACCTCATGCTCTATTTTTTTCTGATTTCTTTATTCAATTTACATGCATTTCATTTAAGTAATACGGAAATCAATTACAATGAAGACAGTAATTCTTTGCAAATAGCTTCTAAAGTTTTTATCGACGATCTTGAAGATGAGTTAAAGTTACATGGACATACCAAACTTCATATCGCCACCCCAAGAGAGGCTGAGAATGTCGATTCGATTTTATTTGAATACTTTTTTGAAAATCTTCAGTTTCGTACCGATGTAGAACACAAAGAAATGGAATTCATAGGTAAAGAAACATCGGAAGATCTTATCGCAATATGGGTATATATCGAAATTTTCCTTGCAGATCAACCAAGTCAATTGCAGATTAAAAACACCATATTAACCGATCTCTATGATGATCAAAAAAACATGATTATTTTGAAGAAGAACAACAAAATGATCGAACACGAAACCTTGGATTATAAAAACACTGAACTCAATATTTCTCTATAACTTTAAAATTAGATACTTCTGAAAAGAAAAGAATTAGCATTAATTATAGGAGCATTTTTAGCCATATACATTATATGGGGCACAACGTATATGGCCAACAAAGTAGTCGTAGACGAGATACCTCCGTTTTACCTGGCGGGTATTCGATTTTGTGTTGCTGCTGTAATAATTTTCCTCTTTGCATTATTGTTCAGGGTCAACCCAATAGTTTCTGCAAATAAAATGAAAAATGCAGCCATTGCAGGGTTTCTTTTCTTGACAGCGGGTAATGGTCTGGCTGTTTGGGCCCTAAAATATGTAGATAGTGGATTTTCTTCTGTCATTATTTCTGCACAGCCATTGGTTTTATTGATCATGCTTCGAATTAAAGATAAAAAGCCGATTCAGCCCAAATCTTTAATCGGTATTGCCTTGGGCATGATAGGCATATGGTTGTTGATTAGTCAAAAAGAATTGGTAACCGGTCCAGATCAATGGAAAGGTATTGGAGCTTTATTTCTTGCTTTAATAGCTTGGGGATACGCAAGTTTATTTGTCTCTTCAGTAGATCTTCCTAAAAATCAATTCATCAACGGTGCCTACCAGATGATTTTTGGTGGAATGATGATGATGATCATAAGTTTCTTTTTTGAAGACCTATCAGATTCAGAAGGCATCCTTGGTTTGTCCAATAATGCCTCAATGGCCATGATTTATCTTATTCTATTTGGAAGCATCGTGGCATTTACTTCGTTTAACTACCTTCTGGTCCGTATATCTCCAGAAAAAGTATCTTCATCCACTTATGTAAATCCTATTGTAGCATTAATAGCAGGCTGGTACTTTCTAGACGAACATATTTCGCCACAGTCCATTTGGGCTACAGTCATTCTATTTGCTGGAGTGTATTTCATCAATAGTGTTCGATTTAGTGCGCCCAAGCTCAAATTTAAGAAGCGAAATATTTAATCTGAAAAAGGAAGATGCCACTTCATTTTAATGGATAAGATTCGCAATGCAATTACAGCAAGTATAGACCATGTCATAGAAATTGCATCGGTGAAGTACATTGTCATTCCCAAATAGACAAGTGCTCCAAATAGACACGCCGAAGCATATATTTCTTTACGAAAGATAAGAGGAACTTCATTGGCTAATACATCTCGAATGACTCCTCCAAAAACTGCTGAAACAATGCCCATTGTTACTGCAATTACTGGGCTCAATCCTGCCTCTAAAGTCTTTTGCAACCCTAATATTGTAAACAATCCGATTCCAATGGTGTCAAATAAAAACAACCCTTTTCTGTACTTGGAAATATAGGTATGAAAAAAATAACAAACGGGGAGTGCACCTATAATCAACCAAAGGTAAATCTCATTTTTCATCCATGACACAGGTGTGCTTCCAATCAGCAAATCTCGAAGTGTTCCTCCGCCAATTGCAGTTACAATCCCCAGAGTCAAAACACCGAACAGGTCAAACTTTCGCTCTACTGCAGCCATTACTCCACTAATGGCAAACACAAAGGTTCCTATATAATCTATTATCTGAATCAATGACATAATCAAATATATGTCCTTTCCATCTTAGGTAAAGATAGATTTTGATTTTTTTTAATCAATGCTCTTTTCTGTATATCTTGCGAGAACTGAAGTCCTACAAATTGAACTGAAAGATGAAACTAAAATTTCCAACTGCGCAAACTTTGTTATTTATCATAGCTGGATTGGTGACCCTTCTGACTTGGATTGTTCCAGCAGGCAAGTACAGTACTCTTGGTTACGACAAAACTTCTGACAAGTTCATAGTGCAACATGTTGATTCTACGGAAGAATTACCAGCTACCTCTGCGACATTGGAAGGATTAAGTATTAAAATCCCAATCGAAAAATTTACTAATGGGGACATTTACAAACCGATAAACATTCCTAATACATACCGACAATTGGACGCACAACCTCAAGGTTTTTTCGAATTTATCCAATCTCCAATCAAGGGAATAATAGCCGCAGCCGACATCATTTTTTTGGTATTGATCATAGGTGGATTAATAGGAATCATGAATCTTACCGGAGCATTTGATGCTGGAATAGCATGGCTTGCGAAAGCTTTAAAAGGAAGAGAATATCTCCTCATAATAGCAGTTACTACATTGATTTCCATTGGAGGCACAACATTTGGTCTAGCGGAAGAAACCATCGCATTCTATCCCATACTTATCCCAATATTTCTAGCAGCTAGATACGATGCAATGGTTGCCTTAGCTTCGATTTTTCTAGGTTCTTCGATTGGTACGATGTGTTCTACAGTTAATCCATTTAGTACCATCATAGCTTCCAATGCAGCCGGCCTCAATTGGACCACTGGATTTAATGGTCGTGTTGCAATGCTTGTTTTGGGGACTTTAATTTGTATTGTATACATCATTAGATATGCCAAAAGAGTACAAAACGATCCTAGTAAATCGGTCATTTATGACCAAAAGGAAGAGATTGAAGCACACTTTGGTGCATCACTAGATTCATCGATCAAATTAACCGGTCGATTACGCCTCATTTTAGCCATATTTTCCTTGAGTTTTGTAGTAATGATTATTGGTGTTTCTAAATTGGACTGGTGGTTTGTAGAAATGACTACTGTATTCCTTGTAGCATCGATTTTAATTGGAATAATAGCAAGAATTAAGGAAGAGAAATTTGTTAATAGTTTTGTTGCTGGCGCCAGTGATCTATTGGGTGTTGCTATTATTATTGGTATTGCAAGAGGGGTGTCAGTCATCATGGAAGATGGGTTGATAAGTGACACCATCTTATACAAAGCTAGCTTACTGATTGAAGGAATGAATAAAGGCCTCTTTGCCAATTTAATGATGTTCATATATGCTGGATTATCATTCTTCATACCTTCTTCTTCTGGGATGGCAGTATTGACCATGCCAATTATGTCACCTTTAGCAGATACTGTAGGAATAGGAAGAGAAATAATTGTAAATGCTTATCAATATGGAATGGGCTTATTTGCCTTTATCAATCCAACTAGTTTGATTTTAGCTTCTTTAGCCATTGTCAAAGTGGGTTATGACAGATGGCTCAAATTTGTAATGCCTTTAATGGTCATTCTCGTCCTTTCCACTATGATCATGTTAACCCTTTCTGTTTATCTATGATTTGACTATATCGACCTATTCGGGTTAAAATGACGATAAGATGGTGATACCTTATTATTAAGAAATAATTCGCTAAGTAATTTACCAGTAGCTGGTCCTAAACTCATACCCATCATTCCATGTCCTGTACCTACATAGGTATTCTCTAATTGAGATAATTGACCAATAAAAGGTAATCCATCAGGACTACAAGGCCTATAACCCATCCACACTTGATTATGATCCAGTTGATCTAAACGAAGGTTGGGATAATACGCATTAATACTCTCGTATATGCCCTTCAACCTACTCGTATTAATATCGGAAGAAAACTGTCCCAATTCTAGGGTACCTCCGACCCTTAGTTGATTCAACATTGGAGTTACTGCAACTTTTGCTTCAGTTAAAATGGTTGGAATTCCAGGTGAATCAGAAGGTTTACTTTGGGTAAAACTGTACCCTTTACCTGGCTGTAACAACAGCTTGACTCCTACACTTTTCAATAACCGACTTGTCCAAGATCCTGCCGTAACTATTAATTTATCAATTTCCATATCGCTTCCATCTCTCATGACGAGCTTCGAAATACGATCACTATTTCGATGTATAGTTGCAATTTCACCTTTAATGAATTCTACCCCTCTCATCTCCAATTCCTTCTTCAAAAACCGCATAAAAACACCTGGATGTATATGTGCGTCACCGGGAAAGTATATTCCGCCTCGAACATCTAACTGTACATCTTTTTCAAGAGTCTGAACATCGGTGCAAGAAAGCACCTTTACGTCCACTCCAATACTATGAGCTTCTTCAGCCATTTCAATTTCTTCTACCTCTTGAGATTTTGTTCGATACAACATTAATAATCCCTTATGTTCCAATCCAACATCAGATCCCAGTTCGTCATTAATTTGGTCGTAAATACTTTTGCTCCATTGATTAAACTCCAATAACAACGGAATGGATTTTTTTACATGTTTTTCATTACAAGATTTGTAAAATTTCCACAACCATTGCAGTAAAGACCAATTCAATTGAGGCTTAATATAAAATGGACTGGTACTTTTAAACATCCATTTGAGCCCCTTAGCAATAACACCGGGTGAGGCCATTGGAATAAAATGACTTGGAACGATCATTCCTGCATTTCCGAATGAAGTCCCTTTACTGCAATCATCTCGATCAATGACCGTTACATCTACGCCTTTTTTATTCAAAAACCAAGCAGTACATAATCCGACAACACCTCCTCCAATGATATGAACACTCATTATAACTTGTTTCAATTAAATAACTTGAAATCCATGAGCATATGGATCATCATCGCTATCGATTATTATATTGTTGTAACCCGTTAATTTAGCCCAACCTTCTATACTTGGAATAATGGCAGAATAATTACCCACCTTTGTTTCACCTTCTACCCTTCCTACAAAGGTTGATCCAATATAACTTTCATGAATATACGTACTTCCTATCGATAATTCTCCCTTTGCATAGAGCTGAGCTAATCGAGCTGAAGTTCCTGTTCCACAAGGCGAGCGATCAATGGCTTTATCTCCATAAAAGACGGCATTTCTACCATTGGATTTAGGGTCAATTGTCTTGCCCGTCCAAAGAATATGAGACAATCCTTGAATGTTCGCATCTTCAGGATGCACGAACTCATACTTTTCGTTCAATAAACTTCGGATCTTAGGACTCAAGGTAATTAATTCACCTGCAGTAAAGTCTTGAATTCCACTGAAATTTTTCTGCGGATCAATAATACCATAAAAATTACCTCCATAAGCTACATCAATACTCAATACACCAAGCTCCTCCAAATTTACTTCCAAATTAGTTTTATACAAGAATGAGGCAACATTTGTTAATCTGACAGATTTCACCTTTTTATTGACCATTTCGTAAGTTACCTTGACCAGTCCAGCAGGAGTCTCAAGACTTAAATGTCCTTCATTCTTAGGAGTAACCAATCCTTCTTCAATCATCATTGTTACGGTGCCTATCGTTCCATGCCCACACATTGGGAGGCATCCACTGGTCTCAATAAAAAGTATTCCAATATCATTTTTGGGATTTGACGGAGGATACAAAATACTTCCTGACATCATATCATGGCCTCTAGGCTCAAACATCAAGCCCTTTCGGATCCAATCAAATTCATTTAAAAAATGCAACCTTTTCTCCATCATATTCTCTCCGTGAAGAATAGGACCGCCCCCTGCAACTAATCGTACTGGATTCCCACAGGTATGTCCATCAATACAGAAGAATTGTTTTCTAGAATTATTCCCTTGTCCCATTTACTGTGCGTTTTATTTTAAGAGGATTATCCCTCTTTAGCGCATCAGGCAATAACGAATCTGGCGCATTTTGATAAGTCACTGGTCTAGTAAACCTGTATATTGCATCTGTACCAACTGAAGTAAAACGACCATTTGAACTCGATGGATATGGTCCACCATGGTGCATTGCATGACTAACCTCCACGCCAGTTGGTACACCATTAAAGATAAGTCGACCAACTTTTTGGGTTAGCACATCAATTAACGATACTGCAGCCGTAAATTCATCAGTTGATCCCATTACTGTGGCTGTCAATTGCCCTTTAAAATGTGAAGCTACAGATTCCATTTCCTCCAAATTATCCGCAACCACGACCAAGGTAAACGGTCCAAAAATCTCATCTTGTAATTGATCATCCATGGTAAACTTTTTGGCCGAAATCATTCCTACAGCAGGTCTACCTTTCCAACCTTCAGATGTACCTTGATGTAAAAGATCAATTTCCTTTCGATCGCTTAAAGAAGCTACGCCTTTATTATAATGATTAAATATGCCTTCGTTTAACATAGTGGAAGCCGTCAATGAGGCAAACGATTTTTCCAGAGCTGATTTAAGCTCAGAAATATTTGACCCCTTTTGCACCACAATAATTCCTGGATTTGTACAGAATTGACCAGCTCCAAGGTTTACCGAACCTGCTATGGTGTCCGAAAGAGTTTCAACATCATGTTCAATTTTCGAGGGAAAGATAAATACTGGGTTTACACTTCCCATTTCAGCATATACTGGTATAGGCTCAGTTCGATTGCAAGCAATATCCATTAGTGCTCTCCCCCCTCTAAACGAACCTGTAAATCCAACCGCCTTTATCATAGGATGTCCAACCAAATATTGACCTTCTTTGATAGAACCTACTACAGATGAATAAATTCCAAGAGGTAATCCACATTTTTGAGAAGCAATATTGATCGCTTTCGAAACCAACATATTAGTCCCCAAATGAGAAGGGTGCGCCTTAACAATTACAGGGCATCCCGCAGCAAAAGCAGAAGCCGTGTCTCCTCCAGCTGTTGAAAATGCCAATGGAAAATTACTCGCACCAAATACCACAACTGGTCCAACAGCCAATTCCATTTTTCTTAAATCAACTCTTGGTAGTGGTTGCCGCTCAGGCAATGCCTCATCTATTGTCGCATTGACCCAGTGCCCTTCCTCAACCAAAGATGCAAAAAGACGTAATTGATTGCAAGTTCGACCTCTTTCACCTCTGATTCTTCCTTCAGGAAGACCAGATTCTTCCATTGCTTTAAAAATCAAAGCGTCTCCAATATTCTCTATCTCCTCTGCAATACTTCTAAGAAACTTTCCTCTATTTCTTCCATTCCAATGTTTGTAAATATTCCAAGCAGTATAAGCTTGTTTTACAGCAACATTCATTTCTAATTCAGAAGCAATTAAGAACTTTTCCTCTATAATTTGTTGAGTACTTGGGTTTGTAGATTGTAACACTTCACTTCCTTTTGTGCTAATACTTCCTGCTATGTAATTTCCAATACTCATAATTATACATTTAGATTTAAGTAATCAGGTAAGCTTGGTCTTGTATCCAATCCTGCTTGAATAATTCCTATAACCCGCTCTCTTTCTGCCCCAACCAAAGGTTTCCTTGGCAGTCTTACCGGTTCAGTACCAATTCCTGTCATTACTTCTGCCAATTTTATATTTTGAACCAATTGTGGATTGATGTCCAATTCTAGAAGTGGTAAAAACCAACGGTAAATTTCTCTAGCTTCATCAATTCTACCAACTTGAATAAGGTTGTAAATTGCCACAGTTTCTTGCGGAAAGGCGTCTACCAATCCAGCAACCCAACCATCTGCACCCATTACAATCTCTTCCATGGCCAATGTATCCACACCACACAAAATTTTGAAACGATCTCCAAATCGATTTTTCATGCGAGTCACATTTGAAACATCTCTTGTAGATTCCTTAACCGCTTGGATGTTAGGAATATCAACGAATTGTTCGAACATTTCAAGTGTAATCTCGATTTTATAGTCAACAGGGTTGTTGTAAACCAAAATTGGAATTGAAATGGCTTCAGCAATCTCTAAATAGAAATCAACTACTTCTTGATCCGTTGGTTTGTACATCATAGGCGGCAATAACATAATACCATGAGCCCCATTTTTCTCCGCCTCAATTGCAAGATTCTTTGCATTAGCTGTTGAACCTTCAGCAATGTTTATCAAAATATCCGTTTGATCTTCAAAACGATCCAGAGTATGTTTTAGCAGTTCGATTCTTTCATCCGAATTTAACGTACTACTTTCGCCCAAAGAGCCTCCAATAATAATTCCATTAACACCAGACTTTATTTGAAATTCAATATTCTTCAAAAAAGATTCTATATCAAGTGATCCGTCCTCGAAAAACTTTGTTGTAACCGCAGGATATACTCCTGTCCATTTCACCTTTCTCATCTTAATAACTTATTAATATTTCTTGCAAAAATGATATAGAAACGTCTAACTTACTAATGAAATCACTGCACATAGTAATACTTTTATGCTATTTTTACCAAATACAATTCACTATAGTGCACCCTAAATACCATTTTAATAAAAAACAAGTCGTAAGACGGTGTGAATTTCGCAGTATCCAATTCGCTTGATCATAGTTTTTTATCAATTTATTTCATTGTTCATCTGAATAACTGAATTGTTAATCATTTGATAATAGGAACCTCATACTCTTTATGCAACATCATTGCGCAAATCAATTCCTACATTTGCAAAAGTGAGATGGATTTCAATCATATTATCTATACTTATATTTTCATTATCTATAATCCCATGCAGTGATTCACACACTTGTGGAATGGAAGAACATGAAGTCTTAGGTCATAACCATAGTGAAGATACCGAAGATCACTGCTCACCTTTCTGTGTATGTCATTGTTGTGGAATATCCATTGGGCTTCCGGAAGAAGTAGAAGATTTATCATTTCACGAAAAAAAATCAATCAAGTATACATTTGCTTATTTTTTTGATTATCTATTTGATCATTCCAGCAATACTTGGCGTCCGCCAAATCAAGCATAATCTTTATCACACAACTCTATAGCAAAAGGCATTCATTAAAAGCTTTACAACTTGACTTGTAAGAGCCTATTCTATAGAGTATTAACAAATGACCGAATGAATTGTCAAATTCTTCTCATTTGAAATTTCATGAATTGCATTGAAATGCAGATTCGTTTTCATTAAAAAAAAGCAAACATGTTTGATAAAATTATTGCTTATTCTATAAAGCATAAACTTATAGTTGGAATAGCAATTTTTGCACTATTGGCATCTGGAATATATTCGCTTCAGAAATTGCCTATAGATGCGTTGCCTGACATTACCAACAATCAAGTTCAAATTATTACAACCTCAAAAACA
Organism: Saprospiraceae bacterium; assembly: GCA_965230345.1. Classification (GTDB taxonomy): domain Bacteria; phylum Bacteroidota; class Bacteroidia; order Chitinophagales; family Saprospiraceae; genus JADKBO01. The sequence goes on from CBDDKR010000002.1 coordinate 203,518, forward strand.
CTTTCAACACAAGAAGTTGAATTGTATTTGACCTATCCTATAGAATTGGCGGTCAAATCAATACCTGAAATTGTAGAATTAAGATCAATAAGTCGATTTGGATTAAGTCTCGTCACAGTAGTATTCGAAGAAGATACTGATATCTATTGGGCCAGAAATCAAATTACAGAACGACTTAAAGAAGCCCAAGAAGAAATTCCAGAGCATCTAGGCACTCCAGAACTTGCTCCTATTAGTACAGGACTGGGAGAAATCTATCAATATACCGTTCAGGCGAATGAACAATATAAAGACCAATACAATGCCGCTGATCTTAGAACCATTCAAGATTGGAATATCGCTCCACAATTGTTAGGCATTAAGGGAGTTGTTGAAGTAAATACACTCGGTGGACACCTCAAAGAGTATGAAGTCGCTGTTAATCCAGACAAACTCAAGAGTATGGACATCACAATGATCGACATTTACGAAGCCCTTCAATCCAACAATGCGAATACAGGAGGTGCTTATATCGACAAGAAACCCAATGCATATTTTATACGTAGTCTTGGTGTAGTAAATTCTCTTGATGATATTTCAAAAATTGTGGTTAAAGTCAAAAACGACATTCCAATTCTAATCCGTGATGTCGCTAATGTACAATATGGCAAATCTGTTCGTTATGGTGCAACCACCAAAGATGGAGAAGGAGAAGTAGTAAGTGGCATGGTCATGATGCTCAAAGGTGAAAACAGTGCAGCTGTCGCCAAATCAGTAAAAAAGAGAATTGAACAAATCAAAGAAACACTACCTGAAGGTGTTGAGATTCATCCTTTCTTAGATCGTACCAAACTGGTAGATCGAGCCATAAGCACAGTTCGAACCAACTTAATTGAAGGAGCTCTAATTGTCATCTTTATTTTGGTACTCTTAATTGGAAACTGGCGTGCAGGATTAATTGTGGCAAGCGTCATTCCTCTATCTCTCTTATTTGCAGTCAACATGATGAGATTCTTCGAAGTGAGTGGAAATCTCATGAGTCTTGGCGCGATAGACTTTGGTCTTATTGTAGATGGAGCAGTAATAATTGTTGAAGCTATTGTTCATAGGCTCTATAGTAAAAGTTCCATGAAGTTAACGTCTGAACAAATGGACAAAGCTGTCTATACAGCAGCTTCTGGAATAAGAAAAAGTGCCGCATTTGGAGAGATTATTATTCTAATCGTTTACTTACCCATTCTAGCATTAGTGGGAATTGAAGGAAAAATGTTTATACCAATGGCACAAACGGTTTCATTTGCCATATTAGGAGCTTTCATATTATCCCTTACCTATGTTCCTATGATGAGTGCTTTGTTTTTAAGTAAAAACATTGTGGTCAAAACAACACTATCAGACCGCATAGTCAATCGAATTTATGCTTGGTATAAGCCCATTTTAGATTTCTCATTGAGGTATAAAAAATCCATTTTAGCAGGGACCATTATCCTTTTTATTGGAAGTGTTGTTTTATTTAACTCATTGGGTGGAGAATTTATCCCTACCCTAGAAGAAGGTGATATTGCGACCCATGTTATCATTCCGCCTGGGAGCTCGTTAGATCAAGAAATTGAAACTACCACAAAGGCGGAACGTATCTTACTCAGCAACTTCCCAGAAATAGAACAAATTGTTTCAAAAATCGGTAGTGCAGAAGTTCCTACTGATCCCATGCCTATGGAAGTGGCAGATATGATGGTTATACTCAAACCCAAAAATGAATGGGTATCTGCTTCGTCACGTCAAGAATTGTCTAAAAAAATGGAAGCGAAACTAGAAGATCTGCCTGGTGTCACTACAGAATTCACCCAACCCATACAGATGCGATTTAACGAATTGATGACTGGAATCCGATCAGATGTCGGTATCAAAGTGTTTGGTGATGACATTGATTTATTGGTCGAGAAAGGACAGGAAATTGTACAAATCATCAATCAAGTTAATGGAGTAGAAGATGCTCGTGCGGAGACTGTAACAGGGCTTCCTCAAATCACCATAGATTACGACAAGGATAAATTAGCTCTATATGGGCTCAATATAGATGATTTAAATGCAGTGGTCACTACTGGCTTTGCAGGATCTAAGGCAGGTGTTGTATATGAAGGCGAGAAAAAATTTGATCTCATGGTTCGTTTAGATCAACCTTATCGTCAAACCATTAATCATGTACGAAATTTGTATGTTTCACTTCCTTCAGGTAATCAAATACCCCTTTCTCAAGTGGCTGACATTGATTATCAATTGGGTCCTGCTCAAATCAGCAGAGAACAGGGAAAACGAAGAATTATTATTGGCCTTAATGTAAGAGGTCGAGACGTCGAAACTACTATACAAGAGATTCAAACCTTGCTCAAAGATCAAATAGATCTTCCTCCTGGGTACTATTTCGAATATGCAGGTCAATTTGAAAATCTTAAAACTGCAAAAAACAGATTATTGGTGGCAGTACCCATTGCCCTATTACTCATATTTGTATTACTCTATTTTACTTTTTCTAGTTTTAAACAATCCATTATGATATTCACAGCAATTCCTCTTTCTGCAATAGGGGGAATACTTGCCTTATGGCTAAGAGACATGCCCTTTAGTATATCAGCGGGAATTGGTTTTATTGCATTATTTGGAGTGGCTGTTTTAAATGGTATTGTATTAATATCCTATTTCAATACACTTAAAAATGAAGGAATGGATAATATTGTCGATCGAATATTCAAAGGGACTGCGGTAAGATTGCGACCAGTAATAATGACTGCCTCAGTAGCCTCTCTTGGTTTCTTACCAATGGCACTAAGTACAAATGCTGGAGCCGAAGTACAAAAACCTCTTGCAACAGTTGTCATCGGAGGACTGATTACGGCCACTCTTCTGACATTAGTGATACTGCCGATCCTGTACTATTATTCTGAAAAGGTGAAATTAAAATTTGCCCCAAACAAAATCGGTATTTTACTTTTCCCCCTATTAATGGCGACTAGCACAATTGAAGGACAAGACACTTTATCTAGCCTTCCACAACTTTTGGATTATGGCTTCAATAATCACCCTGTTTTAAAAGGGCAAGACTTGGATATACAACAACACGAGCTAGAGCTTAACGGAGCTTACGCATTACCACCAACCTCAATAGAATCTAGCTATGGCCAGATCAATTCCAATGAATACGATCATGCGTATGGGATTCGTCAGGAATTCGATCTTTTCTCACGGCGTCCTAAGAAAAAGTTGGCACAATCGAATTTGGAATATAGTAAAATCGTCTACCATGAAAAAAAGGCTGATCTCACACAAATCATTCGAAAATCATGGAATAAGATTGGCCTTCTTCAAAGCCTCAAGGTGAGATTAGAAAAACAAGTAGTAATCTATCAACAGATAGAGGATTTTATGAAATTGAGGTATGAAAATGGTGATTGTACCAATGCCCAATTCCTCGCAGCTTCATCAAATAATAAGCATATCATTCAAAAATTGGCCATCAATAAAGCGGAATTAGAAGCGGAAAAGACCAAGTTAAAAGGTACTCTTTTGTTTGATGGAGAAATTCAGTTCACAGAGCATCCTTATGAAGCAATGGTTCTTAAAATTGAAGAAAATAATTCAATTGATCAATCGATAGCGATTCAAAAAATAGAGCAACAAAAAAACATTATTGATGCAGAATCTGCTATATTAAAGAGTTCATTTATGCCTTCATTTGACTTAGGGTACAATGTAATGAGCATCAAGGGTTTTCAAAATGTAGACGGACAGGAAAAGTACTTTGGAGGCACACCACAATTTCACTCTTTTTCCATTGGATTACAACTTCCTCTTTCTTCGTGGATGGGGCAAAATAAAAATCTAATTCAATCAAGTCGTTTGAAAAAAGAGGAAATAAAAACACTACAATCGTATCTTAAATCGACATTAGATCGATCTATTGAAGCTAAGATTATAACAATTCAAGCTCTGAATAAAAATTTGAAATACTATGAGACTTCAGCATTACAAAATGCAACAATCATAGAACAACAATCTTTAACATCTTTTAAAAATGGAGATATCGGACAATACGAATATCTTCAAATATTAAAAAACCAATACAACATTCACGAAGATTATCTAAAGACAATATTTGAGTACAACGAAGAGATAATCGAATACTTATATATTATAAATCAATAATCATGAATATTAAAATAATCACATTCGGCATAATGGCTCTTTTGAGCTTATCTAGTTGCCATTTCGGGCACGATCATAATCACGAAGGGCATGATCATTCCGGGCACGATCACTCTTCTCATGACCACTCAGGGCATGATCATGGAGAAACTGGTCATTCAGAAGAAATAAACAATGACAAAACTGTCTTTCTAAACCAGGCTCAAGTAAAAAATGCAGGAATTATCCTTGGTAAAGCAGAAAAAAGGAACATCAACGACGTTGTAGTTGCGAATGGATATACGGAACTTGACCCACAGCATGAAGCGGATGTTGCTATTCCTGTTTCAGGTATTATTCAAAATGTATTTGTCATAGAAGGAAACCATGTAAAAAAAGGAAGTGTATTGGCCACAATGAATAGTATAGAAGCCACTGATATCAAACTCAAATTGAGCGACATTACAAAGGAAATTGAGATCATTGAAGCTGAATTATTGTATCTCAATAAAGAATTCAAAAGGCAGTCCAAATTGGCAGAAGAGTCGGTCAATGCCCTCAAAGTCCTTGAGAAAGTAGAATCTGAATTATCCATAAAAAATTCTTCTTTATCAAATTACCAGACTCAAAAGACACTTTTAAATGCTAGTTTAAATTCGTTAAACTTCAACAAAGAAGGTACCATTAATATTCTTGCGCCAATCAGTGGATACATCACTGAGTTGGGAATTAAAATTGGAACTGCAGTTACACCTGGGCAATCGTTGGTCCACATTGTCAACAATAACGAAATGCATCTCGATTTATTAGTTTACGAAAACGATTTACCTAAAATAAAAGAAGGTCAACAAGTAAGATTTAAACTAACCAATCAGTCTTCCAGCGAAATTATAGCTGAAATTTATAATATTGGAAAATCCTTCGCTAATGATACAAAATCTGTAGCGGTACATGCTGAAATCGGTCCTACTAATGAAAATCTAATACCTGGAATGTATGTAAACGCACTTATAGATATTGGAAATAGCAAAGTTCAGACCTTACCCGAAGAAAGCATCATTATGGCAGAGGAAAAAAAATACATCTTTGTTACAAAAGACAAGGTCGACGCCCAAGAAATGCAATTTGATCGCATAGAAATAGCTACTGGAGCAGAAAAACTTGGTTTTACGGAAATCACCTTACTCGAAAAAATAAACCCTGATCAATTAATAGTTTTGAATGGTGCTTATTACGTTCAAAGCCACCTACTAAAAGCAGCCTCAGGAGGTGGACATGGGCATGCCCATTAATAATCAAATAATATAGTAATTAAAAAGAGGATATTGTACAGACAACAATATCCTCTTTTTAATTACTATTCTAGTATAAGTCGCATACCGTACATTTTTTCATCATCCTTTAGGAATTAACATTTGGTTTCTCCGATTTCTTGCATTTAAAAATATATATTTGTAGTCCCCACATTTATCAATTTAAAATTTTTGTTATGGATTATTATTTATTAGCTTTTAAAAAGTATGCAGAGTTCTCGGGACGATCAAGAAGAAAAGAGTATTGGTATTTTATTCTATTCAACAACATTCTTTTGCTTTTAACCTCTGCTATTGGTATAATGATTAGTGACTCAATCGGCACGATCTTATATGCAATTGCAGTTCTTGTAACCATCATTCCTGGATTAGCCGTTAGTATAAGAAGGCTTCATGATTTGGATCGATCTGGCTGGTTTCTATTACTAGGACTAATACCTCTTATAGGAGCAATTATATTATTAGTTTGGTTTTGCACTTCTGGAACTGAAGGTCCGAATCAGTATGGACCAGATCCGAAAAGAACGGAACATAATGACTATAATTCGGACATATTGGACAGCGAATTAGTATAAATTAAAAATACATTTTAACAGGTATCAAATCGATACCTGTTTTTTATTAAATACAATCTAAAAATTACTTAATGAAAAGACTTAAACTACTCTTCCTTTTCCTAGGCTTATGGACATTTTCAGCTCAAGCACAAGACACCATTACGGTCCAAGCTTTTAATTTTGAATCCACTACTAGAGATTCTTTAATTTCTTTTCCAGAAGGCGACCATAACGAATACTCAAAAATATTGATGTATTATACCATGAGATGTAAAGATGGTCTTATCTCTACTTCCTCCGACAGAAATAAAGGTTGTGGTGAATGGGATTACAGTTGCAACACGAGTATCATTGACTCTTCAGTCATGGATTCTGTATTAGCAACCCATCCTGATTATGTCATCCCTGGCATATCCGATCCATTTTTCTTGTACACCACACAACCTGTTCAAACTTACTATAAAAGAAATATCGAAAAAGTGAACATTAATTCTACATCTGGTGAAGAAGAAGTTGTATTAGGAGCAGGAGGACAGTCTTCGGATGCATTATTTTCAAACCAAAATGTTCAAAAGATTTATTACTTGATTGACAAATCAGAAGTAAGTGGATTGAATGAATCGACTCTTGGTGCTATAGGAATAAAAGATATTACAGGAGTAGAGGATTTGAATTTTGTTAAAATCGAAATCGGACAAACTGATTCAACTGCCTTGACTAACGTAGCATTTAAAAATATAGATTTTACTACTGTATTTGATGGTCATGTTTTATCAAATGATTTAAACTCTGGGAAAATACATTTTGCGAGAGATTACAATTTTGATTCTGGTCAAAACATTGTATTATCCATTTCCTATTCTACCGATAATAGAGATAACAACATGACAACTTCTGCAGACGCAGGAGTAAAGAGTAATTTTGTTTATCACGATGGTAACGATAGATATTTAGATTTAACCAATACGACGATAGAAGTTCCTGTAGATAATTTAGGTTCTGTGTCAAACGAAATCACCATTGCATACTGGGTATACGGTGATGCAGACGCTTTACCTAAAAATACGACTACCATTTATGGAGAAGATGCCGATGGTAAGAGACAAGTAAACATTCATCACCCTTGGTCTAATTCTAAAATTGTTTGGGACTGTGGAAACGATGGTGGAGGATACGACAGAATAGAAAAATCTGCTTCTTTTTCATTATTCAAAGGAAAATGGAACCATTGGGCATTTACGAAAAATGTAACTACTGGAAAAATGACCATGTATTACAATGGTAATGAATGGAAATCTGAAACTGGGAAGAATAGACCAATAAGCATAAAAACATTGGTTATTGGAACAGATGATAGAGAAAGGAATAATTATATCGGGAAGATGGACGATGTAATGATTTTTGATAAAGAATTGGGTAGTGAAGAACTTAAAAAACTAATGACCTACCGTCCTCAACCAGGGGATTCCTACTATGACAATCTTAAACTGTTTTTAGATTTTAATGGTAACGACACTAACAATGCTCAAGACCACAGTAATGGCGCTGTTGTTGCACATTCGGATGGAGCTTTAAATAGGACTACATTTAGAGGAGATGAAATTTTCAAAGATTTTTCAACAACAGATATTCACCCAACCATCTCGCTATTTTCAGGAAACTATAATAGAAATGTAGTTACGGAAGAAGTATTGGATTCTGTAGAAAACTTTCCTAATGAAATCATCCCATATAGAATTGAAAATGGTGACTTAGTTAGAGATCCATCTTTGTATTATTGGCAAGCCGGAGAGACTTATATATATGATACAGAAGGCGAAATAGAATCCACTATTTTTGTCGATGCAGAAGATGGAATTTCCATCAATACTCTTGAATATTATAGAGATCGTATTGGTAAGTTTGAATTATTATCCTTTGTTACGCCTTATGGCATTGGTCTAGATTTTGGGTTGGATGGCAAAACATGGATTTTTGATGTAACAGACTTCGGGCCTATTCTTAAGGGGACGAAGAGATTACTCATGGATAGAGGTGGACAATGGCAAGAAGAAATGGATATCCAATTTAAATTTATCAAAGGTACTCCAGCTCGAAATGTATTGAGCATACAACAAGTATGGCCTATTGACAATGTCGGATATCAAAGATTACTAGATAATGAAGCATTTGAAAGAAGAACAGTTGATGTAGAATCAAATGTGGATGCAATGAAATTAAGAGCGGCTATTACGGGTCATGGTCAGGAAGGTGAGTTCATAGCAAGAAATCATAGAATTAATCTTAATGGTGGTGCAACTGAATTTGATTGGCAAGTTTGGACGGAATGTGCATTTAATCCAGTATATCCTCAGGGAGGAACATGGGTTTATGATAGAGCTGGGTGGTGTCCTGGTGCGCCAACTGACTTAAACGAATATGATATTACAGATATAGTTGGTAATGCCAATTCTTTTGATATCGATTATGGAATCAATACTGCTTCAGGTAGTTCGAACTACATTGTTAATATTCAATTGGTAAAGTATGGAGAACCAAACTTCACTAATGAAGCAGAGATAGAAAGAATTGTTTCTCCAACCAATTATGTTGAGTATGAAAGAAGAAACCCTTCTTGTAATGAACCAACAATAATTGTTAAAAATAATGGTACGGAAACGCTTACTTCTTTGACCATTACTTATGGAGTCGATGGAACGGAACCTAGCACATACAATTGGACTGGAGAAATTGAATATTTAGAATCAAAAACGATTGTATTGCCTTCATTTAAAGAAGGAAGATGGGCAAAATCTAACAAATTTAATGTTCAAATATCCAGCCCTAATGGTTCAACAGACGAAAATCCTGACAACAACCAGATGTCTAGCACTTATGAAAATACCAATTACATTGCTGAGGATCTAATTGTCATGATGTTTACCAACAACGCAGGTAATGAAGCGAAGTGGTATTTATATGATGAAAATGATAATGTCGTAGCAAGTAGATCATCTGGATTGAGCAGCAATACTTTATACATTGACACTATTAAAAACCTAGATGGGTGTTATACATTACAAGTTAAAGATTCTGGTCAAGATGGTTTAAGTTGGTGGGCAAATAACGATGGAAATGGATACCTAAGATATAGAAGTTCGACCACAGGAATTTGGGATTTACTAGAGCCTGATTTCGGGGGAGAGATAAGTCATTCATTTACGGCAGGAATAATTACCGATGTAAAAGAGGAAGAATATGATCTTAATTTTGATGTGAATATTTTTCCAAATCCATCTTCAGGAGTATTTGTAACAGAAATATCAGGAAGTGATGTTACAAGAATTGATATATACGATTCTTCTGGTAAAAGAATTGATCAGAGACAAGGGGACTTCAAAAACTATCATGAAGAGTACTTTGACATATCATCTCATCCAGATGGCATGTATTTCATGACCATTACCAATGGAAGTCAAGTATTGACTAAAAAGTTGATCAAAGGACAATAAAATATAAAGGGGCTTCGGCCCCTTTTTCATATCTATAACTTTATATTTTCAGTACAAATTGTAACAAAGATTACATTGTCCAAGGGCATTTGTAGTAACTTTGCATGTCAAATAAAATACCATGAATTTATTAAAGAGTATTTGGAATTACAAGTGTCCACGCTGTAGGAAAGGTGATCTTTACACCAAACCATTTACCATTTCTAAGCCCTTAAGCATGCATGAAAAATGCGGCCAATGTGATCTTAAATTCGAACCTGAACCTGGATATTACTTTGGAGCAATGTTTATTTCTTATATTTGGACAGGATGGATTTTCCTTTTTATCATTGGCTTTTGCATGCTCATATTGGACTGGGGTATTAATGAATCATTTGCCTTACTTATTGCCATTGTAGCCTTGTCCTACTTTTGGATCGCTCGCATATCTCGTGCTATGTACATCCATTTAGATGTAAAATACGATAAAAGCATAGCTGATAAAAAGTAAATCATCTTACATTACTACTAATACCAATACTACTTCTTATGGACTTAAGACCGTCAGATCAATCATGCGTAGATCAACTTACAGAAAGATTTGAATACCTATTTGAACCCGATCTTATTAAAGAAATATGCAAAGCTGGATCCAAGAGATTTTACAAGCGAGATGAAGTCTTAATAGATATTAAAGACATCATTACACATATGCCATTGGTCTTGAGTGGCTCCATTAAGGTATTAACGGAAGATGATCAGGGAGATGAATTGTTGTTGTATTATCTTGAGTATGGTGACACATGCGCAGTTACTTTAAACTGTTGTACAAGAAAATCCAAATCCACCATTCGTGCCATAACAGAACAAGACGCTGAATTATTCTTTATTCCTGTTGAAAAGATTGAAGATTGGATGGTAGAGTTCAAATCATGGAGAAACTTTATCTTGGAAAGCTTCAATTCTAGGCTTAATGAAATGGTAGGTGCAATCGACAACATTGTTTTCAAAAACATGGAAGAGCGTTTACATAAGTATCTGCGTGATAAAGCATGGATATTAAAATCAGACACACTAAAGATATCTCATCAAGACATTGCAAATGATCTTCATTCTTCTAGGGTAGTCATTTCGAGATTAATGAAAAAACTAGAAAGAGAAGGTATCGTAAAGCAAGCTAGGAATAAAATCATTTTTGTTGAGTTTTCGGAGAAGTAGCGTGATAAAACTGGTACTTCAATTAGAAATACCAGTTTTAATAAAAAAAGAGGCCAATCACTGATTGTACCTCTTTAACTCAACATAACAATTCATCAAGAATTGCTTCTTTATACATCATTAAGATGTAATTGATCTCCTATTATTAAATCATATATAGTTTCATCTCATGTAATCCGCCGCCATTATATACTTCGTCGATTCCATTCTGTTTTAAGAATGCAACTGCTTGTCCACTTCTTCCTCCACTTCTGCAGTACAACACCTTATTCCCTTCCATTGATTTTATTTCACCCATTTTTTCAGGAATCTGAGATAGTGGGATATGAAGAGCGCCTTCAATGTGTTCCATTTCGAATTCAAATGTTTCTCTTACATCAATAATTACTGAGTTTTTGTCCTTTACCAAATCTTGAATTGACATATTACGATTCTTTTGTTGTAAAAAATTTTGTCCTTACCATTTTAAACGAAAAATACAAAAACAAAACCCAAGGTATACCATGCATGATAAAGTCTAAATAATCCATCGTTTGCATTCCTTTGGCACCACCCATAATCCATCGTATTTTACCTACGATATGCGGTTCTGGGAGATATGGTGTTAGACCTAGTGTCAGACATCCAATAAAAGATAAAATCAGGTACTCTTTGTCTTTATTCTTCATTTAAAAATGTTGACACAAATTTAGTCTATTTATTTAATTTCATCCGTTACTCAAGTTACTTGTTCTCTTATTATTCAAAGGACTAATTCATTTCAAAACCACAAAGAAAAACAATCTCATTTCTATAAAATAATTCGCAATCTTTCCTTGACACTTACTTCCTTTATTCTTTTTGCACCAAATAATATTAAAGCAAAAAGGACCATCTTTATGAGATGATCCCGTTCTTAATTCATTTTTTATTCCCCTCCTTTGCGCTTCATTTTCCTTCTTTTCTTAAATTTCTTGCGCCTTTCATCTTTGATCTCATTATACTTGACTGACTGATCCTCATCCAAAACATCAAGTATTTTTGCATCCACTTCTTTCAATTTTGATAATCGTTCTGCTCTTTTTTGCTCTTTCATACTCATTCTATCATTTTCAGCATTAAGAAGAATTTGATAAATTTCACTTTTTTGACCTTCTGACAGCATCAAGCTTTCTGAAAGTTTATCCGTTCTTAATTGTGCTCTTTCCTCTGGAGACTTTTTCTTTACCTGTTCTGAATATACTGCATCGTCCATTTGGGTGTCGTTCTGAGCCAACAATGCAACGTTGCAAAATCCTATCATTAGGATTAAGGTATACACTACTTTTATACTTTTCATTCTTTTGAATTTTTAATTCCGATCTTCGGAAGTCTTAATAATATTGTTATCTCTTCTTAGATAAAGAAGAAAGAGAAAAGTTTAATTTCAAAAGAAAAAATTACTGCCCCACCTGAACCTCAACGTCCTCTCCTACAATATTTACTGGTGTTGTCGAGTGTATCTCCCAATTCGCAATATGGACATCCGTCGTGATTACGGGATAATTTGCAATTCCTATTGGAATAATGACATTTGAATTCTTACTTGGTGTACCGCATGGTGTCCAGTTGTTGGGTTCATACCAATCCCCATTTATGCTTCCATTCCAAACCATTGACAATGTGCTATTCCGATCACATAGATTGCCAAAATCATGTCCATACTCCACCGCTAGGCCTCCCATCTCTATCGCTCCCATATCTGGTAGTCCATCAATTACATATCTCGATGTCATATTCTCTATTGTCGTTCCACTATCTTTCTGCCCTCCACTCATCTGTGGACTTAAGTCATAGTCAGTATACAATACTTCCTGATCATACGACGTCGGTATACTTATCAGCATGAAATCTGATAAACTTAAAGTTGCACCATTCGACTCTACATTTGTGTTGCTCTGTAGGTCCATCAAATCATCGTACTTCGTATTGTCCCACTTGAACCATGGTTCCGATGCATTGCCACCTCTGCTAGAATAATACCCATTGTAATTCCAATCGATGTTCGCTGTTGTTATCAACGCGTATTCCTCAAAGGTATATCGACCAGATACCACTACGTTATTCTTAAAACTTACATGGCGCCACCCACTTGGTGAACTCATCCCATTCTCAGAATTCACTACTGTATTATTGCTTATATGTAATCCGTATGGGCTCCGATTCATCTTAAATGCAGAACCTTCCATATTCACTATTTCATTTCTAAACACATACAGAGGTCCGCCATATACTGGAGCCATACTTACTCCTACTCGGGCATTATAACACCTATTTTCATATACCCTTGTATTACTCACCATACCATCCACTTCGATCGCATCGTCTACCACTCTATTGATCCAATTATTATGGATATCCAAGCAGTATGACGTTTTGTACGGAGATCCATCGGTACTGATCCCATCTCCAAAGTCCGTTATCGTATTGTAGCTTATCGTATTGTAATTACCACGAATATCGACGCCACGCTCACTTGGAATATTTCCGTTCGTCTGTGGCCATGTCGTTCGACCTTCTATCTTATTATTTGTGATGATCTGATGATGTTCCCATCCATTTTCACGTCGATTTACATACCCATAATCAACATCTTCAATCTTATTATTCCTGATCAATACGTGTTGTGTATTTTGAGCATCTATGCCCCATCGACCATTTTGCACCACAAAACCATCTACAATCACATGACTTATCGAATCATCATATACGCCCAACGTTATAATTCCTCCACTCGTATTTCCTCCTTCAATCACTGCTCCATGCAAACTCCCAGATCTTATCGTAATGGGCATTTCCTTAGTACCACTTGTCGTAAGCGTAAATGGTGCATAGATCCCATCAGAACATATCAATATATCTCCTGGTCCAGCGTGATTTACTCCTTCTTGCAAACCAAGGTAGGGATCATTTATTGTTCCACCGCCGCCACCATTGCCCGGCTCTACATACAATACCTGACCAGTTGGACATATCTCTGGGTATTTCAATGTATTCACCGTTGTGTCTATTACCATTCCTCCTCCTTCAGCATCAGAAATTTCTATGCGCACATCGTATTGTGTATTCGGACTCAAAAACATTAGACTTCCACCATAGTATTCTTCTCCCAAGACTTCCCCATCTACTAAGGCTGATCCATTCGTACGTACTATTGGTGCTCCCAATTGATAAGTACTATCTCCTTTGCGTTTATACTTATAGACGCATGTGCTATTTTGATTTGAATCCATGCTTATTGAGCTATGTATCCCTATGTGCCGCATACTCGGATAGATCGATATTCCGCCTACTTGGATAGCATCATTTGGGTCTGACAATAGAATTACCGTATCCATATACACAAACCCCGAATCACTTATCACCACAAATTCATAAGTTCCTAAATCTGTAGAATTGTATAGAACCTTCAATACATCTCTACTCCATATCGTATCTCCATTGGGGCTATACCACCGATACTCAAAGCCTCCCATACACTGCGAACTATCCATCGCAACATCTATACGTAACGTATCTCCGGATAAACCTCCGACGATGGTATCTACCAATAACCCCATGGGGTTATTGGATATGGCATTACCGTTGTACAATTGCAATAATCCTCCCATAGTAAAACCATTTGTAAAATCCGCCCCAGCCATATTGGGATCTGATGAATCGGGATCCACATCGTTCTCCCAAAGCCTAACTTCATCCAAGTTACGATGTGAAGGTGTTTGAATATCAAGACTAAATAGATGAACTGTATCTCCAGTATTCAAGGTATCATAACTTCCAATAGGCGAAATCGTTGGTGAAATTGCGACAAATGTACTCGACGAGTTAAACTCAATATCGTTGGCAATAATCCAATTGATTGGCGTTACTCCATTTCCAGTCTGATTATTAAGTTTAGGGTTAAATGATTCAGCAATACTCACTACTGAAGACGTAGGTACTACGATCGACAACTGAGCATTGAATTGTATTCTTTCAATATAGGACTCTGCACTCCCTTCATTTATGATTAAATTCACATCCAATTGACACGTTTCAGGATTATATCCAAGGTGGTAATCTACTGACTGTATTTGTGCTATAGTTATTCCAGAATAAAAGAGGGTAAGAAAACTTAGGAAATGCTTTATATTCACTGAATTAGTTTTTATCGATTTATTGTACTAAACCTGAATATAAAACGGCTCTAAAAGGAGAGAACAACTTAACTATTGTTTACATTCAGGCTATTTTATTTCATCAGACACCCAATTAGCGCATCATATTGCAAAAATACATAATATATATGAAATTTTCAATCTGAAACTTTGCAGTTTAAGTAGTATTCTAATTTAATCACATCTATATATCAAATATATACAGAATACCGATATGTACCTTTCTAAAGATCAAAGTCAAATACATATCATTCCTTTGATATATGGATTAGTTATTATAATTTTACTCTTTCATTGTTTAAAAATAAAATTTTCATGAAAAGAGCTATACTCTTCATTGCATTTATACTTGGATTATCACCATTGATGCTTAATGCTCAGAATGCCCCTACATTTTCCGATCAAGAAATGGCTTCATTTGCACAAGTATATCTATCCTCTAAGCCTAAAAATATCGGTAAGCGAAATAGTGGAATAATAACTTTATTGAATCAGCACAATGTGAGTCATAAAAGATATAAAGAGATCATAGCTACAGGGGTAAACTCTGAAAACATTACTCTAACCGAAAAGGAAGAGCTTCTCATGGAAGACATAAAAAAGCAGAATGCCAAATTGCAAGCTGAAAAAATAGCTCAAGTTAAGGCCAATTGTACCAAGCTTAATTTGGATTATAAGAAGTACGAAGACATGTTGTTTCACTATAAAAAAGACATTGATTTCCAGAGAAATTTAATGCCTTTCCTTGAAGAAGCTATTCGGAAGCAAGGCAAGTAAAACTTTATCCCACAACCAATGAAATGAAAAAGTTTATTCTTGCAATCGTATTTCCATTGTGTCTTTATGCACAGCCCCCTGAAAACAGGTATGTTGCGCCTATATTTTCCAATGTAATTGAGACCAATAATATAGTCTTTAGTCAAGATGTGCCACAACCCAATCCTGGGGGAGGGTTTTATGAATTCATCACAGGGTATCCGCTTAATGTATCCGAGTATAACACAACAGATATCGATCTCCTTATGGATGTATTCGAACCATCTGGTGATACATTATCTGCAAGACCTTTAATCATTATTTGTTTTGGAGGAGGTTTCCTATCAGGAAGCAGAAATCATTGGAGTATAAGACTGCTGTGTCAGGAGTTGGCCAAAAGAGGATTTGTTACTGCTGCTATTGACTATAGACTAGGCATGAATATATTCGATGCTGACCTTAGTACACGTGCAGTCTATCGAGGTCTTCAAGATGGTCGATCAGCTGTAAGATATTTCAGGGCCGATGCCAATGGTACAAACACCTACAGGATAGACCCCAATCAAATTTACATTGGGGGACATAGCTCTGGAGGCTTCATTGCGCTTCACAATGCCTATCTTGACAAAGAGTCAGAACGACCAGCATCAACATACAATTGGATTCAAGATGGAATGATTATTCCTGATCTGCAATGCTTGGATTGTGTAGGAAATAATACTTCCCAAGATGGCCATGCTGATGCAATTTTCAACCTTGCAGGAGCCATTGGATTTACAAGTTTTATTGAAAATGCCAACGATCCCAAAGCGGTTCTATTTCACAGTACTGATGACTCTACTGTACCCTACGACTCAGGCACACCATTTAGCAGTCTACTTTGGTTGGTCGTAGGAGCAGATTTACCAACAGTATATGGTAGTTTACCCATTTCCAACCAAGTTAATAATGTTGGAATACCTTATGAGTTCCATTCTTATACCGATCGAGAACACGGCGTTCATGAAGATGGAAGTTCCGCATTATACGACGATATTGTTCCGAGTATATCAGATTGGTTTTTTGAGGAAATGCTCAAACCTAACTATCAAAAAATTCTGGGTGATTCTCTAGTCTGTGATTCAGAATTGACACAAACCTACTTCCTACCTCCAGGAAATGGACACTATTTTGATTGGCAGGTAAATGGGGGAACGGTTCAAACTTCTTCTACATCGAGTGATACTATTGTAATAACTTGGGATAGTAATGCAAGTACACATAGTCTAAAAGTAACGCCCTACTCCATTCTTGACGCTAGAGGAGACACCTTAGAATTGAACATCAATATTGGTCAAAACGAAACGAACTCATACACATTCCATAACGATATATGGGAAGATGTAAATAACTGGAGCTTGGTAAAACTGCCTTCATTCTGCACAGATGTAATAATCAGTCAAAACACACCGGATACCGTATATATGAACTCTAGTGCAACCATCAATTCTTTGCTTATCGATACAAGCCAAACATTGGAATTTATGCCAGAAGCAAATTTACAAGTGTACCAAAAGCAAAGCTTAATGCAAAGGGTTGCTTTACGCCATTATGGATCTATTTTAAATCAAGGAACCTTAAGAATAATGCATAAAATTAATGGATTCGAATTCGAAGGGAGCAACTCAACTATTCTCAACCTTAGCACTGGAAATGTTATTTTTGGCAAGGAGTATTAGTTAAAATTCGATTTAGGTATAACCTTAGAACTCTGTTAAGAATTAGTGCTGTAATTCTCGATAATCTAAGAGGCTAGTTCTTCTTTTCACTCTTATTAAATAACTTTTCGAATGCATCATAAACAGCTAAGTGAAGAGCATCTCCATGATTTTGATTCTCGAAATAATTAAAAAACAACCTTATTTCACCTTTCTTTTCAAGAGATAATTTATAGAATAAAGACTGGGCAAGTCTTTCCATGGTTAACCCTTCTTTTCCTACTCCAATATATACCGATTTCCCTTCTAGAGATTGCTCCAATTTTTGAAGCAAAAGTTTCTCATTATCCCACCACAGACTAGGGCTAACAATAATATAATTTTCAAACAACTCGGGTCGCTTAAATAGGATTTCGGTTGCAAGTAATCCTCCTAGTGATTGACCAATTAAAGTTTTGTTTTCCGTTGTCCTGTATCTTTCAGTAATTAGAGATTGCAACTCCTGATCTAAGAATTCAATAAATTGTTCAGATTGGCCAGAGGTCGGAAACTCTTTCTTATCAATATCCATAGTTGAAGGATAGGTAAAATCTCTTTTTCTATCCACATTTCCAATACCTACTACGATAGACTCTTCTATTATATTAATCCAAGAAAATGAGCAAAACTGAACTAGTCCGCTAATATGAATAAAGTCTTCATCTTTCGAACCATCAAGTAAGTATATCACAGGGTATTTTCTCAATGAATCATGGTTATAACTAGTCGGCAAATACACATTAATCCTTCTAGTTTCAGATAAAACATCTGATTCAAATTCGATGGTTTCCCCAATCGTAAAATCTTGCCGATTTATGATTTGCGCATTTACAAAATGAACAAGAGTAATACAACACACTATGATCAAGAATCTATGCATGTCCTAAATTTAAAAGAGTTATTGAATTATTAGCGAGTAGACCACATATCCCTAAATAGCTCATCTCGTACCTTCAGATTTCAATATATTGAAATCCACATCATTGGTGTATTGGAAATTGATGAGGTAATGAATTGCGCTCTTGACATCGAATCCTTCATAAATCACCTTATATAAAGTCCTAGTAATCGGCAATTTAATTTTTTCATTGGCAGCCAATGTTGCAATAATTTTTAAAGTACGAACACCCTCCACTACTTCATCCGAAGACCCCAATATCTGTTCCAATGTCTCTCCAGAAGCAAACCTTTTACCAAACGAAAAATTTCGACTTTTATCACTTGTAGCAGTCGCAATCATATCACCAATACCAGCTGTTCCTAAAAATGCCTGACCACTCATTCCAAGAGATACACCGAACTCCATCATTTCATTCAATCCTCTTGTTATAAGCAAAGCCTCCATATTTTTGCCATAACCGATACCATGGATAATCCCTGAAGCCAAGGCAACAATATTCTTATAAGCTCCAGCCAACTCTGCTCCTTTAATATCATGAGAACCAAAAACAGTAAATAAACTACTACTTAAACATTCTTGCCCAAGTTTGATCACCTCGTCATACTCAGATGCAATCACTGTAGCAGCTGGCATACCTGCTAAGATTTCCTTCGCTAAATTAGGACCAGATACACAACCAACTCTTACAGCTGATGTCTCCTGAAGAATAACCTCTGTCATCGTATTTACATCCTTCCTAGAAAAATTGAGCGACTGAAAATCTTCTTCCGATATATTAGATATATCCAAGCCCTTTGTACAGTGGATAATGATATGATAAGGGTGAATATAAGGCGAAATAGAATGCATCACCTGCCTAAATGAGCTAGACGGAATAACTGGAAAAATCAACTGGCAATTTTTACAAATCTTTTCAATATCAGTTGTTGCCTTGATGTTCTTATTTATGGTAATTCCCATATAATGGCGCTTCTTATTAATCGCCTCTAATACTTCTTTTCTTCGTGTATAAAGAAGCACCTCTCTATTCTCTGAGAGCAATTTACTTATGGTTATACCAAAAGATCCAGAACCAATTACACCAACAGGTGAATTCATACATTAAATACTAATTAACAAAAGCTATTGCTACACTTATTAAGACCTAACCAGTTCTTTATTTTAAGTGTCTATTTCTTGTTTTTCTTGGCTTGCATTTGTTGCTGTTGCTTCATCACCTCTTCAAATCTTGATTGGAATGAAGACTTCTTTTTGGGTTTGGTTTTTTGGACCAATAATTCTTTTCTGATCTTTTCATCATCAAAAACGAAGTTTTTCGTAATGATGATTTGGATAATGTTTATCAAATTACTGAAGAACATGTATGCCGTCAATCCGGAAGCATAAGTATTAAAGAACCCTAAAAACATCATTGGCATCAAGTACTGAACATACTTCATCGCTGGATTAGCACTCAAATCCATATGACGACTATTGTAATACGTGTAAATAATCGTAGTCACAGCCCAAAGAATAGTAAATAAACTCAGGTGTGCACCCATAAATGGGATTTCAAATGGAAGATTGAAAAATGAGTCGTATGAAGATAAATCGTTTGACCATAAAAAGCTCTCTTGCCTAAAATCAATGTTTGCTGGGAAAAACCGATACAATGCAATCCAAATAGGCATTTGCAAGACCATCGGTAAACAACCGGATAGTGGACTGACACCATATTCTTGATAAACCTTCATGGTCTCCATTTGAACCTTTTGAGGTTCGTCCTTAAATTTCTCTTTTAGTCCAGCCAATTCAGGCTTCAACGCAGCCATCTTAGCTTGAGAGTAAAGCATTTTATACAACAAAGGATACAACAACATTTTAATGATAAATATCAATACGATAATTACCAATCCTTTACTTCCTATAAAATTCGAAAGAAAATTAAAAAATGGTCTAACCACCCATCGGTTAATTGATCCAAATATACTTGAACCATAAGGTATAATATTCTCTAATCCAGCCTCAAATTCCTTAAGCTTTACAAAATCATTTGGACCAATATACATTTCCATTGCATAGTGATCTCCTCCTCCAAAATCTAAATCTAATCTGGACTCTAATCTTTTTAGATCTTCTCCTTTATCCAAATCGATCATTTCAGCTTTTTGAACGCCTCCTGCGAAGGGCTTACTTCTTGCAACTATGGTGGCATTAAAAAATTGGTTACTGTGTGAAATCCAATCGATTCGCTCCCCCTCCATATCTTCTTCATCATCACCAGTACAACTGCAATAATCGGCTTCATCGTCATCCGATTTTTTGTAGTACACAGAAGAATATCTTTGCTCAAAAAAGTCTCCTCTTTCCAACTTCGGTATGTAATCTGACCAAAGAATACGTGCAGGTTGATCAAGACTTATATTCTCTAATTTGATGTCAAAATTCAACGTATAATCCTCTCCAAGAGTATAGATAAATTGTACCGCTTTTCCTTGAGGTGTTCTTGAAGTCATTTTCAGTACGTTGCCGCTTTGACTTGGCACAAAACTAAGTCGATTCGTCTCTATTATTTGACCGTCTTTAGTCTTTAATGTAGCGCCAAAAATATCTCTGGTGTCCGACATTAATTCAACCAGAGGCATCTCCTCTGCCATCAATTCTCGATCTGGATGATAGGAGTTTTTAAAACTCTTTAATACAGCACTTGTAATAAAACCTCCTTTAGTCGAAAAATCAAGTTTTAAATGCTCGTTTTCTAAGCTGACTACTCTTTCCGTTTCTTCCTGGACCATTAAAGAGTCTGTCCCTGCAACAGTCGATGAATCTCTAGTGATCGGTTGATCACTTATAGACTCCATCTCTTGAGCTGCCACAGCTGCCTCTACTTGGGCTATAGAGTCCTGAATATGTTTCCTTTTTGCCAGTTCCTCTTTCGAAGGAGCATTGATCATGTTGAACACAATCAATGTGGCAAAAATTAAGATAAAACCAATAATATGATTTTTTTCCATTGTCTTTGATCAATAATTAGTGTGCAAAGGTAATTTATCTAGAGATAGTTGCGGCGATATAATCGTACATTTTAGACAAACGCTTTCAATCACAATATTAATTTCACAAAGCCTTAATAACAAAAACATACTATTTTAGCAATACAAGTAACTTAATAACAGCTTTTTACACGTTAAAAACATTTACTTGCTGTGCCAACTTTTGACCCTATTTTTCTATTAACTTTGTAAGCAACCAAAGATTGATTTTTTTCAATCGTTAAAGTACCATTGAAAGGTATTGTTGTATATTCTTGATCGAAGAATATTTTCTATGCCATATATCTATTAGGTGAAGAGACCATTTCAGACATTCTTTTGAGCTTTCACTCACAGTAATACACCATAATATTTTACCCCATTTTGAATGTTTGAGTACACCTAACACCGTCTCTTTACGCATAAAAAGCTAAGAAGTCTTTCTTCTTAGTTTAAATTTTGTTTAGCTCGTTCCTCGTAACTACTCTACACAAGTATTGATGTTTTGTTATATTGAGGAATCGAGTTAAACATATTTTTTGAGATTCACCTTACTCGCTTGCTTACAAACTATGATTCTTTATCCAGTCGAACGGACTCTTTGCTATCACTATTTAAAAGTTTACTTATTTCCTTAATATTTACAACTCCAACACCTTAAATCTGGAATAATAAAAATTGAAACGCCTTGATTTATGATATTTAACCCGATTAAAAGAATTCTTGATCTTTTGTTTCCACCCCTATGTTACGGTTGCGACGAAAATCTTGTAAACAACAATATATTATGTACTAACTGTTGGAGTATGCTTCCATTTTCTGATCATTTTGATCACAAAGAGAATAAAGTTATTGAACATTTTTATGGTAGGTCAAACATAGAACATGGAGCAGCCTTATTGTTATTTGGGAAAAGTGGGATAGTACAACATCTCATGCATCAGTTTAAATACAACAAACAACAAGATATTGGTCTAACATTTGGCACCATCTTAGCAAATAAAATAATGGAGTCTTCCTTATTTCCAAACATAGATTATATCATTCCTGTACCAATGCATAGGGAAAAAAGAAAAACAAGAGGATATAATCCTGCTTCATTAATCAGTACAGTGCTGACTAAAGAACTGGATATACCCAATCTTCAAGATGTATTAATTAAAAAGGAAAACAACCCCACTCAAACCAACAAAAATCGCTCTGAAAGACAATCAAATGTCAAGAATGCATTTGAAATAAAGAATGCCCAGGTTGTA
Source organism: Saprospiraceae bacterium (assembly GCA_965230345.1). Classification (GTDB taxonomy): domain Bacteria; phylum Bacteroidota; class Bacteroidia; order Chitinophagales; family Saprospiraceae; genus JADKBO01. The sequence continues at coordinate 226,072 of CBDDKR010000002.1, forward strand.
AAGGGAAAATCAATACTACTTGTCGACGATATCATAACTACAGGTGCAACATCTGGAAAATGTTGTGAGCTCCTTAAAGAGAATGGGGCGAAAAAAATATCCGTGGTAGCACTTGGAGCAGCTACCACAGATTATATAATTTAAAGTACTTATTACTTTCTACCGAACAATCTTCCAAGTAAAGACTTAGCGCCAGTTTCAACTAAATCATCTACTATGCTACCGTCACCATCTTTATCTAAAAACTGAGAAAATAGACCTGCTGAGCTTTTAACAACATCACTCTTTGTTGCTTCTCCTAAAACGCCCAATATGCTTCCTGCATTAAGACCTTGCTCCTTTTTTACCTTTCCCAACATACCCATAACAACTGGAGCCAATGTCGCCAATAGGTTACTTGCTTTGTCTTGCTCGATGCCATTGTTTTTAGATATAGCACCTGCGATATCATTCTGAGACCCTCCAAGTACGTGCTTTAAGATGCCAGAACCATTAAGCATTCTTGAGTTTTCAGGCTTTTTACTTCCTCCGATAAAACCAGCTAAATCATCAAAAATTGAACCGTCGTGATCATTATCCAATGCTCCCATCAAAGAAGATAGCCCATCTTTACTTGCAGCATTTTTTGATATCCCAGTCATTAGAGCAGATAGAGCATCATTCACAACAGATGAAGTCTGCTGTTGATTTCCTCCAAGTTGACCAGCCAATTGATTCATAAGTTGTCCAGAAATTTGACCTTGCAATAGGTCCATTAAATTTGCCATTTAAATTCTATTTGTGTGTTTTAATAATACCCCACAATATAACAATTTTAGGACTTTATCTAGAAACCATCATCAGATTAGTAATATATTAACCAAAATCACATCAATTGTTATCAATTTTAACCATAGAAATTAAAGATCACCACTTTCTATATTAGAACTTAATATTTCCAAATTCACTATTCATTTACTCCGGGTAACATAGGAACAAATTTAAATCTTCCATAAGTTCTCTTTTCAATTGAACCATCATTTCTTTTGGTACAACGGACCATCTCCTGAAATCCGTTTTCGATATCAACAGGAATAACTAAATGACCTTCAGGTTTTAATTGATCAAGCAAAGAACTTGGAATATACGGAGCTCCTGCAGTAACAATGATTTTATCAAATGGAGCAAACCGATCATAACCTTTGTAGCCATCACCAAGCAATAATCGTATGCGATCATAACCAATGGATGAAAGAAATTCGGACGTTTTTTTATACAACAAAGTTTGGCGTTCGATACTATAGACTTTTGCTCCTAAATAAGATAATACACATGCTTGGAATCCTGACCCAGTGCCTACTTCTAAAATTCGGTCTGTCGATTTAACTTCTAACAATGAAGTCATAAAGGCCACGGTATAGGGCTGAGAAATCGTCTGATTGGCCTCAATTTTAAAAGGAACATCTTTATATGCCCAGTCTGCAAAAGCTTCATCAACAAAATAATGACGTGGTATGTCCATAAATGCATTAAGGATTTGTTCATCTTTAATCCCTTTCCCCCTCAATTCTTGAACCAAATTCTTTCTCAATCCCTTATGTCTATATGTATCCTTCAACGGCTTTTTTCGCAAATATATCGAAATGCATTCATATGTGTAATAACATTATTTAGTTAGGGAAAATTCTAGAATTAAGATTGACCGAGCATCTATTCATTTCTAAACTTCATATCCAAATATAATACTGACTGTTTTTCAAGCCAAAGTTCTTTTGCTTCACCATCAATAGCACTATTAGAAGCAATTAATCTAAGCTGAAGAGGTATTAAATTAAAAATTCGAAATGAATTTTTAATTTTCATGTTATTATTGTGCATGAATCAAGACTCGGTCAAAAACAACTATCTCGAACGGATTAAGGTTTACGATAAAGAATACACCATCCTATCTAAACGCTCCGATCAATTATCAATGGTACGATTTGCCATCATGGTATTGTTTATCATTAATATCTATTTATTTAGATTTCAGGATACCTCTATTGTCGTTTCCACCGTACTTTTTTGGACAATCGTTTTTATCTGGGTTGTACTTCGACAACTAAACATTAAAAATCAAGCCTCTAGAATTGATAAAAAACGCATCATAACTCAAAATGAGCTAAATCTCATCGATGGACAATCGAATTTGTATTACGACGGTTCCATTTTTATAGACGACAAACATCATTACAGTTCTGATCTGGATATTTTTGGACCACATTCTTTATATGGTCTACTGAATCGAACAAAAACATTCTTCGGCATTCATTATCTGGAAAAATACCTCTCTGCCTTCTCGTCATTAGAAGTGATTCTAAAAAGACAAACAATCATTAAAGAGCTTGAAAATGATTACGAATGGAGGTTAGAATTAAATGTAAATCTCTTTGACATTGTCCATGGAGAATCTTCTCAAATACAATCACGATTAAAGAGATTGCTTCAATTTGACCTCAAATTTATCCAAAACAAGGCAATCCAAACGTATGTAAAGATTCAACCTATAATATGGGCTACTTTGATTCTTCTCCTACTATTTAAGGTCAATTTTGCATCCAACATCGCTGGATTTTTGTTCATCATACACCTTTTATGGATTGGGAAGCATTATAAATCTGTAGGTCAAACCCAACAAAATCTTTCCAGACTATCCTCTGAATTAGAGGCCTATCATGGTGCTCTACAGACAATTTCTAAACGGGATTGGAGTACAAGCTGGATTCAAGAAGAAATGATTGTAACCCAACAATCATCCATTACTTGCTTAAGTGAACTGAATTCGATTATTAAAAAATTGGACTATAGATTAAACATCATAGTGGGTACCATACTCAATGGCATGTTATTATGGGATTTTAGAGTTCTTCACCAATTGAATCATTGGAATGTCAATCATGGAAATAAGATCATCACCATAATAGATGAAATTGGCAAAATTGAAGCACTCGCTTCCTTAGCGACCTTTGCTTACAATCATCCTCATTTTGGGTATCCAACGATAACCGACCAACACTTTTCTCTGAAAGCCACATCCATTGTTCATCCTCTACTTAGGACACAAGGTGTTGTCTCCAATAATTTTGAGCTTGATCAAAATGACTTATTGAACTTAATAACAGGTTCGAATATGTCAGGAAAATCTACTTTTATAAGGACGCTTGGACTAAATATGGTCTTGGCATATTCAGGCACAAAAGTTACTGCAAAATCTTTGCATTGTGGCATGGCAAAAGTTGTGACCTACATGCGGATAAAAGATTCTTTGGAAGAGAGTGTTTCCTCATTTAAGGCTGAAATTGATCGCATCAAATTGATCTTTGACTACATCAAAAGTGGAGAAAAGTGTATTTTCTTAATCGATGAGATGTTAAGAGGAACCAATAGCAAGGACAAGCTGGCAGGCTCCATTGCCATTGCTAAAAAACTTCTTCACGAGAAAGTTTATGCTGTAATCGCTACTCATGATATCAAAATGGCTGAAGAATTGGATCAACATGAACATTCTAAAAATTATTACTTTGACATCAGTTTTGAAGGAGACGATCTTCATTTCGATTATAAAATCAATCCAGGAATCTGTAGGACTACCAATGCTTCATTCCTGCTTAAAAAAATTGGAATAGAATAATGGACCCAATATCTATTGTAAAAGGCAAATTCCTAAGTCAATTTGGATCTCAACCGGAGTTACTAATTAAGGCTCCAGGCAGAATTAATTTGATCGGTGAACACACCGATTACAACCAAGGACTCGTACTTCCTGCCGCCATCGATAAAGCATTCTTTTACGCTTTCAAAAAAAACGACTCTAATACAGTCAGAGCTTTAGCCATAGATGTTGACCAATACTTTGAAATTGATCTACTCCAGCTCAATAAAGTAGATAAAGCTTGGGCTAATTTCTTCATAGGTTTGTTGATTCAACTAAAGCTTAAAGACTTAAAAATATCGGGTTTCGACTGCGCATTTCACAGTACCATTCCGATAGGTGGTGGAATGAGTTCTTCTTCAGCGCTAGAATGTGGATTCTTATCTGGAGTCAACACCTTATTTGATCTCGATCTTGAGTCTTGGAAAATGATTCTAATGAGTCAAAAATCCAACCATGAATTTTTAGGAATAAAAGGAGGTATCTTGGACCAATTTTCATCTATGATGGGGAAAAAGGATCACTGTATGCTTTTGGATTGTGCCAGCCAAGAATTCCAATACTATGAGTTGACCACACCCAATCATTCTTGGGTACTTTTTAACACCATGGTCCAACACGATCACTTGACGGGAGATTACAACAATGGCCCAGAAGAATGTGAAATGGCTAGACAACAAATTAGTGCGTCCTATCGATCTATTCAACACCTTTCCGAGCTCAATTCAAAAGACTTACCCTTTATTTCCTTACCATCTCATCTTATGGATAGGGTTCAATTCATCGTAAACGAAAATACTCGGGTCAAAAAGTTTGTCACAGCATTACAACAAAATAATATCCATGAGTTGGGTTTACTTCTTTATCAATCTCATGAGGGGCTTAAAAACAAGTATCGGGTTAGTTGTAAGGAGTTGGATTTACTCATCGAACTATCCCGAAATGATGATCATATCCTTGGTGCAAGAATGATGGGAGGAGGATTTGGTGGGTGTACCATAAATCTGATCAATTCGGATAACTTGAATCAATCCATACAAAAGATCACACTGGACTACCAAGCTCGTATAGGAATAAAACCAGAAGCATACATCGTTCGCCCTGAAGATGGGGTCAAACGAATCTCTACAGATTCTTAGTCAACTGTTGAATCACTTTAAACTCACTCAAGAATACTTTACCAATTACTCTGAAGGCTGTATATACTGGAATAGCCAATACCATTCCCATGACTCCACCTATTTGCGCACCCACTAATACGATAATGAAGATTTCCAAAGGATGTGCCTTCACACTCTTGGAAAAAATCGTAGGCTGCAACACAAAATTATCGAGAGCCTGCATAATTGCAAATACGATTACGACTTTGGACAACTGTGGTACAATTACATCATAAAAATCCGCATCCAAATTGGATGACAATGTTATGATGATGCCAAAGGTTGCACCAATAATAGGCCCCACATAAGGAATTACATTCATCATGGCTGCAAAAAAGCCGATCAACAATGCATTCTTTATACCCAAAAAAGTCAAGGCAATCGAAACAAACAACGTTATGATAAACATTTGCATCAATATTCCCGAAAAATACCTGATCAACAACTTCGAGGTCTGATCTATCGCCTGCATCGTTTGGTTTTCATAATTATTGGGGACCGCAGCTTTCACCATATTAAAAAACAAGCCCTGTTCTCTCAAAAAGAAAAAAGCGATGAAAAATATTGAAGCAATTCCTATAATGATGTTTCCAAACGTACTAACCGTAGAGGTGAAAATATCTTGAATGTGTTGAGGACTGATATAGTAAGCAATATTCTCCTTTAATTTTTCGAAAAAATCACCGCTTTTCACCTGATCTTCCTCAACAACAGATGGTTCATGCATTAATTCGCTTGCATCAATTTTGATGGTCAGGTTTATATTCTTCATGATAGAGCTATCGTACGGATTGACTATACTGTCTATTTTAATATCCTGATCAAAAACATAGTCATTCTCACTCCTAATTTGGCTACTATCAATACTCGTTTCTTCTCCAATAGAAATCATGTTCTTATCGATTAGCCAAGATTCCCAATCACTTAAAGGTTGTTCAATAGATTTGATCACCTTGGTATAATCAATGTGAGAAATATTCTTAACCTGTGAAATTAATGGAGGGACAAAGATGTAGAGTACTAGAATAAAAATTAGCGTAAATGCTCCCAGAGTAATGCCAGCCGCTAGATTTTTTCCGAGATACTTTCTCAGAAATTTTACCATAGGTGCACCAATCATGGATATTACCCACGCTATGATGACATAACTCACGATTTCTCGAAAAAAATAAAGAATCGCAGAAATTATAACTAGCGTTACTGCTGCAATGATGTATTTTGAATTTAATTTCATGGGATAGAAAGCTGAAGTATCTACAAAAATAGTTTCAAATTCAATATATTGATTATCAAATCGATATTTTAATATTTTTATTCTACCAATATACAATCAATGCGTTAATATGTATGTCAACTAAATTGCTACTATACACTCTGGGACTCCTTGCAAGCTTTATTCCTTATCGTCTTGTAGTACAAAGAAAAAGATGGTTATCAACGTTTGGTTATTTACTAGCCATTCTTATTGCTTGGCTTACCATCTTCTCTTTTGATCCGATATTGCTTTTGATCCCAATTGTTTTTTTCATAAGCAGCAGTTTGATCAGTAAACCTTCTCAAAAAAACGCTGATCAAGTAAGTAGAAATATATTTCAGGTATGGTGTAATGGTGGACCGGCCTTAATCATATCGGTAGTTCATCTGATGCATGACCACAGTCTTTTTATGGAACTATACATCTTGTCCTTTGCTGTTGCCAATAGTGACACATGGAGTAGTGAAATTGGAAAGGCATTCGGTGGAATTCCAAGAGACATCTTCACATTAAAAAGAGTAGACACAGGACTTTCTGGGGGCATATCACTTAAAGGAAGTTTTGCTGGATTGCTAGGCAGCCTTTTGATTGCTTCAATAGGAATCATCTTCACCTCAGTCCAGATTGCATCAACTATAGCACTATTTGGTTTTATTGGAATGGTTATAGACAGTGCTTTAGGAAGTTTATTTCAAGCCAAGTACAAGGTCAATCAAAACGTTCTTGAATACGGTACAAAAAGTCAATTGATCAAGGGGTATCATTTCGTTACGAACAATATGGTTAACTTTTTCAGCATTGTTATCACTGTAATGATATACTATTGTTTTAAAACCGTACAGTAATCGAAGTACATTGTTTCATTTAAATAATTCTGTGCAGTCAATTTTTTAGAATATCGAGGTTATTCACCTATTTTTGATGTTCGATTTAAGTCAAGATTATGAGATTCGTTCCAACTTATTTAGTCAAAACACCTAAAATAGTGAAATGGTTTTACGGGTCTTTGGTATGGAATAAAAGCCGACAGATGAATGATATCTACTTGACCTTTGACGACGGCCCCACTCCTGAAGTGACGATTTGGGTATTGGACATACTTGATCAATTCGACATTCCGGCCACCTTCTTCTGCATTGGTAAGAATGTTTCTGCACATCCTCATATTTACCAAGAAATAGTAAAGCGTGGGCATTCCATTGGAAATCATACCTATAATCATCTTAATGGATGGACGACAGACGATGGTATTTATCTGAGTGATATCGAAAGAACGAATGAAGTGATCTCGTCTACCCTGTTTCGTCCACCGTATGGGCGAATAAAAAAATCACAAATCAAAAAACTTAAGAATCAATACAACATCATCATGTGGGATGTCTTGTCTGGAGATTTTGATCAGACTAAAAATGCAGACCATTGCATACAAACTGTTACTAAAAATGTGCAAAATGGCTCAATAATTGTATTTCATGATAGTGAAAAAGCCTTTCCAAGGCTTAAACCAGCACTGAAACCTACAATCGAATTCCTTCTTAAGAAAGGATATAATTTTAAAAAACTTAGCAATTAACGCCAATATAGAAAGCGTATATTTGCCCAAACAACAAACAATACATTAGATATGATATATTCAATGACAGGCTACGGAAAGGGAGAATCGACAGATGGTGATATATCTTATCGAGTAGAAATAAAATCCTTAAATTCAAAGAGTACGGACATAAGGTGTAAACTTCCTGATGGTTTCTTACAGGAAGAGATTTTGATTCGTCAAACCATTCAAGAGAAGATTAAGCGTGGTAGAATTGAAGTAGTCGTAACCGATATGAGTCAAGGTGATGGTGTATCGGTATCCATCAATGAAGCTTTGGTCAAGGCTTATTATCAATCCATTAAAAAAATTGCCCAAGACCTTCAAGAAGATACATCAAATATACTTCCTACCATATTGAGGAATCAAGAGCTGCTTAAAGGCCAACCTATGGCACTTACAGATGCCCAATGGAATGTGGTCAAAAGTTCATTGGAGTCCGCAATAAACGAGTTAAATAATTTCAGGAAGGATGAAGGACAAGTGCTGTCTCAAGATTTAAAAAATCGAGTGGAAGCTATACAAACTCTCATTCCAAATATTGCCAATTATGAAAAGGCAAGAATAGATAAATTAAGAGAGCGCATCCAAAAAAATCTCGAAGATGTCATCCAAAAGGACAAAATCGACGAAAATAGATTTGAACAAGAAGTTCTTTTTTATATCGAGAAACTAGATATAAGTGAGGAAAAGGTAAGACTAGTTCAACATTGCAAATACTTCCTAGAGCAAATTGCTAATAAAGAACTTCAATCTGGTAAAGTCCTTGGATTTATTGCCCAAGAAATGGGTCGTGAAATCAATACACTGGGAGCTAAAGCCCAAGACTCTGACTTGCAAAAACTGGTCGTTAGTATGAAGGATGAACTGGAAAAAATCAAAGAACAAATAGCAAACGTACTTTAAATAATGACAGACAAAAACTTCCAAGGTAAAATGTTAATATTCACAGCTCCTTCTGGTGCTGGTAAGACGACATTGGTAAGACATTTGCTATCCGAATATGATTTCTTGGACTTTTCCGTTTCGGCCACGACAAGGTCCAAAAGAGATCACGAAAAAGACGGTGTACATTACTATTTTTTGACTTTAGAAGACTTTCAGAATAAAAAAGCCAAGGATGAATTTATCGAATGGGAAGAAGTCTACGAAGATCAGTACTACGGCACTTTAGCTTCAGAGGTCGAACGAATCTGGAGCCTAGGTAAGCATGTGATATTCGACATCGATGTCAAGGGAGCAACAGCTATAAAAAACATCTATGGAGACAAATGTTTAGCCATATTTGTGCGTCCACCTTCTCTTGATGTCTTGATCAATCGATTAACGAATAGAGCTACAGAAGATCAAAAATCATTGTCCAAAAGAATTGCAAGAGTCAAGCGAGAAATGACCTACGAAAACAATTTCGATTTTGTACTTGTTAACGATTTACTTGATGTCGCAAAAAAAGAAGCGGAACTTCTGACTGAAAACTTTCTATTAAATAAGCCCTTCGACAAGGGAAATGACCGGGAGTAAGATCCAAACTCAACGATAAAAATTACATTATTCAAATGGCTTACAATTTAGACGATACCATTGTAGCACTTTCGACTCCCATTGGAGAAGGAGCAATCGGAGTAATAAGAGTCTCTGGTAAAAAAACCATTGATATTGTTGACCCCATATTCTATGGTCGCAATCTTTTTAAGGTAGAAGGGAATACCGTGCATTATGGCAAAATCAAGAAAGATGATGGTCAAATCTTAGACGAATGCCTGGTCACCGTATTTAAAGGTCCAAAGTCTTATACCAGAGAAGATGTCATAGAAATTAGTTGTCACGGCAGTCCTTATATACTGAATCAAATCATTCAATTATTGCTTCAAAAAGGATGTCGACAAGCTGAAAAAGGAGAATTTACCATGCGTGCTTTTTTAAATGGCCAATTGGATCTTTCTCAAGCAGAAGCTGTGGCTGATTTGATTGCTTCTGACAATGAAGGCAGTCATCAATTGGCTATGAGTCAAATGCGAGGTGGATTTTCTGAGGAAATCGCCAACCTTCGACAAGAACTCATTGATTTTGCCGCTCTGATCGAATTGGAATTGGATTTTGGGGAAGAAGATGTAGAATTTGCCGATCGATCTAAATTGGAACAGCTCGTCATAAAGATTAAAAAAGTAGTGGATACCTTATTGCACTCCTTTCATCTTGGGAATGTGCTAAAAAATGGTGTTTCGACGGTTATAGCAGGGCGCCCAAATGCAGGTAAGTCTACCTTATTGAATGCCTTATTGAACGAAGACCGAGCCATTGTATCAGACATTGAAGGCACTACCAGAGATACCATTGAAGAAACGTTAAACATCAACGGTGTGCAATTTCGCCTTATTGATACTGCTGGAATAAGAGAAGCCCAAGACAGCATAGAAAAAGTAGGCGTAGAAAAAACCATGGAAAAAATCAGCGCTTCTTCAGTAGTCCTTTATTTGTTTGACGCGCACAAAACCAGACCCAAACAACTTTGGAATGATGTCAAAAAATTCTTGTTTGCCAGTCAAGCTTTAACCAAAGGAAGTAAACACCTGTTTATTGCCAACAAATCAGATTTGTCCAGTGAATTTGAGCTGAATGACTTCTATACTGAAGGCTTGATCAACGAGGACAACTTACTATCCATTTCTGCCATACAAAAGGACAACATCACGACTTTAAAAAACAAACTCAATGGCTTAGTCGTTTCACACCCTGAATTATTGGACCAGACCATTGTGACCAATGCCAGACATTACGATGCATTGTTCAAAACCAGCGAAGCCCTCCAGAACGTATTGACTGGACTCAACACAGGAATTACGGGAGATTTTATTGCTATTGACATAAGACAAGCCTTACATTACTTAGGTGAAATCACGGGTGAAATCCACACCGACGATTTATTAGACAGCATTTTTGGCCGGTTCTGTATTGGGAAGTAGTTTACTTTCCTTTACTTGTTAAGTGCCTGTTTTTATTAGGTTTATAGGTGTTCTTTCTTCTCTTATTTGTTGCCCAACCCCTCTTTTTTGACTATATTTGTTGCCCAGTTGTTGCCTAACCAACAAATTTGTTGCCCACATTGAGTTTTCAAATTTAAAGGCGAAATGATGCACCATACAGCACCATTAGGCTACGAACTGCACCAACAAGCAACAAATGAGTAGTAATCTTCAAATACCTAAAGTCTGCCAACATTGTGGTAAATCTTTTGTGGCTCGAACCACAGTGACTAAGTATTGCGGAGATACTTGTGCGAAAAGAGCTTACAAGAAAAGGAAGAGAGACGAGAAGATTAAAGCAGCTTTGGTAGAAACTCAGAGCGAGATACAAGGCTTGCAAACTTCACAAAGTGTTCAAACCTCAACCCTACATTCTAAGGAGTTCCTATCGGTGCAAGAAGTGGCTAACCTCATTGGTGCAAGTAGATGGACTATTCAGCGGATGATTCAAAGGGAACAAATAAAGGCGGCCAAGTTTGGCAGACGTACCATAATAGCAAGAACGGAAATAGACAATCTTTTTAAATAACGGCATATGAAAGTAACATTAAGAAAACGGCTAAAACGAAACAAAATCACTCTGTACCTGGACTACTACGACAAAGGCAAAAGAGAATATGAATACTTAGGTTTATACCTCACACCTAAACCCGAGAAAGGCTCACTAACCAAAGCACAGAAAGACGAGAATAAAAAGATACTCGCCTTAGCCGAAAATATCCGAGCTAAAAGATTGCTTGAAATACAGAACAATCATTATGCCTTTAGAGATAATGAAAAGTTAGGCGGTAGCTTCACAGAGTATTTTGAAGGACTATGCGAAAAGAAGTTAGCCAGCTTGGGCAATTATGGAAATTGGAAAGCAACCCTAATTCATATTCAAACCTATTGCCCTAAAGATGTCACCTTTGAGCGATTGAATAAAGATTGGGTACAGGGTTTTAAAGATTATCTGGACACAGAAGCCAAAACAAAAACAGGTGATGGCATTTCTCTCAACACCAAGTATTCCTATTTCAATAAACTGAGAGCAGCCCTAAAACAAGCCGTTAAAGATGGGATAATGTCTCACAATCCTTCTGAGCAAGTAGAACCGTTTCCACAAGATGAATCCAAAAGAGAGTTCCTCACTTTGGAAGAATTAAAAAGATTATCTCAAGCTCATTGCAAAAATGACTCTTTGAGACGGATGTTTATTTTCTCTTGCCTTACAGGTTTACGTTGGGGAGATATTTCAAAATTAGTCTGGTCAGAAGTTGAGTATTCAGAAAACTTAGGCAACTTCCTTCGTTTTAGACAAGCTAAAACTAACGGAGTAGAAACACAGCCCATTTCTGATGAAGCTCGAAAGTTATTGGGAGAAAAGGGAGCTGATGAAGATAGAATCTTTCCAAATTTCAAATATGGCAACTGGAATAAAACACTACTGAAAGAATGGCTTTGGGAAGCAGGTATCAAAAAGAAAATCACCTTCCATTGTGCAAGACATACCTACGCTACGTTGCAGCTCACAATGGGCACAGACATTTACACCGTAAGCAAATTGCTTGGACATAGAAACCTATCTACCACAGAAATATATGCTAAGGTTATCAATGAGAAGAAGGTAGAAGCAGCTAATAAAATTAATATCGGACTCTAAGCTATGGACTTAATACTATTCAATAATATCCTATATGGAAATCTAAAGCCTTGGCAGCGTTCTGAGCAGGATAACAAATTCTACCGTCAAAATCTTAGACCAGAATTTCAGAAACCTAAAAGCAACTCGGAGTTCTATACAGCTTTAAAAGACTTGCTGAATGATAAGCAGAATTTATTTACTGATGATGGCTTAGATATTTATCAAACGATAGCGACTACAGACAAGAACACTGAAATCACCGAACCTTTGGTTCAGGTGGATTTAAAAAATCCAACCTCACCAGTAGAACGGTTTTACCATTACCTCATTCTGAATGAGACGACCAGATTAAGCAACCGAATCTATAACACCTACACAAGAGACATTTCCGAAGTTTCTAAAAAAGGTATAGTACAAGATGCTGTAAAGTCTATCAAGGATCTATTGCTCAAAATAGGAACAGATAACAGCAGCTTCCCAAATGATGATTTGACCAACTATGTTATAGACCAACTGATTATAAACCTTATCAGATTGCTCAAAGAAGTAGAACTTCTTTTCCCTGATGATTTATTCTCTATTGCTTCCACCAAAGAAGAAATATACGGAGAGCTATTGCAGCAAGATATTCCAAACCACGAGATAGCAGAAACTACAGCCCTTTTCAGTACAGTAAAAGGTACGCTGTTAGGTGTAGATAGCTTTAAGTTTGACAAAGACAACCGTATTTCTTTTGGATTCAAAGGAAATACCGATAATCTAAAGACAGTATTGAATGCTCTTCAGAGAGAGATTGAATTACTAAATATTGACAAGACCACAGTAGAACAATTATACACTGTACTCACAAGTAAAGACCTCACCATTGGAGCACCACAGGTATATATCAGCTGCCAATCCAACTTATTCAACCACACTTGGCGAAAGCTTAAATCTGAATTTACCAATCTTGGAGCTAAGGCAATAGCTGATACAAATTTGTTCTATACCCTCAATGGAAAACCATTTACCAAGACCAATTTAGACAAGAAAGTAAATGAATATTCTAACCCATTAATAGAAACTATAAACAGAATCACAAAGCAACTGTAATAAAAAACAGTAAGTTCAGTAAGTTGACACAGTAAGTCAGTACTGACTGACTGATTACCAGTGTGTTGCGAAGGATGTTTGTCGAAGAATTATTTGATAAACATTTAAAAATCGTAACACAATGAGTAACGAAAATTTAATCTTAGAAAGGCTCTCACAGATAGAGCAGAAAATTGACCAACAAGCATTACTAAAGAAAGAAGTTCTCAACTTCAATGATGCTTGTACCTATTTAGATATAAGTGCTTCTCACTTATACAAACTCACTTCTCAAAAGTTAGTACCTCACTTCTGCCCACAGGGCAAGAAGCTGTATTTCAATCGTGCAGAATTGGACGAGTGGTTACAACGTAATCGCCAAAGCTCTTCGGATGAAATCGAAAAGGAAGCTGCCAACTATATCATTAAAAATAAAAGGAAATAGTTATGGGCTTCTACAATCCAATAGACGAAAAGTTGGAGCAGATAGAAGATCGTCTGGATGATATGCTTCTAATGCTCAAAGACAAGCAAAGGACCAATCCTGAGCAAGTCTTTTTCGACAACCAAGAGTTCCTGCAAGTAATGAATATCAGTAAGCGTACTGCCCAATATTGGCGAGATAGCGGACAGATAGGCTTTTGCCAAATCGGTCACAAAATCTACTACCGCTTATCAGACATTCTCACCCTACTTGATAAGAATTACAAAACCCCTGTTCAATAATGCTTCAATCCAAAATTTTAGAAAATGGCTTCTTCAACACTATTTAAAAACTTCAATCAACCGATTGAAAATAAAGCCCTTCTACTAATCACAAAAGACATAGCAGAAGGCAAATACAAAGAACTGATAGAACCTATCCGTATGGCTGTCGGTATGGGAAAAACAGACCGAGTAGATAAATTCAAAAGAGAGCTTCCAGCCTTTACACCGTCAGGCACTTTTGAAGGTGGTCGGAAAATGGAATACCTCAGAATGTACAGCGGCTTTGTTCACTTAGACTTTGACAAACTCAGCCCTGATGAATTGGCTAAAGCCAAATCACAGGTTCAAGAGTTACCTACCACTTTTGCTTGTTTCACAAGCCCAAGCGGTAACGGCTTAAAGGTTTTCATAGAAGTAGATACTACTGTAGAACACCACAGTATAGCCTATAATCAAGTACAAGAGCATTACGAGCAATATCTGAATATTGAGGCAGACCCTAAATGTAAAGACGTTACAAGGCTTTGCTTCGTGTCTCACGACACAGAAGCCTATCGCAATATTCAAAACGTAAAATTTAAAGTACAGCTACCGCCAGATGCTACTATTAAGCAAGAGCCGAAACCTACGGTTCCGCCAACTATCATTCAAGATGAATACAATCCATTTTTAGAGGAGCAGTTAGCAGAGTGTGTTCGATTTACAGAAAACAAGTACCAATACTATGATGGCAACAGAAACAATTTTGTGTACCAGTTGGCTTGCAATTGCAATAGAAAGGGAATTGCCTTTAATGACACCTTGGATTTTATCCGTGCTAATTATGACCTCAAAGAATTTGAGATTACCGCTTCTGTAAAGAGTGCCTACAATCATAATGCAAATCAGTTTGGACAATACAAGAAAATCAAACCACCCATTCAGGAGAGTGAATATGATACGGACTATCTAAAAAATACACCAACTTACTGTGATGAAATTTTTGAAGCTCTACCTGAGATATTAAGTAATGGAGCTTTAGCCTTTGATGATAAAAGAGAACGAGATGTATTTCTCACAGGAGCTTTGGCGATACTCAGCGGATGCTTACCAAACGTTGTAGGCGAATATGCCAGAGAAACCATATATCCTAATCTGTTTGCTTTTGTGATAGCACCAGCAGCAAGTGGTAAAGGAGCATTGAAATTTGCCAAGAACTTAGGCGACAAATACCAGGATCACCTTTTAGAATGTCATAAGGTGGCCAAAGAACAATATGAGGTGGAAATGGCTGAGTTCAAAGCAGTCCAAAGAGACCGAAAGAAAGGCGAACCTGTCAATACCGAAGAACCCGAAAAGCCACCTTTCAAAGTAGCGTTCATTCCTGCCAATAGTAGCTATGCCAAAATTCTTCAACACATACAACAAAACGAAGGCACAGGAATCATTTGCGAAACGGAAGCCGATAGTATGGGTAATGTGATGAAACAAGAATGGGGAGGCTACTCAGATATGCTTCGCAAATCTTTTCACCACGAGACCATAAGCCTATCAAGAAAAACCAATGATGAGTATATCTCTATCAAAGAGCCTAAAATATCAATAGCTCTATCAGGAACACCGGGACAAGTTGGTAATTTAATTTCCTCAGCTGAGGATGGTTTATTCAGTCGGTTTATATTCTACACCTTCAAAGTAGAAGAACAGCTTTGGCGTGATGTGTCGCCTTACGGCAACCCTATCAACCTCAACGACCATTTCACAAACTTGGCAAGCCAAGTCTTTTCTATGGTGCAATTCTTTGAGCAATCCAATACCATTATAAAGTTAACTCGGGAGCAGTGGCAAACTATTAATGAAGTAGGTCAAAAATGGCTTACTGAAATTACAATCTTCACTTCGGAAGAAGCTGGAAGTGTGGCTAAGCGGTTAGGTGTAATACTATTTAGATTGGCAATGATTTTCACAGCATTGAGAAAGTTTGAAATGAGTGTGAAAGCAGGAAGCCTAAATTCAAAAAAGGCTGACGGCTTACACCACGAATTCGCCAATACCTATGAAAAAAATAATAGACCACATTGGCAAAATGCAGAGGTTACACAGGAAGTCTTATGTACAGATGCAGATTTTGAAATAGCACTAAGCATAGCCAATACCTTTATAGAGCATAGCGTGATAATGTTTAACAACTTGCCCAAGCAAGAAAAAGCGATGCCTTTTAAAGGGAGTAACAAGCAAGCCTTCTTTACGGCTTTGCCTGTAAAGTTTAAACGTGAAGAAGCTGTACAGATAGGGATAACTTATAATATCAAAGAAAGAACCGTTGGTTCTTTGCTTAAAAAATTACTTGACCAAGGTATTCTCACCCAACCCGAATATGGCTACTACCAAAAGGCAACTTAGCCTGTTCATATTTTCCATTGATTAAATAGTGGTTTTTTCTCTTGTTTTCTTTACATTTGTCATTATTTGTCAAGTCATAAAGAAACAATGAACAAATGCTTTAGCATTCGTGAATGCCTTAATGAATATTAAAAAATGAGGATGAACAAATTTGGAGATCTTATTAGAGCCAAAAGAGAAGAGCAAGAAATGCTTTTGCGACACCTTTCGGCTGAGTTAGATATTGACACCGCTCAAATGAGCAAAATAGAAAGAGGCGAACGTACCGCTAAGCGAGAACACGTTCACCAACTCATAAAGATTTTCAAACTTAATGAAGATGAGGCAACAGCTCTTTGGTTAGCAGACCAAGTCTTTGCTGTTGTGGCTGATGAAGATGTGGCTTTAAAAGCATTAGCTGTGGCAGAGAAAGAAATAACCGATTTAAATGTGAACAGGAAATGAATCTAATTGAAAAAGGTATAGAACAAGGATTGATTTCTTTTGACGAAAGTCAAAAGTTCATAACTTATATACACCAAGGGAAGAAACGAAACTTTACCAACCCAGAGGAAAAAATACAAGCAGATTCCTTTTTGAAATTAGTAATCGAAAAGGGCTATCCTGTTGAAAATATAGTTCAGTTTCTCACTGTTACTATGGGTGCTGATAAGAAAGAAGCAGACATTGTAGTCTTCGATGATGCAGACCATTCCAAGCCAATTATTGTAGTTGAGTGCAAAAAAGAAGATGTAAGCGAGCAGGAATTTCAACAAGCTGTAAACCAAGCTTTTTCTTATGGGCACGCTTTAGCAGGTAGTATTAAATATATATGGGTTACTTCTGGTCTTAAAGACGAATACTTTCGATTTGACAAAGAGACCAATGAAAGAAAGTCTGAAACAGATATTCCTGAGTATGGGCAGGATAAAGTTGCACCTTATAAATATGTAAAAGGTGGTGGTAAAAGAACTTATATAGATAAAGGCAAAGAGGTAGTTCAACGTTTTCAGGACATTGAAATTGTTGCTGAGCAAGAACTTACCAAGAAACTAAAACAAGCCCACGATGCCCTTTGGGCTGGTGGTCAGTTGAACCCTTCTGAAGCTTTTGACGAATTGGATAAACTCATATTCTGTAAGGTGTATGATGAAAAATACAAGGTCATTGGTGAGGATGAATTAAAGCGAAGGAAAAAAGGTGAGATATATGATTTCCAAGTAATTCAAGAAGATGGAAAGACCGAAGATGAAAGAACTCGAAAAACCAATAAGGCTCTGGAAAAAAGAATAAAAGCTCTTTACCAAGCAGGAAAGAAAAAAGACAAGGAAGTATTTAAGGATGATATTCGATTATCACCACAAAGATTGAGAACAGTTGTAGAATATCTGCAAGGAATCAATTTTGATGCTACAGATTTAGATAGTAAAGGGCGAGCTTTTGAAACCTTTATGGGTTCATTCTTTAGAGGTGAGTTTGGACAATACTTTACACCAAGAGCGATTGTTCAGTTTATAGTTGAAGCTTTACCAATTAAGAACACTTCATTAGTTCTTGATACTTCTTGTGGTAGTGGTGGTTTCTTACTCTATGCATTAGACAAAGTTAGAAGACAAGCCAACGAAGAGTACCCAGATTACAAAACCGATATGGAAGAATACAGTGCCTGGAGAGAACATTGGCACGACTTCGCTTCTAACAATTTATTCGGTATTGAAATTTCAGAACAGATTGCTCGTACAGCCAAAATGAATATGATTATTCACGATGATGGGCACACCAATGTAATTTCATTAGATGGTTTAGAGTCACCAGATAATATCAAAAAGATTACTGAAAACAACGGTTTCAAATACAACCAGTTTGACTATATCATTACCAATCCACCATTCGGTTCCTCTATCAAGAAAGCAGAGAAAAAATATTTAGGAGATTACATTTTTGGTAAAAAAGAGTATCACTGGTTAGATTACAAAAATCAAGGCAAGAAACCTAAAGACAGAAATAATCAAAGCACAGAAGTACTCTTCTTAGAGCAGTGCTATCATTTTTTAAATGAAGGTGGCTACTTAGCAGTAGTACTTCCTGATGGTATATTAACCAACAGTAGTATGCAATATGTGCGAGACCAATTAGAAGACTGGTATCAGCTTATTGCTGTTGTTTCAATGCCCCAAACTGCATTTTCTGCCACAGGTGCAGGAGTAAAAAGCTCGGTACTTTTTGTTAAGAAGCATTCTCGAAATCACACCCTAAACCTTCAAAAGGAAAAACAAGAAATCGAAATTCGATTATTGGCTGAATACGATTTTATCGAAAAGGTAGAATCTTGGCAAAAAGAGAAAAAAGACCGTATCAAAAACCACGATGGTTTTGTAAACAATACGGCTTTTATAGTAAAACGAGAAATTGAAAAAACGGAAGAGTTTAAAGATTGGAAACAAGAAGTTACAGACCTGTACAACGAGAAGATAAACAGTCTCAAAGAGGAATTAGAAGAAGCCTATTTACAGGCTCGCAGAACAGAGTTACCTGACTATCCAATTTTTATGGCCATTGCTGACAATATTGGTTATGATGCCACGGGTAAATCCACAAGTACAACGATGTCTAAGCAAGAAGTTATAGAAGGAAATTACAAGAAAGTTGTAGAAGAACTCAGCAATGATCTATACAGTGAAAAAGTAATCACCACTAAGAACCTACAAGATGAACTGGTAAAGACCGAAAAAGAAGTGCTAAACGAAGGTATCTTAAAAGGCTTGAGGTCATTTATAACCAAAATAGAGAATAGCTAATGATACTAAGAGGAATTATAGACAGCTCATTAAAAGGGCAGCTTTGTTTCAGAGGGTTTGCCCCAATTAAGGAGTTAGAACGAATATCAAAGGCGGATTACTCATATCAACGAAATCCTATTGAAGGTAGAGAAGACATTATTGACTTCTTAGAAAAGGAAACATACTTATTCTTCCCTGAGATAATATTATCATATAAATTTCAACACGATTTTTCAAAGCCGAAAAGTGAAACCCCACCACTACAAGCTATACAGTTGGGGCAGAACTATAAATCAAATGTTGATAGTACTGAGTTTAAAATAAGAAAGCTTGATTATAAAAGTCAAAAAGATAGCAGAGGTACTTCTGAAATAAGAGTTATTGAATTAATAATCGATGATGAGTATTTAGAAAACACCATTAAAACTAAAAATCAACCGTTCCACCGAATAGATGGCAATCATAGACTTAAAGCGGCTAAAGCAAGTCAGGCTTCAATGGTTGAGCAAATGGATGCACCCTTTTGTATTCTATTAGGTGAGCAAATTGTAGAAAATGGTATTCTTCAGGAAAATAGAGAGACAAAAGTGTTTGACAAATCGGTCAAAGTGTTTTTTCACAATATCAATACAAAAACGATCCCTCTCACTTCCGAACAGAATTTAAAAGTAATTATTGATGACAAAGATCAGTTTCCAGATGACGAGTTAGAAGAAATTCTGGGCCTTCAAGCCATTTTAACAAGAGAATTGATTGACAAGGTAAGTCATTCATATTTTACGTCACTTTCGGGTATTATAGATGACAAGTACAGAACATTCTATAATGGTATATTTCGATATTTACTCGAAAAGAAATTTAAACCTAAAGGGTTAGCTGATAGAGTTTTTGAGTCTTTAAAAAGCTTAGAACAGATATATAAAAAGAATACCAAACTCAAAAAGTGTGATAGCTTAGGCATATTAACGGCTTTACTCTATTACCATATAAAAGGGGATGAAAGGAAGTTCAATCATTGCCTACATTGGATTTTAGATAATCAAATCTACCAGATAAAAGAAATAGGCACTAAAACATTAATTGAGGTCTTCGACAAACTAAGTGAAGTAAAGCATATCAGCTTGTTCGTTGCTATGCCATATTGGAGTCACGCCAAGGTGAACGAGTACAACAAACTTTTTAAAGAATGCTTGAAAGAATTACAACCCACCTTAAAAACAGATGTGTCTTTAGAGTTGATTCCAATAATGCGTTTTAAAGGAGAAAGTAAGCGTATTGATAGAAGGCTGTTAGATTCTATAGATAGTTGCGAAGTGTTCGTTGCTGATATTACAGAGTGTAATCCTAATGTGTTATTTGAGGTTGCATATGCAGAGGGCTCGAACAAACCAATGATTTTATTAAAAAAGGAAGGTGATGAAGCAGAACCACCTTTCGATATGGATAAACTTCAATGGATTCCATATGATGGCGATGCTTATTACACGGCAATTAAAGGTATAGTAAAAAATAATTTAAAAGAGATTTTAAAAGTAAGATACGGCATAGTATGATAGAGCAAAACTCACATACCAATCATTTTATCATTCAGCGGTCTGAGTTAGAAGGGCGTTGGGAGCCTGAGTACTATGCACCAGAGATAAAACAGCTTGAAGATAAAATAAGGACAAAGACACCAAAAAAGCTAAAAGACTTCATTCAAAAAATGGCAAGTGGTGCAACCCCTTCTGTCCAAGAAGTAGAAAAGTATTATAGTGATGCTGAAAATGGTTTGCCTTTTTTAAGAGTACAAAATCTACAAACAAACGGAGAGTTAGACTTAGAGGATGTAAAGTATATCAATAGAACAACTCACGAAACCTCACTTAAAAGAAGTCAAGTTTCGGAAGGCGATCTATTAGTAAAGATTACAGGAGTAGGCAGAATGGCGATTGCTTCTGTTGCACCAGATGGTTTTGAAGGTAACACCAATCAGCATATGGTAGTTATCAAAACGGGTGACAAAGAGATAAGCAAATACTTGGCAAAGTACTTAAACCTTGATGTTTCAGAAAAATTAGCGTCAAGAAGGGCTACTGGAGGAACAAGACCTGCCCTGGATTATCCTGCACTAAGGTCGATTCCAATAGTTGAAAATATTGATTTTTCTATTCTAAAAACGGCTCACCAAGTCAAAAAACAAAAAGAACAGGAAGCTCATAAATTACTAAACAGTATTGATACTTATCTATTGGATGAATTAGGTATTACAATTCCTGAAAAAGACAATAGCCTTGAAAGTAGGATGTTTACGGTAAACTTTAGTGAACTAAGTGGTGATAGACTTGATCCTTTGCTATATGACACCTATACCAAAGAATTGAAAAAGGCAATTTCAAATATTGATAAGAAAAAGTTTAAAGTAGTTCGTCTCTCAGATTACATAATTCAATCGTTAGCTGGTGATTGGGGAAGTGAAACTGTTGATGAAGAAGGCTATACAAAGTGCTTAGTAATTAGAGCTACAGAATTTGATAATGATTATAATTTAAACCTTGATAATACAAGAGTTAAGTATCGTTATATAAAAAATGATAAGCTAAAGAAAATTGATATTTCTGAAGGTGATATTTTAATCGAAAAATCTGGTGGAAGTCCAGATCAACCTGTTGGCAGAGTTTCTCTAATCACTGATGACATTCTTAATTATCACCAAATATGCTACAGTAATTTCATTCATAAAATCAGAGTTGACCATAATTTTATTACACCTCAATACCTATTCTCTTTTTTAAAAATGACTCATAATTTAAAATTGACTGAGGCTATGCAAAGTCAAACGAATGGTATTAGAAACCTAATAATGAGAACTTATTTGAAGCAAAACATTGTAGTCCCAATCCAAAGCAATGGTGATATTGATACTGACAAACAAACAGAAATAGCCACCCATATCAGTGATTTAAGAGCCAGAGCCAAACAACTACAGGAAGAAGCCAAAGAGATACTAAACCAAGCGAAAGCTACTATTGAAAAAATGATATTGAATTAATGATACTCAAAGACCAACATAAAAAGAAAATAACAGCTATCTGGGATAAGTACATTGCAGACAATAAAAAGGTACAAGACACCAAAGGCAATGACTTAGGAGACATTGACAATGACCGTAGAGAAGCTTCTGTTATTTTAAATGAGTATATCAGCGACTACCTTAAAAACAAAATAGACCTTGGCACATTCAAAACCAATGTAGATAGCTTCAATAAGCAGAATAACCTTTGGGGTTTCACCTCTATAAAAGGGCAAATGTTTTTTAATCTATTGCTCAAAACCTGCCAAACAGAAGAAGATGAACAACAACTCTCAAAACTGGTAAAGAAGAGCATTAAAATACCTGAGAATCTACAAGAGGCTACTAACAAGATAGATGCTCTATACCAACACTGTTCAGCTTTATATAATCAAGCACCTGATAAACGTAAAGTACCTAACCCAAAGTCAATTACTTATTTCTTATCCTACTTCTGGCAAATACAAGATGCCAACAAGTGGCCTATAATGTATAGCTCAATGGTGGTATCATTTACCGATATAGGTATCTGGACAAACGAGCCTACACCAATGGAAGATTTTGAAAAGTTTTACAATCTTAATGAAGAGATAAAGAGCTTACTATCGGACCACACAGGCAGAGACATATCCAATTGGGATGCAGAGCATTCCTTTTGGAATTTTAGAACAGTTTCAGGATCTTCCAAGAAAACGAAAAAGGCAAAGACTGAAAATGATGAACCAAGTGGCATTATTCAGATTGTTGACCAGAAAGTAGTCTACAAGGCTTCGTTTGATATATACGAATGGGTATTTCCTTCAGTAAGCAAAGTGGTGGAATTAGGTAAGGCTAACAACAAGTCAGCTTCGAGCAAAGGAGCAGATTTTGAGAAAGCGGTTGCCACTGTATTTCAGCAATTAGGTTTTGATGTCAATTTCTTAGGTCAAGGCAAAGGGAGAAACCCAGATGCGATTGCCACCTATCCACAAGACCAAGTATCATTTATCATTGATGCAAAAGCCTATTCAGATGGCTACAACTTAGGTGTAGATGATAGAGCATTTCGTGACTATATCAGAGATTGGTGTCCAAAATTGAAGAATCAAGGTTTATATAAGATTGGATTTATCATTGTCAGCAATTCATTCAAATCTACCTTGGATGATTTGGCTAAAGACTTGACTTGGAATACTGATATTAAACGATTTATACTGTTTGAGACAGAAGCACTCTTACACCTTTTGGCATTCAAGAACAAGCATAATTTAGAGTTATCTCAGATTATCAGTGATGTAGTAAGTATGGGAGAAGTCATAACCACACAAGACATAATTCAAAAATTTGACGAAGTATAATATTTGAAAAACCTAACATTAAATATCATTCCTTTTAAGCACTCTTTTGAGTCCAAGACTTTTGGGTTTACCACCGAAAAACAGGAAGGCTATTTCCCTATTCATAGGGCAGATTTGCCTAATGTGATAAAAGATGAGCATTGGGGAGCATTTGATGACGTAAAGTATTTATACTCTAATTTTAAAGACACTGAAGACCACCCATATACGGCTGAGGTAGACTTCCAAACCGAAAATAAGTTTGTAAAGCATTACTACAGTCAGTTGATATTGGACTACTTCAAGGACAAAGCAGCTGCGGTAGATTACAACTTTGTAAAGGACATTGAAATATGGTTTAAGGACAATAGTCAAACCACTACCTTGTATCAAGGCTTTCAGAAGTTCACCCTAAAGGTTCACTTTTCTCGCTTAGCCAAAGGTCCAGCTCTCTTGGTATCGTATGATGGGATTTCCAGAGCAAGTGCCAAGAGCTTAGAAGAATTAGACTGGCCAACCAATGGCATAGGAAAGGTATTTTGTGAGGGCAGACTATACAAGTTCAAAAAACTACCTGATGAAGCCAAACAACAACTGGATAAAGTCTATCCATTGCTTTCTATTCCTAAACAAGTAGAATTAGGTATTGACATACAAAACAATCCATTTGAGAATAGATATAAGCCTTACAAAACAAAGATTACCCAGTTTTACAACAAATACCTTAATACGGACACGTTTAAATCGTTGGTTCATTTAGATGATAAAGGCTTCTTAGATATTGATCACGACCAAGTACAGCGTACCAGTTTCAATTCAAACAACTTACAGTTTGCAAACGAAACTTTCCTTGACCCTAAAAAAGGAATGAAGAAAGGCCCTTACAAGCCTTCACCTCACGCTAACGTTCGGTTTTTCTTTATCTACCATAAGCCTGATAGACAAAACTATGTAAAGCCGCTTTACAGCTACTTTACTGATGGATATAAAACCTATTTTCCTTCGCTAAAGTCCTATATCAAACAGCCTTTTTATATAGACGAAGGCACAAGTTTAGCATTTGAAAGTCCTGATACAGCACTACACGAACTCAAGACCCATTTAATAAACTTAGAGAAGTTACCAGATACTCGCTATGTAGCAATTTATGTAAGCCCAATTCATAAGGAAGCAGAAGAGAATCATTTACTCTACCACCATATTAAAGAAGAATTGCTCAAGCATAGTATTACCTCACAAGTAATCTATAAAGAAAGCATACACGATAAATACTTTGGTGCATTCTTAGAAAACATTGCACCAGCACTATTGGCTAAAATAGACGGTATTCCTTGGCGGCTGGATAGAGACCTCAAGCCACAACTGATTGTAGGTGTAGGTGCTTTTAAATCAAATCAGCTCAACCGTAGATATGTAGGAAGTGCTTTTTGTTTCAACAACAAAGGCGAGTTCAAAGGTTTTGATTGCCTACTCGATAATGAATTAGACCTCTTAGCACAGAAGATAGAAAAGAAAATACTCAACTTCTTTGTGGACTATGGCCAGAAAGCAGACAAGCTAATCATACACTACTACAAACCCTTTAGCACAAGAGAATTAGACCCGATTAAGAAAACGCTAAAGAAGTTGGGCTTACGAGACATTCCAATAATAGTAGTAACCGTTAATAAAACAGAGTCAAGCGATTTTATCGCTTTTGATAGAGACAATAAGGAGTTGATGCCAGTAAGTGGTACATACTTGGAAATAATGAGAGGGAAGTATCTGTTGTTCAATAATTCGAGACACAATCCTGAACTACCCAATCCAAGAATCAATCATTTTCCAGTAAAGCTGTCGCTTTTCTGTACAGATGAGGATTACTTTGCCAATAGGCAAAATGTAAATGAAGTAATAGACCAGGTATATCAGTTTAGCCGTATGTATTGGAAATCCGTAAGGCAACAGAACCTACCTGTAACAATAAAATACCCAGAGATGGTAGCTCAAATATTCCCCTTCTTCGAAGGCGATAAAATACCAGACTTTGGAAAAAATAATTTGTGGTTTTTATGATGAACAGAGCAGAAGAAATACTGAATATAAAAGAGGTTAAACCTACAGCTGTAAGAATATTGGTGCTTAGGTATTTGTTAGAACATAAAAAAGCTCAGTCCCTAAAAGACATTGAAGAAGGTTTATTATATACTGACAGAAGTTCCATTTTTAGGTCACTCAAAACATTTGAGGAAAACAAAGTAATTCACAGTATTGAGGATGGCTCGGGGATGGTCAAATATGCTGTATGTGCTGAAGGATGCAACTGCGACCCAAAGGACTTACACTATCATTTTTATTGTACCAAATGTGGGTTAACATATTGCCTTTTAGACAATCCAATCCCTATTATTCAGTTACCAAGCAAGTTTAAAATGCAACAGGCGAATATGGTAGTAAAAGGGCTTTGCGATAAGTGTAGCTAATCTTTGCAATCGAGTTGCAGCACATTCATTTTAGCTTTGTGTCATTATTGATATAAAAGCATAATTATGATAAAAACTGCATTTGGGTTACTTACCTTCATTTCTTTTTTCACCTACAGTGTATCGGCTCAAACGGTAGATATATCCATTAAATTATTAGATAGTGACAATCAAGAACCCCTAATTGGTGCTACCATTCAAATAGAAGAACTGAAACAAGGTACAGTTACAGATATTGATGGGATTGGCAAATTCCAAAATATTGCGGTTGGCACATATCGCTTTGAGTTTTCATATTTAGGCTATGAAAGACGAGATACTATACTTACAGTAAATGATAGTAACACCTTTTTTACCTTCAACTTAGAAAGTGCCAATCAAGAATTAGGTGCAGTTACTATTAAGTCAACCAGAAGCACCCGTACAATCAAAAATATTCCTACACGTGTGGAATTTATTGGTGGCGAAGAACTGGAAGAAAAAGCAATAATGAATGCTTCAAATATCTCTATGGTTTTAAGAGAAAGTACAGGTATTCAAATTCAGCAAACCT
Source organism: Saprospiraceae bacterium (assembly GCA_965230345.1). Lineage (GTDB taxonomy): Bacteria > Bacteroidota > Bacteroidia > Chitinophagales > Saprospiraceae > JADKBO01. The sequence goes on from CBDDKR010000002.1 coordinate 252,701, forward strand.
CGCTAAGTAGTGGTAACAGAAGTATTAGAATACAGGGATTGGATGGCAGATATACACAATTACTAAAAGATGGTTTTCCCTTATATGGCGGTTTTTCTGGAGGATTAAGCATTATGCAAATACCACCTTTAGACTTAGCTCAGTTTGAGATAATAAAAGGAAGTTCTTCTACCCTTTATGGTGGTGGTGCAATAGCCGGCTTAGTAAATATGGTATCTAAAAGACCAGAAGAAGATCCTGAATTAAACATACTTCTTGCTCAAACACATACAGGAGGAAGTACAGGGAATATTTTTTACAGTAAGCGAAAAGAAAAGTTAGGATTTACAATCTATGGTGCAGCAAATTATAACTCACCTTACAATCCTGATGAAGATGAATTTACCAATATCCCAAAAACAACGTCATTTTCGTTAAATCCAAAATTATTTTATTATCCAAAAGAAAACACTACCATTTGGTTAGGCTTAAACGCTACAACAGATAATCGAGAAGGTGGAGATATTAATGTAGTTAAAAATGGTACTGATGCTAATCATACATACTTTGAAAACAATACTTCAAACAGAGTTAGTACTCAATTTGCTTATGAATCGAAGTTGGCAAATAATCAGAGCATAGAAGTTAAAAATAGTGTAGGTTTCTTTAGCCGTAAAATTGACATACCTAATTATAGTTTTGATGGTGACGAAACAAATACATTCACAGAATTTAACTATGCCAAAAATGGCAAAAAATCAGATTGGATAGTAGGAGCAAATCTATACACTAATTCCTTTAAAGAGAATACCGATAGCACCCCACGTAATATGAAGCAAACCACCATAGGTGTTTTTGCAAATAATACAACCGACCTTACCGACAAACTAATATTAGAAACAGGTTTTAGAACGGATTATTCTGTTGATTGGGGTGTATTCCCTTTGCCAAGAGTGTCATTGCTTTGGAAAGCAAACAATAAATTTTCAACTCGCATAGGTGGTGGTTTAGGATATAAAATACCAGATATTTTTACAGAAGAAGCAGCTACATTAAACTTTCGTTATGTTCAGCCAATAAATGCAGATAACTTAGATGCTGAAAACTCTTTTGGAGCAAACCTTGACTTAAACTATAGAACCGCACTAACCGACCAAATCTTTTTCTCTATCAATCAATTATTCTATTTGACAGAAATCTCAAATGCCTTGCTCTTAGAAAATATATCACCAACTGAATATCGTTTTAGTAATGCACCTGAAAATATTCAAAGCCTTGGGGCAGAAACAAATATAAAATTGTCATATAAGGACTTTAGGTGGTTTATAAATTATGCCTATATCGATACAAGATTAAAATATCTACAAGGCAATCCGCAAAAACCATTGACCCCAAAACACAATGCAGGTACAGTCTTAATGTATGAGAATGAGGATTGGCGGATAGGATATGAAGTATATTATACTGGAAAACAAAACCTTTCTAACGGTACACAATCCACCGATTTTACAACTATGGGATTATTGGTTCAGAAACATTTCAAGTGGGGCAGTCCTTATATCAATTTTGAAAACTTTACAGATAGACGACAAAACAGATATTCACCAGAAGTATTAGGAACAACCCAAAACCCAATATTCCCAGAAATTTATGCACCTACTGATGGCTTTGTTTTTACCGTAGGTATAAATATTAAACCCTTTGGAAGAGAAGAGTGTGATGATGAGTGTCACAAGGACTAAATTAATTTTACTATGTACTTATTTATATATTTTATCGCTTATTTTCTCTTAGTATTTGTTCTAAGGTCGTTTCTACTTTGGAAAAAAACCAAAGTCAATCCACTTACCTTTAACAAAGGTGATAATGCTCACGGCTACAATGGAAAAGTTTTTGGCATTATTTCTATTATTGAGTTAATAGTAGTATCTATTTATGCCTTTATTCCAAATTGGCACAAGTTTTTATTGCCGTTTTGGTATTTAGAAAATGACACCTTGGTTTATATAGGTTGGGCATTACTAATCCTGTCCTTACTATTTGTATGGTTTGCTCAGTCCAATATGAGAGAATCTTGGCGTATCGGTATAGATGAAGAGAATAAGACAGAGTTGGTAACCAATGGTTTTTTTGCTATTTCTCGTAATCCTATTTTCTTAGGTATTATGATTGCCAACATTGGGTTATTCTTAGTTCTTCCAAATGCTTTTACCTTACTAATTATAGCACTTTCCACCGTTAGTATCAATACACAGATTAGATTAGAAGAAGAATTTCTTGAACAAGAGTTTGGAGAGCAATATATTGAATATAAAAAGAAGGTTAGAAGGTGGCTGTAACTAAAAACATAATGTATAAATCAACATTTCATATAAAAAAAATGGACTGTTCTTCGGAAGAAAATTTAATCCGAATGAAGCTCTCAAGCATACCAAGTATTAAACATTTAGATTTTGATATTCCTAAGCGACAGTTAACTATTTTCCATACCAAACCAGATAGTGAGATAGAAAACAAAATACACGAACTAAATCTATCAAGTGAATTACTGAATACCACAGAAACCAATCAATCAGAATTAAATGAAAACACCAATCAAAGCAAATTGCTTTGGGCAGTTCTGATCATTAACTTTTCCTTTTTTCTTATAGAAATTACAACAGGTATTGTTTCTAAGTCAATGGGCTTAGTAGCCGATAGTTTAGATATGCTTGCTGATGCATTCGTTTATGGCATTAGTTTGTTAGCAGTAGGTGGTACTATTTCACGTAAAAAGAGTATTGCTAATATTGCAGGTATATTTCAAATAGTTTTAGCCTGTATAGGTTTTATAGAAATAGTAAGAAGATTTATCTCTGGTGAGCAACTTCCAGAATTTGGTACTATGATTATTGTTTCAGTATTAGCGTTATTAGCAAATGCATACTGTCTGTATCTATTACAAAAATCTAAATCCAAAGAAGAAGCACATATGCAAGCAAGTATGATTTTTACTTCTAATGACATTATTATCAACTTTGGAGTAATTATAGCTGGTGTTTTAGTCTACATTACTGATACTCGTTTTCCTGACTTGATAGTTGGTGGTATTGTCTTTATTTTAGTCTTACAAGGGGCATTAAGAATATTGAAACTGAGTAAATAGTAACAGCCCCACCCAAGCCACCGCACAAACACGGCTTATGTAGTGAGCCAACCCACAAAGCCAACCCAATTCACTACATTCTATGGTACTGCCGCCATTTTTAACTGTCATACTTTTTGTGTGGTGTGAGCCACCCTTTCAGCACATTGCTTTTAATTGGTAAAGCATTATTTTTTTAGAGGTACAATTTAAAAGCAAAGAGCTGAGCCACCCCTTCACACCAAACAAAAAGACCGCTACATTCCAACCACCACCACCATTTCGCTTATGCCAGTATAAAAATGTCGGAAGCATACATTAACATAATGTGGCATTATAGTACTTTATCCCCTCGCTTATAGGCGACTATGCCAACCCTATAAAGTCCTATAATAACATTATGTTAAGTAGCCTGCACCATAGCTGTCCTTATCAGTCCAGAGCCGTGATTTCAGCCAACGCTACCCACCCAAAATCCGTCAATTCCCCACCACCCTTTTCAGCGGTCAGAAAAAAAATAAACTATGAGTAGTTCTCGGCTTTAAGTAGGTGCATTCCATTCAGTCAGTCGTTCCTCATTCCTTCATTTCATTTACCCACTACAGCCTAAATAGCAAGCAAGAGTAGTTCCTACATTTCATTCCACGAAAGCAAACCCCCCATTTCATTACGCAATCCGTATGCTTAACCCAAGCGAATAAACTTTGCAGTTATGTAAAGTTTGCAAAGTTTGCAATCCTGCAAAGCATACAGGAATCCTTCATTCCATAGCCAACGCCATTCGTTACATTTCATTCCGTCACTACACTTGCTACCCACAATGCCCTCGCTTCTAATAGCGGTATAGTTTATTTTTTTCTGGTCATATTACCCCATTTGGAATTGAAATATTGATAGAGTTTAGAAATAGTAGTGAAGAAATGATTTGAGCAAAAAGGAACAAAAAGGGCAGCAAAAATAGGGTGGCTCGCACAATGCCAACCCTCTTAAAAAGCCAAAAGACTACGGCATAATGAAAGGCAAATATTAGTTGATTATTCAATAAGGTATTTGCCTTTCAGCCTTCGGCACTTATTCCGTTTCCTTTTGTCTTTTTAGCCTTGCCACCCTGTCAATGGGCTTTCTTTTTTTTCCGTTTTTTTCTTTGTCAAAAAATTTTTGTGGTGAAGCGAAGCGGAACAAACCAAAAGTCCGTTTTATGAAACAGAAATTCACTATCAAAACAAACAGTCCTTCAGCAAATCTGAACAATCCACACTTTTACGTCCTATCCAAAGGATTAAACAGCGGAAAGCCACTGGATGCACCTTGTCCGAATTGCTTTATCATTACCTGCAAATCTGAAAAGCTGAAAGACCAACTCTATTGGTTGTGTTACGGTATGTGGCAGTCTAAAGCCTTTCATATCTTTTTAAGGGGTTCAGTCATTCCGTTTATCTCGATTGTAGAATTTAGAAAGGCTCTGAAAGAAGCATTTTTAAAGGTAGAAGATGATAAGGTCAAATTTGATAAATCTGTAAATTCTTTGCAGTTATTGGAGCAGAAACAAAAGCAGTTTTATAATTCCATACAGCTCATTGAAGAAGCCAAAAGAATAGTAATGTATCGATACATTAAAAGGCGTTAGAGTGGTGGCTAAGTCCACCTTAAACGCTATTTAATTGCACCATAAAGGCACTATCTTAGAAAATGGATGCAAACCTTTCAAACATAAGAAAAGCCCAACTGAATAAACAGAAGGGCTTTTGACAATCCAATTCTTCTAAATAACGGCTTCTTAGAAAAGTTCGGAAATCTTCATTGCATTACCTTGAGCAAAAACATAGTAGTTTGAATTTACCTCTTGGTAAAATTCTATACCGATAATATTTACTACCATTACGTCAGTAGTCATAGTTGGTGGTCCTGCAAGTGCAGAAGTCAACGAAACAGCTGATGTAACTTGGTCAACAGGCAAATAGTTTGAATAGGTGATTGCTTTCAATTCATTCAATGCAGCGTCTTTTGGCTCATATACCTTTGTATCGGTATTGTACTCAAAATCTGAAATCACACTAATACCATTGATGATTCTGAAATGCGTAGCACCTGCGGGAATATTCAAAAAGTTTAGCGGATTAAATGCAGGAACGTCTAAAGTAGATTCGTCCCGGTTAGCACCTGGAGTAATTGTGAACGGAGCTGAGAATGTACCGTCAAAAGATGTGAAGCGGTTAAACTCAAACCCTTGCAAATACTGTGGTACTTGTGTAATCAATACCGCTCTTTTACCTCTCGCCTCAGAACCGTCCTCTAAGTTGATTTTCTTCATTATGGCTGTCAACCTTCCAGTTACCTGACTGTCTGCCATAGTTTTCATTAGACTTGCTAAACCGATACGGAGTGATTTTCCTGCCAATGCACAACCGCCAAATTCGTTCATATTTTCACGAGTTCTTTGGAATGCAGGGTCAGTTGCAATTTGCTCAGCTGTTGGACCACCAGTCAACCCAGCGAAATATCCTTGATTACCCTTGATTTTAAAATGTCTGATGTCGCCAAGAGTTCCGACATACTTTAATGGACCTTTCTGTCTTGCCATAATTTATATTTTTTTAATGTTTGACAAATAATTATTACTATTGCAAATATCAGCATAACTTATTGATAATCAGTTAGTAAAAGAAGGTAAGCAAGTGCAAACAAGTGCTAATAAACAAACAGTAGTCAGACCGCATTTTGAAATCGTCAAAATCCTTGATGGTGATGGTATGATTGTGAAAAATATTTTCACAAATCAGGAAGAAGAAGTGCGACTACTTGGAATTGATGCACCAGAGATAAAGAAGAGTACCAAATCAAGAAAGGATGAAAGAGAGCTTCATTTGCCTGTTCAGTTTCTAATTGAGTTAGGCTATAAATCAATGAAGTTTCTAATCCGAAAGACCAGAAAGGTAAAATCCATTACGCTAATCCAAGAAGCAAAAAACTTATCTGACCGATATGGTAGAACATTGGCTTATGTGTTATTGCCTAACGGCAAAACACTAAATGAAATTCTCATTCGTCAGGGTTACGCAAAGCCATATAACCAAGTTTATTGCCAAGAGCTACCCAAGTATCAAAAGCTAAATTTGAAAGCTAAAATCAAAAGAAAAGGATTATATTCGCTCACACAATCGTTCTGATTGTCAACAAGGTTTTTGCCCTTGTTTTCCTTTGATTATCACGGTTTTGTTGCCTATTTGTTGCCCAATCGCCATAAACCCCTGACTATCAATTAAAGTTATTTTTTGTATAGGAAAGTAGAATCAATACCTTTATGATTCAATATCCATCTTTGTACATTTGGACCTCAAAACTCTTATGGAATGTCGAAGAATATAAAATCCATGGTCATCAAAGCCCATATAGCCTTGTTGGCAGTAGGCATTATCTACGGATTGAATTATTCCATCGCTAAGTTGGTCATGAATGGAGGATATGTAGGTCCTTCTGGCTTTATACTCTTTCGAGTTTTATTTGGTGTGCTCTTTTTTACAGCATTATTGCGATCCAAGGTTTTCTATTTTCCATTTACCAAGAGCGAATGGATTCGAATAGCGATATGTGGTGCCCTCGGAGTAGCGATCAATCAGCTCTCTTTCTTCAGAGGCTTAGAAATCACATCACCGATCAATGCAGCACTAATTCTGACATTGACTCCAATGATCGTCTTAATCCTGTCCTTTTTGTTCAGGAGAGAAGTCTTCAAATGGTATAAACTACTTGGAGTATTATCTGGCGCATTTGGAGCAGCTTTGTTAATCACAAATGGGTTCAAAACCATCGAATTTAGTGCCTTTAACAAAGGAGACCTATTGGTATTTGTAAACGTAGTTTCCTATGCGTCTTACTTGATTGTCGTCGTTCCGCTCATCCAAAAATATGATGCCTTAGTCGTTGTAAGAGCAGTTTTCTTACTTGGACTACTCTATGTAACCCCATTTGGTATTCAGGAAGCCTTAATGGTTGATTGGTCACAGTTTGATCTTAATGTATTGGTTTCTTTTTCTTACGTATTATTATGTACTACGGGTTTAGCCTACTGGCTAAATGCTTATGCACTCAAAATTGTTTCCGCACCCATAGTTAGTATTTACATCTATTTACAACCATTAGTAGCTGCCCTTGCTGGTTTATACTTTGGACAACATCATCTTACCCTACTTCATTTAACCACAGGTATTTTGATCTTTGGAGGTATTATTATGATTTCGATACCTAAGCTGATTAAGTGATAGATCAACTCATATTTTTCATTTTTTCTCGAGCCCTTTTTGGAGTACATCTTTAATACCCTCAAGATTCTCTGAAAAACTCATCATTTGTTGTAAAATTTGAGCAATATTGTTTTTATCACCAAATCCTTTTAGTTTGTTGTTTTTTACAAAAACATCTTTAATATTATCCCAGCGCATTCTCTCTTCATCAGTGAGTCCTCCAATGAGTTCTTTATATTTCAACAAATTCGCTTCTGCTGATGAAGTGAGAGTTTGTGACTCATTCTCATAATGTGACAACAACAAACTTTGCAGCTCATCATCATTCATAATAGGAACAATTTTAGCCACCAATTTACTCATGTCTCTATAGGAACCCTGCAACTTAAAAGAAGGCTCCGTCCGATAGGCATCTTCCATAGCTGCAGATTTGATGTACGTTTCATTAACTTTTAATATCGTATTTCTAACCTTAATCACTTTTTCTAGAACTGCAGTGTAGTCTTGTACCTCTTGTTTAGTATAATTGCCCTTGAGCCTAATATCTTCGGCATTATTTTCCACCTTTTCAATCAAAGTATACACATCCTCAAAATATTTACTACTTAGTTGGTGCAATACAGGATTCGAAGTTAAAGCATTCTCAATCAAACTAAGTTGAAATAAATGAGCTGTATTACCAATAATATCTCCCAAATTATAGATATCTGCTCTATTCGCTAACATATCTGGGATTTGGAATTTATCTCCACTCTCCGTATAAGGGTTTCCCGCCATTATCACACAAAATTTCTTCCCTCTTAAATCGTAAGTCTTGGATTTGTTATTATACACTCCCTCGATTTTACGTGTACCATCTGACAGCGAAATGAATTTTTGTAAAAACTCAGGATTGCAATGTTGAATATCATCTATATACAACATCACATTGTCACCCATTTCAAAGGCTAAGTTTAATTTCTTCAGCTCCTCCCTTGTTGCTGAGTTGTTGGCAGACAAAGGATCAACCGAAGTAATTTCATGACCAATTGCTGGTCCATTTATCTTCATAAACGTCATACCCAATCTATTCGCAACATATTCCATAAGAGTCGTCTTACCATATCCCGGAGGAGAAATGAGCAATAACAACCCCATTCTGTCTGTACGTTTATTATTTCCTATAGTGCCGAGTTGCTTCGCTAAGTTATCACCTATTAAAGGAAAATAAACTTGATCAATGAGTTTGTTTCGTACAAAAGAAGATAACACCCTTGGTTTAAACTCTTCTAGTTTTAATTCTTCTTTTAGAAGATCTATTACTTGGTGTTTAGTATCTCTATATTTTTTATATTCTGGTACTTCAATACAACTAAAATGATCCAGTAATTCAATAAATTCATGATAATCGAATTCCAATTGCTTTTCAATTATTGAAGGATGCCCCCCCTTTAAACCCTTGATAGTTTCTTGGGCACTGGTATTATTAATGCTCTTATTAGATAAGTTTTCAAATAAAATAGTACAAACTACTTCGGAGATATAGGTTTGAAGTCCTTTTGCATAGGTATTTTCTACAAATGACCTTACCCATTGTTCTACAACCCTAATTTTAGTAGTTAAGTTGTCCAACTTATCTACACTCGACTTAAAAGTATGTAGTGCCTCTTTTTTACCGAGATACTTAATAAAACTATCTTTTATTTGCAGTGCATTACTGCTGTTTTGAAAATTATTGTTTGCTTGTAATTCATCAAACAGGTAATTAGCCATTACCAGTTTATCTTTATCCGAAAATAGGCCAGAATCCAAAGCGAAGGCACTGATAATCTCCGATAGCTCACGAAGTATATAATCATAAGAGTTACTCTTGGGAAATACTTTCAATACCTCTCCTGATGTTTTGATCGCCTTATCTAACTCCTGTTGTTTATTGGCATCAAGCGAATACCAAGTATATTGTGCGTACGCCCTAATATGTGGAGCATACGTTAATATACCTAACTCGTGGTGCTTATGCACTAAAGTATGTAATATCAAACTGGCATCAACATCATGAACACCTTTGGTATAACCTTCTGAATACAAACTATTACTTTCTGTTTGCACGAGCGATAACAACTCCTCTTTCGTTTGATTTAAAAGATCATCATTAGTATGGTTCCGAAAGACTTTATATGCCAAATAAGCTGCTCTATATACGTGTTCGTTTTCGGAGATCAATTCTTGATTCCAATACTTTTTTGAATCTAATAAGATTGGATTGCTAACCTTTTCATAAAAATCAGTACCCGTCAAATGGTACATTAATGTATCGTTTTTATAAATAATGGTTAAATCCAAAACTTGCTTATTCACGCCAAATTTATGCTGACCAAAACGAATAACATTTTCACCGTCTTCATATAATTCTAGCTTGTCTTTAAGCTTTCTTAAGGTATCTTCTTTGGTTACTTTAAGTTGGGTTTCAATCCCTTCTGCTTTACCAATATCATCTAATGCCCTCAGTTGCACAATGATATCTCTGACTTTATTGATCATCAAATCCGAAGCAAAATATCCATTGATATCTTCTATACTTCTGAAGGTTTGCGCTTTTTTAGAAATGCCTTTTAAGATGCGTTTAGAAGCAGTTTGTAATGCAACTGCTTTTTTATTACGCTGTTCTATCAAGGCATTCTTCCTTGCGTCAAAAGCATTGTGTACTTCCTCACTTTTTTCTATAATTTGTGCGATAAACTCTTCATGGTCAGAAAATTTACCTTCCAATTCTTCTAACTGAACAGATACTTTTGTTAAGTATTCATCACATTTTTCAGGCGTACTGGACAGGTCAATATAGTTGATGATGCTTTGATCAATCAGCTTTAATTGAGCTATAAAATCAGCATTAGCTTCCTTGCTACCAAGTGATCGTATTTTATTCTTAATATCTGCTTTTAATTGATTCAAATTCGCGAAAATCAAAGAAATAGCGTCTATGATTTTTGTAGAGTGCGAAGTGTCTTCAATCTCCAAATTAGATACAATATCAATTAACATTTCTAAGTCTGTAGCGATTTGATTAGCTTCATCTTCTAATGCCTTGGCATCTATTACTTTTTCAATTTGCGGTAATTTTTCTACTTTCTCTTTAACCCTTGAAAGGTATGGAGCTAGTGCTTTTTCATCAAGTAAAAATTGTACGCATCTTTTTGAGACCAATTCGTTCTGAGACGCAATTTCACCTTCCAAGCCTTCTAATAAAGTAGTATCCACATATCTGATGTCTAGCAAGACAATCACTTCTCCGCGTAAGGTTCTCAGTTGATTTAGTAATCCTACAAAATCATCAATTGATTTAAAAGAGGTGCTTTTTATTTTGCCCAATAAGTATTCCGACTTCTTTCCAATTTCATTAGTAACATGAGCCGCTTTTCTCTTTAACTGAACAACTTTCTCAAATTCATCAATAGCAGCATTGGCAGCATTATTGATTTCAATTATTGGCAAATTCAGCTGATGTGTCTCCTCCTCTGGCAACCAATAATAAGTGTCAATTATATCCTTTGATATCTTAGCTAGATCATTATATAAGCCCGAATAATTATCTTCTTTGTCTAATAGATTAATTAATTCTTGACATTCTGCCATTGCGCGAACAATATCTTTATTGCCAATTTTATAAAGCAAACTTTCTGGGTGTTGAGACGGTATAAAATCACCTTTTAAATAAGGCGTTTGCCAAATCTGAACAACATGGTGTTTGGTCTGCTGATTTTCCGTCTTGAAATAACACAACTCACCATTTTCTAAAACGGTAAATCCATTGCAAATGATTGGCGTCTTGACTTCTTGCTCAATAATATTGTATGACATTAGAATATAAAGTCCTCTTATAGTCGCATAAAAAACGTACAAGAAATCTTCACCATTGGGAGATATGATCTTCTGCTGAAAACGAACATCTACAGCATCATTCTCGAAAAGTTTGTATTCCCCTGTTTGAAGATAATATCCGTTGGGGAAAATGATGCCATGTTCATCAGGTAACTGCACAGCAGTGTCCCTTACACTATCTATTTTCTGAACTTCTTGAAGCTTATGGTTGTAAACAAAAAAGCGACTGTCTTCTTGAAACGGTTTTATATCTAAAGCTATGAGGTTGCCCAGATCTCCAAATCGAACTTGTCCGTCATCCAACGTTTGATCTATATGCATTACAGGTTCTTCAAAAATCCCTTTGCCTTCGTCAGTATTGTCTTCGATTTTTATGGTCAAATCACCACCAATAGTCTCAACAAAAACCTTGTCCAAAATGGATATGTGAGGATGCGCTCCGTAACGATGCATCTCTCTAGTAACTTCTTGCCATTTGAATTCATGTTGAGTCGGATATCTATACTCGTGCTCACTGCGGTTATCCAAGTACTCAAGGTTGTTATCTTTAATCAACCATTTGAATGCTTTAATATCTCTGTTACTTTCACTAAGTTGAAAGATCATATACAAATAGTTACCATTTATCGCGAACTTAGAAAATATGGTATTTCTGTAATATTTGTACAGATTGGTAAAGTCATCTAGGAATATAGGATCGTTAAGTAATGCCAGAGATTTGTTGTGGAAGTGATTATCCTTAAACTCGTAAACACTAAAAACATCAGAAAGTTTTATATCTGTACGTAATCCAAAATGTACATTATAACCAAAAATAGAAGTGCTTCCTAGGGATACTATATCACGTGCGATGCAGTTGTTTTCTGTATTGATTCTATCATTAGCGATAAGTTTAGTCTCTACCGTTCCAAAAACGTGTTTTCTAGAATCATTGAGTTGTTGCAATCGTTCTTGCAATTGTAATTTATGTTTCTGCAACCTATTCTGAATGATCTCATAAGTACCACCATCTAATGGATTGGAGTCATGTTGATTTTTCATATTGAACTAAATCGTTATGAGGATTATACGTAGAATTTGTTTTACTCAACCGCACTAATTCATCTTAAGAAGATTAAATGCACGCAGATAAAACACTCACATGAATAATAATAACTTCGTGAATCTATTCCGAAATACGACATAACATGTCGAGATATATCTCAATAATGTAATACCAAATTGATTCATCTAGGATAGTTTACGATCAGATAAACCTAATCCTTTTGCCATATTTAAGAGGTTCGTAAATAAATGCTCATCTTCATTTGAACCAGCCTTTTGTTTCAATTCGATTAATAAATTTGCAATGGTTAAGTTCTTAATATCCTCAGTTGTAATATTGTATTTGATGGCAAATTCTTTTACTTTATTAAGCAAATTACCTTTTACATCTTCACTTCCCAATATAGCTTCTTTTACATCCTGAATATTTTCGCTGTGTTGGATCAACCGATCAAAGCCCTTAGCTTTGGTGATTTGACCAATGATTTGGTCAAAAAACATTGTTTCGCCACCCACGATATCTATGTTTGCAGCTTTAAGCGCATCTCCAATCACTTGAGCTTGTGCATCGGCAATATCTTTTTGAATATTAATTTGAGCTAAGTCCACTTGTAATTCTTTCTCTAAACGCAACTTAAATTCTTCGTGCTCTTTTCCTACTCCATCAAGTTTTTTCATTGCTTCGGCTTTTTCCTCAATTCCAGCCGCATCGGCAAGTGCCTTCTCTTTAATGACTTGTGCCTCTGCCAAACCCTCTTTTTTAACGGCATCTGCTTTGGCTTCAATTCCCATTGCTTCGGCTTTGGCTTTTTTCTCTATAATTAATGCTTCGACTAAACCTTGACGTTCATTAGCATCCGCTTTTGCACGCATTACTTGAGCTTCGGACATTCCAATTGTCGCTTCTTCTTTAGCTTGCGCCTCTGCCAAAGTTTTACGAGCATCAGCTTCTTTTTCACTAGCATCTTTTTGTGCTTGTGCTTCAATATTGATCTTTTCAGCTTTTTGTTTGGCTGCTTCTTTTTCTGCTTCTGCTGCCTTGATTGTTTTGATTAAGTCTTCTTCAGCTTGGGCCTCAGCAATTGTAATTTTTACATGTTTGTTACGATCCGCCGTTTTAAAAGCTTCAATATCCTTCATCTTTTCTTGCTCTTCAACCACCCCTTTTTCTAACATCACACGATCTCTTATTACATCTTGGATGTTTTTCTTTTCGACCTCTACAACTTTTTCCTTTTCAATATTTGCAAGTGTAACAATGCGCTCACGTTCTATGGCTTCCAGCATGCGGTCCTTTTCAACACGTTCAGTTTCTACTGCTTCTGTTCTTTGTTTATTTTTCGATGCAACAATGACTTGTCGTTGCTTATTTTCTTCAGCTATTTGTACTTTTTCCTCTGTTGCTATTCGTGCAGTTTCTGACTTCAATCGTTCCTCTTCAGCCACTTTAATTGTTGAAGCTTCTTCACGAGCTTTTATATTGGCAATTTCGCGCTTCTGTTGTTCTTCTTTTTCAGCCAATTGTTTGTCAAGTTCCAAAATGGCTTCACGTGCCTCAACATCTTGTTTTCGAATAACCTTTTCCTCCTCTCGTTTGATTAAATTCGCCTTGATGTTTTGTGCAGCAGTTAACTCAGTAATTTTCTTTATGCCCTCCGCATCCAAGATGTTATCAGGCTTTAAAAAACTAACTGGCGTTTGCTCCAAATAATCAATTGCACAATCCTCCAAGGTATATCCATTTAAATCTGTACCAATTATGTCTACTATTTCATCTCTAAACTCTCTACGAGCTTCATACAACTCCGTAAATTGAAACTTTTTCCCTACTGTTTTTAAAGCTTCAGAAAACTTCGCTTCAAACAATTCTTCTAATGTAGTAATATGTGATGCACGTTCACAACCAATAGTTTGTGCAACTTTCTTAATGTATTCAACTTCATTGTTGACACGTACGAAAAAAGCTACTTTTATGTCAGCTCTCATATTGTCTTTACAGACAAGGCCATCATTTCCTAACCTCTCTATCTGAATTTTCTTTACAGAAATATCCATTATTTCGACCCGATGAAAGACAGGAACAACATATAACCCTTTGTCAGTAGCTACTTTAGTCCCTTTAAAACCAGTTCTCACTAGGGCTTGACCTTGTGGAACCTTTTTGTAAAACATTGCTATAATAGCAAAGTATACAATAATAAGAAAGATAATTAGACCAATTCCAAGTCCGATAATTTGTAATATATCCATTTGTTTCAAATAATTTTTTAGTTGTTATATTTTTTGAACATAATAAAATGCTCTATTCTCGCTTTCGTCCATAATCAAAATGGATTCCTTATATGATATAGCTTCACCATCAATTGATTTTATATTTATTGATAATGAGTTTCCTTCCGCAATAATTTCCGCAGATCCCAATTTATCCCCCTTAATATTAGATAAACAGACACCTCTTCTTCCAATCAATTCCGTAGGTAGATCACCATCTTTGTTTAAATTCTTAAAAAACCTTTTAAATGGTGTTGTGAAAATCTTGGTAATAAACAAGGATGGTACTATCCCTGCAAGCATTAAAACAAATCCGAAGCTATTATCATAACTATTGGTCGCTGCAGTAATTGATGTCGTACAAATCCACCAAACAAAAATCCAAGTCGTAAACGTAAACATAAATGGCAAGCCAATAAAGTTGAAATATATCAACAAGAACTGCCACCATCTTGTAGGTCTATACCTATCACCAATGATGTCTTCTTTATTAACTTCAGTATTAGAAATTTCGTGTAACTCTATGTCGTTACTTTCTAAACTTAAATCAACGTCCATATCGACATCAAGATCAAATTCGAGTCCTGATAATATGGAAATGATCCAGTATATTAAGAGGAGAATTACGAGTAAGGATAAAATGATATTAACTTCAGAAAATATTATGTCGATCAATGAGTTCAATTTTTATGCTCTTTAGGGTTATAGCCAAGAAATCTTGTTCAGTTTTGCATTCTTTTCGGATTAATCTAAGTCACTACACAAACTACTTAAAATCAATTAGCATTGAATATTTTTCCATTCCTTCACTATCAAAAAATTTGATTACTAAAAAGGTTCTTCATTCCAACCGATAATGAAGTGATTTAATAAATCTACCACAATCTTTTAAAATAAGCGAATTTTCTCGATAAATGCTTAGTAAAACACGATTTACCTTATTGAGGCCATTGATTAAAACTAGTATTAAGAGTATCCATCTATATGATCTGCTTTAATCATTTTTATCAATCATAAATGTATAATTTAGGTCAAGTGGATTTTTTATGAAAAAATACTAACCAACCACTAGTTGTATATACAACTTTTAATTCTATATTTGCACTATGAAGAAAGAAACTCACGAAACATTTGATCCTAGAACTTGCATCTCTGGAAAGATTATGAGGGTAACCCGATTAATAGCAAATGTGTTTCGTAAGTATTTGCAAGATTTAAATGTAACCAATAGTCAGATTAGCATCTTATTTATTTTATCAAAAAAAAGGGAAATTTCTCAAAAGGAATTATCACAAATTGCCAAGTTAGAGAAGTCTTCTTTAAGTCGAAACCTCACCCGATTAATTGACAAGGGTTACCTACTCAAACTGGATTCTTCAAGGATCAAGATTACTTCTGCTGGACTAGATTTTGTAAACGAAATAATCCCTCATTGGAATAAAGCGATGAATGAGATTAGGGAAATCCTGGGTGAAGAAGGAGAACAAGCGCTGAGTTTGCTGCATCAAAAATTAACTGAATAAAAATTTTACACACAAAGTTGTATATACAACAAAAAACATCTAAATATGTTAGAATTATCCTATATCCTACTTTCACTTATAATGATCATCATACTTTTCTTAATTGGAAGGTATGCCATTAACAAGACGACTCAAAATCCTAAAACTCGTAAAACCAAACTATTCTCCCTTGCTGGTGGGTTGGCCTTTTGGCACATCTATATTTTTGTCTTAGGGAAGAGTCAAATATTGACAGATTTAAGCTTTCCTCCACGCTTTTTTCTTTTTATGATTCTGCCCGCTTTCCTATTTACTGGTATATTTCTTTATAAAAATAGGTCAAAGAATTGGGTACAGGTAATTCCTATTTCTTGGTTGACTGGATATCAGACCTTTAGAATTTTTGTAGAGTCATTACTAGCGCTTACAGCCGCAGTAGGAATCATTCATTCTAATGTCACTATAGAAGGATACAATTACGACATGATATATGCTTTTACTGCACCTGTAATGTTTGTACTTATCGTAAAAAAAATAGTTGGATATAAATCAATTAAACTATGGAATTATCTTGGTCTAACCGTAATTGCTTCTATCATAGCATTATTTATGACTACTTTATACCTTCCTCATGTTTACGGTATTTCACCTCCTGCATTTACGATTGAATTAGGTCTTTATCCCTATGTTTTAGTAGCAGGATTTTTAATGCCCTCTGCCGTATTTATTCATGTATTATCAATCATCCACCTAAATCATAAGATCAAAAAGCAGGACTAGATATCCATATACTTATTGGAGTTAAAAAGGGAGTATTTTGAAGATGGCCTGCAACATTTCTACTATTGCAGGAATATAACCTAATATACTTTTAATAATCAACCATTTAAAATGAAAACTCTACACTTCCTTTATATTCCCCTCCTCATATCCATATCCAACATTCATAGTACTGCACAGTCTATTCTGTTTCCTAAAGAAGTTACATATATTTCCGATTGTGGTGTATTTCCTCAAGAGCTTCCAATCATCGAAGACAGTATAGCTCAGTACTATTCCATTGATATAGACACCATTCATTTAACCAATACTAGCGGAACCTGTAATGGGTATCTGAGTACAATTTCCTATGTTGATTGGAGAATTGGTGAAATATCCAAGGAGAATTTCGTCTTTAAGGTAAAAGACTACCTAGTGGATTATTCCAACTCTAATCACTTTTACAATTTTAATCCCTCAAAACTAGAAATCGATATCCATATAAAAGATTTGATCAAACCAGATGGACAACATCATGAGTATTCGTTTTCTACAATTATAACGGATACAATAAGAACCCTTCCTATGGGTGAGAGTATAGATTTGTATGTTTATAACAAGTCGTTGAACCTTTGGAATAAGTCTACTAAAATATCACCATTATTGTGTCAAGACTATAATCTGTCCGTTCATGATACTTTGAATTACATACTCGCTGAACTCGAAGACGGTTATATCTACCCTTCCCTATTTGACAACGGTTCCTATTATAATTGCAATGATTCTTTATATACGCTTAATTTCATCTCATCGGATAATGCAACAGTTGATCATCATTTTGTTTCGCTAAAAACGCCAGATCAATTTTTGAAGTTAGAAATTCAGATGAATGATGGACAGTATGGAGTAGAAAGAAGGGATGTTATACTTGCCCTTAAAAATCAGAGTCCTATCCTAAACAAATTCATTGAAGAAAAATCTTTTACTTCTGGAGACACCATAAAACTCAGATTATGGTCAGAAGAAATAAATCACCTCTTAGCGTTTCAATATAGTCTAAAGCTTAACAAGGCCAAAGTCATCGGAGTCGAGAACATTCATCCTTTACTACAATCTACTTATAGCTGGTCTATGCTCGATCAAAAGCAAGAATTCAGAAGTATTTATGACAGTCCAACAGCCATCAGTCATAAAATCAACGAAGATGAAGATTGGTATACTTTGGCCATAGTTACTGATATTTCAGGAACTACAAGTGACATAATATCCTTGGATGTTTCCAACTTTAATGAATTTCTCATTGAAAAAAACAACATAATATCAGAAATTAGATTTAATCAAGAATTTCAATATCAACAAAGACTCCCTTCTAGCATTTATTCGACTCAAGAAGTACCAGTCCAAATTTATCCCAATCCTGCCGATGAAGTCATTACACTGGATATTGGCGATTACGAGCTTAATAACCTTCATGTTTTAAATATGCTCGGACAACCTGTACACAACTGGAGTAAGAAGGATAGAAGTAACATTATTGATGTCTCTAACCTCTCCACGGGTTATTATATACTACAATTAACATTTGATGACAACACCTACATGAGTACAAAAGTGTTCATCAAATAATGATGAGATAATGCACTATCTAAACTTACGTATTGCGATTAATGGACTTAATATTAAAAGAACACATGATAAATTAAAATTGGTTTTATGAATTCAAATCCATTATTAAAGTTTCTAACCATAACAAAAAAAATAGAGATTCATTCATTTAGCACCCATTTCCCTTTAGAACACCCCATTAAAATCATTAATGTAATGATTAGCTGATTATAGAATATTGTGTCGTTCTATACGTGATTCAATCAATTTGGAAAGCCAATTCCAAGCTTTTCGAATGACTCAGAATAAAAGTTTTTGAACATTGAACTAATCCATGCTCAATTTTTGTCGCATGGATTGAGTTTTAGATTGTAATGAGGGATTCTAAGCAATTTGATATTCTCAGGAACCACAATTTATTCTGTTTAGTGAAATCCAGTGTTATCCATCAATAGTATATTTATATCTTTTGGTATATGATTTGACAGTGTCTTTCAATATACATCAAATATTATGCTTCATACTCCATTTCTTTACTATAACAAACTACCCCTATCAATGGGCGAATTACTCCCAATATAAGTTATCTCAAACTTATGTTGACACCTTGATCTGGGTCGTACGCCTCGTGCTGTTTTAATCGATCCAACTCTTATGATCAGACCAAATCTAGATTCAACCTAGAAGTATAAGTTCATTGGCTCATCTTTGTTATGGCTTACTTTAATAGCTTCCAGTGTATTAGGTATTCATCAAAAAGGTTTCTATAACCCGTAAATCCTTTTTGATATCTAGTATTCTGTCTAGAATATCACGAATCAACACCTGTATCATAACCCTTATTAATATTTGGCAAACCTACGCTTGCTCCATTGAATTGTATGAATAAGGTATCCCTAGTTAGATGCTAATTCTTTAAGAGAATAATATTTCTTTCGCTTTTCCAATGTAACCTTATCAGCCTATCTCTATTCTTCTATTCTGCTCAATTGAACCTGAATCTCTTAATTGTTGTTTCATTTCCCTCTATTAACCTCGTTTCAACTTAATTAGTGAATATTAATAAGAACTGATATTGATTAGTCTAAGCCCGTTTACTCAAAATTGATAAGTTTTATTTTGACAATAAGATAGTCACCTCTTCTTGAATAGACTGTTGTTTATTTTTAGCATACCAAGTGTGAAGAGGAATACCGTATTCTTCTCCATTTGCTTTTAGAGACTTCACCAATTCCTGTGCTTCAGCAGGTCTAGGACCATAAGAGTCAATCACATTAAAGGACTCATCCAGACGAATCATAATAGGAATCGATCTAGACTTACCATCCGTCAAATGTGCATCTATCAACTCTAAATTTTCATCTCTATAAGTGACTCTGAAATCAATCTTATCTTTATTTTCCTCAGCTATCTTATGCAATACCGGAACGATCTGTGAAGCATCTCCACACCAATGTTCTGTGATAACCAACCAATGCTCTTTTTTATCAAGGGACTTTACCATGTCACTTAATTTTGAACTTACCTGAAGTTTTCTTAAAATCCTGGATTGACGTTGCCAGTTTTGAGGTAAGTATGCGGCAAACTTACTTTCTTCACCAGCATTCATTTCTTTTTCAAAATTGCCGAGATAGGTTTCGAAATCCATTGATTCGTTAAAATAGTTTTGATATTTCTGTTGACTTAATCCCATTGTATGTTTTCTAATTTATAGGCAAAGCTAATGGTATATATTCTTTATTTGTGTAACAAGAGTTCCTCAATAATTAGCAATACTTCCCTGCTTCATGACTATCCCTGATTTGTATCCAACAATCCGTAAATTGGACACAAAGCCTAAGAAATAGCCATTGATCTTTGCATCATACTAACTAACAATCAAATCAAGTATATGAAGCATTTAATATTAATGACAATTATTCTTTCGTGCAATTTCCATACAATTGCACAAACTACTGCTGATCGAATTATCGGAATTTGGGAAACTGAAGCCAAGGATGGAAAAATGGAAATCTATCCCTGTGGAGATCAATACTGTGGTAAACTGTTATGGGGAAGCGAAATTGTAAACAAAAATGGAAGTTCTAAAAAAGACGTGAATAATCCAGATAGAAGCCTTCGCTCTCGAGATCTTATAGGTATTACCAACTTAACAGGCTTAAGATTCGATGATGGTACTTATGAAGATGGAAGAATCTACAATGCTGCAAACGGTAAAATTTATAAATGTTATGTCTGGTTAAAGAATGAAAAGATGCATCTACGAGGATATCTAGGGTTAAAAATGTTGGGACAAACCTCAAAGTGGAATCGCATCAAATAATTAAGTTTTAACCATTCAAATTTTATAAACCATGAAAAACATAGATGAATTAAACAGAATTTTCGAGCTTCAAAAATCAAACTATTCTCCTTCAAAAACACCTACATATCATCAAAGAATCGATCGGTTAAATAGATTGGATCAATTAATCAGAGCCAACATTGATGCTATTGTGGAAGCTACTCAACAAGACTTTGGGACACGAAGTGCCGATTGGGGATTTATTGCAGAAATCTATTCGCCATTGGATTTGATTAAAAAAATCAAAAAGAATCTAAAAAAATGGATGAAACCAGAGCGAAAATCTTCGGGTTGGTTGGCGTTATCTGGTCAAAGAACATATCAAATTAATGAACCATTGGGAGTTGTAGGAGTAATGTCACCATTTAATGCTCCTGTAAGTTTAGCTCTTGACCCAACCATAGAAGCTTTAGCTGCGGGAAACTCTGTCATGATTAAGATGTCTGAAAGCACTCCAAAAACTGCATCTTTATTACAAAAGTTAGTTCGTTCCTCATTTAAGGAAGAAGAACTTTCGGTAATTACTGGTGAATTGGAAGTTTCTATTGCCTTCGCAGATAAACCATGGGATCTCTTCTTTTTTACTGGTGGATCAGAAGTCGGTAAAAAAATTCTGGAAGCTAATGCAAAGTATCTGACACCTTCAATCCTTGAACTCGGTGGTAAATCGCCTTGTATTATCATTGAAGATGCAGATATAACATTTTCTGCAAAAAGGATTGGAACCGTAAGACAATTGAATGCTGGTCAAGTTTGTATATCAGGAGACTACGCATTTGTTCCTGATAAACATTTAGAAACATTTGTGGATGCAGTTGTTAAAAATAGTGAAGATATCTATCCTTCTATTATTGACAATCCACATTTCACCTCAATCATCAATGAAAGAGAATTTAACAGAATAACGGGTTACATCGATGAAGCACGTCGAAATGGATGTCAAATCATCCAGGTAAATCCTCAAAATGAAGCAGTCCCAGATCTCCAAACACGCAAAATACCATTGACTATAATTGTCAATCCTCCTCTCCATTTGAAAGTTGCAAAATTTGAAATATTTGGACCAGTTCTAAGCATCTTCACCTATTCTAATTTAGATGATGTAATTTCACAAATCAATAAAAATGAAAAGCCCTTAGCACTTTACATTTTTGGTAAAAACCAAAAGAACATTCAAAAAATAGTGCATAACACCTCTAGTGGTGGTGTTACGGTCAACGATTTATTAATGCATGCCAATGCTGCCGACATGGGGTTTGGAGGTGTGGGTTATAGTGGTATGGGACGATACAAAGGAGGAAAAGTAGGCTTCTATGCTTTTACCAATCCAAAAGCAGTATTTGAACAAGGGATAATGCGTAAATTTACAGGAATGTTTTTCCCCCCATTTAAAAGCGATAGGTCTCGGAAATTGCTTCGATCTCAGATCAATGTATCTTAACTTAAAAACAAGTTTTAATATGTCATTTATAGATCATACAATCCATTGGTTAAAAGGGGAAATCTTTGAAGCATCCATTATTGGATCATTTGGAATCGTACTCATCTTATTGAGCGCTTTAAACTGGAAATGGGGATCGACTCTTAATACCCAAGCTTTAGTTCTTCCATTCTTAATTATAGGAATACTATTTGCTTCAACAGGAATAGTAGGCGTAGTAAACAACAACTCTAGGGTCGAACCTATAAACATCAATACGTCCAAGATTCTAAAGTATTTGTTCACTCTGAAAAAGAAAGAGTCTCTGGATTCCAATATTTATATACATGGACTAAATATACTGCTGCCTTTCTCTTTTTATCAGCATCTTTTGTATTTATAATAACTGAAAATAGACATTGGCAAGCAGTTGCAATTGCCATGATTATAGTTGGTCTATCTGGACTAGTCATCGATTTCTTTTCTAAAGAACGAGCGGACATTTATTTTCAACATATTTTAAATGCTCAATAGAATGAGTCCATTATACAACATAAAATCAATCAGCGAGTTACACCGTTTTGTAGGTTGTCCTCCACCCAAGCACCCTTTGATTTCTTTTTTGAAGTTTTCAAAAATGAATATCCCAGAAAACATATCTGATTCTATTGGGGCCAACGTTGGTTTTTACATTATTTCCTTTAAAACTGTAGAGGGCAGTATGAAATATGGCCGGAACACCTATGACTTTGAAGAAGGTACGCTTTTGTTCACCTCGCCAAACCAAGTTTTATTTCCTTCACATTTAACTGAAGGTTTTAACGACTACGAGGGATGGAGTTTGTTTTTCCATGCTGATATTCTCCATTATTCAGATCTTGGCAATAAGGTCGATCAATACAGTTTTTTTGATTACGACTCCAATGAAGCACTGCACCTTTCAGAGGATGAAAAAAATAAAATCCTCAAATGTATAGATAACATTACTGAGGAATATAACCAAAATATGGATCAACACAGTCCGTCTTTGATTGCCACCAATCTCGAGTTATTGCTCAATTACTGTAGTCGGTTTTATGGAAGACAATTTATCACAAGAAGTCCTCATCAAAAAGATGTGGTAACTCGAATCGAATTCCTGTTAAAATCCTATTTTGATTCAGATAAACCCCTAAAAACTGGTCTACCAACGGTGAAATACTGCGCTGAATCGGTAAACCTTTCTGCAAATTATTTGAGTGATTTGCTAAAAAAAGAAACTGGAAAGAGTACCAAAGAGCATATTGATTATCATTTAATTCGAAAAGCTAAAAGTGCCTTGCTATCTTCGGAAAACAGCATCAGCCAAATAGCCTATGATTTGGGTTTTGAGTATACGCAGTACTTCAGCAAACTTTTTAAAAAGAAGACTGGCTTTACTCCAAATGAATATCGAATTAATAATTAACCTAACTCATCAACCAATTCGGGGTTTAAACAATTGATTTATTTTGATTAAATTTAAGGCATTGATAAACTCTAAACATAGAATTCATGCCAGTTAACCATCTCTATTTGGGTCTAGTACTTTTATTATTCGTTTCATGTAAAAACAATGGACCAACTCATTCAGAACATACAAAAGAAGATCTTCATCAGAGTATTGAAATAGACAAACGTCTCTTAGGAAATTGGAACAGACAGACCGATGATTCGATCAAGCGTGTAATCGTTTTTGATGATCAATTCAAATGGCAATACTTCAAGGATGAAACTCAAGTAGAAAAAGGTACTTTTCATTTAAATGATGATGTCATAACTTTAAAACACATCGTTGATCACAGCAAATCAGGGCATGAACACCCTGCCGATCATCATTATCACTATTCTTTCAATGAATCAAAGGACAGTTTATTATTTATTAGTCATGGTGACACTTCATTATATGTTAAAGCAATGCATTAATTCATTTGTAGTGTTGAATCCTGGTTTATAAACTGAATCAGATAAAATGAGTGATTTTCGAATTGTCCGAGCATAACATTACTGGAAATTTTGTGCGAGATTATTTTTTATGCCCTCGGATAATGCAATATACACTGTAAAAGTATAGTTGCTATAAGTAAAGAAATAGAAAACATAAATAAGCTCTGTTACAAGTATTATGTCTTATGATACGTCATCAAAATAGTACATACTTTTCAAAACTGACTTAATGATATTTTCCAAGTTTACTAAGAAAAAAGTATCTAAAGGAACCATCCTTCAACATGCAGGTGATAAACATCTGAAAAACTACGTCGTGGTAAAAGGTCTACTTCGTAGTTATATCATCGATAGTAAGGGTAAAGAACACATCTTCATGTTCGGCCCCGAAGACTGGATCGTTGGAGATATTTATGCAGCCTATCAAGAAAAAGAAACCCAGCTTTTCATAGATGCTTTGGAAGATTCTGAACTTATTATTCCTGATCAAAAACTGGAGGATCTAACCAGAGACGAGATGCAAATCGGAATCTCTAAATTGCTCAATCGAGTTGGAGTATTGCAAAACAGGATTCTATTGCAAATGAGTTCATCAGCATTGGAAAGGTACGAACATTTTCTAACACTCTATCCGGAATTGCAAGAACGAATTCCTCAAAAAATGATTGCATCTTACTTGGGAATTACTCCCGAAGCATTAAGCTCAATCAGAAGCAAAAGACTAAGAAAAAAATAAACCATCATCATTCTTGGAACTTTATTATGAGTGCTGTAAATACACTAAAATTAGTGCTATTGTAAGTTAACAGAGTCACCAATATGTTGATTGAAGGGAAATACCTTAAAGGCTTAGTCAAAAGTAATTTCAATACAGAATACATTTTCTAACACATAATGCGAGTAAACTCTTTCCTTAGAAGTGACTTAATTCTACTTTAAGACTACTTTATAGCATGTGTGTTATATTTTCTGCATTTTGTGTTAGTCAATCGTTATCATTTGATAAATCTTTGTATTTTATGAATTGACACATAAACTAAATGGCAGATCAAATAGTCAAAATATCTTCAATAAGTGATCTTCACTCTATCTTGGGTATGGCTCCGCCCAAACACCCTTTGGTATCTGTATTGGACGCTTCAAAAATCAAAATATCCGAAAGTGAAATTGGAGTAAAAGTGATATATGACTTTTACATGGTCTCTCTTAAAGATAAGAGTTGCGGAATCGAATATGGGCGAAATACCATTGATTTTGATGAAGGCGTCATGATTTTTTCCGCTCCCGGACAGGTTTATTCTCCTACTCGGCCAATTACAATAGGTGAACTTGAAGGTTGGATGTTATTTTTTCATCCAGATTTGATCAGGAATACTCATTTGGGTCTAGAAATTGATTCTTATTCTTTTTTTAATTACGATGTCTACGAAGCACTACATCTCTCTGAAGAGGAAGAATTGACTGTTCATGATTGCGTCAAAAAAATTCAACATGAATATGAGCAGCGAATCGATAATCACAGTCAAAGAGTCATCGTATCCAATCTAGAATTGTTATTGAATTATTCTTGGAGGTTTTATGAAAGACAATTCAATACCAGAACAAGCAAGAGTAAAGATATAGTATCACAATTTGAACTACACTTAAAGCACTATTTTAAGGCCAATCTTCAGTTCGAATCTGGGTTGCCAACCATTCAGTATTTTGCAGAAAAAGCTCATCTATCCCCCCATTATTTTAGCGATCTTCTTAAAAAAGAAACGGGTAGACCTCCTAAAGACCATATTAATGACTTCATTATTAGTAGAGCTAAAACGCTCTTGATGAATTCATCCGATTCTATAAGTTCGATTGCTTATGATTTAGGATTCAATTATCCGCACTATTTTGCGAGATTATTCAAATCCAAAACGGGTATGACTCCGGTAGAATTTAGAACTATAAATTAGCAATATGGCCAATAGAGTAATCATTACAGGTGCAAGTGGAATGGTAGGTAGTTTGATACTAAAAGAATGCCTTAATGATAATCGAATATCCGAAATTATCAGTTTGGTGCGAAGAAAATCGAACCAAACACACTCAAAGTTGAAGGAAATAATGGTTTCAGATTTTCTGAATTTAGGAGAGCATGAATACCTTTTCAAAGATGTCGACATAGCATATTTTTGTTTGGGTGCATACACAGGAAGTGTATCAGATGATCTATTGGAGTCTATTACAGTTGGTATGCCCTTACATTTTGCACAAATCTTGAATGAGTTTTCTCCAAATGCTTCCTTTTGCTTATTAAGCGGTCAAGGTGCTGATCGAAGTGAAAAAACCAAAATCAAATTTGCAAAATATAAAGGAAAAATAGAAAATCTCATCTCGGCTATGACCTTTAAATTTCACACATTTCGCCCAGGTTATATCTATCCAGTTGAAGGGAGAAAAGAACCCAATATAGCTTATCGTATCATGAGAGTTATGTATCCTATGATTAAACTATTGGGAAAAAATTATAGTATCCCATCAACAGAATTGGCTCAGGTCATCTTCAATGTAGGATTGGACAATATGAATCAACAAGAAATTTTCGAAAATAAAGACATCAAGGATTTAGCCTCTCAACTTAACCAATAGAAGTGATTTAAAAACTATTCCATTATAATCTAAAGAGAGTTTGGCTAATAATGGTTGGAATAAGTTTGGTTTTTACGCTTTCTCAATCCTGCGTTTTACATGAATACTTCTATATAGTCTATATTTAATTATTAAAGATTTTCAGTCCATCTATATTTTTCTGGACTTTGAGCATACCATCTTTTAAACGCTCTTATAAAAGAACTTGGATCCATATAACCCAATAGATAAGTTATTTGTTTTATAGAAAGTTCTTTGTTTAAAACATAATCTTTTGCCAATTCCATTCGCAATAGATCTGTAACCGACTTGAAAGTTGTTCCCTCCTTGCTCAGTCTACGTTGTAACGTCCTTACACTTGTATTCAAATTAGAAGCCACTTGAATAATAGAAGGAAATGCTGGATTCATTAAACCAAGAATGGAGTCTCTGACCGTGATTTCATATGTACGAACCACTCTTGTATTAGATAATCTTTCATTAGCATAATCTACCAGTACCTTTAGCAAATCATAATCACTTGTTACAATAGGTCGTTCAACTTGCTTTTTGTCAAAAAAGAATGCTGTATAGGGTTGATTAAAATTAATCGGACATTTAAAAATTCTATTGTATTCTCCAAGTGATTTTGGACGTTCATAATCAAAGTCAAGTCGTAATGGATTATGTTTAGACCTTGTCAGTGTGCTAATTTCTCTCAGTGTAAAAATAACTATTCCATCCATCGTTTGTTTAACTGCAACAGGGCTTTGCTTAATCCAAAGTTTTGACGGATGTAAGGACAATCTCCATTCATTGTCTAATTCTTCTAATTTAAATGGCATTTCTTGACAACCTAAATTTGCAAATTCGACCATATACCCTAGGGCCTCTTTTATCGTTCTACTGCTTTGTACTATTTGGACTATTACTCCTGCTGCAGATAAAGACAGACTTTCACCGAAATGCAGTCCAAAAAAACGATCATTTGTTTCCTCAACAATCTTTTCCAAGACCTTACTATATGTGGATGAATCGACAGTCAAAGATTCCTCTTCCAACTCATTATAGCTTAATCCAATGATACTCAAAAGCTCATTAACATTGACACCCCGATGACTGGCATAGTCCACAATGTTTGCAAGAAATTTTGTCCTGAAAGCCATATTCAATTTAAATAACCAAAATTCTCAGAACATTTATATGGAATATATAATTGCACCATTCTATTTCTGATAAAGATAACAAATTGGCATCAAATGTCAACGAAATGGCACTTGATGATTAAATCAAAAAGATGCAATTAGCCGAATTTTGCTGCTAAATATTTACGAATTATGATTACTATTGAAACCTCTATTAAAATAAACTCTTCTATAGAAAAAGCTTGGTCTATCTTAACCAATTTTGATGCTTATGACACATGGAATCCATTCATGCGCATTAAAGGTATTCCAGAAAAAGGGGAAAAACTTTATTTAATGATTTCGCTAGACGGCAGTAACTTTCAATCTTTTCAACCAATAGTTCAAGAAAGCTCTCCTCCTAAGTCTTTCAAATGGATAGGCAAACTACTTTTTAAAGGGCTATTCTATGGAGAACACTACTTCTACCTAGAAACACTGAATAATGAGAATATCCTATTGGTCCATGGGGAACATTTCAGTGGTATACTATCTCCCCTGGTTCTTCATTTTATCAAGGTAAAAACTAAACTCAAATTTGAAGAGATGAATGAAGCATTAAAAAAACAATGTGAAACAACCTAGTCCAAAGTCGATTAGATACAAGCATTCATTTAAACAATGATTAAGTATTCTATTTAACCTAGACTAAACAGTTTGGTTCTTCCATGAATAATAAGATATTATCAAAAGAATAAAAGCCATTAGAGCTCCCATCTGTTCTCCATCACCAATCATAAAATGTGCAAAAAATGCCAGAATAAAATTGAAGAAAAATCCTGCATAAGCCCATTCTTTTAGCACGGAAGATTTATTGTACCAGATTGCAGCCAAACCCAATAGTTTTGCAATTCCCAATGGATAGATTAAATATGTTGGATATCCAAATGATGTAAAGGCCATACTTATATCCTGATGCTTAAAAAAATACATTCCAACGGACATTAACATCATCGCAGTTAACAATCCTGTACTCACCCAATAGAGCAATTTCTTATTTTTCATTCTACATAATACTATTTACACAGAACAATATATACATTAATAATTCTATTGCAAAATTTAAACACAGAAAACACTCCAAAACTAGATCTACATTACGCTTTTCTCTTAGTAACTTTAGGCTTTAAAGACAGTACGTATTTTAGACTTTTATCAAAATATACTTGAAGTTTGGATTCTTGCTCTAATAACTCTTGAGGAATGACAACATACTCTTTCATAACTCTTCCGTGCTGCTCCATGACAGAAGACTTATACTCTTTGAGAAAAACATCTCTATCAACTTTAGACAACCGTAATCCTACCCTTCCTTCTTTATCTACAAATGAGAACATATGTCCATTAACTGAGGTATAGGGCATAGACTTACCCTTCCGTTCTATTTGATCAAAATGAGACAGTACCCTTTCATAAAAATCTACATTATTCTGCCAAGTCATCCCTTAAAAGTTTAGTTCTAATTGTCTTGGAAACTTATCAAAAAAGTCACTATGTTCAAGTTTTAACAAGCCTTCTTTTGCACTCATTCCACCGGCATACCCTACAAGATTTCCATTACTTCCAATGATGCGATGACACGGAATAATAATGGATATGGCATTTGCTCCATTTGCGGCGGCTACAGCCCTAATCGCCTTTACATCACCAAGCCTTTTTGTCAATTCTAAATATGTAGAACTCTTTCCATATTCGATTTGCATCAGTTCTTGCCAAACACGTTTTTGGAAGTCCGTTCCAACAAGATACAATGGAAGATCGAACTGCGTTCTTTTCCCCTCAAAATACTCGGTTAATTGACACACCGTTCTTTCGATTATTGGAGATATCTTTTCTATCCAAATAGCTGATGTCAAAGATTTTATCCTTTGGTCTACTTTAGACCTCATCTTTCGATACCTCCAATCGCACAAAACAAGTTTGTCTTTATAATCTCCCAAGATTAATTCTCCATAAGGAGACTTCAAATAATGGTAATGTAATCTATCCATCTCATCAATCATACCAATAGTGTATCCAAATGCTATAAAATTAATACTATTTATAACAAGACAGCCTATCATCTGCTACAACTCTTATTAACACCCCAAAAATTTGGTCTCTGGTTACTTTAAATCCTACTATATTTTCCATAAAACCAGATTTTGGGGCTTTTGTCAAAGTCGTCACCATCGTAATAACCGTAGCCTATTATCTCATAAGTATTCTTCTCTACAGTCTCCTTAAATACTTCGATGGACTTGCCTCCTTCTTTTCTCATCCAAATTATAAATCCTCGGTCGATCTTTATTCCTGAAAGCGATTGTATCTCATCCCCCTTTTTAATCATACCTACAATTGATCCATTCTGAACCTTATTCACGGCCTCAATTATCTCTATTTCATTTGAGGAATAGGAAGAATCTCGAATGATTACATTTTGAAAATACGGTGAAACGGAGCAATAATTTTGTTCTACATAAATAGTATCAAGAACTTCTGATGTCAAAAACGGTATACTCGAAACAGTTAATGCCTCTGGGGTCGTAACCCATTGCGTACGTAAACAAGAGTCCTTCAATACCAAAAATTGTCCCTTCCAGTCTCCATCCCAAGGTTTAAAAACATCGGCGTATTTAAGGTCTTCATCATTTGTTGATGCATGCTGTTTAAATTTATAATATTCGTCTTTACATCCACCACAGACCATTAGAATGCAGAAAATCAATTTTGCATATCTATTACTACTGATCTGGACAAAGAATTCTTTCTCTATTTCATTTATCCTTTTTACATGGGTATTCCGATGCTCCATTGAATCTTATTCACTTTTACTATACTCTTCTATCAATTCTTTGAAATTATTCTTTAAAACTGGAAATTCCTCGATGAACTTGCTAAAACTTTTGGACTTAGATTGACTACTGTATTGGGCAATAATTTGCACAGCTATTGCTGTCAATTTATCATTGTATTTACTTTCTTCTCCAATTCGGGAAACAAATTGGAAAAGTTGTGTTTGTACCACTCTTTCAGCTTCTAACAATTTATAACGCTTAACATTAATCCAAGCCAACCTCAGATGCGCTTCATGATCGAACAACTTGGGGTCCAATGTGCATTGATTTAATCTTTCTATAAACTCATCATCCGATAATAAGCTTAATTTCTTCATCGACTTGCTATACAATTATTCTAAGTTAAAAATATGAATTAATAAATCATCTATATCCCATATTATAAATCCAATTTTAAGTATACTAACCCTTCTATCTTTTTGGACTTATAATTTTCTTTAACACGACACTATTCCTCATTGTTCTAATACATTACGAATTTCATCCATGAACGCTAATGATTTTAGTTCTATCTGACTTATCAAATCTCTTTTATTGAGAAAATTGGGATTATTTACAATGATATGATCAACAATATACAAGCTATTGTCAATTGACTCTACAAGTCTATACTTCTTCCAATCGCTTTCATTAAAAATCTTCCAATACTTCTTTCGAACCGCCTTATTCTGCCCAGAAAGACAAATAGAAAATGACAACGTCCTAAGGTTTAAAACGATTACGAACTTAAGTTTTTGCTTCTTCAACTCTTCCGTTGTCAATGATAAGTACGAAAAATCTGAACTCCCTTGATAAACATCTCCTAACTTAAAAACCAACTCATATTCCTTGCTGAAAAAAGCCCTTAATTCTTTCATGAAGTTGATCAATTCTAAACGGTCTAATTCAACCATACTTTTTGCACGAAGGTCAGTCAATTCTATTTGGTGTTTTTTGTATTTGATAGACCCTTTTCTTGTTATTGGAATACATATATCCATTATACACTTTTCTTCCGGAGGGGTCCCATAATCATTATGATACATTTCAAAATATGTTCCATCCCTGAATTCAAGTTCGTTTTCTAAAACCCATACATTCATATTTTTCCAAGCCTCAGCTATTTCACTTGGATTGATTTCAAACTTCCCTATTGCATAGACTCCCTTTTCTAACACTAACGGTCTTATTTCGCCATCGGCTTGAATATCCTTATTAATGGTTATACCAGCACTAAATCTAAGCTTAGAAAGATGGGTAACATTTGGGTTGTCATGATATATAGTAATAGCCTTAAAGTTATGGGCTGGAATCACATTATGCTCACTCCCCCAATGCATTAGTTTTTCAAACATGCTGCTCATCATATTAAAATTGCCAATATGGGATATAATGGCGAGCTTAATTTCAGGTAATTCTCTTACTATTACTTGTCCATTCACTTTAATCCATTGTTCAATTTTGTCCATAGAACAAATGTATTTTTCTAATGAAAATGATTCTATACCAATCTTGCTAAGAATGTCTTTTCCCTTTGATTTAAATGTGGTAGGACTAACACCATAGCGTTTCCTGAATGCTCTGGAAAAGGAATTATCATTATTGAATCCATAAGAAAAGGCCAATTCCTTAAGCCGAATATCTTGTTTGACTAAGAGTATAGAAGCAATTCGTTCAAGTCGTTTTCTATTTATGTATGCATTTAATCGTTCACCAACTATTGTTGAGAATACTCTATGAAAATGGAAGGGAGAATAATTTGCCTTTTTAGATAATTGTTCAAGAGATAGAGATGAATCAAGATTCTTTTCTATAAAGTCTAGGACTGAGTTTATTCTCTTCAAATATTCCTTTCTAGTCTTATCCATTTTACTCTATCCTTCTTATCTCAAACCAATCAAGATATTTCGTAATAAAACGATCCTTTTCTTACCCTAACCTTAGGTCATTTCAAAAATATAATCCAATTCAGAAATCAATGTTTTTCCAAAAAACCTTTTAAAGCTTTCTTAATGATATGCTCCCATCCTTGAATAAAGTTGTTAACGTCAAAATCAATACTTCCTTTCAAACGCTCCAATCCATCATGAGTTAACCTAAGTAACGTTTTTTCGCCAAAATCGAACAACTCAAAAGTTACGTATGAAATCCCTTCATAACCTGAATACGCCCAAGAATGCTTTAATAATCTCAATGGTACCACTTCCAATATTTCGCATAAATGAATGTAAACGCGTCCGTCTTTATTACCTTCAAATTGGAATTTGAAACCCTTTTCTGCTTTAAATTCAATAATATCAAAATACCACTCTTTCATTAATTTGGGTTCAGTTAGGCATTGCCAAACTAACTCGATGGACGCATCAAATTCACATTCTACTACTAAAGGCTTCATTGCTCTTTTTTCAACACAAAATATTCATTATTCATCATATTTTCAAGACAAAATGGATAGTACATTCAATTCATAAGATTTGGTATAGAATGATCTCACTTATACTCGCCCGTATTCTACTTTCTATTCCTTAATAACAAAGTACTTATCCATCTCCCTTAGAATAATCGGTACTGTAACTGCTGTAATTGGAAACCCAACAACAAATCCTATTGCAGAGCGTGTCACCCAAACAACAAAAAATCTTCGCCAAAACCAGAATGTAATACTAGAGTAAAGAATGACATAAACAGGGTCATTACAAGGCCAATCAACATACCAAATATTGAAGTGATACACACCTTTGCTAATAGATTACTTCATATTCATTATCATAATTAAAATTGAAGCAAAACCACCAATGTTCCACAATGAATAATGACTCCCAACAATCAACCATCTTGTGCTGGCCCAAACCTGAATAACTCAATGCTTGATTCTACGTAAGAAAAAGCATGATTAAATTAATCTCCACCTAAAGCACGATACAATTTCGCTTCATTTTGAAACTGTTGAGACAATAAAGTCACATTTGACAACTGGGCATTCAGTAAATTGTCTTGAATCAATATTACATTAAGATAATTTCCAAAACCTGCCTTAAACAATTCCAAGGCATCTAAATATGCTGATTCCAATATTGCTTCTTGTTTAGCAGATTTATCAACATTAGATTGAATAGTTTGGTGCTCTTTAAGTACTCTGCTAACTTCTATACCAGCATTGAACAATTTGTTTCTAAATTGGATGGATTTCTGATCAAGTTGATTTTGTGCTATTTTTTTCTCAGCTTTTAATCTACCACGATTGAAAATTGGTGCGGTCAATCCTCCTGCCAATGTATTGACGAAGGAAGCACCTGTTATAAATTCAGTCAACTTTGTACTCTCAAATCCACCATTCAAGGTTAGTTTAATGCTTGGATATAAAGATGCATTAGCGATATTTTTTTGCTCAAAAGCATTTCTTACCTCTAACTCCGCCATTAAAACATCGGGTCTATTGTTCAAAATATCGATATCTATACCATACTCAAACATCTGATTAATATCCAAGTCTTCTATATTCGATCGTTTGACTTCATTAAGTTTAGTTCCTAATAGTAGGATCAAAGCATTCTCCAAAACGAATATTTCATTGTTAATTTTTTCCAAATCAATTTCAATTTGATTCAACTGTGCTAAACTTTGATTGACCTCAACGGCATTTCCTTTCCCTGCATCCTTCAACCCTTTAGTTACCTCAAGTGACTTATTCCTTTGACTCCATGATTTCTGAAGTATTCTCTTCCGTTCGTCAGCTTCAATAAGCTTATAATAAGTTGTAGCCACATTAGCAATCAGTGTCGTCTTGAGCAACTTCTGGGCTGTTTTCGAATGATCAAATAAAATATGTGCTGCTAATTTTTGACTTTTTATTTTGCCCCAAATATCTGCCTCCCAAGATAGTGCACCATTCAATCTATAGGTGTTAATGGATCCATTAATAAATCCTCCAAATTGTGAATTCTTTGACAACCCTTGTCTTTGAGCATCAAGGGTTACATTCAATTCTGGCAAGTGACCAAGATCTCTCTGCTTCATCCGAGTCTCAAAAACACTAAGATTATTAAGAGCTACCTGATTTTCAAAATTATTGTCTAAGGTTGTTTGAATGTAATTCTTCAAGATTTCATCAGAGAAATACTCCTGCCATACAATTTTTGATGTATTTGGTTCCTTATCAAATTGAAGACTATCTAAACGAAATAGATAATTATCCCTAATTTCCTCTTTTACATATGGCTTTGTTGCAATACATGAATTGAGCGTAGTTGCTCCAATTAGAAAGATTATATATGTTAGATTACGCATGATTCTTAATTCTTTTTTTAACAATTTTTTCCTCCAACCATTGAAACACTACAAACAATACGGGAATTATAAGTACTCCCAATAATGTTCCGATCAAGAGCCCACCAGCTGCCCCAGTCCCTATAGATTGGTTACCCTCAGCACCTACTCCATACGCAAGCACCAATGGAAGCAATCCTAGAATAAATGCAAACGAAGTCATTAATATGGGTCTTAATCTTTCCTTGGTACCTTCAATAGCAGCATCAACTATTGAAAAGCCTTCTTCTCTTCGTTGTCTAGCAAATTCAACTATTAGAATTGCATTTTTTGCCAATAATCCAATAAGTACAATCAATGCAATTTGAAAGTAAATGTTGTTTTGTAGACCAGCCAAAGATGTTGAGATAAAAGCTCCCGCAATCCCTAGTGGAAGAGGAAGAAGAACCGCAAATGGCAAAAAGAAACTTTCGTATTGAGCGGATAAAAAGAAAAACACAAATAGAATACTCAAGGCAAAAATGATTGGTGCTTGACCGGCACTATTGATCTCTTCTTTAGTAATTCCGCTAAATTCAATACCGTAATTTTTAGGTAATGTTTTCGATTCATCTTGAATTGCCTTGATGGCATCTCCTGTACTGAATCCTGGTTTCACATTACCATTAACGGAAACAGCATTATATAAATTAAATCTACTAAGAGATTGTGCACCAGAAATTCGATTTAACTTCACAAAAGAGGATATTGGAGACATCTGTCCAGTGGAACTTTTCACAAAAACGCTCGACAAATCATCTTCATTCCTTCTAGCCTCAGGAAGTGCTTGCATAAATACTTTAAATGGTTTTCCATATTTATTGAAATCGGAGACATAAAACCCTCCAAAATATCCCTGAAGAGTACTCAATAAATCGTTAACCCTAATACCAGAGCGTTTCGCCATTGGCACATCCAATTCAATCTCATATTGTGGATAATTGGTATTTAAAGAGTTAGACGCAAATAAGATCTCTTGGCGACCAAACAATCTTCCAATAAAATCATTAGACACATCAGCCAAATCTTCAATATTACCTGCTTTCTTGTCTATTATTTTAAACTCAAAACCATCCGATTCGCCATAACCTGGTACACTTCCAGGAGCAAAAAAGATGATATTTGCATCTTTGATATCGTTGGAAACCTGAAACAAACTTCCCATTGTAGCATCTATCGGGATACCTTCTCGTTCCGACCAATCTTTCAAAACGATAAATCCCATAGCATTACCACTTCCTGCTCCCGAGAAAAAATTATTTCCAGCTATGTAAGTAAAATTAGCTACTTCTTTAATCTCTGAAACGACATTATTGAGGTTTTCTAACGAAGCCATTGTTCTGCCCAATGTAGCTCCTGGGGGTAACTCAATATTGACAAAAATAACGGCTCTATCCTCAGAAGGCACAAATCCTTGAGGAATACTTTGATTCGACTTCCAAGCTACAGAAATGGCAGCCAAAATCAAAAGTACTGTTATCCACTTCAATCGAATCAAAATTCTTACTACTTTGACGTATCTGCTTTTAACTGCATCAAATGCTTTATTGAAATAATGATAAAACCGATTCAAAAAGCCCTTAGTCTGGCTGTCCTCATGAACCGGCTTCAATAATATAGCACAAAGAGCAGGAGAAAGTGTCAAGGCATTGATTGCAGATATAAAAATCGCAACAACTAAGGTAACCCCAAATTGTTTGTAAAATATACCCGCCGGACCTTCAATAAACATAATCGGCACGAAAACAGCTCCCATTACTAGGGTAACTGAAATTATTGCCCCACTAATTTCACTCATAGCCTGCTTGGATGCCTCAGCCACATTTTGAACGCCTTTTTCCAGTTTAGCATGAATAGCCTCTACTACGACGATTGCATCATCAACGACGATTCCAATTCCTAGAATTAAAGCAAAAAGTGTCAACAAATTCATCGAATACCCAAATACTTTCAGAAAGAAAAATGCGCCAATAACAGAGACTGGTACAGCAATTGCTGGAATCAAGGTTGATCGAAAGTCTTGAAGAAATACAAAAACGACAACAAACACCAATAAAAAAGCTTCGATCAACGTTCGAGTCACCTTATCTATAGATGCTTCCAAGAAATCATTGGTATTGTAATTCATCACGAAATAGATGCCATCTGGGAAATCAGACTTCAATTCTTCTATCTTTTTCACCAAAGCAGTATTAATCTTCTGAGCATTCGTATTCGGCAGTTGGTTGACTCCAAACGTAATAGATGGATCTCCATTACTTTTTGAGGCAGTCGCGTACGAAAATGCATCTAATTCAATTTTTGCCACATCACTTAAATATAGATTTGTTCCATCATCAGCGGTTTTAACAAGTATGTTTTCGTACTCTTCGACTTCTTTAAATCTTCCTTTATATTTCAATGCATATTCGATTGCTTGACCCGAATTCTGACCAAGTATCCCAGGCGCCGCTTCGATACTTTGCTCTTGAATAGCTGCACTAATATCCATAGGTGTCAAACCATAAACAGTCAATTTATTCGGATCCAACCAAACCCGCATAGAGTAATCTTTGGCACCAAATACGTCAACACTTGAAACACCTTGAACCCGCTGAAGTTCAGGCATCATATTTAGCTTAAAATAATTTTGCAAATAGGTTTCATCATAGGCGGAAGAGTTCGAAGCTATAGAAGCATACATTAATGCTGAATTTTGAGTCTTTTGCGTACTAATTCCATTTCGTATTACTTCAGCAGGAAGAACAGCATTAGCACGAGATACTCGATTTTGAACATTCATTGCCGCCAAATCAGGATCAATGTCCTGATTAAAAATTACTGAGATTAATGCGGATCCATCGCTACTCGCTGTTGAAGTAATGTATTTCATTCCTTCAACACCATTAATCTGTTCTTCAATAGGTGTGATGACACTCTCAATTATGGTTTGAGCATTGGCTCCTGGAAATGAAGCCTTGACTTGAACTGTCGGTGGAGCAATTTCTGGATACTGAGATACTGGGATAGTGGTAATTCCTATAACTCCAAGTATAACTGTAATAATAGCTATTACTGTTGATAAAACTGGTCTATCAATGAATTGTTGTAACATTGCCTTAATATTTTACTTAATGAACCTTCCTATTTCTGCAGCTTTCACAAAGCCTACCTTGTAGCTACCAAAGTCTTGTGGTATAAAACAGGAAAGAATATTTGACTATTTAAAAACAGGATTAAATCCATGAACTATACTATCCATATCAACCAACTGAGATTTAATAGATGTATTGGGATAAACTTTACTCACACCCTGGGCCAAAACCTTGTCTCCTTCATTTAATCCGGATTCGATTAAATAGTAACGATCTATTTTATCCAATATCTGAATGGGCTGAGCTACCAACGAATCTCCTTCAATTACCTTATAAACCATAGGCTGACCTTGCAATTCAAATGATGATGAGGCTGGAATTCCCAAACAGTTCTTATACAATCGTGGCATCTTAATCACACCGTTACTGCCACTTAGTAATTCTTGATTGGGATTGTTAAACTTTGCTCTTAATTGTATAGCCCCTGTACTTGAACTTATCTTTCCCGTAAACGCATCTAGTTTGCCTTCAACGTCATATTCTGCGCCATGAGCCAACTCAAGTTTTAATAGTGGAAAAGAATTTAGTCTTTCAGCTACACTTTTTCCATCAACCCTTTCACTTAGTTTGAAAAACGTTCTTTCACTCATGGAAAAATAAGCATATACTTCTTTTGTATTCGAAATAGTAGTCAATGCTTTTACATCTGCCGGCCCAACCAAGGATCCTATTCTAAAATTTAATTTCCCAATATATCCACTTACTGGACTTTTAATCAAAGCATAACCGGCATTAACTTGTTGTCCTTCATAAGCACTCAAAGCTTGATTGTACTTTGTGACTGATGAACGGAGGTTTGCCTTAGCAGTCTGCAATTGGATCTCACTAATGATCTTTTTTTCAACAAGTGGTTTCAGTCGTTCCACTTCTATTTTAAAGGCCTCCATTTCTGCTTCAGCAGAAAGTACCGCTGTTTCGGAAGTTTTTGTATTCTGTACCAAATCCTTCGCCTCCAATTTAAAGAGTGGATCTCCCTTCCTTATATACTGACCTTCATCAACATATATTGTTTCTATGTATCCACTAATCTTTGCTCGAATTTCTATGTCCTGAATTCCTTCAATCTTCGCTGGGAATTTGTCAAAGCCTATATAGTCTTTCTTGGACATCTCAAATACTGGATACACAGGCGGACCACCCCATCCACTTCCTGGATCTTCACCCCAAGAACTTTCATCAGGTTCAGATTGATCCCAACTACTATTCCCTCCATTATCTTCCCAATTCTGATTGTTTGAGCATCCATTAAGAAGTACCAAAATCGCCGATAGAAAAAAGATATTCTTTGCACAATAAAACATATTCATAAGATGATTTTATTCCATGATACCATCAAGTACCTAACATGTACTTGATATTCGAGCACAAAACTAATTCTACTATAGCCTTACAGAAAGGTGCATTTCTATGTAATAATGGTAAAAAATAAGGAATCTATAAACTAGAACAAAATACGCTGTTCATCAAACCTCAATTCAACCATTTGACTTCTAACGTCCTTCATTTCTAAAAGATCTTGGAGTCAACCCTGTTTGTTTTTTGAAATATTTGACAAAGTTTGAATCATCTTCAAAGCCCAAATTATAAGCAATTTGAGAGACCGATTCAGTGGATTGTCTTAACAATGATTTAGCCTCTAGGATTAGATATTCGTTAATAATTTGTTTAGCTGTTTTACCAGTTGATTTTTTGATACATTCCGACAGATAAATTGGACTTATATTCAACATTCTAGCATAAAATTGAATCTTTTGTCTCTTATGCGCAGTCTGAATAATGGCATTTTCGAATTGATATGTAATTTCATCTGCCCTTGTTCCAACAAGCCTTTTAGTCGTATTAAACTCTAAAATCCGTTTTGCTTTAAAAAGAAGTATGGTAAGAAAAGAACGAATAATTTCTATGCTATTCACATCATTTCTCTTGTACTCCTGATTTATTGTATCAAGTAAATCTTGAATCAACATTTTCTGTTCTTCAGAAAGCTGATAACTGGACGAAGTGTTTCTATTTAAAAATGGAAATAACTCATAAAAGCTAAATACTCCTTTGGCAAACAATAAAAATTCAGGTTTAAATAAAAGAATGTATCCCAC
Organism: Saprospiraceae bacterium; assembly: GCA_965230345.1. Taxonomy (GTDB): domain Bacteria; phylum Bacteroidota; class Bacteroidia; order Chitinophagales; family Saprospiraceae; genus JADKBO01. Next base: position 292,952 of record CBDDKR010000002.1, read on the forward strand.
CACCTTATCAGGAGCAATCAAATTCCCTTCCCATTTTACCACTTGACCAGGAGAAACAAAGATCAGACTATTATCTAGAACACTAGAAACTTGGTGACCAACAGAAACTTGAGCATCATATCCAAGAGAAAATGAAATTTCAAAAAATTCATGGGTATAGGTATCTGAATAGCTCTCATTAAACTCATGATCCTCGAACCTCGCTATATAAAACAGGGAGTGTTTTATCAGAGGTAAATTCAGATCTCGGAGCATGTCGTCAATATTCGAATAATGGATTTTAGCATTAGTCATAACTAGTCAAATATTTTGATACTATCAATTAACTTTCAAGTAGAATTACTCCTGAAGTGATTAAAAAACTAAATCCTAAAGCTAGAATCAACTCATTGAAATCCAAGATGAATGCCAACGTTACTTATGATTTTGTGATCTATAGTTTAAAATAATGAGAAGCTAAGGCTGGCTTAATTCTTCTATACATCTTTCCCTAACTCGCCAGATATGATCAAAATCAAAGTTAAATTTATTCTTTTTTATCCAAGATTTCAAGAACTCCTTGTGGTACTCGACCTTAAATTCAACGACTTGTTCTGGTCGAATTATTTTCTCTTCGATGATATCATTTTCAATTCTTTCTATTTGAGATTCTTTAGATGTTAGATCATATCGCCTATTATTAATCTTTAGATAGCAATGAGCTTCTGGAATATATTCGAGTAGATTTTCCGTCAATACAGAACCAATTCTTGGTGTATTCAATCCGTTCATTCTATACATTCCCAAAACGAGTTGAACATCAGGGATTGCATTAATATCCGCAATCCTTTTTAAAAGTGCATGCTTCGAACTACAGGTTCCTTTCATTTCTTTAAGGACCAATTCAAAATCCGATCTATTGAGATTTCTTCCATATGGCAAAGACTCAATAAATATTGTCAATTCATTCCACGAACGAATTCCTTTATTCTTGAGCAATGACGTAAGACTATCTGAAGAGTTTAGTATGTAATCGATCATAAATCAGACCATTTTTGTCATCAGTATTTTATCGCAATAACTATTTTCAACCTTGAAAAAGTTACGAATTTTTCCACTAATTTTAAAACCCTTTTTCTTATACAAATTGACTCCTCTATGGTTGCTTTCAAAACTTTCCAACCAAACCAATTCCAGAATAGGATTATGCGAAGCCCATTCTAAAGCCATATCAAACAATGCAGATCCAAGACCCAATCCTCTCCAATTTGACAGCATACCAATTCCTAGAGAAGCTGTATGTCTCATCAATTCACTCGCATTTCCGTTGAGATCAATATTTCCAATAATTTGTCCTTCGTGTTTTGCAACGATCAATACAGAGTTGTCTTCATCCATTAAAGACTGAACCCAACTTTTCTTCGATTCTAAGTCTAATACAAACTCGTCTTCATTTATCGGAATAAAGGGACTGCTTGAAACATAGGTAGTAATGGTATGGATTAAATTGTCGAAATCGTCCATTTTAAACAAACTCAAATCCACTTCTTTGCCATTTTTAAGTGTTACTCGTCTGCTTTCCATTAAAAAGGAATTCGAGTTTACTTAATCTTGAGTGGGTTCTCCCATGAATCGTATTGAGCCAAATAATACTTCTCTATTTTACGGATAAGCTTATCTGCATATTTAGGGTCAGTGGCATACCCACACTTTTTTAACCCATGAGCCCAACTCTTATAATCTGTTTTGTCCAAATTAAATAAAGTTTGATAATGCTTAGTCATCACCAAAAAATTGGAATGATCAACATAAGACTCAAGTGCTGATCTATATGATCTAAAGCAAGAGTTAATCAACTTTCCATTTTTGTAGTCATCGTCTTTATGATAATATGTCTCTCCTACCCAGTAAGATTTGCATTTAATACCGAAATGATTATTGGCCTCCGTCGCTAACTTACTTTTTCCATGATTTGACTCATGTAATCCTTGTGCTAACGTAATACTTGCGGGAATGCCCGTTCTGTACATCTCTGCAATTGCCAAATCTTTGTATCTATCCACATAGTCCCAAATCTCAGCTTCAGAAGAATTAGTAAAAGAACAATTCACAAGCACTACAAGTGCCAATACAAATCTAAAATACCTCATTAAACGATCCTTTTAATACTATGTTTTCAAACAATGTGCCAAAAAACATATTAAATAATTTTGTAATATATAAAAATGCATTACCTTTGTCCTACCAATTTAGAGTTTATAAATGAAGTTAGGGGTCCCAGCCCAGAGACAGTAGAACCGTAAATTTTAACTAACTGATAATAAACTTTATTCCCATGGTAAAACCGATCATGTGGTTGAGTTTTGTACTCAATCTTCTCATCACTCCATACGTGACAGCCAGTTCTGTCATGTACACTCATGTAGATAAAAAAAGTATCGAGGAAGGGTCTCATCCAACAGTAAACTTTGAGCATACTTCTAATCAAGCAATGGGATTAGATATCAATTGTATATCACCTGTTCCTACCATTTTCTTAGATCAAAACGGAACAGCAACCATCGATCCCAACATGTTTGCTCTACCCTCTACTGATCCTGGATGTTCACCAATTACACTAGCGGTATTTCTTAATGGCAATCCTTTAAGTTTGGTAAGTTGCAACGATATACCTACCATGCCAAATGTAGAAATCAGGGCGGATGACAATTGCGGTAACATGGCTTCTTGTAACATTACATTAAACATACAAGACACGTTACCTCCTGTTATGACATGTCCAAATGATACGGTATTGGTAACGCCTTCAAATCAATGTTTCTTAAATGTGGCATTGGATTCGGCTGCTTTTGATGAAAACTGTGTTTTTGATTCTTTGTACAACTCATTTGAAAATGACAATGATATTCAAGCAGATTTTCCTGTAGGAACAACACCTATTACATTTTATGGAGAAGATATTTTCAACAATGTAGATTCATGTACTTTTACTGTGACAATAAGGGATTTTAATGATCCTGTAATTACTTGTCCTGCTCCACCAACAAGTGTTTTTGATTGTAGGCACGATGTACCTTTGCCTTTTAGTACAATCGAAGCCTTTAATAACTTTGGTGGTACGATAACAGATGCTTGTGACATCGATTCCTTATCATGGAATGTCAATGAAACCATTGATCAATCTACTTGCCCAATTACAATTACTAGGTGGTACACCGTACAAGATGTTAATGGCAACATAGATAGTTGTTCTCATATTCTCCAATTAAACGACGAGTTCTCTGATTTAATGGTTTCTCCATTAGCTGATATCGAAGTTGATGCGATTCAGGGAGAGTGCCATGCTTTGGTAAACTTTGTAGATCCTACGGTCAACAAATCATGTGGAGTTACCGTTTCTAGATACCCGTCTGGTAATCAATTTCCAGTTGATACTACAGAAGTCGTATGGACTATAGCAGGGTCATGTAGAGATACTGTTCGAATTACTCAAGATGTTATCGTTCTAGACACGGAAAATCCAAGTTTAACTTGTGAAACGGATAAAGACATAGCATTAACCAATTCTGATAACAATGCTTTAGATAAAAACTCATTCATCATTGCAACCAATGATAATTGTGGTGTCGAGTTTACAGGTGTTCACAGAATGGATGGCGGTTGTTTACCAAACGACGATACTCCAGACAATGAAGTACAATTTTGTTGCTCGGATGTTGGTTCAGAAGTTATGGTGGTTGTAACAGCCAGAGACCATGCTGGTAACACCAATTCTTGTATGGTATCTGTTCAGGTAAATGACAACTCTGCTCCTATAATTGTAGAAGGATTACCGGATATAACTGTAAGTTGTGAATACTTTATTGACTTGAATAATCTGGAAGAATTTGGAGAAATCCAATTAACGGAAATGGATCGTGAACCTATAGATATCATAGATCCTTTGTATGATGGAAGTGGAAGAGATGGACTTGCAGGTGATAATTGCGCTAGTGAACTACTTACATTATCTTATACATTTGACGATCAAAGAGTAAACAATCAAGGTAAAATATTCAGATATGTTGAAGTCGTTGATACTTTTGGAAGATCAGTTATCGACGATCAAATGATCACTATTACGGATGTAGACCCTTTAACCATTGCGGATATTATGTTTCCTAATGACACATCCATTGTAGGTCCTTGTAATGCCAATTTGGAACCTGAAGTAACAGGTGAACCGATCATCATGAATGACGACATCTGTACCATGCCAGCATTTGAAAAAGAAGACTTAGTCTTTGATCATCCAAATGAAGGATGTAAAATGATTAAGAGAACTTGGACCGTTATCGATATGGCTCAATTCATCCCCAATACCAATACAGGAAGATGGACTGGTGTTCAATACATCACATTGCATAACAATAGTGCTCCTGTTATCCTATCAGGATGTAGAGATACAACATTCTGCGCATCTGCTGCAGAATGTGAAAGTGTAAAGAGTCTGCATATCGTAGCTATGGACTCATGTATAGCAGCAGAAGATCTATTGTACCGTTATGAGGTTGACTTAAATAAAGACGGTACCATCGATTACTCTGGTGACAATGACTCATTATCTGTTTTGTTCCCAGCTGGAAGCCATGAAGTACACTGGGAAGTCGAAGATCGATGCGGTAATATAATGAGATGTTCACAAAATGTCTCTATGAGAGAATGTAAAGCTCCTACACCAATTTGTCATAATGGATTGTCTGTAGATTTAAACAATCTTCTCGAAGCAGAAATGTGGGCATCGGATTTCAACAACCACAGTTATGACAACTGTACTCCAAAGAATGACTTAATCTATTCTTTCTCTGAAGATGTTACAGATCAGCAAATCGTACTTGACTGCGACGACAAAGGGGACAAAATCCTAAAAATCTATGTTACTGATTTATTCGGTAATCAGTCTTTTTGTGTAACCCATGTTCTGGTTACCGACAATATCAATCCTTGCCCTAAAGATGCTAATGAAATCTTTAGAGTAGGAGGAATTGTAGCCACAGAAGAAGATGTAACTATTGCCAACGCAGCGATAGAAATTACTGATGGATCAATGTCCAAGAAAGTGATGTCTAATAATTTCGGAGAATATATGTTTTATGAAATTGAAGGTGCCAATTCTTATCAAATACAAGCTTCTAAAAACAATGAATGTTTAGAAGGTATTTCAACCTTGGATTTGGTACTTATTCAAAGACACATTTTAGAGCTAGAAAAACTTAATTCTCCATATAAGCTCATCGCCGCAGATGTCAACGGATCAAATTCAATTACATCTTCTGATTTGGTAGAACTTAGAAAGCTTATTCTTGGAGTTCAAGAGAAACTGGCTCATACAGAGTGTTGGAAATTCTTAGATCAGAATTATATTTTTGATGATAAAAGCAACCCATGGAACTATCCAGAAGATGCCCATCTCGCAGATCTATCTGTAGATGAGTTGTCTTCCGATCTTGTTGCGATTAAAATCGGTGATGTAAACGGTAGTGTGAGCAATATTCATGATCCGAATTCATCTACTAGATCTGCAAACATTTTCCAAGTATTGTCAGAAGATGTATTATTCGAAGAAGGCGAGGAAATTAGAATTCCTGTAGTTGCTCAATCTGCAATTGATATGGTAGCATTACAAGCTAATTTTAGTTTTGATACTGACGCTTTAGAATTTGTTGGAATAGAAAGTAAAACGTTGGATTTAAAACCTTCATTCCACCATCTTGATAAAACAGAAGAAGTTAGTAACTTAAGTATTGCATATTCCAATGTTCATGAGACATCAATTTCAAAAGAAGATGATTTGTTCGTTCTTAAGTTTATTGCAAAATCATCGAATAAACTTTCTAATGTATTTACTGAAAATTCAAGCAGACTTCAAAGTGTTGCCTTCGATGAGCAATACCAAATGCATTATATCCAATATGATTTTGATGTAGAATATTTGAAACCATTAACCCTAGGTACAGCTACTCCAAATCCATTTGTAGACGCAACAAACTTCAAGCTTTTTGTGGCCTACAAAATGCCTTTAGAAATCACCCTAGTAGATCCTTCAGGAAGACAGATTTATAGATCTTATGAAGAATATCTCCCAGGTGTACATTACATTGAAATTGGAGAAGACAAACTCAAAGATGTAAATGGTGTGTTCTATTTCAATCTGTCTGGAGCTGAAATCTCAGAATCACGAAAACTGATACGTATTAGATAATTATCCCCTATAAGACATGGTGTTTCTCAACATCTAATGTCATTAATTATAATCCCAAAGGGAGTTGAAATATAGTTTCAACTCCCTTTTTTAATTTGTAATCTTTACATCAAAGAAGATAAATGGAGCAACATTGCGCACTCCATCAAGGGCCCCCAGAGAGAGTCTATAATCTCCCGCTACCAAGGTCTGCGGTACGACGTAATCAAAATCATAATTATAACTAAGTACTGTGCTTTCATCAAAAGGGAATACTTTGTCTGTCGTAAATGTATTTCCCGAAGATAGATCGGTATAAGCTAAATAAAGCAGTCCATTTCCTCCATCGCTCAATGATCTATCGTCCGTAACAGTGCCTTCAAAATGAATTACTTCACCTTTTTTAACCGAGAATTCGGCACTTGACGGCATTGTCGAATTGATGATTGGAGGAATGGCATCAAGAGGATTTGTAATTTTTAACGAGTAATAGTTGGCGAAAGGGCTATCATTTCCCGCTTCATCAATTACTTGTATATGGAAATGGTAATTTCCAGCAGTAACATTTTGCGGAACATTAAGTGTTTCCGACACCGATGTAGACGTACCTGTAACATCATTTATTTTTAACACGGTCCAATCCAACGTAAGGTTTTCAACTGTGGGCACAGCAACCGATGGTGCAACTCCTCCTCCATGTCCATGACAATCAAAATTATTATGAATATCTATTTTGTATTGAGATAAGGCTTCATTGTCAGTTAATAAAGCATCAAAAGCAAGCTCATCTCCACCTGCAAGTCGAAATACCTCTAACTCTTCAGTTCCGCAAATTTCATCCTTTCCTGGTTGAGGAGTAAAACTATTTATTGAAATGGATGGAGGATTCAGATCGACACTATCACTGCCGCAACCAACTATGAAAAATAGTGTTATAAAAAGTATAAAAGAGATCTTTGTGTTCAACATTCGTCTTAGTTTCAATTATGGAATAATCTATTAATGCTAAGACAAATATAAAGTAAAATTTGCTAATGCACCTAAGTTGCATTATTTTTGCATCATGGGAATAATTAGAAAAACAAAATCGCTCCAAGCCTTACTTGAGGCCTTCGATCAATCAGATAATGCCCTATCTGTAGTGGAATTGATCAAAAGATTTCAAAAAGATATGAACAAAACTACGGTTTATAGAATATTAGAGCGACTAGAAGAAGACGGTATACTTCATTCCTTTGTAGGTAAAGATGGACTCAAATGGGTTGCCAAACAGCAGAACTCCAACTCTACTATTACCAATTGTCATCCACATTTTCAATGTCAGGAATGTGGAAAAACGGAATGTGTTAGTGCCGATATTTCTCTTCCTTCTATTCCTAATCACCGAGTTGATTCAGCTAACCTGATTCTAATTGGGCAATGCGAGGATTGTCTTTCCTAGTACATTCCGCAGTCCTTACACAACCTTATTTTTTGAATGAGACTATTTACTTTATTTCTTCTTATAGCTTCAAACTATATCCTCAATGGCCAAATAACAGGTATTGTATTGGATGAAAATAACGAGCCTTTGCCTGGTGCAATCGTAAATCTTTTGCCCGACAGTATTCAGGTGACTACCGATTCGAATGGACGCTTTGTTTTTGAAAAACATGGACGTAATTCTGATAAATTAGTAACTCACTATATTGGTTTTGTTACAGATACAACGGAAATTGATCTAATAGCAAAATCCTCTAATCTTTTTAAAATTGTTTTAAAACCTGATAATGAAATTATAGAAACAATTGTGGTTTCAGAAGAACATGCCAAGCAAGAAGAAACATTGCAAACTGAACATTTACACCAAGATTTTTTAGAGAAGAATTTGGAAGGGACATTTGCTCAATCTATTGAAAAAATTGCGGGCATCAGCGCTATTAATGTCGGTGTAGGAATAGCCAAACCAGTAATCCGAGGATTGTCTTCAAATCGCATCATTGTTAATCACCAAGGCATTAAACAAGAAGGTCAACAATGGGGAAGTGATCATGGATTGGAAATCGATCAATTTGGTGTCGAAAGAGTTGAAATTATTAAGGGTCCAGGTTCGCTTCAATATGGTTCAGATGGGCTTGGTGGAGTAATAAATATAATGCCCAACAAACTATTGCCTAGAAATAGTTTTAAAGGAAGTGTTTTAGGTATATACAAAAGTAATAATGACCATTGGGGAGGATCAGCAAAACTCGGATTCAATATTGATGACTGGTTTTTAAATGTGCGCTATTCTAAACAAAAATTTGCGGACTATAGTGTACCTAGCTCTTTGTTTAACTACAATGGATTTGAACTCCCTATAGTAAATAATCGATTGAAAAATACGGCGGGAAATGAATCCAATATTGGTCTATCTGCAGGTGTGAGTAAGAGATGGGGAATTACACGATTACATTACAGTCATTACGCTTTAGAAGCTGGATTATTTAGTGGAGCTGTAGGTATTCCAAGATCTTATGCTTTAACGCACGACGGAAATTATAGAGATATTGATGTACCCAAACAGAAAGTCGATCACTTCAGACTTTCTCTGAACCAAACTTTTTTATTTGGTAAAAATCATTTAGTATTTGATATCGGAGTTCAACGAAATCTAAGACAAGAGTTTTCTCAACCAGAGTTTCATAGCATTCCGCTTTCACAATTAGATGATCCAAACGACAAGTTAGCCATTGAGCTCTTACTAGAAACATTCAGTTTTGCATCACATTATGAATATCAAATTCGAGACAAGTGGAAAAACACGATTGGCTTTAGTTCACAATGGCAAAAAAACGTACGAAGTGGGTTTGAATACCTTCTTCCTGATTTTAAGACCTTTCGAGGAGGAATTTATTCGATAACAGAAAAGGAGATTACGCACAATTGGCTAATCAATGGAGGGCTTCGATTAGATGTAGGACGAAATGATACGGAATATCATCGTCAATATGTATGGGATAGTAATGAAAATATTATTGACTCCCTGATATCGGTTTCGACCAATGACTTGTTTTATAACTGGTCGGCATCCATTGGAACTAATGTTTCTACCTTAGAAGGAAAGTGGATTTTTAAAGCAAATTTTGGCAAGAGTTTTCGAGTTCCACATCCTGCGGAAACAGTTTCAAATGGAATTCACCACGGGACATTCCGTCACGAATTAGGGACACCTGATCTTAAGTCAGAACATGGATTCCAACTTGATCTTGGAGCCTACTGGAATTTTAAGAAATTATCAGGAAACCTCGCTTTGTATTTCAACTATTTTGATAATTACATCTACTTGGGACCAACTTTTCCTGCTAAGTTTTCTAAACTCCCCGAAGCAGGTCAAATTTTCCAATATAGACAGGATGATGCCATCTATTCTGGTTTTGAATTGCAATGGGATTGGGATGTGTTGCCGACAGTTTCATTACATCAAGCGGTTGATTTTGTTCAAAGTTATAATCCCAAGACAAAACTTGCATTGCCATTCACACCACAACCATCCATTAAAACAGATCTTAACTTTAGTCCGATAAAGAAAAGTTGGATTAAAGGTTCGTATATCGAAATATCTCATCAGTATCACTTTGCGGCAGTTGGAAGTTCTAGAATTGATCGTTCGGAGCAATCAACGCCTGCATATCAACTATGGGACATTGCTTTGGGTTCAGATATACCACTAGGGAAGCAAAAAATTGAGCTTAAAGGTCAAATTCAAAACTTATTCAATACTAAATATTTATCGCATTTGAGTCGATATCGAATTATCAATATTCCAGAACAGGGAAGAAATTTTGTTTTGACTGTAAAGATATCGTTCGGAGGAAAACTTTAAATTAGATTTAAGTGACTACTTCTGAGTCACTTAAATCCATTCTTTATTTTACTACTGCAGACAAAATTCTACGTCAGCTGTAGATTTTTCGGCACAATCGTGATCAACACAAGCTACAACTTCAAGATGGAAGCATGTTCCAGCAGGGTAGCTGCATAAGTCAACTTCTTGATCAAATTTAATTTCCTTGTCATGTTCGTGTGCATCATAATCAATGATTTTATCGTTTACATCATCTTCTGTATGTAATACGATTTCGATTTCATGATTTTCTATAGATGCTTCAATATCTACATGTATATGTACTTCTGCACAATCGGTTATGGTTTCTCCATTCATTGGTTCGTCAATCGTAATCTTGATTTTGTTGGTATCATCGTCATCATCACAACTTGTGAAAGTTAACCCTAAGGCGATGAAGGCAAGGAAATAGTACAATCTAATGTTTTTCATGTTTAAAATTTGTGTTTGTAAAAAAATCTCCCATGTAGCGGTAGTATTCGTTCGCAAAGATAACAATAAGATTTACACATGCAACAATGTTGCATTTACAAAACAATGAATTATATTTGCAACACTGTTGCATTTGTGACTTGCAGCGATTATTGAATTACATAAATACATTTATCACATGATCACCACACAAGAAATACTAGAGGCTCAGAATGCATGGGGAAATGGAGTTGTTCGCCTTGGACAACTTACTGACGAAAAAGAACCTCTAAGATTATACGCTGAATCTTTTTTGAACAAATACTATGATTTTAAGAATAAAGATGTTTTGTTTAAACCTACTAAGGCCGCAATAAGGCAATTTAGACCGACTAATGAAGGAGCCCTATCCTATTTTATCGGTGGAAATTCTGACTATCCAGAAGATAATGGATTTGCATTGCAACCCTGGACTAAGGTTCGTTTTGAAAACGCTATCCTCGTCATGGAAGAAAATCGGGCTTTCGCCATGGGAAATTATTTCTTTACCGATGTAAAAGGGCAAGAAACAAAGGTAGAATATACATTTGGATACTATAAAGACCTAAATGGAAATCTTAGGATTGACCTTCATCATTCATCTCTTCCATTTAGATCTGCTCAAGATGAGAAGTAGACTATTTTTGATTTGTCCAACGGACAATATTGAAGTTTCCATTCTTAAAAAGTTTAAAGGTCATGGTTTTTTCTTCAGCGGTCTTGGAAATTATTATGAATTTGATTTTCAAGAACAATGGAATATTCTGAATTTACTTGAAGAAAACAGAATAGAGCGAATCTCATTTGTCTCTTCGATTTACAATACATGTTACCAAGCTTATAGTGAAGGTATTGGAGTTAATAATACATTGATAAACAATGAATCATTTCTAATGAGTTTAAATCAAGGCTGTATATATTCAACCTATTCTATACATCCATTAGTTTACTACTTGAACCAACAAATAGATCGGCTTATCTCCACTGACTATCTTGGGCTACAACTGGAGGAAAAATCAATCACCGTTGACGCATACCTCTACGACATAAAACTAAATTGTTTTTACGGATTTCAAGGAATGAAAAATAAATCTTTTGTCTTCACACAGCTCTCTTACAACTAGAATGGTTTGGCGTTATGTTTACAAAAACAAGATTTAAATCAGACATCATTGGAGCAAGTGCAAGCGGATTATGTGCGTTACATTGCATTGCTACTCCCTTTTTATTCGTCATAGAAAGTTGTTCGACAAAAGGTTGTTGTAGCTCAAGTCCAACATGGTGGAGTTTCATTGACTACATTTTTATTGCAATTACATTCTTTGCAGTCTATAGATCTAGCAAACAAACTTCTAAAATATGGATGAAATATGCGCTTATCATCTCCTGGATATTACTGTCGATAATTATTATCAATGAGAAAATGGCAATTGTTATCCTTCCTCTATGGTGGAAATATGTATTGGCTTTTACGATGATTTCCTTACATCTGTATAATTTAAAATATTGTCGTTGTTCTAACGATTCTTGTTGTGTTAGTTCTTAGTATCTTTTAATTTTTTCAAACACATTTCTATACTTATTAATCCGCACTTACTAGACTTAGAGATCAAAAGGACCATCACCTCCAAAGTTATTTTGTTCATTGGAAATGTAATATTGAGTCCCAGAATGATTGAATATAATGTATTGTTTGGACCAATCTACATTAAATCCAATTCCCGCTCCTACCTTATCTAAAGGTAATGTTCCATTTCCCCATTTGGATATGTCCTTACTTGGCTTATGAGAGGTGCCGTAAGATCTGCCCGGTTGAAAGCTTGCAAACGTGTTACCATCTTTATTAAATGCCCAGTTATACCAAACAATTCCTTCACCGTGTAGAATGTAATCAAACAACATAGCTCCAATTCCATTCACCTTAAACGGGGCCCCGTTCTCTTGCCGCCTCAGGCTTTCAACAGTTACCTTTTCGCCCCATTGTAAAGCATTTTCCCCCTCTTTAAATACACGGGTTGCAAAAAGACCACTTTTGCTGATAAAGAAAAACTCCTCCTCACCATGTGTTGCAGCACCTATGCCTTCATCTCCAAAAGAAAATTCTCCTTCGAATAAATCATCTATCGGAAATGGTCCCTCCAATTCCAAGTCGTAACTCCTCATGAATTGCTTTCCATCTTGACTGATTAGAATAAAATGAGTACCTCTATTCTCTGAAAATGCTGCTCCAACAGGCCCCATTTTGCTTAATACTTTTCCCCTCCAATGTGCTGTAAATATCGGATCGTTAGTATTGTCCGAAGGTGTACACTCTGTCACATCGTATTGTGTTGCCAGTTGTACACCAACGATCTGCCCTGTATTAACACTTCTCACCACATAACTTAGCGGGAGTCCAGTAGATATGGTTCCACTTTCAGCCAATAAATCAACCAACTGATTAAGATTACCCGATATCGTTTTTATAGTACTTCCAGACTCACCTCCAAACGCCATGACCTTTATTTTCACTTCATCAAGTGTATTCAAATAAGATCCATCTAAATCTACAGTTGCTTCATTGGTAATTGAAGAAAATTCCGCATCAATCGCTGCATTCATGTCTATGTAAGACGAGGTCGATTCTATTAACATATAAAAGATTCGCCCATAAACTACATCACTAATATAAGTAGCTGGATTACCGGACTGAACATATCTTTGAAGATCACTTGGAGTAACCGATTCCGCAAAAATTTTAGACAAGCTGGTCGGTATATCAAAAGACATTGTGTAGTAGTTTTGCTTCAACTTGACCAAGATTCTATTGTATTCTTTTTCAGAACTAAAATCGAAGTCAGCTGAGACATCGGCAAAAGCACTTTCATAATCTATTCCTAAACTTAGCGAAAGTGCTTGTTTGCTCTGCACCTGTTCGTAGTTAAACGTAAAGTTAGCGGGTAGCTCTTCTGGAGAATTGGCAATGATATTATTCATTGCGACTTGAATAGAACTTTTGTTAACCTCTTTTATCTCAAATGCTGAATTAATATTTCCATTCACTAAATTGTACGAAATTGTTCCTCCTGCTCTGTCCACTGGAATGATATCGGGTGTCGCCTTTTTAAGCGATTTACCTTGCAATAAGCTTCCTGGATAAATCACAGAGGCATTCGGATTGAACAATGGGAATCCTTCTTTTGCCATTCCACCTCCTTTGAGAGCATCGTATGTTGTTGTTTTGCACTTCCAAACTTCGTCATCCACAACTTCTATACTTTCCTCGACATCGATCACTTCTTCACTATTCTGAGGAGTAGGAAGTTCTCCTGCATTCTCAATGACTTCTCTAAAACTTTTGTTTGAATCATCAAGGGAGCCATCAGAACATGAAGTGATCATAATAACCATCATTATCGCCATGTTCGGAATATATTTGGAAATGCTCATTTTCATCTTTTTATGTTTGATTGAAGTAATACGTCAAATGTATTTACTGTCTCTAAGCATTTCAATTATTCTAAGTGGACAATAGACGGACCATTGTTAAAATAGTGGTGGACAAATAGTGGACACCTATAGTTCAAGCCCTGTATCTATAGTGGACCTCCTAAAGTTGAACTATTTTTGAGTCCTTAAAACTTAAACATTAATTATTCGTAAATTTGAAACAGTTCTATTGATTTTTGTAGCCTCACCAATTAAAACCAACTCTCCGATGCCCCCTACTTTTAACCATCAATTCATATGTATCCTGTTTGCACTGTTATTTGCATTTCAAAACCTCAAGTGTCAAAATACCTCTTATCAAGACAGTTTATTACGCGCTCTAGAGAAAGAATCAGGTTACGAGCGAATTCCAACTTTAATTGACTTGTATAATGCCTTCAAAAGATCAGATTTACAGCGATCCGAAGCTTGGATTAAAGAAGCCATATCTCTTGGTGAAAAACATAAAAAGTTTGACAATCTGGGATTATCCTACTACTGTATGGGTGCATTGAAAAAATCTTTAGAACAAATGGATTCTTCCATTTTCTATTTAAAAAAAGGAATTAAGGTTCTGAAGCAGGAAAATGATACAACGAAACTTGCTGGAGCATACACTTCTATTGCAGGTACATTCAGGCTAAAAGGTTTATATGACCAAGCAATTACTTATATAGATTCTTCCTTATCCATAAGTACTAAAATTAAGGATAGTCTATCTACTGCAATAACACTTTCCTTTTTATCTAGCATTCATAGGAATCAGGGCAGATACAAAATTGCCTATCAGAAAGAACTAGAAGCTTTGAAACTGTTTGAACAAATGGGAAATCAAGAAATTCGAGAAGCCGATTCTCAAAAAAGCATTGGAGAAATTGAATATCAACGAGAGCATTATGACAAAGCAATTGAACACTATAAAAAGGCTTTAAGCGTGTATCAAAGACTTGGAGATGATCAATTCTATGGACTCACCTTAAACCGTATATCAAATTCGCATTTAGCAAATAAGAATATAGAATCTGCTCAACTCTATTTAGATACTGTTATGGCTTTTTCGCAAGCCAAAAATTTCCATAGTATCTATTCCACGTCACAAGTAATTTTAGCTGGAATTCACTCCGAAGCTGGAAATTACAACACAGCAATATCGATTCTTAATAAAACACTTGCTGAAGCCAGAGCTTCCAAATCAATAAATAATATTTATAGTCAACTCTTGATGCTTGGAGGAGCATATACTGAATTAGGTAAATACGAAAAAGCTTTAAATTGCTTCAATGAAGGTTTAATCATTTCTGATACCATCAATGCTCCACGAGAAACTCAAGAATTCTTGGAGGCTAGATCCAAACTATATGCTAAAACATCAAATTTCAAAAAAGCGTATTATGACCAGTTAAGGTTTGTGGAAATCTCAGATAGCCTTTCTAGTGTAAACAGCTCAAAAGCCATTGAAGAGCTTAAAACCATTTATGAGACTGAAAAACAAAAACAACATATTCTTTTACAGGAAAAAGATATTGCACTACTCAGGCAAAAAGAAAGTTTGGCTAAGAGTAGGAGTCAACAATTACTGCTTGGGCTGATTGCCATTGCTTTGATTTCAGGCCTCATAATCTACGCTTTATTTAACAAAAAGAAAAGAAATGAAATCGAACGAGAAAAGTTAGAATCTTCATTGAGATATAAATCCAAACAACTCACCACTCATGCCATGAACCTTGCACATAAAAATGAAATTTTACAACAACTAAAAGAAGAGCTTAACGAAATAAAAAAAGAAAGTACCCAGTCTTACTCTTATGAAAAGATCATAAGCCATATCGATCGAAATACGAATAATGATCAATATTGGGCAGAGTTTACACGATATTTCGAAGAAGTACATAAAGATTTCAATTCCAATGCTCTAGCCACTTACCCCAAACTAAAAACAAATGATCTTAGGTTAATAGCTTTGCTAAAAATGAATCTTAGTTCAAAAGAAATTGCCCACATATTGAATATTTCAAACGAAGGTGTTAAAAAAGCCAGATATCGTCTGAGAAAAAAACTAAATCTTGAAACTGTACAATCTCTGGAACAAGTGATTCTAGATATTTAAGAGTTCATACAGATCAACTTTTGAAACAACCATTGACCATTTTTAAACACCTTTGGGACTGACAATTTAATAAGAATACTGAAAACTCAATAGAAGATACGCTTTCGTAGGATCAGCATATTTTGCCATTGAAGTGATCTTTGGGAAACAACTTAATAATCTTTCTATAAATAAAATTCGGAATAAATTTTCGATCCCGAAAGTCAACTATACTAAAAAAGGCTGCCTTAAAGAGAGCCCTATTTTTTTGCTCTTTATTTCATCCAGACGAAACTACAATTAGTATTTAAAAACTGAATACGATTGTATGTCTTGTCCATCAAATAGCTTTATCAAATACACTCCCGATCTATATCCCGACATATCCAATTGAGTTGTATTGCGAAGTATTTCTCCTTCATTCATAATCTGACCACTGACATTATAAACTTTATAGTTCCAACCTAATTCAGATTCAATTGTAAGAACTTGATGACATGGATTTGGGTAAAGTAGGTGTTCGGATGAAGGCAAAGACGTTGTTATAATATTTGAAATAATAGAACCATAACGCTTTACACTCATTTTCTCTTGATTTCCTTCATCGCTATATACTACATAAGGAACATTTTCATGAATGACCATGTTATGATTTTTCGCAACCTTTGAAAACCCTTTATTTCCAACATTCTCCCATGCTCCATCTATATACTTTAAAACTGAAGTTCTTCCACCAGAAGACTCATCTCTAAACGCTACATAAGGGATACTCTCATCATCCACTTCAATTACACAATTCGATGTCGCACCACCACTAATATTCTCCCCTATTTTGACCCATTCGTCCTGTTCATATTTGTAAACATTAAGCATTTGTTCAGACACTCCAATCGTCAAAGCGGCATACATTATACCTTCAGAATCAATGGCAACATTATGATCAAAGAAAGTTTGCGAAGAAGGTTCTATATATCCTCCTTTTTCCTCCCATTGGTTGCCATCCCATACAGCTACTTTAGAATATGCTATACTTGTTCCATCCGTACCATATAACAAGACTATATTTCCATTAACATCCGTTTCCAATGAATTCCATACAATGACATTATCTGGAAGTGTTCCAACTTTATCCCAAGAATTACCATTCCATTGAACCACCTTAGATTCTCCTCCAGGAACAAAATAAACTGCATACAATTGATTATCTTGACCTATTGCTATGTCAGCAAAAATATCGCTTTCCAAATATCCACCTAATGAAGTCCAACTATTATTAATTAACTGGTAAACAGAATTTCCTGCAAGTAAGTGTAACACACCATTTTGGTCAATTTCCAATGCACTTGAAGAAGAACTAGATGACACGTTAGACCCTATCTTAGACCACTCACTATCATTCCAGCTATATACTGCAATCTGATTAAAGTCATAGTCAAAAGCCATCGTATACAATTGACCATTTTGATCTACTACGATGTCAATAATATCTCCCTTAAAGTCGCTAAACCCTTCGTCTCCTACATCAATCCAATCGTATCCTGAGTCCGACACTACCAAATCATACGTTTGCTCTACTGTCCAGTTACCATCTGTCAATTGGATAGTTATGGTAAAAACACCTTCTTCTTCGGCACTTCCTACGATCGCTGAAATACCTTCACTCCTGTTTTCGAATTGAAGGCCTTGTGGCAGGCTTCCAACAATTTTGTATTCCAACTGATCGTAATCTGGATCGTGAGCAACAATTTCGTATTCATAATTTCCCCCTAGCGTTGTAACCGTAACTGGACTAGAATGAAAGAATGGTTTGGCATTCTTCTCTCCATTTAGATAAGAACTTTTTCCTGCGTTTAATACTTTACCATTGGCGTTGTCCAACATGACTCCTACCACATATAAATACTCAGCATTAAAATCACTAGGGACTTCATAAGTAAAACTATGTTTATAGGTTTGATCTTTTTCCAAATCATTGGGAAGGCTTTGCTCTGCACCATCATATCCTCCTAAAAGTTCTCTTCCCACATGATTGTATACCATATAATTGGCCGAAACATTAGAAGGCAATTCTTCATATCCTCCCATGAATATTCCTCCACCAGAATACGCATTGGACTGATCATATTGAGGAGCTGGACCTGTTATTCCATCTTCTACAACAATAGCACCTAGCCTAAAATCTCCAGAAATCGACTTCAACATTTCAATGTTAATATCTACTTCCAACATTCTACTATTAGAATCGTATGAATAATCTACCATAACTTCCGCTGGAGCCTCTATAGATAATTGATTCTGCATATCTTGATCCACATCCGAATATGGCTCCAAATCACTAAAATAAGTTCGATCGATGTTCCCATTTGGCAATCCAGGGAAACCACTCCTATCATTATATTCCGTATTCTCCATCGGATCTCCTGAATGTACAGCTATAAAAATGGCTTGATTACCATATTTTTTCTTCAATTCACGGGCATAGACCTCTCCTCGTGGACAATACTGGCACCAAGTGCCTGTTCCTTCTTCTACTAATACTACCTTTTGTGTTTGAGCGTACAGGCTTACTTCCATTATCAACAGAAGCAATAAGATTAAATGGGTTGTTACTTTACTCATACTCGTAATATTTAAAAGTGATTAATTTGTTCTTTTTATAAACTCTTCCAATGTCCAAGCCTTTTGCCAATGATACTCGAACAAGTCCATCAGCCCATTGGTCAAGTCTGTATGTTCGACCACCATTGAAGTAAGTAAAAACTTAGAGAGATCATTATTTCTGAGGGAGACCATTGCTACTTCCGAATCCGATAAAAGCATTTTTAGGGGCAGTTTTGTGCTTACCCTAACCTCTTCTCCAATCTCAGCATAGTACAAAACCATACTTTTGAATTCTTCTATATGTTGTTCTTCTAACTCAAACAAAGCCTTAATCTTTACCCCTCTATTTATACAGTCCAATAGAGGTTTACTACTCTTAATGATTTCTTCCTTATTCCTCATAAAGCCCGTAGCATATGGTCCCTTATTGAAGGAGTAAAGCGTAGTATTGGATCGGTTGATCATCTCATCGAACTTATTGACCTGACTGCTTTTGGAAGATAGTATCTCGATATAATCCAAGGGAATATTCTTTTGATCATTATGATCAAATTGTTTCTTCAATTCTTGTTGCAATGTTTCGATTCTTTTGAGCTCTTCTTCTTTTTCTTGAAGAACTTGCTGCAAAGAAATATTTGGATCAACGGCCCTATATTTTTTAATGGTTCCGGACAGCGTATTAATGAAGCCCCTTTGCTCTAGCTTCTTAAGGACGGAGTATACCCTACCTTGTGGGACTTCCGACCATTCACTTATTTCTGTAGCAGACAGAACCCCCTTTTGGATCAAGCAGGTATAGACAGCATTCTCATAAGAAGACAAAGAAAGTAGAGTAGAAAGATCTTTCATTTAATTTACAACAACTTTTGGTTGTTGTAAATATAGGAATTTATTTAAACTATACAAATATCTTCGTTAAATACACACAAACTAGACTCCATCCCAAGCGTCAAAGGCTGATTTACCATATGCATTTTGACATATCTATTTTCTAAAATTCAACGACATTCATCTTCACGTATTCATTCTTTTGAGATTAAGCTCGTAGTTATTCATTTCGAATGCTTAATTCTTATTCCTTCGACAACTGCCCATTCTAATGCCAGGTCAAAAGTTAGTTTTTCGGTTCTTTTTACTCCAATACTCATCACATCGACACAGCTACTCATTTCTCTTTTTAGACATCAATGTTCCAACTACTTTTGAGTCATCATCGAACCAATAAAAGCAATACCAATGAGCATTAATGTTATCAAAACAATCTTTTTCATAGCTATAATTTGCTTCAGTCGCCAATCTTTTGGACAAATAGGAATTGGCACAAATACACCTGACATAAAGGCCGCCCTGGACATAGAATCCTTAGACAAAGGAATATTGATTCCAAGACTTCATGACACCATTATCCAAACCATGGTTACTCCCCCAAGTGGTCTACTTGTATACAATAGTGTTTTTGCCAAATTCCAATACTATGATGGTTTCGAATGGAAGGACATCAAAGCCGAATCTGGCATCTCCGAAAACATCATGATCATCAACACAGATGGCGATGTCTCGGTTAACACGGAAGAAAATCTTGTTGAAAAAAGGATTACAATGAGAGCAGCGACTGAGCAAGTAATGTCCATTGACACTCAAGTTGCCAACATAGCCCCACCACTGACATTAGGTGACAATCCATATGCTATGGCCAAAGCTCGACTCGATGTAGATGGAAGGATTAAAATCAGCGACGACCTCATTTCCTCTCCAGAATCTGGTATGATCCGATGGAATTCTGATGAAGAAGATTTTGAAGGGTATAATGGATCCAATTGGAAATCTTTCACAGGACAAACATCATTGCCTCAATTTGGCAAACCATACCTTAATACTTTTCCTAACCATACTGACATTGGGATTGGATCATCTCACACTACATATTATGGTGCAAATATCAATGCGAAAGGTAACAACCTTGTTCGCACCTTTTACGATACCATAAATACACAAACAACAATTATTATCGACAGACCAGCAGATATTCAATCCTTAATAGTTGACGGCACCTTGTATAACCCCAACTACAACCACTCAGATATTGGTCAAAATTGGTTCGCATACAAAGATGGCGATGATCTCTTAACATGGCAATACAACGGCATCGATTACGTAGAGCAAGACAGTATCCAATTCAATTATTCTTCATTTGACTTCGTTTTTGTAGGAGATGACAAAATTGTAACTATACTTGACGACTCCTTTGTTGCCTTTCTAAGACTTTATGAATTTGACAACAATACTGGGAACTGGGTCAGTATAGCCAGCAATATCATACCTGGTGTCAGTCATTCAATTATGGCTTCGGGAGATACGATCTTATTGCTAAACCATGAGGTTAATAAGCTGACAAGCTATGATGTTTCTAATGATCTGTTAACAGAATTAGACAGTTACACCAATCCTGAGAACATTCTTGATGCCGATATCTATGATAACAGGGTAATGTTAGTAGATGAAGTTGGAGCTTTAATTCCTACAATTAGGATCAGATCCAAGCATGTCAATAACTTATCCAATACGTACAACACTACTTTTATTGCCCTTCCCTATATAGGCGAAGATCCAATAGTACGAGTAAAATTCTATAAAGATATATTGGCCATTGGCATCCAAAACGAATACAACAATCAAAGCGTACAATGTGGCAAAGTAATTCTATACAGGTATAAGGATTTGACACTTACATACTTGGGGGAATTAAGTCCCAGTTATGCGCAAGATGGGATGAAGTTTGGAGCAACCATCTCTATTGATGATAATCACATTCGTGTTGGTGCACCAATTATGAACATCGGAACTATGAATAAGCATGGAGCAATATTCACCTTCGATCGTCAAGATTAAATCCTTTCATATACCTAAAAATCGCCAATCAATGAAATATTATATCAATCTATTATTATCTCTCCTTCTAATGATATCAAGTACAATAATAAATGCTCAACAAGAGCATTTCATTATTGGAGATGATGAAATCAATGTCATATCTTCTTCATTAAATAAGAAGATTAGAAGAATGTCCTTTACCATGGATGAAAATATCTACCTAAAATTCATATCTGACCGGCCTTTACATCAACATATAAAATCAGTTAAAAATCCTTCGATATGCATACTTGTAGAAATTCCATCAATAGGACTTAGCAAATTCATTTATCCTCCTTACAAGGATGATCATTGGACCTCTAAATCAGTCACTTTTGCTCTTAAAAGTGATCAAATCACCCATCATCAAATTATAGATACTAGAAAGGAGTTTGATTCCATTTTCCAAAACACAAAATTTACAAAAGGTACGATTAAGCTCAGCTTGGTCATAGTCAATGATGGAAATAAAATCGTAAAACCTTTATCCACAAGAATCATAAAAATCAAATAATCTTCAATCATGAAAAAAGCATTTCTACCATTACTATTATTTCTAATAAATCTTACAATTATGCAAGGACAAGACCAAGGAATCACTTCAGATGTTCATAGAAAGAATGTCAATAAAATTGTATTTGCAAACAACAAATCAGATTTGGCATTTAAAAGTGAACGCCCGGGAAATTTTAAAAACTCCTTTTCAAGTAGCGATCACATCTATGGTCGAATCTACACGGACAGATCCATAAAAAACAAAACTGGAGACCCTGCACCAGGAATCCTAATGTACGACATGTACATAGATGGTAAAAGAGTCGCACACAAAAAGAGTTTCGGAATGCACCGGCACTTAAGCGATAAAAGCTATTACACCGAGCAAATGGAAGCTGATGAGAGTTGGAGCCAGTGGACCAGCTGGAAAGTATGGCTACTTCCTGAGGAAAACGATGAAGAGTTAAAATATGGGAACTGTAATATTGCTGCTAGAGCATTCACACTAGGATTGCTCGATCTCTCGCCAGGATCCTACGAAATTAAGATTGACGTATACAATGTTGACATGGTTGGCGAAAACAAGTCCAAGGTATTAGCTTCTGGAAATTTCACCCTTGAGTTGAAAGAAAAAGATAAAAAGAAGTTAGCTTTTGCATATGCACCTCCTTTACCCAAAGACGAATACCAAGGATCAGATAAGAACATCGTTGTTGCTGATATAAAAGAAGCTTTTATCCAAGAACTTGGCAAAACACCAATTATCTGTGGAATCTATAAAAGAGGATGGAAAGAAGGCACTTATTCTTTGACAGGTCAGAAGTATAAAAAAATAGCAGGATGGGCCGTATTTGAAGATGGAGATGGCGACGGTCAAGTACCCATTACAACCTTCAATTTCATCAGTGATTACAGCAACGGAGGTTGGACAAAACTAAGATTCGATAGTCACTGTTTAGGCTGCGCCAATTGGGATGTTGAAGTAGCGGCAGTTAAAGCTTTGGGCAACAACTGAAGTGCAGACTCCAAATCCAAGAATTCAGGAAAGCTGTTTGCAAATGTTCAATATTTAAGTTTCCTAGTCGGTTTTGGAATCATCTGTTTCTTTGTAATAAAGCAAATGAAGTCTTATTTTTAAGATTTAACCTCAATATACTGTACTATTCTGAATATAAGACTTATATCATTTATACTGGCATTGTTTTATTCGATGCAAATCAATGCCCAATCTTCGAATTTTTCCACTCAGTTGGAATCATGGTATCAAGATATAGAAAATGCTCCTGAAAAGGTTTTACTAAAAATCGATTCATTACTAGAAAACTACAAATCGGAATTCAACCCTTCAGAATTGACTCAACTTTATCATATCAAGAGTGATTGTCATTTTTACTTGGATGACATTCGTTTAAGCGATGAAGCCATTAAGAATGCAATTGCTCTTGCCCCCGAGCATTTTGATACATCTCAAGTCGTCGAAATGTACAATAGTCATGGCCAAAATCTTGATTATCTTGGAGAAATTGACAAGGCCATAGTTGCTTATGAAAAAGGACTTCATATGGCTAAAAGCATAAAAGATAGCATCAGTGTTGGTAATTTATATCACAATCTTGGATTATGCCATTTTGCATTATTAGATATGAAAAATGCATTAGAGTACATAGATAGCTCTCAACAGATAAGTATTTCATTAGAAGATGAAACGGGACTTTCTAGTTTGTTAAGACTTCGCAGCAGCATATTTTCCCAATTTGGTGATATTGAACGAGCTGTTTCTACTTCAAAAGAAGGGTTGAAATATCATTCGGAAGAAGATCCATCTTTAACATGTTTTCATTTCTTGGATATCGCCAATTGCTATTACAAAGCCGAACTTTCAGACTCTATTTACAAATATGCTCTACTAGGAAAGGCTTGCTCCGAAGATCTCGGATATGGCGTCGCTCAAGCAGAAGTTTACAAGACTTTTGGCAACTATTATATGCAAATACGTGACACCATTAATGCAGTCAAGTACTACGACTCTCTTACAATCATAGCCCAACAAATGGGAGACACCCAGTCTTATTATCATGGTCTAATTTCTCAATATACGATGACCTTGAATAGAGATGAAATTGATGAAGCCATAAAAGCTACTCAGTATGCAGAGCAATTAGGACTGGATAGATTAAATATACTAGCCTACTCTCGAATAGCTGAACAACTGTATCAACTTGGAGATGCTTCTAATGCCTATAAATTTTTAAAAAAATCTGGTCAACTTGAAGATAATTTCATTAAGGAAGAAAACCGAATACAATCCGAAATGCAGGCCGCAAGATTTAATCTTTATACCAAAGAAGCAGAAACTCGATTAGCTAAAGAGAAATTAATATCAAAACAAGCCCAATTCCTTAATTACGGTATGTTAGGATTGACCCTTTTTGTGATCACCATAGGAGGATTAATCTATCGAAACAAAAGATCTAAGCTTCTCCATGAACAAGAAAAAATGGAGCAAGAGACACAACTCTTACGAGAAATAGCAGAGGTTGAATCTCAAGCATTACGTGCACAAATGAATCCTCATTTTATTTTTAATGCTCTAAACAGCATCAAAGGATTGATCATCACGAAAAAAGATAAGGAAGCAGCTGTATACATTTCAAAGTTTTCCAAACTCGTTCGAAATGTACTAGAGTATAGTTCAAGGAAGGTCATTACGTTAAAAGAGGAATTGGATAACTTAGTTATTTACGTCAAATTAGAGCAAATGAGATTTAGAGATGGGTTTCATTATCACATTGAAATGGATGATGACCTGAGAAATGATGAAATAGCAATTCCTCCAATCACCCTCCAACCTTTTGTCGAGAATGCTATTTGGCACGGTTTCAAAAACAATACTCGAAACAACGAATTGGTGATCAAAATTAGCAAAGTAGAAGAAGAATTGCACTTAGAAATCATGGACAATGGCGTAGGAATAGAAAATGCTATTAAAAAGCCAGATCACAAATCTCATGGTTTGAGGATAACAAAACAAAGGATTAATAATTTTAGCAACGATCACAAAAAGGATCGAATTACAATTAAAAACAGATTCAATTCAGAGGGAGAAAACCAAGGTACATCTGTACGTATTCGATTACCAATTAAATATGTAGATCATGAGTAATTTTCAGATAAAATGTATAATTGTTGACGACGAACAATTGGCAATTGACACCTTAGAATGGCAATTGGAAGAATTCTGTAACGATATCGAAATTTTACATTCTTTCACCAATCCACTTGAGGCATACGAGTATTTGCAAACTCATGAAGTCGACCTATGTTTTTTAGATATTGACATGCCTGAGCTATCTGGTTTTGAGTTTATCAACAAGTGGCATGGAGAACCACCATTTGAAATTATATTTACCACAGCCTATTCCGAATATGCTATAAAAGCATTCAAAGTAAGCGCAATAGATTATTTACTTAAACCCATAGATGAAGAAGACTTGATATCGACTGTCGATAGATTTAAGAAAAATAGAAATAAATCCTCTTTAAATGATCAACTCTCCATCTTTATGGAGCAATTAAACAAACCCAGTCTTTATCCAGCAAAAATTGCATTGCCTACAGCTGAAGGCGTTCATCTTATAAATGTTAAAGATATCGTGCGACTAGCTGCACATAATAACTACACCTTTGTACACCTTATAGATCGTAGTTCGGTCTTGGTTAGCAAAACACTTAAGGAAGTAGAAAAAGCATTGTCCCCCGATACCTTTATCAGAATTCACCAATCTCATACGGTTTGTATTGACAAAATAAAGATTTACAGAAGAGGACGAGGAGGACAAGTTACACTTACCGACGATACATCATTACCCGTTAGCAATAAGAATAAAGTCATGCTCATGAATAAAATAGGATTGTAGTATAAGATTATTTAAAAATAAATAATGGTCGTTTTTAATAAATACCATTTTGCCCCTTATACCACTTTTGAAAACTGCATTAACCCTGCATACCCAATGAACAGAAGAGGAGCCTTTTATAAGACTTCTCTTCATTTTTTAATGAAGAGATTTAAAAACTAAATCCTAATGCTGGAATCAACTCATTGAAATCCAAGCTCTGCCCAAAAATTTAATATCCGTAGCTATGGCTATGCAAAAGAATTTTCGGATGGTCTTACTTCCAAGCAGTTCATTCCTCTATTGAATGCAGTTTTAAAATCACTTCATTATTAGGAGACCCAATGTTCATAATAATCGGGTTTTATGATTATGATCTACCAATTCATCAAATAATGCAATTAATCCCTTGTTTTTGATCATACTGCCTACTAAAAAGATAACTTAGTAGAATGATTCACCTTTCTACTTCATGAATTACTATCTTTGTTAGCGTACACAATACATTATGGACAAACTCTATCAAGACATTGTCCAGGGTAAAAAGGATAAAGCAAAAAAAATTGCCATACTGATTGACCCTGACAACCTAGAACTATCAACTATTCAAGAGACCGTTCGCATAGCATCTCGAAATAGCGTAGATTATTTCTTTATTGGAGGGAGTTTGATTGTAAATGATGTAATGGATCTTGTCATTGATAGCATTAAAGCAATCTGCGATATTCCCGTTGTAATTTTTCCTGGGCAGCCGAATCAAATCAACAATAAAGCTGATGGAATATTGTTTTTGTCCTTAATCTCTGGAAGAAATCCTGATCTATTGATTGGAAATCATGTAATAGCAGCTCCAATGTTAAGATCTTCCGACCTTGAAATACTTCCAACTGGATATATGTTGATCGACGGTGGCAAATCTACAGCTGTTCAATACATAAGCAATACAAACCCAATCCCAAACGACCAAACAGGAATAGCGTTATGTACTGCTCTGGCAGGACAATATTTAGGATTAAAGCTTATTTATCTAGATGCCGGAAGTGGAGCTAATCAACCTGTTCCTTCCAAAATCATCAGAGCCATTTCATCTGAATTAAGCATACCCGTAATTGTAGGTGGTGGAATAAGGAATGCAAATAAAGTCTCTGAAAATTTTGAAGCTGGAGCCGATATCATAGTAATCGGCAATGCTGTAGAAAAAGATCCCAATTTTATAGTAGAAATTGCGAAAATCAAAAACGAATTTAACCAAAAAATTAATCCCTTAGTATGAGCATACTTAGTATAAACAATGTCCTGAAACAGTACCACAATCATCGCGCTGTTGATGGAGTCTCTTTTGAGGTTCCAAAGGGAAGCATATTTGGATTACTCGGTCCAAATGGCGCAGGTAAAACATCTTTAATAAGAATAATTACAACCATAACAGGTGCAGACCAAGGTGAAGTATATTTTGATGGAGAATTGTTAAACCAAACGCACCCAAGTCAAATTGGTTATATGCCCGAGGAAAGAGGACTGTATAAAAAAATGAAGGTTGCAGAGCAATTGCTTTATCTAGCTCAACTTAAAGGCCTAAGTAAATCTGAAGCTACTGATCAAATAAAACACTGGTTCAAAAAATTTGACATTTCGGATTGGTGGAACAAAAAGATTGAAGAGCTTTCTAAGGGGATGCAACAAAAAATTCAGTTTATCGCAACAGTAATTCACAAACCTAAATTATTGATCTTAGATGAACCATTTTCAGGGCTCGATCCTCTAAATGCGAACCTGATAAAGGATGAAATTTACAAATTAAACGAAGAAGGAATATCCATCATTTTTTCCACTCATCGTATGGAACAGGTTGAAGAGATATGCCAACAAATCGTGCTTATAAATAACGGGAAAATCGTTCTTGAAGGTGAAGTTGGAGCTGTAAAGGAGAAATTTAAAGAAAATAAATTTGAAATTACTTCATACAATGACATTCCAGATTTGTCCTTTTCTGATTCTTACCAAATACTGAATAGAGATAAGTCTAAAATCAATTTCCAGATTAAATCAGGTCACCACTCGAACGAATTACTCCTCGATTTGATAAACAAAGGAATTAGCATAAAATCTTACAATGAAATTCTCCCTTCGCTGAATGAGATTTTCATCAAACAAGTAAGCTAACCCTAAATTCTTCTAAAACCACTAAAAAATACTGTTCCATGGATAAAATATGGCTAATCATAAAAAGAGAATACCTAACTAGAGTTATGAAAAAGAGTTTTTTACTCGTTACTCTATTAACTCCACTGGGTATTGGCTTAATATCTTTTATTGCCGGTTACTTTGCCTCAACTTCATCATCTACCAAAAACATCGCAGTACTTGATGAAAGTAATATACTGAGTAATGCAGACTTATCCTCTTCGTTTGCCACGTTTAACATGGTTTCTATGCCACTGGATTCTTTAAAAAAGAATTATCAGGAAAAAGGATACGATATTGCGATTCATATTCCACCCTATAACGATCATAGTTTGACTTCACACCAGTTGTCTTACTACAGTAAGGATAAATTAAGCATCAATAACATAAGTGATATTGAGAAAAAAATGCGCTCAATATTCAAAGATTATAAACTCGATAATTCTCAGTTTGACAAAGACGAAATTGCGAAACTTGACATCAAAATTAAACTTGAAAATGCCCTTTTAAATGAAACCGATGAAAGCATAAAAGGTGACAAATCTTCCAAGTTCTCAAGTATTATTGCCACTGCACTGAGCTATATCATGGGATTCATGATGTATATGGTCATTTTCATTTTCGGGACTATGGTAATGCGAAGTGTTATGGAAGAAAAAATCAACAGAATCGTAGAAGTAATGATCAGTTCTGTAAAGCCATTTCAGCTCCTACTTGGAAAGGTGTTTGGAGTAGGGCTTGTCGGTCTAACTCAACTTACCATATGGTTGATCTTGATTCCAGTAATCATGTATGGCATCAATTTAACATACGGAATTGACAGCGTTGCCTCTGATCCAAATACTGCAACTGCCATGGAGGTAATTAAAGAAAATGGAAATGAAATTCAGAAGATATTTCATGAATTAAAATCCATGAATTGGGCGTTGATCATTCCAGTTTTTGTCATATTCTTTTTTGGTGGATACTTCTTATATTCAGCAATGTTTGCAGCAGTAGGAAGTGCCATTGGGGATGACATTGGAGAAGGTCAACAATTGACTCTACCTATTGTAATTCCTGTGATTTTGGCTTTCGTTATGATACCTAGTGTATTTAATGATCCAGATGGACCAATCGCAATGTTTGGGTCCATATTTCCACTTACTTCTCCAATTATAATGCCTGCGAGATTACCATTTGATCCTCCCATGTGGCAAGTTCTAGTGTCCATATTAACATTGATTATAGGAATTGTTTTGGTAACTTGGTTGGCTGGTAGAATCTATAGAGTCGGTATCTTTATGTATGGTAAGAAAGTAAGTTTTAAGGAAATAGCTAAATGGATAACTTATAAGGGTTAGTATTTTAACCCCTGAATACTAATTTGGGCTTAAACCACCTCAATCCAAAAATTATTGACACCATCTCCTTGAGTGATGTCTACCTTCTGAAGATTGAGTAATTCTAATAGGGCTATAAAGGTAATGATAGCATGGATTCTATTTTCCAAGCTTTTAAATAGGTTTCTAAATTCCGTTTTTGATCCTTTCTTGAATTTAGAAAGGATAAAGTGCTGTTGCTCTTGAATGGTATAATTGTATTGAATAATTCGATGAACAGGTTTGTTTTTCCTGTACTCAAACTGATCCATCAATTTTTGAAAAGTCGTCATCAATTTATACAAACTCAATGACTCTAACTCTACATCAACAAGTGTCTTATTTGCTATGGCCTTGAGTTCTGTCGTAACATTACCTCTAAAAAACCTCTGACTTCGATCATCTTCAAGATCCTTAAGATTTTCTATGACATCCTTATATCTTTTATATTCAAGAAGTCGCTCCGCCAATTCAGCACGAGGATCGATTTCATTACCCTCAGCATCCAATTCCTTCCTAGGAATCAACATCTTAGTTTTAATTCTCATTAAAGTAGATGCTACTAGTATGAACTCACTCGCAACATCTATATTTAGGTTTTCAAGTAGCCTAATGTGTTCTAAAAAGTCCTGAGTTATTTTAGCTATTGGAATATCATTGATGTCTAACTCATCCCTTTGAATAAAGAAGAGAAGAAGATCAAAAGGTCCTTCGAATTGTTGAATTTTTATATTGTAAGTCTGCATTTCTTCTTATAATATAATTCTCTTATCCGCAGCCATCGCCGCACCAATAATTCCAGCATTATTGAAGAATTGCGCTGTTCCCCAATGGGTATCCAAATTCAATTCATCTCGACACTCTTCAAGTTTAATACTTAGCCCTCCTCCAATAACAAATTGCTGAGGATGGAACACTACTTCAAGATACTTCAGAAATGACTTCAATTCCTTAATCCAATCTGCCCAAGAAAGATTTAATTCTAACCTTGCTCTATTCGAAATGTAATCCTCTGCAATAGAATCCTTGTATTGAATATGCCCCAACTCAGTGCTTGGTATCAAGACCCCATCATAAAAAAATGTAGATCCAACACCCGTTCCAATGGTTAGAAAAATGGTTAATCCTTTACTTATGATCTGACCTCCATGAGTAATTTCTGCCAATGCCGCTGCATCTGCATCATTTACCACGTACACATCACGACCCAATTCATTCTTGAGGTGATCAACCAATGGAAACTCTATCCATGAGTCATCAATATTGGCCGCGGTCTTGCTTTTTTTCCCTTCAATAAATGCAGGAAATCCTATACCAATTGATTCTCCGTTATAATTTAACCTTTTAACAATATCTGCAAGTTGAATGGTAATACTCTCTGGAGTTGGGATAGCGGATGTCTTTAATCGTACCTTATCCGTTATCAGATTTCCAGTAGACACATCCACAACGGCACCTTTAATGCTTGTACCACCGACATCAATCCCCAATACAGATTTCATATTAAACAAACGAATTCAACTATTTGATCACTTTAACATCTAGTATCTTGACATCTTCTTTGGGCCGATCAGCACCACTGGTAGGAACTCCAGCAATTTTATCGACGATTTCTAATCCTTCAATTACCTGTCCAAATACGGTATACTCTTGATCCAAAAATGGCGTCCCTCCTTGATTCATCAAAATCTCTCTACTCTCATCATCATATACAATACCTTTTTGAGCTTCCATCACCTTTAGTTGATCTTCACTTACTGGCTTTCCTTGAACAATATAAAATTGAGACCCAGACGACCTTTTCTTAGGATTCGAAGGCCCACCTGTCCTTGCAGCAGCCAATGCACCTTTTATATGAAAAAGATCTTTTTTAAACTCAGCATCAATCTGATATCCAGGGCCTCCAGAACCAAGTCTTTGATTAGGTCCAACACCCCTACTCTTAGGATCTCCACCTTGCACCATAAACCCATTAATCACTCTATGAAATAATAAATCTTTGTAGTAGCCAGATTCTGCCAATTTTAAAAAATTGTCCCTATGTAACGGTGTATCATCATACAATTGAATCAACATCGTACCCATAGACGTCTTCATTTCGACTAAACATCGATCTGGAGCATTAATCACAACTTCGTGAATCTTTTCACTCACTTTTTTCCCTTTTCTGGCCTTGAGTTTAACCTCATATTTTCCAGATAAATAGAACTTATGCTCTGGAGATAAATCTTCAGAGTTGTTTCCATCCCCAAACTCCCAAGTATAGGTCTCTGCTTTTTTTGACTCGTTATTAAACTTAATCGTAGCTGGTGCCTTATACGATTCAGAACTCATACTAAACTCAGCCATTGGCCTCGAGCATGAAATCGCAAATATTGCAATAAATAAATAAGCCGAAATAGACTTGATCGAACTATTCATATGATTATTTTTATTTGAAATTACTTCCAATCTTTTAGAAGTGACTCCTTATCTAATTACTTTAATTTTCATTTTAACATCTTCCACCGGTCGATCTCCAGGAGCCGTTTTCACTGCTGCAATTTTATCAATCACATCAAGTCCTTCAACAACCTCACCAAAAACAGTATAATCCATATCCAGCATAGGTGTACCGCCCATTTCTTTATACTTTTTACGTTGTGTTTCATTGTACGTAACTCCCTTTTGTCTTTCGATTTGATCAAGTCTCGTATCATCAACAGCATTACCTTGTACAATATAAAACTGAGATCCAGACGATTCTTTTTCAGGATTCATTGGCCCTCCAGTTCTAGCAGCTGCTAATGTTCCTTTGAAATGAGGTGACCCAATTTCTGCGGGTATCAAATATCCTGGGCCTCCTCCTCCCAATCGTTTTGAAGAGGATGCATTTTTACTTTCTGGGTCTCCACCTTGAATCATAAACCCATTGATTACTCTATGGAACAATAGATCATCGTAAAAACCTTCAGATGCCAGTTTGATGAAATTATCTCTGTGCTGTGGAGTTGAATCATACAACTCAATCTTCATCGTACCATATTCTGTATCCAATTGAACCATTCGAGGCCCTTGTTCACAAGAAAACATGGAAACCAAAGCAAACAAGCATAAGATATATGTTAATTTTCTCATTATTCTATAATTGTATTTCTAAAATTGATCAATATATCATGCAAAAATATGTAAATGTGTAGGATAACAAAATCTGTCTACTAACAAATAGCCTCGGTATTCAGGCAATTGTAAGATTTATACGAAAGAATAGGACTAAAATTGAAATTGACCAATACATAAATATACCATGTGCTAAAGACTGAATTCTATCATTAGTCACCGCAAACACTTAGCTTTTTATTGGTCTTGAGATTGATGAATCTTCTTCTTCAACAAATTACGTTCGCTTTCTTTTCTTGCTTTTGTATAAGCCAATTCCAAATAATTCTTTTCACTTACAAGGTCACCCTTCATCCTGTATAGTTCGGCTAACAACGAAAGATATAAATGATTATCTTCTAATGCCAATTTTATGGCTTCTTCCAAAGCTTGATCTACAGAATTGGCTCTGGCAAGAGCATACGTGCGATTCAATGCAATAATTGGAGAGTACTCTATGGTGAGAAGCTTATTATACAATTGCAGAATATTATTCCATTTGCCTTCAGCGTCCGTTGTATGCCAATATGCTACAGCAGCTTCCAAATGGTACTTAGATTTTACTTCATTGTCTATCGATAACGACAAATACTTCTTGCCCTTATGAATCAGTTGAAAATTCCAAAGCGAACGGTCTTGATCTTCTAGAAGAACATAATCTCCAACACCATTTAGCCTTGCTTCAAACCTAGAAACATGAAAACACATCAACGCCAAAAGAGCATGGATTTTAGATTGGGTAAATTCTTTTTGTTTTTCCAAAAGCAACAATAATCGCATCGCTTCCCAACAAAGATCTTCTCTTATGCTTTTCTGAGATATACTGCTGTAGTACCCTTCATTAAACAATAAGTATAGAATGTGCAATACATTATCCAATCGATTGCAATAATCTTTCATATCCAAGTCATTCAAAAATGAATGATCTTCTTTTAGTTTCTTCTTTGCACGGTAAAGCTTCTTATTGATGGTTTCCTTATTCGAAAGTAAAGCAATTGATATTTCATCAATACTAAATCCACAAAGTAATCTTAAGGCAAGACACATTTGAGCATCTTGATTTAGACTTGAATGACAGACGACAAACATCATTTTGAGTTGACTATCTTCTACTATTTCATCACATATGGTTTCCTCCGTAGATAAATCATACATAGAAATATTAGGCATTACCTTTTCTTCAAATATTTTACTCCTGCGATATTGGTCCTTTATCTTATTTAGAGCGACTTTTCGCAACCATGCCTTAGGTCGGTCTGGTATCGCATGATGAGACCAAGATTTCATGGCTTGTACAAAGGTATCACTCACAATATCCTCAGCTATCTCAATACTTTGCACACCGTAATAGCGACAGAGTACAGCAACTAAATTACTGTACTCTGATTTAAACAATAAAGATATTTCGGTTTGATGGTTCATATCTTAACTATAACATGCCTGCATTATTCCCAATTTCGTAAATAAAACGATCATTACATCGATATCAGACATGAGCTACAAGCATCAATTATCAAACACCATAACATCACGAACTTCAACCTTTCCTCCAACCTCTAAAATCGGGCAACCATTTGCTAATGCTAAAGCTTCATCAATAGTTTCTGAACTACAAATCAAATATCCTCCTACTACTTCTTTCAATTCTGCATAAGGTCCATCCGTAACATTTCCATCACTATGCAAGGTTTTTCCCATATATCCTAATGCATCTGTAGACTTAAGTTTTCCTTGAGCTGCAATTCCTCCAATCCAATCTTGCCACTTTTTTATCTCTACTTGAATTTCTTCAGGTGTTGGTTGATAATTTGGGTTGGGTTCACTGTGAAAAAGCATCATAAAATCTTTCATAATTGTATTAATTTTAATTCGTTAAAATTGAGTGATTCAAATAATTGATGAAGCAATTAGTATTGGGTAATTTACGAATACATTCAACATTTCTTTAGAATCATCTCATAATTATCATAAACAGGACGACTCAATTATTTGGTATTGGACAACTCCATTGGATTTTTTTTAAATAAATATTCTAGACTTCGCAAAACAGGTTTAGAAGTGATTAAAAACGCATGTCAAAATCATTTGAATATGATTGATTTGTAAGATGTATCTTTTCGAAGTTCATAAATCACTTCTTAGTTAAAACACTCCATTTTCGCAATGCCTCTAAGGATCAAAGGGTTAAGCAACTCATCATAATGCACTTCTATTTTTCAAGAAAAATGATTCTGTTATTAACACCATTTTACTTACTTTGTACATCGTTCAAGTACCAAATCCATTTGTATTATTCATTAGTATGAGTCAGTATATTCACTATTTTTTAATCCTAACTATTTCATTAATAATCACTAAAAATGGGTTAGGACAAGGTCAAAAATATACTTTACTAGCACAAAAAATTCAGAACAAATTAGACTCCATTCCTAAGGAATCCAAACAATTCATTGATCTCTACAGAGAATGGGCTACTCAGGAGAAAAACTCTAAAGAAATAGCTCAATCCTGGCTTTTTGAAGGCGATATGCTTTATCTAACAGGAGAAATAATTCCTTCAACCAATGCATATTTAAAGGCTACGGATATTAATAAGAAAGACCAAAAATTGGACAGTCTAACAACATATGGATACATCTATGCGGCTTATAACTACAATGAACTCAATCTTTTTGACGAATGTAAAAAGGCATTGACTCTTGGACTACCCTATGCTAAATTGCTTAAGGATTCCACGTATCTAGCTGATTACTACTCTAATCTTGGTGGTGCTTTCTTTCATACGGGAGATTTGGGTAAAGCTGTAACCTATTTTGACAGTTGTTTGATGGTAGAGAAAAGCCTTAGAGACACATTAGGAATGCTCAAAGTCATAAACAACATTGGTAAAATTAACCTCAGGAATAATCAATCCTTAAAAGCCATTTCTTACTATGAAGACGCCCTTATGTTAGCGGAACGTATCGATATTTCTAATAATTTGGAGTCCATTATTCTCACTAATTTAGGATACGCGTATCTAAAGAATGATCAGATCGATAAGGCAAAAAAAGTATTTGCTCAATCCTATAAAATCAATAAAGAAACATCTGATACACTGCAAATGATCAATACTTTACTTTCATTAAGCGAAGTAAGTATGCAAGAAAAGAAATACAAAGAAGGCAATGATCACATCAACAATGCTCTTGGATTAATCAACGACAAGATAGCCCCAATTATGGTAGCCAATGTTTTCAATAGCAAAGGGCAGATTCTTACTAAACTAAATCAACTAAATGATGCCAAGCATCACTTTAACGAAGCTCTTGAGGTAAGTAAAAAACACAGTATCTTACTAAAACAAAAAGTAGCCATTAAAGGACTCATTGAAGTATCCAAGCTTCAAGGAAATTATAAAAAAGCGTCCCTCCTTGCTGAAGACTTGATCTTGATTCAAGACCAAATCATTAAAAAGGAAAACTCTAAAGCCATAGAAGAAATCAATGCTCAGTACAAATACGAAAAACAAATTATGGAAATTCAATCTTTAGAAGACAAGAATGCCATAAACTCACTAAAAATCAAAAACTTACGCAATCAACGTATTTGGTTGGCTATACTTTCTGTATTACTTCTATTAATGGCTGGCTTGATTGCCAAAATAATATCCAACAGATATAAACTTAAATTGAAAGAAAAAGAGGCAAAGATCCGACAACAGCAAAAGGAAATTGACGATATTCAAGCCATCGTATCGGTACAATTGGCCGATCAAGAACTAAATGCAAATCATCTTCTTTCCCATGACGAAGTGAACAGCATGTTACAA
Source organism: Saprospiraceae bacterium (assembly GCA_965230345.1). Lineage (GTDB taxonomy): Bacteria > Bacteroidota > Bacteroidia > Chitinophagales > Saprospiraceae > JADKBO01. Next base: position 329,416 of record CBDDKR010000002.1, read on the forward strand.
ACCCATCTCACTGTTCGTGAATACGAAATCTTGGTAGAGACATACAATGGACTCTCTAATAAAGAGATTGCTACTAAGTTATTCCTATCCATAAACACCATAAAGTTCCACCTAAAAAATGTATATCTCAAATTGGACGTTTCAAATCGGATACAAGCCCTTAAAGCCGTAACACGCTAAACAACAACACATTACACGACCCCACCCTTTCGGGTAGTTTAAGTTATTGATCCGTATTCTACTCCTCAGGGTATAGAATACATTTTCTTCATGCTTGATATTTGTCGGACAAATTCTGATAAAAATCAATGCAGTATTATGGCTTCATTTATTAAAATTTCTCAAACCAATTCTGGAATTTCTAAAGTATGTTGGATCATTATCACATGCTTTATTTCAATTTCATTAACTACCTCATCCAATGGTCAAATAGGCATTGGAATTCTTAACCCTGATTCTTCTGCAGTACTACACCTTCATTCAAACGAAAAAGGATTACTCATTCCAAGAATGACCGAATTGCAAAAACAAGCCATTATAAATCCTGCTACCAGTCTTATGATATATCAAACGGATGGCATAACTGGCTTCTATTTCTACAACGGTAGTCAGTGGGAAAGCATCATTGACCCTAGCTATGTCAACAACAAAATAGATGACTTAACCGATGGCAGATCAGACAACGATGGAACCAACGATGGTTCATCTGTTTTCTTAGGAATCGGTGCTGGATCAAATGATGACAGTCAAAACCGACGTAATGTAGGAGTTGGATTTCAAGCAATGAATTCCAACATTTCTGGGAGCGGAAATACTGCTATCGGATACCGAAGCATGAAATCCAATAATTCTGGGCATTCCAATTCTGCTTTAGGAACAGAGACTCTATTTGCTAATATTACTGGATACAATAATAATGCTATTGGGTATCGAAGTTTATATTCCAACCTCAGCGGAAACAGCAACAATGCACTCGGAAGTGAAGCACTCTATTCTAATATCAATGGAAATAACAATCTAGCAATTGGGACAAAATCACTTTATTCCAACATTAATGGTAGTAACAATGTGGCTATAGGAAAGGAAGCACTACATGATAACCAATCTGGTCATAACAACCTTGCAGTAGGTTTTCATACCCTAAAAGAAAACACCACTGGAATCAGTAATGTTGCTATTGGATTTAAGGCCTTAACGAACAATTTCATAGGAGATGAAAATGTAGCCATTGGAAAAGAAGCTTTGACCAGCAATACCTCTGGGGATTATAACATTGGAATAGGAACCGAAAGTCTAGTTGATAATACAACAGGCAAATACAATGTAGCAATAGGAAGCCAATCGCTTGCTCAAAATATTGGCGGTGATTCCAATACGGCCATCGGGTCTACATCATTGTATAGCAACACCACTGGAGACCTAAACTTAGGTGTAGGACAAAATGCGCTCTATAGAAACACCATTGGTAATCGTAATGTTGCAGTCGGAACCAATGCACTTAGAGAAAATACCACAGGGTCAAACAACATAGCAGTTGGTGATCGATCTCTATATTTTTCCCTTCAAGGATCACATAATGTGGCTCTAGGAGCAAATGCAATGTTTCGAAATGACAATGGTAGTGCTAATGTGGCTATCGGCGCTTTTTCATTATTTGTAAACACGACCGGTCACGAAAATGTTGCAGTTGGAATTTCTTCACTAGTAGCCAATACTACGGGTTCAAATAATTGTTCCATTGGGTCTTCTGCACTCAAAAGCAACACTTCAGGAGATCATAATATTGCTATAGGATACAATGCTCTTTCATCTAACGGTATTGGAAATAATAATATCGCAATAGGACAAAATGCTTTTCCATCCGGAACGGATTTTGAAAATTCCGTTGCCCTAGGATATAATACATCAATAAGTGGGTCCAACCAAATCCATCTTGGGAATGCATCAGTAGTTCAAATAAGTGGACAAGTTCCATTTACAACCTATTCTGACCAAAGAATTAAAGAAGATATCAAAGAAGACATCAAAGGAATTGCTTTTATCGAAAAACTGAGACCTGTTTCCTATCGCTTTGACGTAGACAAGCAAAACGAAATACTTGGGATCCAAGACAGCCTCAATCACAGGACAAAATACGAGATTGAATTGCTGCGATTTAATGGGTTTATAGCTCAAGAAGTAGAAGAAGCAGCTCAACAAGCTGGATATGATTTTAGTGGAATAAAAAAACCTAAAAACAGTAATGATCTTTACGGTCTATCTTATGCTGAGTTTGTTGTCCCTCTTGTTAAGGCAGTACAAGAACAACAAGCATTACTACAAGATTATGAGCTTCAATTGACTGATATTCTTTCAGAAATCAAGGCTATCCAACAAACCCTTAATCAAGAATAACGCATGAAAACTAAATTCATTCTAAGTCTATTGGGTATAATTCTATGTATAAGCTCCTATGCACAATATGGGATAAATACCACGTCACCACATCCATCTTCCATCCTCGAAATCCATTCGGACAGCACCGGAATATTGATACCTCAACTTACGAAGTTGCAAAAAGATCATATATCTCCTTTAACAGAGGGGCTCCTAATCTTCCAAGTGGATGAGAATGAAGGATTCTATTATTATTCGAATTCCAATTGGAAAAAATTAAACATTAAACCTAGCCTGGACAATTTAACAGATTGCAAATCCGATCCCGATGATGGATCATCAATTTTTATTGGTATAAATAATGGGCAAAATGACAATGGATACAGTAATGCTAACACTGTTGTTGGTGCTCTTTCATTTGCAGACAATCAGTCAGGAAAATATAATACAGGATGTGGATACAGCACTCTAATCAGCAATACCGAAGGAAACAATAATACCAGCTTAGGTATATATACATTAACCAACATTCAATCTGGTCATAACAATATTGCAGTAGGATATCAATCAGGAATAAATGCCCTAAATGACGACAATATTAGTTTTGGTCGACAAGCATTATTCAATTCACCTGGTTCTTTTAACATTGCCGTGGGTCATCAATGTTTACAAAATAACTCTTCTGGTTATGGTAACATTGCATTCGGTTGGAGGTGTCTAGAAGATCATACAACTGGTGATTACAATATTGCCTTTGGTAAGGATGCTCTTAGAAATAACCTAAACAACAATTTTAATATTGCACTTGGAGGAAGTATGAAAAACTATAATGGTCAATTTCAAATCTCCATCGGGTATAATGTCCTAAATGAAAACACTTCAGGTTATAAAAACATTGGAATTGGCAATTCTTCTTTGACCATTAATGAAACAGGTCAAAGTAATATTGGTATAGGAACATTTGCTTTGAATCAAAACTTGGCAGGTGTTCGAAACATCGCTATCGGACGATATGCTCTTTCCAACAACATCAATCACGACAACATCGGAATTGGTCATAGATCTCTTGAAAAGAATGAAGGATCCGGAAATATAGGCCTTGGAGCCAACACTATATATGAAAATACATGCACCAGCGTCAACAACATTGGAATTGGAGTAGAGACCATCAACAAACTTTCCTCAGGTGAACAAAACCTTGCTATAGGCTATCGCTCTCTTTTCAATAATCAATCAGGAAATGATAACATTGGTATAGGAATCTACGCATTAGAGGAAACCACAAGCGGCTCTAATAATGTAGTAATTGGCACTTCTGCAAGAGAAAACTTATCTGGTCATAAAAACACCATTTTAGGTCAAAACAATGTGCAGTTTTACACCGCTCAATCAAGCAATACTATAATTGGGACCAACAACATCAGCAATGCAAATCCACATCTTGGATCAACACTTACCATATTAGGAAACAATATTGCTCTGGCCATAAATAACGTTCAGAATATTCTCGCAATTGGCAACAACGTCAATGCTTTTCAAGAAAACAAGATCTATTTAGGCAATTCTAGTATAACCGATATAAGCGGCCAAGTCCCATTCACTACCTACTCCGATATGAGGATAAAAGCCGATGTTCAAGAAGATATTTTCGGTCTCGAATTTATTGAATCACTTCGCCCAGTGTCTTATTCTATTAATACCGAGAAACAAAACCTTATGTTCCAAAATTCAGGTATTAAATCTTCTTCCGATATAAGTACACCTGAGGTTAGAAATGGATTTTTAGCACAAGAAGTTGAAAATGCAATGCATGAACTAGGTTATTCTTTCAGTGGATTAAAATCTCCTTCTTCCGATGATGAATTGTATCAAATCTCCTACGCTGAATTTGTCGTGCCTTTGGTAAAAGCGGTTCAAGAACAGCAAAAAGAACTTAAAGATTTTCAACATAAAATCTGCGAAGCGCAAACCTTACTTGTCACACTAAAAAATCTAATCAAGGACAACACATCAACCTCCCATGAATAGAGTAAAACATACTCTTTCAATCAAACTTATTCTAAAAAATATGAAAATACACGTCACGATAATTATCCTTTTGCTTAATACCGGTTTACTGGCTCAAGCCAGCTTGATCACTCACGGTATAGTTACCGCTGGAGGATCAAAAAATGAACTAATACACCTAGATTATTCCTTAGGACAAACTGTTATAGCGCCCATAATTGAAGAAGATATCAAGGGCAACATTGGTATCCTACAGATCATTCCATTGACCAACGTTGCAGTAGAAGATCACGATTCGTTGGCAAAGGTTTACCCCAATCCAACCAATCACGAATTATACATTGATCTTCCTATGGAACAAAATGCTCATTATAAATTATTTGACATGAATGGGAAACTGGTGTATAACACAATTAATCATTCATATCACACCTCACTACCTATGGAAAACTTACGCCCTGGACTCTACATTTTAAAAATACTTATAGATCGAAACCAATTTACATTCCAAATCAATAAAATTTAAACTAACAGTTTTTGAATCATGAAAGCAATTCTTAAATACATCTTGGCTATTATCCTAATAGTGGGTTCACATATTTCCCATGGACAATCTTATTTTAACTATCAAGGTGTAGTCCTCAATGATAGTGGAGAACCACTTGCTGATGAAAATATTACGGTCACCATATTCATTAACGATCCACAATTCATATTTACTTCAGACACCAAGACTTCTAATTTGGGTGCATTTACCATTGCCATTCCTATGGACAATATTGATTTTAGTAATGACATTGATTATGTTCTAAAAGCAAGCATTTCCACATCAATAGGAACAATTACCACAGAGAATAAACTTAGTAGTGTTCCATTTGCTAAAGTAGCCGAACAGGCTAAAAGTCTTATTGGTATCTCTACTATCGATGAAAGTCCAACCAATGAAATCCAAACCTTAAGTATTAATGGAAATTTATTATCAATTTCGAACGGGAACTCTATAAATCTCCCTACTTCAGGCGGAAATGGCGATAGTGATAACGATCCAAACAATGAGGTCCAACAATTAGAAATCGCCCAAAATGAAGACGAAATCACCTTGGGATTATCGCTCACTGGAGAGACGATTTCCTTTAATATTAAAGACGGAGATGCGGATGATCAAAACGAAATTCAAACCTTAAGTATCCAAGGAAACAGCCTGGTCCTTAGTGGAGCTACAGGTAACTCTTCAATGGTAAGTCTTACTAACCTTGGAGATGGTATCAATGATGACGATTCCGATCCCAATAATGAAATCCAAGTACTATCGAAGTCAGGCAACATCGTTACTCTTTCCAACAATGGCGGCTCCTTTACTGATGAAGTTAATGACAACGATTCTGATCCCAAGAATGAAATCCAAGCACTATCGAAGTCGGGCAACGTCGTGACTCTTTCCAATAATGGCGGCTCCTTTACTGATGAAGTTAATGACGACGATTCTGATCCCAATAATGAAATCCAAGTACTATCGAAGTCAGGTAACATCGTGACTCTTTCCAATAATGGCGGCTCCTTTACTGATGAAGTCAATGATGACGATTCCGATCCCAATAATGAAATTCAAGTATTATCGAAGTCGGGCAACGTCGTGACTCTTTCCAATAATGGCGGCTCCTTTACCGATGAATTCAAAGACGATGACTCCGATCCCAATAATGAAATTCAAAACCTATCCATTACAGGCAATTCATTAACCATTAGTAATGGAAATACGGTACAAATTCCCAATCAGGATGCAGATTCCGACCCAACAAATGAATTTCAAATTTTGACTCTTACAGGACCATCTTTAAAAATTTCTTCAGGAAATGAAATCATTCTTCCCGACTCAGATGATCAAAATGAGCTGCAATCTCTATCCTTATCAGGAACAAAACTAAGTTTATCTCAAGATGCGAATGAAGTTGATTTGGGTCCTATTATTCCTTCACCAAAATGGCTTTACACAGGTCCAACTAGCCCACACATTACTTACATTGGAGGTAATGTAGGTATTGGGACTACATCGCCAAACTACGAATTAGACGTTCATGGATTGGTAAACATTACGAATGCATTGGTAGTAAATGACATTAGTGCTTCAGGTGAAGTATTTCTTAATGATGGGTTACGGGTTAATGGACCTGGTAAAAAGCTCACCTTGGGTCCTGGTGTAAATCTGTCGTCAACCGATGGGTGGATTCGATCAGATCTAGACATTGTGCCTTCTACTTTAGGTTTAGATTGTGGAGCAAACAATGCATTTAAGCATTGGACCAATGTGATATCAGAAAATTTCATTACATGGTCAGATAGAAGGTTAAAAAAGAATATAAAAGTCCTACCAAGTATTTTGGATGACGTTTTAAACATTCAAACTTATCAATATCAATACAAAGAGTCCTTCTCTCGTGATTCGGATAATGTGCACATTGGATTCATGGCACAAGATATTCAAAGGATCTTTCCAGATCTAGTAATGACTAAGGAAAAAAAGTACGACCCAAACTCAGGAAAATGGACCATGCAGGATGCGGATCATATGGCTGTAAACTATGTAGAAATGATTCCTCTCACAGTCAAGGCAATTCAAGAACAACAAGAAATTATACAAAAACAAGAAGAGGACATAAATCATCTAAAAGAAGAAATTTCTCAACTTAAACAATTAGTAAATCAACTAACAACAACCATAAAAAAATAACTTATGAAACATCTCATCAAAACGACAATTATTCTATTTACAATATTACCATGTATAAATGCGCAAAGTATATCTCAAAAATTAGAATGGAAGGTCAACAAACAAAAAAACAAAATGGCCATCAATTCAACACACGAAAAATTTACAGGTAAAATCGTATTTAGCCAAGAGAGGATACCATTTAAAAATGAAGATGAAAGCCTTTTCATCGAATCGACCAACCTCTCACAACCTCTATTCTTAAGACAATACTGGAATCAAACGATGGAGTCTGCATACAAAAATTCATTTAAGGGTAAGGCATACAAAAATGCAGCCCTACTATACGAAGTGTTTATTGACAACAATATGATTTGCGACTATGTGGATTATTCAAACTCCAATAAAGAGAATGTGATTACTTGGTATACGACTTGGGCAGATGTATCCACACAAGATCGCCCTTCTGTTCGAGGGCACATATATAGTGATGTCATGGTCCATTGTCTAGGAGAATATCAAGGTCAGTTAAGTGGAATCAAAAACCTTAAACTGGTCAGCTATATCTACAATAGTAAATCTGAGTCAAAAGGAGAAAAAATGGCAGAGGGAAGCATCAACTTAAGTTTTCAAGGAGCTGACCTGTCATCATTTAACAATGAAACCTTGAAAGACTATCCTTCTTGTATGCCAAAACCAAAGATGATAAATAAAGATCTAGAAAACAAGCTGTTGCAGGCTACAAAGAATAAAGGTTGGAAAGAAAAACATATTAAGGCTGTAATTAACACCAACGATTTTACGATAAAAAGACATCCTATTAGTGGTATAATTACAGGAAGAACTATTGGTGCAAGCGTAGCTGCAAATCGAAATGGAGAGTGCTTCTATCAACGATTTACTTTTCATCAAGAGCATAATGGCAATGACTTTAGTGGACAATGGATTCTTCAAGGAGTAGGAGAACAAAGTTCCGTCCCCTGCTCATGCCTGAAAGATTTTTAATCTCAGATTAAACTTGATAAAGGACTTTAATTCATCTTGAAAGAGTCGAATCTAACACCAAACAATCTAACGATTCTTTCTAATACAAAGAGGCTGCCTCGCTTTGAGACAGCCTCTTCATTAATAGTATTTTTAAACCCGTAACACTATTTTAGGACGGGACATATAACTTTCTAATTACACCAAGAACATTCCCATACCAAGGAAAGCTATTGAACCAGCAACAAAACCTACTGCGGCTAGCCAAGTAATCTTTTTCAAATACCAAATGAAATCAATTTTTTCCATTCCCATAGCGGCTACACCGGCAGCTGATCCAATGATCAACATACTACCACCAGTACCAGCAGCATAAGCTATAAAGTGCCACAGCTTAGCATCCATTGGTTCAGTGTACATTCCCATAGATGCTGCAACAAGAGGTACATTATCGATTATTGCTGATCCAACTCCAAGCAACATAATTACAACATCTTGATTTGGAATAGCACTTTCTAATCCTTCTGCCAAATATCTTAATGTGCCAACTCCTTCTACCACTAGAGATTCTAATCCCGCTACAGCCATCAAAATACCTAAGAAGAACAATATTGAAGACATCTCAATCCTTGATAATGCCTTATGAGCAGAATATAAGTGCTTCCTCTCGTCTGTAAAATCTTCTTCTGGGTGGATATACTCTGAAACAAGCCAAACTACACCCATACTTAACATCATACCTAAATACGGTGGAAGATGAGTAATTGTCTTAAATATTGGTACAAATACGATTCCTCCTAATCCCAAGAACAACATGGTTCGACTACTTAATAACCTACTAGACTCTTCATCTATATCTGCATGAACAGATATTTCGCCTTGAAATGGTTTTAAAAAAGAAGCGATATAAAATGGAACCACGAAACACACTATGGCAGGAATAACAATCCATTGAATCAATCCAACCGTTGTAACTTTTTTACCAATCCATAACATTGTTGTAGTAACATCACCAATTGGAGACCATGCACCACCTGCATTGGCGGCTACAACTACTAATGATGCAAACCATATTCGATCGTTTCTATCCGTTATGATTTTACGAAGTAAAGTAACCAAGACAATAGTTGCCGTCAAGTTATCTATAATAGCAGATAATATAAAGGCCAAAATACCAATGATCCATAATAACTTTTTCTTACTTCTGGTCTTAACCCAACCTTTCAGCACATCAAATCCACGGTGCAAATCTATGATTTCAACTATCGTCATTGCTCCAATCAAGAATACCAAGATTTCCGCTGTTTTTCCCAAATGGTGTAAGAGCGTACCTTGAAATCCTTCCTCACCAGCCTCATTTGGACCTCCAGCAAAACTAAATAAATGATTGTGTCCATCAATTACATCCAACAAGCCCATATGAAATCCAACTGCCAGACATGCCCAAATCAATGCACCCATAATCAAGGAAGGGACCGTTTTATCCAATTTTAAAGGGTGTTCTAAAACAATAGCCAAATATCCAACGATAAAGACTAGAACAATTAATGCAACCATAAGATCTATTTATATTTTTACCCCGCAAATATAATCTTTGAAAATAGGATTAGAAGAAAATATCATCCACTTAATACACCCTCCTACAGTACATTCCAAAACCAATCTATAAACCTACTGTTTAATAATTTCCAATATTAAATTCCTAACATAATGAGATGTGACAAATATTCAACTTTGCAAGAACACATGCGCAATACAAACAACAACACACTCCATCAAAACAAATTGCCCTTAAAAAAAGAAAACCAATTACACCTCATGCGAAATCAATTGTAGAAGCATGTTTAGATTTACACACTATACTATTAAAATTACTTCAATATGTAATTGGAACATTGCACAATGAACAAACATCTCAAACTCGTTAGTGTTATTAGAAAAGGATATTATGATACATATTATCAATTTTTCTATTTTTAATAACTTTGCTCCCTGTAGAATAAGAAAACATGAGTAAAATTAAAGTCGGAATATTTTTTGGAGGCCCCTCAAGAGAAAGAGAGATTTCTTTTGCAGGTGGAAGAACAGTTTATGATAATCTGAACAAATCCATTTTTGAAGCGATTCCAATTTTTGTAGATAGCAACAAAACCTTGATTAAACTGGACTGGTCCTACATCTATAAAGGAACCATTCGAGATTTTTATCCTCCAGTCAGTCACATTCCCACTTCTAAGAATAATTTCCAGATATATCTGGAAAGCATTAAAGATTTATCTACGGATCAATACGATGATATCATCCAAAATGTGGGTCAAAAAATAGATTTTGAACACCTTAATCAAGAAATTGATATAGCCTTTCTCGCATTGCACGGCGAGTACGGTGAAGATGGACAAATTCAAGGAATATTGGATGGTCTCCAAATTCCTTACACGGGTAGTGGACTTCTTCCTTGTGCCATAGGTATGAACAAGGACATCCAAAAGAACCTAATGAGTAAGGCAGGATTCGCCTGCCCAAAAATCCTTAAGCTCCATCGATCCGATTATTCCACGATTGAGCTGGGATCATTGTATGCAAGAATATTAAATGAGATTGGAACATCTTTCGTTATCCGTCCAGCCAATCAAGGATCTTCTATTGGTGTATCTATCTTACACGACCCTACCTTTGAGGAATTTACCAAACAATTGAATAAGGCATTCTTTATTCAAATCATAAATAAGCAGGATTGGCAATCATTGAATGATCTCAATAAAGTCAACCTTGTAAAAGACCTTTCAGATTTAAGAAGTGGTTTAGGTTTTCCGATTAAATCTGGTAAGACTACCATCTATCATCCCGAAGCACTATTGGACTATCTAGAAGAGAATTTTGCAAATGGTGCTTCTTCAATAAAACTCGAGAGCTACCACCAAGAGCATACCGTAATCTTTGAATCATTTATTGAAGGAAAAGAATTTTCTTGCATAGTTATCCGAAATGAAGAAGGTAAAGCAATTGCTTTGCCTCCTACAGAGATTCGCAAACAAGGTCAATTATACGATTACAAATCAAAATACTTGCCTGGACTTTCTCGTAAAATCACACCAATTGATTTACCAAGAGAACAAATTAATAATATTCGAAAGGAATGTGAAAAACTGTTTGAGTTTCTTTCTTTTCATACCTATGCAAGAATTGATGGCTTCTTCACCCCAAATGAGAAAATACTGCTGAACGATCCAAATACTACTTCTGGAATGATGCCTAGTTCTTTCTTCTTCCATCAAGCCGCAGAAATAGGTCTAGATCCATCACAGTTTTTAAGCTACATTATTCGTACATCCCTCGTTGAGAGAAAAAAAGAGCTTCTCTATTACCAACGAAATATTGATGACCTTATTGAGCGTATCGATGCAAAACTATCCCAATTGAATCAGCCGAATTCGGACAAAAAAAATGTGGCAGTTATTCTTGGTGGTTATTCTTTCGAACGTCATATTTCCGTAGAAAGTGGTCGCAATATTTATGAAAAACTAGCAAGCAGTGATAAGTATCTACCCATACCCTATTTCCTTAAAAAAGGCACCAATGGAGATGAGCTTTATCAAATTCCCATTAGTCTTTTATTAAAGGATAATGCTGACGATATACGAGATAAAATCCTATCATTTAATACGCATCCAGTTATACATGAAATACGTTCTGATTGTTCCACAATTATGAGCAAATACTCATCTCCTAATAATGTAACTGAGCCTAAATTTACTTCATTTGAAGAACTGGCTGAAATAGTTGATGCTGCCTTTATCGCACTTCATGGTCGCCCTGGGGAAGACGGTACCATTCAAAAGAGTCTGTCAAAAGTCGGAATTCCATTTAACGGTTCACCTTCATCATCATCTGAAGTTACCATTCATAAGTACAACACGCTGCAAATCTTAAAGGAAAATGGCTTCCCTGTAACCAAACAAAAGATTTGGACAAAAAATCAATATAAAGAGGACCACAACCAAATATTAACATCCATTACATCAGAATTTTCATTTCCATTTATTCTAAAACCAGTAGATGATGGATGTAGTTCTGCTGTTGTCATGATTAAAGATACTTTTTCATTAAGTCATTACCTAGACTGCATATTTAGGGATGGACCTAACATCTCATCGGAATTGAGAAATCATCTTGGATTGGCTTACAATGAGGAGTTCCCCCAAAAGGACGAAGTTTTAGTTGAAGCATTAATTGGTGCAAATGGTGCTAGTCATTTTTTAGAAATCACTGGTGGTTTGTTAACCCATAGACAAAATGGAACAACCAAATTCGAAATATTTGAACCCAGTGAAGCGCTTTCAGGGGGTGAAATATTGAGTCTAGAGGAGAAGTTTCTTGCTGGAGAAGGACAAAACCTAACACCTGCAAGATTTGGTGACGACTATGATTTTGTCGCCGATAAAGTAAAAGAAGATTTGCAAAAAGCGGCAGAGATACTTGGTGTAGAAGGGTATGCTAGAATAGATGCTTTCGTTAGAATTTATGACGACAAAAAAGTTGAAACTGTAATAATTGAAGTAAATTCGCTTCCTGGAATGACACCTGCAACATGCATATTTCACCAAACTGCTCTAAATGGATATAAGCCATATGACTTTATTGACAAAATCCTACAATTTGCGATAAATGAATAAGAAAACAGAAAGTAATAAAGGTCTTTGGGCATTTCTAAAGAAACACCCCATTTTGAAACATCTCTTACTTGCCACCCTATTTTTACTGGCAACACTATTAATGACCATGTTGTGGTTAAACATCTACACCAATCATGGACAAAAAATTGAAATGCCTAAACTTGAAGGATTGAGCATAATTGAAGCTGAAAAGATTGCTTCAAATAAGACCTTTAGAGTAGTAGTGACCGACTCTATTTTTCTAGTCGGTCAAAAAGGTGGCATTGTACTCAAACAAAATCCTAAACCTGGATCTCAGGTAAAGGAAAACAGAAAGATTTATACGACGATCTCCAAGTTTACGCCTGATGTTATTCTAGTTAAAGATCTTCCAACATTGTACGGTAATGATTTCAGTCAAAAAAAGACGGAATTGGAATATAGAGGTATAAAATCAGTTATTAAAGATAGAAAATATGACCCAGGTGAACCCAACCATATTCTTGAAGTCTATTATAATAATAAATTGATTATTGATCAAAATGTCAACAAAACAGATGTTGCAATCGAAAAAGGAGGCACGCTGGAATTTGTAATTAGTGATAGTGGCGGTGGAGAAATCACAATTCCATCTGTAAGATGTATGACATTGGCTGAGGCAGAATTTTTATTAGAACAATCGAAATTGAACATTGGTGATATAAATATGAATGGAGAAATTACGGACAAGTATGGTGCATACATCATTTCTCAAATTCCTCCTTACGACGGTAGCACGAAAATAGAAATGGGTTCTAAGGTAGATTTGATTATATCGCAAGAAAAACCTGAAACCTGCTTATAAAACTTGGATTTTCAAAATAAAAAAGTGGAGATATGTAGTAAAACGTATCTCCACTTTTTTATTTTATCTAAGAGACTTCCTATTTCTAAAATCTAACGTTTAGTAAGCCAGTAAGCTCCTTAACTTCTTTTATGGTTTGTTGAGCAATTTTTCTAATCTCGTAAGATGATTGTTTAATCTGATTTTTAATCTCTTTCTTATTACTCAATAATTCCTTCTTCCTTTCATGGATAGGTTGGAGTTCTCCAAGCAGTGCATCAGCTGTAGCTTCCTTTAGGTCAACATATTTAAGGTTACCTGAATTAAAATCATTCATTAATCCATCGTATACATCTCTTCGTCCACACGCTTTTATAATCTCAAAAAGATTTTGAATTCCATCACTCATTGTTCCTTCAGGTTGTTCACCCGTATCTGTAACAGCTGACTTGATTTGCTTTCTGATCCGAGCTTCTTCAGCAAAAACTGAAATGTAATGTTTCTCACCAAAAGACTTTGACATTTTTCTAGAAGGATCCGCTGTCGATTTAATCTTTGGAGTCTCAGAATGAAGACCTTCTGGCATCACAAAATACTCCTTCCCTACTTGATGGTTAAACCTTTGTGCGATGTCACGGGACAACTCTAAATGCTGATCCTGATCCTTACCAACGGGAACATAATCTGCTTTATAAATTAGGATATCAGCTGTCTGTAATACAGGATAATCAAGAAGTCCGGCAGAAACAAACCCTTCCTTACCGCCTTCTGAAACTTGAGTTCCTTTATCCTTGAATTGAGTCATTCTGGTCAATTGACCATAAGAACAAAAACAATTGAATATCCATCCTAATTCTGCATGCTCTGGCACCAAAGACTGTACAAACAAATTTGAAGGATCTACACCACAAGCCATAAGGTTAATGATAATTTCCCAAGTATTGTTTCTTAACTTTTTTACATCATACGGCATGGTCATCGCGTGATAATCTACGACTCCATAAACACAAGAATAATCTTCCTGTAGCCTCACCCAGTTTTTAACAGCTCCAAAGTAATTGCCAATATGCATTTCACCAGTTGGCTGAATACAGGATAATACTCTTTTCTTCTCACTCATAGTAATTGATATTGAATGGGCAAAAATAAACTAGTTGTTCGTAATTTTGAATTTCATTTGCAATTATAAATACTTTTTAATGCTAGGACCAGACAAAAACAAACCCTTCCCTCTTGAAAACTATAATCGTTTATGTTTTTTAAAGAATATTGTAAAGAATCCCAACATTCAAATTGGAGATTATACCTACTACGATGATTTCGAGGATGTACATAACTTTGAGCGCAATGTAAAGTACCATTTTGATTTCACTGGTGACAAACTAATTATAGGTAAATTTTGTATGATTGCCTCAGATGTTAAATTCATAATGAATGGAGCTAATCATCTCACCAATTCCATTTCTTCTTACCCATTTTCAGTTTTTGGTAATGGTTGGGAACATGCTATGGGCGGAAAATCATTTCCGAATAAAGGTGATTTAATCATTGGTAATGATGTTTGGATAGGATACAATGCTACTATAATGGCTGGAGTCAACATTGGGGATGGCGCCATAATTGCGGCCAATTCAACTGTGGTAAAAGATGTTCCGCCTTATACCATTGTTGGGGGAAATCCTGCTTCAGAAATTAGAAAAAGGTATTCATCCGAAATGATTCAAGCGTTATTGGATTTAAAATGGTGGGATTGGAGTATTGAAAAAATATCAGCCAATGTTCAGCACCTTACCGGAAATGATATCGAAGCAATTCTAAATCTCTAATTCGAATTTAACACAACACCACATTTGGAATATTCATTCCATATTATTTATATTTGTGCCATGACTAAAAAAGAAGCCATAACAACTGCTGCGCTCGAACTCCTTGCTGTGAAAGGTGTCCACAATACACCTATGTCAGAAATCGCCAAAGCAGCGGGTACTGGAATGGGAACCATCTATAATTATTTCCCAAACAAGGACGTATTGATTAATGATGTTTATTTAAAAATCAAGGAAAAAGAAGAAAGTGCATTTTTAAAAGTAGAAACTACTGACCCAATTAAAACTCAATTTGAAAATTATTTTATGGTAATCATAGAGTTTTTCATTACGCATCCATCTCACTTCAAATTTTTAGAGCAACTGGAGGCCTCTCCTATTATTACTAAAGAGAGTAAAAATAAAGGCGGAAAATCTGTAGAAATGGTTGCTACTTTATTAGGAAGGGGGCAACAAGCCAGAATTATTAAAGACATCTCTATTGAAGAATTATTGACTTTTATTGGTGGCGCTATTTCATCCTATCTAAAATGGTACTTTAACACAGAGAACAAGAAAGGGGCATCTCTTAAAAATCAAACTAGAATGATTTGGGACGCTATTAAAGAATAATTTTTTTGCTTCAAATTGGAATGAACATTCGTTCCAGTTTATATATTTAACAACATTTAAAACAATTACACATGAGTAACACAAAAGAAATTTCAGAAAACCTCTTCCAAGCTATGTTTAACAATAAGAATTGGGAAGAACTATTAGCCGATCAAGTAACATTCTCAGGTCCACTTTCGCCATTACTCGAAGGTAAGGAAGCCGTTGTCACAGCAAAACAACAATTCATTAAAAACAAATATCGAGGAGAAATCAAGAGTATTATTGCTGAAGGAAACACAGCTTGTGCTTTAACACACTATCAATTGGGACACCCTAGTAAGGCCCTTCTCGACATAGACTCTTGTGAAATCATCAAAGTGGAAAATGGAAAAGTGGTATCAATGGAGGTCTATTTTGATACCCTTAAAGTGACCTCTTTTATGAAAAAGATGCAGGAGATGTAATAATTAACCAGTAGGTCATTTTAAAACCCACAATCAATATATCCTAAAAGGTAACCCTTTTTATAAAAATCAAGATGACATGATAGATTTAAAATTCACCAAACACATCAACAAACCAATTGATCAAGTATGGAAGATCGTCATAGAAGAGTTTTCAGAAGCCCACAAATGGGCTACAGGAACAACGAGTTGTAGAAAAGGAAGTCCATCGGATGATTTTGACAGAATTTGTAAAACCGAGACTGGAGTCTTAATGGACAAAATCACAAATTTGGATAATGATAAATTTCTGCTAGAGTTCTCCGTAAAAGGACTACCTTTTTTCGTTCGTTCTGTCAAAAGTACTTGGAAACTAAAAAAGATCTCGGATACTAAAACGGAGATAATTCTAGGACCTACCATAAAAGTTAAACCAGTAATTGGGACAATTATGCAATTTCCAATGAAAATGGCCTTCCGTAAAATCTATCCAGGTCTACTTGATGATTTAGCCATATACATTGAAACACGTATGCCTTCTCCGAGAAAACAAAAGGAGATTGATCAGAGAATATGAATCCAGTCAAATTACTTCATCTATCAATGGCTTCAAAACAAATTTTTGAAGCCATTGATTCTGCAAGTTGATAAAACCATATAGGTACGTCAAATATACGCTGTCTACTGATTTTCGCTTTTGCTAATGAATCTTTCAATTTGTCTTCGGTGTCTAAGAATATGTACAATTGCGTGCTCCATCAGTTGTTCAACATCATATGACTGGCCCCATCTTACCTTCATTTTCTTATCGTTATTGAACTCCTCAAGTGTAATGTTGGCGTGATCCAAAAACAACTTTTCTGTGTATTCAAACATAAGAGATAAAGCAACTTGATACTCTTCAATACTACCAAAGAATTCCTTCTCTCGATAATCCACCGACTCACCAAGTCCTTTTCTGATTTCAACAATATAGGTATAACCGCTTTGCACAACATGCGTTAAAATGCTCTGAATGGATCTACAATCTTCGTCTTCCGTAACATCATCCAGTATTCTAATCAAGAATTCTGGTGACACATCCACAATGGCTTCAAATAGTTCTTCCAGTGCTCTTTCGTATTCATCAAGCAAAGCTCCTATTGCACCATTATTTCTATACTTTTTTAGATTCGCTTCCATTTACTTTATGCCCCATTTCCTAATTAAGTGGCTTACATTTCCTCCATAGCCAATCCCTAACATCTTGTTCCAGATAAGGAGATAAACTTTCAAATACGCGATTATGATAGGTGTTAATCCATGCCTTTTCTCCAGAGTTTAAAACAGTTTCATCCATGAGTTTTTGATCAATAGGCATTAAGGTAAGTGTTTTGAACCTATAAAAGCCATCGTGTTCAGAAGTCTCTACCGCCACTAAGTTCTCAATTCGAATGCCATATTGATCGTCGATGTAATACCCCGGTTCATTAGAAATGATCATCCCTTCCTCTAAAGGAAGGCGTCCTCGTGAAGTTGATGCTGGAGCAAATCCGTGAGGCCCTTCATGAACGTTCAAAAAGAAACCTACACCATGTCCAGTTCCATGAGGGTAATTAAGTCCTTTATTCCATAAAGGTTCTCTAGCTAAAACATCCAGTGTAGCACCGCTCGTTCCCTTAGGAAAATGGGCCCTTGACAAAGCAATCATTCCCTTAAGGACTAAAGTGTAATGTTCCTTTAACTCTTGAGTAGGTTCACCCAATGCAATTGTTCGGGTAATGTCCGTTGTGCCATCAAGATATTGAGCACCAGAGTCACATAATAATACACCTTCTTTAAGTATAGTCTTACACGTCTCTTCTTGTGCCCTATAATGAATAATTGCCCCATTTCCATTGTATCCTACAATTGCAGGAAAACTTTCACAGAAATAATCTTTCTCCTCACTTCTAAAAGCAGCAATCTTATCACCGAATTCTACTTCAGTAACGCCCCGTTCTTCCAGTACATTTTCTAACCAATAAAAAGCTCTCGTAAGCGCTACACCATCTTTGATCATGGCTGACTCCCACTGTGCCAACTCATGTTTGTTTTTTACTCCTTTAGCGTGCTGAATCGGTGAAACGGTTTCAATAATTTTCCCAGTAATAAGTCCATACAGTGCATGATTTATGATACTTGGGTCGCACATAAAGGAAGCCTGACTTGATAATGAATTCATAAATTCACTAATTTCACCATATCCTGCTAATAGAATTCCCTCAGATTTCAATTTTTCCTGAAGCTCATTTCCTATTTTCACATCATCTATAAAGAGATGGCACCTTTCTTCAGCTATGATCAAATAACTTATAAATATAGGATTAAAGTCACTATCCTTGCCTCTGAGGTTAAGTACCCAAGCGATTTCGTCCAATGCCGTTACTATATAATATTCAGCTCCCCCATCTCTCATTATGCTACGAACTTGTTCAATCTTATCTTGACGACTAGTACCATGATAAACCTGGGAATGTTCAAAAATGGGTTCAATAGATACTTGTGGACGATCATCCCATATTTGAGATACTATGTCTGCATAAACCACAGTGATATCATGAGGTTTAAATATTTTTTTTATCTGTTTTTCTTGTGCAGCTGTAAAATTCCAACTATTTATCACCACAGAGCTTCCATTCTCCAACACTTCAGTAAGCCAAATCAAATGTTCGGGTTCATACCTTTTCAATTGCTTTTTCAAAACAAATTCATTAGATGACAATTCTTCTTCAGCTTGAATAAAATACCTAGAATCTGTCCATAAAGTTGCCTCATTGTTTGTAACAATAGCTAATCCTGCACTTCCCGTAAATCCACTTAACCACTCTCTATCCTTCCAACATTCAGGTACATATTCGCTTTGGTGCGCATCGGCTGTTGGAACTATTACCGCATCCCAGTTATTATTTTTCAAGATCTCGCGAACAGATCGGATTTTTGCATTTATCATATTAAAAATATTTTTAAAATATATTTCATTACAAATTAACATTTTAAATATTGTAATTATGTTTTATATGTAAATGAAATAATATATCTTTGTACAGATTTGTATCGAAATTAATTATACATTTCCAAATGTTGGAAAAACTAATTAAAGATAATACTTGTTTATTTTAATATAAAATTGTTCAGAGGTGATTAAGCAGAGTTTAAGTCAAAAAATGCTTCAAAAGCTGTCTCCACAGCAAATTCAGTTGATGAAGTTATTTCAAATTCCTACGGCAACCTTAGATGAAAGGATCAAAGAGGAATTGGAGGCAAATCCTGCCTTGGAAGAAGGAGATGAAGAGTACAATGACGTTTTCGATTTAGAAGCATCTAATGAAGAAGGCGAACAAGGAGAGGATAACTTTGAAGTAGAATTAGACGATTACCTCAATCAATACCTAGAAGATGACCCCTCTTCATACAAGACTAGAGAAGATCGATATGATATTGAAGACAAAAACTTACCAGTAGCTGTTGAAGCTTCATTTCACGAATCGTTAGAAAAACAATTGGGTTTATTAGACTTTGAAGATGAGACTACTGAAATTATTGCCCACCAAGTGGTCGGTTCGATAGACGAAGATGGATACCTTAGAAGAGAAAGTATAGCAATTGTCGATGACATTATGTTTAGAACAGGTATGGAAGTTTCTGAACAAGCTGTGGAAGATGTAGTAGAGCAAGTTCAACAATTTGATCCTGCAGGCGTGGGTGCTCGTGATCTTAGGGAATGCCTTCTTATACAGTTGAAAAGAAAAATTAGTGCTTCTAAAACAGAAGTTAGTAAGTCAAAAATCTTGGCTCAAAAAATATTAACGGATTACTTCGATGAGTTTACGAAAAAACACTATCAAAAATTAAAAAGAACGTACGACATCAGCGAACAGCAGCTCAAAGCTGCTTTAGATGAAATATTAAAACTTAATCCAAAGCCAGCAAGTGGAGTTGAATCTACTGGAAAACCAAGTGTTCAATACGTTGTTCCCGATTTCATCATTACCAATAGAGATGGAGAATTGGAGCTTACACTTAATTCTAAAAATGCCCCAGACCTAAGAATTAACGATCAATATGCTGATATGTTAAGAGGGTACAAAGATTCAATAAAGGGACGAAAGTCTACAAAAAAAGAAAAAGAAGCTGTATTATTTATAAAGCAAAAAATCGATTCTGCCAAATGGTTTATCGATGCTATTAAGCAACGTCAAGATACCTTATACAGAACGATGTATGCCATCATGCAGATCCAATATGACTTCTTCCTTACAGGAGATGAAAGAAGGGCAAAACCTATGATACTCAAAGATATTGCCATGATTACAGGACTTGATATTTCTACAGTATCTCGTGTAGCCAACAGCAAGTTTGTTCAAACAGAATTCGGTACTAAACGATTAAAAGATTTCTTCTCCGAAGCAATTCAAACATCTGATGGAAAAGAAGTATCGACTTTAGAAGTAAAAAATATTCTCGCAGATATAGTCGCTAGAGAAAATAAGAAAAAACCTTATTCCGACGAAATATTAATGGAGCTTTTAAAAGCGAGAGGTTACAATATCGCAAGAAGAACTATAGCTAAGTATCGAGAACAATTGAGCATCCCTGTTGCAAGACTTCGAAAAGAATTATAAACTAGTCATGGAAGACAATTATCTCGATCTGAATCGAGAAACATGGAATAAAAAGACGGATGTTCATTATACATCCGAATTCTATGATGTAGAAGGATTCTTGAAAGGGAATACCTCATTAAAAGAAATTGAACTCAACCTTCTCAAAGATCTTTCAGGTAAATCTGTATTGCATTTACAATGTCATTTCGGTCAAGATACTATTTCCCTAGAACGTTTAGGTGCAAGTGTTACGGGAATTGACATATCGGATAATGCCATCAAACACGCTAAAAAACTAGCTAAAGATGCGAATAGTAATGCTACATTTATTTGTACCGACTTATATAATCTTCCGAATGTTTTAGATAAAAAATTTGATCTCGTTTTTACAAGTTATGGCACCATTGGATGGTTACCAGACCTTGACAAATGGGCAAATGTTATAGCGCATTTTCTAAAACCTGAAGGAAATTTTGTGTTTGCAGAATTTCATCCTGTTGTTTGGATGTTTGACGACGACTTTCGATTTATCAAGTACAAGTATTTCAACGACGGACCAATAATAGAAACTTATACAGGCACATATACTGATCAAAACGCTCCTATAGAACAAAAGTCAGTGACATGGAATCACAGCATTTCTTCTGTTGTAACAAACCTAATTCAACATGGGTTCATCATTGATGCCCTTCAAGAATTTGACTTTTCACCATATCCATGTTTTAGTCATGTAGAAGAGTTTGCCCTGGGCAAATACAGGATAAAGCATCTTATCAATAAGATTCCTATGGTCTACGCTATTTCTGCTACTAAGAAATAATAATTCAGTAATACAGAACTATTCTATTTAATTTTCTTAGTTCATGATATAGACAATTAATTGGTCCGAAACCATAACCATTTTTTCTAGTTTGTCTATCTTTGGTAACGACCAAATGGACAAGGTAAATGCCAAATGTTGTTAAAGCTTTTGCTCCCGCGACTCTATCAAATTTAGTTGTTGGATTTGATATTCTTGGAATGGCCATAGACGGCCCTGGAGACGAAATAATAATTCGTCCAGGTGATTCTAAGGGGTTAACTATCGACCAGATTACGGGAGATCGCCCAAAATTAGATAAAAACATACATTCGAATACTGCTGGCGTAGCTGCCCATTCTTTATTAAAACACTTAGGAGCTCTTGATGAACCCATCTCAATGGAAATCAGAAAAAAAATGCCTATAGGAAGTGGCTTAGGATCTTCTGCAGCGAGTGCAGTAGCTGCGGTCATGGGAATCAATAAGTACTTAAAAGCAGGACTAGAAAAACAGGACCTCCTGACTTTTGCTATGGAAGGAGAAAGAAGTATGGAAACCAATCTTCCAGCAGACAATGTAGCCACCTCATTGTTTGGTGGTATGGTATTAATCACTAGTAATAAAGAACTTACCCATAAAAAACTCCATATACCAAGTGGATTAACTGCAGTAGTTATAAGTCCAAGAGTTGTTATCTCTACTAAAGAATCGAGGGCAAGTTTGAATCAAACGATTCCATTGGATCAATATGTTCACCAGACCTCTGCATTGGCTGGGTTTATTTCTGGAATGTATACCTCAGATTTTCCCTTGATAAAAAGAAGTTTAAAAGATTACATCTTCGAACCGCAGCGATCATCCCAAATTCCATTCTTCGATTCGATCAAAGACATGGCGCTAAATGAAGGAGCCTTTGCTTATTCCATCTCTGGATCGGGTCCTGCTACTTTTGCATTATGCGACAACACCTACATTGCTGAGAACATTAAAACCAAGGTTGAAGCCTTTTACAAAAAACAAAAAATAAGACACAAAATCTACATCTCTTCCGTAAATCACGAAGGAGCATTCATTTTTTAATCTAATTCGTAAAACAATGTCTAAACCAAGTAAATATTCATCAATCCATTATGCTTCATACTTACAACTAGATAAGATTTTGAATGCTCAAGATTTAAGAAGTGAAGCCATATTAGATAAACCAGCACACGAAGAGACACTCTTTATTATCGTCCACCAAGTATACGAATTATGGTTTAAGCAAATCAATCATGAATTATACTCTATTCACGATATGTTTAACCAAGAAGATGTAGACGAAAAAAACTTAGGTATTGTTATCGGTAGAATTGATCGAGTAAACACCATCATGGATATTGTTATTGAACAAATAAAAGTGATGGAAACCATGACTCCACTTGATTTTTTAGAATTCAGAAGTTTCTTATTTCCTGCTTCGGGTTTTCAAAGTTTTCAGTTCAGAGAACTTGAGGTTTTACTTGGATTAAAAAAGAAGCAAAGACATACCTACAACAATACACCTTATCAAGAGGTATTCGATGATACCAAGAAGGCGAAATTACAAGCATTAGAAGAAGGCAATTCGCTTCGAGAACTTGTAGAAGATTGGTTGGAGCGTACACCATTCTTATCAACTGATCACTTTGACTTCGTTCAATCTTACAAAGAAGCTGTAGCAAAGATGATCGAAACAGAAAAACAAGCCATACAAAATACTGAGATTTTATCTCAGAAATACAAAGACATGCGACTTAAGATGATGGGCGATACAGACACTTATTTCGCTAATATTTGGGATGAAAATCGTCACAACGAATTGGTAGAACAAGGTCAACTGAATTTCAGCTATAAAGCCACATTGGCAGCTTTATTTATTAACCTGTATAGAGACGAACCCATTCTTCAACTTCCTTTTCAATTATTGAGTAAAGTACTTGAATTGGACGATCAATTGGCGACTTGGAGATATAGACATGCTCAAATGGTCATGAGAATGTTGGGTAAAAAAGTTGGAACAGGAGGTTCATCTGGTCATGATTACTTAAATAAAACTGCCAATAAACACCATATTTTTGGTGATTTGCATAATATCAGTACTTTGATGATACCAAGATCTTACATACCTGAATTACCTAAAGACATTAAAAAGAAACTGTCTTTTTCTTTCTCAGAGTGATTTTAAATATCGAAGTGATCTCATGAGGGAATAAATCCTTTTCATTAAGTAATCTCACCATATAAAAGAGATTACTTAATTGGATGATAACATGGCTAACTAGATTGGATCAACAGCACTATTATTTTTTGAATAAAACATATTCAAACTTCTCGTCATTCAATTGTAAGTGAGATTTATTCTTTTTGATAGAAAACGTCTTGGTTTCTCCTTTGCGATAAAAAGTGTTAACACCATTTGTGTTGTACACCTTTATGTGAGACGAAACTTGTGTTTCAATAGGAATCTCAAATACTTTGACACCATTGTCAATAAGTATGTATGAAGTTTTAATGTGTTTAGGGACATTTAGCACACATCTATTGTTCGAACCAATAGAGCCTCCCTTCATAAAACCCATATTTTCATCAAAGGCACTTACTGCAGCTTTGGGTAAAGGATCTTTAAGTTCAATAATGAAAGTCAAGGCATCGGCATATCTCGGCTCAGTAGAATCAATTCTATAATTGGGAACTACTGCATTTACCTCATCAAAAACAACTTCCATCTTATTTCCCTTCACAGCATAGCTTCCCTCGCCATATTTTACATCAGTATCCGTCCAATGTAATATCGACATCTTTTCCTCACCTGTAAGTAGTAATCTAGTCCCCGCCATTAATAGCTTTTCTCCTTCATTACTCATATATAATCCTTTACCAACTTTTGGCGAACATGACTGAGAAAATAACAGTAGTGCAAAAACTAATGAATAAAAGATTGACTTCACATGATTCATTGTTACTTGGTTTGAGTTTTAATAGATTTATTCTTATTGGTTCCTTCAAAGATTTCAATTCCATCCGAATAAGCCACATACCAATCTCCTTGAAATCTTCTTGCTGTAATAATGCCAGATCTATCAATTTCAATTGGTAAACTTAGGAAGGTGAACTCAGGAAAATTTAGACTTTGATATCTAAAATTAGTGCGTGTTTTGTATGTTATCCCCTTACCATCAAATTGAAAATCCTTTGTGTCTTGAACTCGATATTGATGCAATAATTGACCAAAGTTATCGAAAACGAATATTCCACTTCTCTTCGTCAGTAAGCACAACTTATTACCTGCTTCTACCATTTTTATGGGTTCTATGGAATGAGAAGAAAAATTACTCAATCTATTGGTTTCTGCTAGGCTACCTAATTGGTCATCTACTTTTACGATTCTTTGATTTTCTACATCATATATCCACAACAAATCATCGTTTGACTTACATACCAATGAGATTTGATTATAACTTCCACTTGAGATAAGGTCGATTTCCTTTATAAAGGCCAGATTATTGTCCAAAAGAACAACCTTTTGATTATTACTATAATATACTAAAACTTGAAGCGGGTTAGAAGGGTCAATAACGGCTACCTCACCACTTCTCCTATTGAAATAATTCCCTACTAATTTCCCATTTCGGTCATACTTATTAATGCGTTGTTCAGGAGTAACCACATAAATATTACCCAACCGATCTACTTCCATTTTGAGAACTAGTGTAGAGATGTCTTTATTGACATCAGGAGACACTTTCTGAACCTCAGATTGTTTCATGGTATTGCACGAAACAAAAAAACTACACCATAAAAACATTAGAATGTTATACGTTAGAATATATCTCTTTTTGACCATCATTATTATAAAACCTTAAAGACAATTGGTTGCCATCCCATACAGCATATGTACAAAATTCAAGCCAGTCTCCTAGATTAATATAATATGACTCTTTGTTGTTTAACAGATATCTAATCGGCTTGTGTCTGTGTCCAAAAATGAAGTAGTCAATTCTTCTCTTTACAAGTTCAGATTCACAATATTGGACCAGCCATTCTTTAGACCAATCCGAAATGGGTTCATCCTCCTGTACATCACGACTTTTTTGACTAAATGACTTCATCAACCATAGACCAAATCGAGTAGGCAACAAAGAAAAGCATTGTTGCAAAAATGGATTTCTAATGATTCTTTTAATGATTTTATAACTGATGTCTCCAGGACCTAATCCATCACCATGTGCTACTAAGAACATCTTAGAATCAAGCTCGATTGTTTTTGGTTTGTCATGAATTATTATGCCCATTTC
This sequence comes from Saprospiraceae bacterium, assembly GCA_965230345.1. Taxonomy (GTDB): domain Bacteria; phylum Bacteroidota; class Bacteroidia; order Chitinophagales; family Saprospiraceae; genus JADKBO01. Next base: position 355,567 of record CBDDKR010000002.1, read on the forward strand.
TGTGGTAAAATAGTCTTTAACCCACATATCATGATTGCCCATAAAAAAATGAACCTCTACACCTTGATCTGACAACTCCGCCAATTTACCCAAAAACCTTACATATCCCTTCGGAATTACTTTCTTGTATTCAAACCAATAGTCAAAAACATCACCAACCAAATAAAGTCTAGCACAATTACTACGAATTTCCTCCAACCATTGTACAATTTGCCTCTCACGCTCATTTGAAGATAAAACACCCTCGGCACCAAGATGAAAATCCGAAGCAAAATAGGTCAGCTTTCGACCATTGTGAGGTGATATTTCCTTGGTCCTATTCAAAAATTTTGATTAGTTCTTTTTATACGTTAATTGTGAAACCTGAGTATCATTAAGGGTATCAATAGAAGATTGTCGAATGTCCTCAACTGAAATTTTACTGTATTCCTTTACTTCATTATTAATCAAGTCAAGGTCACCTAAGTATTCATAATAACCTAAGCTCATTGCCTTATTGAGTGTACTCGTTTCCGAGAAAATTAAATTGGTTTCCGCCTTATTCTTAATTTTTTGCAACTCTCTTTCAGATAAATCTCTATTCTTCAAATCATCCAATTCTTCCCAAATGATTTTTTCAACCATTTCTATGTCGGAATGACTATTTAATCTGGCTTCAACTACCAGCATTCCAGGATCATAGGTTCCTGTAATAAATGCATCAATAGAATTGCAATAATTTTCGTCTTGGATTAACCTACGATATAATCTAGAAGATCGGCCATTACCCAAAATATCAGATAATAAATCAACAGAATAGTATCTTTTATCCAATCTTCCTACCATAGGAAAGGCTAAAATAATCATATCCAAAGGGACGTTGGCCTCAATCATCTTTTTTGACCCTACATAATGAGAAGAGTCGATAGCATACATAGGCCTTTTCACAGGTCTATTCTCAATATCACCAAACCATTTTTCTACCAAATCAAATGCTTGTTCAACTCCTACATTTCCCGATATAGAAATGATGGCATTATTGGGACTATAAAACTTCTTATGAAATGAATTAACATCTTCCAGTTTTGCGTCAGCAATGTGCTCAAAATTCTTTCCTATTGTAGGCCAACTATACGGATGGTCCTTATAAACCATAGGAGCCAAGTGATGCCATATATCACCGTAAGGTTCGTTATAACAAGTCTCCTTAAACTCCTCAATCACAACTTTCTTCTGAACATCCAAAACCCTTTGTGTAAAATCAGAAGACCCCATCCTATCTGCCTCCAACCAAAGCACTACTTCAAGGTTTTCAGCAGGGATTAAGTCATAAAAATTGGTTATATCATTATTCGTAAAGGCGTTATTCTCACCTCCAGCATTTTGAATGACATGATCAAAGTCTGGCACATTCTTCGTTCCACCAAACATCAAGTGTTCAAACAAATGAGCAAATCCAGTCTTATCCTTATCTTCATCTTTCGATCCAACTTCGTACAATACATTAACAGCTACGAGAGGAGTTGTTTTATCTTCATGAACTACAACACGCAACCCATTGGATAATACTTTTTTTGAAAATTGAATCATCAATACTATTTGGTAAAATCACTTCAAAGATAAAAATACTTTTTTCCTACAAAGTTGAGATTGAAGATAATCCTGAAAAGCTCGGATCCATATCCTTGTTTAAAACTAAGGTTCAACTTAATAAACTATACTAATAAAATGTTCTTAGTCTTTCATTAAAACTATACAGGAAGAGAAGTTTCTTGGACAGAATTAGATTCAAACATTCGTCCCCAGTTACCAACAATAGACTCTGCCCAAAAATTGGATTTTATAATTTTGAAAAAATCTGTAGAATCATAATCCTTTCCACCAAAAGTATCCAAATAAGGATTGCTAATTTGACAATCTATGTATTTAAACTTAAACTCTTCTAATTTTCGAGCCAATGAGATCAACGCAAACCTTGAAGCATTTGAAGTCAATGAAAACATGGATTCTCCAGTAAATATCCTTCCAATTGAGACACCATACAACCCACCAACTAATTTTCTACCTTCCCATACTTCAACACTATGGGCATAACCTCTATCGTGTAATTGACAATAGATTTCGACAAACTCGTCGGAGATCCATGTACCTGTACTTCCTTTTCTGTACACATATTTACATCCTAATATTACATCTTTGAAGGCTTGGTCATACGTAACTCGAAATTTATCTTGGTTAAAGTATGGTCTTATACTCTTGGGAACTTTAATCTCAGATGGTTTAATTAGATAACGCCTTTGCGGGAAGAAGAGTGCTCCCAAATTCTCATAACTCTCCCAAGGGAAAATCCCCATTTTATAATAGGACAATAACTGATCAACGTCCATTACATTCATCCATCCTATAAAGCCATCTTCATTTGAATATACCAATGGGTGTGGGATAACCCCTAACTCCTCAAATTCTTCTGCATTATTCATCCTATCCGTACAATTCAAATTTAACTTGATTAGACGGCCAATTCATTTCTTTCAATTTATGTCGAGCTTCATCTACCATCTCTGACCAACCACAGATGTAAAAATAGGTACTATCATTTACTTCATTATACATTGCTTGATAGATAGGGTGAACATAACCTTTACTCCCTTTCCAATCTTCTCTTGACAAAGTAACACTATAAGAAAACCATGGGGCGCTTGATTCAAGTTCTTCCAATTCCTCTCTATACAAAATGTCATCCTCATATCTAGCACCAAAAATCAAATGGGTTTTGGGTGGGTCATCCAAATCGCATAATTGCTGAATCATCGCTCTAAAAGGAGCCACACCTGTTCCTGTACAAATAAGAACGATTTGTCTTTCCTCACCACTTAACATAAATTGACCTTCGGGACCTTTAAAACGAAGCTGACTTCCTACTTCTGCTTCATCACATAGATACGTAGACCCAAGCCCCTGTGGAACTTTTCCTACACAAAGTTCTATTATGCCATTTTTATCATCCTTAGAAGCGATGCTGTAACTCCTCCATCGCTCCAACCTTTTTTGACCTACGGGTAAATCTAAAGTTATAAACTGCCCCGGATTATAACTAAAATCAGCATTCGCATCAATCTGAATAGAAATCTTTTTAACGATTTTACTAATCGCCTCTTTTTCAATAATCGTTCCTTCAAACCAATTTCTCGGCATATTATATATGTTTGACTTTAGGTATAACTTTTACCTGCAAAAATAAGTTCTCAGAAACAGAAAATTGTAATCAATTCGTCTTAACAAACTCAATATACCAAGAGTACTATACTCTAATTACCAATCCGTCGTCCTTCAACAGTCCTTGATTTGTATATATTTTTAGTGGCCTTATCTATATCGACCATCAAACTCACATAAGAACTTCTTGACGAAGTATTGTAAAGTCGATTCTTATAAGTCACCTTACCATAGTTATGGTTCCATTCTTTTGCCAACAACGCATACCTACGGCTCATTTTAGGATTTGGGCCGAACATGAGATATCCTTGATCATCATTTTCAAAACTCACCGCAAATCGATCACTTTTTGGAGAAAAAACCAATACACCAGGTGTTCCTTTTTTGAATAACACTTCCTCAACTTCTACCCCATCGATTACTCGAATCTTTCCTTCAGTTATACTGGACTCATTCCCTCCAAGTTTTCGTTGTAATACAATGTCATCAGAGAGATAAAACTGTATACGTTTTAATTCGTCATCAGACCAATTGTATTCTTCATACAAACCCTGTGAGAATGGTACCAAAGTTGGACTACAACTGCTTACTAAGATTAGCACACTAATTAAAAAGGCGTATTTCATCATAATTCATTATCGTTTATACTAAAATACGCCTCCAAAACCAAAAGGTTTAATCTCTTAAGAGAATTTAACGAACGCCTTAACCCATTATTAACAGTGATTTAATGAATCCTATTTATTCATATAGTATTCATATTTTTTATTGATGCTTTTTATAAACTCAACAATCTTCAATCGATCAGTCTCCAATTCTTTCTTTGTATTCTTAATATTATTGGACAAATCTGTAGTATTAAGCAAATAAGGATTAAAGTTTTCTCCCAAATCAGCAATAGTTTGACCTGATTCAATCTTAACCTTAGCCTCTTTAACCTCTTGCAAACCACTTTCAAAATTGCCTCTTAGTGAGCGTACTTTTCCTATTAAGGCATTGTATCGATTTTCTGCCTCCTTATTTTTCTCCTGAATAAGGTTAAATGCCTCTTGCTTCTCTTCAGATAAGCCCTCTTCTTCTAAGTTTAAAACAGGCAATGTTGCCAAATCCTTTTCTTTCTTGGATTCAATATTGGATTCAATTGTTTTGTATTCATTAATTATACTTTCCAATCCAGGGATTGCAGCTTCAAATTTCTTCACTTCAGTATTCTCTTTGCATCCAACAAATAAGATTACACCAATTAATAATACTATGTTCTTAATCATTTTAATCACTTTTTTTAAATTAATGTAGAGGGCAATTTTAATATTAGGCTAAAATCAACCCTTTTATGAAGTACAAAATTAGAATTTACCACGGAAATTCAAATTCAAAAATTGACTATTTGAAAATATCATCTTTTCCGCTATTCAAACTATTCATCAAATTTTTCGATCCTTATAATTATTGTATCTTGACCAATATATAAAACAGATCATAACTATTATGCGATTACCATTCGTCCTATTCATTCTAATTACAATATTCAGTTGTAAAAATGAACAATCTGCGACTGAACCAATTCAAGAAAAAAAAGAGGGGTTTATACTTACCGATTTACACAATTTTTCCAAAACACCTCAAAGCTCTATGGATAGTTTATTAGCTAAATATACGACTTTCGAACTACAATCTGACCTTACCAGTTTAACTCCGAATGAGAAGAAAATGCTTCCTTTATTGATAGATGCGGCTAAAATCATGGACAATCTATTTTGGAAGCAAGCATACGGGAATAAAGAAGATTTTTTGGAAGGAATTCCTGATTCAGCTACTCGTGCTTTTGCCATGATCAACTATGGACCTTGGGATAGACTTAATGGGAACAAAGTATTTATGGAGGATTATAAAGAAAAATCTTTAGGAGCCAACTTCTATCCTTCTGATATGATTAAGGAAGAGTTAGAACAAACACCACTAGATCAAAAAAACAGTTTATACACCATGATTAGGCGTAATGAAAATGATGGTTCATTATATACTATTCCTTATCATAAATATTTTGAAAAGGATGTTACTAGGGCATCATTCCTGTTAGAACAAGCAGCTTCTCTTGCCGACAATGCTGGATTAAAAAATTACCTAGAACTTAGGGCCAAAGCGCTACTTAATGACCAATACCAAGAAAGTGATATGGCTTGGTTAGATATGAAAACCAACAAAATTGATATTGTAATAGGTCCTATAGAGACCTATGAAGATCAACTATTCGGATATAAGGCTGCTTATGAAGGATATGTTTTGATAAAGGACATGGCTTGGTCTAAAAAACTAAGTAAGTACGCATCCTTTTTACCAAAATTACAAGAAAACTTACCCGTAAAAGCAAAATATAAATCCGAAAAACCAGGAACCGATACAGAATTGAACGCTTATGATGTTGTATTTTATTCTGGAGATTGCAATGCTGGAAGCAAAACCATAGCCATCAATCTACCCAATGATGAGGAGGTTCAATTAAAAAAAGGAACAAGAAGGTTGCAATTAAAAAATGCGATGAAGGCCAAATTTGATAAAATACTTGTTCCTATATCAGAAGTATTGATTCACCCCGAACAAACAAAACATATAAAATTTGATGCCTTCTTCGCAAATACAATGTTTCATGAAGTAGCGCATGGATTGGGAATAAAAAACACCATAGATGGCAACAGTACAGTAAGAATGGTGTTAAAGCAACACGCTTCAGCCATCGAAGAAGGTAAGGCAGATATTCTTGGGCTTTATATGGTTCGCCAGTTGTTTGAACAAGGAGAATTATCTGGCGACATTAAGGACTATATCGTAACATTTATGGCTTCAATATTTAGATCTGTACGCTTTGGGGCTAGTTCAGCACATGGCAAAGCAAATATGATTAGATTTAACTATTTTGCCGAAAAAGAAGCATTTACTAGAGATGAGTCCACTGGATTATATAAAGTCAATTTTACTAAATTTAATCAAGCGGTAGATGATTTATCTGAACACATTCTCAAGCTTCAAGGAGATGGAGATTATGACGTAGTCAATCAATTCATTGAAGATTATGCTATCATTCCAGAATACCTAACCAATGATCTTGATACGTTATCTCAAAAGGGGATTCCAATTGACGTCGTTTTCAAGCAAGGAAAATCTGTATTAGGGTTATGATAGTTTAGAGTTTCATTAACACTGCCGTTAAATAATTTCTAATTCCTATTTTTTTGAGGCGCACCAATTAACGACATTGTAACTTTGGTTTATATACAATGTTAGAAGGTACATTATATTAGAGTTTTGAAATTACCTTCGCTTTTATTTTTTAAATTACAAAGAGTCAATGAGTACAATCATTAAATATAGTTTTCTATTCATATTATTCGTACAGTATACAACGGTTGGGGCGCAACATTCACCTGTATCATGGAGTTTTGAAATAAATCAAATGGATGATGGTAAATACCAGTTTTCTGCAGATGCATCTATAGAGAAGAACTGGTACATTTATTCCACCAAACCTTCTGAATTTGGACCTATTCCGACGTCTATTGAGTTTACGCAAAACGTCGAAGTTGTAGAAGAGATTAAGGAAAATTCAGATAAAATCACAGCATATGATGCCATGTTCGACATGGAAGTAACAAAATACAAACACAAGGCAAATTTCACACAAGTCATTCTGCCAAAAAATGGAGTAAAAACCATCAATGGATATTTAATCTACATGGCCTGTGATGCCTCTAAATGTCTTCCTCCTGAAAAAGTTGAATTTTCCATTTCTATCTGACATATATAAGTCATGCTTTAATCTCAGTTTTTATATTTTTGCAAAAATTAAATTTTCAAAGATGAGAATATCCTCAATTCTTCTTATAGTTTTCTCTTTTCTTGGCATAAATAATTCTTATAGCCAGATCTTGACACCAGTCAAATGGGCATTTGATGTTGAACAAATAAGTCCAGATGAATACAATCTTATTTATACCGCAACCATCGATAAAAACTGGAACGTATATTCCCAATTTACAGGAGAAGGAGGACCAGTACCAACGGAAATCACTTATGACAACAAAGATGGTATCGAGTTACTGGGCAAATCCACTGAAAAAGGATACAAAAAAGAAGGACCGGACCCGTTATTTGATAATGTCAATGTGATTAAGTATTTGGACAAAGAACCATTTATCATTACACAAAAAATAAAAGTCCTAGATGCATCAAAACCTATAGTCGGATACCTAACTTATATGACTTGTGATAGCAAGAGATGCCTCCCTCCAGAAGATGTAGATTTCACATTCAATATAGGAAGTACTGGAAATGAAACAGCAGCGACCGGGCAACCAACAACAGCAGAAAGTAATACTTCTACAAGTATTGTTCTGAATACATCGAACTCAGAATTAATGGAAAATGAGCAGGCCGAAGGCAATAATGGGATGTTGGATCCTGTAAAGTGGACTATTGAAAACATCGAAAATGAAAACGGGGAAAATGAACTCGTATTTACTGCGACGATCGAGAAAGGGTGGAATGTATACTCACAACATACAAGTGATGATGGACCTGTGCCTACTGAAATTATTTATGAAAATAAAGATGGAATTGAGTTTGCTGGCGATTCAGAAGAATTTGGGTATAAAAAAGAGGGACCAGATCCTCTATTTGAAGGAGTAAATGTTATAAAATATTTAGATAAAGAACCCTTTGTAATTAAGCAAAAATATAAGCTCAACGACAAGACCAAACCATTAACAGGATACCTTACTTACATGACATGTAATGACAAGACATGTCTTCCTCCACAAGATGTAGAATTTGCTTTTTATCAACCTCAAAGTGCACTCACTGCGAATGCTGGAGACTTGGTAAAATTAGATGGAAACGTAATCGACCAATTTGTTCCTTCTCTTAATGAAGGATTTAAAAATCCCGTGGCTAATTGTGGTGCCAAGGTCGAAGAAAACCAAGGATTTCTGTGGACATTCCTATTTGGCTTTATCGGTGGATTATTTGCTCTTTTGACGCCATGTGTTTTTCCAATGATTCCTATTACGGTAAGTTTCTTTACTAAAGATACTAAGAGAAAGGGTTGGGTAAATGGTTTGATTTATGGATTGTCAATAATTGGAATATATGTTGCTATCGGCTTAGTAATTACTTCAGTCTTTGGACCTGAAGCTCTAAATAGACTTTCGACAAACTGGATAGCCAACACACTATTCTTCATCATATTTATATTCTTTGCATTTTCATTCTTTGGGTTTTATGAAATCACCTTACCAAGTTCGTGGAGTACGAAAAGTGATCAAATGGCGGATAAAGGTGGATTACTTGGAATATTTTTCATGGCATTCACTCTAGCCTTAGTTTCCTTCTCTTGTACTGGACCAATTATTGGAACTGCTCTTGTTGAAGCTGCTTCAACAGGTTCCTATCTAGGACCATTTTTAGTAATGTTTGGCTTTTCGTTGGCATTGGCTCTTCCATTTGGATTATTCGCTGCATTTCCAGCATGGCTTAACTCGCTTCCTAGATCTGGGTCATGGATGAACTCGGTTAAAGTTGTTTTAGGATTCTTAGAGTTGGCATTAGCATTCAAATTTTTGTCAGTTGCAGATATGACGAATCATTGGGGACTATTGAAATATGAATTATTCCTTGGGGTATGGGTAGTTGTATTCTTTGGAATGACATTATACCTATTTGGTTTTATTAAATTTCCTCACGACAGTCCTCTTAAAAAGCTATCCATTACTCGAAAGATTATCGGGTCATTGGCAGCAGCATTCACCATCTATTTGGCTACAGGATTTATGTTTAATGATGTTACTAAAAGCTACAATGCCTTGTCATTGATGAGTGGATTAGCACCTCCAGCACATTATAATTTCTTCCTTGAAGAACCAGAAGTTGACCCAACAATTAAGGCTAAATATATGTCTTATACCAAATGTGCTAACAACATTAATTGCTTTAAAGACTATTATGATGGCTTGGCATATGCTAAAGAGAATAACAAACCAATCTTGTTAGATTTTACAGGTTATGGGTGTGTAAACTGTAGAAAAACGGAAGAACATATTTGGATCGACGAAAACATTAGGAAGAAGCTGAACGACGATATGGTATTGATCTCTCTTTATGTTGATGATGATAAAAAATTGGAAGATGTTCTAATTTCTAAGTCTAGAAACAAAAAACTTAGAGATATTGGTGATAAATGGGCTGATTTCCAAATCATAAATTTCGAGCAGAATAGTCAACCTTTATACATTATGCTTTCTCCAGACGAAAAAGTATTAACAACACCAAGAGGATATGAAGAAGGCATTCAAGAATATGATGATTATCTTAACTGCGGATTAAAAGGATTTAGTAAAAGTTAGGTTCAAATTGATAGAATAATAAAAGAGAAAAAGTCGAGTAATTATTAATTACTCGACTTTTTCTCTTTATACAATTTCAATAATTCTTCATAGATTATATTTGCTGTTCTATCCCAACTAAAATGAGTTAACCTCTTATATCCCCTTTTTATTAGGTCCAGTCTTATTTTTTCATCCTTATAAACTTTTAGCATAGCATCTCCAATATCCAAGGGTGAACTTGGATCCACCAATAATGCTGCATCACCAGCAACTTCTGGCATAGACGAAATATTAGACGTAATTACAGGGACTCCTTGAGACATAGCTTCCAATAAAGGTATTCCAAAACCTTCAAACCATGACACATAAGTCAATGCTACAGCTCGCTTCAGTATTTCATTTAATTCAGCATCACGAATATTTGAAAGATGTACTACGCTCCCCATATCAATCAAATCATTCATCATCATAATGATTGGATCATCCAATTGATAAATGCGTCCAACAAGAACCAATTTCAGGTTTGGTTCTTGCTCGATTACATTATAAAAAGCCTTAAGTAGGTTTCCAATATTCTTTCTATTGTTCAGAGAACCTATATAGATAAAATACTCTACATCATTTAATTCACCAAAAGTAAACTCTCCACTATTTAACCGTTCAGGACAAGCATTATAGGCTACAGTTATATCCTTCGATTCGAGGTCAAAATGCTTAAGAACATCTTGTTTCACTTCATTACTAACAGTAAAAATATGATTCGCCCGTTTAACAAACCTCGGTGTAAAATATTTATAATACATTCTGTTCACCCAAGACATGTGGTTAGGATAGGACAAATAAGCTAGATCGTGAATAACAAGGGCAGTTGGAACTTTCGAACGAAGGGACAAGAAATTATCTGTTGAAAGAAAAACGTCAACTTTATGGCCCCCTAATGCCTTTCTCAACCCTAATTCGAACCATAAAACGAACAAAACAGGATGTCTGGCGGGAGGGTTTACAACTACTCCTTTAGCATTTGGAAAGTCTACATATTTCTTTGAATAGTCACGGTCGAAAAAAAGTATGAATTCATCTTCTGGATGGGAGGAAATAATTCTCTTGACGTTTTCCCAAGTATACCTTCCCATGCCTTCGAGTATATCACTATGCAAAAATCTTGCATTGACACCTACTCTCATTACAATTCTACTTTGGCTGCAATTCTTTGAGCTATGTTCTCCATTTCTTCTTTTGTACAAGAAACTTTTACATTAGAAAAATTTAGGTCGTGTACGCCATTAATAGGTACTAAATGAATATGAGCATGAGGTACCTCCAATCCAATAATTGACATTCCAATACGCTCACATTCTATTTCTAACTTTATAGCCTTTGCAACTCGCTTAGCAAATAGTACCAATTCTGATATAAGATCGTCATCAATATCGAAAAAATAATCTATTTCTTCTTTAGGAATTACCAAACAATGCCCTTTCTTCAAAGGATTAATATCTAAAAAGGCCAAGAACTTTTCAGATTCCGCAATCTTGAAACAAGGGATTTCTCCATTAACAATTTTGGTAAAAATACTCGACATTACACTAGACTTATATCAACAATTTCAAAGTCAATTGGTCCACGCGGGGTTTGAATCTGGGCAATATCACCAACAACCTTACCAAGTAATCCCTGACCTATTGGTGAGTTCACAGATATTTTTTTCTCCTTTAAATTCGCTTCAGACTCTGAAACCAATTTATAAGTCATTGTCGCACTATTCTTAACATTCTTTATCGTTACTGATGATAGAATGGTAACTTTTGAACCATCTAGTTCATCCTCACTAATGATTCTAACATTAGCTAAGTTCTTTTCAAGATCATTTATTTTCATCTCAAGCATGCCTTGAGCATCCTTGGCAGCATCGTATTCGGCATTTTCTGACAAATCTCCCTTTTCTCTAGCTTCTGCAATCGCTTTCGCAACAACCTCACGACCTTTTGTCTTCATCAAATCAAGCTCTGCTTTAACCTTGTCGTACCCTTCTTGGGTCATGTACGAAATATTTGACATAATCTTATCTTTTATTAAAAACAATGAACGTTCCTATCCAAAGGATAGAAACGTCATTAATCTTATCTTAGTTCAATAAATATCTAAATTCTACTAGAATAGAAATCTCACACCCAAGTTATGTGTACCATCAAATGGATCTGTAGCTCTATAAGCGTAGTCCAATGCAACCTTTTGATTTTTATTCTTTTTACTTATTGGGAGTATAGCAGAAAATCCAGCTGCCAATCCTGTATAAATATCATCTTCAAAAGCAGTATCACCAGATCCTAAGTTATATTTATAAGCTGCTCTAATTTGAAACATATTTTTATAACTAAACTCTGCACCTGCACCAATCTGATCTTGAGAAAAAGCATTTGATGTAAAGTTTCCAAGTACTCTTACATAGTTTTTCTCTGATAAATAAAAATCATAAGAAAGTCCAAGGTTCAAAGTAGAAGGCATTTCAAACTCTTGCGCTCTTTGCTCAACAGTCAAAAAGTATTCATTACCACTAACTGTTGGATCTGGATTTACCGCACGAATACTTAATCCTTGACCCTTAAATTTCAAAGGAGATCCGGTATTCCTTAAAGAAATTCCTAATCTAAAATTATCCTTAGGTCCTGACACATACTGCACTCCAGCATCTATTGCCAAGCCAAAAGCAGTTACACTAGGTAAAGCTTCAGAAACTCCTCTAACTAAAAGACCAACAGATATTTTATTATCGTACAAATAAGAATACCCAAGACCAATGTTGAAAAAATTTGGCGAATACGTTCCACCTGTCCCATCGGGTTGACTTTCTGTAGTGATATCAATTTCGCCAAAATTAAGAGACATTAATGAAACACCCAATGTCCCATTCTTTCCAACTTTAGTTGCAAAAGCTCCAGAATTAATAGAAAGTCCAGTGCCGCTATATAACTGAGTATGAGCCAGAGCCAATTCTCCATTGTTAATACGGCTTAATCCAGCCACATTTAGTCTCATAGCCTCAACTCCAGAAACACATGCAGTGTTCAAAGAATGAAATCCAGAACTAACTGCCCAAGGGTTCATTAGCAACTCACTTGCACCAGCTTCACCTTGTCGATCTGGATTTCCAGCTTCAGCAGATACAAAGCCTAAAAGTAAAAATGCTATAAAGTATATTTTGTAAAATTTATTTTCCATTTTAAATATATTAATCATACACCAAAAAGGACTACAAGTTCGATATCGAACTTGTAGTCAATTAATTCTTATAGTCCAGTAGGATCAAACTGTCTATTAACTCCAAACCATTTTATCACTCTCTCTTCTCCTAAATCTGGAGCGATGATATGGAATAAATAAACTCCTGATGAAACTGGTATACCCTTGGAGTTTTTCAAATCCCACTCCAGAGAAGGATTAGTTTGACTAAACCCTATAGTATTTGTAGCATCAGTTTTAATCATTCTAGATTCAGATCTATCATAACCTCTAATGAATTTCCCATCTAATGTATAGATATTCACAATGGCTCTATCTGGTAAATTTGTAACCTTTATTCGATTAACCAATTCTGTATTTTCATAAGAAGAATAAGCATAATATGGATTTGGAACTACATTTACATTTTCCAATGCTCCTTCATACTCTTCTTCAGTAAGATCTACTGCTTCTTTTCCAACAAATTCAAATTCGTAAACTGCAGGTTCTTCTAATGCATTACACTTATTGATATCAGATAAATCAGTAATAGCAATTTCATTACCAAAACGATTGCTTACACGCAGTTTAATTGAAAGATCAGCAGGTACCAATCCATCTTCTATAGATAACATAGGACTTGCCACAGAACCCATCGCGATTCCAGCCCAAGTAATGGCATTTACTTTCTTAAAATCTTTAGAAGTCTTACCATATTCTTTAGCTAAATCTTCACACCCATCGTATACTGTTCTTGTAACAAATACCATATGATGACCTCCTAAAACAATATTGGCAAATTCAGCTTGATTTTCGGCATCACCTAATAGTTGTGGAGTTGGATTGAAAATCATGTCTGTTGCAATATTTTCAGTTCCATCATTTAAATATTGAGCCAAACTATCGCTACCAGGATTCATGTTGTAAATAGTGTTCTCCCCGAAGAAGATGTTCAATCTCTGGCCCGTTTCAACATCAACAGCGTAACCAGGGAACCAAGAGAACCCTTCCGTTCCAGAACCATCTGGTTTGCCATCCTTTCCAATCGATTCTTTAGGCATCAAATCAAATTGCTTAGTTCCGTTCTCCGTTTCACTACCTAAAACGTCGTAATGATAAGGATTAGCTGATTCGACAACTATACATCTACTCCATAAGTCTTTATCGGATGTAAATACAATATCTACATTGTTCAACATTTCTAATCCAATATTCCCAGTGTTTCTAGCAAATATCAATGTATTGCCTTCTCTTGCACCAGGAGAAATATATGGAGGAACATCAGCATTCGCACCATCTAAAGTTACAACACGTGCACCATAATAAGGAACAAATGCTCCTACTCCAAGTCTTTCGTATTCCTTATCAGGATCCTCCAATAAACCATTTTCGTAAATGGTTAATACATTGTTAGGGTCAAACTGTGGTTGATTACCTCCATTAACTCCAGCGACAAATGCTTGGAAAACTGCCTCTTGTAATGGACCACCACCAGATTGAACAGGAACATACCATGGGTTAATAACATCTTCAGTTACAATTGACTGGCCAACACTACCATTGGCAGAAGTTGTCATCGCTCCAGGCTCTTCACCATTAGCTATTTCAATAGAGAATCCTTCTCTTTCAATAATTTGTTCATTAACTTCTTCTAAAGTTCTCTTGGAAGCTATAGTGTCATTACTTACGGTTTCAATTAATATCCATGTTGCTCCGTCTTCTAATGCACAAACCTTACTAGCATCATTAAATTCTCCGATTATTTCCAATCTATACTTCTTATTCTTAATCTCAAATGGATTAAAAACCTTAACTTCAAATGGTCCTGCACCTTCTTCATACTTAATGGTACCATCATAATCTGCTGATAGCATTCGTTCAGCTTCACCCTCTTTTAGATCCAAGAAATTACCATTATTACCTTGACCAGAGATTCTTGTTATTGCAGCACCATCGGCATATTTTGCATTCAAATTCTCATAGATTATCGGTCTAGGAGTTAATGAATAAACTTGAACATTATCTCTACCTTCAATATAAGTTCTTCTTTGCCCAATCTCAGATTCGGAGTTGAAATTCCGCCAATTGTTATATCCATAAGACAATACCATAAAATGGTAAGTTTTATGATTAATCAATCTTCTATCACTTGTTGGAGAGAATTGATCTTCTAAAACTTGGAAAGTTCTTGAAAGTCCCTCATCTGCACCATCTACCTCTCTAGTAAAACTCCAAATCCTATCTGTAGGGTCAAATGGATTCAGGCTTGATGTCCAATTGAAACACTCTGCAACACCATTTTTAATATCAGTTTGATACACCAATCTTGCCTTTTCTATATTGTCTAATTCCTGACCAGTGACACCAGCATTAGCCAATTGATAAATTTTATAACCTTCAAAATTATATGTATCATCATCACCAGGCTCACCAGAAAACCCTTGATCTGGCTCTTCATACTCTTCATTAAAGTTGTTGAATTTTTTAGAATTTGAAAGAGTTAAAATCAATTCTCTATCCAATTCTATTCCACACATATCTGGAGCCGCAGGACCATCAGTAATATCAAAACAATTATCAAATAAAGCCTGAGCAACATCATCAGCACTTCTTATCCTATCTAAACTTGGACATGGATAATCGATGTCTGGTACCCATACAACACCAACTATTAATTCATTCAATGCACCCTTTTGCAACAATAATGGACCTGTAGCTTGCAATGTACGAGTATCAACATTTGATACCCCCGTATTACACATTGACCATCCATTCGGATCATCAGGTGCATCACTATACATATACCTTACTGAATCCATGCTACTTGGATCGTATCCAGAGCCACCAAATGTAATTGGAACACCAGTTCTCCATAACCCACGCATGTTGTTGTAAAACTGAACATCCTGAGTCTCAGGATCACAAGTCGCTGGATCAGGAGGATTAGAACTACAATTAAATGTAAAGACACAAGACGTCATTCCTAATTCCACCAAAGTATCTACTAATCCAGTACCTTCCTCTGGCTCTTCCAATATTACATTTCCTAACGTGTCCTTAACAATGTTACCATCAATATCTCTTTTAAAGACTCTAGGACCACGAGGGCCTCTAAAGTAATCCGTACCCACAATTGGTACATTAAATTGATATGTATTAATAGCTCCACAGTTAGGTCCATTATTTCCATCTACATCATCTTCGTTGTATGTATATGCCAAACTCCGAGGTTTCCCAGAAGCGTCCAAAGTATTGTCACAACCAGAGAAGTCATCAAATGGACATCCCAAATCTGGATCTACCCACATTGCAAAATAACAATCAATTAAGTCTTCGTCTGCTTTATTTAATAACCGATATCTTTGAAAAGTCATATCGTTAATTTCATCATTCGTAGCATAAGCAAATGCTTGTACTTGAACTTCCATCTGTATGGCGTCGCCCGCAGTTAACCTATGGGGTCCACCATTATCATTGTACACCCAAAAATACATCTGATCAGGGATCAACTCAATTGCTTTTTTCCGTGCCTTATCTTTATTCTCCTCATCACATCCTTCAATTTGAATTGTTGGAAAATCACCAGTTAGAGGATCATAAACTCCATCACCTAATTCATCATAAAATGCACCTAATGGCTGATCAGGCAAATCAAAATCATATTTTTCCCTCCAATATGGATTACCTTGACCAGGCCAATATTTTACGGCATCAGGAATTGAGTCAACACTATAGTTTTCCCTTAGTTCTTCCCAATCACGAACCGCCTTCTTAGCATCAATCGCTTCTACAATGAAGAATTGATCCCAATTCTTACAAATAGGAGCGTCTGTCGCACCCATTTCATCCAATGGACCAGGATACCAATCGAAATTGGATGTCAAACTTCTGTAAGTTACACCAGCCAATTTTAAATTTCCTGCACGAGTTGTTCCACCTACCCATACTCCACCAGCAAAAATGGACGACACAGGTAATTCACCTTCAGCAGGCTTAGGAACGATATACAACCCTTCGTCCCTGTTCCACCAAACATCACCACCAGTAGAAAGACGTGCTCGAACATTGTTGATGTCCATATCTCTTTCGGCAATACCAGGTTGACAATCCTCACGTAAGTTTGTTTTGTCCTTTTCAACATTATTCTTCTTGTTTCCATTTTTTGGTCCAACATGAGCATGTAGACCCATCGAAACAGACATCAAGAGAACAAATAAAAATGATTTATTAATTAATTTCATTTGTTTAAATTTTATATTCTTAAGCTAGGCTCAAATATTATTAAAAACTAAAGATTAATCCAAGATACATTCTTCGTGGTCTTAAATAGTTACCACCGGAATTCAATCTCCATCCATAAGCATCTGTAAATGCATCAACATTTCCACCACTTTCTGCAATGGTAGCTAATCTTGCCGCACCAAAAGAAGATGCCAAATATCCATCATCATCAGGATCACCAGAATAACTGTAAACATCTTGAACATTCTTAGTGTTCAATAAATTCTGTACTCTGAAATATACATTAGCATTAATTTTCCTTCCTTCAGCTGTAGGAGATATAGTAAATCTTTTATCAATTCTTAAATCCAAATTAAATGTCCAAGGTTTTCTATTACCATTGATTGAACCAACAAATCCAGATCCACCAAATTGAGCAGGAATTGCTCTTTGAGTATAAGGTCTTCCACTAACAGCAAGAGCTGTAAGGTTTAAACCAGCATTGGCAAACACATCGTATCCAGCAATTACAGGACCGTCATATTTATTTCCACTTTCATATCTATAATCAAAATTACCCGTAATTCTGTGTCTCTCGTCATAAGAAAGAGGGTTGATATTTCGAATTGGTCCTCTACTATTTATACCGTTTGAAGAGTTAGCATCAGAACCTGATCCTTTCGCAAACTGTAGTGTATATGTCGCAGATAGTTCAACGTTATTTACTCTTCTTCTATCTAACTGAAATGAAAAACCTTGAGTCGTACCAAAATCCAAATTATCAAAAGCTTCATAACTATTTATTGGAGAAGGAATGTTCGCAAAGGCCTTTCTTTGGATCAAATCCTTAATTTCTCTATAATAAGCAGAAATCTTCATTGCTGTTGTCTTAGAAATCTTTTGTTGGAATCCAATTTCATAATTGGTAGTTCTTACAGGTTTAAGATTTGAATTATTCAATACCCCTGAACTTGACGCATTTTCGAAATTGTAATAATCCAACGCCGTCATTATCGAATTTGATGGTGGTCTCGAATACAATATATCATAATTTGCAAAGAAACCTGCATCTTCAGAAATAGGGAATGAGAATGACAATCTTGGCATTACATTAATCTGAGGCTTGTAATCATCAAATGAAGTATTGGGATCAAAGTTTGCATCTTTAATATCCAAAACCCTTTCCGTTGTCCCGTCACTTGTTTTGTAAGCAGGATAAACAATACCACCATTAAAGACAGCATTACCATTACTTACTTGAGTTCCAGAAGAATTGTACCAAGTGTCTCCTTTTCTAAACCCAATAACATCATCACTACCATCATCAGATACGTATACCTTATAATCGTTTCCTACAGCATCAGGCATTTCTTTACCTGTTCTTTGATAAAACTCATCTGCTGATTCGATCTCATACAATGCATATGGATCCTTTAGAACCTTAGTATTTGCATCATAGTAATCCAATCTTACACCTAATCTAAAAATGATGTCTTTATAAGAAAACTTATCTTGAATATAAGCAGCCCCATAAATAGGTGTAAACGGTGCTACAGGGAATGCTCTTCTTCCATCTTCTCCTCTTAACTTAAAGAAGTCTTCAAAAGAAGTGTTTTCATCCGTAATGTTACCTAAGTAATCGTAACCATAATAATTAATAATTTGATTATCAATCAACTCTTGTGGTGAGAATAAATCTAAAGTAAAATCATCCGGATTTAGTGCTGAAAGGTTAACATATTCGTTATTTGCCACACCTCCCATTCTCTTTCTAATCTCATAAAAGAATCGATCGTTTTCATCCAATACATGATTAGGACAATTTATCATAACTGTATCTCCTTCAGGAGTGACATGAGGCATAACACAATCAGGATCTACTCCTTGAATGTTATTATTCACCATAGTTTCAGCGATTCTCCATAATCCAAATGGGGCTAAACTAAACTCTCTTTCTACACGTTGCTCATAAATCAATCCCATCTGGATACTGTGACGACCTTTTTCCGAAGATCCAGGAACGATATCAAATCCAGTACTCAAGTTCACTGTATATAGATCATCTTGAGATCTTCTATAGTTATTATAAACCTGTCCAACATTTACGAATAAGTTATTCCAAATCGCAGAATTAGCTGAATTTAAAATACCATTATTTTGGTTGTACTTAGCTAATACCGCATTTTGAGTACCTGGTATAAATTCTCCATCTATGGGATTATAACCTAAAAAGGTATCCTGGCCCGTTTCAGGATTTACTCCAAATGTAGGATTCCATACTCTTTCGGTATGTCCTAAATATCCATAATGACCTAAGTTTCCACCATGACGAGCGTCTTCTCTTTTTTCATTACTTCTTTCAAATCCAGCTTGTATTGTATACTGGAAGTTCTGAAAATTAGAAACTGTCTTATCTTCATCAGACGAATCTGAGCCTCCAAAGCTCTGCTTCCCTAATTTGTGTCTAAACCTGAAATTCAAACGATATCTACTATCTTTTTCGAAAGGATTGTTATTCCAGTTAAACATATACCAAGAATGTCTATTGTTGTTGATGTTATTATTTCTTGGAGTAAATTGATCGTTTTCATTGATGTAATTACCTGAAAAGGAGATATCAATATTATCATTTATTCGACCATCAATTTTTGCAGTAATATTATATTCTTTATCTGCATCGTTTGGACGAGCATTTCTTGATCCCCCAATATCTGCATCCGTTAAAGTTTGAGCAGTTGGGATCTCAGAAAATCCAGAAGTTGTCAGAGGATTTTCTTCCAATCTTTCAATTACAGACATAGGTGCTCTATATACTCCAATTGCTGAAGGATTACTATCATCGATATCCGTATATTGACCTGAAAGTCTGAATCCAAGAATTGACTTACCTTTCCTCTTAAGTATAGGCCCACTGACATAGGCACTTAGTAGGTTATATCCAAATCCATCTAAAAACTCAGATGTCTCCAAATCAACACCTCCACTATACTGTTCTGAAGGACCTTTAGACGTTAAAGAGATTACCCCACCAGTAACATCACCGTACTTTGCCTCAATACCTCCTGTCAATACCTGAAGTTGGTCAACTTCCGATTGAGGAATCGTTCCAAAAGATCTAATTCCGTCAATAAAATAGACTGTCTCATTAGATCTAGAACCTCTAATTGACAGTTCTTCACCATCTTGGGCAGAGACACCAGCTGCTATAGCAGCAATATCGCCAATTGCTTTCACCCCTAACGATGCAATCTTTTTAGCTGACATCGTCGTACCAGTAGAAGTGTTATCCACATCTACAAGAGGTGCTTTATAAGCAACAATTTCAATTCCTTCAATAATTTCGCCTTCTTCTGTTAAAGCAAAATTAAGTCGTGTAGTTTGTCCTGCCTTTAGCAAAACACCGGTTTGCTTAAGGTCAGCAAATCCAACATACTGTGCTACCACATCATAGGTACCAGGTTCTAAATTACCAACGTAGTAATTCCCATCAAAATCACTTTCGGCACCTGTAATCAAGACATCATTTTTGTACAAGGCAATGGTACCGAAAATAATTGGCTCACCTGTAGCCTTTTCGGTCATTTTCCCTTCCAAAGATGTCTGAGCAAAGGATGCCCCTACAAAGAGAAATAATGTAACAATACTGAGTAAGAGTTTTTTCATATGATTGTTATTTACAATTATAAACATATTAAAACAAGATAATATCCGTTCATTTAAAACCAAATTTTAAGCTTTAAAATCGACGAAATCAGGTTGCAATGATAACAAAATATTATATAAGTTAAAATTTTTCACAAGGTTACTGTTAACAATTTATTAAAAAATGTCTGCCATGATGCTTACATACAAAACTTATTGTAACCGTCCAATTTTTTCCAATACAATTCTAGCTATTTTCTCCAATGATTCATGGGTCCAACCTGCTACATGAGGACTTACAATTACGTTTTCGAATTCAAACAATTCCTTGTACATAGAATATTCTTCTGCGCTATATGTTTCGGGTTTTTCGTTTTCAAAAACATCTAAGCAAGCCCCACCTACTTTACCAGATTTAAGTGCATCAATTAGTGCCTGTGTATTGATAACATTTCCTCTACTCGTATTCACTAATATCACTTTATCTTTACATCCATCGATAAACTCCTTATCGACATAATCTTTGGTGTACTTCGTTAACGGTAGGTGAAAGGTAATAACATCTGAGTACTTCAAAATGTCTTTTCTATCAACTCTCCTAAATTCCGTTGGAATTTGCCCAGCCAATCCATTTGAAATGTCGTGATAAATAATATTCATTCCCCAATTGGCTAGTTTTAGCGCCATTCTCGTCCCAGTATTTCCAAATCCCACAATACCCAAAGTTTTCCCCATAAGCTCGACACCCCTATTCATTTCTCTTTTCCACTCAAAAGATTTTACTTGTGAGTTGGATTGAATAAGATTGTTCTTTAAACAAAGCAACATTCCAATCGCATGCTCCGCCACGGCATCTCTATTCCCTTCGGGTGAATTAATTACAGACACTCCCTTAACCCTTGCATAATCACAATCTATTATTTCTAATCCGGAGCCTAATCGCGCAATAAACGACAACTTTTTTCCTGCATCTATCATAACTTTATCCATAATAATTTTACTATTAATTACTATGCCATCCAATTCGGAAATCTTACTTGGTAGATTTGACAACGTGACAGACGTATCGTATTCAACATCAAATCCCATCTCTTCTAATCCATCAATTAATAAGGGGTGTACCCTATTTGTAATCAGTACTTTTTTCTTCATATCAAATTATTAAAACAAAAATAGCACTTATATAAAACACAGAAGCCCTTACTTTCGTAAGAGCTTCTGTGTCGATTAAAAACCTCTATTTCTTATGCATACCAATGCAGTAAGTCTTAGATTCTCATCACTATTTAACTACTACCATTTTCCGAACTACTTGACCAAATTTAGATTTTACTGAGTAGGTCAAAACACCTGTCACACCCAATTGATCACTGTCAATGATTAGAGTATTGTACCCTTTAGTCATTTCTTCTATCTTACTGTATATCACCCTTCCACTTACATCGTAGACACTCAATTCAACATCGGCATCCTGTCCCAATTCAACTTCAATTGAAGAAACTCCACTAAACGGGTTCGGCGCATTCTGAGCAACATTAAATATACCTTCCGTTGTTGATCGCCTTACCTCCAATTTGATATCCTCTCTGTTGAATGACTCATTATACACTTCCGTATTCAACATTGTATTATTTAAACTTAGCGCATTTTTAATGTTACCATAACCTTTTGCCTTCACAAATAGTGTAAACAACACTTCATCTGGCTCAACTTCAAGTCCCTCAACATTGGTCCAACTTGTTGCGATATCACCTTCAAACACTTTTGTCAAACCTATGTGACTTTCATTCATATCTAATGCACCTGCCTCAATTCCTAAAAACTCCAAAGAAGGATTTAAATTAATGGATTTTTGCAACCCATATAAGAAATACTCTTCCGCTGCGTAAAACTCTATCTTAAGGATTTCTCCTGGTTCGTAATCTTGGTTATCAACCACTAATTGCAATGGATTGGCTGACCTAGGCGTAGATTTTTCTGAATTGACATTGGTTACAGCAGAGAAATCAACATCACCTATTTTAATCCCTTTGAAATTATATACCTTATTGTTAATCTCACTACCCTTTACAAGAATCTGTTCAGTTAACGGCCAAGGAGCATTTTCATTTTCAGGAATCACACTTCTATCTACAAATTTCCAGGATGTATTGTCATCAAACTTATTATTAATACCCAAAATTAATTTACGTAACGCCACTAAGTCCGATGAAGACACTTTACCATTATTATTGACATCAGCTGCAATTAATTTATCCGATGATTCAAATCGAGCGATATCCAATATATGTCTTTGTATGAAGACTAAATCTAAAGTTGAAACCCCATTCAGATGATCATCATTCTTAAGTCCACTAATGACATACGATTTCAAAGGATCAACCCCATACATTTCGAACTCGCCCTGATCATTAGTCATTGAACTTACGGATTCATTGTTATCAATACTCGATAAACTTACTTCTACACCACTCATATTGTCATCCAAGGTTGAAGTAATTCTTCCAGAGACCCTATTTGTACCCTCACATGCCTCAGTTCCTGGTTGGATGTCTATTTGTACAGAGCAAAAATCTTGATTACCCGCTGCATCCGTTACCCACATTTCTATTTCGTTAACTCCAAGGTCATCACAAGTAAATGTTTTATTCTGGTCGAATTTGTTACTAGAAAAAGAAAAGATTAAATCACCTGGACAATTATCAAATGATCCATGATCAAAATCTGAAGCCCATATTTCTACCATCTCCGAAGATGGCATAACCACTGTAGATATTTCTGTCAAACAATATGGTGTTGGTTCCTTACAATCTTCCACTGTAAGTATGAATTCACAATCTGTTCTATTTCCACAACCATCTGATACTTCTACATCAATTTTATGTTTACCTAGTGGATAATTGCCACTTAAATCAAATTCTGCTCCGGGTCTATCGTTTGTGCCATTATTATCGATATCAATTATATACAAGAATTTTAGTTGATCTTCAGGAGTACAATCATCCGTTGCAGGAGTAAACAATTCAATATCTCCTGTACAGTCCTCTTCATACGCACATACAGTAATATCCTGACAAGATTCAAATTCTGGAGCTACTGTATTGTGTAATTTGATCACTTGTACATAGGTATACAATCCATATCCTGTATTATCATCAAAAGTACACCAATCAATTACAGTCCAAGTTCTTAATATCTTTAAACATACACTGTCCACATAATGGAATACTTCATCATCATATTCAGAAGCAACTAAGCTGCATTCGTCATTTGACCAAGTTGGCCAACCCGTTTCATCTGGATGAGTATCTAGATCAGAACAACCCGTCAACTCAACATCTTTCACTGTATTCCAATTAATATCGTCGTATTCGAATGGAGTAAAGTCCTCAATCAAAATAGTATGTGTACAAGTACTCATCTGATCTGACTTATCTGTAGCTTTATAAGTCCTAGTAATTCTACCTGTATGACACTGATCGATATTAACGCTTTCATTCAGCAATTCAACTTCCACTCCAGGACAATTGTCCACAGCAGTAGCCATTCCACCTGTCAAATCTATGTCATGTGGATCCTCACAAGAAATCACCAAATCATCAGGACATGTAATTATTGGTTCAGCCTTGTCTTGTACTGTAACATTTACCATACAAGTATTCGAATTACCTGAACCATCTGTAACCCTCAGCTGAACCATCAATTCTTCTCCAATATCATCACAACAAAAAATTGTAGACTCATCAAAAGCAGTACCGATACCGCAACCACTGTTCATTCTTGCCACTTCGTAGTATATTTCACCACAGTTATCATACGAACCATCATCAAATGTTGTAGCAAAAACCTGAGCAAAATCAACAGTTGTCAAGCCCACTACTGTATTTTGATCACAAACTGGGATTGGGGCTATTTGATCTTCAACATCTACCTCTGTAAAACACTCAGTAGAATTCCCACATCCATCAAAAACCTCAAATTTAATCCAAGTTCTTCCTAGTGGTAAGTCTCTTATGATGTATTCACCATTCACTAATTCCACATTATCTTGAATATACTCACCATCTACAGGAGGTTCGCCATTAGAATTAGCCAACAAATAATATACTTCAAAATATGTACTATCAGAGCACTCAAATATTATAGTTGGAGGAGTAACTTTATAATCAGCCAGACATTCGTAAGGTCTAACCAATACTGTATCTAGCGCACCAACACTACATGTTACTACAGGACCATATTGATCCAATACTTTAAGAATCTGAATGTCACTTTCTATTTCTCCTGTACACCAATCTAATACTATCCACTCTCGTAACACCTTAAAGCTTTCATCACAGATATCTATCCTTGTATCCGTATACGTAGCATTTATTTTACAAACATTGTTCGTAGCGAAGATTTCATGACCGTTCAATATTGGCCTTCCTGTCTCTTCTACATCAGGATACCCATTTCCATTTAAATCCCAAACTGGATCATTTTCACAAGTCAAAACATCGTCTTCAACATCATCCTTACTATTTGGGAAGATCACATCACTGATATCTTCAAACTCATAATAAATATAGTATGTACACACCTCAGATTCATTTCCCCAGTCATCTTCACTGATGTATTGGAGAGTTCTAACTCCAGCGTAATTAGAATTACATTCCTCCATCTCTAACTTATTGTAGATCTCACGAGCGGATACACTTAAGTCACAGTTATCATAAGCCAATGGTGGGGAAAATGTAACTGCATCTGCAAAACATGAAATCGTTACATTATCAGGACAATCAATGATTGGCCCCATCTTATCTTCCAGTGTTATATAACCCCAACAACTATTCAAACTACAATCATGATCAACTGTTACTTCAACAGTCTGATGAATGTAATCCGAACCTTGTAACATATGAGGTAGCTCCTGCCCGCTCATATCTCGTACAGTAATCGAAAAGGATTCATTTGGGTAAGGTTGAGCTTCTAGAATCATATCCGCAGTAATCTCAAGCGTACATTCATCGTTTAAGCTTAAATTTACCAAGTCATTGCATGTCAAAGAAGTTACTTCTTCAATATGCAATTGTACTTGCGCATTTTGGCTACAGCCAGAAGCATCGGTCTCGGTCAACACTAATGTAAACACACCATGAGTCGTATCAGGTAATTGAATCGATACTTCTCCATCTATAGGAGCCAATACTGTAGCTTCACCCGAAACGACCCACACGTAATCGTGGTCTGCGAAAAAGCTATCTACACTTATTTCCAATAAATCTCCTCCACACCCATAAAAATCTCCAATGATTTCAGGAGTGGGACATTGGGCATAGGATAATTGGAATCCCATTAAACATAATAATGTAAAAAATAAATGCTTCATAAATTATTTTTTGATAGTTGTCAGTCTTATTATTTAAGAATTACACTTCTTACCAACTATATGAAGCACATATCATACCAAACTTTAATATTTAGAAGCTACGATATAACAAACCACAGCAAAACACAATGTATTAAACTGATAAACAACAATTTAAACTAATTAAAATAAACATATTTAAAATTAAATATATTTATACCAAAACCAATAAACTACTTTGTCCTATTTGGATTGTCTTTTACAAAAGATGCCCACCCTTTGTATTTCTTGGTTGTATTAACCGCACTCCCAATTTGATTAAAATGGGTCATAGCTACAGCCAATGCATCTGTAGCATCCAAGTATTTACTTGAAACTTTGACTTTTAGTATATGCTCAAGCATTGATGCTACTTGTTCTTTTGACGCATTTCCATTTCCAGTGATTGATAACTTTATCTTCTTAGGCGCGTATTCAAAAATTTCGAGACCCATAGTAATTCCTGCAGCCATTGCAACACCTTGTGCACGCCCAAGTTTCAACATACTTTGAACATTCTTTCCATAAAAAGGAGCCTCAACTGCCATGTATTTCGGTAAATAGGTTTCAATTATCTCTTGGAGTTGAAGGAATATTTCACGCAGTTTCTCATGATGCTCCTTGTGTTTTTGAAGCTTTATTACGCCAAAAGTAGATATTGTAGTTTGTCTTCCTTTAACTTCCATTACTGCATAACCTAATACATTAGTACCTGGATCTACTCCTAATATTTTATAATTACCTTTATCCAATTCGTAAGTTGTACATTAATACGCACAAATATAGGACGATTGCCTTCAAGAATGAAATGCATAGATTTTTGACGGTTGTAGTTATAAAAACTTAAAAGCATTCTAAACATCCTAAGCCTTACATTAATCTCAACTTATTGACAATTCTTAAACTAATCAAAATCGCCTGCGCGATAATTAATCTGATTCATTTTCTAATAATGAAGTGATTTAAAACTAAATCCTAATACTAGAATCAACTCATTGAAATCCAAGCTCTGCCCAAAAACTAATTTCCATAGCTTTGGCTATGCAAAAGAATTTTCGGATTGATCTGACTTCCAAGCAGCTAATTCCGCTATTGAACATGGTTTTAAATCACTTCAATTCAAATTCTTTCTATTGAGCATTAATAATGGCACTTTCTGAATTTTGTATGGAGCCGGAATTTCTAACTATCACATCTATTCCATTTATAGACATAAGTTCTATTAGTGATTGATTACTTATTGTCCCCAAGCATTCTATTCCAATGCCGCTCGAAGATATTAAGCTATCAACCGTTATTCGTCCTAGATTTTCTATGTGCCCACTTATGCCATTTAATATTCCTCTGTCTACACAGTCCTCAGTTATAAGAGCGCCTGAACTAGAAATGGCTATCGTTCCATTATTTGAGATTGACACATTCGCACTTGAAGGATTGAGAACATTTACTACTCCGTGCAAAGAGAATTCTCCATTATTAACGATTCCTCCTTTTTCATTCAAAGTAAGATCTGAAAAATTTTGAACATGTAACTTCCCTTGGCTACCAATGGTTAAAGAAGCAGCAAAAGCATTTTCTAGTGCTAAAATCACAACAGAATCTTGAGTTACCGGTTGAATAAAAACGTCATGGCATGTTTTCGGCACTACACCTGTACTCCAATTGAGTGGATCATTCCAATGATTATTTACCCCCAACCAATTATTCGCTTCTGTCGCAATCCCATCATCAACCAATCCATTGCAATCATTGTCTATCCCATCACATGATTCAGAAGCATCTGGATTGATTGTCGCATTTGAATCATCACAATCATCTATTCCACCGCAATAGGTGTCCATATCCAAATCAGCGCCTAAACTATCCATACATAACATCATGTAATCACCTCCAAAAGGCAGTTGAGTATTGTCTTCGAGTCTTACTGTTGCGCCACGATTACAGAAGTCGTAAAACGACCCAGGAATACATCCTGACAAATCGTTATCATTCAGCCATAAATTCATTATAGGTGGAATACTTAATGTTACTGGTAAAGATCCTGTCAACTGATTGTTATCCAAATACAACGTAGACAAATTCACTGTATTTCCTAGCAACAAAGGAATACTTCCTGTTAATTGATTTGTCCCTAAATCTACATAAGAAAGCAATATTATGTCTTTCAAAAAAGTAGGGATGCTTCCGTCAATCCCATTATTGTACATATTGATTCTATCCAAATATATCAAGTCCAACAAAGCATTTGAAAGATTTCCAACAAGATTATTATTCGCCAAATTCAAACCTGTTACACGGTCATTGGCATTACAAACTACACCATACCATTGACAAACATCACAATCCATGTTTTGAGCTCCGTCTTCCCATCCATTCTTATTCGTCCACGCACTTCCCCCCATGTCATTATAGAATTGGACCAAAGCATCAAAATCAGAATGACAAGCTACACTAGCATCATAAACACAAAGATTAAATCGTCCAAAATCATCACTATTATTATCGATAATCCGAATCAACACTACATCTCCAGGTGTTTGCCCTGTTATCGTTAACAAAGCATGATTTCCACTTCCACCATTGTCATCACAGTCAATTGCTGTTAGATTACCACAACTCCCGCTATACAACTGAACAATCATATCGGTAAGTCCTCCCGTATATTGACCAGTCTCTACAGTAATACTTCCTGACGAAGGTATCACCGCTGAAAACCACAAATCCAACTGACTTCCAATCGTACCACAAGAAATATTTGGAGTTTCTCCAGATGCTGTTGCCATAAAGTTATCATAAGTTCTAAACTGGCAAGTATTGTTCAACTCAAGAGGAATAGCATCTGCACACACGTCATTAATTGGAGCAATGGTACGACACTGATCTCCTATATTACAAGGTGCGTTGATAAAATTATAATACAATACATCACCAGGTTCACTTCCAAACCCTAAGGCAAAATTTATTGACGTCCCGTTTGTCAAGTGACAATTACTCATTATCGTTCCATTTGCAGGAAGGATTGGATTCATTTCGTCAAAACAAGATAATCCTTCTGGAGTATTTCCATTATCAGCAGCATACACATTACCACAATCGTCTATTTGTGAATTATTACCGTTCCACACACAAGCATGAGTATGTCGAAGCCCCATTACATGCCCTAATTCATGAGCCATTATCATAACATTGTACGAGTACGACGGATAAGCAATGTCAGCCGTGGTCATATCACCAGCCAGTGCGAAAGGGCCAGGATAATCTGTAAGATCGTTGCAGTAACCTCCAATACCATGAGAAAGGCCTCCTCCCATGGGCTTTCCACTCATTAAAAAACCAATCTTTCCATTAATCCCACCAGAATTAGAGCTAACAAATTCACCCAAAGAAGCAACAAGATCGTTTGTATAATTATCCGGTGCTGTATGTATCATCGAGCCATCCAAGTATATTGGTACATTTTCATTCTCATAAATGGTCGCAACATTGTTAAACACCGATGTCGCCCAAGCCAACGTCATGGCCATATCACTTCCATGAGCCAAGTAAATATCATGATCGATTTCGAGGTAAATATCTAAACAACTTGCTTGATCTCTGTTCTGAGAAGGTTGTCTCCTTAAATCTAATAATTCTCCATCGGGAGTATGACAACTCACACTTGCTAGATTGAGTTCTTCTATCTCCTTCAGTATATATTGATCATCAATAGGAAAAATTTCGAATTGATAATCTTCGGAACTGACCCAAATATATACTTGACCATTAAAAATTGCTACAGTTGAAATCGAATGATCCATGCCTCTTATCCTCCCTCGGTAAAATTTCGAATTGTAATCAAATCTTTCAATACTTTCAGAAGATTCTAAGACAAAACCATCCGTAAATACATCGGCTTCTTCGAGTTCCAGTTCGATCCACTGACCATCGTAAAAAAGAGGAAAGTTTAATAAATTAAAATCTTCCTTTTCTATCATACTCAAAACAGCCTGATCTATTCTGCGAGTATTGGTTGCACTTGTATTATTAAACAGTGGGGACGTACAATTCTTCGAAAAATTAGGCAAACTAGTGTCTGCTTGAGCACTAATGCTATTTCCAAAGGAAACGAGAATAGAACATAAAGAAACGAGAATAGTGAGTTTAGTCTGGTTCATGCAATAAAATTATTTACTATTGAGGTACTAAATTGTAATACTAGATCATTAAAGTGAATTTTGGGATCCCTACTCTTTATAATTTCATACTAAAGACAAAATCATCTGCTAATAGAAATTCATCGTCAAAAGAAAATCATCCCAATACAGCCCTATTTCATTCATCTATTCTATCAAGTAAAACTAAACATTGAAATGAATTATCCCATCTATTATTAAGACAAATATCTATCACTCTAATATTAATTTACTTTAATTCCTTTTATTCTTAATTTTCGCCACTCAGTAAAACAAATACAGTTTCTACAAACGTATTAATTACTGCATAAGAAATATTCGAATAGCCAAAAAACAAGACAATAATAGTCGACCATTCCTTTTACTCAACTACGATTATTTAATTATCCGCCGTACAATTACTTATTATATCCAAATAAATATCGACTATAATCTACACTAAAGGACATCCTACTCCAGGGCGTATTATTGCATTCATAATCAAAACGACTACATTTTTAAATCCCCTAAAATTGATACAAAAAACAGCGGTCATTTTTTTCTGTGCGATATTTTTACTGTTTATCAACAAGTTACAAAGGTTAATTTTCAAAAAAAAGATAAAAAATGTTTGCATTAACCATTTTCAAGTTTACCTTTGCACCCTCTTTCCAGCGATGGAGAGAAATTTTGTTATAAAGAATATAAATTTTTAACGTGAATACATTAAGTTATAAAACTGAATCTGCAAAAAAAGAGACAGTAGAAAGAAAGTGGTATGTAGTCGATGCAGAAGGTGAGACAGTTGGAAGATTGTCATCAAAAATTGCATCTGTATTAAGAGGTAAACACAAGCCAAGCTACACTCCTCATGTTGATACAGGTGATTATGTTATCGTATTGAATGCTGAGAAGATCAGATTTACTGGAAACAAGATGGCTGATAAAACTTATTTATCATACTCTTTATACCCAGGTGGTCAAAAAAGCATTACTGCTCAAGAATTATTGGACAAGAAGCCAATAAAAATTATGGAAAAAGCAGTAAAAGGAATGTTGCCAAAGACTAAATTAGGAAATGCAATGTTCAAAAAATTATTTGTTTATGAAGGTGGTGAGCACCCACATGTTGCTCAAAAACCAGAACCTTTCAAATTTTAATCATAATCGATGGAAGTAATTAATACAGTCGGAAGAAGAAAAGCTTCAGTTGCAAGAGTTTATGTAACAAAGGGAAGTGGAAAAATAGTAATAAATGGTAAAGACATCTCAGAATACTTTACTATTACTCATATACAAAACAAGGTAAAAGAGCCTATTCAAATGATTGAGAATTCGGGAGAATTCGATTACAAGATCAACGTGAAAGGTGGTGGATTTAAAGGGCAAGCAGAAGCAATCAGAATGGGAATTGCTAGAGCATTTGTCAAAATTGACGAAGACAATAGAAAGCCTCTTAAAGACAAGAAGTATCTTACTAGAGATGCAAGAGTAGTAGAGAGAAAGAAATTTGGTAAGCCTAAGGCAAGAAAGAGCTTCCAGTTCTCGAAACGTTAATTTTTATCATTTATTCAGAAATACGACAATTCAAATAATAATGAAGTTACCTACATATAAAGAAATGTTGGACGCTGGTGTTCACTACGGCCACATGAAAAGAAAATGGAATCCAAAGATGTTACCTTACATCTTCATGGAAAGAAAGGGAATACATATCATCGATCTAAACAGAACTTCCGAGTGTTTAGAACAATCTGCTGCTGCAATGAAGCAAATTGCAAAATCTGGTAGAAAGATTCTTTTTGTTGCAACTAAAAAACAAGCTAAAGACATCGTAGCTGATGCGGCAAAGAGTGTTGGCATGCCATATGTAACGGAAAGATGGTTGGGTGGAATGATGACCAACTTCTCTACAATTAGAAGATCGATTAAGAAAATGCAAAACATTGACAATATGTTGAGCGATGAATCTCTTACTTCGATCACTAAGAAAGAACGTTTAACTCTGGGTAGAGAAAAAGCAAAACTTGAAAGAGAACTTGGAGGTATTGCGAACCTTAATAGACTTCCTTCTGCTGTATTTTTAGTTGATATTCATCACGAACATATCGCACTTAAAGAAGCAAAAAGGTTAAACCTTAAGACTTTCGGTATGGTTGATACCAATTCTGATCCTAACAAAGTGGATTTTGCTATTCCTGCAAATGACGATGCTTCAAAGTCTGTTAAATTAATTACAGAATACGTTACATCTGCCATTGCTGAAGGATTAAAAGAAAGAAATCAAGAGAAAGAAAATTAATTTTTAAATAATTCAAGAAAAAAGCAAAATGAGTAATTTCACAATATCTGCTGCTGATGTTAAAAAGTTGAGAGATCAAACAGGAGCAGGAATGATGGATTGTAAAAAAGCACTTACAGAGGCTGAGGGTGACTTCGATAAGGCGGTAGAAATCCTAAGACTTAAAGGGCAAAAATTATCACTTAAAAGAGCTGATAGAGAAGCTAAAGAAGGTGCGGTAATTGCAATGGTAAATTCTGACGCGAACAAAGGTGTTGTAGTTAGACTTAGTTGTGAAACTGATTTCGTTGCGAAAAATGAGGATTTCATCAAATTTGCTAACGATATTGCTACTATTGCCTTAGAAAATTTTCCAGCAGATACTGAAACACTACTTGGATTACCTTTTGAAGGAGTCACAGTTGGTGAAAAAGTAACTGAGCAAGTTGGTGCAATTGGAGAAAAAATCGAAGTTGCGGAATATGCTCAACTTGAGGCTCCAATGATTACAAGCTACATTCACTCAGGAAACAGAGCTGGTGTATTGGTTGGTCTTTCTAAAGCAAACGACACTTTCGAAGCTCCAGGTAAAGATGTTGCTATGCAAATTGCAGCAATGAAGCCAGTAGCTGTTGATGAGTCTGGTGTACCTCAGCAGGTTAGAGAAAAGGAAATAGAATTAGGTAAAGAAATGGCTAAGCAAGAAGGTAAGCCTGAAGCAATGATTGAAAAAATTGCAATGGGTAAGCTTAAAAAGTTTTTAAAAGAAAACACTTTACTTCCACAACCATTTGTTAAAAACAGCAAACAAACTGTGGGTGAATACCTTAAGTCGTTCGATGGCGATCTAACTGTCACCAATTTCAAACATGTAAAATTGGGATAATCCATAAAGAATTAAAGGGCAACTTAATTAGTTGCCCTTTTTTTTTACATTAGCGCCTGTTTACGACTAGATAAAATTCAAACATCTCAAATGGTGATGGTCTTTGAAAGATGAATATTACATAACATTTCATCTAAGGTCATCTGAGAAAAAAATGATATACGATAGCATATGACATTGAAATATAAACGCGTACTTCTAAAACTAAGTGGAGAATCTTTAATGGGCGATCAAGGCTTTGGTATTGATGCCAACATGCTCAAACATTATGGTCAGCAAATAAAACAAATAGTTGACATGGGAGTAGAGGTCGCCATAGTAATAGGAGGAGGCAATATATTTCGAGGATTAAGTGCTTCTTCATCAGGAATTGAGCGTGTACAAGGAGATTATATGGGAATGATGGCCACTGTTATAAACGGAATGGCACTTCAGAGTAGTCTAGAGTCTGCTGGTCTTTACACTAGATTAATATCTGCAATAGAGATGCGTCAAATCGCGGAACCCTATATTCGTAGACGAGCTATCCGTCACTTAGAAAAAGGAAGAGTCGTAATATTCTCTGCTGGAACAGGTAATCCTTACTTCACAACTGATTCCGCTGCAGCCTTAAGAGCCAATGAAATTGATGCCGATGTTATCCTTAAAGGAACTCGAGTTGATGGTATTTATAGTGCAGATCCGGAAAAGGATCCAACAGCCACAAAATATGACTCCATATCCTTTTCTGAAGCAATTTCTAAAGGGTTGAACGTAATGGACATGACTGCTTTTACCATGTGTCAAGAAAACGACTTACCTATAATCGTATTTGATATTAATGAAGAAGACAATTTGATTAAGTTGATTCAGGGAGAAGAAGTAGGCACGATCGTTTTCTAATTTTTCTTTCTTTAGTAATTACTTTTATACTCCATCCTAATAGCATAAATTATGCTGCTGTATTTTCTTTACTTCTATCAGTAGCACACTATTTTCTTTTATCAAATTCCAAAATTCACTTGGCAATCTTCAAGTATTAAATTTGATGGCACTGCCATTCCATCCAAAAAAATATTGAAAAAGCATAATACTTCGTTATATTAGAGTGTGGTAATATTAGAATAAAAAAATACTTGAAGTATGAGTGATGAAAGACCTTGGTTAAAAAACTACCCTACAGGTGTTCCTGCAAACATAGATATCAATCAATATCAGAACATCGTACAATTTTTCGATGAAAATTTAAAGAAGCACAAGAGTTCTTATGCATATGAATGCATGGGTAAAAAGATAACCTTTGGTGACGTAGACAAATATTCCACTCAATTTGCTGCTTATTTGCAGTCCAGAGGATTAGAAAAGGGGGATAAAATAGCCCTAATGATGCCAAATTTACTCCAATATCCAATTGCAATTATCGGTGCTCTGAGAGCTGGTCTTATAGTCGTCAATACCAATCCGCTATATACTCCAACCGAAATGCAACATCAATTTAATGATAGTGAAGTAAAAGCGATCGTGATTCTTGAAAACTTCGCCCATAACCTTGAAAAGATTATAAACAATACTTCCATTAAAATAACCATCATTGCCTCAATAGGTGAAATGCTAGGCGGATTAAAAGGTAGCTTGGTCAATTTTGTAGTTCGCAACATCAAGCGCATGGTTCCTAAGTACCAACTTAAAAACACCGTCTCCTTTAAAGAAGCTCTAAAAGATGGCTCTAAATTCGAATTGGTCAAATACGAAGGACAACATGATGATGTAATTCTGCATCAATATACAGGAGGGACTACAGGTGTATCGAAAGGGGCAATGTTGACCAATAAAAACATGATTGCCAACATGCTACAAATGGAAGCCTGCATGCGTTGCGTTCTTGACGAAAAAACAGAAGTTGCCATTGCTCCACTTCCGATGTACCACATCTTTGCTTTTACGGTCAATTGTCTAGCTATGACCCGACTAGGGGCATTGACGATCCTAATCACTAATCCAAGAGATATACCTGGATTTATCAAGACCATGCGCAATAATAGATTCACTTTATTTACAGGACTAAATACCCTTTTTAACGCTTTAATGAATCATCCCGAATTTGATAAAATTGACTTTTCAAATCTTAAAGTCACCATTTCAGGAGGAATGGCACTTCAAGAAGCCATTGCATCCCGTTGGAAACGACAAACAGGTTGTACGATAAGTGAAGGTTACGGTATGACAGAATCTTCTCCTGTCGCTTCTGTCAACCCTCTTAGTGACGCTGCTAGAATCGGATATATTGGGATGCCTGTTCCATCGACTTCAATGAAGGTGATAGACGAAGATGGCAATGATCTCCCAATAGGTAAACCTGGTGAAATCTTAATCAAGGGCCCTCAAGTCATGAAGGGCTATTATAACAAACCAGATGAGACAGAAAAAGTAATTAAAGATGGGTGGCTTTATACTGGTGATATTGGAGAGATGTGCGAAGATGGATATTTCAAAATCGTAGATCGAAAAAAAGACATGATCTTAGTATCAGGTTTTAACGTATACCCCAATGAAATTGAGGATATTCTTGCTCAACACCCTAAGGTACTTGAAGCAGCTGCAATCGGAGTACCACATGACAAATCAGGTGAAGTAGTCAAAGTTTTTATTGTAAAAAAAGACTCTTCCTTAAATGAAAAAGAAGTTCGCGAGTTCTGTAGCCAACATTTGACCGGTTATAAAATGCCTAAACACATTGAATTCAGAAATGATCTGCCCAAAACAAATGTTGGAAAAATACTTAGAAGAGCATTAAGAGAGTAACAAGACAATAAGTGATTTAAAAACTAAACGTTAGATCATCTCACTGAAATTCAAGCTCTGCCCAAAAATTAATTACCATAGCTTTGGCTATGTTAAAGAATTCTCGGATTGATCTTACTTCCAAGCAGTTAATTCTGCTATTGAACACCGTTTTTAAATCACTACTATTTTACTTCTTCTACAAAGGCAAATCTCAACTTTCCGTTTTTGATATACTTAGTCTTATTAGATTCTGTGTGTTTTAAGATACATGACAATTGAATATCACATTCGTAGGTATTGATTTTTTCTTCGTTTTCAATGTATTCCTTAACATTACTTATTTGAAATGAATGCGGGAGTATTTGTTGGAGCTTAGATGATCTATAAATATCACCAAATTCATCTTTATAAACGATTTCAACATCATGAATATCTGCCTGAGTTTGATCTGGAAGTAATGTATTGGTATACTTATAACCAACAGTCTCCTTATCGATATTTGATGACTCTTTAGGAATATGAAACTGTACATTTTGAATTGTTCCATTAGTAAATACCACATCGAAAAATCCCAAAGCATCCTTATTGTAGAAGATTCTTTCATTTCCTACGTATTGATCCCCCCAAACTACAGACATAACTTCATCACCTAAAACTTGAAATCTTGTAAGGCTATCTGTTTTTTCTATTTCTATTTCTATTTCAAATCCTTGTTGTTCTATAGGGAACAATGATTGACTAAAATTTATAATACTTTCTCCATCAACATTAAGCACTGACAAAGCAATATTTACAGCCTCACCTTGACCAAACTGAAGTACCTTATCCCAATTATTTTCGATGGTTAAGGTCTCATTTTCGGTAAACAAAATGTATGATAGATTGGATTCCGTTTTTACTTCGATTTTATGCTCTATTACTTGATCCAAAGTAGTAAAGTATCGCGCTTCTTCCGTATCTGTAAACAATGGTTTTTCCTGTGATCTATGAAGCTCTACAGACAAGCTTGGACCACAATTACTGTTACAATCTATAGGTTTTAACGTTGAGTGGAATACTGTTTTCCTTCCCGCAATAAATCCATCAGTATCTAAAACATAATCATTTAATCCAGCAAATTCAGCAAATATAGACCCGTCTTGAAACTCAATATGAGCTTCCAAATCTGGTTCCAACTGGGGAATATCCAATCCTTTTTTTTCGCAACCAGCAGCAATTAAAATGAAGCATATGTAAATCCAATATTTCATTAGAAATGATAGGTTAATGAAGCAAAATATCTTGAATTGTTAGAAGTTGATTCTTGGTATGAGTTTTTCAATCCCGAATACATAAAATATTCGTAACCTACACCAAATGCCAAATTAGAGAAATTATACTCTAACATTGATTTTAACGAAAGATTTATATCCTTGGTGTACTTATTCTCAACATTAATTTTTTCAACAACTTTATTTGTATTGGCAACGTGCATTGTACGTTCACCTTGAGCATTGAGTCGATATAAACCTGAAAATCCAACTACACCATAGATTTTATCTATAATCCGATACCCAGCATCCATTTTCAATCCCGTATAGTGAATATTATCAATCGATAAAGAAGCAACAGATCTAGAAAGTGCAAACGTATAAACATCTTGGGTTTTCTTATCTACAATCCTATCATTTAACCTGTGATATTGGTATGTCAATCCTACCCTATATCGAAAGTCTGATTTTTTCGAACTAATGCCGGCAAAGATATTTTTGTTATCTCCATCAATGGAAGAATTTAACTGTACAAACCATGATCTTGTACTGAGATTTCTAGGTTTTATTAATGACATACGTTGCCCACTATAATCAGACCATTCCAATGCACATGGAGCAAGACTTGCTACCTGATTGATTTCTGCCGTTTTTGAATTATTTTGTAAAACAGGAATAGCAATGTTGTAGTGCCCGACTTCCAAATGATTTCTTTTGATGCCTGCAATTGGAACTGGTTTTAATACTATTTTCTTCAATTCATTATCATTGGCGGAATTATACGATTTTATATTTTCAAGTGTAGAAACTACTTCTGCCTTTGGGTTCTTGTTTTGATTTGATCCTAAAGCATTAATATTTGATGTAGGCTCAACAGAATCCTTCTCCTCGGATTGAACATCAGCCTCAACACTTCGTTGGGGATCTATACTTTCACTAACCACATCGTTAGGTACGGCGACATCAACTCTTGCTCTATTGACAGGTCTTTTGTCTTCACCGAAGAGACTAAATAACCCTAGAGTTATAAGAACTGCACCTGTGCCAATAAACCACCAAAAGAAACCACGTCTCTTCTTCTTTTTAGAAACAACTTGATCTTTTATACTAAGCCAATCCTCCTCAGAAGGATGGAAATCCAAATTCAAATTGGATTTGGCAAACAAATCATCAATATTAAACTCTGGCTTACTCATACATATTTATTTTATGTTTTTCATAGAACGTTTTGATCTTAACTTTCAACTTTTTTCTAGCTTCATTAACATGCCATCGAGATGCATTTTCTGATATTCCAAGCATCTCGCTTATTTCCTTGTGTTTGTATCCATCTACCGCAAATAGTAAAAATACTTCTTTCGAAGTTTTAGGAAGTTGAGCAATAAAAGAATGTAAATGTGCAGCATCTAGATCATTTACTCCCTTATTAGCAACGGACTGCGATTCATAAAACTCCCCGACACTGACTTCTTTGCTTTTTCTGGATTTGATTTTTCTATATTCATCAATATTAGCATTAACACAAATCCTACTGATCCAACTTTTAAACGAGTCGTCTACTCTATATTTAGATAAATTATCCAAAATTTTAATAAACACCTTATTGACTATAGATTTTGCATCTGCTTCATTGGATTGATATCTAATACTTATATTCATTAAATGATTATAACACATAAAATACAATTGCTTGCAAGTCTGTTCGTCTCGCTCGATACAAAGTCGTATGATATCTTGGGTTATCTTCATAAAACAAAATAGGGGTACAGAAAAGATCCGTACCCCAAAGCAATCTATGATCTATTTTTTAATAAAATTCTTTGTTACAGTATTATTTGATCCTTTTAAACTCAAGATATACAATCCTGAACTAAGGTGATCTACGTCGATTCTGTCATTTTGTAATCTGACAACCATTTTTCTTCCCATTTGATCAAATACTTCAACTTGATAATCGTTTATATCCAGTCCTTTCACCTGAATCCAATCCACTGCTGGATTAGGTAATAGAGTAAAGTTACTGTTTACCAATTCTTCTTCATTCGTACTTGTAGGAGTATTGGCATTGAAGGTTATATTATCAATAAACGCATTACTTGGAGAAAGTACTACTTCCTTCATCTGAAGTTTTACTCCTGGAGTTGCTAAATACACTTTGTATTTACCGTAAGGAAGATTTTCTACTTCGAATTTGCCTTCACCATCCGATGTAACATGTGCAAATGGAACCATTTCATCTGAGAACAATACAATATCTGCTCCCTCCACAGGTTCATTAGATCTGTTTTCAGACGCACCATCTGTAGTCAAATTACCGCCTTCAAATACAAATCCTTCGATTCCACCAGGTCCAACCAAACCAGTTGTTCTTATCGCAGCAATATCTAAAAGAATAAATTCTCCCATAGAACAATCAATCACTTGAGCATCCGTCCAAAATTCTTCAGAAGGAGCATAAGTAGGGATGTACTCATTTACACCAATTGGATCCGTAGCATCACTTCTTACAATATATTCACCACAAGGCAATTGAATCTCAAATATTCCTCCTAACACATCAACAATGCCTACTTCAGATAATACCGAATCTTGAGCTTCATAAATTGTTGCTGTTCCATCAAGAGGGAATCCATCTACCGCATCATAAACAAATCCGGTTATAAACATTATATCGTTAGCAGTATTGCCAAAATCAATACAACTTGTGTAAACACACCCATCATCACTGTCAATTACAACTACACAGTATTCAGGTATAGAAGCGTCAAAAGTTATTGTTGCAGTCGAATCACCATTAGCCCAGTAGTATTCGTAATTACCAGAACCATTGGTAACAATAGCTGTCAACGTACCAGCAACACTATCCAATAATATTTCTACTGATCCTGCACAATTTGTATGGTTGAATAAATCAATACACTGTACCGCTACACATCCACTAAGGGTATCAATAGCTTCAATACAATAAAAGTTGTTGTTCATCAATTCCAGAGGGAATTGCACTTCTTCTCCTTCTAAATAGTAAACAAAATCTGTGCTGTCACTAACTATAACATCAATTGTAGTTGTTGAATCCGTTTCGGCTATAATCTCAAGTTCGAAGAAACACAAATCAACTCCACCAACCTCAACAAACTGACACCACTCACTAATACATCCATTTTGATCCTCGACAGTTACGCAGTACTCACCACTCTCAGTTACAGTAATACTTTCTGTAGTATCTCCTGTGCTCCACAAGTATGTAAAAGGTCCTTGTCCATACGGAATCGCTACCAATTCAATCCCGTTTGGTGAAGGATCGCAAGAAACAAATACTGAGCAATCATTCCATACAAACGGCTCATAACAAGCAGTACTAACACAATTGTTTTGATCTACAACTTCAACACAATAAATAGTGTCTGTTGTAACAGCGATACTCTGAGAAGTTGATTGGCCATTATTCCATACATAAGTAAATGGTCCTTGTCCAAAAGTATATGTAGTAAGAATTTCTGTTCCACTTGAATCAATTTCACTGTAGATATAGCTGTAACATTCGTTAAAAATTGTAGTGTCTATAACTACTTCTTCGCAATAAGAAGCTTCACACCCAGTTTCATCCACCATATTAACACAGTACAATCCATCCATGGTTACATTGATTTCATTACTGGTATCTGGGAGACTTACCCCATCCAATGTCCAACTATAATCAATTTCTCCTTCACCATACCCAAATGCTATAGCAGATTGAACGAATGGATCATAATAAAAATATACATCACAAAAGTTAAAGGATCCCACATAGGTACAAACGAAAAAAGTACACCCTTCTCCATCATTAACTTCTACACAATATTCACCATCTTCACTAACTTCAATGGTTTCAGTTGTTTCTCCCGTACTCCACAAATAGGTTAAGTTGTCTCCCGCATCATAAGCTTCTACTGACAATGTGTATATACCCATACTGTCTTCTTCAACTATAATTTGTCCCCAGCAATAATTAAATACTGAATCCGGAACTACATATTCACAATACATTGAAGTACATCCAGCTTCATCTTCCATTTCGACGCAGTACTCTCCTTCTTCCGTAATTGTTAGAATTCCAGTTGAATCACTAGATATTTCTTCTCCATCTAGTGTCCACGTGTACGTAATTAAACCTTCACCAAATCCCTGAGCGTATAATGTATTTTCAAGAAAATCGGTATAGAAAAACACTTCACAAGAATCTATACCATATACATCAACACAGGCATTAGCCTCACATCCATCAGCATCAATAATATCTACACAATAAGTGTTTCCTTGTTCTCCAACGATAGACTGGGTAGTTTCTCCAGTTGACCACAAATAATTAATAGGTAAAGATCCAAGGGGGCTTTCAGCTGTTAATACGATTTCATTTTGACTATTGACAGTTTCAGTTATATACACATAACAATTATTTGACGTATTGCAGTCTGCCGTGAAAGATACATCAAACTCTAATTCTGCTGGATTCCAACAGATATCCTGAGTAGCAATTTCACCATTACATAGGATGGCCGTTACAGATGCACATCCTTGAGTTGCATCTTCAACATGGTTAATTTCATAAAGACCATTTGCATCTGTAATAACAAAAGACAGCAAATTAGAATCTTGATGAGAAATAAGGTAAATAGGAGTATCAGCAATACCTACACCTTGTGCATCAGTAACAGAACCTGTTACCAAAACATTGGTTTGACTCCAAAGGAGTTGAGATATAAATAGCAAGCAAAACGATAAATAACTGAGTTTTTTATTCATTTTAATGTGAGTTAAAAGATTCAAATAATAACAATTTAGTTAACAAATATTCTTACACTTAATTAGTACGATATCATTCTTAAAAACATTAGGTCACTACATTAAAAAATTTCGGACGAGACAATGTCATAAAAAAAAGGGTTGGCAAATCACCAACCCTCTTTTAGTTTCTCTGAATATCAATTATATCGATTCGATGATATCATTAAGTGTTTTACTTGGACGCATTGCTCCAAAAGTTTTATCTACATCAGGAAAATAGTACCCGTTTATATCCATATTCACTCCCTGAACATCATTTAATTCATTGACAATTGTATCTTCATTTTGAGTCATTTTCTCAACTACATTTGAAAACTTATTCTTCAAATCACCATCCTTGTCTTGATTCGCCAACGCTTCAGCCCAATACATTGCCAAGTAAAAGTGACTTCCTCTATTATCCAACTCCCCAACTTTTCTAGAAGGAGATTTATTCTCCTGTAAAAACTTTGCGGTAGCTGTATCTAGAGCATCGCCTAGCAATTGAGCTTTTTCATTATTGTACTTTTGACCGAGATGATCTAAAGAAACTGCAAGAGCCAAAAACTCACCTAAAGAATCCCACCTCAAATGGTTTTCTTCATTGAACTGTTGAACATGCTTCGGCGCTGATCCACCAGCACCAGTTTCAAACAATCCACCGCCATTCATTAATGGTACGATAGATAGCATTTTAGCACTTGTTCCTAGTTCAAGAATTGGAAAAAGATCTGTTAAATAGTCTCTTAATACATTCCCAGTTACAGAAATAGTATCTTTTCCATCTTTCAATCTTTTTAAAGTAAATTGAGTTGCATCTGATACAGATTTAATATGAATTTCTAATCCTGAAGTATCATGATTTGGAAGATACTGATTCACTTTTTTGATCAACTGTGCATCATGAGCTCTATTTTCGTCTAACCAAAACACTGCAGGTGTATCAGTCAATCTAGCTCTAGTAACAGCAAGTTTCACCCAATCCTGAATTGGTAAATCTTTTACTTGACACATTCTCCAAATATCACCTTCTTCGACTTCATGAGTCATTAAGATCTCTCCTGATTCGGCTACTACTTCTACTCTACCATTTGATTCAAGCTCAAAGGTTTTATCGTGAGATCCATACTCTTCTGCTTTCTGTGCCATCAGACCAACATTTGGGACAGTTCCCATTGTTGTCGGATCAAATGCGCCATGTTCTTTACAAAAATCGATGGTTGTTTGATACAAACTTGCATAACTACTATCTGGAATTACAGCTTTAGTATCCTGTTGGTCTCCATTTTTATTCCACATCTGACCACTAGTTCGAATCATTGCAGGCATGGACGCATCAATAATTACATCACTTGGAACATGCAAATTGGTAATACCTTTATCTGAGTTTACCATTGCTAGATCTGGTCCATTTTCAATAGCAATTTTAATATCCTCCTCAATAGCCGATCTTTTATCGTCTGGAAGGTTTTTTATTTTGTTTACTACATCTCCAAATCCATTGCTTACCTCTACACCTAGTTCTTCAAACTCGGCAGCGTATTTATCAAATAAATCTTTAAAGTAGACAGAAACCACATGTCCAAAAATAATTGGGTCTGAAACTTTCATCATTGTCGCCTTCA
Source organism: Saprospiraceae bacterium (assembly GCA_965230345.1). Classification (GTDB taxonomy): domain Bacteria; phylum Bacteroidota; class Bacteroidia; order Chitinophagales; family Saprospiraceae; genus JADKBO01. The sequence goes on from CBDDKR010000002.1 coordinate 399,372, forward strand.
TATGAAGAGAAAACAAGATATCATTCTCCTTGGCATCTTTAATTTGATCTTCAACAAATTCCAGTAAAGCTTTTTTCCTCATTACTGTGGAATCAATTATTTCACCAGCCTGAATAGCAATACCTTCTTTTAAAGAAATACTATTGCCTGCACTGTCTATATGGCGAATATTTACTGAAGTCGCAGCATCTACTGTTACAGATTGCTCATTGGATCTAAAATCATTGGCAGTCATAGTTGCAACATGAGATTTTGAATCCTTAGACCATGCACCCATTCTATGCGGATGCTTTTTAGCAAATGCCTTAACAGGTTTTGGAGCTCTCCTATCAGAATTTCCCTCTCTCAACACAGGATTAACCGCGCTACCTTTCACCTTATTATATCTAGAAAGTATTTCCTTTTCTTCATCCGTCTCTGGTTCTTCTGGGTAATCTGGCAAATCATATCCTTTTGCCTGAAGTTCCTTAATTGCCGCAATTAATTGAGGTACTGAAGCGCTAATGTTAGGAAGCTTTATAATATTAGCTTCAGGTTTTTTAGCCAACTCTCCTAATTCGGCCAAATCATTACTCATTCGCTGCTCTGCCTTTAAATATTCAGGGAAAACAGAAATAATTCTTGCCGCAAGAGAGATGTCTCTTGTTTCAATTTCTACTCCAGCTGAAGAAGCAAAAGCTTCGATAATTGGTAATAGAGAATGAGTCGCCAAAAAAGGAGCTTCGTCCGTCTTGGTATATATAATTTTTGCCATTATTGTTTGATTAATTTTTATATCTAGAAATATCGGCGAAAGTAATTATTTTCAAGGGAATATGAAAATCAAGATCCCAGTTCAAGTCCGTAAATCTAACTTGGTTTAACAATTGTTCACTAACAAAAAAATGGATTTTGAACATTAACAAACGATCTTTCACATACTCAAATCTCCACTACCATTTCCTTACACACTGCACCATATTTAATTATGATTAAAGTTCACAATCCTCCTGTCTTTAATTCAACAATTTATTCCTCATCAAACAACCTGTAACTCAAATCATTGCCCCACATATTTCAAAATTATAATCACAAACAACCTTAAAATTAACTCGCTTTCCTATTGATCTTTGGTTCATATTCGTCATATTTGTATCTATACTTATTAAGCGAATGGGCTATGAAGCATTCAGAGTCTATCACTTATCCATATTGTAAAAAACAATAAAAAACGAATTACTATGTCTACAATCAAATTTGGAACAGACGGCTGGAGGGCAATTATTGCCAAAGATTACACAGTAGATAACGTTTCTAGAGTTGCAGAAGCTACAGCCCGCTGGATGTTAAAGAAAAACATGAAGAAGGCAGTCATTGGCTTTGATTGTAGATTTGGTGGCCAAACATTTGCTGAACAAGCAGCTAGAGTCCTTGGCAATTTTGACCTTGAGGTTCTACTTTCACCTGGTTTTGTTTCCACACCTATGGTTTCCTTGGCTGTAGTCAAAACGGAGAGTGATATGGGAATTGTGATTACTGCATCACATAATCCACCTTCATACAATGGATTCAAATTAAAATCCTCTTACGGTGGACCCACCATCCCTTCAGACATAGCTGAAATAGAACAAATGATCCCAAGTACTGCCATAAAGGGTTTACCTTCTATAAGTGAACTCAGGGACAAAGGGACATTAGAATACTTCGATATGGAAGCCCTTTACATTGCCCATGTCGAAGATAATTTTGATATTGACTTGATCAAGAATAGTGGAATTCAAATCGCATACGATGCCATGTATGGAGCTGGCCAAAACGTAATGAAGAAACTTTTTGCGGAGCATCAACTTTTGCATTGCGATTACAACCCTTCATTCAAAGGCCAAGCACCAGAACCAATAGAAAGAAATCTAAAAGAATTACAAGAACTTATACGAAATGACCGTAATATTTCCTTAGGAATTGCACACGATGGTGATGCGGATCGGATTGGAATGTTTGATGAAGACGGTAAGTTTGTAGACTCACACCATATTCTTTTACTTCTTCTCTACTACATGTATGAGTATAAAAATCAAAAAGGTAAGGTCGTATATACTTTTTCGGTCACGGAGAAATTAAAACGACTAGCAGAGATGTACAATTTAGATAGTGAGTGTACCAAAATTGGTTTTAAGTACATTGCAGAAATCATGATTCACGAAGACGTCATCGTAGGAGGAGAAGAATCAGGTGGACTAGCCGTTAAAGGCCACATACCAGAAAGGGACGGGGTTTGGATTGGTCTCATGATTTTGGAATTTATGGCCCAAAAGAATAAAACCATTAAGGATTTAATTCAAGAGATATACAACAAAGTCGGTTCATTTAATTTCGAAAGAGACGACCATCATGTATCAAATGATTTGAAGCTACAAATTATGGCTGATGCCAAAGAAGGTAAAATAACTCAAATCGGAGATCGTAAAGTACAACGTACAGAAGATATAGATGGATATAAATTCTTCTTTGACAACGACGAATGGTTAATGGTTAGAGCAAGTGGTACTGAACCTGTATTACGTGTATATGGACAAGCGCAGAACTATGAACTTACCAGAAAGTTACTTGATGATGCATACGACCAATTGATAAAGTAACTAATCTACTTCTTCATAGTCGGTATACTCAATATTTTCATTTTTAGATTTGATGTTTTGATCTCTGGAACTACCAGGAATAGGTTTGAATAATACGTTTCTAAAAACGTAGGCAATAACCCCAAGGAATAAAAGTATTTTCAACATAATGGTGAAGGTATCAACTAGATGACATTGAATTCTATGCAAAGATAGTGAGTAACCTTAATTTGACTATTCTTATTTCTACATTTTATTATCAAGTAGAACTCTCTTACGGCTTATCTTTCTGCTAGAATCCATGCACATGTCATGATTAATAATAGGTTTTTATTCTAAAAAAATAATTAGATTTGGTTCTCATTTAAAATATAATCAGATATGTCTAAACTACTTCCAAAGATAAACTTCCAAGAATGGATTGATGAAAACAGACACCTTCTTAAACCTCCAGTAGGAAACAAGTGTGTTTGGAAGAATGGAGAATATATCGTCATGGTAGTTGGTGGACCAAATGCTCGAAAAGATTACCACTACAATGAAACTCCTGAGTTATTTTATCAGGTAGAAGGAGATATTACGTTGAAAGTTATTGATGAGGGAGAGCAAAAAGACATTCACATCAAAGAAGGTGAAATGTACTTACTTCCGTCTAAAGTTCCACACTCACCTCAAAGAGGACCAAATACTGTCGGTCTAGTTGTAGAGATGCCAAGAACTGATGAGATGGAAGATGCGTTAATGTGGTTTTGCGAAAACTGTAACCATCAGCTCTATTACGAAACCTTTTCTCTAGACAATATCGAAACAGATCTTCCTAAGATTTTTGACAAATATTACCCTGATGACAGCTTAACGACTTGTGAAAAGTGTGGAACAAAAATGACCAAACCAACATTATAAAGATTCATTATTTATGCAATATCAAGCCGGATTAGAATTTGCTCTCCAATGCGACAAAGAAGATCCGATAAATTCATATAGAGATCAATTTCATATTCCTATCCAAAAAGATGGTAGTCCGTTTATATACCTCTGTGGGAACTCGTTGGGCTTACAACCTAAATCGACAGAGGCTTACATTCGTCAAGAGCTACAAGACTGGAAAAACTATGGAGTCGAAGGACACTTCCATGCAAAAAATGCTTGGATGCCATATCACGAGTTTTTGACGGAGAAAATGGCTCGACTTGTGGGCGCATTACCAGAAGAGGTGATTGTAATGAATACCCTATCAGTGAATTTACATTTAATGATGGTATCCTTTTATCGCCCCACTCAATCTCGAAATAAAATTGTCATCGAGAGTGATGCTTTTCCTTCTGATAAATACGCGGTAGAGTCACAAATCAAATTTCATGGTTTCGACCCCCAAAGTTCTTTAATCGAACTAGCTCCAAGAGATGGTGAAGAATTGATCAGAGAAGAAGATATAAAACACCTACTTGAAGAACAGGGAGAAGAAATAGCACTGGTACTATTGGGAAATACCAATTACTATAGTGGACAGTTCTTTGATATGAAAAAAATCACTCAATGGGGACATCAACAAGGATGTGTCGTCGGCTTTGATTGTGCGCATGGGGCTGGCAATCAAGAGTTAAATCTACATGATTCAAATGTAGATTTTGCAGTATGGTGTAGTTATAAATACCTTAATTCTGGTCCTGGGTCGTTGGGAGGTTGTTTCATCCACCAGAGACATCTTGACAATAAAGATTTGCCTCGTTTTGCAGGATGGTGGGGACATGAAAAATCATCGAGATTTGGAATGAGAAGTGATTTCAATCCAATTCCAACAGCTGAAGGATGGCAACTTAGTAATCCTCCAATTTTATCCATGGCTGCAATAATGGCTTCATTGGATATTTTTGATAAAGTTGGGATTAAAAACTTACGTCAAAAAGCCATAAAACTTACAGGGTATTTAGAGTACCTTTTAAATAACTTGGGCAATCCGAATATTAAAATAATCACACCGTCCAACCCTGATAAAAGAGGAAGTCAACTTTCTATACAGGTGGTCAATGCCGATAGAAAGTTGTTCGATATGATCACTGAAGCAGGTGTTATTGCTGATTGGAGGGAGCCAGATGTAATTCGAGTCGCACCTGTACCACTTTATAATTCATTTCAAGATGTTTTCCGATTTGTTGCAGTCTTGGAGTCTCAACTAAATAATTTATAGATTAGAAGTAATAATATCAGTCATGGCAAATAAGAAAATAATCATCGTTGGTGCTGGATTGTCTGGAAGTCTATTGGCATTAAGAATGGCTCAAAGAGGTTTTGAAGTAGACGTTTTTGAGAAAAGGCCAGACCTAAGAAAAGAAGAATTAGATGCGGGGCGATCCATAAATCTGGCTCTTTCAAATCGTGGCATTCGTGCTTTGGCTAGCGCCGGTATAACTGAAAAGGTGACAGAGCTTTGTATTCCAATGCATGGTAGAATGATTCATTCAAAAGGTTCAGAACCCAGACTATCAAGATATAGCGGTCGATCTAGTGATTATATTAATTCTATTTCCAGACCTGGATTAAATGCGCTGTTACTAAATGAAGGTGATAAGTATGAAAATGCAAGATTTCACTTCAATAAAAAATGCACTCATGTCGATTTACAAAGTAGTATTATCACTGTAGAAGACGAAGAAACTGGCGAAATCTCTTCTCATGAAGGAGAAGTTGTTTTTGGTACTGATGGCGCAGGTTCTGCGGTAAGAAAAAGCATGATGCAACACACAAATCAATTAAGATTTTCTTACTCTCAGGACTTCTTAAGTCATGGTTATAAAGAACTTTCTATTCTGCCTAATGAAGACGGAGGTTTTAAAATCAATAAAAACGCTTTACACATTTGGCCAAGAACAAGTCATATGATTATAGCACTTCCTAACTTAGATGGAAGTTTTACAGTTACCATGTTCCATCCTTACGACGGTGAATATGGATTTGATACCTTGAATACAAATGAAAAAATTGTTTCAATGTTTCAAAAAGAATACCCCGAACTATTAGAATTAATGCCTCATCTACTTGATGATTATCATGAAAATCCTACAAGTAGTCTAGCAACAATAAGGTGTAATCCATGGCAATCGTATGGCAAAGCCTTACTCATGGGTGACGCTGCTCACGCCGTAGTACCCTTTTATGGGCAAGGCATGAATGCATCTTTGGAAGATGTCTACGTTTTTGATCAATATTTTGACCAATTTGGTGAAAATTGGACCAATCTTTTTAAAGCGTATGAACAATCAAGAATTCCTAATGCCAATGCCATAGCAGACTTGGCATTAGATAATTTTTACGAAATGCGAGACCATGTTGATGATCAAGTATTCATTCATAAGAGGGCATTAGAAATGCAATTAGAACAAAAATTTGAGTCTTATAATTCTAAGTACTCTTTGGTTACATTTAAAGAAGATATTCCTTATCAAGAAGCAATGTTAAGAGGAAGAGCTCAAGACAAAATGCTGTATGACATATGTAAGGAAAATAGTAATCCAGATTTAAATGACGCACTAGAAAAGCTAAAATCTATTGTAATACCTTCTTAATTGAGGTGGCATCAATTTCTACTTCTCAAAAACATATTTCGTTCCATATACTTCCTCTGGTGCAGCCGATAATATTAATTGACCGTCTTGTAATTCATAACCCCAATCCAAGGAGCTTATTTTAAATAAATCTTTGGTCAGGACTAAGTCGTATTCACCTTCTTTAAGAATATAGGGGTCTGTCTCATCTGAATGATCGATAACAATGACATTGCCATCGACAGTATTGACATCCCATTGGTAAGATCCAAATTGAATGTTTGATTCAGGACAATGGCAAAATATGTTCTTTAAATTCCATACTCCATCAAGTTCTGGATTGGAAATTTTCTCCTCCTTTTTTGTACAACTTACCACAGTCAGAATCAGCAAGAAAATCAACCACTTAAATCTCATAATATCAGTCATTTATAATATTACAAACGTCAAAACCTATGAAACTGCTGCGATTACCTTATTATTTCAATCTTTTCCTTTTTGTCATTCACTTGAATAATGTAAACACCACTTCTTAGATCAGATACGTCTACTTCTACATTTTTTTCTTTTCCAGAAAGTCTTTCCTGATGTACCAAAATCCCAGAAATTGAGTAAATGGAAACTTGGTCAACAACATCACCTAAACTTATCTGAAGTATTTCAGTAGACGGATTAGGATATATATTAAGTATGGACACTTCGGGTTCTTCAGTTGATGATGGCTCCAATACAATTCCAAGTTGATCCAAGTCAAATGTCATAATACTTCTTCCAAACGTTGCAGTAACCAACTGATTCTTTGCCCTATTGTAATCTATATCCAATACCATAACATTACTCATATTCTCTCCCATTCTAACCCATGATTGACCTTCGTCTTCTGTAAAATAAACTCCTGCATCTGTACCAACAAACAAGATCTCATCGTTCGATCTGTTTTCATAGATATAAACATCATTGATTGCAACATCAGGAAGATCACCACTAATAGACTGCCATGTAACACCCTTATCAAAACTTTTGTAAATCCTCGGTACAAAATCACCGTCTCGATATCCAGAATATGTTACAAAAACTACATCTTCATTATTTGGAGAAGCCTTAATCGAGGATACATATCGAACGGGCAAGCCATCACGTATTTCGGACCAAGATTCACCTTCGTCCGTTGTAGCCCAAACGTAACCATCGGAAGTTCCTACATAGATTAGGTCTTTATCTGCTTTAGACTGATCCAAACATGTTGCGGTATGCAAAAAGAAATCTGTTGTATCGTTAACAATGATATCGCTAATCGGTACCCAATTTGGAGGAAGTCCCTCGCTTTTATAGACCTGATCCGTAGCTGTATACATAACATTATCATCATGAGGGCTAACCATATACTGCATATCCCAATGCCGTTTCCCCTGTAATCCTGAAGTAGCACCGTTAAAATTAAATCCATAATCCGTACTATAAGCCAGTCCTCCATTCTGAGTTTCAACAAACATCACACTGTCCGCCTGATTATAAAAGGCAGGTTGAAATCCATCTCCTCCATATATTCTCTCCCATTCATTTATAGTAAAATCATTTCCTCCCGTGGTCCCATTATCTTGTGCACCTCCAATATAGAAATCAGGATTATGCGGATTGTAAGCAACCCTATAAAACTGAGTAGTAGGAATATTTTCGACATCTTCCCATTGTATTTCATCCGTATCATTCGTATATGGAGCAGCATATAATCCACCATCAGTAGCAAGGTAAGTTTTATCATTTACGAAGAGCATATCGTGTTTATCAGCATGAACAGAATATACCCACCATGGTGGTGTCTCACGGCGCACTTCAATTGAGTCTGTTCTTTCCATAGACCACAAATCTACTCCAAGGACAAAGACCTTATCATTGTTAAATGGGTCCACTTCCAATGCACCAAAATACCATCCAAAACCACCTAAGGCAAACGGGAAATCTCCATCATTTGACACCCATTCTTCCCAAGTATCTCCACCATCATCCGTTCTAAATACCCCTTGAATATTTTGATTTTGACTACTTACAAAAAGACTATATAAAATGTTTGTATTGGTAGGCGACATACATACTCCTACTCTTCCGACAACACCTTCTGGTAGGCCACCTGTTAACTTAGTCCATGATTGACCACCATCTGCACTTTTGTACAATCCTGCATTTTCACCATTCACTATAGACTCTCTATTATTTCTTATTCTTGTCCAACCTGCAGCATAAATGATGTTTTCATCTGTTGGATCTATGACAAAATCTATAACACCTGTTTCATCATCAATTTGAAACACGGGTTCCCAAGTTGTTCCGCCATCTTTCGTGGCATACAATCCTCTTTCAGGACTCCTCATATATGGAGCTCCCATTGTAGAAACCAAAATGGAGTTAGCATTTGAAGGTGAAACATATATTTTAGATATAATCTTGCTTTCTTTCAATCCAATATTCTCCCAAGTTTGCCCAAGATCGGTCGACTTGTATAATCCATCTCCAATAGTATAGTAACCACCAATATTTAAATCTCCAGTTCCGACATATAGTGTATTCTCATCACTGGGATCAAAAACAACATCACCAATGGACGAAAAGGGCTGATCATCAAATATAGGTTCCCAGTTCGCTCCACCATCTAATGTTCGCCAAACGCCTCCCATTGAAAAACCAACGAGAATTATATTTTCATCATGCGGACTTACAGCTACGGTATTAATTCTCGCACCAATATTCCCTGGACCTTGTACTTCCCATTCACCTTCAGTTCGACTATTTTCAATCTGCTCTCTACTCAATTGAGCCAATACCCTTTGTCTTACCTCAATATCATTATCAGCAATAGGGAATTGCTTAGCCATAAATAAACCTTCATAAGGATACATTTTTTCTTCTTTGTATAATCCGTTCGAAGACTTATTCTTCTCTTTATGATCGGTAGTCATGCAACCAAAACAAAGCATAGCTATCAAAACAAAACAAAGCACCTGTCCACTAAATGAAGTTATTCTCATTGATAATATTTTTACAATTGCCAAATTAAATCAATTTACGAACAGATCATATTATTGACTAAATATTATACTTAAAAATTGATCCAGAACGACATATACATTGTATTTTTTAACCTTCATCGAATCGTCGTATTAGACAATTGATTTTTACTTAAAAAAAAAGACTACAAACATTGCATCAACTAAAAAAAGAATTATCTTTGCGTCTCTTTTGAAAATTAGGCCTAATTGGCGTAAATAATATATATTATGAAAAGGACATATCAACCATCTAGAAGGAAAAGAGTAAACAAACACGGATTTAGAGCTAGAATGAAGACTAAAAACGGCAGAAGAGTTCTCGCTTCTAGAAGAGCAAAAGGAAGATACAAATTGACTGTTTCAGACAGCATGAAGGTTAAGGCTTAGTCTTACCATATCTAAGATATTTTAAAAGTCTGAGTACAACATTAGTTGTTCTCAGACTTTTTTTATGTTATATACTAAACAAACCTACTATCCGGACCTACCTTTCCAATCAAATTTAGATATATTTGTTGCTTTGCTCCTTGGTGGCGCAAATTAAACATTAACTATTGCACTTATGAAAATTGGAATAACGATTGGAGACATTAATGGTGTTGGCCCTGAAATCATCATTAAGGCTTTAAAAAACAATACCATATTACAACATATTACGCCAGTCATTTATGGTTCGTCAAAAGTACTATCCTATCATAAGAACATTGTTAAAAATGTTAAACTACACTTCAATCACATCAACGATAGTAGCAAAATTGCCAATAAAAAAATCAATGTAGTCAACTGTTGGAATGACACCGTTAACATTAATTTAGGTAAAGTAGATGTCGAAGGAGGTAAATGTGCCAAACTTGCACTCGAGCATGCTGTAAAAGATCTCAAATCTAAAAAAATAGATGCCTTAATAACAGCTCCTATAAACAAAGAAGCAATGAAACTTGCTGAATTTGGCTATCCAGGACATACAGAGTTTTTAGATGCTAATCTAAATGGTAAATCGATGATGTTGATGACCAACGGAGAACTTAAAGTGGCTTTGGTTACGAATCACCTCCCACTTGAACAAGTCGCAAAAAAAATCACTAAAGAGCTTATACTAACCAAGATCGAAACTTTAAAAAATACTCTAATTAGTGATTTTGGAATAGAGAAACCCACTATTGCTATTTTGGGATTAAATCCACATGCAGGTGATGGTGGAGCAATTGGAAAAGAAGATGAAAACATCATACGCCCAGCCATCATTGAAGCTAAGAAAAAAGGACTCTTAGTATATGGACCATACGCAGCTGATGGCTATTTTGGCTCATCCAATCATCAAAAGTTTGACGCAACTCTGGCTATGTATCACGATCAAGGGCTCATACCTTTTAAAGTATTATCTTTTGGAAATGGTACCAACTTTACAGCTGGACTTGAGGGCATTCGTACATCTCCTGATCATGGAACGGCCTTCGATATTGCTGGAAAAAACAAAGCAGATTACCATTCGATGCTCAATGCCATCTATACTGCTGTAGACATTGCAAAGAATCGGAAAGATTTCTTTGATTCAAGAGCCAACAAATTAAATGTAAAAATAAGACCGTCAGACACTCAAGAAGAGGAAGTAGAGACTAAATAAGTCTCTAAAGGTTTCCCTTTGGCATTACCTTCCACAAGATTGGTTGTCATTTTCTGCTCGTAATCCGACGGCCTCTCAGGTTAGTTCTGGCGCAAAGATATATTTTTTTTATATATAAAAAAATAAAATATATGGTTTTACAAAAGCTTTCTTCTGCATTATCATTTATTATCACTCTTTTGATTCCAAATTCGCACCCTATTCTAGGCTACTTCTTACCTTCGATAGGTTCTCACAATAATAGAACAAAAACAACATCAATGAAAATTCATATAGAAACAAAGAGACTATTGCTGAGAGATTTATCTAAAGAAGATACCCATGGTATTTTTACTTTAGACTCGGATCCTGAAGTTCATATCTATTTAGGTAACAACCCAATTAAAACTCTTGAAGATGCAGAAAAAAACATTCAGCATATCCAAAAACAATATCATGACAATGGGATAGGTAGATGGGCAGTGATAGAAAAAGAAAGTGAAAATTTCATAGGCTGGAGTGGATTTAAATACATAAAGAGTATCATAAACAACAAAACTGATTATTATGATCTAGGATATAGATTCATAAAACAATATTGGGGGAAGGGATACGCTACTGAAACAGCAATTGCTAGTTTACAATATGGGTTTAATCATTTAAACTTAAAAGAAATCTGTGCAATGGCAGACGTAAAAAATTTAGCTTCCAATCATATACTACAAAAAATTGGAATGAAGAAATTAAACAGGTTTTCTTATCAAAATGTCTTACACAACTTCTACCTCTTAACTCAAGAAGATTGGATAAAAAACAAAGCTAAAAGAATTATCACATTAGTTACATAACTAAATTTCATAGCACTCAACAACATCTACTTTGCCCAAGAGATTTCATTTGTATGATCCAAATAAATGATTGCGTCAAATGCCTTTACTATTTGATTTGTCTCGGTATTGTGATTCCTTACCTGAGCCCCAGCACCACTCATAGTAGTCTGTTCAGAATGAATAAAATCTAATAACAGTTTATCTTTCTTGGCTCTTCTAAGGCTAAAAAATGCATTTGGATTTCCCATATCTTTTAAGCACTTGGTAAGCGTACCATCTATAACTGTATTGTGACTAAAGGTCTTCAACTTACCATCTTTGGAAAATGCTTTAAATGAACCAGTACCAAAATCAGTCGCAATATTAAAATATGATTCTCCAAACATTTTTCTTAACTGATGTCCAGTAACATCTACTATACCATTGCTTACCCAATCTCCAACATGTGCATTATGGGCCCAGTAAAGCGCTCTTGATTTATGACCATAATAGTTCATTATCCATTGAATATTTTCACCCATATACATATCTCGCAAGTCATGTTTTCTCTGCTCAACATGTTGGTGGATTGTCAATACAAATTGCCCCAATACCCAAACATGTTGATATGCCATTTGGAATTCTTCCTCAGAAGTCTTGGATGTAAATAGTTCATAATTATCTTGAAAATAGTTCTTTAGCTTAAGGTATGAAATGAAGTAATCGCTTTTTTCATTTTCATTGAAATCTTGCCATAAATGCTTTTCAAAGCCTTCAATATTATAATCTGATCCAACTTTCACTAAATAATCTTTAATTCTATTAACATCAGAGATTACATATTGCATTTCACACCCCAAAACATTGATTTTTTCCGAGTGCGTATCATTATAAGATCTCAACCAATTCATTAAATGACAAAACTCTTCAGTATGATACCTCCATGTTGAATTGTGATTTTCCAATATATACATTAAATCATCTCTTCTACCTTGGGCAAAATCATTTAAATACTGCCCTTCTCCAAATCCAGTTTCAAGAATAAAAAGATTAAAACCATGGTTTGACGAAAGATATTTCATCAATTCTTCGGCAAGGGTAGTAAATTCAGACGTACCATGAGTATCTTCTCCATATCCAACAATCTTAACGTCGTCCAAAGAATTGTTCAAAAACGAAAATGACTCTGCCTTCAAGCTATCAAAACCTAAAACATACTTTTCTAATTCAGAATTACACTGACCTAAAATGGAAATACTAAATAATCCAAGGATAAATACTGTACAACTAAATTTCATCTGATAAAAACTACTTATTGGGTTTTTGTTAATCTGCTATATATTGCAAAACACCAAAGTAACTAAATTTCATATTGACATGATCACTTTCCATATAAATTCCTTACACACATTCAAAAGAATACACCTCTTTTGGTGTGTAAATCAAGACAATCGAAGATAATTAATACAGTGACAATGACTGGAACGATGTAGTTGAGATGTAGGTAAAATTTGTTTTCCTTTTTGTTTTTAACAAAGAAAAATCACTTCTTTTAATACCAGTAGAAATTGCTTGAAGTAATTTTTAACATCTCGAAAACAGTCATTAACAAGAAGATAGTAGGATTAAGGGTTTACACCTATTTTCATATCACACATCACATTACATATTAGATTTTTTAATAATATGACATTGTTTCAGTATCTTTGTCACCACGTACGGTTTAAAATTGTACGATTAAATAATTTAAGGTCTCAAACTATGAACATTTTTTCTACACTTAGAAAAGGTCTCCTAACCTTTTCGTGCATAGCAGTGTGCACATTTTCGTATGCCAATAATTCATCTGATGATTGGTGGGAACTCATTTGCCCCGCTGATGTCACTGTACATTGTGATGAAGAATTATGGGATTTATCTATCTATGGTAATGCTTATATCAATTCTCACAGTGGCACTTCTTCTGCAGGAGCTCCAACGGTACACTATTATTTGAATTCATGTGGGACAGGACATATAGTAAGAACTTGGTCGGCGGAGGATCCATATTGGAACTGGATTACTTGTTCTCAAACCATTACCGTAGCAGGAAGTGGTTCCTTCGGTTATAATGACATAGAATGGCCTGAAGATGTCACTCTTTATGGCTGTAATCCAAATACTGACCCATCCATAACAGGAAAGCCATGGTGGAATTATCACGAATGCTCCATGATAGGTGTTTCTTACAAGGACATGGTCTTCACTGTGAACAACGGTTGTAAAAAAATAATGCGAACATGGACCTTAATGGACTGGTGTCATAATGGATCCCACCATTATTCTACTTGGACGCATAGACAGTTTATAAAAATAATAAATGATGAAGTGCCTCAGTTCGACTGTCCGGAAGACATAACTGTATCATCAACCAACTGTAAAAATGGTCTAGTTGATGCTGATCCACTTTGGATTGATCCATCAATGTGTGGTGGTAATTATAAGGTTACAAACAACTCACCATATGCATATTCTAATGGTGCAGATATTTCAGGAGTTTACCCTGTAGGAACGACTAAAGTTGCTTTAACCGTAACTTTCGGATGTAATATGAAAAGAACTTGTTGGATAAAGGTAACAGTAGAAAATAACAAACCACCATCTCCTATCTGCCTTGGACAACTAAATGTGGCTTTAATGGGAATGGACACCAATGATGATGGCATAAATGACGAAGGTATGGTTGATATTTGGGCCAAAGATTTGGACTGGAAGAGTTTCTCACCATGCGGATTTGAACCATTAACTTTTTCATTTGCGGAAGACAGCCTTCAAATGTTTAGAAGATTTACATGTGATCATTTAGGCCAAAACGATGTCAAAATGTATGTAAAAGACAGGTATGGCAACCAATCCTTTTGTGTCGTAAAAATTGATGTTCAAAATAATGCTGCCAATATCACTCCATGTGAGCGATTGGTTGATGATACCGATACAACTACACATAGAGAAATCTATCTTTCTGGTAAAGTCGTGAACAAGCAAAATGATCCTATCGCTTTAATGCCGATAGAATTGACTGAAATCACAAGCAAAGAACAATACAACATCACCTATGATACTACTGTAACAATGACAGTAGATAGTTTCATAAACTTCTCGGGTGCTGTATTATACTTCTACGAGACAGACACAATCATTACAGAAACTATTGATACCATTATAACTAATAATCCTTCCAATGAAACATTAACAACTATAGATGGAGGGTTTTTATTTGACAGCCTTTTGCAAGAAGGAGGACACTATAGAATATCATGTCCTGAAATGGACAAACCTTTGGAGGGAATAGATATGAATGACCTTAATGCAATAACTGAACATATTTTGGGCACCAAACCACTAAACTCACCAAATGATCTCTTGGCAGCCGATCTTAATGAGGATCAAATCGTGGACCAAAAAGATCTAAATCTGATGATTGACTATCTCAAAGGAGATATTGATGATTTTGGTCCTAACAATTGGATGGTTTATACACCTGACCCAATGTACGATGCTCTACCTAATGCCATTTTAAGCACTAGAAACACGTCATACACTAAAGATTCATTAATTCAAATGGATGATCAATTAGACTTTGTAATAATTCAAAAAGGTGACATCATTGAAGCTGCTTCGGACAGTTTGATTGGTAATGAAAATCTTGAATTTAGATCTTTTGACGACCAAAAATCAAGGCTTTCGGTTTACCCTAATCCATTTACTCAAAAAGTATTCTTTAATATCCAAAGTGATGAAAACGATGATATTGCCACCATCAAACTCATGGATATTGCAGGAAGAACGATACATGTATCTGAACATCAATTAAATCGTGGATTAAATCAGGTTGATTTAACACCAACAATTATCGAAAATCAAAATGTGTTACTTTATCAGGTAACCATGGGCAATGCTGTCCTTTCTGGTAAACTAATACATATTCAATAAGAATTCTTATTTCTATTGTTTATACATTGAAGAGGTTGTCATTGGAAGGCAACCTCTTTTTTAATTAATAATCACCCCCTATCATTATATACAGAATCAAGATTTCATTCTTTCCTTAAGTATCTGGCTTCTTATCTTTACACTTAAATCTGCAATGTAGCATTCTATGACAATAAAAGATCACACTGTATTCGAAGATCAAAATTTGATCATTATTAATAAGCCCATTGGCATACCCGTCCAAACTAGTGATAAAAACCAACTCTCTTTGGAGTCTCTATTCCAAGCTGAGTATGACTATTTTCATTTCATCAATAGAATAGATCAAGCCATTTCTGGATTAGTTATGGTATCTAAATCACCCGAAGCTACAAAGCATATATGGCAGCTCATGAAGGATGAGCCAATCGAAAAGTACTACATGGCCTTAGTTGAAGGACATCCCATAAGTACAGCAGATACATTAACCCATTTTATTTCCAAAAAGGGAAACAGAGCAATTCACAATATCAAAGGCAAAAAAAGCATCTTATCTTACGAAACCCATCAAAAATTAGATCGCTACACTTTTCTAAAAATCAAACTTGAAACCGGACGTTTTCATCAGATTCGTTTTCAATTAGCTCAAATTGGACATCCTGTAAAAGGAGATGTCAAATATGGAGCTAGAAGAGCAAACAAAGAAAGAGGTATATATCTGCACAGTCATTCTATAATCATCCGGAATTACTACGGTCCTTCACGTAATTTGTCGATAAATGCCAGCTTTCCGTCAATGAATCTTTGGAATCTTCTGAATGCCACCTAAATTTGTATAGTTGAATATTGAGTTTGTTGTCAATTAAAACCTAGCAGGTTAATTTTTACTTAAATCTATTGCAAACAGAACTTAATTACTTCGAATTGGCATTATAAAAGAAAACATTATATAACATGTTTAGACATATACTTTCATTTACATTTATCGCAATTTTAAGCTTTGGAGTAACTTGTCAAGACGTTATTTTCATAAAAAATAAATCATTCGAAGATATACCAAGACGAGGAGATCAAGACAATTATTTGACCTTGTCAGGATGGTCAGATTGTGGAACTCGCCTCTTTCCAAATGAATCACCTCCAGACGTCCATCCCAATAACATTTGGGACGTCAATAGCAGGCCCTCTGATGGGCACACCTATCTAGGTCTTGTAGTTAGAGACAATCAAACTTATGAAGGTCTATCTCAAAGATTACCTAATAGAATTGAAGCAGACAAGTGCTATACGCTAAATATAGATTTGGCAAGATCAAAGTATTATCAAAGTCATTCGAGTTTGAATCGAAAGTTGAGTGTAAACTATGTCAAACCTACCGTTATGCGCATCTGGGGTGGAGCGGGATTCTGTGATGAAAGAGAATTACTGGCAGAGAGCATCCCAATTTCACACAGTAGCTGGAAGACTTACGCGTTTAATTTCAAACCTAAAAAAAGTCATCAATACATCACGATTCAAGCCTATTACAAGACACCTGTGATCAAACCATATTGTGGACATATTTTACTTGATAATCTAAGTAATATTATAGTAAAATCATGTGATGAAAAGAAAGAAAAGGAAATTGTAAAAATCACTCCTACCAAACCAAAAAACTCTAAACTACCTCCACATAAAGCGGTACGTCAAAAAACTGAAGAATATGCTACTCCAGAAAAGCCTAAAAAGAAAAAGGTTTTGGAAGGCTTGGATATAAATAAAATCAAAAAGGGAACCACTCTTGAAATCAAAAACTTGTATTTCGCTGCTAACGCCTCAGATATAGACAAAAGCTCGTACGAAGTATTAGATGAAATATTTGAATTTCTTATTCTTTATCCAAATGTTCGTCTGGAAATTGGAGGACATACCAATGGAATGCCAAAACATGACTTTTGCGACAAACTATCGACTGCAAGAGCCAAAGCCGTGCATGACTATTTAATAAAGAAAGGAATTTCCGAAGAAACTTTAGAATACAAGGGGTACGGTAAAAGAAGGAGAATTGCACCTGACACCACAGCGGAGGGAAGATCTAAAAATCAACGAGTAGAAATCAAAGTGTTAGGTTTTGGATAATAACAATTTTAAATTGTATTGAGTTCTTTAAGCAACAGTTAGTGGTCCATTTCATATAGTAACCCGCACACTACAAAACCCTTAAAAGACTGGATACCTACACCTTACACACTACCATAACGACCATTTAAAACCACTCATGACTACATTCTGAATTATCAATACTTTAAGTCATAATTATACATAACTGGACATAAGTCGTTATTATTACATATTTTAAGTTTTTTTAACAATTTATTTTACAATTAATCCTAATTCTGGCTTATCTTTGTTCGTAAGAGTCTCAGACAAAAAAATATACAGCTTATGAAGCAACTATTTACATTTATACTTTTCACCTTTGCTGCTTTCAATATGTTTGCTCAGGATATCGTAACTGATCCAAGTACATTTGAAGCTACCATTAGTGAAGACGAGAAGAAAGAGTACAAAATGACCGTTACAAATAGCGGATCTGATAATTTGGATGTTTATTGGAAAGTCGTTAAATCTGATGATTGGCCGGCAGAATGGACAACCATAGTATGTGATGCTAACTTATGTTACAGTCCAAATTTTGACGAATGTCCTTCTTCTAAACCTAATGGAATGGATAGTGGAGCATCTAGCACTGCTTGGTCTATTAAGGTTGATCCTCACGGTGTAAAAGGTACAGCTAAGCTTCATATGGAGTTTTACAGTGATTCCGATTTTACTAATTTAGTGGGCTCTACTGAAGTTGAAGCTATGATTACAGCAGACTCTGATTTAATCTCTTCCACTTCTGATAATTTTATTGCAGAAAATATAGTTGTATATCCAAATCCTACTTATGGGACTTTTAGAATCAAAAACGATAACAATATTGACAGAGTAACAATGGTTAATATTGTTGGAAAAGAGATTTGGTCTGAAAGCCATCAAGAAGGAAAACAATATGACATTTCAGCTCTTTATAAAGGAATGTATATCGTAAGACTTTATAATGTAGAAGGACAATTAGTAAGATCAATTAGAGTTAATAAGTCTTCTCTATAGATAAATACTTTTTAAAAATATAAGAATAGAAAGGTGGACCATTGTCCACCTTTTTTTGTTCTAAACCCTTTGGTTTGCAATGATCTCTTCCAAAATTACAGCTCGAATCAAAAGAAAAGCTCTTGATCTTGGTTTTTCAGGTGTAACCATAGCAAAAGCTCGTAGACTGGATGATGAAGCCCTTCAACTAGAAAAGTGGTTGAATCAAAATCATCATGGTAATATGAGTTACATGGAGAATTATTTTGAAGAACGTGTAGATCCCACAAAACTAGTTCCAGGCACCAAATCTGTCATTTCATTTTTATACAATTATTACTCTGAAGAAATTCAAGAAGATTCTTCAGCTCCAAAAATTTCGAAATACGCATACGGAAGAGATTATCACAAAGTAATTAAAGGCAAACTCAAAAATCTTTTTAATTGGGTTAAGGATCAGTTCGGAGACGTCAATGGAAGATACTTTGTTGATTCAGCACCTATTCTCGAACGCGATTGGGCAAAAATATCAGGCTTAGGATGGACAGGCAAAAACACACTTTTAATCACTCCTCAAAAAGGATCGTATTTCTTCCTAGCTGAACTCCTCATTGATATTGAACTTGACTATGATCACCCAATAAAAGATTACTGTGGAACGTGTAAAAGGTGTATTGACGCTTGTCCTACGGATGCTATAGCTCCTGAAGGTTATTTACTAGATAGTAACAAGTGTATTTCATACCTAACCATCGAGCTTAAAGATGAAATCCCTTTAGAATTCAATGGTAAACTAGATAATTGGATGTACGGATGTGATATTTGTCAACAAGTCTGTCCTTGGAATAGATTCTCTTCAGCCCACAACGAGCCTGACTTTTTACCTAGAAAAGATTTACTTAAAATAAAAAAAGAAGACTGGCTTTCCTTATCCGAAGACGAGTTTGACTATTTATTCAATGGATCTGCAGTAAGAAGAACCAAATTTTCGGGACTAAAACGTAACATTGAGTTTCTTCAAAAATCGCATTGGTATTCAGAAAATAATAAAAGAAATAATAGCCCCAATCAAAGCTAATACAAATAATGCCCCACCATATACTACATTAAAGAGTATGGATTTAAGTATAGTCCACCTTAATTTCTCCTTATAAAACTTTTTAATGGATAGCACTTGTATAACAAAAAGAGGAAGTCCTAACACTAAATAATTGGTCGAAACATCCAATCCAATCATGTACAAAATCAATAACAGAATCGAAAGCAAAAAGACAAATGAGTGCCCATAAAGTATTAAGATCAAATGTTCTACGTAAAACCTATTACTGCGATAGAATAAAATTTTTAATATCAATGCCATAAAAAAAACGGTCGCTAATATCACCCAAGACAAATTCTTGATGGCAAATTTTATTCCATTGCCAGGATCTTTTATGCCCTTATATACTTGCTTAAACAGAAACTTGTCCCAAAACGAAGTTATGGCATACTTTTCTTCCAACTCTTCAATAGACAGCTCTACTATATCTACTTTCAAGATTTTAAAACTTGCAGTATTACCAAGTTCAAGATTGATAAATTCTGATTCGCCAATATCCAAACTATCAATAAAGCTCTTTCGCACCAACTCCATACATTGACGACTTTCCAATGAATCACTGGAATCAATTTTAGCATTAAAATCACGGCTTACCAATATATTATTCACCTCTCGATTGAACCCATCAGAAAGACCATCGAAATCCAATGAGGCTTGCCATAGCATCAAACTAAATAATGTCAAAAGCGAAAACACAAAAAGTTTTGCTGGATTAATATAATACTTCCTTTGTCCAGCAATATATCTATTGGCAAGAAGAGAGGGTTTGTAGATGTCCTTAAGAGTATGAGCCAACCCAGAATCCAAATTCAAGATTTTACTCAAAAAATCTTTGACAATTTGGAATATGGTAATTTTAGTTTCCGTGGTTGATTGTCCACAATGTGCACAATACTTATCTGAAGCGTCTAACCTTCTATTACAGTTCAAACAATTGGTAAGGGTCATAAGAATTAAGTTACTCTGAGCATTTTCAAAGATAGCAATTAGAAATTATTATAAATAGTCAGTTAATCAGAACAACGGAATAGCAGAAAAACATCAATGCCGAAGATATCTTGACAACAATAACATTCAGCAATAGATCACCATCAATTTTAGATAATCTATGATATCATGTAAAAACTTTATACAGTTGGCATTGACAACCTTTATCAATGATTAAACCATTGAAAACCAACAATAAAGTATAATAATGAATCTTTTTTGTTCATTAATCTACCATACAGCATCCATCTCTTAAAAATCAATTACAATAATAATACTTGGTCATTAAAACCAATTATTTGCAATATATTTCAAAACAAACGCTAATTAAAAAAGCACCACCTCTAAACTAAACGAAGGGAGTAACGAATAAAAAAGTTGATCTCTTAGCTTTTCACTTCAAAGCAATAAGACGATTCAATAGCATTATAAAATAAAAAAGAGTTTTGACATCTGTCAAAACTCTTTGATTTTCATGGTGGGAAGTACTGGACTCGAACCAGTGACCCCCTGCTTGTAAGGCAGGTGCTCTGAACCAACTGAGCTAACCTCCCATGCTATCTTTCAATTGCGGTGCAAATATATAAACATTTTTCCTCTCACAAAGGATTTTCAGAAAAATATTAAAAATATATTCTCGCATATTTTGCGTCTTGTAATCATCAACTTAACAATCAATCTTTTATGAAATAAAGAAAACAATCTCTAATTTGCAAACTTAGAAAACGCAACATTATACATGGACCATATAAAAAGTTTAAGAGAAGCACTGAAACTCTCTCCACAAAACATCCCATTGAAGCAACTGTTAGCTGATTTGCTACTGGAGCTTAACCGACTTGATGAAGCTGAAACAGAGTATTTATCCATCCTAAGAAACAATCCAACTCAAGATGCCAAAACTGGCTTAGCTTCAGTATATTTTAAGAAAGGTAAATTCTCTGCAAGTATTGTGATCTTAGAAGAATTAATTCAGTCCGGCATATCTAATTCGCAAGCTCATCTATTATATGCAAAATCTCTTTTCGAAGAAAATCAAATTTCCCAGTCCATCATCGCATATAAAAAAGCCTTAGAATTAGACCCCTCTAGTTATGATGAAGATCTTGATAAAAATCTAAGAATTACAAATCAAAGTAATGAATCAGAAGTTACCGATACCATGGACGACAGGTTTATTAAAAAATCAAAAATAAACTTTGATCATGTCGCTGGGATGAACAATGTAAAGAAAGAAATTGACTTAAAAATTATTAAACCCCTTTTACATCCAGAAATATATAAAGCATATGGCAAACCAATCGGCGGAGGCATTTTACTATTCGGTCCTCCAGGATGTGGTAAAACTTTTATAGCTAAGGCTACTGCAGGTCAGATTAATGCAAAGTTTATAAACATTGCATTAAATGATATTCTTGACATGTGGATAGGAGCAAGCGAGAAAAATCTTAATGAGATTTTCGAATTGGCTCGAAACAATACACCTTGCGTATTATTTATTGATGAAATTGATGCACTTGGGGCAAGTCGAAGTGACATGAAACAATCCAGTGGTAAACAGTTAATAAATCAATTTCTTATGGAACTTGATGGGATCAATAATTCCAATGAAGGAATACTTGTAATAGGGGCTACAAATACTCCATGGAATATGGATACTGCATTTAAAAGACCAGGAAGATTTGATAGAATGATTTTTGTTTCACCACCAGATGTAGAATCAAGAGAAGCCTTATTAAGATTAAAGCTCGCTGACAAGCCAAAGCAAGACATCGATTATAGAAAACTAGCTAAAAAAACCAAGAATTATTCTGGAGCAGATATAAACGCTATTGTGGATATGGCTATTGAACAAAAACTAGAATCTGCATTTAATAGTGGCATTCCAAAACCAATTGAAACAAAGGATCTTTTTGAAGCCATTGCCATCCACAATCCAACAACTCAAGAATGGTTTACAACGGCTAAAAATTATGCCCTATTCGCAAATGATTCGGGGCTTTATGATGACGTATTAAGCTATTTAAAAATTAAAAAATAACATGGAAGATCAACAACTAGAAAGAATTCAATTTCTCATTAATCAGGAAAAATATACTCAAGCAAAAAAAACAATTTACGATTACCTTAGTTCAGATCCCAATAATGTTTACGCACATACATTTCTTTCAGACATATATTATCAAGAAGAAAATCATGAAAAAGCTTTAGAATCCATTAACACTGCTATAGGCTCTGACCCAAGTATTCCAGGATTATACTACTTAAAATCAAGAATCAATATAGAACAAAACGAACTTAATGATGCTGAAAAGAACATTTTATTAGCCTTAACATTAGATTCATCTAACGCTGATTTTCATGCACTTTATGCCAATATCAAACTTATTCAAAAACAATTTGAAGAAGCTTTAGAACATGCAAATAACGCCACAAAAATTGACCCTAGAAACATTGCTGCTATAAATTTAAGAAGCAAAATTCTCATAAAATTAAATCGATCTGCAGAATCATTTACTGCGACCGATTTTGCCCTCAAGGAAGATCCTAACAATCCATATACTCATTCAAACTATGCATGGAATCTATTGGAAAAAGGGGATAATAAAAAAGCGCTTATACATTTTCACGAAGCCTTAATATTGAATGCCAATTTGGATCATGCTCAAATAGGACTTTTAGAAGCTTTAAAAGCTAACAATATTTTCTATAGAGGATTTCTCAACTATTCCTTCTGGATGGGAAACCTAACGAAAAAAAATCAATGGGGGGTTATAATTGGATTCTATATATTTATTAGAATCATCAACTATTCCGCCAATAAATTCCCTAGTCTTGCACCATACTTAAACATTTTAACCTTTGTATTGGTAATAATCGCGTTTTCCACATGGATCATTTCTCCAATTAGCAATTTATTCTTAAGGTTCAATAAATACGGTAAAATCCTATTAAGCAAAAAAGAAAAAAACAGTTCCAATTTAGTGGCTATTAGTCTTGCAACATCAATAATTGGTCTCTTACTATATCTGATTACACAAGATGCGAATAATATATCCATAGCACTTTTTGGATTATTAATGATGCTTCCTTGTGGGACTATGATCAATGACACAAAGTCCTCTATTAAATTGATCCTGTACTCCATTATACTTGCTTTATTAGGGTTAAATGCTATAAAGGAGACCTTTGTCACGAATGATCTTTTCAACTCTAATTCTGTCTTCTTTTTGCTTGCTTTCGTGGGATATCAATGGTATGCCAACTATGTAATTATACAAGAATCAAAATATTGATTCTGCATCTATTGTCTTGACAAAATTCATTATACCTTTGCGGTATGCATGAAATTGAACCATACTTTAAGTGGCGAGATGAATACATCTCTTCAGAAGATAAAAAATCTCCCTTTTATGGACAAACATATAGTGAATTCCAATTTTCTACTCGGGTTTATAATTACCTAATACACCCTCAATGGGATGAGTTTGGATCCAATACACTATACATTAAAGTCATATTTGTGGATTATGATCATGGTTTTGCCTTTATTGAGCTGATAGGCGAATGGAATGATTGCTTAGGCAATGACATTATGTACCTCAAAAGGGAAATCATTGATAAAATGATTAACTATGGTATCTACAAGTATGTTATTGCTTGTGATAATGTGCTTAACTTTCATGCATCAGATGACGCCTACTATGAAGAATGGTGGGATGATATTAAGGAGGAAGGAGGATGGGTATGCCTGTTGGATACTTTCGATCACGTTAAAACAGAAATGGATCAAGTTAACCTCAATTTCTACATCAATTATGGCCCCAGTTTTAACGATTTAGAATGGAGAAAAACAACACCCTTAGTTGCCAAAACATTGGTAGAACAGCAATTAACTTCTGTCACCAAAGGCCTACACTAATTAGGCATTTCATTCCTAACAGTTGAAATGTTTTAACTACTACAAGACAACATAGAACACCCTGCCTTATTCAATGCCCAATCTGGTCTTTTGGAAAACCATTTTTGATGCTCCAATTGCTCATCGTACGGATTTTTTAGTACCTCGTACAATTCATCCAACAATTGGTAGTTGTCATTTTCGGCATCTTCAATCGCCATTTGAGCCATATAGTTGCGCAAGACGTATTTAGGATTTACTCTGTTCATTTTTTCTTTACGACCATCATCATCCAAGTCTTCTAGTCCTAATAAATTAATGTATTTAGAAAACCACTTCAACCATCGATCTTGTATGTTTTCTCCCATCATTCCATCATAAAAAGACTCTCCTACAACCTTTCTTATATCTTCAAAAGAACGAAATTTGTTCTTCTTCTTGACATTACTTAACAATCTAAAAAAAATGGTCATATCAACATTAGACTCATTCATTAGTTTCGAAAGAGCAGAAACCACTTCTTCATTTTTTATAGCCTCTGAATCAAAAATTCCGACCTTTTCGTACATCATCGTTCGGTATTGGAATTGAAACAACTGTTGGTACTCCTTTAATACTTCTTCTAATGGATCAGCTTCTTTTATGAGAGGAAATAAAGCATTTCCCAACTGCCACAGGTTCCAGAGTGCTATCTGCGGTTGATTCCCAAAACGATACCTTTTTTCTGCTCTATCTGTTGTATTAGGAGTCCAATTAGCATCATAGTTATCCAACCATCCATAGGGTCCATAATCTATTGTTAAACCTAAAATGGACATATTATCCGTATTCATTACTCCATGGACGAACCCAACTCGTTGCCAATGGGTAATCATATCCAATGTTTTTAACATCACCTGTCGATAAAAAGCAACATACTTCTCTACATCAACAGAAATAATCTCTTGAAAATGACGGTCAATGGTATAATCAGTCAAAGCCTCTAGAGTATCATACTCTTGTCTTGCACTATGAATTTGAAAGTTTCCAAATCGAATAAAACTAGGTGCTGTTCTACAGACAATTGCACCTTTTTCATAAGCTTCATTCCCATTGTAAAACATATCTCTAAGTACTTCATCTCCACTAAGTACCAAAGACAAAGACCTTGTCGTCGGTACTCCTAAATGATGCATCGCTTCACTACACAAATGTTCTCGAATAGAAGATCTTAAAACCGCCAGCCCATCCGCATTTCTGGAATACGGTGTCTCACCTGCCCCTTTAAGTTGAATGGTCCAATTCTTATCAATACCTTCTAATTCAAACAGATTAATTGCACGACCATCTCCCAATTGTCCTGCCCAATGACCAAACTGATGACCTCCATAACACATAGCATAAGGCCTAGAGCCTTCCACTAATTTTTCACCTGATAACACACTTAAAGCTTGAGAGCTAGACACCCATTCATTGGCTAATCCCAATTCGAAAGCTAATTCATCTGAGAAATGTAGAAGTCTAGGGTTTTTGGGTGTTTTAGGACGCACAAAAGAATAACAAGCATTAAAAACTTTACGTCTATTATTGTTCCTATTGGAATCTCCAGGAAGATTCTCCACAAAAGAGTTATTTATCCTTTCTGACCTCATAATCATTTTTCGACATTCTGTAATAAAGTGCATTATGCAATCCATGGCAATCTCCAGATTTCCAGAAAGTCATTCCAAGCTTCCTTAATACTTTCACAGATGCCTCATTCTCACTCATAGCCCTACCAACAATTTCATTTAGATTTAGGTCTTCAAATCCATATTTTAATACAGCCTTAGAAGATTCTGAAGCATAACCCTTATTCCATTCTTCTTCAAAAAACCTAAATCCTATATCTACCAAATCCTCTTCGTTGATCTTTAATCCATTCCAACCAATAAACTTTTGATCTTCCTTTCGAACGACTGCCCATCGTCCAAAGCCCCAATCTCGATACGCATTATAACTTTCTATGAAATCATGCGCTTGATCAACTGTTTCAAAAGAAACATCTCCAGTATACTTAAGCACATTGGGATTTTCATTGAGTAAATACATTGCTTCAGCATCACTTGGCAAAAATGTTCTAAGCCCCAATCGATCAGTTTCAAATAAAAATAAATTGTTCATAGTTTAGTTTTATTTTAAAAACACAGAGTTTCATTCAAAACGGAAATAACAAGTTACTATTCGTATCAATATGTACAACACCAATGTCGAACTTAGGTTTAATTTTGCTTCAATCTATAGCTTCTCTGAAGTATAACTTGGATGAAACTGCTTCATTGTCTTACGTAAATAAGTCGTATTTATATGGGTGTATATTTCAGTGGTCAGAATACTCGAATGCCCTAACATCTCCTGAACAGCTCTCAAATCTGCACCACCTTCAACTAAATGCGTTGCAAAAGAATGCCTAAAAGTATGAGGACTAATGTTTTTCTGAATTTCTGCTTTGGCAGCACAATATTTAATAATATTGTATATCATCACCCTGGATATCTTTTTACCTCTTCGGTTCAAAAAGATAATGTTTTTATCATCAACGTTTATCTTCAAAGCCTTTCGATCATGATTAATGTAAAGCTCTAGAGCATTAATTGCCCCATCTCCAATTGGTATAAATCGCTCTTTGTCGTTCTTGCCTAAGACTTTCAAATATCCTTCCTCTGGAAAATAATTGGATAATTTAAGATTGATAAGTTCACTGACTCTTAATCCACAAGCATACATAACTTCAAGTATTGCCTTATTTCGATGCCCCAGTGGATGACTAAGATCAACTGAATTTATCATATCATTCACTTCTTCAATCGAAAGAACATCAGGAATTTTGCGAATCAATTTTGGTCCTGAGATGAGTTCCGTCGGATCTTCTAATATAATATCTTCAATCAGGAGATACTTAAAAAAAGCCTTAACACCTGAAAGCATTCTTGCTTGAGATTTCTCTGTAAACCCTATCTCACCAATATACTTCAAAAAACCTTCAACATGTGCGGTTTCTAGTTTCCGAACGGTTAATTCTCCTAACTCAGTAGAAACGAAATAATAAAACTTGTCAACATCATTTAAGTAAGCCTCTATAGAATGACCTGAGAGTGATTTTTCCAAAACCAAAAACTGATGAAACCCTTTAAGGTAACTGCTCCAATTCATCTATTAAATCATCATTCTGGTGTCCTATCCAAAAACTCATCATACAGGAGCGTATGTCTGCTTTCCATAGGGACCTTTAATCCACGAATAAATAAGTGATGCAATTGTGTTTTAGTTTCAAATGGATCTCCATCGCAAACAAAGAGATTGGCCATCTTACCTTTTTCCAAACTGCCATAGAGATCATCAACTCCAAAAATTTCAGCAGTATTGATGGTTATGGCTTTAACCGCTTCATCAATGCCCATCCCATAGTTTGCTGCAAACGCTGCATTAAATGGTAGATTCCTTACATTTTCAGTTTCATTTGTACGTATGGCTACTTTGACACCAGCTTTCATTAGTTGACCAGCATTAGAATAGGCTTGATCATACCGATCCGATGCTCTTGCTGGAAGACTCAAGATTGGTCCTACAATAACTGAGATTTTAGCCTCAGCTATTTTGTCTGCTACGCGAAACCCTTCTTTTACTCCAACAAGAGTAGCTTTTAAGTCCCTTTCTTTTAACCATTTTATGGCTTCCACAATATCGCTTGCCTTATTTACTTCTACGAAAAGATGCACCTCTTTACGAATCACTTTGGACAAAGCATCTAATTCAGGATTATAACGATAAGGTGTATTCGTTTGAGACTGAGCACTAGAATCAATTTTGTGGTACAACTCGGCGTTATCCCAAAGTTCATTTAGCTTCTTGAATTTTTTCTCCTTATCTTTTTTAATTTCATCATCGGATCTCTTATCCCACCATCCTCTTTTACCTGATCTTGGGAAATACATTACAACAGCCTTTGCACCAGCATACATTGACTCTGGAGTATAACCAATCAAATCAATCAAGGCACCAGTGCCTGGCAGAGTGCTTCCTTTGGGATAGGTGAAAACAGTTGTAACTCCACTCAACCGATTTACTGGAATAGAAACAGAATTGGGGTTTACCGCTGTCAATGCTTGCATTTGCGGGATATACTCTCCTATCTCATTAAAGTCATTGGTTAAAGATACCGCACCAATTTCACCCAATCCTAGATGACAACCTGCATCAATAAATCCAGGGTAAATGTGCTTATCTGTACAATCTATTTCAGTAACAGGCAGTAAGGTGTTTATGCTTTCTCCTATGTCCCTGATTCGATCTCCTTCGACTAATACATCGCCTACAAATGGAGATGAAGTAATAGGATGTATTGTCGCATTCTTTAATAAAAAAGGACCCTTTTTTACTTTTTCTGTCATTTGACCATTTACCAAACCAACAGAAAACACAACTATTAAAAGTACTATTAATCTCATATTTAAATTAATGTGAATGGTTATGGTGACTTTCACCTAAAAACAAATGCTCGTATACTCCTTGCATACATCTATGCTCCTCTTCTGAAGTATCTTGATATAAGTCTTCAATTTTCTGATCTGGATCAACAAATATTCTGATATCATCAGCATCCTCTTCTATATCGAACCGAACAACACCATCAACAATAGTGTATTGAGGAATCGCGTAAACAGACAATGGATGATTCTTAAATATTACAACATCACCATCCTTCCCCTCTTCTAACGAACCAACTCTATCATCAATACCCAATTGGATCGCTGGGTTAATTGTAATTAGTTTTAACGCTTCTTCATCTGACAAATTGCCGTATCGTTGCGTCTTTGCTGCTTCATGGAATAAATGTCTGATCAATTCTCCTGAATCCGAATTGATCGATGTTACTACTCCATTTTTTGCCAAAATAGCAGCATTATAAGCCGTAGAATAATACACCTCAAATTTATACGCCCACCAGTCTGAAAAAACCGAGGCACCGGCACCGAACTTTGCAAGTTCTGGAGCCACTTTAAATCCTTCATTTACGTGCTGAAAACAAATCTTACTTACTCCAAAGTCCTCCAATACTTTCATAAGCATTAATATTTCATCAGCTCTATATGAATGACAGTGTATGATGATTTCACCTTCTATGATGTCTAGAATTGTCTCCATTCTTAAATCATAATTAGGTTTTACCGTTGTTACTCCTTTGTTAAACCCATCCCATTTTTGCTTATACAGCAAAGCATTGTTGAAAGCATTTCTAAATACCTGCTCTACACCCATACGAGTTGAAGGCATAATATTATTTCCTTCACCATGTACGCGCATGGGATTTTCCCCCAATGCAAACTTAATCGTACGAGGTGCTCCCTTCATCCTTAATTCGTCTGGATTCAATACCCCGTATCTATGTTTAATCGTTTCGCATTGTCCTCCAATAGCATTTGCAGAACCATGCATAGCATGTGATACAGTTACCCCACCAGCAAGAGCCCTGTACAAGGCAACATCATAAGGATCAAGCGCATCTCCTACCCAAACTTCGGCAGTATTAGGATTGGTAGCTTCATTTACAACATCTAATGCAATATGAGAATGTGCGTCCACAATTCCTGGCATTACATATCTTCCATTTGCATCAATTACTCGGATATCGCCCTTAGGAGAAATGTCCTTACCTATCTTCTTAATTTTACCATTCTTTATCCAAACATCAGTTTGCTCTTTGACGCCATCTGTAATGGTCAAAACAGTACCATTTTTAATCAAAACATCTCCATGGTTAGCTTGCCCCCATGAATGGCATGACCCAAACAATAATATTAGTATTGAAATATATTTCATGAATTTTAATTTAGACCTGTTAAAAAACTTTGATTACGAATCAATCTGGTTTCATTCGTTTATTTGCTTCAATGGTAAAACTTCCCATTCCTGCACCCATAGAAACATCACCAGTCAAATTGAATTCATCAATAAACTTCAATATAATAGAAATATCCAAGGCTTGATCACCCTCACCAATAACCAAATCAAACGACAATTTTTTATCTGAAGCCTCTTCATTACTAGCTTCTATAAATTCACCTGGGTTCGAATCCAACTCCAATTTCACTTCATAATCCTCACCATCTTTTTCTATAAAGAAACTACCTGCTTGAGGGCCCATGGGAGTCCCTGTTTCAAATCTCCATGCACCAGTAATATTACCCAAATCAACACTCTTATTTACCTTCTTTTTTGAAGCCATTTGAAACATCTCACCCTCTACAAAAACATACTTCGTTTCGGCATCTTTATCTAGCCAAGATTTACTTTTAATCACTATACTAGCAATCTTACCTTTTTCTACCGTTCCAAGAACTCCATTTAACCCTAATATTTGGGCAGGATTAGTTGTCAATGCCTTCAGAGCAGTGTCTTCGGATAGTCCAGCTTTGACCATTCTTCTTATGCTTTTTAAGACATCTGAAGCACTTTGTTTATACGTGGAAAAAGCAAAAAGCCTATTATTATCAGCGAGCACTTTCGCTTGTTCTAAGTATTGGTCATAGCTTTCTTTTTTCCTTTTGGTTAATTCTTTTTGCTCGTTTTTTTTCTCATCCTTCTTTTTATCTTTGGCTTCTTTGATCTCTTTTGGCAACTTAAGACTTAATAAGATCGGAATTGAAGCATCTATTTGATCCAATATTGGTGTAATCCATTCAACATTTGCCAATACCAATTCAAAACCTAATTCATTCTTTAACTCAATCGCACGGAATATTTGCTTTGGCTTACGTGCATCAAAATACAACTTCTGTTTTTTCTGCATCACAGGGGTAAAAGCCGCATATTCTTTGCTAAAATTAGGCTTTAGTTTCCCCAAAGCACTCGACTCATAGTCCTGATTATTGTAAATGTAATTATTCGTATTATTCCCTAAATTTCTTAGTGATGCCATAGCTCCAATAAGGGTAGAAGGATAAACTCTGTGACGTGTATGCAAACTCCCAGCCATAGCATAATTCGACTTCAAAACCATGTCTTCCGAATTCTTCCCAGATTTTAGACTCAAAATTGCAGTATTTCCTTTGAGTATATAGCCTTTGGGAGCAGTATGAGAAGCGACAAATCCTACTTCTCTAAACTTACTAATGTTATTCGCTTTAACGTTTAATGCATTCAATACATCATTCTGTGGTCTTATTCCTGATTGGTGCATCGTAGCTCTACCAGGAACTTTGGGTTTATCATCTTCTTCACTTTTAGAATCCTTAGATTGAAGCCCAATTTGAGAATAAGCATCAATAAAACCTGCATAGAGGTACATACTATCTCCAGCAATTATCTTAGCATCATATGGCACCTTAAGATCTTTTCCCACATCTGTAATTATACCATCTCGAATCAAGACATCACAATCCTTTATCACTTCACCTGGCTTAATGGTAGCCTCAACATTTTGTATTATATAACACGACGTAGGCGGAGATATTTCTTGACCTATTGATGGACCCCAAATAAACCCAAAGATCAATAGGAAAACAGCAAATGCTTTATTCATATTTTCTTATACATTTTGAATAAAAATCTCCTAAATATAGTACATAAAGAAGAATATACTCCTAGAACTTTGTTAAGAGAATCTAAATGTCGATAAATTATGCATTTTAAAAACCTAAGTTCGATATTAAAATAGAGCTAATTGCGAAGAATTTTGTGGTGAAAACTGATATAATTTGATTGTGGGCTTTTTTGGCAAGAAAGAGTATGCAATTAATCCAGCTAAGAGATTATTAATAAAATTGTGGAATGAACGATGGCGAGAATGTTCTATCATACAAATGTTTTTTAATTGATCGTTGATCGTTTCAATGATGCTACGTTTGCGTAGCATTATCTTATCGATTAAAGGCATCAAAGAGTTTTTCATGTTTTTACGTATCCCTGTTACCAGATGTATGCCATTATCAAAAAGCACTTCTGTAAGTTGCTTGCTCACATAGCCTTTATCTCCATACAGTTTGCCCCAGATCCTTTTTAACAAATTACCCTTTAACGGTGTACGATCATCAACATTTGCTTGAGTGATCTGAAAATCAATCACTTGGCCATATTCATTAACAACTAAATGAAGTTTAAAGCCAAAGAAATATCCCATTGTGGACTTCCCCCTTGTCGCAATATTCTTAAATACTTTATGATTAAAAATCCGTTTGTTTTTACATACCCTTATGGGAGTAGAGTCAACAAAAGATATACCAGTACAGCTTCCTAAACAACATGTCTTTGCGAACAAGGCCATGGGTAATAATGCTTTTTTCTGAAGTTCTACAAAACGATTATAAGAAACGAGATTGGGAAATTCTGAGGACAAATGTTTGACGAGATATTGATTATAAAACCATTTGAAACATCGTATGCCACTCAATTGAAATAGAATCATTATTGTCATCACCTCGGAAGTGTTTAATTTAGGTTTACGCTTGGGTTTGTTTCCAATACTGTGTTGGTCAAGGTGATTTTCAAATTCGATCACAAATTCATCCACAACACAGAAAATATTAGTAATTTGCTCTTTAAGAATCATAAGGAATAGCTCTGTTAATTAATTGATAGTCAAGTGTTAAGGTACAACTATTCCTTATTTTCTCACAATTAATAAGGGTATTTAACAATATATAAAACCCTTATTATCAGTCAAATATTAATCGAACTCAGGTTAAAACTAAATCATTGTCGGCAACAATGCTATTAACCCATTAGAATATAAGGCTATACCCTACTAAGTCGATGCTTATAAACAAATTCGATAGAAATAAGATCGGGTTACTTCATAACCTTTACCAATTTCAACGGCGCATTATTGCTCCTTTGTTGAGATACCATGTTTCGAAGATGGTAAAAATTATATATATCACAATATAAGGTACGATAAACCAAGATTCCTGCGGTTTTTTGAGCAATACATATACAATTGGTATTCCAACTACAAGAACTATTTTTACCAAAAAATTGGCAAAAATTAATCCTAAATATCGTTTATCATCAGAATTTTCTGAATAATGTTTGGCCTTTTGAAAAACAAATACATTGAACAAAAACAAAAAAAAGATGGCGGCATAGGACATTTCACTGTAAACTGGAATTTCCAATACAATATCAACAACCCATAACAACACAGCCAATAAAAAAGAAATACCAATGAGGAAACTATAGAATATTTTTGGCGCCATGAGATAGTTAATATTAGTGGATATCCTTGGTTAAATCAAGGTACAGTTTATATATGAAGCCTGTAAACATTACTAAAAGCAATACAGCTGTTAAGATTGGTTTTTCTAAGTTCATCCATGCATCCAATTTACCACCAATATAGATTGAAAACAAAATTATTCCAGCTAACTGAAAAGCCAGTCCTGAGTATTTGAGATACTGGGAAGATGATTTCTTTATCTTCTCTTTATCTGGTTTCATTAGGAAGCATTCGCCTTAGAATCAGCGATAGACTTTATACCACCTGTTCCCATTTTACATGTAACATTGTAAACAGCTCCAGACTGCACAACCAATTTTTCTGTCTGGATATCTCCTTGAATAACAGCGGACTCTCTAACATTTAGCAAATCAGCACACTTTAGTGTCCCCGTAAAGGATCCTTCAATAACAGCATTTTGACAATTTATATTCCCTTCAACCTTTCCCTTGGGACCCAAAATAACTTTGCCCTTACAATCCAAATCACCGACCAATGTACCATCAATTCTGATGTCACTTTCAGAAGACACTGTACCTTCTATTTTTGTTCCAATGGTGACAATATTACTTGCATTAGGATTTGATGAAGTGGTACCGCTAGACATATTGTTCTCAGATTTTTTACCTCCAAACATATTTATAAATTAAGAATTGGTTCTAATATTCACTGCTTTCTATCGTCCATTATAACGACGAATCAAAAGCGAAAGTACCTATTTCATTCTAAAAATTTGTAGATTACTCGTATTGATTTTACATCTTATGAGCATCTACACTAAGATGAACTATTCATAAACACAATCGAGCATCACCCAAACATGATTTGGTGGATGTATTAAAAATTTATTGGCGTTTCGTCTTTGTTGATCGATCCAATTCAACTGTTTTAATATGAATAGCTTCAGTAGGTCTAAATTCTAGCACTTCATCTTTAAAATGATGTTATCTTCGTAAAATTAAATGCACCAGTTATGCGAATTTATTCTTTATCAAAGGTATTGTCATTTCCACTTGTAATTGCAGCTGGGGCTATCTTACTGACGACATTCTCGGGATATAGATCAGAACATTCCATTTGGATAATGGTACCTGTGATTCTGCTCGTAGCTTTATACATCTTCCATGGAGTTATAGATTTTTGGTGGTTAGAAAGACATCCGATACCATTGGATGACAAGATGAGGTCTTGGTTCATGAACAATTCTCCCTATTTCAACAGCTTAAATGAAGAGGAACGAATTCAATTTGAAAATAGGCTTAGTTTATATGTCGAAGGACGAGAGTTTAAGAGTGTTGGCACTTCGGAATTGAAAGATGTTCCTTATGATCTTAAATGCATTATTGCCAGTCAAGGCATAAGGCTTACATCTAATCATTCAGATTATTTGATTGGAGACATGGATCGAATTTATTTATACAAGCACCCCTTCCCCTCTCCTCAGCATCAATTTTTGCATACTGCCGAATTACATACGGAAGATGGCATTATGCTTATGACAACAGAATATGCTTTACCTGGCATTTACAACCCCAAAGCCCATTACAATATAGCGCTGCACACTTATGCAGAAGCTTTTGTTTTTGTCAATCCAGAATTAAACTATCCAACAGTCAATCACCTTGGATGGAAGGATTTAGAAAAAGTCATGAATTTTCCAAAAGACATTGTCTTAAATACCTTAGGGTTTGAAAATTGTAATATTCTAGCCGTACACATTGTAGCATACATCAATTTTAACGAAGAATACGCTAAGCAATTTCCTCAGGAACATCAACAGTTTCATGAAATCTTTGGTTAACAAAAGGCACGAATAAATCTATACTTTGAATAATCTTATGCAATTATAATTCTTGGTAAGTTTATCAAGAGTAAACTGAAATTTCATACAACATCATTTGACTTACATTGATAGTAACAGTTCTAAAATCCTTGATTGCTTCTTAAAAAACAGATTGCTAAGACCAATGAACCTATAAACGACACCACACAAACTATTACAAATGCAACGTAATATCTCATGTTTAACTTGGTCTCCAATTTTTTCTCTATTCTATTCCAATTAATATTTCTTTGAAGATATACCCTAATAACAAAGTAAAAGCACAACAATACCAAGCCCAGCCAAAACATACCAACAAAATCAGAATATATCAGTGGCAATAATCCTAAATACGAATAAAGACAATGTAGATAAAGTATAAGTGGAATGAGTGCTCCTAATATAATTAGACTTGTTATCGAATTAAGGCTTAGATTTTTAATCCTATCTAAATCATTTGCTCCATTTCTTCTTATGTATTGGCTATAATTATGAGCTATTAGATATTCAGCTAATTTAATCATAATCTTTTCTTATTTACTTCCACTTTTGAATATCACAAAGAACAAAGCCCTATATCCTTTCATAAGTTCTAATTCAAAAAAGAAGTTTCAAATATTCAGTGAATTTATACACATTACTCTTCAACTTTCCTAAGTCTCCTCACTGTAGATCTAAGAATAAACAAACTACTTCTATTAAAAATCCTGGGTGTTTATTTTTCTAACGGACAACACCCTATCATATCGCGTTCCGAATTCGCTGTAATATATGATGAACGAATACTCATTTTCGGTATCGAACCAGGATCCTTGGAATGCTTCTAGATTGGGACCATCTTCTGTATCAATTGCAAACATGTAATCATAAAAGCCTTGCTTTAACTCTGCATTACAAGAATACATTTCACTGTCAAAATCGTAAGACATTTTAAATTCTGGTTTAAGTTTCCAGTCCGAAAATGCACCAATAACATAGACATCCTGAGGTACAAACTCATTCTCCAATCTAAAATGGATGTCAATGTAATCTGAATTCAAATCCTTGGCGAGAAAGGTATATACTCCATCTAGTCTTTGATTATCGTGAGAAAAAGAGCTTCTGACTTCTGCTGAAACGTTTTGATTATTAATATCTGTTGCAGACAATGTCCTTCCCGAATCCTTGCCATCAACATAATAGTTACCATTAAAATCAAAACTATAGATATAAGGTCTTCTACTCCAATTCACCTCAGGGTATAAAATGGCTGTAGATCTACCATACTTAAGATGCATGGATTCAATGCCACGTCCTCCTGCCGTTTTCCACCTTGTATCAAAACACCGAAATTCTGTCAATCCACTAAAATTTAACGAACCAAAAGGATCAAACTTTAATGTATTCTTATAAATACTAAATGGCTTAATATCTTTTTTTGCCCGATCCCAAAATCCATTCTGAATGACAGTCAATTTAACATCATTCATAGGGTTTTCTACCTTTACATTCAATCCAACTTCGACATCAAACTGTTGGCTAAACCGATCTTTACTTAAGTCAGATGATCGCACAGGTTTCACCAAAATGTTGGCAACATTCTCTGAAATAATAAACCTTCTTGTAAGAATAGGAATCTCTCCTTCATCATCCTTTTGGTAGACGTATATTATATAATTTCCTGAAATCTTAAACCTTGTATTTCTATTCGGAAACTGTGCCCAAAAATGTGTAAACGAAACTTCGGTCAATTCCGAATATTCCCAAACTTCAACAACTTCATCATTAAATCCAGTAATAAAATCAATCTCATTCAATTCTGACTTATTCCAATCACGATCACAATGAATAATTCTATAGTAAAAATCTTCTTCAGAATTACTCAAATCGTCAAAAGTCAGTATAAAAAAATCCTTCGACTGTAATTGGATAACAGGAATAGACTCGATCTCTCCATTGACAGTCATGATAGCAGATTTAATATCAGGATCATAAACCATATTATCATGGATCAATTGAGCAAAGGAAGATAAGGCAATAAATTGCACTAAAAGTAAAAGGAGAGTTTTCCGCATGAAAAGAATGTATATACTTTACACTGTAATAAAAGCAGCTAAGCTACAAATTATTGCAGTTATTCTTACAATTATCAAATGTTTAACATTGATAGAAGATTTTCGCTTATATCCGACACATAACCAGTCCTTAAAAACTATACTTTAACGACACAGAATGAACTAGATAAGAATCGTCATTATCGGTATTTCCCCTAGGTTGGCCCTCAATGTTATGCGGAATTTTGTCTATTAACTCTAAATTTCGGTACGACAACAAAGCTGACATCTTCCCTTTATACGTTGTCAAAGTAGGCAAATGGTAGTATGATCCACTTACATCATCTAGATAATCCGTATTTAAGATTCTAACCTTACTTTTTAAGGCTACATCAAGGTTTTTAGTCAATTTAAATGTCATACCAAGTCCAATCTGCCAGTTGGGCTGTACTAAATCATAAGGATCGTTTTCTGACCCCGGTAAGCCTTGCCCCTCTGTACTATACTTTTGAAGTTCGTATGCTTCGCCTTCATAAGTTGCCATTGGGTTAAATCTAAAAAAACCAATTCCCGCCTCTACAAACAGATTAAAATGCTTCATCGAAATGGGCAATAGCTTCATAAAATGCCATTCCGTCGACAAGTATAGTTCATTAATCGTAGAATAAAAGTGTAAGTTTCGGTTTTTAAGTGCTGAATTAGAAGCAAACTCATCGGAACCTTCCACTTTAGTCTGCATATACCCCAACTTGACCAATAATGAATTATGTAAATAATATCCTGCTGAAAAGCCAACGGATAAATTCATTTCATCTTTTGAAAACAAGGGGTGATGGTGGGCCAAATCTCCATTATAGATTGATGCACCAGTACTCAACTCAATTTGATAACTTTGAGCACATATTGTCTGAAGTGACAAAAACAATATGATTAAAGGTACTATTCTATCCATCAATGCTTCAATCTTTCAATGCAAATTACGTTATTAAGAATTGCTTTTCCAAGTGATTAAATGTAAGATACTTTACCAACCCTCAAGAACTATAATTCATAAGTATATCCGATACAATAATTCTATTCTTCTAACTGCAAAATTCAAGCCATGTTAGATGTTAGTAAAAACCAAGTACTTATTATAAAGTAACGTAATTCTCTAATCTATGTTATTCTATACACAAGAACAACATAAAACTATTCATTCAGACTTAAAAGTTCTGGATCAAAAGACATCCTAAAAATTTTAGATTCGTGTTCTATCTCCACCACCCAGTCTTCTACTAATGGGATTAATATATCTTTTCCCTCAATGGCGATCATGTTTTGACTTGGGTAGATCAATATTTCGGAAATATTACCGACAAAAACCTCTTCATTGTACAATTGGAATCCTGACAAATTAGACTCTTCGCCTTGCGTTTCTACCCCCAAATCTGCAATCCTTTCTTTATCCAGATATATTTCTTTATTGGATAAAACAACTACTTCTTCTGGACCATTATACTTTTCCAACTTAACAATCAATTGACCATTTCGTTCTCTAAATGACTCAACAAATAATGGCAACGATTGACCATTTCGTTCTACAAACAAATAGTTTATATTGTCTATTACTGGAGAAAACCCCTCATTCAGTTCTAGACCAATTTCACCTTTCACTCCGACACTTCTATAAAACTGACCTACTTGAATTAGGTCCCTTAGAGCATATTTGATCATTTCAGAATAATGATTTTCTAGTTGAAATTAATGACTTCGAGATGCAAAATATATCCACTATCAGCTTCATCATAAATAGAAGTATTTACAATATTGGTTGAAGTTAGAATGATACTTTTTTTCTGAACGAGACCTACCTTCTCCGCATAAAATTCGTTTACTTTTCTGTATGAGTTCAACGTAGAATCATTGATGAGACTTACATCAATGTTTTTATCAAATATAAGAGAGCCAACTTCCAAAGGATCGCCCAAAGAATTAATACGATACTTCCATTTTTTATCCTTTTCAAAAGTTTCTACACTCTCACCGTATATATCTTCAAATACATCTCTGTCCGTATCAAATAAACTATTACCTGCCCAGCTTAATTTCTCTTTAATAGGAAACACCAGTTTGATAAAGTTCAAACCGTTTTCGGAGACAATGTATTTTCCATCTTCAATTCTTTCGGTTTCTACTCTATTAAGTTGATAAGCATCACCTTGCTCTCTTTTCCAATATACATTCACTCTATAAGTTGTATCTCCAGTACTGTTGATAAACCAATCTTGAACGACTTTTTTAAGGTATCCACTAAATGTATCGCGTGCTATACCTCTGAATGCAATGGTATCATATCTGTACTCCTTAAATCTTCCTTCCTCTAAAACCACATACTCTTCTCCTGAACTTTGGGGTGTCGAATCTTCAAAGTTACTCTCACTGCAGGATGCTAAAATCAAGATGATTAAAAAGTATATAAATCTCATTCTTCACATTGTTTTAGTTATTGATAACGTCTAAATTGATCATTCTGGACTTCTGCTCAATGATTCCTCCACCTATGACATCATCTCCATCGTAGAATACTGCGGATTGACCTGGGGCCACTCCTTTAGCATGAGCTAAAAAATCAACTTTTACTCCTCCACCCTCTTTGTTGTATAATTGTGCTAATACACCTTTGTCATTATACCGAACCTGAGTAAGTGCTTCCATACCATCAGTAATCTTACTGTATTTCATAAGGTTTAATTGCCCTACGTCCATAGTATTTTTTATCAAATCATCCACTTCACCTAAAACTACGGTATTCGTTTCAGGAATAATCTCAGTAACATACTTGGGAGTCTTAAATCCTCCACCAAGCCCCTTGCGCTGACCTATGGTATAAAAAGGATAACCATCGTGCACTCCAAGTTCATTACCTTCTTTATCAATAAACTTTCCTCCTTTTACTCTCTCTTCTAATCCCTCAACTCTTCTTTTTAAAAACCCACGATAATCATTATCGGGAACGAAACAAATCTCATAACTCTCAGCCTTCTTAGATAAAGACTCGTATCCCCAATCAAATGCCATTTGACGTATTTCATCTTTGGTATAATTGCCCAAAGGAAAGTTACTTCTTTTCAAACATTCTTGATCCAATCCCCATAGTACATAAGATTGATCTTTTCTATCGTCTTTACCTTTACTAATGAATAATCGGTCATTCGCCTCCTTTATTACCGCATAATGTCCAGTTGCGATAAATTCACAATTCATCGCATCAGCTCTCTTAATTAAGGCATTCCATTTGATATGTGTATTACACAAAATGCAAGGATTAGGTGTCCTACCTGCAATATATTCATCTACAAAATTATCAATAACATAGTCTCCAAATTCTTCTCGAATATCAATGATAAAATGATGAAACCCCATATGTACGGCTACCTCTCTAGCATCATTGATCGAATCTAGACTACAGCATCCCGTTTCTTTCTTGCTTCCACCACTATTGGCATAGTCCCATGTCTTCATGGTAATTCCTACTACCTCATAACCTTCTTCGTGCAACATCATTGCTGCGACTGTACTGTCTATTCCACCGCTCATGGCTACCAATACCCTTCCTTTCTTACTCATGATTTTAAGATCTGAATATTCAACAAATAAATAGTAATTCGAGAAAAATGTTTCTTTCATTCGAACAAAATAATCTTGAAGTTGTCTTTAATGACAAGGCAAATTTACTACAATAGTATTACATAATGTATACTATGTATTGATTAGCCCATATTCAGTTGCTCTTGAGCATTTTTTTGAATCAATCATCACCATCTTTAGTGACCTATATCACTTTGCCATTTATTAGCAATATGTACATTTGCATCTTCAAATCACAACTGCAGAAATAGCATGAATAAAACAGCGGATATATTAATAGTTGGAGCAGGACCAGTAGGTCTATTTACCGTTTTTGAAGCAGGACTTCTCAAATTAACTTGTCACCTAGTTGATTCTCTTCCTCAACCTGGTGGACAGTTAACGGAAATTTATCCTAAAAAGCCCATCTATGATATTCCTGGCTATCCTTCTGTATTGGCAGGTGAACTTGTCGACAACTTAATGGCTCAAATAGAGCCTTTTAAACCTACATTTACATTAGGAGAAAGAGCAGAATCTCTAGAAAAAGTTGGCGATAAGATGTACAAAGTTACGACCAATAGAGGTACAGAACTTTTTGCTCCCGTAGTTGCAATTGCTGGTGGGTTAGGATCATTCGAACCGAGAAAACCGCCTTTACAAGATATTGCAAAATTTGAAGACCATGGTATCGATTACATCATTAAAGATCCTGAAAAATTCAGAGACAAAAGAGTCTTGATTGCAGGTGGTGGAGATAGTGCCCTGGATTGGACCATTCACCTAGCCGACATTGCCAAAGAGGTCACGTTAATTCATAGAAGATCCTCATTTAGAGGAGCCTTAGATTCAGTTGACAAAGTAACTGAATTGGCCAACGCCGGTAGAATAAATTTAATAACGAATGCTCAAGCCAAATCATTAAATGGAGATGATGAATTAAGATCTGTAACCGTTGGATTAAGTACCAAAGAAGAAATGGACATTGAAGTAGATTACTTTGTTCCATTGTTTGGACTTAGCCCAAAACTTGGTCCATTGGGAGAATGGGGATTAGAAATTGAGGGCAATGCGATAAAGGTTGATACGTTGGATTATAGCACCAACAAACCAGGGGTCTATGCTATAGGTGATGTAAACACTTATGAAGGAAAATTAAAACTTATTTTGTGTGGTTTTCATGAAGGAACTTTAATGGTTCAATCTGCTTTTAAGTATATATATCCTGACCAAAAATTGAGTTTTAAGTATACCACGGTCGCAGGAGTTAATGGTTTTGAGTAATTAGATAAAACAACAATAATGTCTGTAGAAAATGACAATTTAATCAATATTACAGTAATCGATAGAGACAACCAGTCCCATTCCTTACAAGCACCAACAGACATGGCCATGAATCTAATGGAGGTTTGCAAAGCTTACGAATTACCTGTAGAAGGTACCTGTGGAGGAATGGCTCTATGTGCAAGCTGTCATTGCTATGTCCAAAGCGATCACGAGCTTCCAGAGCCTTCCGAAGATGAAGAAGACATGTTGGATCAAGCCTTTTTCGTAGAAGACAATTCGAGACTTGGATGTCAAATTAAAATGAAAGATGAAATTGAAGGACTAGTTGTCAAACTAGCACCAGTTGGCGAATAGAAAATAACTTATTCAAAGTCAATTAAATCTACATCAAAGATTAAAACACTATTGCTTGGAATAGAACCTACCTTACTAGACCCATATCCTAAAGAAGGAGGAACAATTAATTTTATTTTACCCCCTTTTCCTATCAATGGAATACCAATCTGCCATCCCTTAATGACCTTATCCAATGAAAAATTAGAAGGTTCTTCTTTACCCATAGTAGAATCAAACACTTCGCCATTGGTCAAAGTACCATGATAATGAACTGTAACTATACTATTGAATACCGGCATTTCAGAATTTCCAGGTTTTTCAATCACATAGTACAACCCTTCTGCAGTACTTTCAGCATCCAAATTGTGTTTTTCTATGTAATCTTCAATCTTTTCTAATGAACTCTCCTTACCACAAGAAGATAAAAAAAGCCCCATTATCACCACCAATAGTACGCTATAAAACCTCATTGATTAAATTATTTTTCGCAGCAAAAATATATTTATTATACTTTTAATCCGCATGTTCTAAACATT
The DNA here is from genome assembly GCA_965230345.1 of Saprospiraceae bacterium. Classification (GTDB taxonomy): domain Bacteria; phylum Bacteroidota; class Bacteroidia; order Chitinophagales; family Saprospiraceae; genus JADKBO01. The sequence continues at coordinate 442,874 of CBDDKR010000002.1, forward strand.
TAAAGTCAAAGACCTCATTTACCTTTAATGTCTTTTGTCCGCTAAACAAATGTTAATTAACGTGTTAAAAAACATAATGACGCTAACTTTATTGATCATAAAACGTATTTGTTATTGAAAAGATGCTTCTTAGTCATTCATTCATAATAAATAGAATGGTTTAATACATTAACTTACATCTTTTTCGATTTATATGTGTTAGCTATTTGGTAACTACTTATTGATATAAATTTAAATACCTCAATAAGAGATAAGTTTTCACATTTGATCAAAATAAGGTTTAATAAATGAAAATAGGTATAGTTTGTTATCCCACATTTGGAGGAAGTGGCGTAGTAGCCACAGAGTTAGGTATTGGTCTTGCCAGTAAAGGGCATGAAATTCACTTCATTACGTATAAGAGGCCTGCTCGACTTTCATCCTACAATGCTAACATTTACTTGCATGAAGTAAGTAATATGAAGTATCCTTTGTTTGAATACGCACCCTATGAATCATCCCTAGCGAGTAAAATGGTTGATGTAGTAAAGTTTCAAAAGCTAGACATACTCCATGTGCATTATGCCATACCCCATGCTGCTGTGGCATATATGGCCAAACAAATTTTGGCGACAGAGGGAATTCATATTCCCATTGTTACCACCCTACATGGTACGGACATTACGTTGATTGGAGATGATCCTTCATTCAAGCCTGTGGTGGAATTCAGCATCAATAATAGTGATGGAGTTACAGCAGTTTCCAATTTTTTAAAAGAAAAAACGTTGAACAAATTTGAAATAAAAAATGACATTCAAGTCATCTACAATTTCATAGATTTTGAAAAATTCAAAAAAACAGATAAAGAGCATTTTAAGAAAGCCATTGCGCCTGAAGGAGAAAAAATCTTAACTCATATTTCCAATTTTCGCAAGGTAAAAAGAGTCGAAGATGTGGTCTCTATTTTTAATTTGGTTAGCAAAAAGATTGACAGCAAATTGCTTTTGATTGGTGATGGACCAGAGCGTCAAAATATAGAAAATTTGTGCAGAGAGATGGGGTTATGCGACAAAATTCGTTTTCTGGGAAAACAACATGCCGTGGAAGAGTTATTGGCTATTTCAGATTTATTCATATTCCCTTCTGGAAATGAAAGTTTTGGTCTTGCAGCATTGGAGGCTATGGCTTGTGAAGTACCGGTGATCTCCTCAAATGCAGGAGGAATTCCTGAAGTTAACCTAAATGGTAAAACTGGATATGTTCATAACATTGGCGATGTCGAGGCAATGGCAAATTCTGCCATCAAAATATTAGAAAACGAAAATTTAAAATCACAATTGAGTAAAAACGCTCTTGAAGTTGCCCATAAATTTCATATAGACAAGATACTTCCTCAGTACGAGGCATATTATCAATTCGTCATTGAAAAACAATATTCTGCTTCAATATGAAATCGATCATTTCCATAAAGAATAAAACTTATGTTAGTGATCTCTCAGCAGGTACAAACATTTCCATTCCATTTATTTCGGAATCTTTAGGTCCAAATTGTTTCTATGCTCCTGGATTTAAGGCTACACCATTGGTAAGTGGTGATTTTGTGGGAAGTGTAAAATCAGGAAGTCCTGTAAATTTTTACAATGTTGAGATTAATCCTCACGGCAACGGTACTCATACTGAGTGCGTCGGTCACATCTGTGATCAACCAATATATATTAAAGATGTTGCACCAAAAGGACTCCAATTAGCTCAACTTGTAAGTCTAAAACCTCAAGCTAAAGGTGAAGACCTAATCATTTCTTCTTCTGATTGGAGTAATTTGCAAATCCAAGACAATGTAAATACTTTAGTTATTCGAACTATACCCAACTCCAACGAAAAAGAATCGGCCAATTATTCCGGGAGCAACCCCGCATATGTCGCCCCAGGCTTTATTAAGCAAATGATACAAGAAGGCATTGAACATCTAATCATTGACCTTCCTTCGATAGACAAAGAAAAAGATGGAGGAGCTTTGAAAGCGCATAAAGCATTTTGGCAATTCCCTGAGACCATCAACAAAGAAAGAACCATATCAGAAATGGTGTATATTCCTGATATTCTAGAAGATGGCTTATATTTGTGCTCCATTAATCCCCTTCCTTTCCAATTGGATGCTGCCCCAAGTAGTATTACATTATTTAAAATGGAAGAAAAAAGTAATGAGTAGATTTTATCACATAAAAACCGAAGAGATCGTTTCAAGATACTTTCGTCTAGGAGAACACTCTTATGATGATAAGATCGACTTCTATGAAAGTCATAGACAAGATCTAGAATACATCGAAGAAGATCACTTCATTCATATCAACTTGGATTATGTTTTATGCCTTTTTTACAATGAAGAATACCACAAATTTGTGGACCATGTAGATTCTGCTATTGAACTCGTCATTGATAAAAATGTAAAATACTTTAAGGACTTGAATATTTTTAATGTTCTCTTGCATCAAAAAGCCACGGCCCTGCACAAACTCAATCGATTCCAAGAGGCACTTCCATTACTGGTAGAATTGTTAAGATTAGATCCTCTCAACGAAAGAACGCCTTACCATTACTATATATCTAAGAGAAGCAAAAAAACAAAATTAGAAAAATGGGGCATTTTATTTTCTCTTGTTACAATTGGACTTGGCTTAAGCCTTGAGCTTTCAGCAATGCTATCAAATTCTCTATCTGACATATCTAATAACTCCAGTTTATTCTTTATCTCTGGAGGGCTTCTCTTGATTGGAATAGACATGGTAAGAAGATATCAAATCGATCAAGAAATCAAACAAATCCAAAGAAGGAAATAACCACTTTAACGCTATTTCCTTTGAAGCTAGAATGAATTCCATTTGGTTTCTCTTTTCTAATCTTTTAGATTAACTATTTTTGCTGACTACAAATTTTTGTAAATCATGTTTTTTGAATTCAAAGGATTCAGGCCTGTAGTTCATCCCAGTTCATATGTCCATCCACAAGCCAATGTAACAGGTAATGTTATCATTGGTAAGAATGTATACATTGGTCCAGGAGCAGTTCTTCGAGGAGATTGGGGAGGAATAAATATCAAAGACGGGTGCAATGTTCAGGAAAACTGTGTCATTCATATGTTTCCAGGAATTACTGTTACCTTAGAGGAAGCAGCACATATAGGTCATGGTGCCATAATTCATGGTGCTCATATCGGAGAAAATGTAATGATCGGTATGAATAGTGTCATTATGGATAATGTTGAAATTGGCAAAAACAGCATCATTGGTGCACTCACTTTTGTAAAAGCAAATTCGGTTATTCCAGAGCGTAGTTTAGTGGTTGGAAATCCTGGAAAAGTAGTAAAAACTTTAGACCAAAAAATGATCAATTGGAAATCAAAAGGTACACAACTCTACCAAAGCCTTCCAAGTGAATTATACCAAAGTTTAAAAGAAGTTGAACCACTTACAGAAATACCTAGCGATAGGCCAAAACAAGAGTCCTTGTATCAAACATGGAATCAAATAAAAGATAAAAAATAATACTTATGAAGCTTAACCTTGATGTTGGAGTACCAAGCAAAAAAGAATGGATTGACGCCGTAATGGCTGACTTTGATAGTTTCCTTCAAGATCATGCCGACTGCGAAAGAAAGGCTTCTGCAATGGCAATGAGTTTTGTGGCTAAATACCCAGATCGAGTAGAAATACTTCCTGAATTGATCGAAACAGGAATTGAAGAACTTGAACATTTCCAAGAAGTCTATAGAATAATGGAAGAACGCGGTATCCAGTTACAACATTCTATAGGTGAAGATTTATACGTAAAACAACTTTTAAAACGTTGTCATTCTGGAAGGAACGAGCGATTTTTAGACCGACTATTGATTGCTTCAGTTTTAGAGACAAGAGGTGCTGAACGATTTAAAATGGTCGCCGATGCACTTGAGGATGAAGAATTGAAAAAGTTCTACAAAATGCTTTGGACAAGTGAAGCTAAACATGGACACATCTTTGTGAAAATGGCATTAAATTATTTCGACAAAGATCAGGTCTACAACCGTTTAGAGTGGTGGATTGCTCAAGAAGCCGAAATTATTGAATCACTGGAAATCAGGGCTGCACTTCATTGATCTCTTTTAAATTAACACACTTTTATAACAAATAAGATATGTTAAAATCGATTGTCATTCTGTTTTTTAGTTGTTTTACGAGCATCGTAGTTTGTAACGCGCAGCAGATAAAATTTAATGAAAGTCCTCAAACTACTGCTACCATTAAGAGGTATATTGAAAAGAATAATAGTGAACCAACAATAAAAGGGTGGCGTATTCAAATCATCTCTACTGATGATAGAAGAAAAATGGAAAAGACCAGAACAAAGTTTAATCAAATCTATCCTGACATCCATTCTTCCTGGAAGCATGTAGCTCCGTATTATCAACTCCGTGCAGGAGCTTATGCCGATAAAAATAAGATGATGGCTTTCTTAATGGAACTCAAGGAACAATTTCCAACGGCAACACCAGTGGTCGACGATATAGAAAAATCAGAATTGTTACGATGACACAACCCATTCTTGGGAAGAATAAAAGTTTCGATTGGGCATCCATATCGATTTACCTAAGTCTAATTAGCATAGGCTGGCTAATGTTGTATTCGGTTTTTCACGACCCGAATCATCCTTATGCCTTTCTAGACCCTTCAACCGACATCGGGAAACAAACCATATGGATTGGACTAGGTATTGCTACATTTATTGCTGTACTGACCATAGAATGGAACTTTTGGAATACATTAGCTTTTCCTATTTATGGAATTAGTCTTATTCTACTCCTTTTAGTACTACTCATAGGCACAGAAATCAAGGGTGCAAAATCTTGGTTTTCCTTTGGTGCTTTTTCGTTTCAACCATCCGAAATTGCAAAATTTGGGACAGCTCTTGCACTTTCCAGTTACATGAGTTTTAAAAATCATGATTTCAAACAACGGAAAGTATTGCTAACTACATTCGCCATCCTTGGTATACCTATCCTCTTGATTTTACTTCAACCTGATGCTGGAAGTGCGGTAGTTTTTCTATCTTTTTTCTTGCTCTTATACAGGAAGGGATTCTCTCCATTATTCTATTTTTTAGCATTTACGCTTACGCTTATATTTATATTATCATTTGTAATGGGTACACATTTTGTACTCACTTTAGTTGCATTAACTTCGTTTGGGTTCTTACTTTTTAACTATCAGTGGAATTCTAAAACACTCATCATATTTGGAAGTACATTGCTTGCATCTTTTGTAAGTCACAATCAAAACTTTACTATTGGAGTCTGGTCAATCCCAATGGCTGGAACTCTTATAATGATGTTCTTTCACTTTAAGGAAAGAAACTTGAGATTGATTTCTATTATGGCCTTGTCCATTGTACTTTCCCTTACTTTTTCATTTGGAACTCAATATGCATTTAATACGTACTTAAAACCTCATCAACAAGACCGAATTAATGCTTGGTTACAACCAGAAAAATGTGACCCTAGTGGATCTCTATACAATTTGATTCAATCCAAACTAGCTATTGGATCGGGAGGAACTATGGGAAAAGGATTTCTAAATGGTGAAATGACAAAATTAAAATATGTGCCCGAGCAATCAACCGACTTCATCTTCGCTACGGTAGGAGAAGAGCAAGGATTCATTGGAGTTCTTGGTGTCGTTTTATTATACACCTTCTTAATCGTCCGCCTTATCATTATGGCAGAAAGGGCAAGGCTTGAATTTATTCGAAATTATTTGTATTGTATTGCAGGAATCCTATTTGTTCACTTCTTTATTAACATAGGAATGACTATGGGATTAATGCCTGTAATAGGGATTCCTCTACCCTTAATGTCCAAAGGTGGATCATCACTCCTGGCATTTAGTGTAATGATCGCTGTAGCAATCAAAATGGATTCTTATCGAACTAGGTAAAGAACGAAATCTTTCTATTCTCAACTAACTGCCTATTTGCTTTCCTTCGTTACTCAGCTCGTGTAATTAATCTGAGTTAACAATGGTTAAAATGGCGAAGAATATCGTTCATCTTTAGTCATTTCATGGTCTGTTAATGTCTTAAGAAAGGCCAACAGGTCATCTTTGTCCTGATCAGTTAGCATCAGTCCTGTAGCCATAGTATTCTCTACTGTTGGATCAACTGTCGAAGATTTCTTTATGCCACGATCATAATGATCTATTACTTCTCTAAGCGTCTTAAATCTACCATCGTGCATGTAAGGAGGTGTCAACTCTACATTTCGAAGAGTTGGTACTTTAAATTTAGCTCTATCTTCTGGATTCATTGTGACCATTTCTCTTCCTATATCCACAAAGTGTGCATCATCATCCAACCCATTGTTCATATATTGATCGTTTTCGAAGGTTGGGGCTACATGGCAATGCGCACAATCAGCTCCAGAATGCTCTGGAAAAAAGGGGTTATACTCTTCGAAAAATAATTCCCTACCTCTTTCTTCGCTCTCAGATAACTCTACCTTTCCCTCTACATACTGATCATATTTTGATCGATACGAAACGATGCTATTCATAAATTGTTCAAGGGCCAGTGATACTCTTTCAGATGTTACTTCTTCATCTCCAAATGCCCTTACAAATTGATCTCTGTATTTCTTCTCTTCACCCAATTTAGCCACCACATTTTCTAATGTTTCGTTCATCTCTAATGGATCCTGAATAGGTAGTAACGCTTGATCTCTTAATAAGTGGGCCCTTCCATCCCAAAAGAATTCATTGCTATTCCAAGCCATGTTGAATACCGCCATGGCTTGCCTTTTTCCTTCTTTGCCCTCAATTCCAATTGAAAGTTTCAAAGTATCAGAAAAGGCATCTTCTTGTCTGTGACAATCTGCACATGCCTGACTGTTATCGCCAGATAACTTCTTCTCATAAAACAGCATTCTTCCCAATCGAACTCCAGCATTAGTCAACGCGTTATCCGAACTAATGTCGGGCTCAGAAAGTTTTCCATACTCCAATGGATAAGGAGTCGAATCAAATTCTGGTTTAACATCATCCTTTTTACAGGATATTATAGTCATCAATAAGGAAATTATCAGTATGTATTTCATAATTAAAAAGTTAAAATCTCATTGTGTAAAAAATGCTCATCTGTGAGCGCTTTTAAGAATTTCACCAATTGTTCTTTTTCATTACTTGATAGTCCGAGAGGTTGGATCAACGAACTCTTTTGAGGATTGGAAGCTCCTCCATTGTTGTAATGTTCTACAACTTCTTCAAGGGAAGAAATAGAACCGTCATGCATATAAGGAGCCGTTACCTCTATATTTCTTAGGGTTGGCACTTTAAAAAGACTCCGATCTGTTTCATCCTTTGTAAACCTCATCCTTCCTAGATCTTCGTAGTCTTCATATAATCCATTATTTTCAAAAGAAAAGTTTGTCATTAATTTTCCGCTATGGCATTGAGAACAATTGGTTCGTTCGCTAAAAAACAATTGCATCCCACTGATTTCATCAGATGACATTGCATGAAACGAGCCATTAGCAAATTGATCAAAACGACTCTCACCACTAAGAATACTTCGTTCGAAAAGTGCTATTGACCTTGTAATCACAAATGGATTTGGCTCCTGATCATATGCTTCAATGGATAGTTTTCGATATTCTTCATCCTTCTTAAGCTTACCTGCAATCAATACAATATTAAATGCAAATTCATTGTGCTCTTGAATGGGTACCAAAACCTGCATTTCTAATGTCGGAACACCACCTTCACGAAGCATATAAGGATGATATGCAACATTGGCAAGAGTCGGTGTATTTCTAGTCCCTATCAAGCTATCTACACCAAAACTAAAGGGTACATTATCCGAAAAAGCCAATTCTGGTTTATGACATGAAGCACAGCTTAATGTTGAATCTACCGAAAGAATAGGATCATAAAACAACCGTTTACCCAATTCCCATCTTGCTTCAGAAAATTGATTATCTAATGGATAGTCAAAAGATTCAAAGCCCTTAGGGATGTTCACCCACTTGTCCCTTGTTTCCTTTTCTTCTGTACCACACGATAAAAGAAACAAGCAACAAAGAAGTAAATTGCTATATATGATTTTCGAACTCAATTCATCTATGGACAGAACAAATTATTACAGGCGAATAACCTGTTTTACAATACTACTATTGTCTTTAAATCTAGCTTGAATAAAGAAAGTTCCTTTTTCTAAATCTGAAATAACTAGACTATTATCCTCTATATTTTGAATACTTCTTACTCTTTCTCCTATAGAGTTATAAATATTTACTACAGTCAAATTGTCCTCACATGTCAGTACAAAATCACCATTAGAAGGATTTGGAGCTACATTGATCGATTCAAATGCAGTAGGAGCAATCGAAGAAACTATAGATTTTGCAAATACTTCCTTTACCATATTAAGCATTAGTGTTTTTGCCTCATACTTTTCTCCATGAGTAAATAAGCCTTGCTCAACTTTTATCCCTTTTACGGCCTTTGTATAATCAGCATCAATATGAATTACTTCTTCACTCTCATCGACTTCTTTTTCAATTGTCAATGAAAGCTCAGCATAATTTACATCACCTAATGCATGAATCTGATATACTACATCTAAACTGGACTCGCAATGACCTTCCATTGCAACAAATCTATATCCTGGATCCCAACCCCAATGCATAGATGGAAATTTAGGAGCTAAAGGATGATCTTCCGCATAAGAAGCAGGATCTAAATGATTTGCACTGGTATCTACACCCACTGAAAATCTTAGATTTTCAATATGTGAAATATTATGCTGTCCCAAATCAATGGTGGTTTCTTCTCCAGCATCAACCAATACATATAAATCATTAATTGGAGTCACTTGTCCACCGTCATGTTCTAGAATAAACCCAGAAAGATAGTACTGCATTCTGGTAACCGTAAATGGTGTATTCATATCATTAGATGTCTCTTGATCAAATTGAAAAGTTTGATCTCCTAGCAAATGATTGATATTAATCTTAATATTGGATTGGCCAAATACAGTAAAACTTGACCATATAGTAAATAAGAGTAGAGTGATTCGTAACATATTATATTTGGTATTTACTGCAATAATACCAAATTCTTGTTTTACCTACAAAAATAGTCTTACCAAATCCTCAACCTATTGAGCTTTCGTCGTACAGATCAATTACATTGACCTTCTATCTATCAAAAACGAATATCTATGTGAATTTTTCAAAGCCATGCCCGTTCCTCTTACCACAGCTCTTAATGGATCTTCTGCTACGTGGACTTTCAGCTTTGTCTTATTACTAATTCTTTTAGCCAATCCTCTAAGCAATGCACCTCCACCTGTTAAATAAATTCCAGTTCGGTATATATCAGATGCCAACTCTGGTGGAGTATCTTCTAAAGCCTTTAGGACTGCTTCTTCTATTTTTGCTATGGACTTATCCAATGCTTCAGCAATTTCAGTATGCGTAGTATATACTTGTTTAGGAATTCCAGTAAGAAGGTCTCTTCCATTCACTGGAAATTTCTCTGGTGGAGACTCCAAGTCCACAGTAGCCGCACCTACATTGATTTTGATTTGTTCAGCCGTTCTCTCTCCAATCAAAAGATTGTGCTTTCTCTTCATATGATCGATGATATCATTGGTAAACTCATCACCCGCAACCCTAATCGATTGATCTGTAACGATACCAGACAAGGCAATTACAGCGATCTCAGTAGTACCTCCCCCTATATCTACAATCATATTACCCACCGGCTCTTCGACATCAAGACCAATACCTAATGCCGCCGCCATAGGCTCATGAATCAAGTATGTTTCTTTAGAATCTACATGATCGGCAGAGTCAAAAACAGCCCTTTTCTCCACCTCAGTAATACCAGATGGAATACAAATCACCATTTTAAGGTGGGTAAAGAACTTCTTCTTATCGCCAATCATTCCGATTAACCCTTGAATTAACGCCTCAGCAGCTTGGAAATCTGCAATCACACCATCTTTAAGAGGTCTAACTGTCTTAATGTTTTCATGAGTTTTCTCATGCATCTGCATTGCTTTGTTTCCAACTGCAATGGTCTCATTTGTAGACCTATTAATAGCAACAATTGATGGTTCATCTATAACCACCGTATCGTCCTGTATGATCAATGTATTAGCAGTTCCTAGATCAATGGCAAGTTCCTGCTTAAAAAAGTTTAAAAATCGCATCCTTAGCTGATTATTCTATTATAACATCCTCTATTTCATCAAAAATTATGCCTGATGAAATTCATTCCTAAAAAAACTTAAGTCATCTTACTAAAGGGGGGATGACACAAAAATAAAATTCTTTTTGATTTATCATCATCAAATTTGTCAATTAGTCGGTGAATCGAATAATTTATCAAACTGTAGCTCTTCTTAAACGATCATTTATTGCAATACCCAAACCTTCTTCTGGTAAAAGTTTAGTATAAATAATGTCCAAATTAAGATTGTCTAACTCTCTCATGTACTTAAACAAGTTCTGAGCAGCTTCGTTTGAATTACCTGTAGTCGACAAGTTCCGTTGATTTTCAGTTGGCATATTCTCTACTGAAACGCCAAAAGTAAGAGCTCCAATTCTCAATCCTTCCAACATTGGAATAGCATCCCAAGTTTGTACTAATTTGATTTTTGAATTTGGTGCATAATGGGACTTCAACATCCCTGGAGCTTTAGGGTTTGAAGAAGAGTGTTCAAATACAACCAATTCTTCTACGACTTCTCTGATTACATCTATAGTCAATCCGCCTTTCCTATATACCATTATTCTTCCATCTTCTTCTCCGACAATAGTTGACTCTAGCCCGATTTGAGCTCCCCCACCATCCAAAATATATGGAATTTCTCCTCCCAATTGATCTTGTACATGCTGGGCGGAAGTCGGACTAATGTAACCAAAAGGGTTGGCACTTGGGGCTGCTAGAGGAAAATCCAAATTCATTAATAATCTTCTCGTCAAAGGGTGGTTAGGAATTCGGACCGCTACTCTATCGCTTCCAGAAGTCACCAAATCCGAGATAACATCTTTTTTAGGTAATAATAAAGTAATCGGACCTGGCATGAATTTTTCCGCCAGTGCCATCAATTTAGCATTATCCAATACCGCATATCGTTGGATATCCTGAATAGACCCTAAATGAATAATTAATGGGTCAAAGTGTGGTCTTTTTTTCGCCTCAAATATTCTTGCAACCGCACTTGAGTCTAGAGCATTACCAGCTAAGCCATAAACAGTTTCTGTTGGAATGGACACTACATCTCCTGCCCTCAAATAAGCAGCTGCAATATCTATACGATTACCAATAATAGCCATTACCCTTGCAAGTAAATTAAGTATTTTTCAATGAAGTACTCTTCTCGAATAAAATCAGTAATTTTAATAGATTCGTAATACTCTCCACGAGGAAGTTCTTTAAGTTCTTTTTTTAAGTTTCCACCCTTTAAAGCTATTATTCCATTAGGAATTGGATTAATATTATTTGCAGCCAAATGTTTTCTGCTCCAATTAAATATTTGTCTCATTGAAGCAACTGCTCGGGTAACAACAAAATCAAACTTCTTATTTTTAATATCCTCTACTCTTGAATGCTGAGTAGTAATGTTTTTGAGGTCTAACTCTTCAGCTATAGCTCTTATTACATTCAGTTTTTTATTGATGGAATCAACCAAATGAAAATGAACATCTGGAAAAAGAATGGCTAACGGGACTCCAGGGAAGCCTCCACCTGTACCTAGGTCTAGCACCTTACTGCCCTTCTTAAATTGAATGAATTTTGCAATTGACATTGAATGCAAAACATGGTGTAAATAGAGGTTGTCAATGTCTTTTCTTGATATTACATTGATCTTTTGATTCCACTCCTTATACAAAGGCATCAATGCTTCCAACTTAGTATATTGATCTTCATTTAAATTAGGAAAATACTCCTTAATTAATTCCATGCTAATCTTCCTTTTCTCCTTCTAATAAATGCAAAAATACTTAAAACCGTATAATATAATGCCATTCCAAAATCTAATAAAGGAAATAAGAACTTGTATTCACCAGCATCAAAAAGAGGATAGACTTTCTTTAGTAATACACTCATAATAATCCAGAACAATACGCCTAACCCTACTACATCAAATTGACCTAATCCAATTCCTACAATCCATAACACCCACCATAACACCTTGAGTCCAGCATACATCGCCAATAAGGCTTTGTGATACCATTGATACTCAAAAGATGTCGATATATGTCTTGTCTTCTGCTTTAAAAAAGACAGTACACTTTCCTTTGCTTCAGAAAAAACCCAAGATTTCTTATCTAAAACAGCTCCAATCTTTGCTTTATGAAGAATGGACTGAACAAACAAATCATCATCTCCTGAACTAATACCTCGATGCGATTCAAAGCCTCCTGCCTCATTAAAAATGGATTTTTTATACAATAAGTTACGACCAACTCCCATAAATGGAATGTTACGGCTTAAAAAGCCATAGTATTGTAATGCTGTCAATACTGTTTCGTATCTTATAAATGTATTGAGCCATCCTTTTTTCCTAATCATTGGTCCATACCCAAGGAGAACATCACTTTCTCCAATACTGAACAACATTGTTTTTACCCAATCTTTGTCCGGCAGACAATCTGCATCTGTGAGTAATATTAATGGAGTTTTTACTTGATCAATTCCATCGGTGAGTGCTGTCTTTTTTCCTGGATTATCTTGTGAAGCTAATAACCATGTAATCTCTGGGTATTGTTGTTTTAATGCCCCCAAATCATCAGAGGAATAATCATCAATAATAATAATTTCTTTAGCTGGATTGGTTTGATTTAAAAGTAATGGAATTAGCCTCCTTAGATTACTGACTTCATTCTTGGCAGCAATGACAATGGATACATCACTTGATCTATAAGGTGACTTATTCTTATTATCCCTATCACGGCGAATAGATCCAAAAAATATTTCTGCATACATCAGCCTAAGCAAGCTAATAATGCAAAACCCAATAAACATTATGGTTTAAAATGATTCCATCCTTGACCTGAAAGATCTACTAATTTACCTCCAGTAGTCAGTAGTTTGATGCCTTCTTGAGCCTCTCGTACTTCCCCAACGATATAAACATCTGGCATGTATCGTACATCTTCTAAGTCTTGGTCGGACACCGTGAACATCAGTTCATAATCCTCTCCTCCATGAAGAGCACAGGTAATGGGATTAATTTTAAAATCTATCGCTTGCTGTTGCATATCAGGATGCATCGGCACCTTTCCTTCTTCTATGATCATACCCACACCAGATTGCCTACAAATATGGATTGCTTCAGAAGATAGTCCATCGGATATGTCAATCATTGATGTTGGAGTAATGCCTTTCTCTTCGAAATAGGCAACCGCATCTTTCCGAGCTTCGGGTTTTAATAATCGCCCGATTAAGAATTCATGGTTATCCAACTCTGGTTGAACATCGGGATGATCAATAAAAACCTGCTTTTCTCTTTCCAGTATTTGAAGACCTAAATAAGCCGCCCCCAAGTTTCCGGTTACGCAAATTGCATCTCCAGGATTGGCTCCTGATCTATAAGAAATTCTGCCTTTATCCCCACGCCCTACTGCCGTAATACTAATGATAAGCCCCTTGTTGGATGAAGTGGTATCTCCGCCAACCAGATCAACATTATACAAATTGCAAGCAAGATGGATACCCTTATATAATTCTTCCAAAGCCTCTACTGAAAATCGATTTGAAATGGCAATTGATACAGTAATTTGGGTTGGAACGGCATTCATTGCATAGATGTCAGAAAGATTTACGATCACTGACTTGTACCCTACATGCTTTAAAGGGCTATAGGCTAGATCAAAATGAATTCCCTCTACCAACATATCCGTTGATACTACAGTAAAATGATCACCACTATCGATTACTGCTGCATCATCTCCGATTCCCTTGATAGAAGTGGGTTGTTTCAATACCGCATCCATGGTGAGGTGATCGATTAGTCCAAACTCCCCTAAAGTACCAATATCCGTTTTGCTCATATTATAATTCTATTGAGTGCAAAACTACACAAATCCAACTAAAAAATGGGATTACTGATTTACCCCAAAGGGTAGAATTCACCTATGATCACTTTTTCTTCTTCTTTTTCCTCTTGTAGTCTCCTCTTTTCCAAGCTTCAATAAATTGCTTCCAAGCCATAACATCAAAAATACGTTGAGGTTTGTATTGTCCAGAATATTTAAATTCAGCAGCTTTTTCGCGCAAATATATGTTTGAGGATTCTTTGCCATCTGACGGCACTGTGTGCCTCATTTCTTGAAGGACTTCTGTTGCTAAATTTTCCTCGGCCTTTTCTCTTAATTCGTCGGTAATATCAATCGCCAAAAACTCCTGTTTAAAATGATCTCTGTCTGGCCAAGGGAAGATGATTACTTCATCCAACAAAATACTGTCTTGAGACATAATTTGTATCCAAGAATAAAAATTATTGGACATCGTATCAGGAATTTGAAATGTAACGGTCTTATATCCAATACGTGAAAAATTGACCACTTCACCTTTTACAGCTACAAAAGAAAAGTATCCATCATATTCCGATACAGCTCCTCGATCTGACCCCTCTACAGCAACATTGACATAAGGAAGAGGAACAATTTCTCCATTTTCATCAGCTGTGATAACCTTACCTGTAAACTGGATGATTTGAGATTGCCAATCTTTTTCCTCTTCTTGAGCCCACGCTACATGTCCAAGAGAAAAAACCAACAATATCAATAGTATTCGTTTTGCCATGATTTAATCATTTTTATCGAAAACGAATATAGGGGTTTTCTTGTTCGCCTTTATTGATTTTTAACAAACATTTATGGGTTTTGAACTATATCTGATGAAAAATCTTAATGAAAAGAAGGTTCTTCAATTCTTGATTTTTACAAAATCAGTTTCAAATAAGTCTTTGTACCAACTATTCAGCTTCTTTTTACAAACTATTCACACTTTCCATTAGGCCCAAAATCTACTGGTGCATCAATCCAATTTTGAAATGCACCAGTAGACTTTCGAATTACTAGAACTGAATACCGACTCCAACACTCATTGAGGCTATATCACGGTAAACATCGTCATCTAAAAATGTTCGTCCAAGATGAATCTTAGACTGCAAATTGATTACATAATTGGTCCTTTGAAATACTTCAATTCCCGTACTGGCCATTACTCCACAACCCACATTCCAATCATCATTATCATCATTGATATCATACAATGCAGGACTATCTAATGACAAACCAATTCCTCCATGGATCCACCATTTGTTACTTACCCAGTATTGCAATGAAGGGATCAAACTTCCAAAATGTCGGTCATTGCCACTGCTCTTGTAAATCTTACCTGGGATACTTGCTGTTACAGCCAATTTTTCGTTAACAAAATAGCCTAATTTTAGCTCAGGAAAACTAATTCCTTCTTGCACATCATCAAATGTTTGAATATTCTCACTGTCTTCTACCATAATTATTGTAGCTCCCATGCTGACTTCAAAGAGTAATCCATCTCTACGACCATTTTCCGTGTCATTCTGAGCTAACATCCATGTAGTAAGACTGGTAAAAAATACGATTAATAATTTCGTTCTCATTAGTATTGTTTTATAATAATTTGATTAATAAGCGATAAAACTTAAAGCCATTGGTTGGATCTCGATATTCAGATAGGCTATTCTTGATATTAAAACTTGTACTACTGCACAGATCTTCCAATTTGCCTTTACATTACTTGTGATCAATTTTCACCTAATCACAATGTTTTTTAATTAAAATTTGTACGGTTTAGGGATGGTTAGAAACGAATTGATGAATAGCGTCAGAAATCAAGGATTGGACCTTGCTCCACTTTTTTACATTCTTAACAAAAGAACCATCCATATTACTCATTATTGAATATCCTGCACTTCCATCTTCCTTCACTCGCAGTATAGCTGACGTGCCAAGACTATTCCCACCATGCTGCATGTACCCATCATTAAAATACCAATACAACCCTTGGTGCTCTGCGAACTCAGAAGGAATGATAAGATCGTCGTATATTTTTTCTGTCAATATGGAATATCCATTAGCATTCAACAATTGCCCACCTTTTCCATTGATGGCATTCATAATCTCAAGTAAAAATTTCCCCATATCTTCATTGTTGGTATGCATGCTTCCCTCAGCATATCCATGATTACCATATACAGGTAAAGGAGTTTTTTCATCGACATATAAGGTTGCTAAAGAAGTCCTATTAATTGAAGACACATCAAAAGTAGAATTTGACATTCCCAAGGGTTGCAATACATGCTTTTGAATGAAATGAT
Organism: Saprospiraceae bacterium; assembly: GCA_965230345.1. Classification (GTDB taxonomy): domain Bacteria; phylum Bacteroidota; class Bacteroidia; order Chitinophagales; family Saprospiraceae; genus JADKBO01. The sequence continues at coordinate 459,257 of CBDDKR010000002.1, forward strand.
AAAAGGGCATTCCTGAAACATATTCAATAATATAACTCATTAAAGAAGTTGCAATGTTAGAATATGCCCACATCGTACCTGGTTTTTCATTTAAAAACTGATCCTCAGTATAGTACATCCCTCCATCTACCAAGACTTCTCTTATGTACTTTTTTAGGTCTAATGGTAACCCTTGTTTTATTCCCAATTCGTCGGTTAGGATTTTAGATCCCTTAGTAGTCAAATCTTCACCTGGAAGGATAAAGTAATTACGAGAGATATAAAAGGCTGGGTTGTCAATAATACCCGAAGTATGTGTGGCTAAATCTTTGATCTTTATCATCTCCTCTTCATAATGAGGATTTTTGATTTTGAATGGCAATACTTCATTTACTTCAGTATCCAAAGTAAAATAACCAAGTTCAAGGCATTTTACAACTGCCACGCCCACCATAGTTTTACTAACGGATGCTATACTTGTAATGGTTTGATTGATATAAGATGTTTGCTCCTCGATATTCGCATATCCAAATGCATGCTGAAAGGATGGTCCCTCATCTACAAAAACATTTATGGCATAACCTGGAATATCTTCCTCTTCGGCTAATTTTTCTAAGTAACTGTATAAGTCACTTGATGTTTTAATCCCCTTCGGCATTGGATATGACGATTGCGAATCGTCCGTATTACAAGAAGTCAGGATCATAAATAAAACGACCCCAATAAAAAAGAATGATCTTTTAATAGTAAGCATTATTTTGATTTTAATTACGGTGCAAAAGTGATACAATGCGCTAATTGCATCGCCTCGAATTATAATTTCGAACCTTTTAAAACCAAATCAACACTATTGCAACTTTAACCATTGCCGAGGTGTCATACCTTCTGATTTTTTAAAGAAAGTATTAAACACACTTTTTGAATTAAAACCACTTTCATATGCCATACCTAACAAAGTGATGTGTTTGTTTTCAGATAATACAGCAATTTTCTTAAAATACTCCAACCTAAATGAATTGATAAACACATTAAAATTAGTGCCAATCGTTTCGTTGACTAAAAAAGATAATTTGTTCGTACTTATTTCTAATTGATTGGCAACATGACCTAAACTCAAATCAGGATTGAGGTAAGGCCTTTCATAGTTTATATAAGATAACAACGCCGTTTTCAATTTCTCTTGATCTTCTTTATCCAATATTGATTTAGACAAATTGGACGTAACTGTATTTTTCTCAACATCTTCAATGGAAAGGGATGATGTATGGATTTCATCAAAACCTGAAGTATTATGTAATGACTTTAAGAAGGGCGAAAATCTGAAATTCATTACTTGGCCTCTTCTTTTAAATACATATGACTTCAAAAGAATCATTGCTTCAGTTTTGTACTTAGAATTAGCCAAAATAAACAATTCATACGGTACTAATTGTGATTGGTCTTCATCTGCTTTTTTCCAGACCTCTACTTCACTGGGGTCCAATTCTACATCAATAGAATGCATCAATTTATACAATTTACTTATAAGAATTGATTCGTTCATGTCTTTGATCTTATCCAATAACCGAGCTTCATCTCCTATTCCAATTAGACATAAAACATTCAAATGATTAGCGATCTTAAACTCTGGTCTAATACTTAGTGCCGATGCTAAACTCAACATTGCTTCACTGTATCTTTCTTCATGAAAAAACACGTTAGCCTTCGTATAGTGATGATTAGCCGACAATGGATCAAGATCAATTAAGCGATCCACATATTCATGAGCATATTCCATAAATCCAAGAGCTAAAAATAACTCAGCCATTGCTTCGAGACCATCAATGTGATTTGGATTAATGTTTAAAACTTGCTTTATATACTTATACGCGGAACCAAAATCCCATTCTCCCCATAAACTTCTGCCGACGAAGGATAAAGGGTATTCAGGAAGGGAAGTATCCAATTCTTTCGCTTTAAGAAAATTCATGCCTGCCATTTTCATACATTCTTCGTATGGCATATATCCCCAAATTCCAAGCAACCCATAGCACTGCAAATTGCTATAATAAGCCTTGGCATAATTAGGATCTTTTTCTATCGCTTGATCATAATGCGCAATAGCTTTTTTCAATGATTCGGGATTCCATTGCAATTGATAATGCCTTCCTTGAAGATATAAATCATAAGCCTGAATATTAGTAGTACTCTTATTAATGAGGGATTCCTTGATCTCAAAATGGCCAAAATTATTTCTAACTTCATTAGCAATCAAGAGACTAACTTCATCTTGCAAACTGAAAATATCTATTAATTCTCTATCAAAATTTCTAGACCAAAAATGGCTTCCATCTTCAACATCAATTAACTGTGCAGTGATTCGAACACGATTATTCGATTTTCTAACACTTCCTTCAAGAATAGAAGATACTCCAAGCTTATTGCCAATCTGTCGAATATCTTCATTCACCCCTTTATATGCAAAAGATGATGTTCTTGCGATTACTTTAAGTCCTTCAATTGTCGTTAAAGCATTTATTATTTCCTCTGTAATACCGTCACTAAAGTATTCGTTCTCGACTTCTTTACTCATATTGACAAAAGGCAATACTGCTATGGATACAGATGAAATCATTAATAATTAGCTTTAAGATTTTTCATATATTGAAGTGATTTAAATAGATTGAACATAGTTGACATTATAATTGCAAATGTACATCTTGGTTTGATAAGTTCTAAATTATAATATAGGTCGATATACTTCTACGTAGTATTCAATTTTGCATTAAAAATGTTATATAATGACTTCCAGATTTAAGTTCTCAGTTCAGCAATCTATTAAATATAGTAAGTTTATCATTTCATTGCTTATTCTATTCCATCTTACTCTAATACTACAAATCATTTGTTTTGACTATAAACCTTCCTTTGTCTGGGCAGGAAATCAAGAATACAATATCCTATATCTTGAGTTTATATCTATTACAATCTCCATAGTATGTCTCATATTACTTGAAATCTATCAAAATAAAAAATGGAAACGATTCAAGTCAATATCTAAAATAGGAATTGGTCTTTTTGGAGTTCTATTCGCACTGAACACCATCGCTAACCTTTTTGCTCCAAGTCTTTTAGAGCAATCCTTTACCATCATTACCATTGTGCTTACCCTTATGTTTTTCCATATTGGATTTTCCAAAACATAACTATGCGTAACATTTCTGTTTAATATTTGATGTATTATTAAATGTTCTACTAATGATGTTCCGTCTACGAAATGTGGGCAAAAAACATAAAAGGGTAACCAAACAAATAGTTACCCTTTTAGAATTTCTTTATAATTCAAAAATTAGATTCTCAAATTCCATTCTTATGTGACACCTTATTTAGGCGTATGCACATATTATTCCACCGATAAGTGCCAACGTTATTGTCCAGTACCCAACATGAACCGCTACATATTTCCATCCTTTATGTTCAAACAATCCATTAATGGCAATAATAGGCCACACAAAAAACAATCCCATCAAAACACCATGTAACATTCCATGGGACCAACTTCTATATGCCCCCCCTAGAGCATTCATTACTTCACCATAAAGTTTATGCATATCTGTCCCTGCCGTTTCAAAATCCGATCCCACAAATAACGAAAACACACCCATCTGATGAATAACCACACCGTACATGATAAAAGACATAAGAATTCCAAGAATATATGTAGATCCAAAAATCTTTAACATATTTCCTGATTGAATCTTTTCATCTGTCATTCCAGATTCTTTCATCCAAACCTTACCAGCTAAAGCAGGATTATAATATACCGACCCAACAATTAGTGGTACCAAAGCTGTAACAAATACAAGCCAAAATTTCAACTCCATAACAATTGATTTTGTAGTTAACTAAGTAATAAGTATTCACAATATACTCATTATCAAGTTAAAACAAAAATGTGACACTCTTGACTTTAATGGGTACATCAAAATCAGAGTCCGAATCATTCAAAAATCTAGTACGTTACTAGCTTTCTAAATTGTTCCAATCTAGCATCAATTTGAGCCTTATCTAGTGATTTTAATCGATCAATACTAAATTTCTCTACACAGAAAGAAGCCATTGCTGATCCATGAATAATTGCTTTTTTCATGTTATCAAATGAAGGGTCATCTGTCATGGCCAAATAGCCCATCATACCACCAGCAAATGTATCTCCAGCTCCTGTTGGGTCGAAAACTTCAGCCAATGGTAATGCAGGTGCAAAGAATATCTCCTCTTTATGAAACAACAGTGCTCCGTGTTCACCCTTTTTAATAATCAAATATTTTGGCCCCATCTCTTGAATCGTCTTAGCTGCTTTAACCAAAGAGTATTGACCACTTAGCTGCCTTGCTTCTTCATCGTTAATCGTCAAAACATCAACTTTGGCTATTACTTCTTTCAAACGATCCATAGCAATGTCCATCCAAAAGTTCATTGTGTCCATAGCAACTAATTTTTGGCTACCATCTAGTTGCTCCAAAACTTGCATTTGGATATCAGGCGTTAGGTTACCTAACATTACATACTTCGAAGATTTATACGATTCAGGTAGAATTGGATTAAAATCATCCAATACATTTAAATCCGTAGTAATCGTATCTCTTGAGTTCATATCCATATGATACTTTCCTTCCCAGAAAAAAGTCTTTCCATCTTGCTTGATTTCCAAACCTTCCATATTTACTCCTCTATCTTCCATTGCCTTGATCTCACCTATTGGGAAATCATTGCCTATGATGGCACTGAGGTTAATGTCATTCGTAAAATAAGAAGCAGCATAACTAATGTACGTGCAAGCCCCGCCAATAACGTATTCTGCTCTTCCAAAAGGTGTTTCAATCGTATCAAACGCTACGGTTCCTATGGTCAATAAACTCATTCTATTTCGTTTTTTAATCTTTTTTATTTACAACAATAACAACTTCCAAACCTTCTCGAAGTTCTATTTTATCTCCTTCAATATTTTCACTTAAATCTACTCTATCCGCAAGAACTTCTCCCATGATATAATCTCCATAAGCGGAAACACATTCTTTAATCTCATCCGTCGATTCAACCTGAACATTGATTCTATCTGTCACACCAAAACCAGAATCCTTTCTCAAATTTTGAATTCTATTTACGATTTCTTTACTCAACCCTTCATTCAACAAATCAGGAGTTAAAGTAATATCCAAAGCTACAGTTAAAGCACCATCTTGGGCAACTTGCCATCCAGGGATATCTTCTGTTACAATTTCAAAGTCTTCTAAGGTTAATTCAAACTGCTCACCTTCAATATCCATATTAAATACTCCTGACTTTTCGATCTCCGAGATTTGCGATTGATCGAGACCAATAATTATTGAACTTGCAGCTTTCATATTCTTCCCAAGGCGTCTACCCAACGTTTTGAAATTTGGTTTAGCCTTTTTATTCACAATTCCGTCGGTATCCGTAATTAGTTCAATAGTTTTCACGTTGGTTTCGGCAAGGATCAAACTTTTTACTTGTTCGATTTGCTGACCAAAACTCTCGTCCAATACAGGCAGTAAAATTCGTGTAAGAGGTTGTCTTACCCGTATACTCTCCTTTTTTCTAAGGCTATGAACTAATGAAGAAATCTTCTGCGCATACTCCATTCTTTGATTGAGGTCTACATCTATTGCTTCCATATTTGCCTGAGGGAAATCAGCCAAATGAACTGATACAGCCTTATTCCTATCTGTTACCTTATTCAAATTTTGATACAGCCAATCGCTAAAAAACGGTGCAACGGGAGCCATAACCAAGCTTAACGTTTCCAAACACTCATACAATGTCTGGTAGGCCGCCTCCTTATCATTGCTGTATTCGCCCTTCCAAAATCTTCTACGATTTAATCGCACATACCAATTCGACAAATGCTCATCCACAAATGTCATTATCTTACGAGTAGCAGTAGTTGGTTCATACTTACTGTAAGCATCATTTACATCTGCTACCATCTTATGCATAGAAGATATGATCCATCGATCAATTTCTGGTCGATCTTCTAATGCTACATAATCTTCTGAAAAGTCAAATCCATCCAAATTGGCATACAAAGCAAAGAAAGAATATGTATTGTACAGTGTTCCAAAAAACTTTCTTCTCACCTCATCTAATCCTTCCAAGTCAAACTTTAGATTATCCCATGGAGGTGCATTGGAGATCATGTACCATCTGGTCGCATCTGCTCCGTATTTATTGATTGTTTCAAAAGGATCAACCACATTACCCAATCTCTTGGACATTTTAACACCATTCTTATCCAGTACCAATCCATTGCTTACAACATTTTGGTAGGCAACACTATCAAAAACCATAGTTGCGATAGCATGTAAGGTATAAAACCAACCTCTAGTTTGATCTACTCCTTCAGCAATGAAACTAGCTGGAAAAGCTTTTCTATTATCAATTTTCTCCTTGTTTTCAAATGGGTAATGCCATTGTGCATACGGCATTGAACCACTGTCAAACCAAACATCAATTAGATCTAATTCCCTCTTCATAGCTAGACCTGAAGGTGACACCAGTACCACTTCATCAATATAAGGACGATGCAAATCTTTTAGAGGCTCTTGATTTAGACCCAATTTTTCATTTGCTTTACTCATCTCTTGATTCAGTTGGTCAATAGAGGAAATACAGATTTCTTCTTTTTTATCTTCCGTTCTCCATATTGGCAATGGGATACCCCAATATCTTGATCTAGACAAGTTCCAATCCTGAAGATTTTCCAACCAATTACCAAACCTCTTTTCACCTGTATGAGCAGGCTTCCAATTGATCGTTTTATTTAATTCTGCCATTCTTTTTTTAGCAGCAGTAGCCTTCACAAACCAAGAATCCAAAGGATAGTATAAAACAGGCTTGTCTGTTCTCCAGCAATGCGGGTAATTGTGAACATACTTCTCTACCTTAAATGCTTTATTTTCTATTTTTAATTGAATGGCAATTTCAACATCTACAGACTTCTCCGGAGCACTACCTTCATCGTAATACTCGTTCTTTACATACTTACCTCCTACTTCTGGTAATTCACTTCTAAATCTTCCTTGGAGATCAACTAAAGGAACCAGTTCACCATTTTCATCTTTGATCAGCATTGGAGGAACAGGTGGTGTTGCCATTTTCGCGGCGCGCGCATCATCTGCACCAAAGGTAGGAGCAGTATGCACAATCCCAGTCCCATCTTCAGTTGTCACAAAATCACCTCCAATCACTCTAAAAGCATCTTGAGGGTTGTCATATGGTGTCGCGTAAGGCAACAATTGCTCGTATTTTATACCAATTAAATCCTGCCCTTTTACTTCTTTAATAATCTGATATGGAATTTTCTTGTCTCCTTCTTTGTATGACTCCATTTGCTCAATTGACTCAGCTTCAACATATTTTTTGCTGAATTGCTTACTAAGCAAAGCCTTTGCCAGTATTACATTAATTGGCTGAAAAGTATATTGGTTATACGTTTTGACAACTGCATAATTAATCTTAGGGCCAACAGTAAGCGCTGTATTCGAAGGAAGTGTCCAAGGTGTTGTAGTCCAAGCTAAGATATGAATTTCACCAAGGTTAGAAAGTACTTCTGGTAAGCTTTCCGACACGGTAAGGAACTGGGCAGTTACTGTTGTATCTGTTACATCTCTATAACTTCCAGGCTGATTTAGTTCATGTGTACTCAGTCCTGTCCCAGCGGCAGGAGAATATGGCTGAATAGTGTATCCTTTATACAAAAGATCTTTTTGGTACAACTGCCCCAACAACCACCAAACTGACTCAATGTATTCATTTTTAAAGGTTATATACGGGTCATTAAGATCGACCCAATACCCCATTTTCTTGGTAATATTATCCCACATGTCTTTGTACCGCATTACGGTTTCTCGACATTTCTGATTGTAATCGTCTACTGATATTTTATCTCCAATATCTTCCTTTGTAATCCCTAATTCCTTCTCTACACTCAGTTCAATAGGAAGCCCATGCGTATCCCATCCTCCTTTACGTTCTACACGGTAACCCTTCATCGTCTGGAAACGGCAAAATAAATCCTTTACCGTTCGACCCATAACATGGTGAATTCCAGGCTTCCCGTTTGCTGATGGAGGACCTTCATAAAACACAAATGAATTGTCTTCAGGTCTTTGTGTTATACTCTTTTCGAAAATGTTGTTTTCCTTCCAGAATGCTTGAATAGACTCATCTATTTCCGGAAGGTTCAACCCTTTATATTCATTATACTTAGCCATACTTCTATTTTCGATAATATTGCCCGCAAAAATAGACAATTAATTCTAAATACTTCTGGATTAAATTTCTGCCAAAATGGGCATTATTAGTATTCTCATTTTTACTGTCTCCAAATCGTAATCGAGTCCATTCATTTTAGTGAAGTAACTATTCAAATAAGCGTGAAGAATAAAATCCATCAATGTTTTCTCATTTCCCTATTCTCATAAAGAAAAGATTAATTTCTTTTGCTGCTTTTCTGCTTCAAGTTTTAAATGATCGAGGCAAATACAAGTGTCCCGTCCTAAAATAGTGTTACGGGTTTAAAAATACTATTAATGAACCATCTGTGGATTTAAATCCACAGATGGTTTTTTGTTTTATATGTTTTGGGGCTTAGCTTATCTTGATTATGCATATATTCTGGTGTATGCATATGGCAAGATAAGTGTGGCCTGTCATTGTTATATATTTCAATACTTTGGTTTACTAAACATCGCATTAGTTCTATATCCTTAATTTTTATACCAAGAATAAACTCCTGTTTCAGTATGCCGTTTATCCTTTCGGCTACCGCATTTTGATAGGGATCATATTGTTCGGTCATGCTACATTTAATTTTGTGCTTACCAAGTAGTTCTTGATAAGCATCACTACAGTATTGGAGTCCTCTATCCGAATGATGTATAAGCTTGTGAGACTTATATTTCCTATTCTTAATCGCCATCTTTAAAGCTCTAATTGAGCCTTTTGTTGATAAACTTTCTGATACGTCATATCCAACTATTTTTTTTGAATACTTGTCCGTAATCAAGGCTAAGTACTGAGGATGTGTCCTGTCTCCGATGTAAGTAATATCGCTGACCCATATTTGCTCTGGTTTCTTTACCTGTATTTCTTCTATTAAATTCTTGTGCTTGCGGAATCTGTGATGTGAGTTGGTCGTTTTGTGGTATTGACGCTTTGGTTTGATTAACATGTGGTTAGCTCGTAATATATCGAATAACTTATCCCGTCCTACGCCTATCTGTCTCAAGTCAGCCTTGAGCATATGATACAGCTTCTTGCCTCCTATTCGTGGCATCTTTAACCTTATTTGAGTAACCATTTCTAACACTTGCTGCGCTCTGTTCTGATGGCGTTTAACTCGTGACTTTGATCTATAATATACCTGCCGATTATACCCGAACAAGTTACAGGCGTATGTAATACTCATCTCTTGTTCTTTTTTGACGTGATCAACTGTTCGGGTAAGGAGTTTTTTCTTATTGGAATATTGTACTCCTTCTCCGCTAATTCTATCATCATATCAAAGAGAATAGTCTTATGATCTGCTCGCTCGGCTTGCTTTTCTAAGTGCTTCTTCTGCTTTTCAAGCAGCTGCACTTTTGCCTCTAATTCCATTATCCGTTGTTCGGCTGTCTTTGGCATATTGCATGGTGTTTGGTTCTCCCAATCAAATGTACCATATTTCCGTAGCCAATTAACTACTGTACTTTGTCCTTGTATCCCATACTTGCGTTTAGCTCCTGTTACCGACAGTTCTCCTCGCTCAATTTCCGACACAATCTGTAACTTTAAGGATAAACTGTAATTTTTCTGTGTTCGCTTTACATAATTCGTTCTCAATTCTTTAGACATTTCATCTCTCTTTTGTGTAACGCTATACTAGGACGGGACAAAGCCATAAAAAAAAGAGGAAGTTTCTTACGAGACTTCCTCTTTAATAAAATTCTACTACTATAATATTTTGTCCAATTAACCTCCTAAAGCAGCTGCACCACCAACAATTTCACTTAATTCTTTGGTAATTGCTTCTTGTCTAGCTTTATTGTAATTAATCTTCAGTTCTTTTTTCAATTCTTCTGCATTCTCCGTTGCTTTATCCATGGCTGTCATACGTGCACCATGTTCTGAAGCGTGAGTATCTAAAACAAACTTCTGGAAGGTCGTATGCAAAATTGTAGGGATTAATTCTTCTAACAATTCATGTTTCCCTGGCTCAAAAATATAATCAGCCTTTGTTTTAGAATCATTTTCTTCAACCTCTACTTTTTCTACTGGTAAAAACTGAACAGCTTGAGGAATCTGCATAGCAGCATTCTTAAACTGACTATAACAAACTACTACTTTATCAAACTCCCCTGCTTCGAAAGCATCCATAAGGTACTGTGATATTGCACTAATGTTCTCAAATGTCAAGCTAGAAAATAAATCCATATAATCATTGACGAATACAGAACTATCGTACATTCTCTTGATGCCATCATATGCCTTCTTACCAACTGGAAAGATTCTTAAATTTCCTGCTTTAAGTTGGTCCTGGTAGTTTTCCTTAATCGTGGAAACAGCTTCTTTGATAATATTTGCATTAAAAGCTCCGCACAATCCTTTACTAGATGTAATGATAACTACAGCCACCTTCTTTACATCTCTTTCAACCCCAAAGGAAGAAGTAGCTTCACCTTCAAGATTGGATAAGATATTTCTTAGGATATGATTCAACCTATTCGCATATGGTCTCATCTCGGTAATCGCATTTTGTGCTTTTCTCAACTTAGACGCCGACACCATTTTCATGGCATTGGTTATCTGCTGTGTAGAATTCACCGATTTGATCCGTTCTCTTACTTCTTTTAACTGACCACTCATATGTGTTAGTTATTGAATATTAAATTGAAAAGTAGATCACTCGATTTTTCAAGTGACCTACAGATCATATATTATTTAAATTGTCCTGCTAATTCACTTGCCAAATTCTCAACAATTTGCGTGTGCTCAGCTTCTAATTTTCCTTTTTTAAATCCTTCCAATACTTCAGGATTTCTTTTCTCTAATGTAGTCAAGAAAGTCTCTTCAAAATCTCTTACTCTTTTCACCCCGACCTCTTTAAGAAGACCTTTTGTTCCTAAGTAAATAATAGCAACTTGCTTTTCTACGGAAACTGGAGAATATTGAGGTTGCTTCAATATTTCTACATTCCTTTGACCTTTAGCCAATACGGCTTGAGTCACAGGATCTAGATCAGAACCAAACTTTGCAAACGCTTCCAATTCTCTAAATTGAGCTTGATCCAACTTAAGTGTACCAGATACCTTTTTCATTGATTTAATCTGAGCACTACCTCCTACACGTGATACCGAAATACCTACGTTAATTGCAGGTCTGATACCAGCATTAAATAGATTTGATTCCAAGAAAATCTGCCCATCAGTAATCGAAATTACGTTAGTCGGGATATAGGCAGAAACGTCTCCTGCTTGCGTCTCAATAATTGGAAGTGCCGTAAGAGATCCACCACCTTTAACGATACCAGCCTTCTTCAACGATTCTGGTAGATCGTTCATTGTTTTAGCGATGTCATCATTAGCAATAACTTTTGCTGCTCTTTCCAGTAATCTTGAGTGAAGATAGAATACATCACCAGGATATGCCTCACGTCCTGGAGGTCTTCTTAACAATAGAGAAACCTCTCTATATGCAACCGCTTGTTTTGATAAATCATCATATACGATCAAAGCTGGCCTTCCTGTATCTCTGAAAAACTCACCAATAGCAGCTCCTGCAAATGGTGCATAGAACTGAAGTGGTGCTGGATCAGAAGCTGAAGAAGAAACAATAACCGTATACGGCATTGCTCCCGCATCTTCAAGAGTTTTAGCAACCTGTGCTACAGTAGATGCTTTTTGTCCTGATGCTACATATATACAGAAAACAGGTTCTCCCCTGTCGTAAAATTCCTTTTGATTGATAATGGTATCGATCGCAATTGCTGTCTTACCAGTTTGTCTATCACCAATGATCAACTCTCTTTGACCTCTTCCAATAGGGATCATCGAGTCAATCGCCTTAATACCTGTCTGTAAAGGCTCGTTTACTGGCTGTCTGTAGATTACACCAGGTGCCTTTCTTTCTAGAGGCATCTCGTATTTTTCACCACCAATAGCTCCCTTACCATCGATTGGTTGACCTAAAGGGTTTACAACTCTTCCAAGCATCCCTTCACCTACTTCCAAAGAAGCAATTCTACCAGTTCTTCTAACTGTACTTCCTTCTTTGATTCCATCTCCAGAACCCAATAATACCACACCAACATTATCTTCCTCCAAGTTAAGTACTATCGCTTCAACACCAGTTTCGAATTTCACCAATTCACCGGCTTGACATTTCGAAAGTCCGTATACCCTTGCGATACCATCTCCAACTTGAAGTACCGTACCAATTTCTTCTAACTCGGCCTCTGATTTAGCACCAGAAAGTTGTTGTTTGATTATTGCTGATATTTCGTCAGGTTTAACATCAATCATGACAAGATATTTTAATTGTTAATATTTTAGTGTAAAATTTTATTCTTAATTACTGAGCAAATTGCTTTCTCAATTCACTCAATTGGTGACTTATACTATTGTCATACAATTTGTCTCCAATTTCTAATACATAACCACCGATGAGATCTTCATCTACATGGGCAGTAATTTCAATGGTTTCCTTAGTAACATCGCTTCCTTTAAGGGCATTCTTAATTTCTGCTAAGATATCTTCCGATACAGGTTTAGCAGTGATTAAGGTTACATCAGTAATTCCTTTATAATCTTTGTATTGCTCCACAAAGCTATTGCCAATTTCAGGTAAGAACATTTCTCTACCCTTACGTAAGATGACATTAAAAAATGTCATCGTGAGAGGTTGAACCTTACCATCAAACAAAGCTTTAAAAATTGCTTCTTTCTTTGATGCAGAAATGATTGGACTCTTAAGCATCAAAGTCAAATCTTTATTGGAAAGCATGGTCACAAAAGATTGAACATCTTCCATGATTCCATCAAGGTTTCCCCCTTCTATAGCCAAATCTAAAAGCGACTTGGCATAACGATCTGCTATTCTACTTACAGACATAAATTAGTTTAATTTTATATCCTTAACAAGAGTCTTAACGAAGTCATTCTGTGCAGCATCATCTGCAAGATTCTTCTTCAAGATTTTTTCAGCAATATTAATTGCCATTCCTCCTACTTCAGTAGCCACTTCTGCCATAGCAGATTTTTTCTGATTCTCAATCTCAGTTTGTGCTGAAGTAATTATCTTATTAGCTTCTTCCTTAGCTTTAGTCTTAGCTTCACTAATAATTTGATTTTTCATTTCTTTTGCTTCTTGAAGAATTTTATTTCTCTCATCTCTGGCTTTAGCCATCATTTCTTCATTCTGAGATTCCATATTCTTCATCTCCTCTTTCATCAACTTGGCTTGATCTAAAGCATGTTGAATATCGTGCTCTCTTTTTTCTAATGCCTTAGCAATAGGTTTGAAAGCGAATTTACCCATTACAAACCAAAACAATAAAAAGATGATCAATGACCAAAAAGCCAAACCCGGTGTAGGTTGAAAAGGAGTAAAGCTTAATAATGTTATAATCATGATATTATATAATTAAAATATTAATTTCTAAATAATGAATTGTGCAGACTCCTCCGCCAACCGCTTCGGAAGTCTGCATTTTCTTACAAAAGCTCTTAAGCTTACGCCATTAAGATTGAAAGAAGGATAGCGATCAAAGCCGCACCTTCCACGAATGCTGCCATGATAATCATTGCTGATCTGATATCACCAGAAGCTTCTGGTTGTCTAGCAATAGCTTCCATTGCTTTGCTACCTACCATACCGATTCCGATTCCAGCTCCGATTACTGCTAATCCAGCTCCTAATGCTGCTAATGTTCCACTCATGATTTGTATAATTAATTATTAAATAATAAATTTCAAGTTTCTCTAAATTAATGGTGGTGTTCCTCTATTGCGGCTCCAATATATGAAGCTGCTAATATGGTGAACACGAATGCCTGTACAAAGGCTACAATCAACTCTATCGCCATCATAAACATAGTCAATGGTACCGACACTGCTGTACCGACCAAACTTCCTGTTAATGATGCGCCAGATTGACCAAATATAAATATCAATCCAATAAAGCTCAACAATGCAATGTGACCTGCAGAAATGTTTCCTGCCAAACGCAACATCAATGTCAAAGGCTTAATGAATAAAGACATAAATTCTACAACTGTCATAATAGGTTTTACAAACCATGGAACTCCAGGCATCCAAAAGATGTGTGCCCAATAGTGTTTGTTACCTGAAAAATTAACTACTAAAGCAACTATAAGCGATATCACCATTGTAACAGCAAGGTTTCCTGTGACGTTAGTACTTCCTAAAAATGGTATTTGTCCATACAAGTTCAATCCTAGTATGAAAAAGAATACACTCATCAACAAAGGTAAATATCTCATGTACTTATCTCTACCAATAAAAGGAATGGCCACCTCGTCTCTAATAAACAAAAACATAGGTTCTAATAAATTCTGTATTCCTTTTGGAGCCCTATTAGGATTTGTCTTGTATTGTTTAGCAGCTTTACCAAACAACCAAATCAACAACAAAACAACAATCACCATAGAAACAACATTCTTGGTAATCGAAAAATCCATAAACGATGTCATTCCTCCACCAAGGATTCCGCCATCCAATGTAGATCTTGGAACAATCTTATATTCTTTTCCACCTGAAACGGCGTAATAATCTTCTTTTTCTTTTCCATTGACCATCTTAGGCTTTTTGACAAAGCCACTGATCTCAGCACTTCCTGTCATTGGGAATCCAGCATCTTCAACTCGGTAAACAGAACCGTGGTGCATCACATAACCATTATAAGACTTGTGCCCTTCTTCGTGATGACCAATTTCAAATTTATTAGACAAGAATACGTCCCACCCAGAATCTGACTTAAGAATCATTGGAAGTGGAATTCGTACAGCATCCAATATAGAATATACATTGGCATCACTAATGTGATGAATTGCTGTTCCAGCTGGATCATACTCAGCGTGCTCTCCGCCTCCGCCAGCGTATTGACTCGTAGTCAAACCCAACATTAAACAAAATACAACTAAATACCTTTTCATCATAAGGCCAAAATGCTTTTTTTGAAAATCGCCACAAAAGTAAGACTTTCTACTTGTTTTTATAGTTCTGATTATCTTTATTTTATATATTTTTCTCACATTATAGTTTTTAATCACACATATTATTCTTCCACTACCGCATTTCACTTATGAAATAGGCGCAACCCACCCCATCGCAGCATCAACATCTTCACAAGACCAGCAATTCCAAATAAAATTTTATCAACTTAATTTTTACTAAGTCCCATTTCGAACAAAGAATGTCAACTCTGTTACACTTTAACCAAATCGTTGCAAGCCTCTAGACAACCAATACATTACTTACTGCATATTTACACTATACTATTTCAATTCTAATTAAATCAAATTGACAATTATTCGTCACACAATAATTATTTCCATTTTACATATTAGGATTATTGATTATATATTTGCAAAAATTACATTATACTTCATGAAAAGAATATTTACATTAATTACCTGCTTGGTTTTACTTATTGGAACCTCTCAAGCTCAATCGGACAAACAACACACCTTACTACTAAAAAGGACTGCAGACTGGTGTCCAAATTGTGGAACTTGGGGATGGGATTTTGTTAAAGATGCTCTAGTGGAATTAGAAGATGAGAATGTCATCTTTTGGGCAATGCACCACTCAGGAGATTTAGCTACGCAAACCTCGAAAGATGTCGCTGATAATTTCAGTGGGTCGTACCAACCCATATTTTACATCAATCAGGATGATTTAAATGTTTCATCATCTAATGCCACTGCTAAAATTGATGAGGCTAAGGAAACCATAAGCCTTTTAAATGGATTTGGTGCGTTAATCAAAGTTGGGGTCAAAGCAGACATGCTTGGAGATGAAATATTAGCAGAAGCTACAGTAGAATTTGTAGAAGGTACAGATACAGATTATAATGTTTCTTTATTCCTCATCAGAGATAAACTAATCGCCAACCAAGCATCTGTAGGGAGCAATGCCGAACACCCATTCATATTGGACAAAAGTTTCTACGATGATGCCTTTGGACCATTAGTTAACGACGGTGCTACTATAGAAGATGGAGATTCTTTTACATTCTCTAAATCTTTAACATCTGTAACTCCCCATACAACTGATATTGGTGACATGAAAGTCGCTGCCATCGTATGGTTTGAAGCAAATGGAAGGTATAACTTTGTCAATGGAGACATCCAAGATGTAAAGCTAAGCAGTAACATCAATGAATTTAATGGCTTAGATTTTCAATATACCGTAATTGGGAATGAACTTTATTTGGATTTCCCAGAAAACATCAGTCCTCAAGCTCAATTAAGCTTGTATAGAATAGACGGACAGCCTATTGTGTTTGATCAAGTTCAAAAAACTTCAAATTCAATAACTGCCAGTTTTGATCGATTAAACACGGGTATTTATATATTAAAGATAATGGATCAAGGCAAATCTGCTTCACGTCAAATTTATATCATCGAATAAGACTACTGATACCAAGAAAATATTCTAAAAATCACATCTCTTAAAATAGGGGATGTGATTTTTTTTTTGAAATAATTTCATTTTGATGTAGCGTATCACATTTATCATGTATACTAAAGGTGTAATTCTAATGGAAACACCATGAAATTTAACTTTAAAATAAATATTGTTCTACTGCCTACTCTTTTGATGCTGAGTGGTTGCTATAAGGACAATTTGACTGAAAATAATACCGTCATTGAACCTCAGCCAGACATCATTATAGATCATAATCTCCTTGGACATATTAATGATGAGAATGATACCCAATTAGAAGATTGGGCCCTAGTTTACAACAATCAAATCATTGACAAAACGGGTTCGTACTTTTACTTAGAAGCAGAAAAGGTTAATAAGTTTAAAGAAGTCCTACAGATTAGTAATTCCAAATTCTCCTATGAATACATCACTCCGCTAATTGAGAACCAGACCAATTATAATCATTATATCTTTCCAAAAAATTATGAACAAAGAAGTACTTCTTCTTCTTCTTCCTTCTTCTATTCGAATGATGTTTATCAAATAGATATTGATGCTGATTCTTATTCCAAAAATTCTATTCCTTTACAGGGGAATATAGATTTTTTCTTATTAAATACTGATTTTAAGGATGAAGGTATATACCCAGGAGGATCTCTATATATCGATGAAAACAACAAAACCTCCTTGGTGAAACCCGAGCATTTCTTATCTATCAAAAGTGACCAAATCGATAAATTTAACGGCACAATTTCTCTTAAAACTTCAGCTAAAAACCTTTACCATTACAACTCGGAATTGAATCATTATGAGTTGATTCAGAATCAAAACATTACCAAAACGGGCTGGTATGCAATAGGTAGCCATACCGATTATGTAATACTTACTGGAACTGCTCGGATTGATGAGAATACTACCAACGGTGAACCATTAAAACTTATTCATCATTCATTTTCTAAACCTGTAACAACAACTGATCAAGGCAAATACATTTGTTATGCTCCTCAAAATTCTAATTTTCAATTGACCAGAGAGAATGACTGTGGTCTTGAAAACATAGACATAGTTACCAACAGCGATGATCTAACAAAAGATGCTTTCTTTTCATCGACTGAGAACTCTTTTATTGTTCAAGCAGAAATCAAAGATTGCGAATTGCAAAAAATCAACAAAGCCATCGTAAATATATCCACAGATGAATACTCTTTGGTTCGTTATGTAGAAACAGGTGATCTAAAAGTAACTGTACCAAAATGCAAAGACAAAACTCAATTGGTACACATTTTTGGGAAGGCATTAGGAAGTCACGCCACTTCTCCAATTCAAAACTATTCCATCAACGATAATACTTATTTAAACGATTTTTATATCTGTGAAGATCTTGGTGAAGAGTATTTAGTCCTTAAGACGGAAGATGAGTATTACCATTTCATAATGGCTTCTACCCAACTCATTGATGATAGAGTAAAGTTCATCTTTAGTCAGGTTTCTAATCCAGAAAATCAATTGTCTCTATGGATACCAAAAAATACTAAAGCAGACATTGATAACGAGGAAATAAACATTGTCTTAGAGGGTTCTTCTTTAGGTAATCAAGGATACGAACTGAAATGTGAAGAATCTCCAATAGGCTGTGGATTCGATCAGTTCAAATTGACGCACATAGGTTCCTCTATCGACGAATATTATAGAGGTTATTTTGAAGGAAACTTTTGGGTAAAAATATTCAACCCTACTAAAAAAGCAGGTTATAAAAAGATGGAAGCTCAATTTCATGTAAAACGTACATTCTAAAAACAAAGCAACGGATACAAGCTGATCTAATAGTGGACGTAAGAGACATATTGAAAGGGTGTAAAGTGGGAGATAGGAGTGCCTACAGAGTATTGGTAAATAAATATTCATCAATGCTAATGGGTATTTGTACCAGATATCTAAAGAACTCAGCACTTGCTGAAGACGCTTTGCAAGAAACATACATAAGAATATTTAAGAGCATTAATAACGTATCAGATGCTTCAACTTTTGAAGCATGGATGAGAAAAATAGCGGTTAACGAATCTCTAAAACAATGTAAAAAAAGAATACCATTTAGCGATGTTGAATCCATAGATATGAAACAACATATCCACATTATGCCAACCATCGAAGATGAATTATCCAAAAATGATCTATTAAAAGTACTCAACGCATTACCAGATCATTATAGAGTCATCTTTAACCTTTACGAAATCGAGGGTTATAGTCATAAAGAAATATCAAAGATGTTTAACATCGGAGAATCAACATCAAGAACCAAATTAATGAGGGCTAAAGAATTGATAAAATCTTACCTCAGCCAATTAGAAAAAGAAAAAGATATTGACTGTGTCAAATAAAACAGACAGCATTATGGAACAGCAGTACGACAAATTCAAAGACAACCTCTCAAAGCTTGAGGTCTCGATAAACCACGACAAATTGTGGGAAAACATAGAGCAACACATACCAGAGAAAGAATCAAATAGAAAAGGTTTTTTTCTATGGTTTTTCGTAGGGCTTGGACTACTATCGTCCTTGACAATCGGCTATTTTATTGGAAAAAATGCTCAAGATTCTTCTCCACTATTAGAGAATGAAAAAGTTGTCATTATAAATGAATTTGTTCCAACTTTCTCAAATGACTCAAAACCTAACCTAAAAGAGTCAACTGGTGCAACTCACAACCCAATATCAAATAATTCCATTTCACAAATTCAAAATAAACCATCAAATCCTTTAATTCATACTCTAGCAACTGTCACCCCATTAACTCAATTACCGATTATAAAATCCAATCAATTCTACCAGTTAAACCAAAAACTCATTGATCTTAGATCCTATACAAATAATGTCAATCTTATAGAAGGCATTAGCCCTCGTTTAATTCATGAGGCTTATGTAATGAACGCGAATAAAATCGAACCAAATAAGAATAACAGAATACCTATGCACTTTAACTTGGGAGTAATGCATGGGATCAGTGCCCTTTCGATCAATGAAGGAAGCAAAGAAAATACGTATAGTAATTTCTTAGAGTCCAGAACTCAAGCTTTACCTGCAATTCAGGTCCATGGATTATTTAGTTTTGAAATCTTACCTGAAATTTCGCTTTACTCTGGATTACAATACGAAAGATTAACCTCGAGGATAGCAATCGATGAGAATTATACTTACTTTAAAAACGAAGAAGGTATTACTCAAGTAATCATTGACAAAGAAGGCAACTCTTCCCTTCAACAAGGAACCATAGAAATCATTGAGAAGAAAGAATATAAAGCTAGACAACACACCTACCATCATAACCTAAGCTTGCCATTAGGTGCAAAGTATACTCTTTTCAATTTAAAACCCTTACAAATTGACCTTTTTGCTCAGTCCAATCTGAATTTATTTGACTTGGCCTCTGGATCAATTCTTAATCATACAAAAACTCTAGACAAGGCTACTTCAAACTCCTATTCTAGACCATGGTACAACTTTGAATATGGAATTGGATTAAGCTATCAACTTACACCAAAATCAACAATAAAATTAAATACCAAAAGGAGTGAAAGTACATTAACCTATGACATAAACGACAATCAAATAAATCAAAAATTTAAAACATATTTCATTGGTTTACAATACCAATACTTGTTTTAATCAAAGACCCCAAAGGCTATGAATTTATTTCTTAACACTTAACCAAATATTGCAACTTGTTGCTGTATTAAATTTCTAAATTTCTTAAAACTTAACATCATGAAATTTTTACACTTAAATTTCTTTTTGCTTTTGCTTGGTATGTTTACCAGCACCTCAAATCAAGCACAAATTGTTTGTAACCAAATGGTAAATGTCACATTGGGACCAGTTGGAACAGTTGATCTCCAAACAGTATTTTTCCTTGAAGGAAACCATAGTCACCTAGATTCAACTTGGCTCGATCAGTATACCTACGATTGTGCTGATCTTGGAATTAATATGGTAACCGTCTATGGATCGGATAATGGTAATGTAATCTCTTGTACTTCTACTATGTCCTTGGAGGACAAACTGCAACCAATTGCTATCGCAGACAATGGTATCATTGTCACTTTAGATAGCAATGGAGAGTATCAATTATCTCCTTCAGAAGTCGATGAAGGCTCATTCGACAACTGTAGTCCTGTAACTTTAACTGTAACACCAAGCCTTATAACATGTGGTATGGAAAATCCAGCTACAGTGGTTTTGACGGTTACTGATCTAGCTGGTAATACGAATCAGGCCTGGGCACATGTTTATTATCAAGACAACAATTCTACCAATTTAGCTTGTAATGATAATTATACTGTAAATCTTCCCGCAAACCAATCATTAGAAATCTTACCTGAGCATATATTGGCTACTCCTTACACTGGAGACTGTCCAGATGCCACTTGGGTAGATTTAACTGTTAACGGAGTCGGAAGAGCGAACAACACTGTATCTTCTTCCGATGCTGGAGCAACAATTGTTGCAGAGGTAAATGCTGGTGGCAGTATGTGCTGGGGACATGTCGTAGTTACCACTGAAAACTGTGACACCTCATTAATGGATAGTGATGTAATATGGCCTCAAGATATTGTCATCAATCAACCTGTGTGTCAACAAAATTTAGCTACCTATCTGACGCCATCAAACATGATGAATACCCTAGGCATTCCAGCTTCTCATGCGATCGTTGATTTTGGGCCTCTTGACCCTTGTCTAATTCCAGCTTCAACTTATTCAGATCAAATTTTGAATGGTAGTAATGGTTATGTCAAAATCATCCGTGATTGGGTTGTTGTAGAATGGAATAATGGAACATTCTTGGGTCACACCCAGATAATTGAACTAACGACAGATTTCCCTGTTTTTTGTGACACATTACCTTGGAATACACCTGTTGGAGATTGTGCTAGTGGTCACACATTGGATGACGATATCGAATGGCCTGCAGACATTACCATTAATACTGTCGCTCACCTTCCTTCTCAATTGGCTAACAATCCTAATGTTCTTACAGAAAATGTTGAACCTCAAGTTGGTATTAACTCTTGTTGGACTATACAGACTACTTACGAAGACATTATGGTACCTAACGGATCAAATAACGTTGTTTTAAGAACTTGGACCGTATTTTCATTTGCATCTTTTACATCAGCTGAGTATACTCAAAAAATCACCACACCATTGGGATCAACAGACATTTACTGTGCTTATAGAAACAATGGAGATCCTATCCCTGATGTAGAAATGGCTCCAGGATATTATACCGATGATTCAGGATGTGTAGATTTATCGGCTTATACTGGAGATTTAGTAGAACCAACTAAAGACAGTCCAGCAGCAGAAGGAGTAGACATCTATGACGAGATCATTGCATACGAACACATTCTAGGAATAACAACTTTACCATTTTACACTTTATATCCAGCTGATATAAGTAATGGAGGGGGAATAGGAGTTTCAACATTGGATGTTGTGCTTATGAGAAGAATGCAGCAAGGATTACACACTCCAAATCCAGAAGACGTATGGACATTTTTTGATTTTGCAGATCCTAATCACAAAGAACACATATTAAAATCAGAAAACAATCCACTAAATACATTTATTGGAGTAAAGTTAGGTGATTTGGACGACAGTTACGATTTGGATAATGCGACTGGTAATAATCCTCCTGTTAATGATTTTGTATCTAAAGATGAAGTTCTAAATGCTGGTCAATCTTACTTCGTCCCTGTATACCATAGTAAAAATGAAAAAATCTCTGGATTCAATTTTTCAATCGAAACATCAGACAAGTTGGATATCACTCGCGTATACGCTCCAGCTTTGAATAATTTTAGTGAGGAAAACCTAATGGAAGAAGGTAATATTCAGACTATTTCTTATATCGCATCGGATTATTTAGAAAACGGTGGTCTAGAATACAATAAAGAAAATGCATTGGTAATCTTGGTTGTAAAAGCTAAAGAAAATGCTATTCTAAGTGAAGAACTTTCTTTGACTAATCAAGATAAAAATCGAATCTACTCTGAGCAAAACCCTGAAGGAGCAAGAATAGAATTAGAATGGGAGGACAGAATATCTTCATCTACTGTTGATATCGACGAATTAGCAGATCTTTTAGTATACCCTAATCCTGCTTCGAACATTTTAAATATTTCGACCAATGAAGACTACAAACCAGTTTCTTATATGGTATCTGATCTTACAGGAAAAATGATACTTCTTGATACTTACGCTGAGAAACCAATCGATATTTCCAATTTAAATCCTGGATTCCATATCATTCAATTGGTATTCCAAGATGGAAGTATTTCTAACACTAAATTTCTCAAAGTAGTGGAATAATAGATTATACTACTTTAAATCAACCCCCTTAAGCAAAGAGAGGAGATCCGTTTGGATCTCCTCTTTGTCTTTATAGCAAGTTAAGTTTGGTCTATATTTTTTCTTATTGTATTACTAATACCCTTTTCTTAATAGAAAAATCTCCTTTCGTAATATCAATTATATATTGCCCAGCACTCATTTCTTCAGTTCCTAGACTCATAGTACCTTCATTAGCCGTCACTTGTTTAACCATATTTCCAGAGGCATCCATTACCGTAATCTGACTTCCCATCAGATCAGATGGTACATCAATTTTCAATTCAGAATTAGAAGCAACTGGATTTGGGTAAACTTTAAACTCTCCAATTGAATTATTTTTGGTTGAAATCGGAATAGATTTTTTCTCTTGAATTAACTCGGTTATTTCAGAAATATTATCCATATCAATAGAACCCATTAATGAAAAGACGAAAAAGTTATCATCAGACATTCCAATTCCGACCAATTCCTTAATTACATCGTCTTCTTCCTTAATTACCAGTGAAAAATTATTGGTTTTGTCTCGAACAGTAATTAAATCCTCGTAAGAATTTCTAAGCATCCTCGTGCCCTTAGAGTATTCCGTTCTGGCTTGTTCAAGTCCGGGAACAGATAAGAATTCAAAGGATTCTATACGTTCACAAATTGTTTTAATTTTTTCGGACTCCTTATCATTATCTGGCAAGACTTTAGATACATACCCAAATAGGTTTCCAGAGATAAAAACAACAGTAGCATCTTTGTGATTTTCTAAATGACGATACTGCTCTTGAATTACGGATTGACCAAATAAAGAAACACTACATAATAATGCCATGAAGGCAATCATAAGGTTTTTCATGATAAAATAATTTTAGACTTTATGTTAATTAATATTAGAAGGTAGATTGTAAGAAAGGTGGATTCTTATCTTTTACCCATCTACTTCTAATCGACGCAACAAAGAATAAAATTGTTACGAAAATCTTAAATTGATCTATAATCTACTTTGAATTATAGACTAAATCAACATTATTACTCACGAAAAGGGTCGTTTACCAATTTTTGAAAGAAGGGTATTTATCAGAGTATTTAATATATGCGGCACTGGTTTCATTGATGTAAAAATCAATACGTTCTTTGTCCATTGATTTTATAATTTTAGCTGGAGTACCAGCGTATATATGTCCACTCTCGCATACTGTTCCCATTGATACCGTTGCATTTGCTCCTATGATCACATTCTCTTTGACCAAAACATCATCCAAAACGATGGCTCCCATGCCTATCAAACACCTTCCTTCCGTTTGACATCCGTGCAAAATAGCTCCATGTCCTATTGAAGTATCTTTTCCTATGACGGTGTCTTGCTTTCCTCGAGTACTATGTATGATTACACCATCTTGTACATTAGAGTTTTCTTCTATTCGAATTTGATTGACGTCACCCCGAATTACAACATTAAACCAAATACTTACATTAGGTCCGATGATGACATCACCCGTAATTGTTGCATTTGGTGCTATTCTTGCTGAAGGGTGAATTGTTGGCATTTTGCCGTCATAAGGCAATATCAATGGTTTCATATTCAAAGTGTTTCTTTATACGTCTTGAGCGCTCTTTCCCGAGCAAATTTATGTTCTACAATGGGGTTTGGATAAGATAATGTATTGAATTCAGGGACCCATTTATTGATATACTCCATTTTTGAATCAAATCTTTTAACCTGTGTAGTTGGATTAAAAATCCTAAAGTATGGAGCAGCATCACAACCAGTCCCAGCTGCCCATTGCCAATTTCCATTATTCAAAGCTAAGTCATAATCAAATAATCTAGAGGCAAAATAGGCTTCACCCCAACGCCAATCTATTAATAAGTGCTTACATAAAAAACTAGCCGTGAGCATACGTACCCTATTGTGCATATACCCGGTTTGATTAAGCTCTCTCATTCCAGCATCTACTAACGGATATCCAGTTTTACCAGCCTTCCACAACTCAAATTCTTCAACATTGTTTCTCCAATTAATGCCATTATATTTCGGTCTAAAACAACTTGAAGTTACATGAGGGAAATGATACAAAATTTGCATGAAAAACTCTCTCCAAATCAATTGATCAATTATACCTTGATTATATTTAAACTTCCGCCAAACATCTCGTACGCTTACCGTACCAAATCTGAGGTGGATACTCAATTTTGTTGTTGAATCTAACGAGGGATAATCTCTATTCTCAGAATACAACCTGTGAAATTCCGCATCTGGCAACTTCGAATTCCATTTAATCGATGACATTCTAAACCCTAGGCTTTCCAAAGAAGGGAATTCTTGATCTGCTTGAATCAGGGGTTCGTATGAAATCGCATACTCTTTTATTTCATAAAGTAACTCTTTCCACTTGTTTTTATAGGGAGTATAAATCGTATAGGGACTGCCGTTGCTTTTTACAATTTCATTTTCTTCAAATATGACTTGATCTTTGTACTGAAAAAAATTAATTCCTCTGGAAGCGAGATAATTTCTAACTTCCATATCCCTTTTTATGGCATAGGGCTCATAATCCTTGTTGGAAAAAACAGATTCTATTTCAAACCTAGAATATAATTCTTGCCAAACTTCCAACACCTCTCCCTTGACCACGTATATCCCAGCTTGATTGGGCCCTAATTGCCTATTTAACGATTTAAGTCTACTGTAAATAAATGATACTCTATGATCATCTTTGGGTAATTCATTGAGTATTTCATCATCAAAAATGAATACAAGTAATGTTGGCTTCCCAGACCCAATAGCATGAAATAATCCTACATTGTCGTGAATGCGTAAATCCCTCCTAAACCAAAATATATTGATTGGATTCAAGGTCGATTTACTTTTTCTCAATGGAGAGCGGGGTCAATCTAACACCTTCCTTTTTCAACAGATTTAGTACGCCATTTTTACCAGCTAAATGTCCAGCACCAACGGCAAAAAATGTAGGTCCTTTCATAGCCCATTCTTTCATCTGAGGAATCCATGCTTTATTTCTTTTAGAAAGTAAGATGTCTTCATGCTCAGAATATCCACTATCCTCATCACTAATCATGGCTACCATTTTATTGATCTGTTGATTTTTGTACATATCAACCATAATTTTGAATTCATCATTGGCGGTATCGTTGCTTTTTATGGCATCGACTAGCATTATTGCTTGATCACTATATGGAATGGAATCAAAAACACTAATTTGGAAATCTATCGTTTCTAGTCCGCCAGTTTCCATATTTCTAGATTGTGCCATTTCATAAAATTCCATTTCGTACGACTTAATATCTCCATTTTGCATACTATTTGGGTCAATATCTCCCATTGCAAAAGCTGATAAAAACATAGGCTTTATACGATCAACCATCATCATGGGTAGCCCCATTTCGGCAAAGTAGTCTGAAACTAAAGTATAGTCTTCCTGAGGAAGAAGATCCTTTAAAGTCGCACCATCTTTCATAAAGATTTTACCCATCATTCCCATTAGAGCTCCCATATCATTCATGTCAGCCAAATCGATTTCGAATATCATTCTATCACTGGATTCAATAGCCGATAATGTTCCTTGAGGCAAGAAGTAATCATCCTTATCAATCATATGAATGGTACCGTATATATATGATGCCTCAGAGCTTCCTTCCACTTCCATTTTCCATAAAAGGGCATCTTCAAGTTGAGTTTCCTTTGCACGTTGTTTCGTTGTTTTACAAGATGCAAAACCAATTAAAACAAGTAAAAGAACTCCAATACTTTTTATATTAATCTTATCCTTCATTAACTTTTAAATTACTTTATTATTTATTACAACTAATAAAACGTCTTCAAGTTTTAGTGTATTAGTAATTATCGACTGACTTCTTTATTTCTTTGACTAAAAACCTCGTACAAGACAATTCCTGTAGCTACAGATACATTTAAAGAATCGAACCTACTGGCGTGTGGAATTTTCACAATACGATCGGCCTCCTTACGTGTCTCGGGAGTTATGCCACGATCTTCAGATCCCATTACTATCGCACAAGGGTGATTGTAACTTCCATCACCTATTAATTCCTCTGTTTTCACATCTGTTACTACAATTTCCAATCCATGCTGACGACACTTATCCAGAATAATAGACATATTTTGTTCCCTACATACAGGAATATTTAGCAAAGCACCTGCCGATATTTTAACAGTATCATCATTTATTCTTGCCGAATTTTTCATAGGGAAGACGACAGCATCAACATCAAAAGCATATGCAGACCTAGCAATTGCTCCAGCATTTCTCACATCAGAAACTCCTTCTAAAACTACAATCAATGGGTCTTTCCCTTCTTCAAATTTTTGTTGTAACACGTCTTCCAGCTTGGCAAATGTAATTGGACTAATAAAGGCAGCAACGCCCTGGTGGGCTTGTTTGTAAGATAAATAATCCAACTTATCCATAGGCACTTTGACCAGTGGTACTTGTTTTTCCTTACATAAACGTCTAATGGTTTTTTCTACTTCTCCTCTCAATCTATTGTTGATCAGTACCTTTTCGATCGTCAAACTACTTCGTAATGCCTCGATTACGGGATTCTTCCCATATATGAGATTTGTGTTTTTCTTCATTTAATCATTTTAATAAATCGTCCGATCAACTAAATCTATCTTTGCTTAAATCATCAAGATATCACTTAAAAAATTCAATAATTGATCTTGAACTCCATGTAGAATTAACCTCTTTATCTAATCAGGTCTAAAGGTACAAATAATTAACGGTGCAATCATTTTACTCATATGCTTGAAGTTTAAAATATCATAGCACTGGGATAATTATCGCTTCATAAATTGTTTAAGGGTAGCTTCTCTATTATTCTCTAGATTCAGGGCAAAATCTTTAGCGGGTTGAGCAATATGGTCATTTAGGTATTTATTGCTCCACATGACAAACTCTGCGATAACCGGGAATAAGTCCAATCCCTTATCTGTTAATTTATATAAGTACACTTTTTTATTCGTTGGGTGCTTAGACTTTTCAATTAGTCCAAGTACGTTTAGTTTACATAGACGATCAGCTAGACGTGCAGATGAGATTCTCTCCGCAGAATTAGAGAAATCTTTAAAAGTTCTATCACCAAAATATACTAAATCACGAATAATTAATAACGACCACTTATCTCCAAAAAGATCCAAAGCAGAACTTATGGGGCAGTCAGATCTAAAAATATTTCGTTTATTTATTACTTTCATTGTGGAAGTTATTTTATATTTATGCTTTCGATACGAAAGTAAAATTAATTAATAAACACAACAAAAATGGCAAAATCTGAAATTAAGGAAGTTATTAATGCCTCAGTAGAAAAAACATGGGAAGTATTATTTAATCAATACGGGGATATACACATCCACAATCCAGGCATGCCAACATCTAATTACATTGGCAATGCAACAAAAGGAGCACTACATTGCTCAAGACATTGTATGTTCGATGATAAACTGTTCGTAGATGAGAAAATTACGGAGGTAGATGAGTACAAGAGTTTTAAAGTAGAGGTTTTTAAGCACAATCTCCCCTTTTTGAAAAAAATGTCTGCGATCTACGAATTATCAGCTATTGGAACAAATAAGACTGAAGTAAAAATGGTTTCTTTCAATTCGACCTCTCCTGGCTTTATGATTTACTTAATAAAGGGGCAATTACGAAAAGGACTGGAAAAACACCTTTTTGGTTTGAAATACTTCTTAGAAACAGGAAAGACAGTGAATAAGGATAACTTTTTAGACATTTTTAAAAGTTATAAGTAAAAAAGGAAAATATATTACTGGCAACAATGCATATAGGAAAAGTATTCTCTTAATGATCTTACTAAGTTTATACTAACTCAAAATAGACTAAAATCTATCCATTTAAATTTCAAAACAACGGCCTCATCTATGAAATGCCGACCGAGTGACGATGAACTCATACACGTTTTGCAGCTAGTTATTGTTCCTTTAAACTGAGTACATAGGATGATTCACCTTCCGATAAAATATAAGAGTATGATTTTAATATCCCGTTTAATTTAAAGTGTCTTACTATTGAACTCTTTTCTACGATCACTCTATCAGTATTGACATCTTTTAGTTCATTAGGTTCAACAATATAAATTTCGGACAAACTTTTATCTCGGTTGGATGCAAATCCTTTTAAATTAATATTTCCAGAATCATCTGTAGGCATGATTTCAAGTATATATTCTTTAAATCCATCTTGATTTAAATCAGTCATATGTGCTTCTTTAATTTGACCTTCTATTTCAAACGTTTCTTCATATTCATATGGTAACCCTTTTGAATAAATTTTGATAATAGAGACTTCTTCATTATTCGACTCAATTGTCAAAGAATATGTTCCAGACCTATACTCTTTCTTAAATCCTTTATTAGTGCAATGAGATTGATCATTATTCTTAATATTAATGGTGTCCTTGATTTCCTTTTCATTCAACACTTGCTGCTTTTTTACATTTTTACAACATAAAAGGACAAGACAAGTTAGAATCCATGTTGAGATAATTGTTCTATAAGTCTTCATATTCTATATTTTTATACGTGTAAATAATTGTATTATGACTTAATAATCGTAGCTACCATCTTTCTAGAGCTTGCTCTATTTCTAAACTCACATAGATAGATTCCTTGCCAAGTACCCATATTTAATTTTCCATTACTGATTGGAATGCTTATGGACGAACCAATCATAGAAGCCTTGATGTGAGCGGGCATATCATCAGGTCCTTCCATCGTATGCTTAAGAAAACTAAGGTTTTCGGGGACTAACATATTGTACACACTTTCGAAATCTGTTAATACATCAGGGTCGGCGCTCTCATTTATCGTTATTGCAGCAGATGTGTGTTTTATAAATAAATGAAGTAACCCTTCGTCTGGTAAAGAAGGAATTTTATTCAATACTTCAGAGGTGATTACGTGAAATCCTCTTTTTCTAGGTAATAATGAAAATTCTATTTGCATCTTTTAATTCAAAGATATTTATTTTTAAAAATTGAGCTTTTTGTTGTTAAAACATGCAGCATTTTAACCATAAGTTTCATCTTTGAATAGATTTAAAACTTCACAATACCATTAAGTTTTCGATGTTTCGATAATCAAAACCTTGTATAAATGCGTTATCAACTGATCTATCTTCTACTCCTTATTGGTGGAACAAGTATGAGTCAAATTCCCGATAGTTGTAGACTAAACATTGGAACAAACTTGGCAGGAATTACAGACTATGGTACAGAAATTCCCTTTGTTAACCTAATGAGACATAGCCGTCAATGGTATACCAAATCAATTGGTGATCCAGCTGCACCATTTGATTCGGGGTTTGCCGACTCCTTGTCTCTTAGACCAGATGGATATCCCACCCATGCACCACAAGTTGTAAGTGGCTCGCCTTACCAACAAAAGATAGTTACAATATGGGCTATTACGGATGGTTGGCCACCAGGACAATATACTTTATTATGGGAAGGAACTGGTACTTTTTCTTTATGGGGCGGGCATCAAAACCTTAATTATACTTCTTCGCACAGAGCAATTTTTGATTTTAATAATCCTGTTGGAAACATTCTTGAGCTCACTATAGAAACCAGTGATATTTCTGACCCTATTCATAACATTCGACTATTAATGCCTGGAACAGAGTCAACATACGAAACTCAACCATTTTATTCCTTATGGCTTGACAAACTGGGTGATTTTAAAACCATCCGATTTATGGATTGGGGTTCAACCAATGGATGGGGACAAACTTCAGAAGGAGGCTTTGGCGATTCTACCCTATTCGATTGGGGTCAAAGAAGTCAAATGGATTATTATACGTGGACTCATAGTAAGGGAATACCTTATGAAATGATGGTCAAATTGATGAATGATCATGATAAAGATGGATGGGTTTGCATACCACATACAGCAAGCGAAGACTACATCCGTAAAATGGCATCATACTTTAGAGATAGCCTGCATGTAGATAGGCACTTATATGTTGAATATAGTAATGAAATATGGAATTTTCTATTCCCACAAGCACAATGGACCAATCATTATGGCTGTGTTGTTCCGGGTCAACCTTGGCCTGAAGGGACTGTCCAATACATTCAAATTAATCTAGACCTTTGGACAGATGAATATGCAGGTCAATTGAATAGAATTTCAAGAATAGTTGGTGTTTTTACGGGATGGCTAGACATCGCACAACGAGTTGCATTCAATGTAGATCCGAATACGTTTGACCTCATTTCACCAACATACTATTTTGGATTAACAGACTCACTTGAGTTAGAATTGGATACTTTAGGGAGTTCTGCCACAGTGCAAGATGTAGCTAATTTCAGCAGAGAGTCTATGCCTTATTATTTCAACATGTTGCAATCTATTAAACATGAAGTAGCCGATTCGATTAGCAAACCAATTGCTTTTTATGAAGGAGGACAACACCTTACACCAAATCCATTTAACATCACACCGACTTACGAACAAGCATTTTTAGACATTCACCGCGATACTTCTATGTACAACCTTTACCAAGAGTGGTTTGACATGATTCGAACATTGGATTCAACAGAGCAAATGCTTCTGATGAACTTTTCATTTGTAAGTCATAGAAATGCTGCATTTGGGAGCTGGGGTGTATTAGAATCAATGGATCAAGACACTTCACTTATTCCAGCACCAAAATATGCCGCAATTCTCAACAATCAGAGCCCATGTTCAATTGCTATAGAGGACTATGATGGAGACGGTATCCCAGACCATATTGACATACCGAACTCTACCGCCACGACCAAAGGTGGTATACTTTATCATACCGAAGAAGAAGGTATTTTATTGAAAGGTCGAGACGGCAATTGTTACTTATTAATCGTGGATGAGAATGGTACATTTAAGACCGTTCAAAGGCCCTGTCCATAAGTTCATGCTTTGCCCATAATTACATTTATACAATAGATGACTTCAACACTAAAGAAGGGCGATCCAACATCATTGAATCGCCCTTTGATTTATCGTTTTGCAAATTAAGTTGTCTATTCGCTTACCACTTGTACAAGTAAAGAAACATCATTATTCAATACTTCGAGAAATCCCTTTTTAATATTAAAAAATTGCTTTTCTCCATTATCGGCAACAATACTAACGGTGCCTTCACTTAATGAAGATACAATAGGTGCGTGTCCTTTAAGGATCTCAAACTGCCCCTTTGTACCAGGAACTTTCACAGATTGAATATCGCCCTTGTAAACTTCTTTTTCTGGTGTAAGTACAATTAACTTCATGCTTAATAAAAATCGTCTAAATTGCTAATTATGCTTCTGCAAGCATTTTTTCTCCAGCTTCAATTACATCTTCTATTGAACCTTTTAAGTTGAATGCTGCTTCTGGATACTGATCGCATTCACCATCCATAATCATGTTGAATCCTTTGATCGTATCTTCGATAGGAACCAACACTCCTTTCAATCCAGTAAATTGCTCAGCAACGTGGAATGGTTGAGATAAGAATCTTTGAACCTTTCTAGCTCTACTTACAACTTGCTTATCTTCTTCAGACAATTCTTCCAATCCTAGGATCGCAATAATATCTTGAAGTTCGTTATACCTTTGAAGAATATTTTTAACAGCTTGTGCCGTATTGTAATGCTCGTCACCAATAATTGCAGGATCCAAAATTCTTGAAGTAGAATCCAATGGATCTACCGCAGGGTAAATACCTAAAGACGCAATCTTTCTACTTAATACGGTTGTCGCATCCAAGTGAGCAAATGTAGTTGCTGGGGCTGGATCCGTCAAATCATCCGCAGGTACATATACCGCTTGTACAGAAGTAATAGATCCCCTCTTCGTAGAAGTAATTCTCTCTTGCATCAATCCCATTTCTGTTGCCAATGTAGGTTGGTAACCCACGGCAGAAGGCATCCTTCCAAGAAGAGCAGATACCTCAGAACCAGCTTGTGTAAATCTAAAGATGTTATCGATAAAGAATAAGATATCTTTTCCACCATTAGGATCATTAACATCTCCATCTCTGTAATACTCCGCAATAGACAGTCCAGAAAGCGCTACTCTTGCTCTTGCTCCAGGAGGCTCGTTCATCTGACCAAATACGAATGTAGCTTTAGAATCTTTTAATGCTTCCTTGTCAACAGCTGTTAAATCCCAACCGCCTTCTTCCATAGAATGCATAAATTTATCTCCATACTTGATAATTCCTGCTTCAAGCATTTCCCTCATCAAGTCATTTCCTTCTCTCGTTCTCTCTCCTACTCCTGCAAACACAGATATACCATCATATCCCTTTGCAATATTGTTAATCAACTCCTGAATAAGTACTGTTTTACCTACTCCTGCTCCACCAAACAATCCAATCTTACCACCTTTTGCATAAGGCTCAATCAAATCAATTACCTTAATACCAGTATATAAAATTTCCGAGTCGGTAGATAAATCTTCATACCTTGGAGGTTTAGCGTGAATCGCTCTACCGCCTTCTTTTGAAACCTCTCCAATACCATCAATAGCATCTCCCACTACATTAAACAATCTACCCTTAATGGCGTCACCAACAGGCATTGTAATTGGTGATCCTGTATCTTCTACTTCCATTCCTCTTACAAGTCCATCAGTAGAATCCATCGCAATAGCTCTTACACTATCTTCTCCCAAGTGCTTCTGTACTTCAAGGATTAATACATCTCCATTAGGTCTTTTAATTGTGAGTGCATTTAAGATCTCAGGAAGTTTTGATCCTTCACCTTGGAACATAACATCGACTACTGGTCCGATTACTGTTTTTAATTGCCCTTTGTTAGCCATTTTATTAAATAGTATTAAATGTTTCTCAAATTTTGCCGCAAAGATAAGGTTAATTGTTTTAAAATGAAGTATTTGAATAAATTTTCAAAGGATAATGAAATTGTGTACATTTTCTCACTACACATTTATCGCCCTCCACCATAACGAAATGCAACATTATTCGCACTTATCACAAATAAACCACAGATACTACTCCGCAGAGTGAAGTTTTAGAAATATAAATATTTCTCCTCGTCTTAAAATATTGAAATGGTCTTTGAACTATATTTCGATTAATATTTGACCTTTATCCACCTTGTCTCCGACCGAGATTTCGATAGATTTGACGACACCATCACCTTCAGCTTTAAGAACATTCTCCATTTTCATAGCTTCCAGTATCAATAGACTGTCTCCTTTTTTAATTTCATCTCCTGGACCAACCATAATGTCTAAAACCAAACCTGGCATAGGTGCTTTTATGGAAGATAAAGCCTGGGCAGACATTTCATTAAATCCAAGTTTTTCAATCAACAGATCCAAATCATCTTTTGCCAACACTTTAAATGTATAACCATCAATTTTCAAAAGATAATTCTTATCCTCTCTTTCATACAACTTAACCTCGTAGTTAACATTCTTATAGTAAAACCTAAAAGTATCAGAGCTGGTACGCTCTATTGTACCTTGTTCTAAATTATCTTTAAGAAAAGTCAACTTTTCATTGACAATAAACTGGTTATCCTTCTTGTCCATTATATATCTTTCAGTGAAAATTGAATGTATTTGATTGTTTTCCCCTTGCTAAGGTGCTGCCCTTCATAATATGTTTTGAAAGCAAGCTCTGGCAAATATAAACTTGTTTTACTATAAATATCATTGTCATGATAAAGAACTTCGACATCCTCCCTCTCTTCCAAAACCTCAAGAGTGTATTCGTATAATGTATCATCGTCAGTCTTTAAGTGCAAAAGATTATCTTTAGACATTATATTTCTATACCTATCTAAAAATCTTGGTGAAGTAAGACGACGATTGGGTTTCGCTAAAAATGGGTCTGGAAATGTAATCCATATTTCATTTATCTCACCTGACTCAAAAAACAACTCAATTTGCTCAATACGTGTTCTTAAAAAACGAACATTTGATAAGGATTCTTCCAAAGCAATCGTTGCTCCTTGCCAAATACGTGCCCCTTTTATATCCACTCCCAAGAAGTTCTTCTCAGGATATTTTCTACCTAGTTGAACTGTATACTCTCCTCTACCGCATGCCAATTCTACTACCAAAGGGTTATTATTCTCATAATACTTTTGAACCCACTGTCCCTTCAACTCAATCTCTTGATCAGGACCCAAAACTAATTTTGGATCTTTAGCATTGTAATTTTCTACGACGTTTGGATATTGCAATACTTGATTAAACTTCCTTAATTTATTCTTCCTACCCATTGTTTATAATAAGAACTTTCCATTTTCATAAATCTTAATTCCATCTGCAAAAATAGCGCCATTACTTGTCATATCTGCTATCATATCCCAGTGAATAGAAGATTGATTACTTCCTCCAGTTTGCTTATAACTTTGCCCTATAGCCATGTGAATGGTTCCTCCTATTTTTTCATCAAATAGAATGTTCTTTGTAGGCGTTTGAATATTGTAATTCGTTCCTATCGCCACTTCTCCAAAAAACCGAGCACCTGGGATATTAAGGATTGCATCCAACAAATCTTGTCCAATTTCAGCCTTCCCGTCAATCACCTCACCATCTTTTACCGTCAATGTAATATTGGACACCTCTTTGCCCTTAAAAATGGACGGGTAATCAAAATGCACTATACCATTTACACTATCCTCTATCGGGCCAGTAAATACTTCTCCAGATGGCATATTCGTCTTACCATCAGAATTGATCCAGGTTCGATCCTTAACCCTGAACGTAATGTCCGTTTTATCGTTCTTATATTGTACAACGTCCACCTTATTCAAATAATCGACTATACTCTGTTGATATTCACCAACTTTTCTCCAAGCCTCAATAGGATCTTCTTCATACAATTTACATGCATTAAAAACGAAGTTTTCATACTCCGACAAACTCATTCCTGCTTCTTGAGCACTTGCTTGAGTCGGAAACTGACATAAACTCCTTTTTAAAGAGCCATTGGCTGTTCGAGTAAAATACGTCTCATTAATCGGTGATAGAGCTTTTGATCTAATCTTTGATTTGCCCAAGTCGATGTTATTGTTTTCTCTCAGATTAAAAGGAGCTCTTATCACCAAGTAGGCATCATAATTACTTATCACATAATTCTTCAACGGATTTACATCCTTGAGCTGTTCCTCACTTGCATGATCCAAAAATATTTTTCCTTGCTCTGCCATGGTCAAATCTACATCTACCAATCCTCCAGCCTTTATGCATTCTTTATATACTTCTCTGACCAATGGTTCTGCTGCAGTTGTACTTGATATATAAACCCGCTCACCTTTTTGGATCGAAAGGCAATAATGCGTCAATAAATGCGCGTACTTCTCTAAAATTCTCATTTAATTAAAATTGTTCAGTTGGAGATCAATTACCAGCTCTTAGTTTGATAAGGGTATCTAATCTCATATTGTTTGGATATCATTTGTGTCATCTTCATCCTCAACTCTTCAATGTTTTCCTTTTCTTTTGCAGACACAAATACATTTTGATGTTCAAAGTTATGCACGAGATTTTCTTTTAATTCATCCAAAATCTCCTTTTCGGTTTCTTCGTCTAAGAATTCATCAAAATATTTATCTCTGTAGGCATCAAGTTTATTGAATACAATCAACGTTGGCTTATGCTCAACACCCAAGTCTTTCAATGTGGAATTCACCGTTTTTATATGGTCTTCGTATTGAGGATGGCTGATATCCACAACATGAAGTATAATATCGCTTTCTTTGGTTTCATCCAAGGTAGATTTGAAGCTCTCAATGAGGTGATGCGGCAACTTACGAATAAACCCTACGGTGTCAGATAATAAGAATGGCATTCGTTCAAAGACAACTTTTCTGACCGTTGTATCCAATGTGGCAAAAAGTTTGTTTTCTGCGAACACCTCTGACTTACTCAACAAATTCATCAATGTCGACTTTCCCACATTGGTATATCCCACCAAGGCGACTCGAATCATTTGTCCTCTATTCTTTCTTTGTGTTCTTGCCTGAAGGTCTATTTTACTCAATTTTTGCTTGAGTAATGAGATTTTATCACGTACGATCCGCCTATCTGTCTCTATCTCTTGCTCACCAGGACCACGCATACCAATTCCTCCACGTTGCCTTTCGAGGTGCGTCCAAAGTCCTCGCAGTCTAGGAAGTAAGTACTGCATTTGGGCCAATTCAACTTGGGTCTTTGCTTGTGCAGTCTGTGCTCTCTTTGCAAAAATATCCAGGATTAATGTACTTCTATCCACTATTTTCACCTTCAAGGCTTCTTCCAATATACTTGTCTGTTTTCCAGTCAAGTCATCATCAAAAATGACTAGGTTTATATCTTCATTCTCCTCAATAAACAAAGCAATTTCCTCCAATTTCCCCTTCCCAATAAATGTTTTCGGATTAGGATGATCCAATTTTTGAGTAAATCGTTTGATTGCTACAGCTCCTGCCGTCATGGCCAAGAATTCCAATTCATCTAAATATTCATTGACTAACTCTTCGTTCTGATTTCTCTTGATTAATCCAACCACAACACTTTGCTCGACTCCTTTGACGATTCCTTTCTTCTTCTCTTTTCCTATTTGCCAATTATCACTCATAAACACAAAGGTAAGAGTTTAGCCTCATATGATCAGCCATTCACAAATAAAGCCATATTACAACTTCTTTCTCAACCATATTATTTCCAGTAGAACACCAATTCCTAACTTATGCAGTCAAGGTTTTAGTGTGAAGCACAACTAAGAACAAATAGAATGCGTTGAATATTAACAGAGAAAGCTATACTTTTGCCTAAATTTTTAAATTATTGGATATTTATTTCTATGTCAACAACACAAAAATTAAACTATAAAGTCAAAGACATCAATCTGGCAGATTGGGGAAGAAAAGAGATTGAACTTGCAGAGGCTGAGATGCCTGGATTAATGTCTTTAAGAGAGGAATATAAAGATACGCAACCTCTTAAAGGTGCAAGAATCGCTGGATGTCTACATATGACCATTCAGACCGCTGTCTTGATCGAAACACTTAGAGATTTAGGTGCTGAAGTTACTTGGTCTTCTTGTAACATCTTTTCAACTCAAGATCATGCAGCTGCTGCTATTGCCGCTGCTGATATTCCAGTATTTGCGTGGAAAGGTATGAACGAAGAAGAGTTTGATTGGTGTATAGAACAAACACTTTTTGCGTTTGAAGATGGTAAACCTCTTAATATGATACTGGACGACGGAGGTGACCTTACCAATATGGTATTAGATAAATTTCCAGAGTTGGTCGGTGATATCAATGGTTTATCGGAAGAAACCACAACAGGTGTACATCGTTTATATGAGCGTATGAAAAATGGCACCTTGCCAATGCCTGCCATTAATGTCAATGATTCTGTTACTAAATCTAAATTTGACAACAAATATGGCTGTAAAGAATCTGCAGTAGATGCGATTCGTAGAGCTACAGACGTTATGTTAGCTGGAAAACGAGTTGTGGTTTGTGGTTATGGTGATGTTGGTAAGGGAACAGCTGCGTCTTTTAGAGGTGCAGGAAGTATTGTTACCATAACAGAAATAGATCCTATTTGTGCCCTTCAAGCGGCAATGGATGGTTTTGAAGTTAAAAAGCTGGAAACAGTTGTAGGAAATGCTGATGTAGTAATAACTACTACAGGGAATAAAGACATCGTTCGTTCTGAGCATTTCGAAGCCATGAAGGATAAGACCATCGTATGTAACATCGGGCATTTCGATAATGAAATTGATATGGCTTGGTTAAATGGAAACCACGGAACATCTAAAGTAGAGATCAAACCTCAAGTAGATAAATACACCGTCGATGGTAACGACATTATAGTATTAGCTGAAGGTCGATTGGTAAACTTAGGTTGTGCAACTGGTCATCCAAGTTTTGTGATGTCTAATTCATTTACGAATCAAACTTTGGCACAGATTGAACTGTGGAACAACAAGGAAAACTACAATAATGAAGTGTACATGTTGCCTAAACACCTTGATGAAAAGGTAGCAAAATTGCATTTGAATAAAATTGGAGTAGAGTTAACAGAATTGAGAGAAGATCAAGCAAAATATATCGGTGTAACTGTAGAAGGTCCATACAAACCAGAACATTACAGATATTAATCTAATATCACTTCTGTTTGAGGTGAACTAATAATAAAAAGCGGTCATATGACCGCTTTTTTTGTATGCAATGAGTTCCTTTTTATTCATTCAAAACGTACAATTTATTCTTTAAATTCTCTTCTTGAGTTATCCAGTGTAGCACCATCTTATCAACGATTGAATCGATCGGTATCAACTCTATATTTGCCAATTATGTCATGCACGATATTCCCTCAGATTGTTTGATCATTTATGAACAATTCGATTATTCTTGATTGCAATTTGGAGTGCTCAATCATACGCCCCCCCAATCTCCAACTTGGCACACTCATAGGTTTTTGATCTAATTCTAAATTACATGAAGCGATGAACATTAAAACGATTTAGATATAGGATGGATAAACAGAGGACGGTTGATCGGATATCTTGTATTAACCATAATGTTTTCCTATTTGTATTTTTGATTCATCTTTTAACACTAAAGTCTTTAATTCTTCTATTCTAAAGGGTCTTGCTATATCCGACAAGTTCCCTATTTTGATCTTCAATGGCTCATTTTTCCAGTGCATACAATATATCGGACTTCTTTTTGATAATCTAGTATTTTAGGTTTGTCAAACAAAGTTAATTCTCCCTCATAAGAATATTCATCATAATATTTTACCCACCCCCATGTAAATTTATAATTCAATAAATCAAGTTTTTCTTTTATCCTACTGTTGAATTCTTTTACGTTATAAATAAGAGTAAAAACTGAACCTAATTTTTCGTTTAACTTAGATATAGGGCTTTCCTTATTTATGTCATCCTCAGATACACCAATCATTGAATAGATATTACAGCAGAAGTCTTCATATCTTGAAAATACATTTGCTCGTTTTAGATTCCCTGCTTTTAAGCTTAATTCAACTTCTTTTTTCCCATCTGAAAATTTCAACCATTTAACTTGTTCTAGCCTATTTGCACCTTCATACTTGTCACCTCTACCATCCTTATCCTCTAAATTTCTGAAGAATTGTTGAGTATTCATATAAATTTCACCTTTTTCATATAAGGATTTTTGATACTCGGGATCACCAATTTTGATTAATCCAAGAACTGTCTTTTCACCTTTCATTCAATTGATTTTCATTAAGCCAAACTCATATCTATAAAAAATATGATTACAATTCGTATAAGTTAAAAATCATAAATCTACTTTTTTCTTTTATGCGGAAATGAAGGACGTACCTCAATCTTACTTGGAAGTGTTCTAGGGTTCATTCGCAATAGATCGATAACCATAACACCTAAATCCTCAGGCTGAATTTTCCAATTGTCTTTATCTGATGGAATATTACCATTAAAATGAGTAGCAACACTTCCAGGCATAATCGTAGTAACCTTTATATCATATTTTCTCAAATCTAGCATAATGGCCTGACTGAAGCCTACCAATCCAAATTTGCTCGCATTATAAGCTGCTCCTTGTTCAAAAAAATTTGTCCCAGCCAAACTAGCCATCGTAATAATGTATCCTTTCGATTCTTTTAAAAGTTCTACCGATGCTTTAACACTGTTAAATACACCTGTAAGGTTGACAGAAATGGTCTGATTCCATTGGCCCTCTGACATCTGATCAATTGGGGCAAAGTGCCCAACTCCTGCATTGGCAACTAACACATCAAGTCTTCCCCATTTTTGTTCAATCAAGTCAATGATTTCATTTTGTCGAGTTAATGAAGTTACGTCTGCATCAGCAATCAAAATATCAATGGTAAATTGGGCCTCAATTTGGGTCTTAACCTCTTCTAAATCACTCATATGACGTGATGTCAAAACCAAATGATATCCCTCTTCAGCCATTTTATATGCAATCGCCAATCCTATTCCCTTTGACGCTCCAGTAATCCACGCGACCTTATTCATTCTTTATTAATTTGAAGTGATTTAATTTATCTCTTTGATCGTTCGATGATTTATTATGATTGAAGTGATTTAAAAATCATATCCAAAACTTAGATGCCATCTAGGACTTTGTGTTTTCCTCGTTTCGATCCCAATTCCATAATCTAGTTTTACAAAATATCCAAGTATATTGGTCCTTACTCCCCAACCGTATCCTACGACTAATGGATCCCTAAAATATTGAGCTTCGATCAATGTTATCGGATCTTGGACTGTAACCGTATTAAGAGCGTTCTTATCATCAAAAGGACCAGAACCATGCCATGCTAATCCTGCATCTACAAATCCGACCAAATGAAAATCTCTGAAGAAAGCAGCACCTTTGTTTTTAGCCAACATATATCTAAATAATGGAATTCTCAGTTCAGCATTCCACAATAAAAAAGATGTTCCATTACGAATATTACTCCTAAAGCCTCTTAAGTGATTTACATTGGATTTAAAAGCAAAATTGTCTCCTGGAACAGGTATGGATTGGTTGTATGTCGGTAAAAACGTATTGTTGACATCTCCTAAGTAATAGATATTCCTCTTGGAGCCAATTGATGTTGCGCCTACTGCTCGAAGTGCTATTACACTCTCTCTTAACAGAGGGATGTAATGGCGTGCATCATATCCAATTACAGTTGTAAACCCTTCTGACGCCTCAAAATCAAAACCATCAATGAGATCCATTTCAAATTGGTTCTGAGCTTCTACAAAAAATTTAATCTTTGAACCGTGGGTTATGTTTGTTTTAAATGCTAAACTATTGTCAAATATATATTCTAACCTTAGTCCCACCCTTTTATCTCTTTCAACTGGAGCGGCCAATGACGCTTCATTGGTTGATTTGTAATAAAATCGATCAAATCTAAGGGATGATGTTGCACTGATACTATTGTAAATATCAAATGGATATTTCCATCGGTACAACCCCAGTATTGTTTCCTTTTTAGATTTAGAAAATGGAATAACTTCAGAGTTAGAATTCTCTGTTAAAGATCTTCGATATAATGCAAAACGCTTGTCAATTAAATATTTATCATTGTCAAAAACTAAAAAATATTCAGACCCATTAAATGATGTTGGGAACCTTACTCCTCCTTCAAAACGATAATCTTCAAACAAATCATCTACAGTTGCCTTAGCCAGTATTCCCATAGGAACTTGATTCACTTGATCATTCTCACCAGTGAAGATTTCTAATCCACCAAATAACACATCATTATCCAATCGCGTAGTAACATTGGCTAGTTTAAATCTTAAACCTGCAGCTAAAATCCGATGTCTATTAAACTTATGAATTACTCCAGGTTCATGATCATCAGGACTGATAATAGGATAACTCAAAAAAGGAAGTTGTCCAGAAAAACGATCTTCTCTCAATTCTTCCAGTGGCTCTTTATCTTCGAATCTACTGACAAATTTCATTCCTTCATCATATTCATCTTTATCCTCTACCTCCTCCTCAATTGATTCTTGATGTGTCAGCTTCTTTTTCAATTCCGTAGTATACGCCTGACTGGGCTCCAAAAAATCACCAGAATTTAAATGTACCTCATAGGCTCCATTGTTGTAGAGCATTACAACATAATTATGACCTTGTTGACTCACTGAATGGCGGATTATATTTCTTCCAAAGTTATTGATGGGGTAGTGAACTTCTTTGTTCTCTTGCACTACGAAGGAGTTGATTACACCATGTTTATCATT
This sequence comes from Saprospiraceae bacterium, assembly GCA_965230345.1. Lineage (GTDB taxonomy): Bacteria > Bacteroidota > Bacteroidia > Chitinophagales > Saprospiraceae > JADKBO01. Next base: position 502,098 of record CBDDKR010000002.1, read on the forward strand.
CAAATAGACCAAATTATTCTCACCGAATTTAATCGGGAATCTTTCGTTTTGATCAGGAGTAAATGTTAGTCTCTCTAACAACTTAGGTAAAGACTGGAGTTGATACTTATCTTTATAAGACTCTATAGGATAAAAGAATAGATCAAAATTATCCACTGGTAAAATTGTATCTAATCCCTTTGGCAAAATATGATCATCCAATCGATTCGAAGCAAAAAATATACCTTTTTCTCCATTCCATCGACCTATATGTACATCAAGGTCATCGTACAAATCATCTGTAATCTTAATCTCTTGTCTCATCTTAACATCGTACAAATAGATGTCCGATAATCCATTTGTTGATGCAGAAAAAACATAATACCTGTCATCAAAGTAGTCCATATGATAAACTCTTTGAAAGACTTCAGGCAATTTTTGTTCAATCGTCTCTCCAGTCTCAACATTATGTCGATACAAATATTTTTTATCCCGAGATTCGAATAAATAGCTAAATTCTGAGCCATCATCATTCCAGCAGATGTGAGGATAATTGTAGTCCGTTTCTTGAAAATTATTCTTAAATCCTGATCTAAGAATTTTCTTCTCAAGTCCTTTATCTATATCAAATAATCGAATCTTTACTATACCTTGATTGTTATGTGCATAAGCCAAATATTTCCCATTAGGGCTCAATGCCACGTGACTTACAGGAGCGTAGGGTTTATTACTCAATCGTAATCGATCCTCAGATGACAACAACTTGAAAACATCCTTTTCTACCTCAAAATACTGCTTGTAATATCGTTCACATTCGTGATATATCTCATCTAATGGAGTGTTGAGTACAAATTCGAAGGCATTGTCAACCTTCCTACTGATTCGGGTTAAGTAGAGTAAATTCGAAATTGCAGATTTTCCATAATTCTGACTTATATAATACCACAAAGCATGTCCTGCTACTCTTGGATGATCTTCAGCTAATTTGTCAAAAGAATAATACTTAGGATCTCGATACAAAATATCCCTTAACTCATCTTCGATAAAGATATTCCAAGATTTTCCTGCATAAGACACAATTCCTAGTGAAAACCATTCTGGAACATCCAATAAAACCGCATTCTGAATGATCTCTTGAAAATTTGCCCCAAACATCATTGCATTGAAGTATACCGACGCAATGCCTTCACGAATTTGTCTACGCAAATGGTGATGATTTCCATCAAAATATACGAACATCTTGTTTCCAACTATTTTTGTTTCTCCCGATTTAGAAACAAAAGCATCTTCGGTACCAAGGTTTGACTGCTTTACATCGCTTACATCAACGTAGACAAGGATTTCAATTTTATCGTTGATTTTGTGCTCAATGATCTTGCGTATTTCGTGATGATCATATTCCGCCATTTGTGCTGCTAACTGCCCAATATTCCGTCCTTTCCCATACCAATAAGTAATAAAGTGAGGCGTTTCGTATTTGGACCAATACTTAAAATCATCATGAAACTGAACCCGATTTTTGCCATACTCGGTTTCAATCGCCTGTCCGTAAAGAACAGACATACTTAAAACACATAGAATAACAGTAGCAAATCGAATCAAACTAAATGGTTTTAACAAGATATCTCTTTATATTTCATAATCAGAACGCACTTACTCAGTAAATATAAGATGAAATGAGGACATAGTGTTCATTTTAACACCTTGAGGTCTATGTCAACACTTTTTTATCTTCAATTCGTTTAGATATAGTCCGTTAATCTCAAAATTTTCTCTCATTCTGGACTTAACATAATGCTATAAATTCAGGAGCTTCATCCATTTCTTAACGTTTGGTACCCATAAAATGCCTAAACGAATTGAGTTATCATCTTTTCTGGCTTGACTCAGAAAAGAAGCAAAAGAACTCAAGTTTTTCTTACTCATCTTTGTCTTGATACAAAGATGCAAAAATCAAGAGCTTCATCCATTTCTTAACGTTCAGCATCCATAAAATGTCTAAACGAAAAAAACTCGTCTGCGACTCAAACAGTTTTTCGTTCTATACGTCATTTTTGGATGAATGCTTCTCTAAAATGAATAGGCTCGTTTATCATTTGAAGTATATTTTTCCAATGGACCTCTTGCTCCACAATAAGAATCAAATGCTGTTTAAAAATCTTGAAACCTTGGAAAGATTTTAGGTATTGGATTCTGATTTTGACAGATGAGAGAAAAATTCCTTTGCAAGAATACAGTTATTGCAAACATCATAAATGGGGATTATTGAGGATTATCCTCTTTTCTGGCTTGCCCCAGAAAAGAAACAAAAGAACTCAAGTTTTCTTTATCATCATTGTCTTAATACAAAGATGCAAAAATCAAAAGCTTCATCCATTTCTTAACGTTCAGTATCCATAAAATGTCTAAACGAAAAAAACTTGTCTACGACTCAAACAGTTTTTCGTTCTAAACGTCATTTTTGGATGAATACTTCTCTAAAATGAATAGGCTCGATTAACATTTGAAGTGATTTTTTGCTTTAGAATAAGAATCGAATAGCGTTTAAAAATCTTGAAGCCTTGGAAAGGTTTTAGGTATTAGATTCTGGTTTCGACCAAAGAAAGAAAATTCCTTTGTAAGAAGGGTCTTTTCTTTTGTTTCGTTTTCTTTGGACAAGCAAAGAAAATGATATAATTTTTCATTCCTGATTTGACTCAGAAAAGAAGCAAAAAAGCTCAAGTCTTCTTTATCATCTTTGTCTTGATACAAAGATCCAAAAATCAAGAGCTTCATCCATTTCTTAACGTTCAGTATCCATAAAATGTCTGAACGAAACTAGTTATCATCTTTTCTGACTTGACTCAGAAAAGAAGCAAAAGAGCTCAAGACTATAATTCTCATTTAACGGTTTCCTATCCTTTGATTTTACTAAATGAAAAAAACTCGCTTTCAGCTCAAACAGTTTTTCATTCTTCACGCAAAATCAAATGCATAAACCTATTCGAATTAAGGTCGTTTAACATTTGAAGTAACTTTTCCAATGGGCTTCTTGCTTCAGAATAAGAATTGAATAGTGTTTAGCCCAAATTAGACATTTGAAAATCTATTGCAAGAATACAATCATTGAACACATCATAAATGATGATTATTGAGGATTATCTTCTTTTCTTTGGACAAGCAAAGTAAATGAATGAACTCAAACAGTTTTTCGTTCTTAACGTCATTTTTCGATGAATACTTCTCTAAAATGAATAGGCTCGATTAATATTTGAAGTATTTTTTCCAATGGGCTTCTTGCTTGGATTAGTAATCGAATAAAGCCCCTTTATACCAAAGGAGGTAAAAGAACTTATTAAGCTCCTTTATCTTCCTTTTATTTAATTGTAATTCCTACATTTTTATAAACGATTTCGAAGGTAATCGTTTGCTTTCCGAAGGCACTTCTATCTGAACTACCTTCATACCTTTACTCAAATTACTAATATCAATCCGAACATTTTGACGTTCTGAGTAGTACTCCATCTCCAAATCACCAAAGACGTTATAAATACCGAATTTAAATTCCTTAGCTCTATATGGCATTTGAATCAAAATGTACTCACTAGAAGGATTGGGGTAAATAAAGCTACGTTGATTTATTTCGTCATAGATTGAACTGCTTTGATCGTAATACTTAATCAGTTTTCCAGCATCTGTTCCGAAAAACATCAACTTGTCCGAAACAATTAACTGAGAAACAATAATCCCATAGTCATCAAATACTTTAGAGGTGTCAAATTTAGATTCAATATCGTCAGTCGAAAAAATAATTGTAGAATCCATTAATGTAGAACCGCTTGTTATCAAGAAGTTATTAGGTGTAAAATCAAGACAATAAAATCCAGAATTGTATTCAAAACTGTGCTCATGCCAAACGCTACCCCAATTATCAGAGTAATACACATTCCCAGATTTTGTACTTGCCACCAACAGATTGTTTTCCTTGTTATAAGAAACGTCCGTAACAAAATCTTTAGGAGAAGAATCACTAATAATCCATGAGTCTCCATGATCATATGATAAATAAACTCCTCCATTGTTAAAAAAACCAAGGCCGGCTATCATGACATCATCTTCAATTATTATTTGATTTACAAAATAATTATCGGGCAAATCAAACTGCTCCCAAGTTTTGCCATAATCATCTGATCTATACACCACACCTCCTGCTCCACCTACAAGTACTACAGAGTCTTGGCAAGTAAGAGAAGAATAATAATTTGAAGGAAAACTACTAATTTTTTGGTACATGAAGTTATTCATGTTTATGGATTTTAACTTAACCGAATCTTCATCAGCTTTATATACCAATGAGTATAGCAAGGTATCATTCAATACGTCTATTCCATAGACTACAGTATTTTGTTCATGGATGGACTCCCAACTATTCGAATGTACTTTAGATACTAACAAATCATCGAACGTAGAAAGTATCAAGTAATCATTAACTAATGCGATATCGTAAACTTCTCCGTTATCAGGAACATCAATAATGCTCCACTGAGCCACCAAGTTGCAATGTAAAAACAGTATAAATATCGATATGTTTATGCCTTTCATAAAATAGTATTATCTAATTATTGTTACTCCACTTGTTGGATAAAACGTATTACCTCCATTTTCAATAACAACTTCACCATTCTCCTTATTAAAATAATATTGAAATTCTTGTGAAGGGTTTCCTCCACAATCATCACATCATCAAAACAACTTAGCACTTCCACTTTTAATGCGCAGAAATCAAGATATTAAAAATGCAACAACATTATTGTTCTAATTCAAAAGAAAATATTGACGTAGTCAATCCAAATTTACCATCTGCAATACTTTCAAAAAAGAGACTATCATCCCTTATCTCAAAAACATGTTTCGCATTTTGTGTATAGATCGTATCATCAATAATACGATAGCCAAGAGCCTTATCCAATATTCTTATCGTATCTAAATAATTAATCTTATACTTAATTCTCAAACTATCCTGAAATGACCATGTCGTATAGTTAGAGTCTGGTGAGAAAATTAGTTTATCTACATCCTGTGGCTCCATGGGGAAATAGAGATTATTCATTGAAGGTGTTAGGTTTTTAACATGAACCAACCTCCAAGAGTCTTCCAAATTAGGGTTTTCATTTCGAGAACAAGAAGCCAAAACAATCAGAATAAATAAAAATGAAATCAAACGCATGACGAATTAACGTTTTCAAAATACAAGATGTTATTTTCACCTAGTGAATTTAACATTATTATGATTTTTTGGTATAATCTTTATATTAATTCTTGTTCAAGAATCTTTTTCCTAACCAAGTTGCATTTCTAAGGTTGTATTTTTTAATAAAAAATGCTACAAAACTCTATATCAATGACATATTTCAACGTAAAACTGAATTTGCAATGAACTGATCGTCTCAACAATATTATAATGAACAATTCTCTCATTCTTTAGTGAATAAGTGTGATGGATCATTGGATAAAACAGGATTGATTTGTGAAGTAATTCTAAGCAATGAGTAACCTACCAGAATAAGAAGTAGAAATACAAGGAACTATCCTCTTTATCTTGGATAAAGAAAATGAAAGTATATAGCTTAAAATGTAACGAAAACCACATTTTTTTCGTTAAAACATTACATCAATTAAACTTATTATAAAATGAAAAACTTCTTTCTGGCTACCCTGGCTACCTTTTTGCTAGCCTCTACATTTGTAATTGGTCAAAAAACTCAAACTTTTGACACTTTTACCAAATTGGACATAAGTGCAGGCATTCAGACCATTCTCGTTCAAAGTGATGAACATAAGGCAGAATACACGATCATAAAAGGTGATGAATCAAGACTAATCCTAAAACAACGTGGCAATACCTTAGTTGTATCAAAGAAAAAAGGCACTGGAAAATTTAAAGCCAAAGTCACTATCTATACTAAGAACATAGATGAGGTGGAAGTCTATGCTGGTGCTTCTCTAAAGTCAGAATCTACCTTTAATATGAATCAACTTTCTATTGAATGTACCAGTGGTGGTTCTGCTCACCTAATGGCAGAAGCAAAGGCTACCAGTGTTGAAATTTCATCAGGAGCAAGTTTAAAACTTAACGGATCTACTAAAAATTTATCTGTTGAAGTTTCCTCAGGTGGATCATTTAATGGTAAAGAATATGAAGCAAAAAATGTAAGTGCAGAAGCAAGTTCCGGTGGTTCGGCTAAAGTCTGGGCGACTCACATGTTTGATGCAGAAGCAAGTTCTGGTGGATCTATACGATACAAGGGTGAACCTAGTAAGACAAATATCGATAAAGGTATGTCTGGTTCGATACGAAAATTGTAGTTTTGAAGGACATCCTAATTTTTTTCGATGAATTAGGACTCTATTCTTTCACATTAAATAAAAACTACTCATGAAATTAAAACACATCTTTAGTCTCACCTTACTATTTGGATTATTGTTTTGCTTTGTCTCTTGTAAGGAGAAAGCAGAAAACAAGGGTCCTGAATATACATCTGCCTACGTTTGTCCAATGCATTGTGAAGGCAGTGGTAGTGCACAACCAGGCAAATGCCCTGCTTGTAAAATGGACTATGTTAAAAATGCCAATTACAAAGGTGAACATAAAGCCGATGATCCTAAAGGGCACGATCATGGAGATCATGAAGGACATAACCATGGAGATCACGATGGACACGATCATGAAGGACATGACCATCATGGACATGATCATGATCACCACGGACACGATCACGGAGATCATGAAGGACATAATCATTAGGACTATCCTTTCAGAATAAACAAATAAAGCCATCTCTTATGAGGTGGCTTTATTTGTTTAAGCGCAATCTTAAAGTGAGCTAATCCTCTAAAATATCCACAGATTTATACCTAGGAGTAAACGATTCAGACCTAGCAATCGACCAATCGTACTTCCATTTTTCCGGAACGCTTTCTTTATTCAACAAACAACCTTCAACGATATAAGGATAGATCTCGTCATATCTCTGGGATTGATTCATTACTATTCGACGATTAACGTGATAGCGCTGGATTTGATCTGCGTCAGTAAATCCTGCAGCTGCTAATAACTCATTAAAAGAGTTGATGGTATCTTTATGAAAATGATAAACTCTTTGCTTTTTGTCTGCAACCACTAAACCTTTGATCAATTTTTGATCTTGTGTCGCGACTCCTACTGGGCAAGTATTTTTATTGCATTCCAATGCCTGAATGCACCCTAGAGCCATCATCATTGCTCGAGCTGAATAGCATGCATCTGCACCAAGTGCAAACGCCCTAAACATATGAAACCCAGTAGATATTTTCCCTGAACTAATTAAGGTTATTTCTTTTTTTATTCCAAATCCAACTAAAACATCATATACAAATGCTAATCCTTCTTTTATAGGTGTTCCCACCGAATTACTAAACTCCAAAGGAGCAGCCCCCGTACCGCCTTCACCACCGTCTACAGCTATAAAATCAGGTTTTATTCCTGTTTCCACCATTGCTTTGCAAATAGCTATAAATTCACTCTTTCTACCCACGCACAATTTAAAGCCAACCGGTTTGCCTTTAGACAATATTCGACATTGTTCGACGAATTTCAACAAACCTATTGGTGTATCAAATGCCTTATGATATGGAGGCGATAATACATCTTTATAAGGTTCTATATTCCTGATCTCTGCAATTTCTGGAGTAGCTTTTTTACCTGGCAGAATGCCTCCATGTCCCGGTTTAGCTCCTTGAGATAGTTTAATTTCAATCATTTTCACGGAAGGAGAAGCCGTTCGTTCAGCAAACAAATCTGGATCAAAATTGCCATCTTTAGTTCGACATCCAAAATAACCTGTACCTATCTGATAAATAAGATCACCACCATTTTTTAAATGGTAAGGAGAGATCCCTCCTTCACCAGTATTGTGAGCAAATCCTCCTAATGCCGCTCCACCATTGAGCGACTCTACAGCTGCACTACTCAATGACCCATAACTCATTGCCGATATATTAAGTAGCGACAAATCATATGGTTGTGAACAATCCTTTCCTCCAACCCTCACTCTAGGATGTATCTCTTTTCCGTGTATATCAATTGGATTGATGCTGTGCTCCATCCATTCATACCCCTCAGCATAAACATCCAATTGCGTTCCAAATGGAGCAGTATCCTGCACATTTTTGGCTCTTTGATAAATATTGTCCCTAAACAATCTTGAAAATGGTCTTCCATCGTAATCCGGCTCAACAAAATATTGATACATTTTAGGTCTAAGCCATTCAGCGATATATCTCGTCCTTCCAACCAATGGGAAATTACGTAAGATGGAGTGTTTGGTCTGAAAAGCATCATAAAATACTACTAATACAAATGGGAAAGCTATAGCAGCGAACAACCAAAAAATCCAGTGTAAAGCATAGCCTAGATAAAGTAAAACCCCAAGTTTTAGGACAGAAAGAACGATTAATGACGTACGCATTTCTTAATTAAAGTTTGATTCGGAAAGTAATTTGTGGTAACCCAAAGTATTTTAATGTATTGAATTGATTTAAACATGCTTTTTCAATTACTTCATTGCATCAAGTTAACCACTCCAAAAGCTAAGTTATAACTTTTCAAGAGAAGCAACCAAAGTAATGGTTTGTTCATCCATCCTTGCAACTCATCAAAAAGTCGATATGCGACAAATTAACTGCTTTTACATCAGGATCAATAAAGTCATCTTATCTTTGATCTTATAAATGCATAAGAAAACAGCTATATTATTTTTTGCTAGAACACCTCATGAAGAGGCAAAAGCTAAAGCTTGGACTAAAAGTATCAAGAAGAATATACTGTTAGCAAAAAAGCTTTATAATAGAAATGCTAAGATCGCTAAATCTTGCGGTCTTCCTGTTTTTGGATCTACTGAAAAGCAACAAAGAGGTGTAGGTTTTGCTGAAAGAATAACCAATAGCATTCATGATGCATTCGCTTCTGGCTTTGATCATCTCATCGTTATTGGTAGTGATTCTCCAAACCTAAGAAAAGAAGACATTCTCTCCGCTTTAAACCAAATTCGATTAGGACGAAATACAATTGGTCAAACCATAGATGGTGGAGCTTATTTATTTACTATAAGTAAATCTGAGTTTAATCATACCGATTTCAAAGCACTAAAATGGTGTTCTAGTCAACTGTATCAAGATCTCTATTCTTATCTTGAATCTAGAAATGACCGACCCTTTATTCTGCAAGTAAAAATAGATGTCGATCACGACTTCAGAGGTCTTGCATTCTTTCTTAACAAAATAGGTTCTTCAATTCGAGGCATTCTATTTGAGTTGATTTTTAGACCATCATGCTTCTTCAGAACCACTCTAACTAAAAAATACGGCCCATTCCTAACTAAGGTAAATCGAGGACCACCACTAATCATTCCCGCTATATAGTTTGGATTGGATATTTAATTATCCAATACTCCATTTTGAATTTCTCTTAATGCACAGATTATGTCCTTAATGATCTTCTAGTGCATTTTGATTCTAATTCATGAAGATTCTTTTACTAAATAATTAAGACAGCTGAATGAAACTAATCATACTTTTTATGTTATTGAGTATTGGACTCAATGCACAACAAACGATTACCGGTAAGGTCCATGACGATGGTAATCCAATAATTGGATGTAATATTCTTAATACATCTACAAATCAAGGTACTATATCAGACCTAAATGGAAACTATGAAATAAAGGCTAACGTTGGCGACAAAATACAATTTTCCTACTTAGGATATGAAGATTACACACTTGTCGTCAATGAAGTAAAAAATTATTCAATAGCGTTAAAAACGGCCTCTCACAATTTCGATGAAGTAGTTGTAACTGCCTTAGGTTTAGAGCGCTCAACCCGAGATCTAGGTTACAGCATTCAAACCTTAAATAATGAAAACATCGCTGAAGTAAAGGCGGTTAATTTTTTAGACAATCTCAGTGGAAAATTAGCTGGAGTCACGATCAATCAAGGAGCCAGTGGCGTAGGTTCGACTTCAAAAATTACCATTCGAGGAGAATCTTCATTTACCAACAACAATCCATTATTTGTAGTTAATGGAACACCCATAAACAACCAAACGAATCTCAATGTTACCAATGAAGCAGCAGCTGGATTTCAAGAAGTAGATTTTGGTAACGGAGTTATGAGTATCAATCCTGATGATATTGCATCAATTTCTGTATTAAAGGGTCCAAGTGCAGCTGCATTGTATGGAAGTAGGGCTTCAAATGGTGTAATCATTATCGAAACCAAAAATGGAAGTCAACAAAAGGGATTGGGTGTTTCTTTTAACTCTTCCTTATTTATCGACCAACCATTTAGATTGCCTCAATTCCAGAACAAGTACGGTCAGGGCAATTCAGGACAATTCGAATTTGTTGATGGGCTTGGTGGGGGAACCAATGATAACATAACATATAGTTATGGTCCGGAACTAGATGCGGGGCATTTAATATCACAATATGACAGTCCAGTCACTTTACCAGATGGTAGAATAGTGCGAGGAGGAGATGTGGCTGTACACGGCGGTCTTCCTATTACCCCTACTCCATTTGTATCTAATCCTGATAATTTGAAAAATTTTTATGAAACTGGGACAACTACTACCAACAACCTTTCCTTTAGTCAAACTTACGACTCTGGAAATTTCTATATTTCCCTAACTAACATGCATAGCGACTCCTATATACCAGGCGTGAATCTAGATAGAAATACCATTTCAGGAAATACGACATTTAATCTTAATAATAAACTAAAAATAAGAACCTCCGCCTCTTATATTCATACGCAATCTGACAACAGACCGTCAAGTGGATATGGTTCGGAAAACATAAACTACTCTCTTGTGGCATGGTTGGGTAGACAAACCAACCTTGATCCATTAAAACAGTATTGGCAACCAGGACTTGAGGGAATTCAACAATATTCTTTCAACTATACCTTTTTTGACAACCCTTATCTAATTCTTTTAGAGAATAAAAATGCTCTAGATCGACACCGCATTTTTGGCAATGTTTCAGCAGAATATCAATTGGACAAACATTGGAGTACTACGCTAAGAACAGGCTTGGATCGCTCTAACGAACTCCGAACGTTTAAAAGAGCTTTTAGCAGTAATCGATTTAAGAACGGCGCATACGCAGAACACAATTTAGGCTTTACAGAAACCAATACGGATTTTTTGATTAGATACCAGAATAACTTTTCAAAAATTGGTATTGACCTTTCTTTTGGAGGAAATCGGATGGATCAACAATCTACCAATCTTCAGATTCAGGCCATTGGTTTAGCCCAACCCGGAGTCTTTAAATTGACCAATGCTGCTTCACCTCTGGAAAGTTTTCAATACGATGCAGAAAAGAGGATAAACAGCTTATACGGTCTGGCAAAATTATCATATTCAGACTTCCTATATGTGGATATTACTGGACGAAATGATTGGTCTAGTTCATTGGCTACGCCAAATTCTACGGCTAATACATCATTCTTTTATCCATCGGTTTCTACAAGTCTCGTATTGTCAAATATAATAGACTTGCCGTCATATATCTCATTCGCCAAGATTCGAGGAAGTTGGGCAAGAGTAGGTAATGACACCGACCCTTATCAAACAGTAGGCGTTCTTCTACCATCAACATCATATGCTTCGAATCCAACATTTACTGACCAGCCTTTTATAGCCAACACAGATCTATTACCAGAAAAATCTACATCTATTGAGGTTGGTGCTGATCTAAGATTTCTGAGTGATCGATTCTCGATTGATGCTACATATTTCAATAATCTCAATGAAAATCAAATAATCTCCCTTCCTATCGCTCAGTCAACAGGATACGAAAGAAGAGTAGTTAATGGAGGTGCTGTAAGAAATTCAGGTATTGAAATTATGGCTACAGCTCAACCTATTAGAAGCAAAAATTTCAAATGGAAAAGCTTTGTCAACTTTAGTACTTCTAAAAGTACAGTGGAAGAATTGCCAGAAGAAGCCGGTGCTTTGACTCTTGCTTATTCAAGAGTTTATGACAATCCTAATCAAACGGTTTACTTTATCGTAGAGGAAGGTGGTGAAATTGGTGACCTCTGGGGGACTGGGTATGCTAAAAATGAAAATGGAGACTTCATCATCACTCCAGATGGTAAACTCACTGTAGATAACACGCTAAAAAAATTGGGTAATTACAATCCCGATTTTATTGTTGGATTCGGTAATGAGCTTACTTATAAAAACTGGAATTTGAATTTTCTTCTCGACTGGAGACAAGGCGGCGAACTAGTATCTAGGACCCAAGCATTGGCAGGCGTAGCAGGACAGTTGGAAGAAACCGAATTTAGGCCAGAAGAAGGATTGATTTTTCCCGGTGTTTTAAATGTAGGAACCGAAGAAAATCCTCAATACGTAGAAAATAATATTGCCATTAGTCCAGAACAGTATTATAGACAGTACTACGATCGAAATCACGAAGAGAATAATACATTTGATGCTTCCTATCTTAAGATAAGACAAGTGCAACTCTCATACACTTTTAGCAGAAATCAATTGGATCGTTCTTTTCTGAGAAATTTTGAAAACATCAAACTATCACTTATAGGAAGAAACCTCTGGGCATGGAGTGAAATTTCACACTTTGACCCCGAACAATTAGCCGTTCAAGGCAATACTTTCGTAAATGGAGTAGAAGATATGTCCTATCCTTCCGCTCGTAGTTTTGGTATCTCCTTAAACATCCAACTATAATTTCAATGATCATGAAGAAAAATATTATAACACTATTCAGCATATTCTTCATCCTTGTATTGTCTTCTTGCACCAAGGATTTTGAGAACATCAATACCAATCCAAATGCACCTATTTCAGCAGAGCCAGAGTTTCTGTTACGAAAAGTCATATATGATTTCGGAGAGCAAATGTCTTTTGAAGGCTTTACTGCAGGCAATCTACTTGGGCAATACTTTACAGAAGTAGATTTTAATCTATTTGACAGACACAGCCTATCGGAGCCTCAAATTGGAGGGAATCCCTGGCCAATTATCTACACCAACTTACGGGACAATGAAATACTCTTAAATCAAGCTCAAGCTCAATTGGCACATAAGGTATACGAAGGTCCAGCCTTGGTCTTGAAGGTTTATATGACGGCCATGCTAACTGACATCTTTGGAGACGTTCCTTATAGTCAAGCACTGAAAGGCAAAGAAGGCATCATACATCCAGAATACGACAACCAACAAGATATTTACCTAGGTGAAGGAGGTATTTTCGACAATCTGGAAAAGGCAGTGGAATCGATGACAAATTATTCGGGTGTAGAGTCACTCAAAGGAGACATTTTGTATCAAGGAGAACTTAAAGCTTGGATCAAATTTGCCAATTCTCTGCGCTTAAAGTACTTAATGAGAATTTCTAATAAAGTCGATGTACAAGATGCACTCAACGACTTGATTAACGAAGGAAATTACATGACTTCGAATTCCGACAATGCTACATTTGACTTCACAAATTCTCCTCCTAACAATTTTAGAATGGCTACTGCGAGAGTTGGAGATTTCAACCTTTTTGTAATGTCCGAAACCATTCAAGAGGCCATGGAATATTACAATGATCCAAGGGTCGCTACCTTCTTTAGACCAGCTGAAGCCAGTGGTGACTTCAATGGATTGTTAAATGGACAAGATGCGTCCAACACTTCCATAACCTTGGCTGACTATTCTTTGACAGGAATGGTTTTTAGAGAGCAAACTGGTCTCTTAGATGCTAATTTTATGACTTCTTGGGAAGTTCAGTTCTTGCTTGCAGAAGCAGCTCAAAAAAATTGGATTTCATTAGATGCCCAGTCATTGTATGAAGAAGGTGTTCGTCAAGCATTCGAATACTGGCAAACGGATTTACCAACCGATTACCTTACAGATGGTAACGCTGTCTTCAATACAAACGATAATGCCTTGGAACAAATCATTACCCAAAAATGGTTAGCAAGTATCATTAACGGTTACGAGGGGTGGATTGAATATCGACGTACCGGGTTTCCTATTCTTAAGACCCTTGCGGCGAGTCTTAACAATGACTTGATTCCTGTTCGAATGCCCTACCCCATTGACGAAGAAGCTACCAACAATGTTAACTTTAACAAGGCCGCATCTGCAACAAATGGAAACAGTATAAATGCTCCAGTCTGGTGGGATAATTAAAGGATAATTTGAAGGATCAAGGTATCATATTACAGTGGGCTCTTGTCATAGGCTCATCGCTCTTTTTGATTTGGTTATCTCCTTGGGTCAAAAATCAAATGGACTTTTTTAAAGGGAGCAAAGCACAAGAACGTCCTGGATTTTGGATTTTAACCTCTAGCTTGGTCATAAGTTGGTTGTTCTCCAAGTCTTTGACCAATGCCGCCAATTTAGGCCTCAGTTTCGGGATAGTAGGAGGAATTGCTTATGCTTCCTACTACCTCTCTTTTATTGTTGCAGGAATCATTATTTATCGATTAAGAACCAAAGGCAATTTTCAATCGATTCATCACTTTTTAGAATCTAAATTTGGCAAAAAATCTTTATTGTTATTCTCCGTTCTGATTGGGTTTAGATTATTAAATGAAGTTTGGTCTAATACTATGGTCATAGGCTCTTATTTTGGTCCTTCGGGTTCTACACCCTATTTCTCTTCCATCGTGATATTTACATTGCTCACACTAATCTACGCCCTCAAAGGAGGTATGCGCAGCTCTTTATTGACGGACTTAATCCAAATGATATTTTTTGTCATTCTTTTGAGCATCATCTTGTATTCCATCCTGCCTGATGCGAAGATGAGTGCTTCATCCATAGTGCATTCGGGCGATTGGACAATGACAGGAGGAATCAATTTACTTTGGGTTGGGTTGATTCAAATATTTAGCTATCCATTTCACGATCCGGTCATGACAGACAGAGGTTTTATCTCAGATGAGAAAACAACGTTAAAGGGATTTATTTGGGCTGCTGTAATCGGGGGACTGTCAATCATCTTATTCAGTTTTGTAGGAATCTATGGGAAAGTGCATGATTTAACAGGTCAAGCACCTGTAGAAGTTGCTAAATTGTTGGGTCTGGGAATGACCCTAGTTGTTAATTTTATCATGATCACTTCAGCCGCATCTACTTTGGACTCCACTTTCAATTCATTTGCTAAACTTTGGGTGCTGGATCTCTCCTCGACCAATAGCTATTCCATATCCAAAGGAAGACTAGCTATGATATTTTTAGTCGTCATAGGAACCATTCCTATTTTCTTGGGTGCTGAAATACTTTCAGCTACAACCATTAGTGGCACAATGGTATTGGGTCTGATGCCTATATTCCTTTTCTGGAATGATAACGCCCCGAAAGCCTCATATTACCTGTCCATTATTGGCGGAATCGTTATTGGAGTTTTATATACCCTCAATATCGATCTTCACTCTCCGTTCATAGGAAAGTATGCTGATCTATTATGGGTCAACATTTTAGGTTCTATCATGGTTTTAGTATTGTATTTTACACCAAAATATGTATCCAATTATGCCAAAAGTTAAAACCATTCATATCGATACCGATCAACTTTTGGTGTTTGGTGGCCCCTATTCTAATCTCCATGCCTTGGAATCTTTGCGGGTTAAAGCGAAAGAGTTAGGATTTTTTCCAGAGCAAATTATATGCACAGGAGATGTATCCGCCTATTGTGCTTTTCCTGAAGAATCTTATCAATTTGTAAGAGAGTGGGGCATACACGTCATAGCAGGTAATGTAGAAATTAGCCTCCGAGATCAATTATTAGATTGTGGGTGCAATTTCAATGACGGAAGTCGTTGTGATCTTTTTTCAAAGCAATGGTTTCCATATGTTCAAGAGCGTATTTCATCAACCGCCTTGAAGTATATTTCTGATTTGCCCGAACAGTTGCAATTTCAACTAGGTAATACCTCATATCATGTTTTGCATGGATCATACGAGAATACAAGTGAATTTATATTCAAGTCAACCTCGCATTCTAAAAAGAAAAAAATATTAGACCACGTTAAAGCTGATGTTGTCTTGGCTGGACATTCAGGTATACCTTTTTTTGACCAAATCGACAATAAAAAGTGGATAAATGCTGGAGTAATCGGCATGCCCGCAAACGACAAAAATCCACATACTTGGTTTTGTACCATTCAAAATAATGAACCTTTATTTCACCCACTGCACTACAACTTTGATAATGCCGCTAAAGCCATGAATGACCGGAATCTTCTTCCCACTTACGCCCAAACACTTTGCACTGGAATTTGGGACAGTTGCGATATTCTTCCTGAAACAGAAAAACGTCAACAAGGTCTTCCACTTTGTTTCTAACCATTGTGGGCCTTCCCCGAAAAAGTCGGGGTCGCTATGTTTCAGGACTCGCTATGCGCTCGGTCAAAATCTCATTTGTCATCTTTATTCTATGATGCCATGCGATTTGACTTCGTCAACTCACCCTTTCACAGCGCTAGTCCATTTCATTTAACCCAAACTCGTAATACGGGTTGTACGCAATCTAAATGAATCATGTTCTAAAAAACATACAGTAATTCTTTCATTTGTAACCTTTAATTCAATAGGATTACCATCAATAGAATATAAATGTAATTAACAAAAAAAGCCCGCGCCAAAATGGAGCGGGCTCTTCAACTTATATTTTATACAACTGTTATTACATCTTTTCTCCCATCATCTTATCCTCTTCAACCGCAGGCATTTCTTTCTTTTTGGCGCCCAATGTAAGTTTTACAGAAACTTCGTGAGAACCATTATTGTAATCTTGGAAATCGTGCATAGAAGTATTGTATGAATAAAATACATTCACCTTATCTATTCTAAATCCAATCAAAAATCCTAGTCTTTTATCTGCTCCTAAAGTATACGATATACCGCTTGTAAATTTATCATCTAAGAATCCTAGTTTGGCATTCAAATCAACATGTGTAGGAACATTATTTAACTTTTTAACAATGATTGAAGGCTCTACACTAATTCCAGAAATAGATTTCAACTGATATCCTAGATTAACGATAAATCCAAGTTCTCTATCATTATCCGCATCGTCATCAATACGAGATGAGATCAACGAAGGAAGTGCAATTCCATAAGTAAATTGATTCATATACTTACCATAAAGACCAAAAGACACATCCAAGAACGAAGCACCTTCATTTTTCAGTCTATAAACTGGGTCATTAGGATCAAATATCTCATCCGAGGAAACATTATTATTTAGACCATGTTGGATATACTCAGTTGACAAACCAAAACTCAAACTATTCTTATCACCTGGAATCAGATAAGCCAGAGACAATTGTCCTTTTGTCGTTCTAAGTGCACCAAAATTATCTTGTAAGAACATGGCACCAATTCCCAATCGGTCCATCAATACACCATCGTAACCAAGTGTAATTGTCTTTGGAGCTCCATCAAATGTAGACCACTTATTACGGTAATTTACAAGCAATTCGTGTCCTTGATGGAAAGCAGTTGCACCTGCATTATATAGAATCGGATTTAAATATGCGTGGGTAGAAATATACCTTTCATCAAAATATCTGTGAGCTTGTCCATTTGCATTAAAATATCCAATTGCAACAAATGCTAATGAAAGAACTATATTAAAAATCTTTTTCATCATTTATATTTTAGTAAACCAATGGTTTATTTATTCGATTAATTACTTGTCCGTTAATATTGTTACTGTTCCGTCAAATACTCTTCGACTTCCATCTCCAAATGTTACTTCAAGTAACCACATATATCCACCTTCCATTAAAGCTTCACCATCCATATCTACTCCTCCCCAAGTATTATCGTAATTCGGTTGAGCATATACTTCTTTACCCCATCTATCGTAAAGTCTTAATGTTGCATTCTCCTGCATTACGCAATTAATCACAAATACATCATTAACACCATCACCATTTGGAGTTATAATCGTTATAGCTTCATAACAATTTGTTGGATTACAATCTGTAACTCTAATATTGTTTACGATGGCTTGACATCCATTACCATCCTCTATTAAGACAGAATATGTCCCTACACCAACATTATTAAGGTCTTCTGTCGTTTCACCAGTACTCCATTCGAAACTAAAATTACCTGCTCCTCCAGCTACACTTAAGTCGACACTACCATCTTCATTACTTCCATTAGCACAATCTACGTCTACATCGTAAGAGAATGCCGTTGGTTCATTCACAACAAGTTGTTCAGATTTACTGTCACCTTCATTATCAGTGACAACTACTTCATAATTGCCTGCTGGTATACTATTTAGCATAAATGTATTTGCAGAACTCAAACTTGTAGATGCAACAACATTTCCGTTTTCCTTTAATTCAATACTATAAGGAGGCTCTCCACCTGATACAGATCCAAATACCGCCCCATCTTCTTCACCATTACAAGTAGCATCACTTGAAGACACATTAGATAATGCCAACTCAGCTCCGACACTAATATCCGGCACAACAAAATCTTCAGAAACAGTACACCCATTTGCATCTTCTATCGAAACCGTATAAGTATCCGGAGCTAATCCTGTAGGATTTGTTTCACCATCAGCAATACCTCCAGTCCAAGTAATACTATAATTAGGAGTACCACCATCAACCATAATATCTATAGAACCATCATTGCCCATTGATCCTGTTGTCGTACCCGTCACAGTCAAAACATCAGGTTCTGTAATGGTTTCAGATATCATTACATTCATTGCTGGATTAGAAAAATCCGTAACCGTAATATTGTAAGTTCCTGCAGTTAGATTCGTTAAATCACTTGGAGACACCATATAATTACCACCTTGTGGACATCCACCGGTAATGCTAATTACAATCTCTCCATCGTTACCTCCATTACATGATACATCCTTTTTAGATGTAATAACTACAGCAAGTGGCGTAACAGAATTTGTAATTTCAAAATCCTTAGTTGCAGTACACATATTATCATCTGTAACCGTTACGGTATACATTCCTGGATCTAAATCATCAACATCTTTAGTCGTTGAGTTAGCTGGATCATTCCATTGGTATTGGAAATCTGGAGTTCCACCACTTACAGATAGTACTATGCTTCCTTTTTCGTTTCCACAACCTACATTGGTAATGGCTTCACTTATGCTAATGGCACCAGGTTGATCTATTGTAATATCTTGAGGTAACGAGCATTCGACTTCACCTCCACAAACCATTTCCATTCTATATACACCAGCTCCTACATTAATCAAGTTACAATTAGGTGCATTTAAAGTCATAAACGGTGTTGTAGATCCATCCTTATACCAAACGCAGTTACAATCTGTCGAAGATCCAGAATCTACATTTACAATAATACTTCCTGTATTCTCACCATTACAATCTACATCTTCTTTACTAACAAAATCACATCCTGCAGGACATGGAGCGATAGTAACCATACCTGGATTGATGACATAAGCTATTGGAGTAGGATTGTTTCCTACCAATTGAGTGATTTCAATATTAAACTGACTTACATCTACAATATTAACGCTTGAACTTCCTTCATCAGCACATGGTCCAACTCCTTCAAAACAAATTTGGAATATTTCTGTACCATCAGGAACTGTTACACCATCTGGCTCCGCAATTGGTGCAGTCCAAGTCAAACGAAGTTGATTGTTTTGTAGGTTACTGTTAAAATCTGCTGCTTTAAGTCCTGCTAAATTAAAACTTCCAGTATTCTCAAAATCAACTATTGCATCATCCCACTCAAATGTTCCCTGAACACTATTTATCATTATAAATTCTTCTACGCTAATGCTTACACACCCTGTTCCACCTTGATCGATGGTAACATCACTTATATTAAGTACAACAGGTTCAGTATCAGAAATTGTCACCTTACCATTGTTTAAGACTACAGGTGGTTCTGCTCCAGTTTCATCAGTGAATCCCCAATCGGCTGCAAAAGCAGACATATCAATTGCTGACATATCTCCAGTACTTCCAATTACATCAAAACAGACTTCTATAAAAGTATCTCCATCATTCAATGATACTGGCATAGATGGGTCAGAATTTTCCCAAATAAAATTATACACACCATTAGATACATTGGTTTGATTATCGTTGTAAATTCCTCCAACAATATTTTCAATTCTATCAAACATTAACACAGCAGGGTCCCAGCTGAATTTTCCTTGTCCAGCATTAAAACTAGTAAAGTTTTCTACTGTGATAGGAACACAAAGTTCTTGACCATTCTGAGTAGAATATTCGGCTATATTGAAAGTCAAATCATCTTCATTTCCTCCTCCGCCACCACCTTGGCAATCTGGACCATTTACTTTAATCTTTTCAGGTTGAGCTACAGCACCAATATTCATAAAATTAGCATCTGTTACCTCAATAGCTCTTGGAGTTCCTGAGACAATAAACTCAGTAGAATCACATGGCACATCTTCAGCTCGTAATATTATGGTAAACAATCTTGTATCATTCGGTATACTCTGTGGTTGAGCGTTAAACCAACTCACTGTAAGTTGTCCTTGTACGATATCACTTCCTGGGGGAACTCCAATTGCTCCTGCTGCATCAAAATTGGCTAAATCAGTAGTGACATTCGATATGCTCTCATATCGAAGAACCATTGAATCCCAATTTATAGAAAACTGAACCCCATGTAAATTTGTAAAATCAGATACATTAACATCAACCTCAACGGTTTCGTTGGGGTTAACATCGCTTCCGGAAAAATCCACATTTAGCTGTGCATTAACATGTGTAAAGATCCCAAGAAGCATAAAAAATAAAAGTGTGTATTTTCTCATGTTGGAGAATATTCTTTTATGAATTAAAAAGCAAAAATAAGCATTATTTTAAATATGTAAACAACGTTTAAAATGGTTAAAAACCTAATCAAACTTGTCTACATTTCAGGAAATAAACATCAATTTTCATATGATATTATTCCCTATGTATTAGAGTAGCAAATAGCGAGCCAATTTTCAATTGGAGATCAATAAAAACAATTTATCCGTTAAAATTGGTCTATTGAGAGTCTTAGATATCAATATGTTTCAGAATTACAGATGTTGCACACATCCATAACTATTTTGGATAAATGCAATATTCGCATCAATTCATCAAATAAAAAAGGGTGCATACTTGCGTATGCACCCTCGAAATTATCTCATTAAGTTAAAACTACTCTCTAATTAAAATCATCTTTCTTGTTGAAGTCTTACCGTTTACTTCTAACATGTAGTAAAGGACTCCACTTGCATTAATCTCATCTGCTGAAATTTGTACTGCATTTTCACCCTTTGTATATTCATTCGTATTGCTGTACACTGTTCTACCCGTAACATCTACTATTTTCAATGTTGCTTTACCATTCTGTGGCAAGTTAAATCTTACTGTAGTTGTATTGTCAAATGGGTTAGGTGTGTTTTGGAACAACTCTACTCCACTTGTCACTTCCAATGATCTTACTTCGATCTCAACATCCATGATTTCGAAATTATGATCATAAGCTTCAGATTTTATAGAACCTTCTGCAATAGTTAGGTTACCTTCTAATTGAGTTGACTTCTTAGCCTTGAAAACAATATCGAAAAGTGTTTCATCAGAGTCAAATCTTACAACATTTGCCTGATTCCAACTTGTTTTCACCATTCCTCTTTCAAGATCATTCAATCCTAAGTTTGCTTCAGTCATTTCAATTCCTCTAGCTTCGATTCCTACAAACTCAAGTGCTGCGGTATTAAACTCAATTCCAAACTGGAATCCATAGATTTCACTCGCTTCTTTAATTTGAACAGGAACTCTGATCAACTCTTCACCTGTGAAGTTCATATTATTCGTAGTCAATACCATAGTAGACTTACTTCTGCTTTCAACTTCTTCTTGTTGAGCATTAGCTGTTGCACTAGAGTTAACATCTCCAATTTTCACGGCTGTAAAGTCATTGTTTAATTTGTCGTTTCCTTCAAACATCAACCCAATCTGCTCAGAAAATGGCCATGGACTATTTTCATGCATTACTTCTTGATTATTTACAAATCTCCATGAATCATTGTTCTCAAATTTATCCTCTAAACCAAGGATTACCTTTCTTAAAGCTACTAAATCTGAAGTTGAGATCTTTTCATTATTGTTCACATCAGATGCGATCAACTTATAAGGACTTTCAAATTCTTCAATCTTCAACAAGTGTCTCTGGATCAATACTAAGTCTAATGTTGATACTCCATTAAGGTAGTCACCGTTTTTCTCTGCATCAATCATATATGCTGTACCAGAACTTAGCCCTTCGAAGTTAAACAATCCAGAATCGTTTGTACTATTTACAACCGTCTCGTGACTAGACATGTTTTCTAAGGTAATAATTACACCATCTAGAGTTAAGTCACTATCTGTAGCTACTCTACCTGCAACTCTTGAACCTTCACAATCACCATCGTTTGATTGAATATTGATTTTCACAGTACAAAAATCTTGATTTCCAGATGCATCTGTAACCCACATTTCTAGGTTATTCACACCCAAGTCATCACATGTAAATACTCTTTGTGTATCTAATACTGATGTTGAGAATGAAATCTTAACATCTCCTGGACAATTGTCAAACGATCCTTGATCAAAATCAGACGCCCAAATATCGATCATCTTTGTTGAAGGCATTACCACAGTAGTAATTTCGCTCAAACAATATGGTGTAGGTTTTTTCTTATCTAAGATATCAAAGTGATATTCACAAGTTGTTTTGTTACCACATAGATCTTCAACTTCCCAGATAATTCCGTGCTTTCCAACAGGATACTTTCCAGATGCATCATTGCTTCTAATCCAAGGTCCATAAGTTCCATCATTTCCAACATCTAATCTGTAAGATATTTCTAACTTATCAGAAGGTGTACAGTCATCTGTAGCATTATTGATCAATTCGATGAATCCATCACAATTTTCACCAAAACCGTCAGCTGTTTTATCATTACAATCTGTAAATTCTGGCTTAACACTGTTGTTCAATTTAATTACTTGTGTTCTTGAATATGTTCCACCGTAATATGGGTTATTCTGATCAAATTGACACCAGTCAATAATCGTCCAAGTTCTTAAAATCTTGAAACATGCAGAATCAACTAATGTAAATACTTGATCCTTGTATGAAGCAGCGATTAAGCTACAGTGATCATCATTCCATGTTGGTCTACCTGTTACAGAAGGATCAGTATCGATATCCATACATCCATTTAATGTTCTATCACGAACATCTGTCCAGTTTATATCACCTGAGTTGAATGGATCATTGTCATAAATTGTAATTCTTTGATTGCATGTCTTCGTAGAGTTACCAATTGTAGCTGTAAATGTTCTTGTGATTACTCCAACTCCACACTGATCTGGAGTCGTATTATCACTGTGAGTGATAGACGGAGTTCCACAATTATCAAATGCAGTTGCTCTACCTGTCAAATCCAAATCTGTATAATCATCTTCACAATCGATAGTAATATCATCTGGACACTCAATAATTGGATCTGTCTTATCTTGTACAGTTACATTTACCATACAGTAGTTATACAATCCATTACCATCTTTAACTCTTAATTCTACCAATAAATCTCTTCCAACATCTTGACAACAGAAACAAACTTTATCAGAGTATTGAGTTGTGCTTTGTCCACACCCACCAGTCATTCTTCTTACATCCAATTCTACTGGAGTACAGTTATCATGAGATCCATCATCGAATGTTTCAGCATAAATACATGCAACACCTTGAGTATTTGAATTATTCGTCAGTGTTACCACTGTAAATTGATCACATACTGCTACTGGAGGTACGTTATCTATTACGTCAACCTCTGTAAAACATGGAGTTGAGTTTCCACATGCATCTGTAATCATATATCTTAACCAAGTCCTTCCAACTGGAAGATTTCTAATTTCGTATCTAACAAAATTTCCTTGTGCATCTGTAATTTCATAAACGTTATCGTCAATGTAGACACCGTTAGCAGGTGCACCACCATTATCATCAGCCAATAGGTACTGAATAGTATATGTTGTACTTGAACAGTCAAATATCTCAATAGGATGAGGTACAACTAATGTTCCTTCACATGTGTAAGGATCTGCATCAACTTCAAATCCATCTTGAGAACAAGTTACGATAGGACCTCTATCATCAATTACCTTAATGATTTGGAATTCTTTTTCAACAGTACCAGTACACCAGTCTAATATAACCCACTGACGTAATACTTTGAAACTAGATTCACAAATAGGCAATACTTGATCCGAATACGTTGTATTCAGCTCACAAATAGAATTGTTTGGATAAATTGGATAGCCATCTACTGTTTCAGGAACACCAGACTCCTCAGGTTGAGGATAACCATCACCATTATCATCCCATGAAGGGCTAACATTGTCATTTGGATTGCTGTCACATTCTAATGCTGGCTCTTCAACATCATCTAAATTTGGTGGAAATACGACATCGCCTATACCAATCTTGATATAGTAGATTCTTCTTTCGCATACCACTGACTTATTACCACTTTGATCAGTTGCCTGATATCTAATGATTCTTACTGCTGTAGTATCACCAGTACATGCTGAATCATCAACATCATTTGACAATTCCTTTACAGTTACTACTCCACCACAGTTGTCTGTAGCTGGAGGATTAGTAAAGGTTCGATCATCGTAACAATCCAATGTAATGTCACCAGGACAATCAATAATTGGAGGCATTTTGTCTTCAATTTTAATCTTACCCCAACAAGAATTAAGTCCCTCTTGGACTTCTACTGTTAATGTTTGATTTAAATATTGACTTCCTACAAAAGGACTACCAGGAATCGGTTGATGATTATCATCCAAAACGACTACCACGTAATCACAAATAGGATTAACTCCCTGACCCTCTAACATCATGTCGGGAGTTATTTCAACGTTACAATCTAAATCCATTGAGACCTGAACGTTGTTGTTACAGGCTAAAGGACATTGCGCGATAGCTTCAGTCGAAAAGAATGTCGCTATCAAAATAAAGGCGCCCAAACTAAATCGATTTAGCAGACGACCAAGGTTCTGTGTAAAATTCTCCACTTTCATGAGATAATTTCGGTTTTTAGTTTTAAACATATTTTTTTAATTAGTAACCATTTTGCTCTGTTACCAAAGTCTTTTTACATGTTTAAGCAATTCATCTAAACCTTTTGAGGGGGATAAAAAGTATAGATTACTATTGTTGTAAGTTTAAAATTCAAAAATCATACCAAGTTTTGTTCCATTGCATATTTAATGAGTGAAATTGTACTTCTAACATTCAATTTTCTCATTATATTCTTCTTATGAACACCAACTGTTTGATCACTTATAAACAACTCAGTGCCAATTTCTTTATTGGTCTTAGCCTGAGTGATTAATTTGAGAATCTCTAATTCTCTTTTTGTCAATTTTTGTCGAACTTGAAATCTATCTTCGTATTTACGAATTACATTTTCCTCTGTTGAACCCTCTTCTTCTTTTGAGTTAAACAGTTTTCGAGAAGGAGTAAGTTTTAATCCATTGCCAATATGAGCGTGTCCATCCATTACTTCTTCGATGCACTTAATTAATTCACCAAAGGAAGATTTCTTTAATAAATAGCCATCCGCACCAGCTTTCATCATATCTCTCACCAACTTATAGTTGTCGTAATTGGTGAGTACAATTACTCGGCAATTAGGATTTTTCTTTTTTATCCTTGGAACATGATCCACTACATCATCATCTTCAATATTCAAATCCGTTATGATCAAATTGCAATCTTCATCGCAATCCTCTAAGTACTCACTGAGCGAAGTAAAATGACCGATATTATTAAATCCAGAAATATTGTTGGAATTCATCAATGCGACTATCCCTTGTATCAATAATATCTCTTTGTCAATAAATCCAATCTTCAGTATTTCCATTCAATATTAGTCTTGCTGAACTAATAACTCAAATTATATGCCAAACTGTAATTAGGGAGAGATGAACACTTAAAATAATCGGCATTCCTCTTCTACTACTAGTGTATATCAGCATTATTTTTTAATTATGTACATTAGCCTCTAATCAATGTCGAATTCGTTATAGTACATGAAGTGGATCAATCTAAATGTTGTTGCAAAAGTCCTATCTTGGATGCCCCCAAGTGTAATCCGCTCGATTAGCAACACATTACTTTCCTCAATACTACACTACCGGGAGAAGGTTATACTAAATAATCTTTCTATCATGTTTCCCGACTTGTCTCCTGAGGAAATGAAGAAAATACAGTCTTCTTATTATAAGAACTTAGGGAGGTATTTATCAGAGATCATTTCGTCCTTAAATTTGACCAAAGAAGAAATTCTGCAAAATTTAGAGTTTGTTAATAGTCAAGCCTTACAGAAAAATGCTCTCGACAATAGACATACTATTATTCTTGCTAGTCATCTTGGAAATTGGGAATTGGTGATACCAATCCTTGCTTCTATATCTCAGCGAAAGGTAATTGGTGTATACCAACCCATTTCAAACACGAATATTGATGATTTTGTACTAAAGTATCGAAATCGATTTGGTTTAGAACTCGTGCCAATGAAGAAAATATTCAAACAATTTTACACCAACCAAAACGCTATTTTCATATTCATTAATGACCAAAGTCCTGCACTTAATGGAGATGGGAAATGGGTTCCGTTCTTTGAAACTCAAACGCTTTGGCACGAAGGAATAGAACGAATAGGCCAAAAATTTGATATTCAATACATAAACCTAAGTATTCTACCAAAAAACAAAAAATACAAAGTGTCCTTTACCGAACTTAATCCCTCGAAGGATATACTTGCTCAATATGTATCGTTATTGGAAAAAGACATTAAGGCCTTTCCCTCTTTTTGGCTTCTTTCACATAATCGATGGAAGAATCACAAATTAAAATAACTCAACTCCAACTGATTAGGTACTGTTGATGTAATGATGAACTTGGAATAGTTTGGAAAATACTAAGCCCACATGGGCACAGTAAAAACAAGAAGGACATCCATGATTTTGTAATATTAGTTTAATTTAAGATCTAAACCTTAACAAACTTCACAATATTATAAGACTTCAAATTATAAACGAGTAAATTGTAAACACCGATCGGCCATTCATCACTAACTTCTAAGTAGATTTGATTTTCCCCTTTTATTATCTGATGTTCGAAAGTCTTTACGATTCGTCCATTCATATCAATAACTTCAATCGTAATATCACTTTCCCCATTAGAGAATAAAGATAACTTCATGTAATCTGAAACGACGGTAGGGTTAACTTTAGCTTCAAATTCAACTGGAATTAACTCTGGATTTGTAGGAATCTGATCGTGATCCATCGCAGTAAATACCTTCTCTTGCATCAACTCTATATTGGTATTACGCATCAAAACATCACGTAATGTAGTATTCTTTATGGCGTCAATCTCATCTTGATCAAAGAATGGATCATTCTCAAAATAAAATCGATCACCATCTCTCAACAGTTGAAATTGATCTTTTACGATGACATGCATTAATCGCCCCATCAAAACACCTTCCATATGTGTTTCAGCTAACATCCCCACCCAAGGGTCTAAATTATCAATGTGTCCATAAACTTGTTCAAGTAAGATGGCTTCTTCTTGATTTTTTGTTAGTTCATAAAACGAAGGAATTTTAGGCAAACCAAAAAACGATCTCACAGTATTAAAATCACCCAATCCTCTTTCTCTTCCTCTGTTAATATTAATTGAGGCCAAATCTAGCCCTGGAGCACCAGGATGAGCAAATAAAAAGTTTCTTACATCGTCTATTACTTTACAATCCATTTCCTGTTGCATTTGGGTGCCCATACCTCGCAAGTATGGTTCAACACCACCTGCCAAAACAAGGGCATATGGATTAAAAAAAGCATCCTTTAAGGAAATATTCCCTCTAGCAATCAAATCGCCACTTTCCTCCATTCGAATCATATTGCTGTTAATCAACGTATGTCCAAATCTAAATGCCGCGGCTGAAAATTCATTAAATATCTCAACTTGAAGATCATCCTGATATTCACTATATTCAGGAAGTGTTACTCCCATAGAAGGTAACCACTCATTAAAAGTTATATTTTGCAAGTAAGCAACATTTCTCTTTCTTGCCTGCTCATAAATTTTCTGATCGCTCCAAAATGGATTAACCTTTTTTATTTCATCACAAATTCTATTGTGTTCCCGTACGAACAATGTATGAAAAGATAGTAGTAATGGATTTTCATTTGCACGTGCATCACCTGCAACGAAATATTTCTTTAAGCTTCTAGTAGGATCATCCATTTCAGGAGCAGAATGATCAATTGTACCTGTATTAAATTCGCTATCTGCTGTATTCCAAGGCAATAAATTCCCCTCGCTTACTTTAAGTTTTCCATCTTCTCCTGTTCTCAACCATTGAGCCACTACATCGGTAGAGCCATAAATTGCAGAACCATCAAGATACGAAGTAACTTTGTTGTTGTAATTTCTTGGATTGTCTACACTTGAACCGCTTCCTTCAGCTTTCAAAGACCTAGACATAGGTATTACTCTACCCATTTCAAAAAATTGATCGTCATCAGGAACGACAATATTCTGAAGCGACTCCGTATGATCATCCAAAATAAAGGTCAAATCATGGTCAACAAACTGACCAAAAGACCAAGTATAATCACTTAATGCTCTTTCATTAAATATAGATTCTGGTTGATCAAACAACAAATTACTAACTTCCCTAGGATTAGGCTTTCCAAAAGTTTCATCCAATTTTGGGATTTCAATCCCGTCTATATAATCAGCTGGAGCAACTCTTTTCAAAAGAGCATCAGTTTCTCCCCAACTAGGATGAGCAATATTGTTATTGGAACCATCTATCGTCCTATAGTCTTGAGCCGAAATCCCAAAACAACCTGTTAAAACAAAAAATACAACTAAAAGCTTATTCATAAGCTCATACAATTTAACTATTCATTCTTCCAATAAAATCTTTTCAAAGCAAGCACAAAAATAAGAGGTAAATCATGAAATATTCACCTTTTCGATGTAAAATAACAAATTTATAAATTCTTTATATGTAATCTTTATTACATTCTTTATTGTACTCACTATCAAAGCATCAATTCATATATTAGTATGCCCCAGTCATCTAAAATGTTTCACACAAAAAATACATATTAAAAATACCTCTCATAACATTTTCGAAGCCACCTTCGCTAATCATATAACGTATTTAATTTTCACAATGTGAGTACTTCTTAATTTTTGCGTCCTTTTTTTATTTTTTATTTACGAATAAGAAGAAAGCTTTTTACTTTTGCACATGGAACAGAACAATACATATCATTCAAAAATCATCCAAGAGGCTCTAACCTTTGACGATGTGCTTTTAGTCCCAAGATTTTCAGAAACTTTGCCTAGAGAAGTAGATGTATCCAGTCATCTCACAACTGATTTGATCCTCAATGCTCCTATTGTATCTGCAGCGATGGATACAGTGACGGAATATAGACTGGCCATAGCCATAGCTAGACAAGGTGGAATTGGAATCATCCATAAAAACATGTCTATTGCTGATCAAGCGGAACAAGTAAGAAAAGTTAAAAGATCTGAAAGCGGGATGATCATTGATCCTGTTACATTGACCGCCAATGCATTGGTTTCTGATGCTCTTCAACTAATGAAGAATTATAAAATTGGTGGTATCCCTATAGTAGATTCAAATAATAAACTCATAGGAATTCTTACCAATAGAGATCTTCGATTTGAATCCAATATGGGGAGAAAGGTCAGCGAAATTATGACCAAAGAAAATCTAATTACTGCGCCTGAAGGTACAGACTTGTTCAAAGCTAAAGATATACTTCAACGTCATAAAATCGAAAAACTTCCAGTTGTAGACAATTCAGGCACCTTGGTCGGATTGATCACATTTAGAGATATCATGAAGTTAGAAGATTACCCTAACTCAAGTAAGGATTCTCACGGTAGACTAGTTGTTGGAGCAGCAGTCGGAGTAAAGGAAGAGACTTTTGAGAGAGTGGAAGCCCTTGTAAACGTTGGTGTAGATGTGGTATGTGTTGACACCGCTCATGGCCATAGTGTCTATGTATTAAAACTTATTAAAAAACTAAGACAACAATTCCCTGACTTACAAATCGTAGGAGGAAATGTTGCTACTGGAGCCGCAGCTAAAGCGTTGGCTGATGCAGGCGTAAATGGAGTTAAAGTAGGTGTTGGACCTGGAAGCATTTGTACGACTAGAATTGTAGCGGGCGTTGGTGTTCCTCAATTGACTGCTATTATGAATGCTGCAGAAGGTCTTAAAGGTACTGGAATTCCAATCATCGGCGATGGGGGTATAAAATATACTGGTGACATTGCTAAGGCTCTAGCAGCTGGAGCAAGTACCATTATGGCTGGATCTCTTTTTGCAGGTACGGAAGAAGCACCAGGAGAAACAATACTGTATGAAGGTAGAAAATTTAAAGTCTATAGAGGTATGGGTTCTCTTGGAGCAATGGAATTGGGCTCAAAAGACAGATATTTCCAAGATGTGGAAGATGACATCAAAAAACTAGTTCCTGAAGGAATAGAAGGACGTCTCCCGTTCAAGGGTACTGTAAATGAGGTTATGATTCAATACTTAGGAGGATTGCGCGCAAGCATGGGATATTGTGGAGCGATGACGGTTTCAGACCTTAAAAAGGCTGAATTTGTCAAAATCACAAGTTCTGGTATTACGGAGAGTCACCCACACAATATTACTATTACAAAAGAATCTCCTAATTATAGTAGAAAGTTCTAATTGTAACTTATTACCTATTTTTGTTGTCCTTAACTAAAGAATTGAATCAATGTCATTGATACAAAAGTTAGAATCTATTGTCGAAAAATTCCATTATTTGGAGGAAAAGTTGTCTGATCCGCAATTACAATCAGACATGAAACTTGCTGTCAAAACCAATAAAGAATATAGTGATTTAAAACCTATTGTAGAGGCATACAATACCTACAAAAACATATTGGACAATTTGGACAATGCCAAGGAGATGTTACAAGATGAAGATCTTGAAATAAGAGAAATGGCAGAAGAAGAAATTCCTCTTCTCAAACAACAAAAAGGAGAACTTGAAGAGAATATAAAAGTATTGTTGATCCCTAAAGATCCAGAAGACGAAAAAGATGTAGTAGTCGAGATACGATCTGGTACTGGAGGTGATGAGGCCAGTATATTTGCTGGAGACTTATTCAGAATGTACAGCAAATACATCGAGACACAAAAATGGAAAATGGAGATTATCGATATCAATGAAGGATCTTCAGGAGGGTACAACAAAATTGTATTTGAAGTATTTGGTAGTGATGTCTATGGCAAACTGAAATTTGAATCAGGTGCACATCGAGTACAAAGGGTTCCTGAGACAGAAACTAAAGGAAGAGTGCATACATCTGCAGCAACCGTGGCGATTCTTCCGAAATATGATATCGAAGATATTGACATAAAAAAAGACGATTTAAGAACAGATACTTTTCGATCGAGTGGTGCTGGAGGACAGCATGTCAACAAAACAGAATCCGGTGTTAGATTTACCCACATTCCTACAGGTATTGCTGCTGAAAGTACAGATTCTAGATCTCAACATAAAAACCGAGAGATCGCAATGCAGCGATTATATCAAAAGATTCAAGAGTCCCAAAAAGAAAAGGCCTATAGAGAGCAAAAAGAAAAACGAAAATCTCTAGTAGGAACGGGAGATCGGTCGGATAAGATCAGGACTTACAATTTTCCTCAAAACAGACTTACGGATCATCGAATAAACCTGACTTTGTACAGTCTTGATAAAGTCATGGATGGAGAAATCACTCAAATAATAGAAAGCCTTCAAGTAGCTGAAAACGCCAGTAAGATGACAGAAGAAGATAACGATTAATCTTCCTTCTTATTTGTTTTAGTAAAATATAATTGATACGCTGTTCTGACCGTTGAATCGATCACTATTAATGATTCTTGCATGGGAATCATTAATAATTGATCCAAGTAGACTCATTATTGGATCCATCTTTTGCTACGATTCTAATTTGATCGTTTTCTTTTACCCAAGACGAGTTTATAAACAATCTTTTCTCCAGTGATTTATACTCACATGGTATCCAAAGGTTATTAATAAAAACGTGATATTCTAGTGGCTTGGCATTTCCTTTAGTCACAACATTGTCTTTCAGAATAAAACTATACCGACCATTGTTTTTTTGGGGGTAATGTTCTGGAATAATCTCAGGCTTAATAGAATCTTTATATATCCGATATTCTCCCAAAGAACCAATCATAGATGTACAATACCCTCCTTTACATTCAGTACCGTAATGAACCATTTTTCCATTATCTAATTGTACTAAAATTACATTCTCATCTTTCTGGGTATTGGTTTTTATGGACAACTTAGCTTTTTTCAAAAGAGCGACATCTTTACTGCCTATAGTGTACTGTTTTGAAAGGCTATCCCACTTCACTTCTATTTGTTCCGTTTTTCTTAAAGCTTGGTAAGGTATGTTTAAAGTTATTTCATCTGATTGAATGGTATGTTTCTGGTCAAACTTTAAAGTGTATAATTTATTTTGACCGTTGATTGGTTTCCTTTTTTTGAGCATAGAACCAAGCAATTGAAACTCTACTTTTTTAATATTCCCAGCGAAATCATTAACTTCTATTTTCACATGTCTACTTTTATCAGGGAACACCGAAAAAACACCTCTATTTCGACAAGAATCAATAACCATAAGGTCGTTACCAGGTAATTGATATGCTAAGGCATAAGTTATTTTACTTTTTGTTTTAGTGGGATAATCTATGTGAGCCTTGATTTGATTCATCTCTTCAAAATTTACCCGATCCATGACCTGATGATAATACAATGTATCGTCAACAAAAACCTTGTATTCATATATACCATTTTTATTAGTCGCCTCATCCATTTGATCAAATCCAACTATGCCAATACCAGCTTTAGTAGAATGAATTAACTTTTGATACAACTTCTTTTGTGGAATGAAGGATTTCCTATCCAAAACTTCGTATTGCGATCCTAGACCATAGATGCCAACACGATCGATAGTTGGAGGTACAGAGTCATTCGGACCAATACCAAACAGTATTGGGTTAATAGGTTCTTCGCTATAAGTGTCTCGAATTTCAAAATGCAAGTGTTTGCCATAAGATCTCCCAGTATTTCCCATAATACCTATAACCTCTCCTTTTTCAAATATCAATTCACCAGGTGCTGGAAAGATTTCTATTTCATAAGCCTGCGCATTCCTTTGTTTTGACAATACAAATTCCGTTAATCTTGGAGAGAACTCAGACAAGTGTGCATAAACCGAAGTATAACCATTCGGGTGATCTAAATACAACGCTTTACCGTAGCTCGTTCGACTTATTTTAAGTCTAGAGACA
The DNA here is from genome assembly GCA_965230345.1 of Saprospiraceae bacterium. Taxonomy (GTDB): domain Bacteria; phylum Bacteroidota; class Bacteroidia; order Chitinophagales; family Saprospiraceae; genus JADKBO01. The sequence goes on from CBDDKR010000002.1 coordinate 535,624, forward strand.
TAGGCTAAACCTATACTTCTAATCGAATCTACGCTCGAGTTACTATATGGCTTTATATCCAACCCCGAATGGAAATGTGTGGATCTAACCTCTCCAAAGGAACCTGCTAAAACGATTTGATGATCAACAGGAGAAATAAATTCTTTCGTAATTTTTTGTCCTTGGATTCTTGCTATAAAGAATATACAAAAAACACTAATCTTGAAATAATTCATCCAGCTTGTTTTTAAACTGAGTAAACTTCTCCAAGACATCAATATCATTCATTGGTTTTCTATTAATTGTAGCAAACGATTTATGGCTCATTACTTTCTGAATAGCGTACTCCCTCAACATCATATTTTGCCACACTACATTCTGTTTTCCTCTCCATTCTTTTAGCAAACCCGAATTCTCAAGAAATTGAAAAATCTTTTGTATCGAAGAATCTATCTTTTCAAATCCTCTAAATTCAAGTGAAGAGCAAGATAATACTCTGGCATATTTAGTATCAAATTTAGGTTTTATAAAAGAAAGAGCTTGCCTATAGTAGGACAATGCCTTATTGACTAAAGGTTTGTGATCACCATCATCTTTGTTTACAACAAACAAATCCGCCATTTCCATAATTCCTCTCTTAATTCCTTGAATATCATCACCTGCACCCATCTGCAATAATAAAATGGTTACATCTACCATCTGAGTAGCGAGGTGCTCTGACTGCCCCACACCAACTGTTTCCACCAAAATCACATCATAACCTGCCAATTCACAAGCTGTCATTGCTTCTCTTGTGCCTTTAGCAATACCCCCGAGAACATTTCCCGCAGGAGATGGTCTAATATAAACACGCTCTAGGTTTGTTAAATCCGACATTCTGGTTTTATCTCCTAAAATACTACCCGATGTAGGTTGGCTTGTAGGGTCAACAGCCAATACAGCAACAGATTTTCCTTGTTCGTGTAAAAACCTAGCGTAAGCATTAATAAAGGTACTTTTGCCAACACCTGGAGATCCTGTAATTCCAATTCTTATGGACTTCTTTTCATCCGTAGTATACAATGCTTTGAGCACATCTAAGCCTAATGTCTTTTTTTCAACATCTTCACTTTCTAACAAGGTAATAACCTCACTAAGTATAAACTTGTTCTTTTGCTTAAGTCCATTAACCAATTGATGTTTGGTCCGAACAGTTCGTTTTTTAATCGAAAACTTTGGATTAATTGAATCCATAAAAGCTATTCTTCTTCTTTTGATTTGTGTCCGTGGTCCACTTTTTCTTCCAATTTAGGAGGTTCCCATAGCTTCATTTCTACTGGAACAGATAGTGCTTTACTTATGCTTTGTTGAGACCTGTTCTTATCCTTTATCAAGGCGTAAGTCATAATTAAACTAGTGCCTATGATGATAAAAAGTAATATTCCTTTATCAAATCCTGGGAACATTGCCTCTTCTGGTATTGCATAAAATAAAAGAACCGTTACCAATCCACGAGGAGCTATATATAATTGCGGTTGTATGTTCTGACCAATAAACAAACGCAACAGTACAAACCTTACTACATAAATGGATAAGATGATCAAAAAAGAAATCATTGCCACCTTTACATCTAGTAATGAAGATAAAGAAATCGTCAATCCAAAGATCACAAAGAAAAATGTTCTTACCACAAAAGCTGTCTCCATTGTAATAACATGAAGTCCTTCGTATATTGATTTTGCTTTTTCAAGATGCAAATATTTCGCTAATCTTCCTTTGAAAAACAACTCCATATTAGCAATCATCAATCCAAAGATCAAAATGATAATCAACGAAGACAAATGCATCTTCTTACCAACGGCATACAGCAATAGCAATACAGAAATTAGTAAGAATAATTTCACATGGCTCTTTATATGCTGAAACAATAATACCAACAAATAACTCGCAATCACGGATATGATAACTGTAATGGCTATATTACTTAATAAAGAAGTAGGACTTGAAATACTTCCAGCCTCAAATCCTCCAGCCAAAAAATAAAACATTAGAATACCAAGAATATCAGAAAATGTACTTTCATAAATATGAAATTCTTTCTTATCCTTTCTTAACCCCGAAACACTAGGAATAATAATTGCGCTGGATAGTATACTTATTGGTGTCGCATATAAAAATGCTTGCTGAAACGTCATTTCTGGTTTGAAGTAATGCAATATCAACGCTGCAACATAGGTCGATGCCACCAAACAAAGCAAAGCTATGGTGAATGCTTTAAGAATTGGTATCATTCGATCGCTATCCAATTCCAGCTCTAAAGCGGCTTCAAGTACGATCATGATAAGTCCGACTGTACCAATTACTTCAAGGATAGGAATAAAATTAAAATCTCCACCTCCGATAGCATCCAGTCCTAATTTCAATACGATTCCAAGTACAATCAACATCAATACTGATGGTACATTGGTCCTTTTTGCTAACTCTCCGAATAAAAAAGATAGGATTACAATTAACGATGCGCCAATAATAAGATTATATGAACTAAATAACTCCATGCCTAATTTTTAATAATTGTAAATCCATTTTCCTGTAAGTACAATAAAAAATCTTTGTACAACTCTCTATTACGCAAGTTTATTCTAATAAATAACTTATCTGATTCTTGCGAAAATACTATTTTTTGATCACTATCAAGGAAGGGACTACCGATGACCATATCGCGAACCCTTTGGGTATCAATATCCTCTTCTAACTTTATAACCACAGAAAATGAAGTCGAAATATGATTGCTATCGTTGATGGTATATCCTTCATTATATAATTGTTCATATGTAATAAAGTGCAAGCCTTTATTGGTATGAATCCATAATCCCAATGTTAAAAATGAGTTTATATTACCTGATATTCTTCCTACTGTAATATTGGTTTCTTTGCCAATTCTCTCATTTATTTTGGTATGAATGCCTAAAAAATAATTTGCTACATATTTTTTAAGAGCGAAATAAAGCACTGCTAATGCCACTAAAGTCCACAAAGGGTTGGTAAGGAGTCCATACGCGATTGCAAACCCCATAGTAATAGGGCTTATCAAAACTTGAAGTCTTTTGAGCCAAACCTGTTGCCATCGTATTTTTGATCGTGTCACCCAATCTCCTAAAGCAAATAAGATGAACTTTAGTAAACCATAAAACAATATGATGTAAAGCAAAAACTTTACTAGATCCAACGTTTGATATGTTTCAATCATAGGTATCCTTCACTTTTTAACTTATCACAAATTTGATTAGCTATAGACTCATTAAACACAAGATTGTTGTATATGTCCCGTTGTATTATACCAATACTAATCATCCGCATCAATATATCTTTATACTTTTCATTAAATGAAGGGCCCAAAATGTTGCGTAACCGATACTCGGAAGTATGTCTATTGAGGGCAATTGCTTTTAAAAGGATTGTGTTGTTCTCATCAAAAAAATCGGGCAACTCTACCCCATTTCGCTTAGAAAATCTTACGTTTCCATCATCCTCATAGACACCCAATGCCCATAATCGAAGCCCATCTCCAACATTGGCTTCACATTCTCTATAGACCATTTTGATGTACTTTTTGAATAATTCGGGCAATACCAATTGATGATCTCCATAAATCATATTCTTATGAGTAGCACCATGCCTTACATCTATGATCCGATAAAACTCGTCTAGTTTCAGTTCGCTTACATCAATTAAGGAGTTAAACGATTTCGATATATTGAGGTTTTTATCAAAATGCTCCAACTGACAACGGTCCAAAGCGGTAATTACAAAATATCTACTGTGGTTATAATCTATAAATTTGAGCAGTGCTTTAACGTTGGTAACAAAATTAGTTTTTTGATCCTGCCATGAGAACAAGTCATCTATTAAAATTATGGTTTTTGTATCTGCATAATATTTTTTGACAAACTTTAAAGCTTCTTCAAGATTATGTGTAGGTGCTAAGTTTCGACCATTATAAAACAACTCTTTTCCAGCCTCTAATTTGACAGAAGGCATCTCTTTATGGTTGGTAAGAATAGCTGATGAAAATGTAGATTTCCCGCTAAACCTTGTTCCCGTTACCAATAATCCCCCACGATAACCTTTAAGCCATAATTCAATGGCATTGGCCACAACAGCTTCTTTCTCTTCACGATGAACATAAAAGGACTTCCCAGAAAAAGACTTTGTCAAAAAAATACTGTTGTACTCATTGTGTTTATTAAGTTGAGTATCCTTCAGTTGATTGATCAAAAGCTCAGAAGCGCTAGGGTTATGATCATCCAGCAATGTATCCAAATATCGATTAATGCGAACTCTCCCCGCTTCAAATACATTCTTCATTCCCTTGACCAACGGGCTCTCTTCTATGGAAGCAGTATCTATTCTACTGCCTCTATTCGAAGGCAAAAACTCCACACTCGAATCCATTATTGCAATAACAGACAAGTTTGATAACATTTTATGCCTTAAATACTCAATTTGAGATTTTGTATGTTGAATATTATTAGTCGACAGTTCATTGATGCGTTTTACAGATTTCTTTAAAAACTGGAAATTATGTTCTTTTTCTTCCGATTTCTGAATCAAGGTCAATCTATTCAAAATATTCTCAGAACCAGATTTAATAATAGAAACGACCTCTTCTACTACTTCCCAAATTTCATATACTTCTGGTAATAATTCGATATGCAGCCAATCTTTCAATCTTGACCTAAGCATCAATGACTTTACTTCAATTTGCCCTCCAACTGTATCAACTGGTATGCTAAATTTTTCTTTTGATTCACCAATCAGGCGTTCAACTTCAACATCAAGATTATTAGGAATGGTTGGATACTTTTGAACCGTTGCGTTGATCAATTGACAATCAGACAACAAACTAAATACATCTTTGTATTCCTGAACAGCTACCTTCTTTAACGATCTTATTGAGCCATCGGCTAGTTCAATCACCTTTTGAGAATGACTTAAATTTTCCTCAAACAATGATATGATTTCTCCTATTCGTGAATTAAGTACAAGTAAGTCATCATAGCTTTCTTTAATTTGATTTATTTGATCATAAATGGCAAAAAATTGACTACGATAAGTTGTCCAAGGTGTATTCACTTCATTGTACCATTCTAAATCTTCTTTGCTCAAATTAAGTTTATACAATGATCTTACCTGATTCTTGACATGCACTCCAGCTGCCACGAGATTGGTAAATAATGACCATTTGTAATCCTTGTAATCTAGAACATTTACCTGATTCAAAAGAAATCTAACATTAGCCTTTTCCTCTTGTAATTTGCTATCTCTGATAAGCAATAAGAATCTCTTAAGGACCGGAGGAATATTATACTGAGAATGAACATCTCCAGATTCTTCAATAGCATTTACCATTCCTGTAATCATGTATAATACTGCACTCTCCGTAATATAATCATCATCCCCTGAATCAATGCAACTCCTCACATTGTCAATCCAATGATCAATTAATTGAATCAAACGATCATTCACTTCTGTAATATCATACCTTAACTCAGGAATACTCATTTATTATCGAGATTTTACTTTACCCAACGTCTTAAAAACGAAATCAACGTACATAAATGTTGATAACTTCGCCAATATATATAATATTTGATAAATGCTACTGAAGAAAAGAAAATGAATCACAATCATTCCTATCTATAATCGCTTACCACTCAAAAAAATTGCCATTCCAATTCTAACAATAAACTAGTACAAAAAATTTATTTGGCAGGACTATGTTTGTTATACAATGTATGTTGAATCATATATAAATTAAAAGGTCTGGATTCTGTATGAATCCAGACCTTTTAAAATTATTGCGTCTTGAAGACGATCTTATTTTATTACTACTTTTTCAGAGTACTGAGCATTCGCATTTTGAATGTTCAATACATAAAATCCTGAAGGAAGATCATTTGTATAAATAGTGTGAGCAGTTCGTTCTGTTCCAATTGTAACCGTCGATCTAAACACCTCAGAACCATCCATTGAAACCAAAGTCAATTGAACATCTTCTTTTGTCTTAGATTGAAGTGCTACTTGGAAATAATCATCTGCTGGATTAGGAGAGACCTCTACACCAAAGTTATTAACTCCCAATTCTTCATTTGAAGATTCGCCATCCGAATCCAAAATGGTCTCAACTGGAAGTGTACATGCTCCATTTTCTCCATTTTCATCCATAATACAAGCCTTTCCTTTGTATGAAAATAAATCCATTAGCTCAACATCATCAACATACCATCCACCAAAGGCATCGCCGGTTATTACCTCTTCATTAGATCCATATCTAAATCTAATCTGAATATCCTGACCTATGTAATCCTCTAAGTCTAAGTACGAATCGATGAAAGCTTCTTGCGATGATCCAGTAAAACCTTCTAGGGCTGGAATAGCCAAAGTAGAATAGTTAATAATACTGTTGTATCCACCTCTTAAGAAATCATCCTCTTTGGTAAATCCCCAAGTCTTTCCACCATCGGTTGAGATCTGAACAAATCCACCATCTGTTCCCGATTCAGTCTCATACTTATGCCAAAATTTAAGTACTGGTCTAGTACCAGAAATAGTCCATTCTGGTGAAACTAGAGAGTGATCATTATCCGCTTCTTCTTCACCAATATGATATGATGTTTCTGCTGATTTATATAAATCAAAACTTGTTGACCATGTAGTAAACCCTTCATCAACATTAAGGGTCCATTCATCTGAATCCTCTTCAAAATCATAAAACTCTAGTCGAACAGAGTTTTTAGTTGCATCAGTCTTCAAGTTATAGGTAATCGTAACTTCTTGACCAAATTCCATATTCCCTAATTCGAATGAAACAATATCTCCATTTAACGAACCTGTCATTGAAGCACTACCTGCATCGTAAGAAGTTCCTTCTGGAATTTCATCTGTAATAACAACGTTATTCATTGTCTGAGCTACGTGATTAACAGCTTTTAAGGTCACCTGAATATCTTCTCCTCCTTTAACAATTTCAGTCATTGTCTTTGTGATCTTCAATTCAGCAATACAAGGAGGAAATGTCTCAAAGTTTTCAACACCATCGTTTCTGTCATCAGTACTTCCACCATCAGCAAAAAAACCAACACCTCTTCTAGCAAATACTTCCCAAATCAAACAAGCATTTTCGCCTCCATACAATAGAGTATCTGCTTTCAAAATCCCATCTCTACCTTGAATAAATCCAGGTAAACAACTCTGTTGTTTCATTCCTTCCATAACTAATCTTATGGCTCTAGCATTACCTGATTCAAGATTTTCCCAATCATCACTATATCCATATTGATCAACCATTTTCCAATACATATCCCAAAGACAACCTGCCCATACTTCACCTAGTGGATGTGGAGCTGTGGTACCCTTAATGTCATCATAAGTTTGAGGATTGATGTCCATGTCTGTAGAATAAGGATATCTTCTAATTCCTCTACCATCGGTACCTTCACCATTTGCAAATGTTCCAATTCCTCTAGCATCCTCACCTTTATCACCAGGTTCAACTGTTGTTATCAATGAAAAGAAATCAGACCATCCTTCTCCCATTTGCTCGTCATTAGAAAGACAACCACTATTGTTTGGACCACCCGTTAATCTATTTGATATACCATGACCAAACTCGTGTGCAATTACGCCGTTATCAAAAGCACCATCTAAATATTCCGGACCATCATTTTCTTTTACTTGGAAGGTAATTTGTACATCTACATCGTTAGATATTGAAATCTTAATTGCATCACAATCACTTTTTCTACAAAATACAACTGGTATATTGACCAAATTTGCATTTTCTCCTCCAGACATATTGATAAACTCTTCTCCATCACCTCCATTTACTCCTTCAATGTTACATATCATTACAGCAATGGCCCCTTTCGTTTGGGCATTGTATGCTTTCAAACTAAAATCACATAACCCTCTATCAATAAGAGCTACCTTTCCTGTTAAATCATTTTCGATTTCTTGACATCCTGTAGTTGGATTGGTTAAACTGCCATCATTAACAACCTCTATTTTTCCAGTTACTGGAGGATCATTCTCACCAGGAATCGCTGCGCCCCAGTTTCCATCAGTATTAGAATGTTCATAAAATCTAGAAAGGTCAGCTGGTTCATCTACGAACAAGTCTCCAGAAGGTGCTTGCCACAAAAACATCTGCATTCTTCCACTTGATCCATCACCAGGAGTAGAAAAATTCGCATTGTTAAGAGATGGCGTTTGTAATTCAAATCCATCAAAAGCTTGAGCTAAAACAAAGTCACTACCCAAACCGCCATTACCATAGTTATTCTGTTGGAAGTTTCCAGACTCTTCGTTAAACCCAACCAAATACATCAAATCATGCATCATATTATTCATGTAGAACAAATTAACCTGTGCTGCATCAGGACTATCCATTGGCTCTACACTAAGATTATGGTTAAAATCAAACACCAACTCATCTCCACCATCAGGCTGAGCAATATTGGCATCTGGAGAATCATCATCATCTACATCCGTATAAGCAAATACATTATTCCCCCTAGTTATTGTAAATTCTGCACCATCAACACCATCAGTATCGTGCCATCCATATGGAGATGCTGTAGTGTAATGAGGGTTAACTACTAGCTCATGAGATCCATGATTTGGGCTTTCTGCTGGAAGTGCATAAACCTTGTAACTTGGCACACCTTGAGCTATTGCTTCTTCTAAACTAATTGAAGAAGTTTCCTTTTGTGCTACCCTATGCGCATTACAATCATGGTTATGATTAGTATACTGTCCTTTGTGATGACTACAATAAACAGTCAAGTTGTTTTTGTCAACAAACTCTCCATTGCCAGCATTCATCCTTATTTCCCAGTAATCCGCACTCTGCTTCATATCTAGTGTCGCCTGCCATGTAAGTACAAGTTCATTATTAACATAAGAATATACCTTTTCTACGTTAATTTCACTGTTAACATATGAAGTTGGAGCTAATTTAAAGCTGTTCCCATCTCTAGAAATAACCTCTGGCTGTTCTGCGTTTTGAACACCTAAATGTGTCGCAGCCATCATTACAGCTCTTTCTAAATCAATAGTTGATCGTCCTTGATTAGCAACAAGCTTTTTTGCTTCAGGAATATAACTACTGCTAACATTAAACACTTCGTTATTTTTCAACGTAATGTTTAATATTGCATTTTTAATACGTACACCATCAATACTTTGATTCAAGTAGATGTGTGTAATTCCAGTTGAACGATCAGTGTACTGATACGACAATTGGCTTTCTTTTAAATCATCCGCAGATAATTTCAGATTTTTCGAATTTGTTTCTAAATACCTCAGAGCTTGATCCAAGGTAGTCTGATGTTGCGCTTGCAATCCCAGACATAGAAACGCAAATAAAAAGGTGAGAGTTAATTTTTGCCCCATTCTAAAATTTATTTATTGGTTAATTTTATAAATACAGTATTTTATAATTGTAAAATACATTTTGATTGGTTAAGATAAGGTATCTTTTGAATTTATCTCTACAAAGTTTGTCGAAATGAAGTTAAGAGGACACTATGCTTTAGTTTCCATCAATTTCATCAATAATCTTCAACACAATAATTACCCTAAACTATACTATATACCCCCTAGTATTTATTCAACTTTTGGAACCACAAATCCTTAGTAATCAACATGAATAGTTAAATCCATTAAGGTTTCATAGTTTTCTAAACAAGAAAGAGCCATTATCAATTGATAATGGCTCTTTCTTGTTTTATTGTGAACGTAGTTCTAAATTAAAAGAACTTCGATCTATTGTCTTCTGACCCAACCATTTTTTTAATGGCGTCCCAAAGTCTATAATTAACTTGACTTCTAGACGTATTGTTCATATTCTTCTTAATTTGAGTAACATTTGTTCCTGCAATAGAAGGATTCTTTGATAACATTTTAGCAACATAAACCCCATTGTTACCCTCTACTGGTCCAACAGTCTCACCTTGCTCTACAGAAAATAAATTTGCAACAACCTTTGGTTCTGCACCATGTCCTGCTATAAAGCCTGCATTAAATGAAACATTTTTTGCAGTATCGACAACAGTTCCATATTGACTAGCAATTCCATTTAGATCCGTTCCGGAAATAGACGATTTGATCTTTTCCGCTTTTTTTGCATTTAAGACTAAATCTTTTAAAGAAACCTTTGCTTCTTCAATCGACATCAAACCTGGGGCTTGAATAGATTTTAAAGCAGCAACAACATATTTACTATTGAAATAGTTAACCTTATCCGTATATGTATACACACTTGGTGCTACTTCTCCTGGAGCAGCTTGATATGCCCATTTTACAATGGCTCTTGACTCATCACCAGATCCCAAATTCGCCACAGAAAAATCATTCTCTTTTAAAGCTCTACTTGTCTCTAGATTTAAGCTAGCGTCGCTTTCAACGGCACTTTGTAGTGCACTTAGGGTTCTATTCGACCTCATCAATTCACCTGCTCTCTCTTCCAATGCAATCTGAGTCTCTTCAGATGGAACAACTGGCTTTCCTATTAAAGCCATCTGAAATTTTGGATCTTGATTATCAAAAACTCTATCTTGAAGTTCTATCAAATGCACACCAAACTGAGTTGTCACTTTGTGAAGTGATCCTATCTTTCCAGAAATAAAGCAAACCTTATTAAATGGTCCAACCATTGTTCCCTGAGCAAATGTCCCTAAATCACCACCTTTAAATCCTGATCCAGGATCTTGGCTATGTTTAATAGCTAAAGAATCGAATTCCGCTGTCCCTGCTTCAAGTACATTCATTAAACTATCAATAAATGTATTTGCAGCAGCCAATTGAGCAGGATCATTATTTGTTACAGATCTTAATATATGTCTAGCTTTTGCTGAATCCGCAACAACTCTTTTGCCAACAACCTTAGCTACTTGGTAATATCCGTTTTCAAGGTATGGCCCAAAAGTCTCACCTTCCTCAAGGTTCACTACAGAATCCTTTAATATTCCTTGCATTTGCTCAGGAGTATTAAATACTGTAGAATAACCACCATTATTGTTGGTTGCAAATAGTGAATCGTTTGGAGCATTTCTAAAATCAACAGCCAATTTTTCTAATTCGCTCTTGATTTTTTGAGAATCCTGAACAGTTGGTAATACATCAAATACGACAATGTCAACTAATCTAGTTTCTTCTTTATTCGTATACTTAGAAGCATTCTTATTCAAGAAGTTCTTATAGTCATCATCAGAAACTTGTACATCACTGTTAGAGACTTTATCATAACCAACTTTAACAAACTCAAAAGTTGCACTCTCTGTATTTAAGTTATTTCCAACTTCGGCCATCCAACTTGGAGTATAAATGGCTTTACTAATTAAAGCGTTAATCTTATCTTGTTTAGCTCTCTTGATGATTTGTTGCTCTTGGCTAGCCCAGAATTCTCTGAATTGCTGATTTAACCCTTCACCACTTTCAATTGCCTTTTTGATGTCAAGTAATTGTTGACGATCGACTTGACCAGTTTGAGCATTTCTAAAGTTGTTCTGAATGACTGGAGAAAGATTAGTACCAAACTGAAGATCCATTAGTTCTTCCGTACTTACACCAATTCCTAAATCATCTGCTTCCTCGTCGATGATTGCTTTTTCAACCAAGTAATTCCATACTGCATTTCTTCTACCATAGGTATCTGTATTTCCAGAGAAGATTGTGTTTTCTGCTCTTGAAAAATCACTATACTCAATTTTTGTATCTCCTACCTGACCTACAGTAGTTTGATTAAACAAACCACCTGCATTTCTCGAGCCCATGATATCCATTATTACAAATGAAGCCAAGGCCAATCCGAGAACAATCAATACTAACCAGAAGTTTTGTCTGATTTTACCTATTAACGCCATATTATATATTGTTAAATTCTGTTCAAAAATCCGAAACGCAAAGGTAAGCTTTTCTAACAGTTTAACAAACAAAGATTTTTAAAATCATTACTATATAAAACCTATATTCAGCTATTCGATCTATGTTCAAAAAGATTGACGTTGGCAATAGAAATTAAAAGACTAATTCTAGGTATTGGATTAACACGTGCACCCGTCGAAAAAGAATTAAAGATCAATCATTACTAATGATAATTCTCCATTCTTTTCACTGGGTACAATTATTTGATGATTGCTTACTTGAATAGCATCTTTCAGGCGCAATTGAAAATCTTGATACTCCGTATTTAATATTGCATTCCGTTGATATCGACCAGAAGGACTTAACACATATTCACTTACCGTATTATTATCCTTGATTTCATCATTGTAGACAACTTTCATTCTCGACGGATTTGTCATCAAAAAGAAAGAAGAATATACTCCACCATCATCCTGACTAAATTGCTTTTTATACAATGTTCTTCTCCAATCCTGAACTCCATCTTTTGCAACACTAAATAGAATAAGGTCTTCATGATAATAATCCACAAAACCTCTCATTCCTTGTGCGTAATTAAAAGCTGATGAAGCATATGCGGGTCGGCGCAAAAACTCCTTAGAAAACTCAGAGATGAGTATACAACCTCCATCTTGTCTATGAATAATGTTTTCTACATTAAAATCAGATATTCGTTGTCTCTTTTTGGGATTCATGCCAAAAAGTTCGGTGTAGATATCAGACTCAAACTCATGAAAATAAGTCTTACCCGCATCCATACTATTTATAAATGAAGTAAAATAGCCTCTGAGATCAGTCCTACTGCGCTTCCCATAAAGACCAGCAATTACCAAATGATCAGAAAGATCATCGTAAGAAAGTCTAATTCTTGAAGTAACAATATCTGATAAGTCTATTTCAGATATGGTAAATTCACCTGTTGTACCCGATGAACGATACAAAAACAATTGGTTATTTTTCTTTCTTAACTTCGAATTATTCTTTTGCAAAACAAAATACACATCCCCTTCATTTGAGACTTCCATTCCACGAAAATCCTCTCGTGTATTACGCCCTTCCACTTCTACAGAAGATGACCACATCAACGAATCACTTTTGTAATCAATTACTGAAACAAACACCCTGCTGTATCTAATGCCGAATAACACCATTTTACTTTTATCTTCGGATAAAAGACTTTTATAGGAATCTTGAATTGGTCTGATCGGAAAATCAGCAATTACGATGGATGAATCATTCGAAAGAAAAGAATGGTCGAAATTTTGAAGTTTTATTTGATGATTACCACCTTTCGCTTTATGCGAATAAACAAACTTAACTTTATTTCGATAAGTTGATATCGATTCAACATTTATCTTTTTGTCTTCAAAAATCAGTTCAAGTTCTTGGAAGGGTCTTAAATTGTCATCAAATACATCTATTAAGTGCTCATTACTACTTGATCTATAAATTGCAGATTTTCCGTCTTCCAACATTAGTACATCATAGAATGAAGTACCTCTTATATTCAGTTGTGGGCTTTGTAACACCAATTGAGCTTCAGTAAACAAAGGAATATTCAGGATGCATGTTAATAACATCATCTTCGTAATCCAATCACTAAATCTCATATTTGATATATTTTCCATTAAAATAGTAAATCAAAAGAATACTTTACATCCTTCTGAACAATTTTGACAAATATCAATATGCTCACGACCTTTAATAATGGTCTTTCTAAAAGTGTTGTACTTCTTATTCCGCCAAATATCCTTGAAGGAACGTTGCTTTAACTCTCCAAATTTATATTTTGCATCTTTATCAAAGCAACAAGGCACTACACTTCCATCCCAAGTTATAACACATGAATGCCATAACTTCCAACAATGGTTTACGATCTTATGTTTCACGGAGTATGTACCATCTTTGTTTTTTTTATACCTAGCATACTTTTCATTAAGTGGAATAAGTGGGTTTCCATGTTTGTAATCGTACACCTGTGCTGACTTTAACTTAACCTCATCCACACCCACTTCATCTGCCAGTTGATACAATTGATCAATCTCATGCTCGTTGTGTCTCACTACCAGGAATTGGAAAATGATGTAGGGCGTCTTACTTTTTAACTCCTTTCTAATTCTTACCAAATTCCTAGCCCCTTCTATAACATTGGCTAGTTTCCCCTCCTTTCGGTACGACTCATATGTCTCTTGGGTCAATCCATCAATAGAAATAATTATTCGATCTAATCCACTGTGTACAGTCTTACGACAATTCTCTTCATTTAAGAAATGACCATTTGTTGATGTTATGGTGTAAATGCTTTTTTTGTTTGCATAAGCCACCATATCCAAAAAATTTGGATTGATGTATGGTTCTCCTTGAAAGTAAAAAATGAGATAGATTAATTGATCTGATACTTGATTAATCCATTTTTCAAAATTAGGCCTTTTTAGATTTCCAGTATCTCTTGAAAAGGCTCTAAGACCACTTGGGCATTCTGGACATCGCAAGTTACAAGCGGTTGTGGGTTCGATTGAAATAGAAATTGGGTAACCCCATATTACCAAGTTATTCGTATACTTCGTAATATAATACGAGCATAATACTTTAAATGCATTCAGTATCTTTCGGACCGATATTTTATTGAGGAAAATAGTTGCATCGCGGAATAGAGCTTTGGTAATCATTGCACAAAGGAACTACAATAGGAGCAAAAAAAAAAGCCTTGTGTTAACAAGGCTTAAAAAAAAGAGGCGGCGACCTACTCTCCCATCTTTGCAGACAGTACCATCGGCGCTAAGGGGCTTAACTTCTCTGTTCGAAATGGGAAGAGGTGGAACACCCTCGCTATAACCACCATTATCTTTTTCCAACTACTATTTAGTCAGATATGTCTTTGGTTTCATGCGTCAGTTCTTATATATAAAATTTCATTGACAAGAAGAAAGAGAATTTTGTAGTGTCAACACATAGTGTTGATTAGTCTTTATTAAGAGTATAAAAAGGAAGCTATCGGGTAATTAGTACTACTCAGCTCCACACATCACTGCGCTTCCACTTGTAGCCTATCAACGTAGTCGTCTTCTACGACCCTCAATGGAATACTCATCTTGGAGATGGCTTCGTGCTTAGATGCTTTCAGCGCTTATCCATGCCGAACATAGCTACTCTGCAATGCAACTGGCGTCACAACAGATACACTAGTGGTTCGTCCAACACGGTCCTCTCGTACTAGTGTCAGCTCTCCTCAATATTCCTACGCCCACAATAGATAGAGACCGAACTGTCTTGCGACGTTCTGAACCCAGCTCGCGTGCCACTTTAATGGGCGAACAGCCCAACCCTTGGGACCTTCTCCAGCCCCAGGATGTGACGAGCCGACATCGAGGTGCCAAACCTCCCCGTCGATATGAGCTCTTGGGGGAGATCAGCCTGTTATCCCCGGAGTACCTTTTATCCTTTGAGCGATGGCCCTTCCATACGGAACCACCGGATCACTTTAGCCAACTTTCGTTCCTGTTCGAGATGTCTCTCTCTCAGTCAAGCACCCTTATACTAATATGCTCTTCGCATGATTACCAACCATGCTGAGGGTACCTTTGCAAGCCTCCGTTACTCTTTCGGAGGCGACCACCCCAGTCAAACTACCCACCACACAATGTCTCCCATCTTCAATGGGATTAGAACCTAAATATAAAAAGGGTGGTATTTCAACGTCGACTCCATCAACACTAGCGTGCCAACTTCATAGTCTCCCACCTATCCTACACATTTTATATCCAAGCCCAATGTGAAGCTATAGTAAAGGTTCACGGGGTCTTTTCGTCCCATTGCGGGTAATCGGCATCTTCACCGATACTTCAATTTCACCGAGCTCGTGGCTGAGACAGTGCCCAGATCGTTACACCATTCGTGCAGGTCGGAACTTACCCGACAAGGAATTTCGCTACCTTAGGACCGTTATAGTTACGGCCGCCGTTTACTGGGGCTTCAGTCAATAGCTTCGCTTGCGCTAACTACCTTCCTTAACCTTCCAGCACCGGGCAGGTGTCAGACCCTATACTTCATCTTGCGAATTAGCAGAGTCCTATGTTTTTGCTAAACAGTCGCCTGGGCCTTTTCACTGCGCCTTACCGAAATAAGGGACGCTTCTCCCGAAGTTACGCGTCGAATTTGCCTAGTTCCTTAGCCACGAATCACTCGAGCGCCTGAGGATACTCTCCTCGACTACCTGTGTCGGTTTGCGGTACGGGCCGCATATATCTGAAGCTTAGAGGCTTTTCTTGGAAGTCTGCTTGGGGTCATTATCACCGACTACCGTAGTAGTCAGTGTACTATCGTAACTCAGATCACCGGCGGATTTGCCTACCGGATCAACTCCTTCTTACTTCAACCTAGTATTCCGTCACTAGGCAGACCTTACGCTTCTCCGTCCCCCCATCGCAATATATGCGGGTACCAGAATATTAACTGGTTTGCCATCGGCTTCGCCCTTCGGCTACACCTTAGGTCCCGACTAACCCTGATCTGATTAACATAGATCGAGGAAACCTTAGTCTTACGGCGAACAGATTTCTCATCTGTTTTATCGTTACTCATGCCTACATTTGCTTTTCTAGCCGCTCCAAAATGCCTCACAGCACTCCTTCAATGCAACTACAATGCTCCCCTACCATCCCGTAGGATCCAAAGCTTCGGTATATATCTTATGCCCGATTATTTTCCGCGCAAGAACGCTCGACTAGTGAGCTGTTACGCACTCTTTAAATGAATGGCTGCTTCCAAGCCAACATCCTAGCTGTCTTAGCATTCTCACATCGTTCCTTCAACTTAGATATAATTTGGGGACCTTAGCTGTTGGTCTGGGTTGTTCCCCTCTTGGCCAGTGACCTTAGCACCCCTGGCCTCACTGCTAGTGCAATGTCATGGCATTCGGAGTTCATCAGGGGTTGGTAGGCCGTGAAGCCCCCTAG